>CAYNRU010000050.1:0-68766 GCA_964399635.1 uncultured Bordetella sp.
CAACGTGCTGCAGGGCCGCATGAGCGTCGTGGGCCCGCGCCCGCACGCGGTCGCTCACAACGAGATGTACCGCAAGCTCATCAAGGGCTACATGATCCGCCACAAGGTCAAGCCGGGCATCACCGGCTGGGCCCAGGTCAACGGCGCGCGCGGCGAGACCGACACCGTCGACAAGATGAAGCGGCGGATCCAGTTCGACCTGGAGTACCTGCGCTCCTGGTCGCTCCGGCTGGACGTCTCGATCGTGTGGCGTACTGTCGTGCAGGCGCTGCGCGGCGACGACAACGCCTACTGACGGCCCCACCGGGGCCACCCGGCGCCTCTCACGCGCCGGCCAGCAGGGTCCGCAGGTCGGCAGCGATGTCCTCGGGCGTCTGCGTGTGACGCAGGTAGAGCCGCAGCCGGCCCTCGCGGTCGAGCACGAAGGACGCCGCGGTGTGGTCGAGCGTGTAGCTCTCGGGCGTGCGGCCCGGCACCTTCTGGTGGAACACCTTGAACTCTCGCGCCGCCTTCGCGGTTGCGTCCTTGTCGCCGTGCAGGCCCACGAAGCGCGGGTCGAAGGCGGTGACATAGGGCGCGAGCACGGCCTGCGTGTCGCGCTCCGGGTCGAGCGTCACGAACAGCACCTGGACCCGGTCGCCGTCGGGGCCGAGCCGCTTGACCACGTCGGCCATGGTGGCCAGCGTGGTCGGGCAGACGTCGGGGCACTGCGTGAACCCGAAGAAGAGCACCACCACCTTGCCCTTCCAGTCGGCCAGCGTGCGCGGCGCGCCCGTGTGGTCCGTCAGCGCGAGGGACTTGCCGTAGTCGGCGCCGGTGATGTCGGTGCCTTTGAACGAGGCCTTGCCCGCACCGGGCCGCTCGCAGCCGGACAGCGCCGCGGCGAGGGCGGCCACGGCCACCGGTGCGACGAGCGCCTGCGCGGCCCGCGCCAGCAGCTCGCGGCGCTTCACAGCCAGTGATCCAGCAGCAGCGCCGCGAACAGCGCCGCGAGATAGATGATCGAATAGGTGAAGGTGCGCCGGGCGAGCGCGTCGGAGTAGTCGCGCCACAGCCGCCACGCGTAGTGCACGAACACCCCACCCAGCACCAGCGCGCAGACCAGGTACGGCCAGCCGCTCATGCCGATCATGAAGGGCAGCAACGTGGTCGCGAGCAGCAGCACCGTGTAGAGCAGGATCTGCAGCCGGGTGAACTCGGGGCCGTGGGTGACCGGCAGCATCGGCAGGCCGGAGCGGCGGTAGTCCTCGATCCGGTAGAGCGCCAGCGCCCAGAAGTGCGGCGGGGTCCACACGAAGACGATCAGCACCAGCACCAGCGCCTGCGGGCCGACGTCGTTGGCGACCGCGGTCCAGCCGAGAAGCGGGGGCATCGCGCCCGAGGCGCCGCCGATGACGATGTTCTGCGGCGTGGCGGGCTTGAGGAGCACGGTGTAGATGACCGCATAGCCGACGAAGGTCGCCAGCGTGAGCCACATGGTCAGTGGATTGACGAACTCGAGCAGCAGCCAGGCACCGGCGCCACCGAGCACCCCCGCGAAGGCGAGCGCTCCCGGCACCGACACCACGCCGCGCGCGGCCGGTCGGGCGCGCGTGCGCGCCATCCGCGCGTCGATGCCGCGCTCCACCATGCAATTGAACGTGAAACCGGCCCCGGCCAGCAGCGAGATGCCCAGCGTGCCGAACACCAGCACCGTCCAGGGCACCATGGCGTCTGCGGCGAGGAACATCCCGATCACGGCGCAGAACGCGCACAGCATGACGATGCGCGGCTTGGTCAGCTGGATGTACTGACGAAGCGTCTGCGCGAGCGGGGGGTGGGAGCGGTCCAGGAGATCCATCGGGGGAGTCAGGCGCCAGCCCCGGCGAGGTTCGATCCGGGCTGGGGCCCGGTGCGCGCGCGATCGGGCGGCAGTCTGGCAGCAACGCGGCTTCTGAAGTTTACCATGAGGAGCAGGCCCAGCAGCGCAGCCGCCCCGCCCGTGTGCAGCACGGCCGCGGGCAGCGGCCAGTCCATGAAGATGTTGGTGAGCCCGGTGGCGAGCTGCAACGCCAGCACCGCGAGCAACCCGTCGCCGACCCGGCGCATGCCCTCGATGCCGCGCAGCCGCCAGGCCAGCAGCCCGACCACGACGAACACCAGGTAGGCGAACAGCCGATGGGTGTAGTGGATCGCGGTCAGCGCCTGGAACGGCAGCGCCTCGCCCGCGCCGGTGACGCCCAGCCGGCGCCACAGCTCGAAGCCCCGCGCGAAGTCCATCTGCGGCCACCAGGACGACTGGCAGGCCGGGAAGTCGGTGCAGGCGAGCGTCGCGTAGTTGGTGCTGACCCAGCCGCCGAGCGCGATCTGCACGAACAGCAGCGCCAGCGCGACGCCCGCCCAGCGCGTGAAGCGAGCCGCCTCGCGGCCGATCGGCGGATGCCCCGCCACCCGCACCGCCTGCGCGAGCAGCAGCGCGAAGAGCACCATCCCGCCGAGCAGGTGCGCGGTGACCACGAGCGGCTTGAGCTTGAGCGTGACGGTCCAGGCCCCGAAGGCGCCCTGCAGGATGATCCAGGCGAGGGTGAACCAGGCAAGCGCCACGCCGGGCGCCACGCCCGCCCCGACGGCTCGCGCGGACGGCGGCCCGAGCGCCCCGTCGTGGCGGTCCGGCGCCGCCCCCCCACCCGCACGCCGTGCGATCCGGGTCGCCATCACCGCCAGCGCGATGACGATCAACCCGAGACCGGCGGCGACGTAGCGGTGCAGCATCTCGACCCAGGCCTTGAACTCGGTGACCGGCCCGTGGGGCCGCTCGATGGCCTCGGCGCGGATGGCGTCACGCGCGCCGAGGGGCGACGCCTTGCCATAGCACCCCGGCCAGTCGGGGCAGCCGAGCCCCGCGTCCGTGATGCGGACGAAGGCCCCGAACATGATCAGGTCGAAGGTGAGGAACAGCGCGAAGAACAGCAGCCTGCGGAACATCGGCATCGCGTCGCGCTCAGCCGACCCGCGAGGCCCGCAGCAGCCGCGACAGGTCCTTGCGGATCCTGGCGGGGTCGCCGTCGGCCGGGAACCGCATCATCAGGTTACCCAGCGGATCGATCGCATAGAGGTAGTCCTCGATGCGCCGCCCGGGCTCGGCGGGGAACAGGCGCGCGAGCTCGGCCGGATCGGCGCGCAGCACGATCGTGCCTTCGTAGTCGCGCGCGAGCACCGGGGCCGGGGGCGTCGCGTCGGTGAGCAGCCAGACCCGGTCGAGGCGCTCGCGGTTCTTGCCGGTCATGGTCCGCTGCTGGCGCAACGCGTAGAGCTTGTCGACGCAGGGCTTGCCGCAGGCGCCTTCGTCGATCTGGACGAGCACCCACTGGCCGAGCAGCGCGGAGAAGCGGTAGGGCGTGCCGTCTGTCGCGGCCAGCCTGAGCTCGGGGACCGGGCGCTGCGGCTGGATCAGGTCGCCGTAATTGGTGCGCCCGGCCGGGGGCATCAGGTAGTACGCGGTGTAGGAGGCGATGACCGGGGACGCGCAGACCAGGAGCAGGGCGAGCAGCTTGAGTCGCTGGCGGCGTCGGGCCGCAGGCGCGGGCGCGGCCTGCTCGCCGGGGGAGGTGGTGACGGGATCCATTGGCCGATCTTACCGCCGCACCGCCGCACCGCCCGCCCCGCGGTGTGCAAGCCCTCTGGCGGCGCGGGGTTACACGGCTGGCGGCGGCGCCCAGCGGGCGGGCGCACGAATGAAAAGGGCCCGCCGAAGCGGGCCCTTCCTTGCCGGCGCGCGGGCGCGCGCCAAGCGACCGCTCGAGCGGGTTAGTACGTGCCAGTGCTGAATTTCCAGGTCGCTGACACCGGCCGTCCCCGCACGGTGGCGCTGATTGTCGCCGTGTACTCGGTGTTATCTCGCAGCTTCTCGTTGGGGATCAGAGCGAGCGAGGTCGGGAACGAAAAATTGTCGGTGTACTGCGCGTTGCTAACGGCAGCGATGTTCGTGCCTCGCGGCGCGAGCACCCGCGCGCTCACCGGACCGGCCGCACCCGACGCACTGGCTGCAGCGGTCAGCGTGAACCTCTGCAAGACGATCTGCGCGGGATCGATCTTGGAGCCAACCCCGGGCACGTCCACGGCTAGCGCGTCGATGCTCGAGACGCTCGCGAACACCGGGTGACCCAAGAAACCAGTCAGACCGGGCTCGTTGAGGTTGGCATAGCCGGACTTCAGGGTGTCGGGCTTGTCCGGGTGCGGATAGACCGCCACCGAGCCAGTCGCAGGCAGCTGCCACGTCGCGAGGCTGGATTGGCCCACGGTCAGCACGCAATAACCTCCGACGACGGGGGTGGTGCCGGCAGGCGGCGTCACCGGAACCGCTACGCCGATCGACCGGACACCCGACATCATCTGCTCGAGATCAAATACCGAGGAGAAGACCGACTTCGCGCAGAAATCGCCCTGGATCAGCGGCAACACGAAACCGTTCTCGTCCTTGAGCGTGCCCGTGTCGAAGCTCGCGCTGTACGTGTACGCCAAGCCGCTCAGGCCGCCCAGCCGCTGCGCTTCGAGCCGGGCCGCCGCGGTGCCGATCGATCCCGGATTCGCTTCGAGGAATGCCTTGAGCTTGGCGGCCACATCGTCGAGCGCCGCGCTCTGCGAGACCGCGCCGGAGCCTTCGACAACGCCGCTGGAAGCGCCACCTTGAGCCTCGCGGCGGAACACGTTGGCCAACGTGAAGCTTCTCAGGGCATCGCTTCCGGCCGTGTAGGTGGGCGTGGCCGGCTCGACCGACACGATGTTGGCCGGAGGAACCGTCGGGGCGGTCGGCAGGCCAGGCACCGCCGGGATGACCGGCGTGACGCCCGGGGTCACGACGACGGGCGGCGTGGGGGTCGGCGCAGGGGTACCCGGCGCAGGGGTGCCCGGCGCAGGGGTACCCGGCGTGGGGGTACCCGGCGTGGGGGTCGCTGCGGTGTCGCCGCCGCCGCCGCATCCGGCAAGCGCTGCGGAGACAATGACGGACAGCAGACTGAGTTTCTTGGAGCAGACGATCATGAACGGTTCCCGGGGGCTCGCGGTTGTTGGGTGAGGCGGATGGTACGAAGCGGCCATCGAGCGCGGGAGGAATAAGAGCACAGATTGTCGCGGTCAGCCGACATGGCGAGCCGAGTGGCGCATTCGGGACGGAGAACTGTCTCGTCGTGTATCGCCGGGCTTGCACCGCGGTGCCGCACGTGCAGAGTGGCCCAGGACGCCGGGATCTGCGCGGAAATGTGAAGAAATGGTTCATCGCGTCGCGCAACGCCTCGGTAGAATCGGTTCCGGCTCGAGCCTCGGGCCTCCTTAGTCGGCGACATGCAGGCGATGAACCAAGGCGACTCCCCCTGCTCCGCCGCGCCCCGCAGGCGCGGCTTCATCGGATTTGTCCTGGCGCTGCTCTCGCTGGTCGGGCTGCGCGCCGCGCCGCCGCGCCCGACGCGCATGGTCGAGCGCGACGGCTGGTTCCTGAACGACACAGACCGCTGACGTGTTCGCCGAGAATCTCCAGCAGGTCGCCGGCGGCAGCCGCGTGTTCGACGTCTGCCTGATCGGCTCGGGCCCGGCTGGCATGACCCTGGCCACAGAGCTCGGCGAGCGCGGCCTGTCGGTGCTGCTGCTCGAGGCGGGTGGCCTGCAGCACGACGAGGCCTCGCAGGCCATGTTCGAGGCCGAGGTCGTCGGGCCGCTCAAGTTCGACCTGAGCGTGAACCGCCTGCGCTTTCTCGGCGGGGCGTCCAACCACTGGGGCGGCTTCTGCCAGCCGCTCGAGCCCGTGGACTTCGAGTCGAAGGTGCCCGGCATCGACACTGAGTGGCCGATCCGGCGGGCTCACCTCGACCCCTACCTGCCGAGGGCCGAGGCGATCCTCGAGCTGGCCCCGGTCGCTCCGGACACGCCCTACGGCCCGAACTTGCGGCTGACCTCGATGCGCTACTCGCCGCCGGTCAACTTCAGCATCAAGTACCGTCCGGTCCTCGAGAAGTCCACGAAAATCACGACCGTGCTGCAGGCCTGCGTGCAGAACTTCGTAGAGCGCGACGGCGCGATCGAGTCGCTCGAAGTGGCCGGACCCGACGGCGCACGGCACTCGGTACGCGCCCGCCGCTACGTGCTGTGCGCGGGCGGCGTCGAGAACAGCCGGCTGCTGCTGTGGGCCAACCACCTGAACGGCGGGCGCGTGGTCCGCGACCCGCGCGCGCTCGGCCGCTACTGGATCGAGCATCCGCATTTCACGATCGGCGAGACCTTCCTCGACGAGCGCGCGCCCTTCGTGTTCGACAAATGGTCGATCGCCTGGGCCAGCCCCAACGCCGAGGTGCTGCGCAGCAAGGGGCTGCTGAACGCGGGGCTGCGCATCACCCGCAGGAACCGCGAGTCATCGCGCCAGATGATCGCCGACCTCGCGTGCGTGGCGCCCGAGCTCGGGCGTTGGGCGATGGCCAAGCTCAGGCGGCGGCTGTTTTGCGGCGCGATGATGCGCGCCTCGTGGGAGCAGGCGCCGCAGCCGTGGAACCGCGTGGTGCTGTCGGCCGACCGGGACCGCAACGGGATGCCCCGCCCGGAGCTGCACTGGCGCCTGAGCGACTTCGATCGGCAGACCATCCTGGGCTCGGCGACGCTGTTCGCCGAGGAGGTCCTGCGCCGCAACGACGGTCGGGTGCGTCTCGATCCATGGGTGCTCGGGCGGGGCAGCTTCCCGGCCGACGACGAGGTCAAGGGCAACCACCACATGGGCGGCACGCGGATGAGCCGCGACACCGCACGCGGCGTCGTCGACGCCGACTGCAGGGTCCACGGGCTGTCCAACCTCTATGTTGGCGGCTCGTCGGTCTTCCCGAGCGGGGGGGCCGCCAATCCGACGCTGACGATCGTCCAGCTCGCGCTTCGCCTCGCCGATCACCTGGCCGGGCGCACGCCGCCGCCGGTCGCCTGAGCACACCGAACGGCCCCGCAGGCCACCTGGAACGTCCATGAAGCTGCAAAGGATCCGGATCGCCACCCTGTTGAAGCTCGCCGTGGCGTTCATGCTCATGGCGGCCGTCGCGGTCGTCGTCCTGCTGCCGCGTCGCACGGGCGTCGAGGGCTGGGCGGAGCGCGCGACGCCCAAGGCCAATACCGTCACGACCGACGCGGCGGTGCGCGCCGCATTCGCGTCCGCGACCCCGGCGCCCGACGCCAAGGCCTACGAGACGCTCGCGCGCTACGTCCTGGAAGGCTGGGCCGGATACCGCACGCCGGGCGGCGAGCGCGCCCACTATCCCGGCCCGCCGAGCGAAGCGGGGCGCCGCAGCGACGGGATGGAGGGCTTCGCGAGGATGTTCCCGATGGCAGCCGCGTGGCTGGCCAGCGGGCGGCCGCAGGTCATCGACACCGGGGGCGGGCGTGTCGACCTCGCCGACGCCTTTGCGCGCGGGCTCGCCACCGGCACCGACCCGGCCAACCCCGCCTACTGGGGCCCGATCCGCGACTACGGCCAGTCGATTGTCGAGTCGGCCGACGTGGCGCTCGGCCTCTGGCTGTCGCGCGACGTCGTGTGGAAGCGCCTGGACCCCACCGAGCGCGCGCACGTGGTCGCGTGGCTCGAGGGCGCACTGCGCAGCGCGCCCTACGAGGGCAACTGGCAGTTGTTCCCGCTGATCGTGCACCGCGCGCTGAAGGGGCTGGGCGCCGACGTCTCGCGCTGGGACGCGCGGATGCAGAGCAGCTGGGAATACTTCCGGACCTTCCATCGCGGCGCTGGGTGGTTCTTCGACCCGCCGCACGGATTCGACTATTACAACGCGTGGTCGATCCACTACGGCATGTTCTGGCTGCAGCGCATGGATCCGGGCTTCGATCCGGAGTTCGTCCGCAAGGTGCACTCGGATTTCATCGCATCCTACAAGCACTTCTTCGGACCGCAGGGCCATCCTGCGATGGGTCGCAGCGTCTGCTACCGGATGGCCGCCCCCGTGCCGCTGCTGACCGCGCAGGTGCTGGCGCCCGGCGCCGTCTCCAAGGGCGAGGCGATGCGTGCGCTCGACCTGACCTGGTCGCTGTTCGTCGGTCGGGGCGCACTGGCCGACGGCGCCGTGACCGCGGGCTTCTGCGGCCCTGATTTCGCCACGCACGCCCAATATTCGGGGCCGGCGAGCTGCCTGTGGGCGCTGCGCTCCCTGGTCGTGGCCTTCGCGCTCGACCGCGAGCTGCGCCTGTTCGACGCGCCCCGCGAGCCGCTGCCCGTCGAGCGCGCCGATTTCTCGCTGCGCAACGACACCGCGGGCTGGACGCTCACCGGCTCGCGTGCGACCGGCCGCATCGCGCTCGTCATGGACCACGGCCAGTCGGACGACGCGCCCGCGATCAGGCCCTACGGGCTACGCAGCCGCGCCCTCGAGACACTGCTGCACGCGCCGCGCCGCCCCGACAACACGCCCGCGCTGTACGAGCGCAAGACCTATTCGACCGACCGGCCCGTCAGCCGTTGCGACGCACCCCAAGCTTCCAACCGCTGAACCGGCACGCGCACCCCGATGCAGCGCGCGCCGGCCGCCACCGTCGGCTCGGCTTGTGCGCACGAAGCGCCGCATGCTGCGAAACCGCTCGCAACCCACGTCCGGCGCGACCCGTTTTCGCACGACGACCCGGTTGCGTGCAACGACCCGGTTGCGCGCGCCGATCCGTCCGGCTCCGGGTTCGCCATCGCGCGTGAGGACCCGCCGCATGCGTGGGTCCGGGGCCTGTTTACCGTGGTGAACCGGGACTAAGTCCAACCCGTTTGCACGCATCGCGCCGGTCCATCGGCCGCGCGCGCCCAACGCGCCGCGCACTCGCACGCGCCAGCGCTTCCCGATGCGCAGGCTCCACACGCCGAACGCCGGCTGCGGACCGGCGATCTGCGGGGTTTTCGCATGCCCCGCGACTCCGGCGGTACGCACGCATCGTACGCAAGAGCACCAGCAATGCCGTGCTTTCCACCTCGTCCGCGCATCCAACGCACGACATCCCGACCCGGGCCCCTGCCGCGCACTGAAGGCGCCGCCCCTTCCCAATGACGCGCGCGCCGCGTCGACTAAGGACATCCATCACACACATCGGACCGGTCGTCGGCCCTGATCGACCGTTCGATTCCATCGCTCGGGGGATGCGCGCCGTTCGTCCGTGGCGCCTTCTTCCGCTGCGCCGTGGCCATCAGAGTCTCGACTCCATTCAGACAAATGCGGTCGCGATACGTGCCGCCGGCGATGCAGCCCCATGAGGGCCCGACTCCCGGTCGTCTCATTCGCTGGTCCGACGCGGAGGTAAAGCAAATGTTTGATGAACTGAATCAAGACCGGGGCAGCGCACGGCGCGCCGAGTTCGACCCCTCGCTCTTTTCCAGGGCCGGCGCTACCGCCCGTGCCGGGTTGGGTGCAGCCGGCGTGATGTTCGCATTCGTGCTTGGCGCCTGCAGCCATGCGGAAAACCCGCCGGAGCAGGCTGCTACGGCTGCCGCAGCCGACGCGACGTCGACGGCGGGCCCGGCCGAGACCTCGGCACCCAACTCAGCGCAGACCGCCACCGCGTCGCGCGGCAACGGCAATGTCGCCAACGCCACGTCCACGGCCACGTCCACGTCCACGTCGACCGGGGGCGCGACGACGACCACGTCCTCAGGGACGACGAACTCGGTCGACACCCTCGTCAACGACATGAAGTTGAACAACGACCTGGTTCTCGCCGGCGTGCCGCCCGAGCGTGGTTATGCGGCAGGGCCGGGCTTCGTCGTCATGGGCAACGATCCGCGCGGTACGCGGACACCGACCTGGTGGAATCCCGCCAACACCTACTACAAGAGCTCGGCCTACTGGAACCAGATCGTTCCCTGGATGGTGATCTTCGACGGCGTGGGCAACGCGGCGACGAACACCCGGGTCGAGCTGCGCAACATGAAGGCCTATTACAAGAGCCGCTCGAGCGGCCAGTGGATCCTCCTGTCGCAGGGCACGATCGACGGCGAGAACTACCCCAAGGGCCTGAACACGACGCCTGCGGCGCGCCCGGACATCATCTCGCTCGCCGGCGGCGTGGTTTCGGTCCGTCCCCCGAGCACCGACCTGCATTTCCATGGATGGTGCTGCGCGCGCTCCCTGCCCGCGCCGGCCGACATCGCGGCGATCCACATCACGCTCCAGTCGCGCCTGACCGTGCACGACCCCAGCCAGCCGGACGATCGTTCGGCGGCCCGATACCTCATCCAGGTCGGCGGCGACTACTACCCCGACTCGTCGATGAGCACACGCGCGTTCGCCCCGGACTACTGGAACCCCGGCATTGGGCTGTCCCGCTCCAAGCTCGTCCGCAACACGTGGCAGTCTTACAGCTTCACGACGCTCGACGTCGCGATCCAGGATCCGGGCGGTGCTGCGATCACCGAAGCCGAACTGCGTCGCGCACCGCCCCCTCTCGACTGATTCCGGATCCGCGCAGCCACCTTGGCACATCGCCTAACGCCCGCGAGAGGCGATCGGCGGTGCCGTCTTACGGTTGCACGGGCCGAGCCGATAGAATCGGGATCGTCGTCACCCTTCGAATTCGACCGATGCGACTCCACGCGCTCCGACGCACCTGCCTGATTGCCGTCGCAACCGCCGTTCTCTCCTCCGGGGCTCTCGGCAAATCCGACAACGGCAAGCCGAGCGGTAGCATCAATTCGGTCGACACCGTCGTCAACGACATGAAGTTGAAGAACGACCTGGTGCTCGCCGGCATTCCGTCCTCCCGCGGTTATGCGGCAGGGCCGGGCTTCGTGGTCATGGGCAACGATCCGCGCGGCACGCGGACACCGACCTGGTGGAATCCCGCCAACGCCTACTACAAGAGCTCGGCCTATTGGACCCAGATCGTTCCGTGGATGGTGATCTTCGACGGCGTGGGAAACGCGGCGACGAACACCCGGGTCGAGCTGCGTAACATGAAGGCCTACTACAAGAGCCGCTCGAGCGGCCAGTGGATCCTCCTGTCGCAGGGCACGATCGAAGGTGAGAATTTCCCCAAGGGGCTGAATGCAGTGCAATCAGGCCGCCCCGACATCGTTTCGCTCGCCAACGGCGTGGTCTCGGTTCGCCCGCCCAGCACCGACCTGCATTTCCACGGATGGTGCTGCGCGCGCTCCCTGCCCGCGCCGGCCGACATCGCGGCGATCCACATCACGCTCCAGTCGCGCCTGACCGTGCACGACCCCAGCCAGCCGGACGATCGTTCGGCGGCCCGATACCTCATCCAGGTCGGCGGTGACTACTACCCCGACACTTCGACGAAAAACAGCGCGTTCGCCCCGGATCGCTGGAATCCGGGCATCGGACTGTCTCGCTCCAAGCTCGTCGGCAACGCGTGGCAGTCTTACAGCTTCACGACCATCGGCGTCGGAGTCCAGGATCCAGGCGGCGCGGCCATCGCGGAAGCCGAACTGCGTCGCGCGCCGCCGCCGCTCGACTGATTCCGGATCCGCGCAGCCACCGCGGCTCGTCGCCGGGTTTCGTCACCGGCCGATGGGTCTTGGAATCAGCATGGACGACGGATCACACGCGTCCCGGTTGTGCAGACCGGGACGATCTTCAGGCGGGCAGAATGCCGGTTGGAGCAGCGTCAGCGGGCGTCCGCCTCGCGACGGCGCGATCGTACAGCTCCGCGATCTTCTGGCTGTTCCTGTCCCAGGTGAACTGGGCGGCACGACGCGCGGCCCCGTCGGCAAGCGGTTGCAGCTTGCTCCTGCCGTCCGCGAGCTCGCCGAGCCTCGCGGTCAGGTCGTCGCGTACCTGGTCGAGGCTGCGGATCGGTATCTTGACCCCGCAGGTTGCATCGACGATGGCGGCGTACCCGTGGTGGTCGAGGCAGATCACCGGCAGGCCGCGTGCGAGTGCCTCGAACACCACGTTCGTGGTGAGGTCCTGGACGCTGAGCAGGACGAACAGGTCGGCAGCGTCGAAGTGCTGCTGCGTCTGTGCGTGCGGGATCCAGCCGAGAAACCTGGCATCGATCCCCAGGCGGCCCGCGGTCTCTTCGTGACGGGCGCGCGAGTCGCCGTCGCCCACCACCGTCAACGAGATCCGTCGGGTGTGGTCCGGCAGCCTGGCGATCGACTCCAGCAGCAGGCCCAGCGGCTTGCGCTCGATCAGGGCGCCCACCCACAGCAGTCGAAGCGGGCCGTCGCCGGGATCCTTCCTGGCGGCGGACACGGGCTGATGGCTGCCCGTTTCGGGTATCCAGTGCACGTCGCCCCCGAAGCGTCGTTGGAAGCGCTCCCCGATGTCCGGCGCAGCGGCCACGAAGGCGCCCCCCGGGAGCTGGGTCGCGCGATAGGCGAGGCGGACACGCGGACTGAATCGGAACTGCGCCCAGGTGACCGCGCTGCGGATCGCCTGGAACAGGCGCACCCGAGGAGTCAGCACCCCGTAGAGCGCGCGCGGGGCGAACAGCAGGCCGCCCACCGGCCCCCATATGAACGGCACGCCCAGCTGCCAGAGGAAGCCAGGCTCGCGGAACCCGTTGATCGTGAGGTGATGCGCGGCGGCGACCTCGTACTTCTGCATCAGCTCCCGAGCCAGGGCGAGCACGCGGCGCTGGTACAGGATGTACTTCAGGTAGTAGCCGATGCGCAGCCGGTTCTTCCTGCCGTCGTAGTCGCTGCCGTGACGAACGAAGAACACCTCGATCGTGCAGCCCTCGTCGCGCAGGCCCTGCACCGCGCGCTCCACCGCGGGCCGGAAGCCGTTGTCCTCGGTGATCAGCAGCAGCGCATGGCGACGCGCCAGGCGGGACGTCAGGTTCCAGCCGACGGCGTGCTCGCTGCCCATGTCCGGCGCGCACTGATGAGCTGAGACGATGAAGTAGGGGGTTCGGTTCATGGGCTTGGGCGTGCCGACCGCTGCAGGTGATGTCCGCCCGAGGGACGGGACGCGCGCAGGGTCGCGCCCGCGCGCCGACAGCCTTCAGTGCGCAGTCGTCTCCCGCTCGCGCTTGAGGACCGTCGGACCGTCGCCAGCGGGTTCGACGCGCCCAGGGGAGCTGGGCGGATCCGACGACTGCACCCGGGAATCATGAGCCCGGAACTCGGCGATGTCAGTGAAGATGCGCTGGTGCGCATCGGCGACGATCTCCCAGCTGAACAGCGCGCTGGCGCGCTCCCGGCCGAGGCGCCCCTTCTCGAGGACCGCCTCGGGATTGGCCAGCGCCCACTCGAGCTGCCGCTGCAGGTCGTCCGGATCGGCCTTGCGGAACGTGAGCGCGGTATCGCCGACGACGAACTGGTTTTCCTGGATGTCGCTGCAGATCACCGGCACGCCCAGCCCCATGTTCTCCAGGATCACCGGAGACAGGCCTTCGATGTCGGAGGGCTGGATGTAGGCATACGCGTTCTTCATCAGCGCATGCGTCTTGCTGCCGTACACGAAGCCGGGGAAGACGATCCGGGGATCGGTCGTCGCACGGATGCGGCGCTCGAAATCGGAAGGATTGGGGGAGCCGCCGACCAGCACCAGCTTCTTGGTGGTGCGCAGCTTCTCGAACGCGGGCACCAGGTACTGCAGGCCCTTGTCGGGAATGAAGCGCCCGACGAACAGGAAATAGCTTCCGGGCTCGAGGCCGAGCTCGTCCAGGATCGACGTGTCCAGCCCCTCCTCGGACACCTCGCTGCCGAACGGGATGAAGTCGTAGCGACGCCGGAAGCGCTTCTCGAACTCCGCCTTGCAGAACACGTTGTCGAAGATCACCGCGGTCGGAGCGAAAGCGCTCACATACTGGGTCAGCCACAGGTACACCCGACCGTACCAGGGCCACTTGGCGCGCTTCCAGTCGACGCCGTCCTGGGACAGGAACACCTTCTTGCCGAAGAGTCGCAGGATCAGCGCGAACGGGCTGTTGCCGCCGTTCTGCATGTGGACCACGTCGCCGGTGTTGTTGACGATGATGTCCCAGACGCACTTGAAACCATGCAGCAGCGTATCGAAGCCCTTCTTCGCGGTGGGCGTGTACACGTTGCGGATCTCGACACCCTTGTACTCGGTGCCGATCGGTTGCTCGCCCGGGTACAGCCGGTTGTAGGCGACCACCTGATGCCCGCGGGCAACCAGCCGCGGGAACAACTCGGCCGCGAACTTGTCGGCGCCGGCGCAGCCGGGCCGCAGGGGAATGGACCGGAACGAGAAAGCGGCTATACGCATCGACGTGTCAGAGGTGGGTCGCCAGGGCCGGCAGCATCAGAGGTAGTTTCCGTACGCGACGTCCACGTACTCCTTCAACGCCACCTTCCAATCCCGCATCTGGTTCACGTTGCGCAGCGCCAGCTTGCGGTTGATCAGCCGCTCGGAATCAGGGCGCGGCGCGAAGAACTCGGACTTGAAGAAATCCGAGTTGACCTCGTTGATCTTCACGCGGTCCTGCAGGCCGAGCACGCGCAGCAGCTCGTGCGAGACCTCCAGGCGGCTGGTCACGCCCTCGCAGACCATGTTGTACAGGCCCCAGTACTCGTTCTGCACCAGGCTCTTGACGTTGGCCGCGAAGTCCATCGTGTAAGTGGGCGTCCCCAGCTTGTCGTGCACGACGTTGAGCTCGGTCTTGCCCGCCTTCAGCTGCTTCATCAGCTTGGAGATGAACTTCTTGTCCTTCTTCGGACCGCCGCCCATCATCCAGCCGGCGCGGCACACCAGGTGCCGGCGCGCGTTCTGCGTCACGTAGAGCTCTCCGGCGTACTTGGAGCGCGCGTAGTGGCCAAGCGGGTTGGGAAGGTCCCAGTCGTCGAAGGTGTCCTTCGAGCCGTCGAAGATGCCCGCGGTGCTGATGTACAGCAGCGGAATGTCGAGCTCGTTGGCGATCCAGACCGCGTTTTCGGCGGCCGTGGTGTTGGTCAGGTAGGCGTCCTCGACGTTCTTCTCGCAGTACTCGAGGTCCGTGTGGGCGCCGAGGTGGAACAGGTAGTCGGGACGGTAGGCCTTGACGTCCTTGCGGTAGGCGTCGAGGTCACGGAAGTCCAGCAGGCTCAGCCAGGACTCGTTGACGTCCTTGTCGGTGCAGCGAAGGTCGTGATCACTGCCGAAAACCGCATGAAATGCCTGCCCGAGCATGCCGCCACTGCCAGCGAGATAGATCTTCTTCAAGGCGTATGTCCTGTTTGGTAGAGGAAGCAGCCAGGTTATTGCCCGACCGATTCGGAAAAATTCTCCCACGGCGCAGGTCGATCACGCTGTGCAGGATTTCTCCAACCGTCGCAGGAGCACCAGAACCTTGTCACATCAGACCTCGCTCGGGATGGGTCGGCTGACGATCGGTCGATGCCGCAAGCGTGGAGTGCGGCATCCGCACGCCGATCTCCGCATACAAGGCGAGCATCGCGTCGACGTAAGCTTGGCGGTTGTAGTCGCGCTCGACGCGGGTCCGGCCTTCGCGCCCCATCGCCTCCAGCGTCGCGTCGGGGGCGTCGGCAACCTTCCGCAACAGTCCGGCGAGCGCGTCGACGTCGCCTGCCTTGAACAGCCAGCCGGTGCGCCCTTCCTCGATCAGTTCCGGGATGCCGCCGATCCGGCTGCCGAGCAGTGGCTTGCCGGCAGCCATCGCCTCGAGCACCGATAGCGGCGCATTCTCGTACCACTCGGACGGGGCGACCACCGCACGGGCGCCGCGCACGAGGCGAGCGAGGTCCTCGCCGCTTCGAAACCCGAACAGCTCGATCCGGTCGGTGGCGCCGTCCGCCAACGCGTCGAGCTCTTGGCGCATCGGGCCGTCACCCGCCACCGCCAGCCGCACGCCGGCCTGCCGTGCCGCGCGGATGAGGGTCGCCACGCCCTTCTCGGGCGCGAGCCGCCCCAGATAGAGGAAGTACGCACCCGGCCGTGGGTCGGCCTCGATCCGCGTCGCGTCCAGCCAGTTCGGTATGTACCGGAAGGTTTCCCTCGGCCAGCCCCACTCGACGAACTTCTCGAGAAAGAAGCGGCTGGGCACCACGATCCGGTCGACGTTGTCCCGGTAGCTGCGCAGCGAGCCGTTGACGGCTGCCTCCGCGGCGACGATGGCGCTGGCGGCCAGCGAATCCTGGACGCACCGGAACCGGACCACGTTGCTCAAGCGACCGCCCTTGCAGCGCTCGCAGACGCCCGTGGTGTTGTACATCTTGTTGTTGGGACAGGCGATCTTCAGGTCGTGCGCCGTCATCACGGTCGGCACGCCCGCCTTGCGCAGCACCGGCAGGATCGACGGGGAGAGGTGGTGATAGATGTTGTGCAGGTGGGCCACGTCGGGCCGGAACTCGGCCAGCAGCCGGCGCAACTGGCGCTGCGCCTCGAACGACCAGATCACCTTGGCGGCCTTGACGACCTTCTGCCCCAGCGAGTAGCTGTGTCCGAACTGGATCTCGTCGACGAAGAACCGGGACCACTCGGTGGCGAGGTTCTTCGGGTAATGCATCGCGAAGAACGCATTGCGCCAGCCGAGCCCCTCCATCAGCGCGGCATGCTGGAAATAGACGTTGTCCGCCCCGCCCCGGTGATAGTGGTAGCTGTTGACCGACAACAGGCGCGGAGCGGTTGCGAGCGTCATGGGCGAGCCCGGTTCAGGCGTCGGCGCGACCGCGGCCGCGCTGCCTCAGGATCGAGGCCAGCCAGGCGCGGTCCTCGTGGTCGACGACCCGAAGGCGCACGACCAGGAAGCCGTACACGCACAGGCTCGACGCGAGCGCGATACCGGTGCCGACCCCTCCGGGAACGGCGGCCTGGGCGGCTGCGCCCGCCAGGCCGCCCAGGGCCACCGCACCGGACAGGCGCAGCCAGCGGTCGCGGTTGAAGATGACCGGGCAGCCGGCGCGCGCCATCGCCGCCATCGCGAGCCCGATGAACAGCACGTCGACCGCCAGCACCGCCAGCGGCACGGCCTGGACGAGGCCGGTCGTCAGCAGCGCGACCACGACGGCCAGCGGAGCGAGCAGGCTCGCGACCGAGGCCCGCACGAAGTCGGCCGACCGGTGGCAGACGTAGGCGACCAGCTCGACCGCGCGCCGCACGGTGTGCGTGGCCAGCAACGGCACCAGCGCGGCCAGCAGCAGCAGCGCCACCGCGGCGTTGCCCCTTGACAGCAGATGAACCACGCCGTCGCCGGCCGCCAGCGCCACGGTCAGCCCGGCTCCGACGACCAGCAGGTTCGCCTCGACCATCCGGTTGACGTCCCGCATCAGCGTGCGCATGTCGCGACCCTTGTCCTCGTAGCGGCCGATCGCCGCAGGGCGCAGCACGCCCCAGAACATGTCCATTGGCAGGTAGCGCCGAGCGGTCTCGATCAGGCGCACCACGAAGCCGAAGCCGGCCGTTGCGTCGGCGCCCAGGTAGCGCGCCACCAGCGCGGTCATCAGGTCGGTCCCGACCAGCAGCATCATCAGCAGGCTGCCGTAGGCATGGCTGGCGAACCTCACCGAGCCCCAGCCCACCCATGCGCCGATGCCGTCGTACATCCTGCGCCGCGGGCGCTCCGTCCAGAGGAACCACCCGACCGCGGCGACCGCGGCGAACAAGGAGACCGAGGCGGCCAGTATCTCGGCGCGAGCCACGTCCACCGCTTCGATGGGGGTATGGGTCAGCGCCATCCCGGCCACGATGGAGAAGGTCACCACCACCCGGAGCACCTGCGACGCCTGGGCGGTCCGCTGCAGCAGCAGCACCGCCATCAGGCTGTCGCGCAGCATACGGGTCGGCCCCTCGATCGCGAGCACGACCGAGTACAGGCGCAGTACCTCGACGGTGGCCACCCCACCGAGCGCCGGCGCGAGGCTCGGCGCGAACTGCCAGAGCGCGCCGGCGAGGAGCAGGTAGGGCACCACCGGCAGCACGCCCAGCAGCAGCACCGCATGGCGCAACTGCGCCGCGTTGCCGCGGACCCGGATCCTGGCGAGCACCGTCTGGGTCACCCATTCGATCCCGAGCGTCCCGAGCACCACGCCGATCTCGAGCACCGCGACCGTGGCGATGTAGCTCGCGTACTCGGCACGGCTCATCACCGCCGCGAGAATCAGGATCAGCAGGAACGACAGCGGGGCGGAGACGCCCTTGCCGATCGCGAAGGCGATCATGCTCGCCCGGACCCGATGGGCGGAGTAATGGCTGGAGCTCATCCCGGGCAACTCAAGGCTCGATACCCATGCGCTCGGCGCGACCTTGCCGGCGCTCGGCCACCAGCGCCGCGAGGGTGTCGGCGACCAGCCGCCCGAGCACGCGGTAGCTGCGATGACGCTCGACCCAGACCCGCGCCTCGCCCGAGCGCGTCTGCGCCGACGGCCCTTCCCTGAGCGTCGCGACGATCGCCTCGGCGAACTCCCCGGCATCGAAGCCGGTCACCCGGCCGCCCCCGCTGCGGGTCACGACATCGGCCTGGTCGGGCTGGTCGTTGCAGACGACCGGCAAGCCGCAGGCCACGTACTCGACCGCCTTGGTCGGCGAGCCCACCTCGGTCAGCTCGGTGCGCGGAACCGGCGACAGCCCGACGTCAGCCCGGCGCGCCAGCGCGAGCGCGCCGCGCGACGGCAGGCGGCCGGTGAAGTGAACGCAATGTCCGGCGTTCCTCGACTCGGCGTACTGCTGCACCCAGCCCCGGTCGCCGGGCGCATCGGCGTCTCCGACGATGAGCATCCTGAACCCGGGCACCTGCTCGGCGACCTTCAGCGCGGTGTCGACCAGCACTTCCGGCTGCCGGTACCGGTCGAGCGTCCCGAGGTAGACGGCGAAGGGGCCGTGGCGAAGCGGCTCGGGCAGGATCTCCACGGCGGCCGGCACGGCGTCTATGTCCACGCCCATGGGCACCGGCGTCACGCGGTCGTGGCGCAGCGGCCCGCGGCGCAGTGACGCCTCCATCGCGTCCGACTGCACGAACAGCCAGTCCGCTCCGGGAATCAGCACGCGCGCGAGGACGGCGCGTCCCAGCGTACCCCGCAGTCGCAACCAGAGCCGTCGCGGCGCCCCGGCCCGCCCGTCTCCCTGGGCCGCCATCCACAGGTACTGCTCAGGCAGCGGGTAGGACATCCAATAGACGAACGGGACCCTCGCGAGCCTCGCCGCTGCGAACCCCAGCAGACCCAGAACGGGCTTGTCCCGTATCACCAGCGCGTCGTAGCCATGGCGGGCACGCCGGAACAGCGTGAACTGCTGCCACAGGTCGGCGAGCGTCAATCCGAGGCGCCCGCGCGCCCGGTGCAGGAACGCGTCCCCGCCGCCCCATCGCGGCACCTCGCCGTCGCCATCGACGGTGGCCAGGAGATCGACCCTCACCCCGAGCGCCGGCAGTGCCTCGCCGAACAACACGCTCACGTCCGGCCTGTAGTTGGGGTAGTTCTCGGGGATCGCGTAGAGGATGCGCAGCGGGCGGGTCATGGCAACCGGTTGCCGAGGCGCCATCGCCACGCGATCAGCCCCAGGGTGAACGCGGTGAGGACCTGAAGGCTCGGCGCCATCAGGTGCAGGTCCAGCGCGAGCAGCATCGCCGGCATCATCACCACCACCGCCTGCAGCGTCCTGCACATCGCCCGGTCGAGTCCGGGCGAAGCCCGCGCCGTCAACCGTCCTGCGGCGACAAACGCCGCCAAGAACATCATCAGGTACAGGCCGGTGCCGAGGAGGCCGACGTCCCAGAGCAGCGCGGAGAGGGAGATCAGGCCGATCGCGTAGCCGGGGTACTTACGGTCCATGTGCCCCCGCTGCTCGGATCCCATCGGGCCGAACGACGATCCGAGGCCGTGCCCGAACACCGTGCCGGCCGGATCCTTGGCGCCGTGCTCATGCCACCAGAACTGCACCACGTTGCCCCGGTTCAGGCTGGCGCCGCCGTAATAGCCTCGGGTGCCGACGTTGTACTCCATATTCTCGTCGAGCCGCTGCTCGAAGGTCATCTCGCGCCCGTCTGTCGAGTGCAGCACGATGTACGAGTAGCCCAGCGCCCCGATCGCCACCAGGGCGGCAAGCGAGCCCGCGGCGAAGGCGAACGGCCGCTTCCTGATCAGGTCCGCATAGACGACCAGCAGCGCCGCGGGCAGCAGGACCACGACCAGCTTGGTCTCGCCCAGCGCGAGCGGTGCCGCCACCAGCGCCAGCAGCAGCCACGTCGTCGAGCGCCGGATCATCGACTCGCGATAGGCGCACAGCAGGCCTGCGATCACCGCGGTCAGGAAGAAGGCCATGACGTTGCTGTTGGCGCCGCCGGTGATCGAGCCCTCGAAGGTCCCGGCGATGATGTCGACCGGCACGACCGAGTCGGGCATGTTCAGCCGGCGGGGCATCAGCACGATCCGCTGGTAGATGGCGAGCGGCAGCTGCGCCAGCCCCAGCAGCAGCATGAAGACCAGCCAGCGCCGGACCAGCCGCGGGGAGAACGCGACCGCCGCGAGGACGAACATCAGGCCCCAGTACTGGAAGTAGCGCTTGACGGCGCTGAAGCTCTCGCCGATGTCCAGCTCGCTCATGGCCAGCATGCCGACCGAGTAGACCATGAACAGCAGCCCGAAAACCATGAACGCGGGCATGCCGGGCCGGTGCGGATCGCGGTTGGTGCCCTCGTAGATGATGGCCGCGCCGAGCAGGAAGAAGCCGAGGATCGAGAAGAGCCACGCGATGCGACCGAGCTGCGGGAAGTGCATCGCCACCGGACCGGTGACCAGCAGCGTCCCGACCAGCACGATCCAGACCGCGAAGCCGACCGCGTTGAGCAGCAGCACGCCGAGGATCGCGCCGATGGCCAGTCCGATCAGCACCAGGTTGCCGGTGGCGACCACGATGCCGCCGACGGCGGCGGCACCGAGGAAGGCCAGCAGCACCGCGAACGGCGCCAGGCGGCCGGGCGACAGGACCGGGGTGGATTGGAGCCAGGCCAGCATGGGATCGACCGAGACTGGAGTCCGCTCAGAGCTCGTTCAGCGTGGTCCCGAGGATCTGGATCCCCGAATTGACCATGATCGAGGCCAGCTGGGCGATCTCGGTGCTCTTCGTCTTGTTCTTGCGCCCGACGATGATCGCCGCGCCCGCGCGCTGCGCCACGACGTGGGCGTCCGAAGACTGCTGCGCCGACGGCGTGTCGATCAGGATCACGTCGTAGATGCTCGAGAGCTCGTTGAGCAGCCGCGAGAACTCCGGCCGGCCGAGCAGCTCCTGCGGGTTGGGCGGCAGCGGACCCGACGGCAGCACCGACAGGTTGCCGATGTTGGGGATCTGCGCGATCTCCTCGAGCCCGGCGCGCCGGCTGAGCACGCCCGACAGGCCCATCTTGTTCTGCAGCCCGAAGTTCAGATGCTGGGTCGGATGGCGCAGGTCGGCGTCGATGATCAGCGTGTTCTCGCCGAGCTGGGCGAACACCACGCCAAGATTGGCCGTGATGAAGCTCTTGCCGTCGCCGCGGTCGACGCTGGTCACGGCGAGCGCGCTCTGGCCCGGCGTGCCGTCGAACCAGCGCATCATCAGCTGGCTGCGCAGACCGCGCAGCGCCTCGACGAAGGGCGAGGTCGGATTGAAGGCCGCGACCACCTTGGCGGGCAGCTGCGTCGAGGCCGGCTCGAGCGCGGTGTAGCCGAACTGCAGCGCCAGCGCGTCGTCGATGTCCTTGACGGTGACCAGGCCGAGACGCACGGCGATCTCGCCGAAGCGCTGCGGCGAGCGCGCCTGCTCCTCGAGCACGGCGGCGACCTGGACCGCCGTCATGCGGCCCTTGGAGAACAGGATCTGGCCGATCCGCATGTCCGCGGCGGGCTTGCTGCCTACGTCCAGGGCAGTGCTCGACGTCGAGGGAGTCAGGTTCATCTTGTGGACGACACCGGTTGAAGTCACGAGTCTCTCCGGAGGTCAGCTGCCGAGCCTGAGCGTCGGCGGGCGGATGGTCGGGCCGGTGTTGCCGATCAGACGTTGCGGACGCCTGGAGTCGGCCGGCGGCAGGACGGCGAGCACCGGAACCCCGGATGCCTGCAGAAGGTCCTCGGAGGTGCGCAGCGGCTTCTGCATCGATTCGAGCGTCAACGCAGCGAGCACCGCGATGAACAGGCCCAGCAGCCCGCCGATGATCGAGTTGAGCAGCGGCTGCGGCCGGGACGGAACGGTGGGCACGGCGGCCGCGGTCAGGATGCTGACGTTCGACTGGCGCGACTGGCTCTCGAGGCTGGTCTCGGTGTAGCGCTGGGCCACCAGGTCCAGCGCCCGCTGCGCGCCCTGCACCTCCCGCTCCAGGATCTGGAGCTGGTCGCGGGACACCTTGATCTTGGCGACCTTTGCGCGCTGCTGCTCGAGCAGAGTCCGCACCTCCGCCTCGCGCCGGGTGTTGATGTCGTTGCCGGCCGCGATGCTCCCGCCGACGCGGCTCATCTCGGTCTCGAGGCGCGATCGGAGCTGGTTGACCTCGTTCTGCGCCGCCTGGTATTCGGGGTGGGCGGAGCCGAGGCGCGCGGACAGCTGCTGCACCCGGGCCTCGGCACGGCCGAGGTCGGCGGCAAGCGTCTGCAGCAGCGGGTTGGAGACGATCTCGGGCATCGACTGGGCATTGCGCGACGCGGCACCGGCCCGCGAGCGGCTCTCGGCGAGCGCGCCCTGGATCACCGTCAGCTGCGTCGACAGCTCATTCAGGCGGGCGGCCTCGACGTCGAGTCGCTCGTCGTTGGCCAGGATGCCGCTCGCCTGCTGGGCGGCCGATAGGCGCTTCTGCGCATCCTCGACGCGTTCGCGGTAGGCCTTCGCCTGGGTCTCGAACCACTTGCGGAACGCAACCGCCGGCTCGGTCTTGAGCTGCAGGCCTGCATCGACGTAGGCGCGGGCGAACGCGTTGACGATCGCGGCGGTCAACTCAGGATCCGGGCCCTCGTAGGAGATGGTGATCGTCGTGCCCTCGCGCGACGGGTCGATGCCGAGCTTCTTCGTCAGGTGATCCATGATCCGGCTTCGCACCGAGCCGGCCGACGCGTCGCCGTCCTCGGCGGCCGCGCCCACCATCTTCGGGTTCTTGTCGAGCGCCAGGTCGTCGATCACACGGTTCATCACCCGCTCGCTGCGGATGAGCTCGGCCTGGTTCCGCAGGTAGCTCTGGATCGTCTGCGGCATCATGACCGCGCCACCCAGAACAGGATCGGTGCTCTTGATCTCGACGACGAGCGTGGTGGACGCCTCGTACTTCTTCGTGAGCAGCAAGCTCACGGCGATGGTCGCACCCAGCGTCGTGAGGAAGATGAGCGCGATCACGCCGAACCGCGCCTTCAGTACACGCAGAAACTGCTGAATCACCATTGCCTTTGACCTCGGATGCCTGGAACCCGGTGCTGCCCGGGATGCTGCGGATTCTGAACCTGAGCGCCACGGCTGCAAGGACTTAATTCACCGTCGAAGCGCCCCGCCTGACTCACGACGCCGCCTCTGTGCGGCTAGCCGGTCACGTCGGCGTGACCTGCATCACCGGCCGCGTCGAGCTGCAATGATCGCATGTGAAACGCTCCTGCTTGCGTCGACGAAATGTGGATGTTCGTCCCGATGTACGGCCGGAAGTGATCGCACGCGGCCTCGTCGCACGCAGGGTCGAGGCGGCAGCGCCCCGGCAGGGTACGCGTGCGCCCGCACACATCTTCGCCGGAGCCCCCCACAGGTCGGGGTGAACCGATGCCCAGGGTGTGGCGGCAGCGATACGCCAGCGTCGCGCCGACTCGTATGCGGCCGCTTAGCTCGGCCGTTTCGCCGCCTCGGCCAGGCCGTCGAGCAGCAACTCGACGCCGCGCTCCCAGGGCGGCAGCGTCAGCCCGAAGCGTGCGGTCAGCGCTGCGGTCGACATCCGCGAGTTGACGGGCCGCCGGGCCCGTGTCGGGTACTTGGCGGCGGGGATGCCGCCCACCTGCGCCACGCGCACCGGCAGACCGCGCCGGCGCGCGCCGTCGATCACGGCGCTCGCCAACCCGCGCCAGGACGTGCTGCCGGCCGCGACCAGGTTGAACAAGCCCGACTCGAAATCGCCGGCCCGTGTCTCGGCCAGCGCGCGCGCGACGGCCTGGGCGGTGGCGTCGGCGATCAGCCGCGCGCCGGTGGGGGCACCGAACTGGTCGTCGACCACGTCGAGCGTGTCGCGCTCGGCAGCCAGCCGCAGCATGGTCTTCGGGAAGTTGCCCCCCCGCTCGGCATAGACCCAGCTGGTGCGGAACACCAGCCAGCGACCGCCCGCCGCCGCGATCGCCTGTTCGCCGGCGAGCTTGCTGCGGCCGTAGGCGTTCAGGGGCGCGGTGGGATCGGTCTCGAGGTAGGGACGCGTCGAGGTGCCGTCCCACACGTAGTCGGTGGAATAGTGGACCATCAGTGCGTCGATGCGACGCGCTTCCTCGGCGAGCACGCCCGGGGCTTCGGCGTTGACGCGCGCGGCGAGCGCCTCGTCGTCCTCCGCGCGGTCGACGGCGGTGTAGGCGGCGGCGTTCAGGATCAGCCCGGGCTGCAGCTCGCGCACGAGCCGGCGCAGCCCCTGCGGATCGGACAGGTCGGCCCCCGAACGGTCTAGCGCAACGACCTCCCCCAGCGGCTGGAACGCACGCGCGAGCTCCCAGCCGACCTGCCCGCGGGCGCCGGTGACAAGGATCCTCACGCGAACACCTCGGCCTGCGCCAGCGGCACGCCGCTGCGGTCTTTCGCGGACAGCTTCGGCTCGGCGCCGGCGAGGGGCCACTCGACGCGGATCGCCGGGTCGTCCCAGGCGACGCAGCGCTCGTGCTCGGGCGCGTAGTAGTCGGTAGTCTTGTAGAGGAAGTCGGCCGTCTCGGACAGCACCAGGAAGCCGTGCGCGAACCCGGCCGGCACCCAGAACTGGCGCTTGTTGTCGGCTGAGAGCTCCACGCCGTGCCAGCGCCCGAAGGTGGCCGACGAGCGGCGCAGGTCGACGGCGACGTCGAACACCGCGCCCTGCACGACGCGCACCAGCTTGCCCTGCGCCTGGCTCAGCTGGTAGTGCAGGCCGCGCAGCACGCCGCGGCCGCTGCGGGAGTGGTTGTCCTGAACGAAATCGGGGCTCGCGCCGGTGAGCTCGCGGAACACGCGCGCGTTGTAGCTCTCCATGAAGAAGCCGCGCTCGTCGCCGAACGCGGTCGGCTCGAGCAGGATCAGGCCTTCGATCGATGTCTTGATTGCCTTCATCGCCAGGGCCTCAGAAGATCCGTTCCTGCGGCAGGCGCGCCAGATACTGGCCGTAGCTGCTCTTGCCGAGCTCGGCGGCCAGCCGCGCGAGCTGCTCGTCGTCGATCCAGCGCTTGCGCCAGGCGACCTCCTCGGGGCTGCCGATGCGCAGGCCCTGCCTGCGCTCGACCGTCTGGATGAAGACGCCGGCATCGATCAGCGACTCGTGGGTGCCGGTGTCGAGCCACGCGCTCCCGCGGCTGAGCACGTGGACGTCGAGCTTGCCGCGCTCGAGGTACACGCGGTTCAGGTCGGTGATCTCGAGCTCGCCGCGCGGCGAGGGCCGGAGGTCGCGCGCGATGGACACCACGTCGCGGTCGTAGAAGTACAGGCCGGTGACCGCGTAGCGGCTCTTGGGCCTGGCCGGCTTCTCCTCGAGGCTGATCGCACGCCCGGCCTCGTCGAACTCCACCACGCCGTAGCGCTCGGGATCCTGGACCGGGTAGGCGAAGACCGTCGCGCCGTCGGTGCGCGCGGCGGCACGCTCGAGCTCGCGCCCGAGGTCCTGCCCGTAGAACAGGTTGTCGCCGAGCACCAGCGCCGACATGTGGTTGCCGATGAACGCATCGCCGATCAGGAAAGCCTGGGCCAGGCCGTCGGGCGAGGGCTGGACGGCGAACGAGAAGTTCACGCCCCATTTGGAGCCGTCTCCGAGCAGCTGCTCGAAGCGCGGCGTGTCCTGCGGCGTGGAGATGATCAGGATGTCCCGGATGCCGGCGAGCATCAGCGTCGCGAGCGGGTAGTAGATCATCGGCTTGTCGTACACCGGCATCAGCTGCTTGGACACCGCCAGCGTGCACGGATGCAGCCGGGAGCCGGAGCCGCCGGCCAGCACAATTCCCTTTCGCGTCGTCATTTCGTCACCGCCTCGCGGCCCGCGTAGTTGTGCTTCATCCATTCCTGATAGCGGCCGGACGTCACGCCCTCGACCCAGTCGGCATGGTCCAGGTACCAGCGCACCGTCTTGCGTATGCCGGTCTCGAAGGTCTCGGCGGGGCGCCAGCCGAGCTCGGCTTCGATCTTGCGCGCATCGATCGCGTAACGCCGGTCGTGGCCCGGCCGGTCCTTGACGTAGGTGATCAGCCGCTCGCGCGGGCCCGCCGGATCCGGGCGCATCTCGTCGAGCAGCGCGCATACGGTCCGCACGATCTCGATGTTGGACTTCTCGTTCCAGCCGCCGACGTTGTAGGTCTCGCCCAGGCGCCCCCGCGCGAGCGCCATGCGGATCGCCTCGCAGTGGTCGCCCACGTAGAGCCAGTCGCGCACGTTCAGCCCGTCGCCGTAGACCGGCAGCGGCTCGCCGCGCAGCGCGCGCGTGATCACCAGCGGGATCAGCTTCTCGGGGAACTGGTAGGGGCCGTAGTTGTTCGAGCAGTTGGTCGTGACGACCGGCAGCCCGTAGGTGTGGTGCCAGGCGCGCACGAGGTGGTCCGAGGCCGCCTTGGAGGCGCTGTAGGGGCTGTTCGGCTCGAACGGATGGGTCTCGGCGAAGGCCGGTGCGCCGGGCTGGAGCGAGCCGTAGACCTCGTCAGTCGAGACGTGCAGGAAGCGGAAGGCGTCGCGCGCGTCGCCCTGCAGCGCCGACCAGTACTGGCGCGCCGCCTCGAGCAGCACGAAGGTGCCCTGAACGTTGGTGCGCAGGAAGGCCTCGGGGCCGAGGATGGAGCGGTCGACATGGCTTTCGGCCGCGAAGTGGACGATCGCGCGCGGGCGGTGCTCGCGCAGCAGGCCCTCGACGAGCGCGCGATCGCAGATGTCGCCGCGCACGAAGCTGTGGCGCCCATCGCCGTCGAGCGCGGACAGGTTCTCGAGGTTGCCCGCGTAGGTGAGCAGGTCGAGGTCGACCACCGGCTCGCCGGTCGCGCGCACCCAGTCGAGAACGAAGTTGGAGCCGATGAAGCCTGCGCCGCCGGTTACGAGGATCACGCCGAGGATTCCAGTGCGGGGTTGCGGGAGAAGCAGGCGAGAGTGTGGCCCGGGCCGTCCGCACGCGCTGCCAACTATTGCCCCGAAACCCGCACGAAGGCATGCGCCACGGCCTATCTGCGCGACCTCTTAGTATAGCGTCCGGTCGCGATCGAAGCCCTGCTGCCGGCGGGAGGTGACGCGGGCCGGTCGGACCGGGCAAGGCGCGTGACCAACGACACGCCGCAGGAGGCCTCCGACGACATCGATCACACAATTGTTACGCGATAGCTGGCACCATTGCCCAATGTTAGACACCGTGATCGGCCCCCCAGCAGTCTCGGTCGAGCCCCCCCCCGAATCGAGTGAGTCACCCGCTGCCGCGGAGGTCATGTTGCAGTCGCTCGCGGTCAATGCCGCAGTGCCCGTTTCGGAGATCGGCTCACTCTGGTCGACGATCGGCTCCGCGGCATCGTCCGACACATCCCCATCCGCGACACCGGGCACCGCGCCCGAGCTGTCCATCGTCGTTCCCACGTTCAACGAGTCGGCCAACGTCGAGGAGCTGGTACTTCGGCTCGACCTGACGCTGCGCGGCCTGGCTTGGGAGGTGGTGTTCGTCGACGACGACTCGCCCGACGAGACCGCGGCGACAGTACGCCAGCTGGCCCAGCGCGACCCTCGCGTCCGCGTGATCCAGCGCATCGGCCGGCGCGGGCTGTCCTCGGCCTGCGTCGAGGGCGTGCTCGCCACCAGCGCACCCTACGTGGCGGTGATGGACGCAGACCTGCAGCACGACGAGGCGATCCTGCCGCGGATGCTGCAGGCGCTGCGCGGGGGCAAGGTCGACATCGCCGTCGGCAGCCGCTACGTGGCGGGCGGCGGCATCGGACAATGGGACGGGCAGCGCGCCTCGATCAGCCGGCTCGCGACTCGGCTCAGCCGCACGGTGGTACCGGCGGAGCTCAAGGACCCGATGAGCGGGTTCTTCATGATCCGGCGCGACGCGTTCATGGCGCGGGTGCGCGGGCTGTCGTCGCTGGGCTTCAAGATCCTGGTCGACCTCTTCGCCTCGAGCGAGCAGCCGCTGCGCTTCGTCGAGGTGCCCTTCCAGTTCCGCGCGAGGCATGCCGGCGAGAGCAAGCTGGACAACCAGGTCGCATGGGACTACGGGATGCTGCTGCTCGACAAGCTCGTCGGGCGCTGGATCCCGG
Organism: uncultured Bordetella sp.; assembly: GCA_964399635.1. Classification (GTDB taxonomy): domain Bacteria; phylum Pseudomonadota; class Gammaproteobacteria; order Burkholderiales; family Burkholderiaceae_E; genus UBA4615. Next base: position 28,277 of record CAYNRU010000050.1, read on the forward strand.
TGCGCTTCATCTCGTTCGGGCTCATTGGCGGCGCGGGCGTCGCGGTGCACATGGCGGTGCTGGCGGCGGTGTTCCAGTCGGGCCTCACCCGATTCTCGGTGGGCCAGGCGGTGGCCACCGGCGTGGCGATGGTGTTCAACTTCTTCGTCAACAACATGCTGACCTACCGCGACCGGCGCCTGCGCGGCGCGAAGATGGTCAAGGGCCTGGCGACCTTCGCGCTGGTGTGCAGCGTGGGCGCGATCGCCAATGTGGGCATCGCGGAGTACCTGTTCAGCCATCGGCAGGGCTGGGTGCCGGCAGCGCTGGGCGGCATCCTGGTCGGCGCCGTCTGGAATTTCGCGACCTCGGCGTTCTACACCTGGGGCAAGCGCGGTTGATCCGATGAAGCGCGTCGCACCCGACCTCGTCCTCTCGTCTGACCGCCAGCGGTCCGCGAGCGGCGACGCGAGCACGGGATTCGGCGCCGCGCTGCTGGTCGCCGTGGCAACGGCCGCGGTGGCCGTGCTCGCGCTGTGGCCGGTGGGCGCCGGCAACGACCAGGGGCTCTTCGTCCACTACGGCCGGCTGATCCGCGACGGCGCGACGCTGTACCGCGACGTCTGGGACAACAAGCAGCCCGGCATCTTCGCCTGGTACGCGGTGGCCGGCGCCCTCTTCGGCGACGGCTGGCCGGCCGCCCGCCTCGCCTATGCGCTGTGGCTCGGCGCCGGCGCCGGCGTCGCGTCCGCGATCTGCCGGATCGTCGCGCCGCGCACCAACGCCTGGCTGCTCGCGCCGGTGCTCACGGTCGGCATCGCGCTGTTGCGCACCAACTCCGAACGCCCGGCGCAGGTCGAGGCGCTGATGGGGCTGCCGCTGTCGGCCCTGCTGCTGCTCTGCCTGATCGAGCCGGCCACCGTTGCCGGGCGCCGCTGGCGCTGGGTCGCGGCGGGCGCGCTGACCGGCGTGGTCTCGGCCCTCAAGGCGGTGCTCGCGCCGGTGGCCGCGACGATCATCGCGGCCGGCCTGATCTGGCGTCTCGCGCGCGGCGAGATCTCGGTCGTCCGCGGCGTCGCCGCGATCGGGCTGAGCCTGGTCGGCTTTGCCTGCGTGTGGGCGCCGGTCTTCGGTTATTTCCAGGTGCGCGGCGCGATGCCCGAGTTCCTGTGGACGATGTTCGGCTACTCCAGCCAGGTGATGCAGCAGGTCGAGATGCAGAAGCCTGCAATGCTGATCGGCGCGCTGCGCTGGCTGGCGGTCACGGTCGGGCTGCTGCTGCCGGCGGTCGCGCTCTACGCCTGGCGCACGCTGCGGCGGCGTCGCGCCGGCCCGGATACGCTGCTGCTCTCGGCCTGCCTGGGCTGGGTAGTCGTGGGCCTCGCGATGATCGTCCTGCAGCGGTTCTCGTGGTGGGACACCCACATGGACCTGATCGCATGGCCGATCGGGCTGCTCGCCGCGCTGGGCCTCGCCCGCCCGGAACCCGCCGGTTTCGCGCGGCCCGCCGACCGCAACCTGTCGCGGCTCGTGCTGGCGCTCGCCGCAGTGGCGCTGCTGGCCCACGGCGCGCGCTTCGGCCAGCGCCTGCTGCGCGACCCCGACTGGCCCAAGCCGCGCATCGAGGTCGAGGCGCTGGCCATCGCGCAGCGGGTGGCGCAGGCCGCCCGCACGCCCTGCGGCACCGTCTACGCGATCGGCGACCAGGCCGGCGTGGAGCGTGCCACCGGTCTGCGCCAGGCGATCCCCACGCACGGCCTGTGGTTCGGCGCCTTCCTGCCCGCGCAGATGCGCCGCCTGCCGGCGGAACTGCAGGCGGCGCGCCCCGACCTGGTCTACTTCGACGGCAACGAGCACCGCGACTTCCTCCGCCGGCTCCCTGCGGAGACTGCGGTGCTCGACGCCTGGCTTGCGCGCGACTACGAGCGGCGCGATTCCGACGGCTTCGAGGGGCAGTGGTGGCAGCGCCGCGTCGGCCCCGACGATGCCGCGACCTGCCCGGCGCCCCTGCCGTTCAGGATCCCGGCGAGCGCGGCCCCCGCCTGAGCAGCACGTACCAGAGCCACGCCGCCAGCGTCGCCGCGGCGAGCGCGTACCACTGGAACGCATAGCCACGGTGCCGATCGACGCCGGCGCCGGGCTGCACCCAGTCGCGCGCCAGCCCGTCGTCCAGCGCCGAGGTCTGGCGCACCAGGAGCGGCTGCACCGACAACCCCGACCAGCGCCGGTACGCATCGAACCCAAAATGCTGCCAGATCCGCATGTCGTCGGCGCCGGCGCCGGCGCCCGAGGCGGCGTCGCCGAGCACGATCGGCTGCTGCAGGTCGGCGAGCGCGAGCCCCTCGATGCGCACCGGCCCCTCGGGCGTGCGCAGCGGCGGCAGCCGGGCCCGAGCCACCGGGTCCCGGGCGATCCAGCCGCGCAGCACCAGCACGTGCGGCGGCGGCGCACCGTCGGCGGCCGGGCGCGCGATGCGCAGCGGCGCGAGCACGTGGAAGCCGGCCACGCCGTTGCGGGTGCGGTTGTCCAGGAAGATGGTGTGGGCCGGGTCGAAGACGCCCTGCACCGAGACGCGCCGGCCGTCGAGCTCGGCCGGCTGCAGCGGCGCCCCGTCGAGCGTCACCGGCGCCAGCGCGAGGGCCGCGTCGCGCGCCTGCTGCAGCGCGGCCTTCTCGTCGGCCCGGCGCAGCTGCCAGTTGCCGAGCGCCACGGTCAGCGCCATGACTGCCGCGGCCGCGAGCGTCGGGGCCAGTCGCCGGCGCAGGGTCTGGCGGGCGGTCAACGGGCTGACCCGGCGGGCCGGCGTGAGATACTCGTCTTCGTGAAAATCGTCATTGCCCTGGCATTCCTCGCGATCATCGGCAGCCTGGTGTCGGCGCTGTTCTTCATGATGCGCGACAAGGGCCGCACGCGGAACACCGTGCGTGCGCTCGGCGTGCGTGTCGGCCTGTCGATCGGCCTGTTCGTGTTCCTGCTCGTCGCGCACCAGCTCGGCTGGATCCAGAGCCACGGCGTGCCGATCGGCGTGCGCTGACGCACGCCGGCCCGGTTGCAGCCCGCCGATCAGCCGCGGGCGGCCTGCGGCTCGGGCGCAGCCTCGCGGACCGCCCCGCGCACCGCCTCTAGCACGCGCTCGACGTGGGCGGCCGACATCTGCGGACCGATGGGCAGGCTGAGCACCTGCTCGTGAATCCGCTCGCTGATCGGCAGCGACAGCCCGGCCATGTCCCGGAAGGCGCCCTGGCGGTGCGGCGCGGTGGGATAGTGGATCAGCGTGGCCACGCCGGCCGCCTCGAGCCGCCGCTGCAGGCCGTCGCGGTCGGGGTGGCGCACCACGAACAGATGCCACACCGGATCGGCCCATTCGGGCACCGCCGGCAGCACCAGCCCGCAGCCCGCAAGGCCGGCGCGATAGGTCGCCGCGATCCGTGCGCGGCGCGCATTCCATTCGTCCAGGCGCTCGAGCTTCACGCGCAGCACGGCGGCCTGGATCGGGTCCAGCCGCGAATTGAAGCCGCGCAGCTCGTGCACGTACTTCACGCTCGAGCCGTAGTTGCGCAGCATCCGAAGGCGCTTCTCGAGGGCCGGATCGGAGGTGGTGATCGCGCCCGCGTCGCCTAGGGCGCCGAGGTTCTTGCCGGGATAGAAGCTCCATGCGACCGCGTCGCCGTGGGCGCCGATGCGCCGGCCCCGATAGCGCGCGCCCTGCGCCTGCGCGGCGTCCTCGATGACCTTCAGCCCGTGCCTGCGGGCGACCGCGATGATCGGATCGAGGTCGGCCGGCTGGCCGTACAGGTGTACCGGGATCACCGCTCGCGTGCGCGGCCCGATCGCGGCCTCGATCCGGGCGGGGTCGATGTTGAAGGTGGCCGGATCGGGCTCGACCGGCACCGGCACCGCACCGACCTGGGCGACCGCGAGCCAGGTCGCGATGTAGGTGTTGGACGGGACGATCACCTCGTCGCCGCGCCCGACACCCAATGCGACCAGCGCCAGGTGGAGCGCGTCCAGCCCGTTGCCCACGCCGATGCACGCATCGGCCTCGCAGTGCCGCGCAAAGGCCGCCTCGAAGCGCTCGACCTCGGGTCCGCCGATGTAGTGGCCCGATTGCAGCACGCCGGCCACCGCCGCGTCGATCTCGGCGCGCAGTTCGTCGTAGGCCGCGTGAAGATCCAGGAAAGGTACCGGGCCGGTCATCGTGAGCCCCTCGCATAGGCCAGGAATGCGTCGTAGTCGCGCAGGTAGTCGCTCTCGTCGTAGAGCTCCGACGCCAGCACCATGCACACTGCGCCACCCGAGAAGCTGCCGAGGTCGCGCCACATGCCAGGCGGAATGTAGAGCCCACGATCAGGGCGGTCCAGCCTAAACGAGCGCCGCTCGAATCCATTGTCAACCTGCACATCGAAGGCGCCTGACATCGCAACCATCAACTGCTGCAGTCGCTTGTGCCCGTGCGCCGCGCGCACCTTTCCAGCAGGCACGTCATAAAGGTAGTACACGCGCCGGATGTCGAACGGTACGTGGATCTGAGACTCCAGCACACTGAGGCTGCCTCGCGGATCAGTGTGGCGCGGAATCTCAATGACGTGACACTCGGAAATCGGCATAGGTGTCGGTCAGCGAATAGTCGCTGCAAGCGGCATCACCGGCTCGAGCGCCCGGAGACGAACGGGAGACGAGGTATCTTCCGGAAACTTGCGAGCAAAGAACCGCTTGGTCGCAAGCATCGAATCAAGCTCGAGGTCGTCGATCCATTGAGGATTGCCCCGATCATTGAATGGACTGATGACGTGGTTAGATGGGCCCATTTTGAACCCGGAGTTTCCCAGCAACGTCGGAAACAAGATCTCGTCCACCAGCCGAAGATTCTGGAAGAAGGCCAGACCGCTGCTTTCCTTTGAGGCACGTACAAGGTACTCGCAGACATGACGACGCGCCCCGAACCATGTGCTGCCGACCATCGGCCTCAGGGCGGGACCGAACGGATGAGCGCCGATCCTCCCTGCAGCGAGCATCCGCGTGAGCGCCAAGCTGGCGCGACCCCCGATCGATGGGCCGCTCCGTGCCAGGCCTGACCGACGCTTGAGGATCGACAACGATTGCCGCTGAACGAGATCGGAGTCGTCACCGAAGTACCAGCTTCGTGCACGCTGCAAGATCTTGAAGCGGAGAGTCGTCCCTGAGATGAACGTCCGATACCCGAACGTCATCAGGATGTCGTCATCGGTATCGAGCGACATCATGTCTGCATGAATTTCGGCCGGGTCGGTACGCACGAACTCTTCGAAATCGCTCAGCGGACGGATCGGAAGGCAGGTTGGGCTGAGTAGTTGAAAGTAGTCGAAATCGTAGCGCTCCAGCGCGTACTCGACCGTGCGAAAGATCGCCTCGACGAATCCCCACGTCCCCCATCCCGTGACCTTCGGATCGGGAACGAGTATCGCGTTCTGGGCGGTGACGTTGAATTCCCGCCTCTTCGTGAAGTCGTGATGGACGACGACGGGATACGGGTTCACGGCATCGAGCAGTTGCGCGACCGTGGCCGATGGCTGCTGCGCCGACATCAAGCCAAAGACGATCGGGGTCTTGGATCTCGAGGCTGCCGACACGGTCCGATGGACACTCGTCGAGGATTTCGAGGAAGCGGTCTCGGACGTGGCGTCCGCCCGAACGCAGGATATCGCTTTGGTCACTGCAGCAAGGTCAGGCGGCATACGGACACGCGCGATGGCCCTGTGGCGTGTGTCTGCTTCCGGGTCGTCGACGAACTTACGAGCGAAGAAGCGTCCGGTCGTGAACAGGCGGTCGAGATCGGCGGCTTCTATCCACCGCGGATTGCCGGCTTCGTTGAAGTCGTTGATCGCGTGATTGGAGGCATTTAGTTCGAAACCGGAGTTGGCAAGCAGCGTCGCAAACAGCGTTTCATCGACGACCTTCAACTCTCTGAAGAACGCCAGCGCCTGCTCGTCCTCGCTCATCTGCGCGAGGTATTCGCAGACCGACCGCCTGGCCCCGAAGAACGTGCCCCCGATCATGGGTCTCAGATTGGGGCCGAACGGGTGGGTCCCGAGCTGGCCCCCGGCAGCAAGCTTGGTAATGACAAGGCTCGCTCGCCCACCAAGTGAGGCCTTCTTGCGACTGTCTTCGTCGCGTCGCCTCAACATGGACAGCGATCGCGTCTGAACGAGGTCCGAATCGTCGCCGAAATACCAGGACCTCATCCGCCGTAGCAATCGGAAGCGCAGAGAATGACTGGGAAGGTAGGTTCGATACCCGAACGTCATCAGCGTATCGTCGTCCCGATCGACTGCGATCAGGTCGACATGGGCGTCCGCGCGGTCGGAAGTGAGAAAAGCCTCGTACTCGGCAAGCGGACGAATCGGCAGACAAGTCGGGCTGAGAAGCTGGAAATAGTCGAAGTCGCCGTGTTTCAGCGCGTGACGGATTGTGTGGAGGATCGCTTCCGAGAACCCCCAGGTGCCCCAGCCCGTCAGCTTGGGATCAGGGATGAGCTCAATGTTTGCGGCGCTGACGCGGAAGTCGGGCTTCTTCTCGAAATCATGGTGCACAACGGCCCGATGCGGCGCCAGCAGCCCGGCGAGCTGGTCGACGACCGCCCCGGACTGCGTCGCCGACATGATCCCGAAGACGATTCGCACAGCCATGAAGACTCGGATTCCCTCTGCAACGACCGCCGCGCCGAATGGCAGGACACTTCAGCGCTGAGTATAGGAACGGCGGGGCGCACCGGTGGGGAATAAGTCGCGCTTGCGCACGATCCAGCGGGATTCCTGCACACCACTCGCCCGAAAGTGCCGTCGGGACGGCCCGCCGGGCGCGACGGACGCACGGGGCGGACGGCGAGAACGAAAAGACTGACAACGCCCGGGCGCGAACGCACCGGTCGCGTTCAGGGCGGCCGGTCGGCCTCCCCTCGCAGGCGCTCAGAGCCAGTAGACGATGACGTACAGGCCCAGCCAGACCACGTCGACGAAGTGCCAGTACCAGGCCGCCCCCTCGAACGCAAAATGGTGCTCGGGCGTGAAGTGACCCTTCATGATCCGGATCAGCACCACCGTCAGCATGATCGCGCCGATGGTCACGTGAAAGCCATGGAACCCGGTCAGCAGGAAGAAGGTCGAGCCGAAGATGCCCGAGGACAGCTTCAGGTTCAGGTCGCGGTAGGCGTGCAGGTACTCGTAGCCCTGCAGCACCATGAAGATCGCACCGAGCGCGATCGTGCAGGCGAGCCAGAACTTCAGGGCGCCGCGGCGGTCGTCCTTCAGCGCATGGTGGGCGATGGTCAGCGTCACGCCCGAGGCCAGCAGCAGGGCCGTGTTGATCGTGGGAATCGGCCAGGGGCCGATGGTCTGGAAGGCGTCGACCACGCCGGCCGGCCCGAGGTTGGGCCAGGCGGCGCTGAAGTCCGGCCACAGGAACTGCTTGTGGTCCAGGTCGCCGAGCCACGGCATCGTGATGGTCCGCGCGTAGAACAGCGTGCCGAAGAACGCCGCGAAGAACATCACCTCGGAGAAGATGAACCAGGCCATGCTCCAGCGGAACGAGGTGTCCACCCGCTCGTTGTAGCGGCCGGCCTCGGACTCGCCGGCGACGACGCCGAACCAGCCGAGCAGCATGTAGAAGAGCACCGCGAAGCCCACCAGCAGCGCCCAGGGCCCCCACGACAGCCCGTTGACGGTACCCACGGCGCCGAACCCAGCGAAGAGCATCGAGATGGCGCCGACCATCGGCCACTGGGACGGTGCCGGCACGAAGTAGTACGGTGCCGAAGCGTGCGCGCCTGCGCTCATTGTGGATTCTCCCTGACGATTCCGTATGGTTCCGGTCGGGCGACGGTCAACGGACCACCAGCCTGACGATCGTGATCAGCGTGGCCACGAAGGCCGCCGCCAGCGCGATGCCGACACCGATCACCACGATCGGGTTCAGGCTCGACATGTCTTTCTCGTGCGCCCGGCTGCCGCGCACCCCGAAGAACGAGGAGGCCACGGCCTTGACCGTGTCCAGAAGCGTGGCCTTGCGGGCCGGACCTGGGGGCGCCACGCCGCATCATCCGCCGCGCTCGTCGCGCGCGGCGCCGAGTTGCGACTGGGCGCCCGCGCCCAGCTCGAAGAAGGTGTAGGACAGCGTGATCGTCGTGACGTCCCGCGGAAGCATCGGGTCGACGACAAACACCACCGGGAAGCGCCGGGTCTCGTTGGGACCGAGCGCCTGCTGCTTGAAGCAGAAGCACTCGAGCTTGCGGAAGTACTGGGCGGACACCTGCGGCGCGTAGCTCGGGATCGCCTGGCCGGTGGTGTCGCGCTGCTGCGTGTTCACCAGCTCGTAGCCGATGGTCACCAACTCGCCCGGATGGACCTCGACCGAGCGCTTCTCCGGGCGGAACCGCCACGGACCGTGGTGGTTGGCATCGAACTCGACCGTCACCTTGCGCGAGGTGTCGACCTGGGTGTTCCGGGCGAACGCCTGCGCGCTGTGGTCGGCCTTGGTCAGGAAGTTGACGCCCGTGACCTCGCAGATCTTCTTGTAGATCGGGACCATCGCGAAGCCGAACCCGAACATCAGCCCGGCCAGGAGCACGAGCTTGCCCAGCGTGTGCCGGTTGAAGCGGGCGCGGTCCGCGCCCGGCTGCCCGCCGCTCATCCGAAGAACACCCGGTTGGCGATCACCCCGGCGAAGAACACCGCGGCGATCGAGAGCAGAACGAGCGCCGTCCGGATGTTGGAGCGCCGGTGGGGCGTCGTGGGCCGTTGCTCGGACATGGCAGCCTGCGGGGTCATCGGAAGCAGCGTCGCCGTCGGGCTTACTTGACCGTCGGGGGCGTCTCGAAGGAGTGGTATGGCGCCGGCGACGGCAACGTCCACTCCAGGCCCTGCGCGCTCTCCCACACCTGCGCGGTGGCGGGCTTGCCGCCACGGATGCACTTGAGGATGACGGCGAGGAAGACCAGTTGCGACAGGCCGAAGCCGAGTGCGCCGATCGAGGCCACCATGTTGAAGTCGGCGAACTGCATCGGGTAGTCGGCGTAGCGGCGCGGCATGCCGGCCAGCCCGAGGAAGTGCATCGGGAAGAAGGTGATGTTGAAGGTGATCATCGACGCCCAGAAGTGGAACTGGCCCCACTTCTCGTCGTACATGTGGCCGGTCCACTTGGGCAGCCAGTAGTAGGTGCCCGCGAACAGCGCGAACAGCGAACCCGCGACCAGCACGTAGTGGAAGTGCGCCACCACGTAGTAGGTGTCGTGCAGCTGGATGTCGAGCGGTGCGACCGACAGGATGATGCCGGTCAGGCCGCCGAGGGTGAACACGAAGATGAAGCCGATCGCGAACAGCATCGGCGTCTCGAAGGTCATCGCGCCGCGCCACATCGTGGCCACCCAGTTGAAGATCTTCACGCCCGTGGGCACCGCGATCAGCATCGTCGCGTACATGAAGAACAGCTGGCCGGTCACCGGCATGCCGGTGGTGAACATGTGATGCGCCCACACGATGAACGACAGGATCGCGATGGACGCGGTCGCGTACACCATGGAGCTGTAGCCGAACAGGCGCTTGCGCGAGAAGGTCGGGATGATCTCGCTCACGATCCCGAAGGCCGGCAGGATCATGATGTAGACCTCGGGGTGCCCGAAGAACCAGAAGATGTGCTGGTACATCACCGGGTCGCCGCCGCCGGCCGCGTTGAAGAACGAGGTGCCGAAATGGCGGTCGGTCAGCACCATCGTGATCGCGCCGGCCAGCACGGGCATGACGGCGATCAGCAGGTAGGCGGTGATCAGCCAGGTCCAGACGAACAGCGGCATCTTCATCAGCGTCATCCCGGGGGCGCGCATGTTGAGGATGGTGGTGATGATGTTGATCGAACCCATGATCGACGACGCGCCCAGGATGTGGATCGCGAAGATCGCCATGTCCATGCCGACGCCCATCTGCACCGACAGCGGCGCGTACAGGGTCCAGCCGGCTGCGGTGGCGCCGCCCGGCACGAAGAACGAGCCCACCAGCAGCAGCGCCGCCGGCGGCAGCAGCCAGAAGCTGAAGTTGTTCATCCGCGCGAAGGCCATGTCGGCCGCGCCGATCATCAGCGGGACCTGCCAGTTCGCGAACCCGACGAAGGCCGGCATGATCGCGCCGAACACCATGATCAGGCCGTGCATGGTGGTCAGCTGGTTGAAGAACTCCGGCTGGACGTACTGCAGGCCGGGCTGGAAGAGCTCGGCGCGGATCGTCAGCGCGAGCACGCCGCCCGACAGCAGCATGACGAAGCTGAACCACAGGTACATCGTGCCGATGTCCTTGTGGTTGGTGGCGAAGAGCCAGCGGCGCCATCCGGTCGGATGGTCGTGCGCATGGTCGTCGTGGCCGGCATGGTGGTCCAGAACTGCACTCATCGACTGCTCCTGATCTCGATCTCTTCGGCGACTGACTGGCGGTGGCTCGGGGGATGCCCGGTCACTTGCGCGAGGACTTGAAGTCCAGCGGCTGCACGACGTTGTCCTCGGCCTTGTTGCCCCAGGCATTGCGGGTGTAGGTGGCGACCGCCGCCAACTCCACGTCGCTCAGCTGCTTGTAGGACGCCATCGAGGTGCCCTGCTTGCCGTTGAGCAGCAGGGCGATCTGGTCGTCCTGCTTGCCGAGCACGACCTTGGACCCCTCGAGCGCCGGGAACGCGCCGGGCACACCCTTGCCGGTGGCCTGGTGGCAGGCAACGCAGTTGGCTGCGTAGACCTTCTGGCCCCGGTCGGTCAGGTCGGCGACCTGCCACTCCTTGTTGGGGTCGTCGGCCTTGGCCAGCATCTCCTTCTTCTTGCCGTCGGCCCAGACGCGGTAGTCCTCCTGGCTCTTGACCTCGACGACGATCGGCATGAACGCATGGTTCTTGCCGCAGAGTTCGGCACAGGCGCCGCGGAAGGTGCCGACCTTCTCGGCACGGAACCAGGTGTCGCGCACGAAGCCGGGAATCGCATCCTGCTTGACGCCGAAGGCCGGCACCATCCAGGCATGGATCACGTCGCTGGCGGTGACGACCATGCGGATCTTCTGGCCGACCGGAACCACCAGCGGGTAGTCGACCTCGAGCAGGTAGGTATCGGACTTGGGCTCGAGGCCCTGGATCTGGGCCTGCGGGGTCGACAGGCCCGACAGGAAGGACACGCCTGCGCCCTCGCCTTTCAGGTATTCGTAGCCCCACTTCCACTGATAGCCGGTCGCCTTGATGGTCAGATCGGCCTGAGAGGTGTCCTTCTGCTCGATCACCATGCTGGTGGCCGGGATCGCGAGGCCCACCACGATCAGGAAGGGCACGATCGTCCAGGCGATCTCGACGGCGGTGCTCTCATGGAAATCGGCCGGCTTGGCGCCGCGGGACTTACGGTGCGCCCACATCGAGTAGAACATCACCCCGAAGACCGCGACGAAGATCGCCAGGCACACGATCATCAGCAGATTGTGGATCCACCACTGGTCGGCGGCGATCCGGGTCACACCCTGCGTCAGGTTGAGCTGGTTGACGCCGGGCCCGCCGGGCATGTCGTTGACGGCCCAGGCCATGCCTGCGCCCAGCACGCCCCCTACGGCGGCCAGCGCCTGCGTCAGAGTCCGTGCCCCGTGCTTGCTCGTTTGCCGTGCCATGCTCTCACCAAGAATCAAGGTCGAATTCCCTGCAACTGCACCCGCAACTGTCTGGCCAGATCGGGGCGGTCGGATTCGGGTACGAACCGCCCGACCTCGATCCTCCGCCCTTTTGCGACCAGGCCGATCAATTCCCGCTTCGTGCCCGTGTATTCCACTCGCGTCCACGCAGGCGTGCACTCCTCGCGGCGCAGGCGCTCCGCCCGGCAGGTCTCCACGAGGAGGCAGTCCCGGCACAGCACGATTCGCTCGTAGTCGGCTGCATGCCGCGCGTAAATGAAGAACGCGGCGCCGAGGGCCAGCACCTCGATGCAGGCGAACGGCAGCACGACCCAGGCCCCCCGCGCGGTGAACACCGCTGCGATCGCCAGGCAGACCGTCGCGAGCGACGCGAAGATCAGTGCCAGCTGGCGCGGAGCGAGCGAGCAGTTGCGTTTGAGCAGCCACTCCTGCTGTTGCGCTGAAGAGACATGGATCCACGGATACTGCATCGGGAACGGCTTTGGGCAGTGCATCAGGCGCAACGCCCAATTATAGGCGCTCGGCCCGATGCCCAGCAAGCAGGCGCCCCGCTGCTGCGGCGCAACAGTCGGACCGACGGCAACGCGCCTGGCGACAGCCGCGTCGGCGATACCCAAAGGCGAGCGCTCACTCTCGATGCAACGAACGACGTAGCCCGCGTGATCAGCGGGCACGACGCACCCGGGTCCGGAACTCGACGGGGGCGTAGCCGTCCGGGCGTTTCTTGCGGGCACCGCACCAGGCGTGGCCGTAGACGAGCTCGACGCTCGTCGACAGCGCCGCCGCGGGGTCGCCGGCGCGCAGGCGCGATGCCAGGGCGGCGAGCGCACGGTCACGACGGCGCGGCGTGGCGAGCCCGAGCGGGCGGCCGCGGCGAGCATCCCCGCCCAGGGCGCGGAGCTCGGCGAGCATGCGCGCCGGGTCGGTCCAGGTGACGGTGAGGCGCTCGACGTCCATGACCGGATCGGCGAATCCGGCAGCGATCAGCGCGTCACCGATGTCGTGCAGGTCGGGCAGCGCCGGCAGCGCCACACCGGCCCGGCGCAGCTCGGCGAGCGAGTCGACCCCGAACGCGCTGAACATCAGCAGGCCCTCGGGACGGATCACCCTGTACCACTCGTCGATCGCGGCCGGGACGTCATCGAACCAGTGGAAGGCGAGGTTGGACCAGACCAGGTCGGCGCTGGCGTCGGCCAGCGGCAACCGGTGGGCGTCGCCGACGAGATAGCGGGCCAGCGGGCCGGCGGGGGCAGGCACGCCGCCGCGTCCGGTCAGCCGCCGCGCGAGGCCCTGCGCCCAGGCGCCCAGGCCGGGCCGGTCCAGCGCCCGGGCCTGCGCGACGCGGCGCGGCGACAGGTCGATGCCGAGCGCCTCGGCCTGCGGCCAGCGGGCTCGCAGGCGCCGCACACCGTCGCCGAGTCCGCAACCGACGTCGAGAATCCGAGACGGCTCGAGACGAACCAGGTCGAGCCGCTCGAACATGCGCCGCTCGACCTCGCGAAGCAGGAACTCGGCCGGATCCTGACGCGCCGAGCGACGATCGAACTGCCGGCGCACGGCCGAACGGTCTAGGTCTGAAGGCTCGGGCATACCGGCTCGAGTATACGGGCGCAGGCGTTAGCCTTGCGGCATGACTCCGATCACCCTGGCGGGGCTGCAGCGCACCCTGCGACGCCGTCTCGACGGCTGGCTCGATCACCTCGCACCGCGCGCCTGCGCGCTGTGCGGCGCGGGTCTCGCGCCCGGGGCCTTCCCCGGCCTGTGCGGGGGCTGCCTGCAGGCGATGCCTGGCGCCCGGCGCGTCCGCTGCGCGCGCTGCGCGCTGCCCGTGCAGGGCGCCTGCCTGGCCTGCGCCGAGGCCGACCTGCCCTTCGACAGGGCCCTGGCCGCGGCCGACTACGCGCCGCCCCTGGACCGGCTGGTGACCTCGATGAAGTTCGGGCGCCAGCTGGGTCTGGCGCGGCCGCTCGGCGAGGTGCTGGCCGCCAGCTGGCTGGGCGCTCCCGACGCGCCGCCGCTCGATTGCCTGGTGCCGGTGCCGCTCGGCGCGGCCCGGCTCGCGCAGCGCGGCTTCAACCAGGCGCTCGAGATGGCCCGGGCGATGTCGGCCGCGCTCGCCGCGCCGCTGCCGGTCCACCCGCGCCGCCTGCTGCGGGTCCGCGAGACGCCTGCGCAGGCCGGGCTGGGGCTGGCCGACCGGCGCCGCAACCTGGTGGGCTGCTTCGCCTGCGACCAGGGCCTCGACGGCCTGCGCGTGGGCCTGGTCGACGACGTGATGACCAGCGGAAGCACCCTTTCCGAGGCCGCGCGCGCGCTGCGGCGCGCCGGCGCCGCGTCGGTCGTCGCGCTGGTGGTGGCGCGGGCCGACTGACCGGCCGGCCGACTGGCCGACGCCGCCCGCGCCGCCTTGCGGGCCGCCCGCCAGGCCTTAGACTGCGTGCCGATGTTCAATGTCGTACTCGTCCACCCCGAGATCCCCCCGAACACCGGCAACGTGATCCGGCTGTGCGCGAACACCGGCGCGCGACTGCACCTGGTCGAGCCGCTGGGCTTCGAGCTGGACGACGCCAGGCTCAGGCGCGCCGGCCTGGACTACCACGAGTGGGCGCCCCTGACGGTGCATCGCGACTGGTCGTCGCTGCTGCGCGATGCCCGGCCCGATCCGCAGCGCACGTTCGCACTCACCACCGCGGGCACGATCGGCCCGTCGCGGGTCGCGTTCCGCGAGGACGACTGGCTGGTGTTCGGCGCGGAGAGCGCCGGACTGCCGGCCGAGGTGGTCGGGCAGATCCCGCCGGCGCGACGGCTACGGCTGCCGATGCGCCCCGGCAACCGCAGCCTGAATCTCTCGAACGCGGTCGCGGTGGTGGTCTTCGAGGCCTGGCGCCAGCTGGGCTACGCCGGCGGCGGCTGAGCGCCGGGTGCGCCCAGGCGCGCGCAGATCGTGGCCACCGACCCGGCCTGCATCTGGCGCGCGTCGGCCACCGTCACCGTCAGGTCGCGATGCGCGAGATAGGTCTGCAGCAGCGTCGCGATCGCGTCGCCGTGACGATCGAGGATCGGGAAGCAGATGTCGGTGATGCCCGGCAGCGTGTCGCTGCGGCGCTGCTCCCAGCCGCGCCGCCGGATGGTGTCCAGGTTGCGCTCGAGCGACTCGCGCGATGGCGGGGCCGGATCCCCATCGAGCAGCTCGGCGGTCAGCTCGGCGCGCCGCGCCGGCTGCTGGAAGGCGGTCAGCACGCGCGCCGACGTGCGGTCGGTGCGGAACGGGAAATGCGCGCCCTGGCGGACCGAGAAGCCCATCGACCCGGGGCTGTCGACCTGCGCGAGCACCAGGATCCGGCGCTCGCGGTACACCACGAGGTGGTTCGACTGGCCGGTCCGGCGCGCGAGCAACCGCATCTCGGGCAGCGCCGCCGACAGCAGCCGGTTGACCGGCGCCTGGCGGTGGGCGAGCTCGAACAGCGTCAGCGTGGTCGCATAGGCGCCCTCGGCGCTGCGCGCGATCCAGCCGCGCCGCTCGAGGACCTCGAGCATCCGGAAGATCTCGCTCGCCGAGCGGCCCAGGCGCTGCGCGATCTGGTTCTGCGTGAGCGCCTCGGGCTCGCCTGCAAGCAGCTCGACGATGTCGAGCCCCTTCTCGAGCGCCGGGGCCTGGTAGCGCGCAGCGCCCGCGGCCGCCGAGCCCCCCGAGCCCGCCCTGCCGGCGCGGCGCGGCGCGGCTGTCGGCAGCGCGCCGCGGCGCGTCGGGACCACGTCGGGGGCGGCGGAAGGCGGCTTCCTTGACATAGGCTGATTTTAGGGGTGAAACTGCGCTTCAGGTATGAAAATCGCAGCCGCCACCGGTGCCGGCACGCGCAGGGGCCCGGAGCGGCCCGGGGAGACGCAAGTTGGGTAAGGTCCTCACAGACGCGCAGGTCGATGCCTATCGGCGCGACGGTATCCAGTTCCCCATCGACGTGATGCCGCCGGACGAGGCCGCAGCGCTGCTCGCCCGACTGCAGGCCGCCGAGGCCGAGCACGGCGGGCGCCTGCCCCCGCGGATCAACCAGAAGCCGCACCTGCTCTACCCGTGGATGGCGGACCTCGTGCGCGATCCGCGGATCCTCGACGCCGTCGAGGACGTCCTCGGCCCGGACCTGCTCTGCTGGAGCGCCCAGTTCTTCGCCAAGAACGCGCACGACCCGTCCTACGTGTCCTGGCATCAGGACGGCACCTACTGGGGCCTGTCCTCGCCGGACGTGGTGACCGCCTGGGTCGCGCTCACGCCGTCGGTGCCCGAGAATGGCTGCATGCAGGTCGTGCCGGGCACGCAGACGCGCCCGGTCGAGCACCTCGACACCTTCGCGGAGCGCAACCTGCTGTCGCGCGGCCAGGAGATCGCCGTCGAGGTGAAGCCCGAGGACGTGGTCCCGGTGGTGCTCGCGCCCGGACAGATGTCGCTGCACCACGTACTGATCTTCCACGGCTCGGAGCCCAACACCGCCGACTACCGGCGCGTCGGCTTCGCGATCCGCTACATCCCGACCCACGTACGCCAGGTGAACGGCCCGCGCGAGAGCGCTATGCTCGTGCGCGGCACCGATCGGCATGGCCACTTCGACCTGGAGCCGGCGCCCGAGGCCCAGATGCATCCGGACGCGGTGGCGCGGCACGCCGACATCGTCGACCGGCAACTGAAGATCCTGTACGCAGGCGCCGCCAAAGGTGGCAAGCTCGGCGACACGATCGCACGCTGAACCGTCCGGGCGCGGCCCGGACGGATCGAACACGACACGGCGACACGATGCGCCGCGATAACAGGGGGAGACCATGAACACACCGTCCGCACCGCGCCGCACCGCCGTCGCACTCGCCTTCGCCCTGGCCGCCGGCATCGCGCTGCCGGCCGCCGCGCAGGACCAGATCCGCATCCGCTTCGCCCATTCGCTGTCGACCAGCGAGCCGGCGCACCAGGCCGCCGAGTTCTTCGCGAAGAACGTCGCGGCCCGCACCAACGGCCGGGTGCAGATCCAGGTCTTCCCGGGCGAGCAGCTCGGGCCGGGCAAGGAGGTCAACGAGATGATCCGGCAGGGGGCGAACGTGATGAACATCACCGACCCCGGCTACATGTCCGACTTCGTGCCGGACATCGGCGTGCTCAACGGGCCCTACCTGATCAAGGACCCGGCCGACTACGACAAGCTGCTCGCCTCCGACTGGTACAAGGGCGTCGAGAAGCGGCTCGAGCAGGCCGGCTTCAAGATGATCATGGCCAACGGCTTCTTCGGCCAGCGTCACCTGATCGCTGACAAGCCGGTGCGCAAGCCCGAGGACATGGCCGGCATGACCGTGCGCGTGCCGCCCAACACGATGTGGATCGAGACCTTCAAGGCGATGGGCGCGCGCCCGACCACGGTCCAGTGGTCAGAGGTCTACAACGCGCTGCAGCAGAACGTCGTGGTCGGCGCCGAGGCGCCGCTCGGGTCGCTGTGGGGCTCCAAGCTGCAGGAGACCCGCAAGATCATCTCCACGACCGGCCACTTCACCGCGTTCGTGATGTGGCCGATGAACATCAACTACTTCAACAAGCTGCCGGCCGACGTGCAGAAGGTGCTGCTCGAGGAAGGCTTCAAGGCCGGCGTCGAGCAGACCCGCCTGACGCTCGCGCTGCAGGACGACTACATCTCGAAGTTCAAGGCCGCCGGCGTGACCTTCGTGACGGACGTCGACATCGCCGCCTTCCAGAAGATCACCAGCCCGGTCTACAAGGCCTTCCCCAAGTGGACGCCGGGCCTGCACGAGACGGTGCTGAACGCGCTGAAGAAGTGACCGGACCGGACGCGGCGCCTGCTGTGCCGGAACGGCGCGGGTTCGCCTGGTTCGTCGACCAGTTCGAGGAGATCGTCGCCTGCATCGCGGTGGCGGTCGTCGTGCTGTCGGTCAGCTGGGGCGTGATCACCCGCTACATCACCGCGCAGCCGGCGGCCTGGGCGAGCGAGATCGCGACCCTGGGCTTCGCGTGGGTGGTGTTCTTCGGCGCCGCGGCCTGCGTGAAGTACCGGCTGCACCCGGCGATCGACGTGCTGGTGCTGAAGATGCCCGCCGGCCTGCAGACCGCGATCCGGACCTTCAACCACCTGCTGCTGCTCTCCTTCTTCGCCTTCATGACCTGGTTCGGGACGCGCTTCGCGATCGACGCGTGGGACAGCCCGAGCCCGGTGCTGCGGATGCCGCAGACCTGGCTCTACGGTCCGGTGGCGCTGTGCTCGCTGCTGATGGCGGTGCGCTACCTGCAGGTGCTGGCCGGCCGGACCTGGGCCATCGACGAGATGAGGGAAACCAATGCTGGTTGACTGGGTTCCCGGCATCCTGATGATGGTGCTGTTCGCGCTCGGCACGCCGATCGCGTTCGCGATCGCGATCAGCGCGCTGTCCTTCTTCCTGCTCGACGGCGAGGTACCGCTGAACATCTTCGTCCAGAAGATGGTCACCGCGACCGACTCCTACCCGCTGCTCGCGATCCCGTTCTTCGTGCTGGCCGGCGCGATCATGAATCGCGCGGGCATCACCCGAAAGCTGCTCGCGCTGGCCGACGCGCTGGTCGGCCACATGACCGGCGCCCTCGCCCAGATGTGCACGGTGCTCGCGACGCTGCTCGGCGGACTCACCGCGTCCTCGAGCGCCGACGCCGCGATGCTCTCCAAGATCCTGGGCCCCGAGATGGTCCGCCACGGCTACAGCCCGGCCTTCGCGGCGGTGATCACCTCGTGCGCGGCGATCATCACCGCGCTGATTCCGCCATCCATCGGGCTGATCATCTACGGCTACATCGCCGACACCTCGGTCGGCCGGCTGTTCATCGGCGGCGTGGTGCCCGGACTGATGCTGGCGGGCTCGCTGATGGCGGTCACCGCGATCATCTCCAAGCGCCGCGGCTACCTGGCGCTGCGCGACCGGTTCGCAGGCCGTGCCGAGGTGGCCCGCTGCTTCCGCGAAGCGATCTGGGCGCTGTCTATCCCGGTGTTCATCATCGTGGGTATCCGCTACGGCATCTTCACGCCGACCGAGGCCGGCGCCATCACGGTGCTGTACGTGATCCTCGTGGGCCTGTTCGCCTATCGCACGCTCGACCTGCGCGACGTGCCGACGCTGCTCAAGGAGACCGCGCTCGACACCGCATCGGTGATGCTGATGATCTGCGCGGCGTCGGCGTTCGGGTTCTATCTCGCGTGGGAGCGGATCCCGCCGCAGATGGCCGCATGGCTGGTGTCGCTGACCAAGGATCCGACGCTGCTGCTGCTCGCGATCAACGTGCTGCTGATCGTGCTGGGCACCGCCGTCGAGGGCACCTCGGCGCTGATCATCATGACGCCGATCTTCGTGCCGATCCTGACCAAGCTCGGGATCGACCCGGTGCACTTCGGCATCGTGCTGGTCACCAACCTCACGATCGCGGGCGTCACCCCGCCGGTGGGCCAGATGATGTTCATCAGCTCGCAGGTGCTGAAGGTGCCAATGGACGACTACACGATGGAGGTGCTGCCCTTCCTGGGCGCGATGCTCGTGGTGCTGGTGCTGCTGACCGTGTTCCCGCAGCTCTCGCTGTGGCTGCCCAACCTGGTGTACGGGAAGTGACCGGGCGCCCTGCGGCCGGCCGCCTGCGCCGGCCCGCGCACGGGTCCGCCTCAGCCCATCCGGAAGGTCGCGTTGCCGCGGGCGATCATCCGCTCGCCGACCACCACCCGGCACTCGACGAAGGCGAGCGTATGGCCGGCACGCACCACCACCGGCACGATCTCCAGCCACTCGCCGGGGCGCGCGCCGTCCACGAAGTCGAGCGACAGGGACACGGTCAGCGCCCGCTGCGGCGTGCCGCCGTCGGCGATCGTCGCCGCGATCGCCGACAGGCCCATCGCGTTGTCGGCCAGCGCCGAGATCACGCCGCCGTGCACCAGGCCGCGGCTGTTCAGGTGCGGCTCGCGGATCTCGACGGCGAGTTGCACCGCGCGCTCGGTCCGCCTGGCGTAAAGCGGCTCCCAGGGCCTGGTGAGCGGGCTGCGGCGATCGTGCGGCTGATAGCCTTCGGGCGGTGCGGCGGCGGTCATCGTGGGCTCCTGGAGGGGTCGGCCGGGCGACCCGGTCGCCGGTCCGCCACACCGGAAGACTAGCAAGGCCGGCGGGCAAGGGGGCATTCATCCCTCACCGCGACGAAGCGGCGGGCGCCGCGAGGGGACGGACGGCATGAGATTCAAGGCGGCGGTGCTTCACCGGACGGGCGGGCGGTTCTCGATCGAGGACGTGACGCTGCAGCCGTTGGCGCCCGGCGACGTGCTGGTGCGCCTGCACGCGAGCGGGCTGTGCCACACCGACCTCGAGGTGATCGAGGGCAGCCTGCCCTACCCGCTGCCGATCGTGCTCGGGCACGAGGGCGCGGGCGTGGTCGAGCGGGTGGGCGGCGCGGTCACGCAGGTGCGTCCGGGCGAGCACGTGGTGTGCTCCTGGAACCCGCACTGCGGCCACTGCTTCTACTGCGAGCGCGGCCAGCCGATCCTGTGCGAGCCGTTCACCCGCCACCAGCCGGCCGGACGCCTGCTCGACGGCGGCTCCCGATACCGCCTCGACGGCGACCGGATGCTGCACCACTTCTCGGTCGTCTCCTCCCACGCCCAGTACTGCGTGGTGCCCGAGTCGGGTGCGATCGGCGTGCCGGCCGAGATCCCGTTCGACCGGGCCTGTCTGATCGGCTGCGGGGTGATGACCGGCGTGGGCGCGGCGGTGCGCCTGGCGCGCATCGAGGCGGGCTCCTCGGTGGTGGTGATCGGCTGCGGCGCCGTCGGGCTGAACGTGATCCAGGGCGCGCGGCTGCAGCAGGCCGACACCATCGTCGCGATCGACCGCGACCCGGCCCGGCTCGCGCTCGCGCGGGCCTTCGGTGCGACCCATCTGATCGGGCCCGAGACGCCAGAGCCCGCCGCGCAGGTCGCAGCGGTCAAGGCGCTGACCGCCGGTCGGGGCGCCGACTATGCGTTCGAGTGCGCGGGCGGCGAGGCGCCGCTGCAACTGATGTACGAGGCGATGCGAACCGGCGGCCAGGCGGTGATCCTGGGCAAGGTCGCGGTCGATCGAAAGGTGTCGCTGCGCTTCGGATCGATGATGGGCGAGAAGCGCACGATCCGCTCGAGCTACGGCGCGGCGCGCCCGCGGCGCGACTTCCCGTGGCTCGCGCGCATGTACCTCGACGGTCGCCTGAAGCTCGACGAGATGATCACTCAGCGGCTGCCGCTCGAGGGCATCGACGAGGGGTTCGACGCGATGCGCGCCGGCCGCACGCTGCGCACCGTGCTGGAGATCGCTCATTGAGGGCCGCGCGGTGAGCGACGCGACCCGCGCGCGGGCGGTGCCGGGCGACGGGCTGGGCGGCGGGCGCCATCCGCCGGCGCAGGCCGGCTGGGTCGACGCGCCGCACCACCATGTGGCGCTCGGCGACTTCGTGCTGGAGTCGGGCGAGGCGATCCGCGACTGCGCGGTCAGCTACGTCGTGCACGGCCCGCAGCGCGCGCCCGGCATCCCGGCCGCGGGCGCGCCGGTGGTGCTCGCGCTGCCGGCGATCGCATCGACGCATCACCGACTGGACTTCCTGGTCGGCCCGGGGCGGGCGCTCGACACCTCCCGATTCGTGATCGTCGCGGTCGATGCGATCGGCAACGGGCTCGCCACCTCGCCATCCAACTCGAGACACCAGCCGGGCGAGGCCTTTCCCGCCTACACCCTGCGCGACCTGGTCGCGAGCCAGGCAATGCTGCTCGATACGCTGGGCGTGGGCGCCCTGCACGCGGTGGTCGGCGCGTCGATGGGCGGCATGCAGGCGCTGCAGTGGGCGGTGTCGCACCCGGCGCGCGTGGGCCGCGTCGTTGCGATGACGCCGATGGCACGCACGACGCCGTGGGCCGCGGCGATCAACGAGTGCGCGCGCCGCGCGCTGACGGTGGGCGGGCTGCGCGCGTGGGACGCATGGGTGCCGCTGATGCAGCTGCTGTCGGGTCGCACGCCGGCCCGCGTCGACGCCGACTTCGCGGGCTCCGCGCAGGTGATCGAGTGGATCACGCAGCGCACCGACTGGTGGGCCGCGCAGGGCTACGCTCCCGTCGACTGGCTGTACCAGTCACGGGCCTACGACGCGCACGACGTGGGCGGCACGCCGGGCTTCGGCGGCGACACCGCGGCTGCGCTCGCGTCGATCCGAGCGCGCGCGCTGATCGTCGCCCCGACCCTGGATCTCTACAACCCGGCGCAGGCGGCCCGCTGGGCGGCGGACCGCATCCCGGGCGCACGCTTCGTCTCGCTCGAGACCGACTGGGGGCATCAGTCGGCGAGCGCGGCCGACGCGCCGAGCGCGGCCCGGCTCGATGCGGAGATCGCGGCGCTGCTGGCCGCGCACTGAGCCGCGGGCGGGCCCGGCGGGCCGGCCTTGCGCCGCCGGCCGCCCAGGCTCAGAACCCCGAGAACTTCGCGAAGCCCTCGACCGGGTCGCGCGCCGTCTCGAGCGTGTTGATCACGGCATCCGGATCGGCCCAGCCCAGCGACATGCCGCACACCAGCATCTCGTTGTCCGGGATGCCGATCGTCTCAGCGATGATCCGATGGAACTCGAGGAAGGCCGCCTGCGGGCAGGTGTCGAGGCCGCGCGCGCGGGCGGCGATCATCACGTTCTGCAGGAACATGCCGTAGTCGAGCCAGCTGCCGCGCTCCAGCGCGCGGTCGATGGTGAACATCAGGCCGACCGGCGCGTCGAAGAAGGTGTAGTTGCGGCCGTGCTGCGCGTGGGTCTTCTCGAAGTCGCCCTTGCCGATGCCCAGCAGCCCGTACATGTCCCAGCCGACCTTGCGGCGGCGGTCGACGTAGGGCGACATCCACTTCTCAGGGTAGTAGGCGTACTCGCGCTTGTGGGTCGCAGCGACCGCGGGGTCGTCGAAGGCGGCGACGATGCGCCGTGCGAGCTCGGCCCGCGGCTCGCCGGCGAGTACGTAGGCCTTCCAGGGCTGCGTGTTGGTGCCCGAGGGCGCCCGCGCGGCGACCCGGAGGATCTCCTCGACGGTCTCACGGGGCACCTCCCGGGGCAGGAAGGCGCGGATCGACTGGCGGCTGACGATCGCCTCGTCGGCATCGCGGCAGGGTTGGTGGCGGGTCGCAGGATCGAACGTCATGGGGGCGGCGGAAAGAGTGAGTCGGTGTGGGAGGCCGCCACGCGCGTCGCGCGGCGGAGGATCGGCCGGGTCGCTCGCGCGGCCGGGTGGTTCGGGGTCAGGCGGCGCGCACGCCGACCAGCCCCAGCCGTGCGAGCGCGCCCTCCAGGGTCGGTACCAGCTCGAGCGCGGCGACGTCGCGGGCCTGGGCCAGCCCGTGCGCCTGGAAGGCCCGCAGCGTCTCGGCCAGCGAATCGAAGTAGCCGCGGTCGCTGACCGCGACGATCGGCTTGGCGTGCACGCCGAGCTGGCGCAGCGTGAGCACCTCGAACAGTTCGTCGAGCGTGCCCAGCCCGCCCGGCAGGGTCAGGAAGGCGTCGGACAGCTCGATCATCCGCTGCTTGCGGACCTGCATGTCGGCGACGACCTCGAGGCGGGTGAGCCGCATGTGCCCGACCTCGCGCTCCATCAGCACGCTCGGGATCACGCCGATCACCTCGCCGCCCTGCTCGAGCGCGGCGTCGGCGAGCGCGCCCATCATGCCGACGCTGCCCCCGCCGTAGACCAGGGTCGCGCCGCAGGCGGCGAGCTGCGCGCCGGTGCGCCGCGCGAGCGCGAGGAAGCGGGGGTCGGCGCCGTCGCGGGCGCCGCAGAACACGCAGACGCTGGCGACCCGGGCGGGCCCGTCGGTCGGATCTCGGGGAGGGGTCATGACGCTCGCTCGGAATGGGGAGCGGTGGGGTCAGGCGCCGCGCGGCTCGGCGACGTACTCGGCCTTGGGCTCACGGGCGAGCAGCGCGGCGACGGCGTCGCGCGGCGCGCGCCCCTCGAACAGCACGGCGGCGACCGCTGCGGTGATCGGCAGCTCGACGCCGAGCCGGGCCGCGCTCGCCATCACCGCGGTGCAGCAGGCGACGCCTTCGGCGACGTGGCCGAGCCCGGCGAGGATCGTCCCGAGCGACGCGCCGCGGGCGAGCTCCAGACCGACGCGCCGGTTGCGCGAGAGGTCGCCGGTGCAGGTCAGCACCAGGTCGCCCACGCCCGCCAGGCCCATGAAGGTCTCGGGCCGCGCGCCAAGCGCCGCGCCATAGCGGCCGATCTCGGCCAGGCCGCGGGTCAGCAGCGCCGCGCGCGCGTTCAGCCCCAGGCCGAGCCCGTCGGAGATGCCGGTAGCGATCGCCATCACGTTCTTGAGCGCGCCGGCCACCTCGACGCCGACCAGGTCGGCGCTGTGATAAATGCGTACCGCGCCGTGGTGGAAGGCATCGACCGCCGCCTGCGTGACCTCGGGTCGTGCCGCCGCCACGGTCAGCGCGACCGGCAGCCCGGCGGCCACCTCCTGCGCGAAGCTCGGACCCGACAGCGCGCCGCAGGCAGCCTGGGGCCAGGCCTGTGCCAGCACCTCGTGCGGCAGCAGCGCGCTGCCCGCCTCCAGGCCTTTGCACAGCCACAGCAGGGGCGGCGCCGGACGCGTGCCGAACACGGCCGCGAGCTGCGTTGCGACCGGCCGCAGGCCGGCCACCGAGGTGGCGATCACCAGCAGGTCGGCGTCCTGGGTGGCACGCGCGAGGTCGGCGGTGGCGTCGATCGGGGCGCCCAGCGGCACGCCCGGCAGGTAGCGGGCGTTCTCGCGCTGCTGCGTGATCGAGGCGGCCAGCGCCGGGTCGCGCACCCACAGGGTGACCGCGTGCCGCGCCGACGCGTGCCGCGCCAGGGCCGTACCCCAGGCGCCCGCGCCGAGCACGGCGATCTTCATTCGGACCGCGCCGGTTCGGATGCGCCGCGCCCGCGGATGCCGCAGCCGGCCATCACCAGCCCCAGACCTCGGTGTTGCGGACCCAGCCGGTGCCGCCTTCGCGATGGCGCACGCGCAGCCAGCCCGCGGCCGGCTCGCCGCCCTCGACCAGCTCCAGCAGCACGCCGCGATCGGCGCTGAGCACCGTCGGCGAGGTGTCCTGCGGCTGCTGGCGCACGGTGGCGAGCGACGCGGTGACGACGGCGCGGCGCTCCGTGAGGTCGGTGCGCTCGACCCAGATCACGTCGCCCGCCATGTCGCGGACCTTGACCCATTGGCCGAGCGTGGAGATCACCTCGAGCGGCATGCCGCGAGGCCCGGCAAACAGCTTGCGCGCCGCCCTGGACGGACCGTCGTAGAGCACCGCGGCGGTGGCCAGTGACCGGTACTCGGCCGACCGGGCGGGCGCCGCGGCGAAGAGGACCGCCAGGGCCAGCAGCAGGCCGCGCGCGACCCGCCCGGCGCGGGTCGGCCGGCCGGCCGCGGGCGAGATGCGCTGTAGCCGGTACACGGCCCGACCCTCAGTTGGGGCGGCCGGGCACGATCAGGCTCGGGCCGGCGGGCCTGGCCGCCGCCTGCTCGGCCGCGATCTTCTGCTGGTACAGCGCCTCGAAGTTGATCTCGGCGAGATGGATCGGGGGAAAGCCCGCGCGCTGGATCACGTCGGCGACGTTGGCACGCAGGTAGGGGTAGGTCACGTTGGGGCAGACGACGTTGATGACGATCGGCATCTGCTCGGCCGGGATGTTTCGGATGTCGAAGATGCCGGCCTGCTTGGCCTCGACCAGGAACACGATCTTGTCGCCGATCTTGGTGGTGACCGTGGAGGTGACCGTCACCTCGTGGACGGTGTCCGTCAGCGCCTCGTGGGCGGTATCCAGAGAGATCTCGACGGTCGGCTGCTGCTGCTCGAGGAAGATCCGCGGGGCGCCGGGGATCTCGAGCGACATGTCCTTCAGGTACATGCGCTGGATCTGGAAAATCGGTTGCTGCGCGTCGCTCATGGAATCGGGTCCTTCGGGGTGCGGGGTGCGTTGAGGCGCCGCGGATGCGGCGCAAGGAGGGCTTGCGCGTCAGGCCTGCAGCAGCGGCATCAGGCCGCCCGCCCGGTCAAGCGCGGCCAGGTCGTCGAAGCCGCCGACGTGGGTGTCGCCGACGTAGATCTGCGGTACGGTGCGCCGGCCGCTGCGCTTCATCATCTCGTCGCGCTGCGACGGTTCCTCGTCGATGCGGATCTTCTCGATCGCGGTGACGCCGCGCTGCTTGAGCAGCGACTCGGCCCGGACGCAGTACGGGCAGACGGCGGTGCAATACATGACGACCTTGGCGCTCATCGGGTCATTGTCCTTCGGATCAGGATTTCTTGACGACCGGCAGGCCTGCCTGCTGCCAGCCGGACAGTCCGCCGTCCAGGCAGAACACGTCGGCGCGACCGCTCTTGCGCAGCACCGAGGCGGCCCGGGCCGAACGCGAGCCGCTCGCGCAGACCACGACCACCGGCTTGCCGGCCGGCAACTCCGAGAGGCGCTTGTCGATCTCGCCGGAGGGGATGTTGCGGCTGTTGGCGACGTGGCCGGCCGCGAATTCGGCGGTTTCGCGCACGTCGATCACCGTCGCGCCGTCGTTGATCAGGCGGGTCGCCTGGAAGGTGTTGACGGTCGCGCCGGCCAGCTGCCGGTTGACCAGCGGCCACAGCAGCATCGCACCGGAAACGAATGCGACGACGATCAAGAATATGTTGTCGAGAAGGAACTTCACGTCACCGCCTGGGGAATGGACCCAAAATTATAGAATAGACCGCGACAACCCCATACCGACCATGCCCTACACCCTCGTGCTGATGCGCCACGGCGAGAGCCAGTGGAACCTGGAAAACCGCTTCACCGGCTGGACGGACGTCGATCTGACCCCGCACGGGCTGGCCGAGGCCCGCAGCGCCGGCCGCCTCCTGAAGGCCGAGGGCTTCGAGTTCGACCTCTGTTATACGTCTGTGCTGCGCCGCGCGATCCGCACGCTCTGGACCGTGCTCGACGAGATGGACCTGATGTGGCTGCCCGTCATCCACTCGTGGCGGCTCAACGAGCGCCACTATGGCGCGCTTCAGGGTCTGAACAAGACCGAGACGGCCGCGCGGTACGGCGAGGAGCAGGTGCTGGTGTGGCGCCGCGCCTACGCCATCGCCCCTGAACCGCTGCCCGAGGGGGACCCGCGGCAGGCCCTGGGCGACCCGCGCTATGCCCGCCTGCGCCCCGAGGACCTGCCCCGGACCGAGTGCCTGCGCGACACCGTCGCGCGGGTGGTGCCCTTCTGGAACGAGTCGATCGCCCCGGCGATCCGGCTGGGCCGCCGGGTCGTGGTCGCGGCGCACGGCAACTCGCTGCGCGCCCTCATCAAGCACCTCGACGGCGTGTCGGACGACGACATCGTCCACATGAACGTCCCGACCGCCCGCCCGCTGGTGTATGAGCTCGACGACGCGCTGCGCCCGATCCGCAGCTACTACCTCGGCGACCAGGCCGAGATCCAGGCGGCGATGGCCGCGGTCGCCGCGCAGGGTCGCAAGCAGCCTTGAAGCGGCCCGCCGGCTGGGGCTGAGGCCGGGCCGGCCGACCCCGGCGCGGCACCGCCGATCGGCGCAGCCGCGCTTTCTCCCGCCCGGCGCCGGGGCCGCCCTTTCGTCCCGCGGATCCGCGCGTATACTCGTTTGTCAAGGGTGGCAACCCGGTCTGGCGCCCCTACCCGGGCCAGCGGCACTGCCACAAAGACACCTCGATGAAGACCAAGCTCAAGCCCCTCGCCCTCGTCACCGCCGGTGCGGTCGCAGGGGTCCTGATCAGCCTCGGCGTCACCGCCGTCGCGCAGCGCGACGCGCGCTCGTCCCTCCCTCTGGAGGACCTGCGTCAGTTCAGTGACGTCTTCGGCGCGATCAAGGCGTTCTACGTCGAGCCGGTCGAGGACAAGAAGCTGATCCAGGAGGCGATCAGCGGGATGGTGACGGGCCTCGACCCGCACTCCGCCTTCCTCGACGCCGAGGCATTCAAGGAACTGCAGGTCGGCACCCAGGGCGAGTTCGGCGGGCTGGGCATCGAGGTCGGCACCGAGGACGGCTTCGTCAAGGTGGTCTCCCCCATCGAGGACACACCCGCATTCCGCGCCGGCGTGAAGTCCGGCGACCTGATCATCAAGATCGACGAGAAGCCCACCAAGGGCATGCCGCTCAACGACGCGGTCAAGCTCATGCGCGGCAAGCCCAAGAGCGTGGTCACGCTGACGCTGTCGCGCAAAGGCGAGACGCGCCCCATCGTGGTGCAGCTCGTGCGCGACGTGATCCGGGTTCAGTCGGTCCGCTCCAAGGTGATCGAGCCGGGTTACGCCTACGTCCGCCTCACCCAGTTCCAGGAGATGACGGTCGACAACATGGTCCGTCACCTCGGCAACCTCGACAAGAACGGCCCGCCCAAGGGCCTGGTGCTTGACCTTCGCAACGATCCGGGCGGCCTGCTGCACGGCGCGGTCGGCGTGTCGGCGGCCTTCCTGCCGGCTCGCACGCTGGTGGTGTCCACCGACGGCCGGGCCGAGGACGCCAAGCGCAAGTACATCGCGAGCCCCGAGGATTACATGCGCGGCAATCGCGAGGACCTGCTGGCCAAACTGCCGGCCTGGGTCAAGACCGTCCCGATGGTGGTTCTGGTCAACGCGGGCTCCGCCTCGGCCTCCGAGATCGTCGCCGGCGCGCTGCAGGACCACAAGCGCGCGGTCGTGATGGGCACGCAGACCTTCGGCAAGGGCTCGGTCCAGTCGATCCTGCCCTTGACCAACAACACCGCGATCAAGCTCACCACCGCGCGCTACTACACGCCGGCCGGACGCTCCATCCAGGCCAAGGGCATCACGCCCGACTTCCTGGTCGAGGAGACCGTCGACGGCGACATCTCGCAGTTCCGCGTCCGCGAGGCGGATCTGACACGGCGCCTGTCCAACGACAAGGACAAGGAAGACAAGCCGAGCGTGCCCAAGCCCACGACCGACGCCTCGAACGACAAGAACAGGGACCGCAAGCCGGTCGAGTTCGGGTCGGCCGAGGACTACCAGCTGCAGCAGGCGATCAACCACCTGAAGGGCCAGCCTGTGCAGGTGGCCAAGAAGGAATCGGTCGCGGCGGTCACGCCTGACGCCAAGGACCCGGCCAACGCAGCGGCCAAGTAAGGCGCCGCGACGGGGCCCGGTGGCCCACCGGCGGCGGGCCGGTTCGCCGCCGCCCGGCGGCGGCCGCGGCGTGCGCCCAGGCACCGCGCATCCCGCGCGCCGGCCTCGCGGGCCGGCCGGCGCGTACCCCGTCGCACCGCCGCAAGACCACCCATGAACGACCAGCAACTGCTCCGCTACAGCCGGCACATCCTGCTCGACGAGATGGGTATCGAGGCGCAGGAGCGGCTGCTCGCCGCGACGGCGCTGGTGGTGGGCGCCGGCGGCCTGGGCTCGCCGGCCGCGCTGTACCTGGCGGCCGCGGGTGTCGGGCGCATCCTGCTGGCCGACGGCGACACCGTCGACCTGACCAACCTGCAGCGCCAGATCCTGCACCGCAGCGACCGCATCGGCAGCGCCAAGGCCGAATCCGGGCGCCGGTCGCTGCTCGAGATCAACCCCGGCATCGAGGTGGTGGCCCTGACGCAGCGGCTCGAGGACCGGGCGCTGCGCGACGCGGTCGCGCAGTCGACGGTCGTGCTCGACTGCTGCGACAACTTCGCGACGCGCCACGCGGTGAACCGGGCCTGCTTCGAGGCCGGCGTGCCGCTGGTGTCGGGCGCCGCGATCCGGTTCGACGGCCAGCTCGCGGTGTTCGACCCGCGCAGCGCCGATTCGCCCTGCTATCACTGCCTGTTTCCCGAGGGCCAGGACGTGGAGGAGGTGCGCTGCGCCACCATGGGCGTGTTCGCGCCGCTGACCGGGATCATCGGGACGATGCAGGCGGCCGAGGCGCTCAAGATCGCCGGCGGCTTCGGCACGCCGATGACCGGGAAGCTGCTGCTGCTCGATGCCCGGACGATGGGGATCAACGAGATCCGGGTGCCGCGCGATCCGGGCTGCCCGGTCTGCGGCCCGCTGCGGGGCCGGCTCGCCTGACCGGGTCCGGCAGGATCAGGTGATCAGGAGCAGCACCTGCTGCTCGAGCTTGTCGGCCGGCGCGCGCTTGAAACCGGTCTTGGCGTAGCGCACCCAGCGCCCCAGCACGAACGAGATCACCAGGTTGGCACGCGCGGCAGCGTCGTTCTCGGGCGGCAGGCGGCCCTGCTCGACCGCGTTGCGAAAGCACTGCTTGACCGAGGCCTCGATCCGGTCGGTCAGCTGGTTGATCCGGCCCTGCAGCCGCGCGTCCTCGGTGACCAATGCGTCGCCGATCAGCACCCGCGTCATCCCCGGATTGCGCTCCGCGAAGCTCAGCAGCATCAGCAGGATCGCGCGCAGCTGCTTGAGCGGGTCGGTCTCCTGGGCGACGATCTGGTTGATCAGCCCGAACAGGCTCTGCTCGATGAACTGGATCAGCCCCTCGAACATCTGCGCCTTGCTGGCGAAGTGGCGGTAGAGCGCCGCCTCCGATACCTCGAGCCGACCGGCGAGCGCGGCGGTCGTCACCCGCTCGCCGCCCGGCTCCTGCAGCATCGTGGCCAGGGTCTGCAGGATCTGCAGGCGCCGCTCGCCGGGCTTGGGCCGGACCCGTCCGACCTGCCTGGACGCGGTCGACCCGTCCCCGTCCGACGGACCGTTCGGTGCGGACTGCGGATCAGTCTCAGTGTCCATGCGCGAGGCCTGCAAGCGGAGTGCGCGCTAACTGTACAACCGATCTGACCTGGACGTCTATGCCGCGCTGGCCCCGCCGGGTCCGCTGCCAGGGTGGCTCGGACCGGCAGGCGATGCCGCTGACCCACACCGTCCTGACCCCGCAGTGGCGCGCGGCGCGCAGGTTCTCGACCGAGTCCTCGACCAGCACGCAGCGCGAAGCGGGCAGCCGGATCCGGGCCAGCAGCTTGCGCAGCATCGGGCGGGACGGCTTGGGGTGCATCCGCCCGGCGAAGCGCATCTGCTCGATCGTGATCAGCCCGTCGAGCAGCGGCGCGATGCCGAGCGCCGCGATGACGCCGCCGGCATAGGCGGCGGGCGCGTTGGTGACGACGATCTTGCGCCCGGGCAGCCGGCGCAGCAGGTGCATCAGCCGCGGGTCGCGGCGCACCAGGCGGTGCAGGTCGGGGAAGGGATGGGTCTCGCGCAGGAAGACATGCGGGTCGACACCGTGGTGATGGATCATCCCGAGCATCGTCGCGCCGTAGCGGCGCCAGTACTGGACGCGCAGCGCGCTCGCCTGCGCCTCGCCCAGGTCGAGCGTGCGCATCACGAACTCGGTCATGGCCCGGTTGATCCGGGGCATGATCGCGGGCAGCGCGTCGTGCAGCGTGTTGTCGAGGTCGAGCAGCCAGACCGGCCGCCGGCGGGGCGGCGCGGGCGGCGCCTTGCCGCGGTGCCTCAATGGCTGCGGATCATCGTCCCGACGCCCTGGTCGGTCATGATCTCGAGGAGCAGGGCGTGATCGACCCGGCCGTCGATGATGTGGACGGCATTCACGCCCCCCTTGGCCGCGTCCAGCGCCGACGAGATCTTGGGCAGCATGCCGCCCGAGATGGTGCCGTCGGCGAACAGCTCGTCGATCTGCTTGGCGGTGAGGCCGGTCAGCAGGTTGCCGCTCTTGTCGAGCACGCCGACCGTGTTGGTCATCAGCACCAGCTTCTCGGCCTTCAGGACCTCGGCCACCTTGCCCGCGACCAGGTCGGCGTTGATGTTGTAGGTCTCGCCGCCGCGGCCCGATGCGATCGGGGCGATCACCGGGATGAAGCCGTTGGCGGTCAGGGTCTGGATGATCGACGGATCGATCGACTCGATCTCGCCGACCTGCCCGATGTCGATCCGCACACCCGGGCTCTCCTTGCTCTCGAGCAGCATCTTGCGCGCGCGCACCAGGCCGCCGTCCTGCCCGGTCAGGCCCACGCCCTTGCCGCCGGCCTGGTTGATCAGCTCGACGATCTCCTTGTTCACCTGGCCGGCGAGGACCATTTCGACGATGTCCATGGTTTCCTCGTCGGTCACCCGCATGCCCTGCACGAACTCGCCCTTCTTGCCGACCTTGGCGAGCAGCTGCTCGATCTGCGGGCCGCCGCCGTGCACGACCACCGGGTTCAGGCCGACCAGCTTGAGCAGCACCACGTCGTGCGCGAAGCTGCGCTTGAGGCCCTCGTCGGTCATCGCGTTGCCGCCGTACTTCACGACGATGGTCCGCCCATGGAAGCGGCGGATGTAGGGCAGCGCCTCGGTGAGGACCTCGGCTTTGACGGTCGGCGACAGCGCTGCGGGCATGGTCGGTACTCTAAGATCCGGGATGGCCGCGATTCTAACCGACCCCTCCCCCGACGGCCCCGGCTGCCCGCGCCGGGCCCTGGAGCGCGAGCGCGTGCTGGCGGCCGCCGGCATCGAGCCGCTCGCCCCGCTCCACGACCCGGCCCTCGATGCCGCCATCGCGGCCGCCTGGCTCGCCAAGACGATGCCCGCGGGCGCGCTCGGCGCGGTGCAGGCGCTCGGCACCCGGCTCGCACGCATCGCCGGCTGCAGCGCGCCCAGCATCGAGCGCGCGGCGATGGTGGTGTTCGCGGGCGACCACGGCCTGGCCGCCGAGGGCGTGTCGGCCTATCCGCCGGCGGTGACCGCGCAGATGGTGCGCAACTTCGGCGATGGCGGCGCCGCGATCTCGGTGCTGTGCCGCGTGCACGACGTCGCGCTCACCGTGGTGGATGCGGGCACGCTGACGCCGCAGCCGCCGGGCTTCGCGCCCGCGGGCTCGCGCTTCGTGGACGCGCGCGTCGCGGCCGGCACCGCCAACCCCCTGCACGGCCCGGCGATGCGCGAGGCTCAGGCGCTCGAGGCGATCGGGCGGGGCGCGGCCGTGGTGCGCGGGCTCGACGCCGACGCGATCGGGCTGGGCGAGATGGGCATCGGCAACAGCTCGGCGGCGGCGCTGCTCGCCGCGCGTCTGCTGCCCGCGCCGCTCGAGGACTGCGTCGGGCGCGGCACGGGCCTGGACGACGTCCGGCTCGCGCACAAGCGCGAGGTGCTCGCCCGCTGCCTGGCCGCGCATCCGGATGCGCGCTCCCCGCTCGCGGCGCTCGCCGCCTTCGGCGGCTTCGAGACCGCGATGCTGGTGGGCGCGGTGCTCGCCGCCGCGGCGGCGCGCCGCGCGATCGTCGTCGACGGCTTCATCGTGGGCGCGGCCGTGCTGGTGGCCGCGCGCATCGAGCCCGCGGTGCTCGAGCGCTGCGTGTTCGCGCACCGCTCGGTGGAGCCCGGTCATGCGCCGCTGCTCGCCGCGCTGGGCGCCGAGCCGCTGCTCGACCTCGGCCTGCGCCTGGGCGAAGGCAGCGGCGCCGCGCTCGCGATGCCGCTGTTGCGCGCCGCGGCGGCGCTGCTGGCCGGGATGGCGACCTTCGAGGCCGCCGGCGTCAGCGGGCGCGGCGCGGGCTGAGCGTCGCGCTCAGGCCGGGCGCCAGGCCTGCGGATTGACCATCGACCCCGGCCGCTCGCCCCGCGCCATCGCGCGCACGCAGCCCAGGCCTTCGGTCGCGATCGCACGGAAACACTCGTCGGTCCAGCACAGCGCGTGCGGGGTGACGATCACGTTGTCCATCGACAGCAGCGGGTTGGCCGGATCGACCGGCTCCTGCTCGAACACATCGAGCCCGGCCCCGGCGATGGCGCCGGTGCGCAGCGCATCGATCAGCGCGGCCTCGTCGACCACCGGGCCGCGCGCCAGGTTCACGAAGAAGGCGTCGCGCCGCATCAGCGCGAAGCGCGCACGGTTCATCAGGTGGCGCGTCTCGTCGTTCAGGATGCAGACCGACACGACGAAGTCGCACTCGGGCAGCATCGCTTCGAGCGGCATGCGCGTGGCGCCGAGCGCCGCCACGGTGGCGTCGTCGGCGTACGGGTCGGCCGCCAGCAACCGCCATCCGAACGGCGCGGCCAGCGGCAGCAACTCGCGGCCGATGCCGCCCACGCCGATCACGCCCAGCGTGCGCGTGGTGAGCCCGAGCCCCATGTGGCCGGTGCGCTCATGCCAGCGCCCGGCGCGGGTCAGGCGGTCCTTGGCGAACAGCCGGCCCGCCAGCGCGAGCAGCATCGTCAGCGCCGCGACCGCCACCGGCCGGCGGATCGCCACCGGCGTGTTGGTGAGCACGATGCCGCGCTCGGTGAGCGCCGGCACGTCGACCGAGTCGTAGCCCACGCCGTGCCGCGCGACCAGCCGCAGCCTGCAGTCGGCGCCGCTCACCGACGCGCGGGTCACGCGCGATGCATTGCAGTACAGGGCGTCGTAGCGCGCCGCGATCGCCGGCGTGATCTCGTCGACCGCCTCCGGCAGGTACTCCCACTGCACGCCGGGCTCCCCAGACAGCAGCGCGAGCGGGCCGGCGCCGAAGGAAGGCTCGCCCGAGGGCGTGAGCAGGTCGCGGGTCAGGCCGACCCGGAACGGCCCGGCGGCGGCGCTCATCGGGCCGTCGCCACGCGATCGACCAACTGCCGGGCGCCCGCGACCAGCAGCCCGAAATCGGTGCCGACCGCGATCATCGTGTAGCCCCAGGCGCGCACGCGCTCGATCCACGCGGCGTCGGTCGCCATGAAGCCGAGTGCCTTGCCGTGCGCGTGCGCGGCCTGCGCGACGCGCCGCATCGCGGCCTCGAAGCGCGGGTCGTCGAACTGGGCCGGCATGCCGAGGAAGTTGCTGAGGTCGAAGTGCCCGACCCACAGCACGTCGATGCCGTCGACGGCCGCGATCGCCTCGACCTGATCGAGGCCGCGCTCGGTCTCGATCTGCGCGATCAGCAGCGTGCGTTCGCGCAGCGCGCGCATCTTCTCGGGAATGTCGCCGCCGGTGTAGTCGTCGTGCGCGAATCCGAAGGCAGCGCCGCGCCGCCCGTGCGGCGGGTACCACGCCGACTCCACGACGTGGCGCGCCTGCTCGGCCGACTCGACCATCGGCACCATGATCCCGGTGGCGCCGACGTCGAGCGCGCGCGCGATGTAGGTGTACTCGCCGCGCGGCACGCGGACCATCGGCTGGATGTCCAGACCCCGGTGGGTCGCGTACAGCCACTTCAGGGTCTCGAAGCCCAGGCCGGTGTGCTCCATGTCGTAGATCGCGTAACGGCAGCCTGCCTGCTGCAGAAGGGTCGCGATGCCCGGCGAGAAGAACTCGAACACCATCGCGCCTGCGACCGGCTCGCCGGCCAGGGTCGCCTGCCGGACCGGGTTGTCTCTGACCATCGTCTCGTCTCCTGGTGGGTCGCCCGGCGAGGGCCGGGCGGCGCGCCGTACGGCGCGCGCGTCGGGTGCTGGCGTCGATGGTAGCAGCGGCCCGACACCCGGGCCCGCATCGTTCCGTTCGATACGCCGGGCAGCGGTCGGGCTTGGTACCATCGCGGACCCCGCGAAGGCCGCGGGACCCCACCGATGCTCGAGCAACTCCGCCTTTTCCTGGTCGCACTGCAGTTCTACACCCGTATTCCGGTCACCGGCCGTGTCGCCGACTGGATGGGATGGGACGACACGCGCCTGGGCCGGGCGACCCGCTACTTCCCGCTGGCAGGCATCGTGGTCGCGCTCGGGCAGGCGCTGGTGTACATGGCCTCGAGCATCGTGCTGCCCCACCCGGTGGCGCTGCTGCTCGCGCTGGGCGCGGGGCTGCTGCTGACCGGCGCCTTCCACGAGGACGGCTGGGCCGACTTCTGCGACGCCTTCGGCGGCCAGGTCGACCGGCAGCGCACGCTCGAGATCATGCGCGACCCGCGGATCGGCGCCTACGGCACGATCGGCGTGGCGCTGCTGCTGCTGCTGCGCTTCGAGACGCTGGCCCACATCGACTCCGACTGGATCGCCGCGTCCCTCGTGTGCGCGGCCGCCTTCTCGCGCGGCTGCGCGGTGCTGGTGATGATCAGCCTGCCCTACGCGCGCGACGAGACGGACGCCAAGGCCCGACCGGTCGCCCAGAACGTCGGCCCGCTCGATGCGCTGATCGCGCTGGTGGTTGCGGTCGCGCCGCTGCTGGTGCTGACCGCCTGGACCAGCGACGCGTCGCCCGCGACCCTGGCGCTGTCTTTCGCGCTGCTCGCGACCGCGGTGATGCGCCGGCTGATCCGCCGCCGGCTGAACGGCTACACCGGCGACTGCCTGGGCGCGGTCCAGCAGCTCGCCGAGACCGCCTTCCTGCTCGGGCTGCTGGTGGTGCTCGGCGCCGACGCGGGCGAGCCGCCCGCCGACGACGAGGACGGCTCGTGAGCGGCGCCCCCAACCCCTGCCTGCGGCGATGAGGCTCTGGCTGGTCCGTCATCCGCGCCCGGACGTGGTGGCGGGGCTGTGCTACGGGGCCACCGACGTGCCGATCGTCGACGCCCACCTCGACGAGCTGCTGGGCGTGCTGCCCGCCCGGCTGCCGCGCCACGCCGACCTCTACAGCAGTCCGCTCGGCCGCTGCCTGCGCCTGGCGCGCGGGCTGGAGCGGCACGGCTTCGCCATCGCGCGGACCGACCCCCGACTGCGCGAGATGGACTTCGGCCACTGGGAGGGCCGGACCTGGTCGGAGGTGCCACGCGAGCAGATCGACGCATGGCGCGACGACATCGTGCGCTACGTGCCGCCCGGCGGCGAGTCGGTCGCCGCGCTCGCGCAGCGCGGGCGGGCGTTCGTCGAGGAGCTGCCCGAGGGGCGCGAGGCCATCCTCGTCACGCATGCGGGCGTCATGCAGACCCTGCTGCGCACGCTGCGCGACCTGCCGCTCGCGCAGCTCGCCGGCCACCGGATCGAGTACGGGCAGGTGATCGGCCTGCAGCGCGACGGCGCCGGCTGGACCCTGCTCCCGGACTGAGCCGGCACGCCGGCCGCGTCCGTCGTCGCAGGCCGCAGCCCGCGCCACGCCCGCGTCGTTTCGTCGCACGGCGGGAGATACGGCCAGACACAGCCGCCCAGAATGCGTCTCCACCCAACGAACTCGAGCGCCATGTCGCCCACTCCTCAGCCCCTGCCCGTCCTCGCGCCCGCGCCGGCGTCGGCCCTCGCCGCGCTGCTCGCCGGCATACTGCTGGTCGGCTCGCTGCTCGCCGCCGCGCTGCCGGCGGCGGCCAGCGCGGCCGAGGTCGGCTGGCGGACCTTCAGCGTCCCCTCCGGCGCCGACGAACCCACGCCGACGACGGTCGCGCTCTGGTATCCGACGACCGTGCCCCCGCGCACGACGCCGATGGGCCCGTTCGAGGTCCGCGCCGCGATCGGCGCGCCGGCGGCGTCGCAGACCGCCGGGCTGGTGC
Organism: uncultured Bordetella sp.; assembly: GCA_964399635.1. GTDB lineage: Bacteria > Pseudomonadota > Gammaproteobacteria > Burkholderiales > Burkholderiaceae_E > UBA4615. The sequence continues at coordinate 65,280 of CAYNRU010000050.1, forward strand.
TGCTGAGCCATGGCACGGGCGGCAGCGAGCTCGCCCACGCCCGGCTCGCCGAGGCGCTCGCGCGCCGCGGCTGGATGGTCGCCGCGCTGCGCCATCCGCGCGACAACTGGCAGGACGCGTCGCTGCTCGCGCGCACGCCCGAGCGCTACTTCGAGCTTCGGCCCCGGCAGGCGAGCCGCGTGCTAGACGCGCTGCTCGCCGACCCCGCCATCGGCCCCCGGATCGCGGCCGACGCACGCGGCCCGCGGATCGCGGCGATCGGTCACTCGGCCGGCGGCTACACCGTGCTCGCGCTCGCCGGCGCCCGCCCCGACCCCGCGCGGATCGCGTCGCACTGCCGCGCCAACCGCGCCGAGGATCCGCTGTTCTGCTCGATGCGGCGCGACGCGACCGACCCGTCGGCGACCCGCGGCGAGCCGGCTCCCGCCCTACCGGACCTCACCGACCCGCGCGTGCGCGCCGCGGTCGCGCTGGCGCCGGTGGGCGCCGTGCTGGACGAGGACTCGCTCACGCGCGTCCGGGTACCGATCGCGGTCCACGTGCCGGCGCTCGACCGCTGGCTGGTGCCGCGCTTCCACGGCCTGCGCGTGGCGGCGGCCGTGCCCGGTGCGCTGCTGGAGGAGGTGCCGAACGCCTGGCACTTTGTGTTCGTCGACACCCCGACGATGGCGATTGCCTCGCCGGACGGCGACCTGGGCGCCGATCCGCCCGGGTTCGACCGCGCGGCGTACATCGCGGCGCTCGGCCCGCGGGTCGCCGACTTCCTGGACGCCGCGATGGCGCAGGGCGCCGTCACGCCGCCGCCGGCAACGCGCTGAGACGCTGCCGCGCAGCCCGGTCGCGCGGCGCCGCGGCGCCCGCCGACCGCGCTACAGCACGTAGCGCGCCAGGTCTTCGTCGCCCGCCAGCTTGGCGAGCCGCTGGTCGACGAAGGCGGCGTCGACCGTCACCGTCTGGCCCGCGTGTCGCGTCGCGAAGAAGGACACCTCCTCGAGCAGCTTCTCCATCACGGTGTGCAGCCGCCGCGCACCGATGTTCTCGGTGCTCTCGTTGACCGCGAACGCGATCTCCGCCAGCCGCTTGACACCCTCTGGGAGGAAGGTCACGCCGACCGACTCGGTGGCGAGCAGCGCCTCGTACTGCCGGGTCAGGCTCGCATCGGTCTCGGTCAGGATGCGCTCGAAGTCGGCGGCCGACAGCGAGTCGAGCTCGACGCGGATCGGGAAGCGGCCCTGCAGCTCCGGGATCAGGTCCGACGGCTTGGACAGGTGGAAGGCGCCCGACGCGATGAACAGGATGTGGTCGGTCCTGACAATGCCGTAGCGGGTGTTGACCGTGGTGCCCTCGACCAGCGGCAGCAGGTCGCGCTGCACGCCCTGGCGCGACACATCGGCGCCGGACATCTCGCTGCGCGAGGCGATCTTGTCGATCTCGTCCAGGAACACGATGCCGCTCTGCTCGACGGTGGCCAGCGCACGCAGCTTGACCTCCTCGTCGTTGACGAGCTTGGCCGCCTCCTCGTCGCGCAGCACCCGGAGCGCCTCGGCGATCTTCAGCTTGCGGCTCTTGCGCCGTCCGCCCATGCCCTGGAACATGCCCTGCAGCTGCTGGGAGAGCTCCTCCATGCCGGGCATGCCCGCCATGCCGGGCGTCCCGCCCAGCTCCATCGCGGGCATCGGCACCTGCAGCTCGAGCTCGATCTCCTTGTCGTCGAGCTCGCCCTCGCGCAGGCGCTTGCGGAACTTCTGGCGGGTGGACGAATCGGGCACCTGCGGCGCAGCGCCCTCCCCCCCGCCCCCGAAGCCGCCGCCGCGCGGCGGCGGCAGCAGGACGTCCAGCACCCGCTCCTCGGCGGCGTCCATGGCGCGCGACTCGACCTTCTTCATCTCGGCCTCGCGCACCTGCTTGACGCCGATCTCGGTCAGGTCGCGGATGATCGCGTCGACGTCCTTGCCGACGTAGCCCACCTCGGTGAACTTGGTCGCCTCGACCTTGATGAAGGGCGCCTGGGCCAGCCGGGCGAGGCGCCGCGCGATCTCTGTCTTGCCGACGCCGGTCGGGCCGATCATCAGGATGTTCTTGGGGGTGATCTCGTGGCGCAGCGTCTCCTCGACCTGCTGGCGCCGCCAGCGGTTGCGCAGCGCGATCGCCACCGCGCGCTTGGCGCGCTCCTGCCCGATGATGTGCTTGTCGAGCTCGGAGACGATCTCCTGGGGGGTCATCGTTGTCATGCGCGCGAGCTTACCCCATGCCCCCGGCCGCGTTGCCGGCCGGGCCGCACGCGGGCCTCCGGCCCACCCTGGGCCGGCCCCGCGGACGGCGCGCCCGCATGACCCCGTAGCGGCGCTTGGATGCATTGACTCTGCCGGAACCGCACTGATAGTCTTGCGCACCCCGGAATCAGGCGGTTTGTCCGGGACAACCTCGGACACCCCGGAAAACAGCGGGCGGAGACTCATGGCGGCCGACTACATCGTCGAGACGCAGGACCTGTCGATCGACTTCAACGGCTTCTATGCCGTGAAGAGCGTGTCGCTCAGGATCGCCCGCGGATCCATCCACGCGCTGATCGGCCCCAACGGCGCCGGCAAGACGACGTGCTTCAACCTGATCACGAAGTTCCTGCGGCCCACCGCCGGCAAGATCGTCTACAACGGTCATGACATCACCCGCGCCCGCCCGGCCGACGTCGCGCGCCTGGGCATGGTGCGCAGTTTCCAGATCTCCGCGACCTTCCCGCACCTGACCGTGCTCGAGAACGTGCGGATCGCGCTGCAGCGCAAGCTCGGCAACTCCTTCCACTTCTGGAGCAGCGAGCGCTCGCTGAACGCCCTCGACGCCCGCGCGATGGCGCTGCTCGAGGACGTCGGACTCGAGGAGTACGCCGGCCTGCAGGCGGTTGAGTTGTCATACGGGCGCAAGCGCGCGCTCGAGATCGCCACGACGCTCGCGCTCGACCCCGAGCTGATGCTGCTCGACGAGCCCACCTCCGGCATGGGCCACGAGGACATCGGGCGGATCGCGGCGCTGATCAAGCGGGTCGCGGCCAAGCGCACGGTGCTGATGGTCGAGCACAACCTGTCGGTGGTGTCCGACCTGTCCGACACGATCACGGTGCTCGCGCGCGGCGAGGTGCTGACCGAGGGGCCCTACGAAACCGTGTCGAAAGACCCGCAGGTCATCGAGGCTTACATGGGGACGGGACATGCCTGAGGCGCTGCTCGAGGTCAAGGACCTGCACGGGTGGTACGGCGAGAGCCATGTGCTGCACGGGATGTCGTTCACGATCCCGGCCGGCGAGGTGGTCACCCTGCTCGGGCGCAACGGCGCCGGCAAGACCACCACCATGCGCGCGGTCATGGGCGTGCTCGGCAAGCGCAAGGGCTCGGTGAGGTACGAGGGCATCGAGACGGTCGGGTTGCCCTCGAATGTGATCGCCCGCCACGGCATCGGATACTGTCCGGAAGAGCGCGGCATCTTTTCCAGC
>CAYNRU010000051.1:0-32488 GCA_964399635.1 uncultured Bordetella sp.
AGGCCCGCCGCGTCGTCCTTGGCGCTGTTGACGCGCAGGCCGGTCGACAGGCGCTGGATCGCGGTGGACAGCGCCGTACCGCTCGAGCTCAGGTTGCGCTGCGCGTTGAGCGACAGCGTGTTGGTGTTGATGACTTGCATGCCCACTGCTCCATGATGACAAGCGTCGGCTCTCCGGAGGAGCCACTCACCCGCCGGCTTCGCGCCGGGTGTGTTGCCTGACCGACACATGCCCGGCCTGGCGACGGGAACGATCCCGTTGGAGAGGTTATCGGGCTTGGGCGTCCAGGACTTGAGCAGCACCGTTCGGCGCTCCGGACCGACCGCTCGTGGGCCTCTTGTCGGGGAACCCTGACGGCGCGTAGGCGACTGGATGACCGACCGTACAGCGCACCCCCGATGTTCGCGGGTTCGACGGTGGTGGAGACTCCAATCCATCACATCGCCGAAACACATGGACACAGACATGGAAACGCAGATCGAAAGCCGTTGGATGCCCGAAGTCAGGGAAGTCAATCTCTCCTACCTGATGCTGGCCCAGAGCATGGTCCGCGCGGACAAGGTGCACGCGATGTTCTGCCTGGGGGTCTCGGAGGAGGTCGCCGACATCCTGTCGGACCTGGGCCCTGGCCAGCTGCTCAAGATTGCGTCGGGCAACATGCTGATGTGCCGATTCCGGTTCGATGACGAGATGGTGTGGTCGCTTCTGTCCGAGCACGGTCGCCGCAGCCCCCAGGGTCTGGACGCCAACGCTGCGCGGCTGCACGCCAGCATCGTGATGGCAGGCAACTTCGTAGAGGCCGTCTGAAATGGCTGCCCGGAGCCTGCTCGCCGAGAACCGCCAGATCCAGCGTGCGATCGAGCTGATCCACCTGGGCGCACGCCTCCAGGTGCTCGAGTCCGAGACTGACCTGCCGTACGAGCGGCTGCTGCGCCTGTACAAGGAGGTCGCTGGGCGCTCGCCCTCGAAGGGACAGCTGCCCTTCTCGACAGACTGGTTCATGACCTGGCAGCCGAACATCCACGCGTCGCTGTTCCTGAACATCTACGAGTACCTGCAGAAGTCGACCGACATCGAGTCGATCGACGCGGTCGCCAAGGCGTTCAAGCTGTACCGGGATGAGGTGGGCGCCCATGGTGTCGAGCCGCTGCTTTCGGTGACCCGCGCCTGGCGTCTGGTGAAATTCGTCGACTCCGGGATGCTGTGCCTCACCCGGTGCAAGCGTTGCGGCGGGCACTTCGTCAATCACACCTACGAGCTCGACCGCGAATTCACCTGCGGTCTGTGCGCTCCGCCGGCACGCGCGGGCAAGGCGTTGCGTTCGGGCACGATCCACTAGCCCCGACGGCACGCCGCGGTGCGGCGGGCGACGCCGGCCCGGTCGGGAAATGCGGGGCGAAAGCCCCGCTTTTCGTTGGGGGGGCCGGCGGCGGAGGCTCCGGGCAGACGGGCGGTGAGGGCGCTGCACCGGCTGCCTCAAGATGGTGGGGACAGGGCCGACAATTGGTGTGTACGCGCCGATCCGGCGCCGGCAGCGAGGCACCCGCATACATGTTCGTCATCATCGGTTACGTGGTGGTCATGCTCGCCGTCTTCGGCGGGTATGCACTCGCCGGCGGGAAGTTCGCTGTGATCATCAAGGCCGCCCCGGTCGAGCTGTTCATCATCGGCGGCTCCGCGCTCGGCGCGTTCTTCGTCGGCAACAGCACCAAGACCATCAAGGCGACCATCAAGGCGCTGCCCACGCTGCTCAAGGGCTCCAAGTACACCAAGGCGCGCTACATGGAGCTGATGGCGCTGCTCTACGAGATCCTGGCCAAGGCCCGCAAGGAGGGCCTGATGTCGATCGAGGGCGACGTCGAGAGCCCGCAGGAGTCGGCGCTCTTCAAGAAATTCCCGAACATCTTGGCCGATCACCACCTCGTCGAGTTCATCACCGACTACCTTCGGATGATGGTGTCGGGCAACATGAATGCCCACGAGATCGAGAACCTGATGGACGGGGAGATCGAAACCCACCACCAGGAGGCGCATACGCCGATGAACGCGATCCAGATGGTCGGCGACGGGCTGCCCGCCTTCGGCATCGTCGCTGCGGTGCTCGGCGTGGTGAAGACGATGGCGTCGGTCGGGCAACCGCCGGCAGTGCTCGGGCAGATGATCGCGGGCGCGCTGGTGGGAACCTTCCTGGGCATCCTGCTCGCCTACGGTTTCGTGAGCCCGCTGGCCAAGCTGCTCGAGCAGAAGGCCGAGGAGGGTCACAAGGAGCTGCAGTGCGTGAAGATCACGCTGCTCGCCAGCCTGCAGGGCTACGCGCCAGCGATCGCGGTCGAGTTCGGCCGTAAGGTGCTGTTCTCGACGGAGCGCCCGTCGTTCCAGGAGCTGGAGTCGCACGTCAAGAAGAAGAAGGCCTGAGCGATGGCGGGCGGCGACAAGAAGATCCAGCCGATCATCATCAAGAAGATCAAGAAGAGCGGCCACGGACACCATGGGGGCGCCTGGAAGATCGCCTATGCCGACTTCGTGACGGCGATGATGGCGTTCTTCCTGCTGATGTGGCTGCTCGGCTCGACCACCAGTGGCGACCTCAAGGGGATCGCCGACCACTTCAATACGCCGCTGCAGGTGGCGATGCTGGGCGGCAGCGGCTCGGGCGACAGCAACAACGTGATCCGGGGCGGTGGCGAAGACATCACCCGCTCGGCGGGCCAGGGCCGGCGCGGAAGCCCCGACGAGAGCAGGCGCACGCCCACGTCGGCCGCGGCCGCCGAAGAGATGCGCAAGCTGGCCGAGGAGCAGGCCAAGCGCGTGCGCGCGCGCGTCGAGGAGGTCATGGACCGCAACCCGCGGCTGCGCGAGCTGCGCGCGCAGGTGAAGATGGATCTCACCGCGGACGGGCTTCGTATCCAGATCGTCGACGACAAGAACCGACCGATGTTCGACTCCGGCTCGGCAACCGTGAAGCCCTACATGCGCGAGCTGCTGGTCGAGATCGCCCGGGTCCTGAACGAGGTGGATTCCCGGATCACGCTGACCGGTCACACAGATTCGGCGCCGTTCTCGGCAGGAGAGCGGGGGTATTCCAACTGGGAGCTGTCCGCGGACCGGGCCAACGCATCGCGCCGGGAGATGCTCGGCGGCGGCATGGACGAGCGCAAGGTCCTGCGGGTCGTCGGGCTGTCCGCCGTGTTGCCGTTCGACAAGGCCGATCCGGGAGCGCCGGTCAACCGGCGCATCTCGATCGTCGTGATGAATCCGATGGCCGAACGCCGCGTGCTGTCGGGCAACGAGCTGCAGGCCGCCGACATCGAGGAGTTCGAGAAGGCGCTCGGCAACGCGCCGCCCGGGCCGAGCTCGATCGTCCCGGTGCTGCCCGCGCCCGTTCCCGCCTTGCCGTCTCCAGCGTCGCAGTCTGCGCCCCAACCGATGGCCGCCGCCGTCCCCACCGTTTCGAAGAGGTGAACCCATGTCCACGGACAACATGCGATTCCTGATCGTCGACGACTTCTCGACGATGCGCCGGATCATCCGCAACATCCTGAAGGAGATCGGCTATGCCAACGCCGACGAGGCCGAGGACGGGCAAGCGGCGCTCGTCAAGCTGCGTGCCTCCGAGTTCGACTTCGTGGTCTCCGACATCAACATGCCGGTCATGAACGGCTTCGAGCTGCTCCAGTCGATCCGGGCGGATGAGGCGCTCAAGGGCCTGCCCGTGCTGATGGTCACCGCCGAGGCCCGCAAGGAGGACATCGTGACCGCCGCGCAGTCCGGCGCCTCGGGATACATCGTGAAACCCTTCACCAAAGCGACGCTCGAGGAGAAGGTCCAGAAGATCCTTCTCAAGAGCGGCAAGTGAGGCCTGAGGGGCATACGACCATGGTCAATGACGAAGATCTGTACCGGCACGTCGGCAAGCTGACGCGCCAACTGCACGACGCACTGCGTGAGCTGGGCTACGATCGCCAACTCGAGAACGCCGTCGGCTCGCTGCCCGATGCGCGCAACCGGTTGTCCTACGTGTCGCGCCTTACCGGCCAGGCGGCCGAGAAAGTGCTGAACGGCGTGGACCAGACCAAGTCCGAGCTCGACCAGCTGGCCTGCGGCGCCATCGCGATGGCGGCGGCGCTGCGGGCGGATCCGGTCGGATCGGTGGCCTCGGGCCAGTTGATGAGCTTTCTCGACGAAGTCGGCGCGTCGACCGCGCGGGCCGACGCCCGGCTGACCGAGATCATGCTGGCGCAGGATTTCCACGACCTCACCGGGCAGGTGATCCGCAAGGTGGTGACGCTCGCCCAGGGGCTGGAGGGCCAGCTGGTGCAGCTGCTGATCGCCAGTACGCCGCCGGAAGCCGCGCCCGCCGTACTGAAGTCGGCCGAGTCCGCGCCGCCCTCGACCCAGTCGCTCGTGGGTCCGGCGGTGATGACGGCGGGCCGCTCGGACGTGGTCACCGACCAGGCGCAGGTCGACGACCTGCTGGAGTCGCTCGGCTTCTGAGCCCGGCCCGCCCCGATCCGGTCCGTGACGACGCCCGGATCGCGGTCGGGGCGATGCGAGCCACGCTTCGGTAGCCGGCGCGCAGGGCCCCGGGCGCTGCACCGCGCCACCGCCCGTCGGGTCCGCCTGCCGCAGGTTCGCCGCACCGGAATCAGGCCGGTCCCGCCCGGCCTATTCAGACCTTCGACATCCGGCGGTGCGCCGAGAATCCCGTGAAAGGGAATTTCGGCAAAGATGGCGGAAACTTCAGACGATCGCGACGAGCGGCAACTCCCCGCCTCCGAACGCAAGCTGCGCGAAGCCCGCGAAAGCGGGCAGGTGCCGCGTTCGCGGGAGGCGGGTCACGCCGCGGCGCTGCTGGCGGCGCTGATGATGGTCGCCTTTTACGGGCCGACCTTCGCCGAGCGATCTCTCGCCCTGGTCCGCGGCACGCTTCGATTCGACCGGGCGCTGACCCGCGAGCCGCAGCGCGCGCTCGACGCGGCCGCGAGCGCCGCAGGCGACGCGCTGTGGGCGGTCCTGCCGTTGCTGGTCGCGCCTCTGGCCGCTGGCATGCTCGCCACGCTCGCCGTCGGCGGGCTGGTCTTCAGCTTCAAGCCGGTGACGCCCGACCTCTCGAAGATCGACCCCTTCGCCGGCTTCGCTCGGCTGGCGTCGATCGACTCGGTGATCTCCGTGCTGAAGCTCGCGGGCCTGGCTGCCGCGGTCGGGGGCGTGGGCGCCTGGTTCCTGTCCGACGGGCTCGGTCGCTTTGCGTCCTATGCCGGGATGTCGCTGCCCGCAGCGCTCGCGACCGCCGGCGGCGACCTGCGCGCGGGCCTTCTGGCTGTATCGGCCGTCGTGGTGCTCGCCGCGCTGGTGGACGCGCCGGTGCAGATGTGGCGCCACCACAAGCAGATGATGATGACGCCGGCCGAGGCCAAGCGCGAGCATCGCGAGTCCGACGGCGATCCGCAGGTCAAGGCGCGGATCCGCCAGAAGCAGCGCGAGTTCGCGCGCGGGCGCATGCTCGCCGCCGTGCCGACCGCAGACGTGGTGGTGACCAACCCGACGCACTTCGCGGTCGCGCTCAAGTACGACGACGGCGGCGAGCGTGCACCGCGGGTCGTCGCCAAGGGCGCCGACCTGCTGGCCGCCCGCATCCGCGAGATCGCGGCCGAGGCCGGCGTGCCAATGCTCGAGTCGCCCCCGCTCGCCCGGGCGCTCTACACGCACGTCGAGGTCGACAGCGAGATTCCCGCGGCGCTGTACTCGGCGGTCGCGCAGGTGCTCGCCTGGGTCTACCAGCTCGAGCAGCACCTCGCCGGGCGCGGCGCGCGTCCGCGCGAGCCGGGCATCGCCGTGCCGGCGGGGATGGATCCGGTCGAGGCCGCCCGATGAGTGCCCGCCCGCAGCCCGCGTGGCTGCCGTTCCCGCTGCCGCCCCTCCAGGCGCTCGGTGCGCCGGTCCTGATCATCGTCCTGCTGGCGATGCTGGTCCTGCCGCTGCCGCCGTTCCTGCTCGACGTCTTCTTCAGCTTCAACATCGCCATCGCGCTGGTCGTGCTGCTGGTGTCGGCCTACACGATCAAGCCGCTCGACTTCGCGGCCTTTCCGACGGTGCTGCTGATCACGACGATGCTGCGGCTCGGCCTGAACGTGGCCTCGACCCGCGCGGTGCTGATGCACGGGCACACCGGGCCGGACGCCGCCGGCAAGGTGATCGAGTCTTTCGCCACATTCCTGATCGGGGGCAACTTCGCGGTCGGCATCATCGTGTTCGCGATCCTGACGGTGATCAACTTCATCGTGGTGACGAAGGGCGCCGGAAGGATCGCCGAGGTGTCGGCGCGCTTCGCACTCGACGCGATGCCCGGCAAACAGATGGCGATCGACGCGGACCTCAACGCCGGCCTGATCGACGAGAAGGAGGCCCGTCGCCGCCGGCTCGAGGTCTCGCAGGAGGCAGACTTCTTCGGTTCGATGGACGGCGCCTCGAAGTTCGTCCGCGGCGACGCGATCGCGGCGATGCTGATCCTGGTGATCAACCTGGTCGGCGGACTTGCGATCGGGCTGCTCCAGCACGACATGAGCCTCGAGCGGGCCGCCAGCAACTACGTGCTGCTGGCGATCGGCGACGCGCTGGTCGCGCAGATCCCCGGCCTGATCGTGTCCCTGGCCGCGGGCATCATCGTGTCGCGGGTCGGTCATGAGGACGACGTCGGCGGGCAGGTCGGCAAGCAGTTGTTCTCGATGCCGCGCGCGCTCGGCCTGACGGCGGCCGTGCTGGGTCTGCTCGGGCTGATCCCCGGCATGCCGCACGTCGCCTTCCTGCTGCTGGCGGGCGCGTGTGGCTGGGCCGCCTGGTGGCTATGGCAGGCGCAGAAGGCCGAGGCCGAGCGCGGCATCGCGCCGCCGCCGCCGCCCGCGCAGCCCTCGACCGAGGCGAGCTGGGAGGACGTGGTGCCGGTCGACGTGCTCGGCCTGGAGGTCGGCTACCGGCTGATCACGATGATCGAGCGCAACCAGGCGAGTGACCTGCTGACCCGCATCAAGGGCGTACGCAAGAAGTTCGCCAACGAGGTGGGCTTCCTGCCGCCTGCGATCCACATCAAGGACAACCTGGAGCTGCGCCCCAACGCCTACCGGCTCACGCTCAAGGGCGCGGTGATCGGCGAGGGCGAGGCCTGGCCGGATCGCTTCCTCGCGATCAACCCGGGGCACGCGATGCTGCAGCTGTCGGGCACCCCGACCCAGGATCCGGCCTTCGGGCTGCCGGCAGTGTGGATCGACGCCGGCCAGCGCGACGACGCGCAGGTCGCGGGCTACACGGTGGTGGACGCCGCGACGGTGATCGCCACCCACCTGAACCACCTGATGGGGGTGCATGCGAGCAAGCTGCTTGGCCGCGGCGAGGTCCAGCAGCTGCTGGACCACCTAGGCAAGTACGCCGGCAAGCTCGGCGAGGAAGTGGTGCCCAAGCAGCTGCCGCTTGCTGCGCTGCAGAAGGTGCTGCAGAACCTGCTCGACGAGTCGGTCCACATCCGCGACCTGCGCACCATCGTCGAGAGCCTGGCGGAGAACGCGACGCGCACGCAGGACCCGTCGGACCTGACGCGCGAGGTGCGGGTGTCGCTCGCACCGGCGATCGTCGACCAGATCTACGGGGCCGCACGCGAGCTCGAGGTCATCGCCTTCGACCCGAACCTGGAGAACCTGCTGGCTCAGGCGCTCGCACCGGGTGCGGCGGGGGCGCTCGAGCCGGGCGTGGCGGACCTCGTGGTCCGTGCGACCGGCGACGCCGCCGGGCGCCAGGAGGACGCGGGCGTGCCGGCGTGCCTGCTGGTGCCCGACCGGATCCGCGTGCCGGTGGCCCGACTGCTCAAGAAGGCCGCGCCGCGGCTGCGTGTACTCGGACACGCCGAGATCCCTGACACGCACTCGATCCGGATCGGCCGGATCATCGGAGACGCGACATGAACGTGATGCGATTCGTTGGCAGGTCGTCGGGCGAGGCGATGCGCAAGCTGAGAGATGCCCTCGGCCCGGACGCACTGGTGCTTGCCAACCGGCCCTGCGCCGAGGGTGTGGAGCTGCTCGCCGCGGCCCCAGGCACACTCAGCGAGCTCGAGTCGGGCGTGCCGCGCGAGGCGCCGCGTCCCCGGGCGCGCGCCGCCGCGCCGCGAGCGCCGCTCTCGCCGCCGCAGGCCGAGGAACGGGCGGCCGAGGATCGCGCCGCGCCGCAGGCGGTACCCGCCGGGATGAGCACCGTGTCGTTCCAGGACTACGTGCGCCAGCGCCTGCGCGAGCGTAGCCAGGGCGGCGCCCGCCAGGAAGATCCCGCCGCGGCGCCCGCGACCCGGCCCGCGTTCGCCGAGCCGCCTGCCGCCTCGATGCGCGCGCGTGCTGCCGAGGCTCCTGCCGCCACGGTGCGCCGCGAGCCCACGCTCGACGGGCCGGACATGCCCGCCGGCTTCGCCGACGGCTGGGGCCGACCCGACGCGGCTTCGACCGATACGGCCCGCGCGGCTCTGCCCGCCGGACGCGGGCTGCCCGACGCCCCGGCGCGCGCCATGCCGGCCCCGGCCGCCAGCGATGCGTTGGTCGCGGAGTTGCAGTCGCTCAAGGGCATGATCTCGCGTCAGTTCGCGACCATCAGCTGGTTCGAGGGCGTGCGCCGCAGCCCCGTGCAGGGCAAGCTGCTACGCACGATGGTGGCGGCTGGCTTTTCGCTGAAGCTCGCCCGCTCGGTGGTCACGCGGCTTCCGTCGGACTACTCCGAGCTCGATGCGCAGGTGTGGCTCGAGGCGGTGCTGGCGCGCAACCTGCGTTGCGCGACGCCGGCCCAGTCCTTCGAGGCCGGTGGCGTGTTCGCGCTGGTCGGCCCCACTGGCGTGGGCAAGACGACCACTACCGCGAAGATCGCCGCGCGCCACGTGCTCCGGCACGGTCCGCAGTCGGTCGCGCTGATCACCGTGGACACCTATCGCCTCGGCGCGCACGACCAGCTGCGAGCCTTCGGCCGGATCCTCGGCGTGCCGGTGCACATCGCGCACGACGCGTCGGCGCTGCACGACCTGCTGCGCCTGCGCGGCAGCCGGCAGCTGGTGCTGATCGACACAGTCGGGATGGGCCACCGCGACGAGCGGATCCGCAGCCTGCTGATGTCGCTGCCCCGTACCGACATCAAGCATGTGGTCGTGGCGAGTTGCGCGGCGCAGGCCGAGTCGATCGACGAGTCGCTGCGCGCCTACGAGGCACGTCAGGCCCACGGCGTGGTGCTGACCAAGCTCGACGAGGCCGCCCGCTCGGGCGGCGCGCTCGACTGCCTGCTGCGCCAGCGGCTGCAGCTGCTGGGCGTGTGCGACGGCCAGCGCGTGCCGGAGGACTGGCAGGCGGCCGATGCCGGAAAGCTGGTCCGCCGGGCGCTGCTCTCGTCGCCTGCCAGCGCCTTCGCGCTGGACGACGAGGAGCTGCCGCTGGTGTTCGGCGTCGCCGCAACCCTGCAGGGAGAGGCGTCGCATGCTTGAGCGCGGGGACGACCAGGCGAGCGGACTGCGGCGCTCGATGCCGCGCCGCGGCGGGCCGGTACTGCCGGTGGCCGGCGCGGGCGAGCATCCCGAGTTCGTGGGGCGGCTCGCGCAGGCGCTGTGCGACGGCGGCATGAAGGTGATGGTGCTGAGTGACTTCGAGTCGGTGCTGGAGCACCTCGCGACCGGGCGCACGCGCATCGGCCTGTCCGCGATGCATTCGCGCCAGGCGGGCGTCGAGCTGCAGCGGCTGGCCGCCATCAGCGAGCGCGCCGAGCTGACGCTGGTGGCCGTCGACGACGGCCGGCTCGCTCGCGGTCTGGCGCTGCCGGTCAACGAGGCGGTGGTCCTCGCAGGCGCCGACACCGAGGCGCTCGCGACGGCCTACACGCGCATCAAGGCGCTCGTCGGCCGCGGTGCGATCCGCGACGTCTGCACGCTGTTCGAGCGCGGCACGGCCGGCGCGCCGGCCCGCCGCGGTCACGAGCGCCTCGCGCAGACCGCCTCGCGCTTCCTGGGCGTGGAGCTGGCTTTCGGCGGCGCGGCGCCCGACACCGCGGCGCCCAGCGCCTACCGGCGACTCGCCGACGACCTCGCGCACTGGGCGCGCGGCCACGCACGGGAGGCGACATGGCGGCCTCACTGACCTCCGGGGGCGAGATGTACACCGCACGCGGAACGCTTGATCGGGCGGCGGCCGCCGAGCGCTACGCGCCGCTCGTGAGGCGGCTCGCCGCCCAGATGATCGCCAGGTTGCCTGCCAACGTCGAGCTCGACGACCTGATCCAGGCCGGGATGATCGGCCTGATGGACGCGCTGTCGCGCTACGAGACGGGGCACGGCGCGCAGTTCGAGACCTTCGCGATGCAGCGTATCCGCGGCGCGATGATCGACGAGCTGCGCGGCGGCGACTGGCTGCCGCGCTCGGTGCGGCGCAACCAGCGCTCGATCGAGTCGGCGGTCCGTGCCGTGGAGCAGCGAACCAAGCGCCCGGCCACCGAGAGCGAGGTCGCCGCCGAGATGGGCATCACGCTGTTGGCCTACCAGCAGATGCTGGGCGACGCCCACGGCGGCCAGCTCGTCTATCTCGACGACCTCTCCGGAGCGGAGTCCGGTGAGAGCTTCGTCGACCGCCAGGCGGGCCCCGAGCAGGCCGATCCGGTCCGCATGCTCGGCGAGGAGCGCTTCCGGGCGTCGCTCGCCGCTGCCATCGAGGCGCTGCCCGAGCGCGAGAAGCAGGTCATGGGCATGTATTACGAGCACGACATGAACCTCAAGGAAATCGGTGCCGTGCTCGGCGTGACCGAGTCCCGGATCTGCCAGCTGCACAGTCAGGCCGTCGCGCGGCTGCGCGTGAAGCTCAAAGGCTGGTGAAGCCCGACCAGGAGTCGCAGACGATGCTCCCGCTCAGGAAACGCGGCCCGCCGCAGCGCTCCGACCCGACTCCGGACGGCGAACACGCGTCGCTCGGGCTCGAGCAGCTGGGCCGGATCGCGACCCAGGCCGGCGACCTCGGGCGGGAGGCGGCCGCGCTCAGCGGCACGATCGAGGACCTGGTGGCCACCGGCGCGCGCCAGACCGAATGCGTTCGGCGCGTCGCTCGCGGGATGGAGGCCATTCATGCGGCCGACGGCGCGATCGCCGACGCGACGCAGGGCGGACACGCCGCCGTCCGCGCAGCCCGCGAGGTGGCCGCGGGCGTCGGCCAAGGCGTGGCCGACATGGTGGAGACCTTGCGCGAGGTGTCCAGCGCGGCCGACACGATCACCCGCGTCGCGCTCCAGACCCGGCTGGTCGCATTCAACGCGTCGGTCGAGGCCAAGCGCGCCGGCGATGCCGGGCGCGGTTTCGCGGTGGTCGCCGAGGCGGTCAAAGACCTCGCCGCGAAGGTCGAGGAGTCGTCCAAGGTGATCACGCGTACCGTGGCGCAGCTCGACCGCCGCATCGAAGGGCTGCGGCGCGAGATCGTCGACGGCGACGGCGCCGAGAGCTCGCTCCATGCTGCGCTCGGCCAGGTCGAGTCGCAGGTCGGCGAGATCGCGATGGCCGCCCGGCGTAATCTGTCCACCTGCGGCAGCGTGCTGGAGTCGGTGCGTGCGCTCGCCGCCGAGGGCGACGCCGCGGCTCGGTCGCTGGGGCAGGCCCGCCAGCAGGCCGCGGGCTTCATCTCGGTGTCGGAGTCGCTGAGGGCGCTGACCGTCACCAGCGGCGCGCGCAAGGTCGACACGCCCTAGATCGAAGCGGTTCTCGAGACCTCTCGGCGCAGTGACGAACTGTTCGAGGCGGCCATCGACGCCCGCTGCATCGCCGCTGCCGGGTCAGGCCGAAAGGCCTCGTGCTCCGCCGCTGGCTGAGGGGAAACTGCCGCCTGCGAAGCCTCCGCTGGCCGTGTAGAAAGCGGGGCTCGCACCGAGCGCGGACAGCGCGCGGGCGGCATGGGCCTCGCCGCGCGACGCCAGCCCGGCATTGAGCGCGGCGGACTTAAGGGCGGTGCGCAGCCGTGTCGTGGAGCGCGTGCGCGCGGCGTCCCGGCGCCATGCCGGATCGGCCAGCAGAGCGTGAATGCGTCCGTGAACCTGCTCGAGGGCTGGCAGATCGCCCGCGGCCATCGCCTGACGCTGCGTGGCGAGCAGCGCCTCGAGCGCGCCCAGCGCCCGCTCGCCCGGGCCGGGCGCCTGCGGACGGGTCTTGCGTTCGGTCACCGTGCCGCCTGATTGCCGAGACCCAGGAACTCGCGCGCCTCGGAGATCAGCTCCTGGGCGACGCGCTTGGCGTCGACCGGGAACCGACCCTCGGCGATCGCGCGGCGCAGCTCCTCGACCTTCTTGTCGTCGAAGGGGATGCTGCCCGCGCTGCCCGAGCGCGCCGGTGCCGCACCCGACAGCGAGATCCTGTCGACGCTCTGGGGGCCGCTCGCCGGGCCCGACACAGAGTCGGTGCGCGCCGTCTGGGAACGCTCCAGCCCGACGGGCTTGCCGTCGATCCTGACGCCGTCCGTACCATTCGGTCCGATTTTCATCTCATTCTCCTTAGGAACCCATCAAACGAGGGACCTCCAGCCAATTATCGACCATGTCCGGACCGACTTGAGCCCGAAAAGCGCAACGCACCGCTTTCATTTCATGACTTGTTCCGACTGAGTCAACCGCTCAGATCCGGACATCGACCGTTCGTCCGCGCAGCGTTCCGGCGAGGATCCGCCCGCTGTCGGTCCGAACCCGCAGCACTTGCCCCTCGCCAGCGGCGGCCAGGGCCTGGCCCTCGGCCTGGATCGTGAAACCCTGGCCGAGCAGCTGGATCCGGACCGGGTCGCCCGAGGCGACGGTCGGGGTGATGCGGAAGTGCTCCATGCGCAGCACCTGCCCGGCGGCCATCGGTCGAAGCAGGGTCCGCCCGACGAGCTGCGCCGGGTCGGTCACCGGCGTGCCCGGCTCCCGGGTGAGTTCGGTGTCCTCCATCCGCAGCGACCCTGGCGGCAGCACGGCGCCCGCCGCGAGCGGCTCGGCGGCCACCAGCGCCCGGCCGCGGACGGTCACGGTCACTGGCAGCGCCACAGTCCAGGTGGCGCCCTCCAGGCAGCGCACGCCGATCGCGGTCCGACCCCAGAGTCGCGTGCCCGGCAGCATATAGGGCTCGACCCGCGCGCACGGGGCGAGCTGGAGCCGGGGGTCGAGGGTGCCCACGGTTACCTCGACGCGGCCCGCGCCCGCCGGCAACTGCCGCTCGACGAAGCTGCGGATCGGCTCGGGCTGGGTCTGGCTCTGGGGCTGGGCGGTGGCGGCCTCGGGCAGCCCAAGCAGGGCGACCAGCAGGGCGAGTGGCGCGGCGCGCGCCGAGAGACAGCGGAAGTCGGGCATGGGGTGGGGCTCCACGGGGGATCGCATCAGAGGATAGGTCGCGCACCGCGGCGCCCGGCCCGGATTAGCGGCGGCGGCACACCGCTTATCGGCGCTTAAGTTCCCGGTCCTGCGGCCACCATTGCCCGAATTAAGCCTCGTCCGAGCGCACCGACATGAACAGCAGTCGCCTGACCGAGTCCCTGGATTTTCACGCCAATGCGCTGCTGCTTCGCGCTGAGCGGCAGAAGGTGCTCGCCAGCAACATCGCGAACGCCGACACGCCGCGCTACGCGTCGCGCGATTTCGATTTCAAGGCGGCACTCGCTGCGGCAACGGCGCACCTTGGCGCGGACACCCCCAAGGCGGCGGGTGGGGCGCGCGGCGCCGATGCGCTGCCGGCGACGGCGGGCTCGGTGCCCGTGACCGTCACCAGCGCGGGGCACTTCGGGGGCAACGGCGGGAGTACCGGCGGGTCGGGTCGGATCGATTCGACGGCGCTGAAGTACCGGGTCACCGAGCAGGCCAGCGTCGACGGCAACAGCGTCGACCTCGACCGCGAGCGGGCCAACTTCGCCGACAACGCGGTCCGCTACGAAGCGGGCCTGCGGTTCATCAACGGCTCGGTCCGGACGATGCTGTCCGCGATCCGGGGCGAGTGAGCGGCTCGCGCCGCGGGAGACGCACCATGTCCCTGATGAAGGTCTTCAACATCTCCGGCACTGCGGTGTCTGCGCAGAGCCAGCGGCTCAACGTGGTCGCGAGCAACCTGGCCAACGCCGAGGCGATCGCGGGACCCGACGGCAACAGCTACAAGGCGCGTCAGGTGGTGTTCCAGAGCCAGCCCACGCCCGATGGCGGCGCCGGCGTCAAGGTGTCCTCGGTGATCGAGGACAACGCACCGGGCAAGCGCGTCTACGAGCCCGGTCATCCGATGGCCGACGCCTCGGGCTATCTGACGCAGTCCAACGTCAACGTCGTGGAGGAGATGGTCAACATGATCTCCGCGTCGCGCTCCTACCAGAACAATGTCGAAGTGATGAACACCGCTCGCTCCCTGCTGCAAAAGACGCTGCAGATGGGCCAGTCCTGATCGCCACCGAACCCCGTCAACCGCGCAGCGAGGCCGTCCGATGTCAGTGAGCTCAGTCACCAAAGCAGCCGCCGTGCAGCCAGCGGCAGCCGCCGCCTCGGGCTCGGGCGCCGCGGGCGCGAGGACCTTCGAGAACCTGATGGCGTCGATGCGCAGCGACGGCGCCGCCGCCGCGGCCGGCGCGGACCCGAAGCTGACCGCCGGCACCGACGAGACCGAGGACCGGTTCCTCAAGCTGCTCGTCGCGCAGATGAAGAACCAGGATCCGCTGAACCCGCTCGACAACGCACAGGTCACGACCCAGCTCGCCCAGATCAACACCGTCAAGGGCATCGACAAGCTCAACGCCTCCATGGCCAAGATGCTCGAACGCTCCAGCGCGGGCAGCGCGACCGAGGCTGCCGCGATGGTCGGGCGCAGCGTGCTGGTCGACGGTGACAAGCTCGAGCTGCCCGAAGACGGCGTCGCCCGCGGCGGCTTCCAGCTCGCCGAGTCCGCCTCGGTGGCCCGCATCGACGTGCTCAACGCGGCGGGCACCGTGGTCGACAGTCACGTACGCAACAACCTTCCCGCCGGGCTCCAGACCTTCGAGTGGGACGGCAAGGCCGGCTCGAAGACCCTGGACCCGGGCACCTACACGCTGCGGGTCACCGCGGCCAATGCCAACAAGCCGGTCGAGGCGACGCCGCTGGCGGCGGCGCCGGTCCAGGCCGTCGTCCGCGGTGCCGACGGCATCTCCCTCCAGCTCGGGCCCTACGGGTCCAAGCCCCTGGCGGACGTCCGCGGCATTTTCTGAACACTGTGTCACTCCCCCTCAGTCTCACGCAGCAGGAGCAGTAGACGATGAGCTTCCAGCATGGCCTCTCAGGCCTCAACGCCGCGGCGCGCAACCTCGACGTGATCGGCAACAACGTGGCGAACGCCCAGACGGTGGGGGCCAAGTCCTCGCGCGCCGAGTTTGCCGACATGTACGCCAACTCGCTCACCGGCCTGTCGTCGGCCACCACCGGGATCGGCGTCTCGGTCAGCAGCGTCGCCCAGCAGTTCACGCAGGGCGACATCGTGTCGAGCGCGAACCCCCTGGACATGGCCATCAACGGCCGCGGATTCTTCCGTGTGTCTCAGAACGGCGCGACCGAGTACACCCGCAACGGCCAGTTCCGCATGGACAAGGACGGCTACATCGTCACCGCGCAGGGCGCGCGGCTCACTGGCTACCCGGTCGACTCGCAGGGGCGTATCGCCAACGGCACGCCTTCGGAACTTCAGATCAGTACGGCCGACATCTCGCCCAAGGCGACCGCGACGGCCCGCGCGCAGCTCAACCTCGACGCCCGCGAGACGCCGCTGGCCGTCCCCTTCGACTCGTCCGACCCGGACACTTACCACAGCGCGATGTCGATGTCGGTTTACGACTCGCTCGGCCGCGATCACCAGGTGACCATGTTCTACCGCAAGACCGCGGGCAACACCTGGGACGTCCACGCGACCGCCGACGGCACCAACGTGCCAGGCATCGCTGCCACGCTGACCTTCAATACCGCGGGCACCATGACCTCGCCTACCGGCCCCTTCAACCTGACGATCCCGGTGGGCGCCGACGCGGGCGGCAACATGACCTTCGGGGTGAACCTGACCACCGCGACGCAGTTCGGGGCGAGCTTCGCCACCACAGAGCTCGCGCAGGACGGCTACGGGACCGGGCGGTTGTCGGGTTTCACCGCCGACGACACCGGCATCATGGTCGGACGCTACTCCAATGGCCAGACCCGTCCGCAGGGGCAGATCGTGCTGGCCAACTTCGTCAACCCGCAGGGCCTGGTGCCGTTGGGCAACAACTCCTGGACCGAGGGCGGACAGGCCGGCCAGGCCACGCTCGGCGCGCCGGGCAGCGGCAGCCTGGGTTCGCTCGAGGCCGGCGCGGTCGAGAACTCGAACGTCGACCTGACCTCCGAGCTCGTGAACATGATCACCGCGCAGCGTGTCTACCAGGCCAACGCGCAGACGATCAAGACGCACGACCAGCTCCTGCAGACGATCGTCAACCTGCGTTGACGACGCCGACGCCGGTGCGCACTGAGGACGAGGCGGGACCATGGACCGAGTGATCTACACGGCGATGTCGGGCGCGAAGGCGACGATGACGCGCCAGGACGCGCTCGCGAACAACCTCGCCAATGCCAGCACCCCCGGATTTCGCGCGGACCTGAGCGCGTTCCGCGCGGTGCCGGTGCGCGGCGACGGCGTGGCGACCCGCGTGCATGCGCTGGAGGCCACCGCCGGCTTCGACGGGACCGAGGGGCCGGTGACCACCACCGGCCGCAAGCTCGACGTCGCGGTGCGCGGCCCAGGCTGGATCGCGGTCCAGGGGCTGGACGGCAACGAGCGCTACACGCGTGCCGGGTCGATGGAGCTGTCGGCCGACGGCACGCTGCAGACGCGCGCCGGCCTGACCGTCATCGGCGATGGCGGCCCGATCGTCGTGCCGCAGGGCGCCGAGGTCACCATCGGCAGCGACGGCACGGTCAGCGCGCAGGTGGGCGCTACGCCGCCGGTCAACGTCGGCCGCCTGAAGCTGGTGAACCCGCCATTCGCCGACCTGCGCAAGGGGGCCGACGGCCTGATGCGCATGGCCGATGGCCAGGACGCGCCTGCCGACCCGCTGGTGCGGGTCGCCGACGGCGCGGTCGAGGGCAGCAACGTCAACCCGGTCGAATCGATGGTCGGCATGATCGCCGCGGCCCGTCAGTTCGAGATGCAGATGAAGATGCTGCAGACCGTCGAGTCCAACGAGCAGCGCGCCGCCAAGCTGCTGGCGCCCAACGGCTGAGGAGCCACAGCATGATCCGATCACTCTGGATTGCGAAGACCGGTCTCGATGCGCAGCAGATGCAGCTCGACACCATCTCGCACAACCTCGCCAACGTGGGCACCAACGGCTACAAGCGCGCGCACGCCCAGTTCGAGGACCTCCTGTACCAGAACCTGCGTCAGGCCGGCGCGCAGGAGACCCAGCAGAACATGCTGCCCACGGGTCTGCAGCTCGGCACCGGCGTGCGGCCGGTCGGCACCAGCCGCAACTTCTCTCAGGGCAACCTGAACCGCAGCGAGAACCCGATGGACGTTGCGGTCAACGGCAACGGCTTCCTGCAGGTCCAGATGCCCGACGGCACCACCGCCTACACCCGCGACGGCGCGCTGCGCATCGATTCGCAAGGCCAGATCGTGACCGCCAACGGCCAGCCGCTGTCGCCCGCGATCACCCTCCCCGCCAACTCCACCAGCGTGACCATCGGCGCCGACGGTGTGGTGAGCGCGCTGACGCCCGGCAACGCGACGCCGGTGACGGTCGGGCAGATGCAGACCGCCACCTTCGTGAACCCGGCCGGCCTCGACCCCGTCGGGCAGAACCTGTTCCGGGAGACGGCGTCGTCCGGCACCCCCGCCGTCGGCACCCCGGGTCTCAACGGGCACGGCACGCTCAGCCAGGGCTACGTCGAGACCTCGAACGTGAACGTCGTCGAGGAACTGGTCGCGATGATCCAGACCCAGCGTGCCTACGAGATCAACTCCAAGGCGATCCAGACCTCCGACCAGATGCTCGGAAGGCTGTCCCAGCTGTGAACCCCGCGATGCAGGAACGTCCGTCCCCCCGCGCCCCGCGCGCGCTTCGCATCGCCGCGCTGGCGATGCTGTCCGTCCTGTGCGCCTGCGCGGAGCTGCGCACCCCGGCGGTGGACCTGGTGCAGCCCCCCGTCCGCGTGCCGATCGCGGTCGCGGCGCCGGTGCCGCCGGTGCCCCCGACCGCCGGCGCGATATTCCAGTCGGCGGCCTACCGCCCGCTGTTCGAGAACATCCGCGCGCGCGCGGTCGGCGACCTGATGACGGTCACCATCCAGGAGAACACGACGGCGCGCCAGCGCTCGAACTCTTCGGTGAACCGCGACAGCAAGATCGCCGGGTCGATCACCTCGATCCCGTTCGTGACCTCACCCGCGCTGCCGCGAGCCAAGATCGGCGGTGAGCTCAACAATGATGCCAACGCCAAGGGCGAGAGCGGCAGCGACAACGTGTTCACCGGCACGATCACCGCGACAGTCGTCGAGGTGCTGGCCAACGGCAACCTGCTGATCGTCGGCGAGAAGCAGGTGGGCGTGAACCAGACGGTGGACTCGCTGCGCTTCTCGGGCATCGTCGATCCGCGCTTCATCAGGCCGGGCAACACCATCGCGTCCACCCAGATCGCCGACGTGCGCGTCGAGTTCCGCGGTCGCGGCGACATCGACCGCGCGCTGACCACGGGTTGGCTGCAGCGCTTCTTCTTCAGCTACGCACCTCTGTGAACCGGATCCGCATGTACCGTCCCGAAGACTCCCCCGTCCGCCGCCCGCGGTGGCGCCTCGTTACAGTCCTGCTGGGCGCGGCGCTCGCGGCCGCCGCGCTCGCGCCGGCGGCCCGGGCGGAGCGCATCAGGGACCTCGCGACCGTGCAGGGCGTCCGGAGCAACCAGCTGATCGGCTACGGCCTGGTGGTCGGCCTGGACGGCAGCGGCGACCAGACCACGCAGGCGCCGTTCACCACCCAGTCGTTGCAGACCATGCTGCAGCAGCTGGGCATCACGCTGCCGCCCGGCGTCAACCCGCAGCTCAAGAACGTCGCGGCGGTGATGGTGACTGCGGCGCTGCCCGCCTTCGCCCAGCCCGGCCAGCCCATCGACGTGACTGTCTCGTCGGTCGGCAACGCCAAGAGCCTGCGCGGCGGCACGCTGCTGCTGACCCCGCTCAAGGGTGCCGACGGCAACGTCTACGCCATGTCGCAGGGCAACGTGGTGGTCGGCGGCGCGGGCGCGTCGGCGGCTGGCAGCAAGGTGCAGATCAACCACCTGAGCGCGGGCCGCGTGCCCGCCGGTGCGACGGTCGAGCGTGCGGTGCCCAACACCGTGCTCGAGGGCGACGTCATCCAGCTCGAGCTCAAGACCACCGATTTCTCGGTTGCCACCCAGGTGGCCGAGGCGATCAACCGCCGCAACCCCGCCACCGGCGGCGGTGCCGCCACCGCGCAGCCCGTCGATGCCCGGGTGATCCGGGTCCGCTTGCCCGCCGCCCCCGAAAAGAGGGTCGCCTTCCTGGCCGACCTCGAGAGCCTCGACGTGACCGCGGTGACGCCGCCGGCGCGGATCGTGGTCAACGCGCGGACCGGGTCGGTGGTGATGAACCAGGCGGTCACGCTCTCGCCCAGCGCGGTGGCCCACGGCAACCTGTCGGTGTCGATCTCGACCACCCCCATGGTCAGCCAGCCCCAGGGCTTCTCGCAGGGCGCTACAGTTGTGACGGAAAAGGCCGATATCCAGATCAAGCAGGACGGCGCGGCGCTCATGATGCTCGAGCCCGGCGCCAAGCTTGCGGACGTCGTGAAGGCGCTGAACAGCCTCGGTGCGACCGCG
Organism: uncultured Bordetella sp.; assembly: GCA_964399635.1. Lineage (GTDB taxonomy): Bacteria > Pseudomonadota > Gammaproteobacteria > Burkholderiales > Burkholderiaceae_E > UBA4615. Next base: position 19,875 of record CAYNRU010000051.1, read on the forward strand.
CAGGATCTGATCGCGATCCTGCAGGCGCTCAAGGCCGCCGGCAGTCTCAAGGCGGAGCTGGAGATCATCTGACGATGCGAGCCGGATCGCTCGCGTCCGACGCTCGTTCGCTGGACGCCCTCAAGACAGGCGCGGCGCGCGATCCGAAGGGCGTGGCCAAGCAGGCCGCGACACAGTTCGAGGCCTTGTTCATGCAGATGGTGCTCAAGAGCATGCGTGATTCGGTTCCCAAGAGCGGCATGCTCGAGGGGACCGGGGCAGACGTGTATCAGAGCCTGCTCGACTCCCAGTTCGCCCAGGCCATGACCGGGCGTCCAGGCGGCCTCGGCGACCAGATCGCCCGGCAGCTGCTGCGCTCGATGAAGACCGATGACCCGGCCGCCACCGCGCCGCCGCCCGAGGTGTCCGCGAGCGGGCTGGCGCGTGCGCTGCTCGCGAGTCAGGCGAGCGCCGCGGGCGGAGCGCCCGCAGACGCCGACCTGCAGGCCGAGGGGCTGCCGGGTGCCCTGCAGATCGCCGCTGCGGCCGCCGCCCGCGCCGCGGCTGCGCGCGCCGCAGCCGAGATCCGGCGCGATCCGGTCGGCGGCATGCCGGTCCTGAGTGCCGCGCCCACGCCCGCGCCGGCCGCGCCCGGTGCCGGCACCGACGCGCCGACGGCCTTCGTGGGACGGATGTGGGGCGCCGCGATTGCGGCCGAGCAGGCGACCGGCGTGCCGGCCGGCTTCATCGTCGGCCAGGCGGCTCTCGAGACCGGCTGGGGACGCTCGGAGATCCGTCATCCGGATGGGCGCAGCGCGCACAACCTGTTCGGCATCAAGGCCGGGGCCGGCTGGCGCGGCGAGACCGTGGACGCGCTGACCACCGAGTACGTCGACGGCAAGGCGGTCAAGAGCGTCGAGCGCTTCCGCGCCTACGCGAGCTACCAGGAGGCCTTCGCCGACTGGGGGCGTCTGATGGCTGGCAATCCGCGCTACGCCGGGGTGATGGCATCCGGCGGCAGCGTCGAGTCGTTCGCGCGGAACCTGCAGCAGGCAGGCTACGCGACGGATCCGCAGTATGCGTCGAAGCTGACGCGAACCATCACGCAGGCGCTGTCGCTGCGCCGCGTCTCGACCTGAAGGGGACGGTGCGATGAGCGACCTGATGCGGATCGGCAGCAGTGCGATGAGCGCGGCCTACGCGCAACTGCAGACCACCGGGCAGAACATCGCCAACGCCTCCACGCCCGGCTATGTGCGGCGCGAAGTCGTGCTGCAGGAGGCAGGCAGCAGCGGGCCGTCCGGGTTCATGGGGCGCGGGGTCGACGCGGTGGCTGTGCAGCGCGTGTACGACCAGTTCCTGACGCGCGAGTCGGCCTCCAGCAAGGCGTCCGCCGCGCAGGACACCGCCCGGGGCGACGGGTTGAAGCGGCTCGACCAGCTGTTCGCCGATCCCCAGACGGGGCTGGGCGCAAGCTTCGACGACCTGGTGTCGGCCTTCGCGGACGTGACCGCCCGCCCCGGCGAGCCGTCCGCGCGTGCCGCCGTGCTGGCCCGCTCCGACACCTTCGCCAACCGGGCCGCCGGCCTCGACGCGCGCCTGCTCGAGCTGCGCGAGTCCGCTCAGGGGCGGATGCAGAACGAGGTCAATCGCGCCAACGACATGCTGACCTCGATCGCCGCGATCAACAAGAAGATCGGCGACGCGAGCGGGTCGCTGAGCGAACCCAACGCACTGCTCGACCAGCGCGACAAGCTGCTGGCCGACCTCAACGGCGTGCTCAAGGCCGACGCCAGGGTCGCGCAGGACGGCAAGATCAGCGTCACCTCGCAGCGCGGCGAGTCGCTGGTGATCGGTGACAAGGCGTCCCGCCTTCAGCTGACCGCCGACGCGCTCGACCCGTCTCGGCTCAGCGTGGCGGTGGTCCGCGGCAACGGCGCGGTGCTGCCGCTCGACGCGTCGGACCTCGGCGGCAGCCTGGCCGGACTGTCGCGCTTCGCCAACGAGGACGTCGATTCCGCCCGGATGCGCCTCGGGCAGATCACCGCCTCGGTAGCCGCTCGCTTCAACGACCAGCAGGCCCTCGGCCTGGATACGACCGGCCTCGCCGGCCAGCCGATGTTCGCGCTCGGCTCGCCGGTGGTGTCGGGCGCGACCGACAATGCCGGCTCGGCGCAGTTTACGGCCCAGGTCTCCGATGGCACTGCCCTCAAGGCGAGCGACTACGAGCTCTCCTTCGACGGCAGCGCCTACACCTTCAAGCGACTCTCGGACGGCGTGCTCCAGTCCTTCGGCTCGATGCCCCAGTTGGTCGACGGCATCTCGGTATCGCTCGGCACCGGCGCGCCCGCGGCGGGCGACCGGTTCCTGGTGCGGGCCGCCAGCGCCTTCGCCGCCGGTACCCGCGCGTTGCTCACGAACCCCAACAGCCTCGCAGCTGCGATGCCCGTCGCCAGCGAAACCGGCGCCGGCAATACCGGTGGGCTGCAGGCATCGGCGCTCGACGTGAGCGCGATCGGGCCCAACACCGCTCAGACGGTCACGATCACCTTCACTGCACCCGGCACCTTCAGCATCAGCGGCCCCGGTACCGGCAATCCGACCGGCCTGGCCTACACGCCGGGCATGCAGCTCTCGTACAACGGCTGGAACCTGACCCTGGCCGGGGTGCCTGCCATCGGCGACACGCTGCGTGTACTGGCCACGCCCAACCCGGCGAGCGACAACCGCAACGCGCGGGCGATGCAGGGGCTGGGCGACGCCAGCTTCGTCGACGGCGCCAAGGTGATCGACCGCTACGCGGAGCTGGTCAGCGACGTCGGCACCCGGACCCAGTCGGCGGCCGCGGCCAAGGACATGAGCGTGCGCCTGCACGACGACGCCGAGCGGGCGCGCAGCGAGGTGTCCGGCGTCAACCTCGACGAAGAGGCGGCGCGGATGCTGCAGTATCAGCAGGCCTACCAGGCCGCGGCCAAGGTGATCGCGACCGCCAACGAGATGTTCCGCGCGCTGCTCGACGCAGCCGGCGGCTGAATGCGCCCCCGAACACCGACGGGCGCCAGGAGAGTGGCATGAGGATCGGCACCGCCTACGCGCAGCAGGCCGCGATCGACGGCGTGATGGAGCGCCAGTCGCAGCAGCTCGATGCCTATCAGCAGCTCAGCTCCGGCAGGCGCGTGAGCAAGCCGTCCGACGATCCGGTGGCGGCGGCCGAGGCCGAGCGGGTGCGCTCGCGCGAGGCCCGCATCGAGACCGAGAAGCGCTCGACCTCGCACGTCCAGCAGATGCTGGCCGGCGCCGACAGCGCGCTGGGCGATGCGACCGAGGTGCTGCAGACGATGCGCGAGACGCTGCTGGAGGCGAGCCGCACGACCGCGTCGACCAACGACCGCGCCAGTTACGCGGCGTCGCTGCGCCAGGCGCGCGAGCAGCTGCTGTCGATCGCCAACCGCCCCGACGGCAGCGGCGGCTTCATCTTCGGGGGGCAGGGCTCGCCGCTGCCGCCGGTGGCCGCCTCGGGCACCGCCTACGCGCCGCTCGCCGGCGCCCGGCAGGTCGGCCAGGAGATGGCCAGCCCGGTCACGCTGGACGGCCGCGAGAACTTCACCGCCGTGCGCACCCAGACCGGCACCGAGAGCATCTTCGCGCAGCTCGACGGCGCGATCGCGGTGCTCGAGAACCCGGCCGCGCCGGGCCCGAGCATCATGTCGACCGTCGGCGGGGTGGTCGACAGCGTCGACCGCTCCATCGACCGGCTGGGTACCACGCGTACGATGGTCGGCGAGCGGATGCGGGCGGTCGATGCGCACGTCCAGGGGCTCGAGAGCGGCAGCATAGCGAACCAGGCCCGCCTGTCCGAGCTGGTCGACGTGGACTTCGCCCGGGCGGTCTCCAACCTCTCGAGCAACCAGACCGCCTACGAGGCCGCGGTCAAGAGCTACGCGCAGATCTCCAAGTTGTCGCTGTTCGACTTCATCTGACCGGACTCGGCGCGGGCGCGCACGCGAGGCGCGCCGCGTCTCGAGCGGCGGCTGAGGTGTCTGAGGTACGATCGGGGCTCTCCCGAACGCAGACGCCCCTTGGGTCCAGATACCGCCTCCCCACACCGGTTCAGCATCCTGCTGGTCGAGGATGATGCTGCCTGGCAGCACCTGATCGCGACCGGCCTGGCCGAGCACGGCATCGACGTCCGCATCGCGGACAGCGCGGGCCGTGCCCTCGACGCACTCGACCAGCTGCGTCCGGATGCGGTCGTCCTCGACGCGATCCTGCCCGAGGGCGACGGCTACATGGTCTGCGCACGGCTGCGCCAGCGTATCGGCGAGCGCGCGATCCCGATCATGGTCCTGAGCGGGCGCGACGACGAGGCCGCCATCGAGCGTGCCTTCGAGGCGGGCGCGAGCGACTACTTCGTGAAGTCCCTGCAGTGGAAGCTGCTGGCCGAGCGGCTGTCGCAGTTGGTCGCGACCGCCCAGATGCGCACCGAGCTCGCCAGCAGCCAGCGCCGCCTGGATCGCGCAAAGGGTCTCGCGCTGCTCGCGCAGGAGACCGCACGCCGCGCCCGCGATCTCGCCAACCGCGACCCGCTGACCGGGCTGCTCAACCGCAAGGGATTCCTCGCGGTCGCGCGCGCGCTCCTCGACGAGCCGCGCCCCGACGCCTCGCAGCCCTCGGCGCTGCTGCTGATCGACCTCGATCGCTTCAAGCGGCTCAACGACTCGCTCGGCGCAGCGGCCGGCGACGAGACGCTGCAGCAGGTGGCACGCCGCCTGCAGCAGGCGTTTCGCAATCTGCCGCGGGTCGCGCTTGGGCGGCTCGCGAGCGACGAGTTCGCGTTGCTGTTTCCGACCCTGCGCAGTGCGCTGGCCGCCGAGCGGGCCGCCCAGATCGTGCTCACCGAGCTGCGTCGGCCGCTCACCTGCGGTGGCCTCGACTGCGTGGTGCGCGCCTCCATCGGCATCGCGACGGCGCTCGGCGACTCGAGCGCCGACACCCTGCTCGCGCAGGCGGGCCAGGCGCTGTCCGCGGCCAAGGCGACCGGGGGCAACACCTCGCGCCGCTACCAGTCCGACCTCGGTCATTCCGACCGGGCGCGCTTCGACCTCGAGACCGCGCTGCACCAGGCGCTGGAGCGCAACGAACTGGTGCTCCACTACCAGCCGATCGTCGACCCGCGCACCCGGCGCCTCGCCGGAGTCGAGGCGCTGATGCGCTGGCAGCATGAGGGCAGGCTGGTGCAGCCCAGTGAGTTCATCCCGATCGCCGAGGAGACCGGGCTGATCTTCCGGATGGGCGAGTGGGCCGTCGGCGAGGCCCTGCAGCAGGTCCGGCGCTGGCGCAACGTGGGCCTGCCGGTGGCGACCGTCTCGGTGAACATCCATGCGCGCCACCTCGAGCATCCCGACCTCGCCCGCTCGGTGAGCCAGGCGCTCGACACCACCGGGCTGGAGTCGGCCACGCTCGAGCTCGAGCTCACCGAGACCGGCGTGATGCGCGACATCAAGCGCTCGCTCGACAGCCTGCAGGGCCTGAAGCAGCTCGGCGTGCGCCTGGCACTCGACGACTTCGGAACCGGCTACTCCTCGCTTGCCTACCTGACTCAGCTGCCGATCGACACGCTCAAGATCGACCGCTCCTTCGTCGACAAGCTCGGCGAGAGCGGCCAGAGCCGGGCGGTGGTGCGCTCGATCACCGCGCTGGCCCAGGCGCTGGGCCTGTCCACGATCGCCGAGGGGGTCGAGACCCGCGAGCAGCTCGACTCCCTGCGCTCGCTCGGGTGCGACGAGGTGCAGGGCTACTTCTACTCCCGCGCCATGCCGGCCAGCGACCTTCCCGGGTGGTGGCGCGGCTTCGACGGCGCCACGCCGGCCTCGATGCGGACCGGACCGGCCGCCGCGCCGCGCCGCGCCGCCCGGTCCGCGCCGCTCACGCTCGACGGACCCGGCGAGTCGCCGACCGACGCGATCTACGTCTGACGCGCGCCGCCTGGCGAGCGCCACAGGAACCCCCGATGGACCAGGACACCCTCAAGCAGGCCGTGGCGCGCGCGGCGATCGATTACCTCGTCGACGGCGAGGTCGTCGGCGTCGGAAGCGGCTCGACCGTGGGCTTCTTCATCCGCGAGCTCGGTCGGGTCCGGGACCGGGTGGCGGGGGCCGTGTCCAGCTCCGAGCGCAGCAGCGCGCTGCTGCGCGAGCAGGGCATCGCCGTGCTGTCGCTCGAGGAGGCCGGCGCGCTGTCGGTCTATGTCGACGGCGCCGACGAGATCGACCCCGGGCTGAGGATGATCAAGGGCGGCGGCGGGGCCCTGACGCGCGAGAAGATCGTGGCCGCCGCCGCCGAGCGCTTCGTGTGCATCGTCGACCGCAGCAAGGTGGTGGCGGTGCTCGGCGACTACCCGCTGCCGGTCGAGGTGATCCCGATGGCCTGCGGCCTGGTGGCGCGGGGCTTCGAGCGTCTGGGTGGCGAGGCGCGGTTGCGCGAGGGCTACGTGACCGACAACGGCAACCCCATCCTCGATGTCTACGGGCTCTCGATCCCCGACCCGGTGGGCCTCGAGACCGAGGTCAACCAGTGGCCGGGCGTGGTGACGGTGGGCCTGTTCGCCCGCCGGGGCGCCGACGTGGCGCTGGTGGCCGACGCGGACGCGGTCCGGATCCTGACCCGCTGACCCCGCTGACCCCGGGGGCGGGCGGTGTGCCCGACCCGCCAGGCTGCAGGGGTACTGTGCCCTCGAACCGACACCCGCGCTGACCAGCCCGGCAGGCCGCAGGCATACTGCTGGGCCGCGGCGGGCCAGCCGCGCGGGGGCAGGGCGCCGAGGGGCGGCCCATCGACGCACGGAGGCAGGATGACTCAGCAGCACGACCCCAGGGGATTGCCGCGCGAGACGCTCGGCGCGCGCGAGGCGGTGGCGATCGTCGTCGGAATCGTGATCGGCGCGGGCATCTTCAAGGCGCCGTCGCTGGTCGCGATGAACAGCGCGAGCCCCGGCTGGATGCTGTTCGCCTGGGTGCTCGGCGGCGTGATCTCGATCGTCGGCGCGCTGTGCTACTGCGAGTTGGCGACGGCCTACCCCAGCGCCGGCGGCGACTACCACTTCCTGCACCGCGCCTTCGGCCGCCACGTGTCCTTCCTGTTCGCCTGGAGCCGCTTCGCGGTGATCACCACCGGCTCGATCGCGCTGCTCGCCTTCGTGTTCGGCGACTACATGAGCCAGGTGCTGCCGATCGGGCCGTGGTCGGCGGCCACCTGGGGCGCGGCCTCGATCCTGGCGCTCACCTGGCTGAACGTGCGCGGCGTGCGCCAGGGGGCCTTCACCCAGGTGCTGCTGACCGGCATCGAGGTCGCCGGGCTGGTGCTGGTGTTCGTCGCGGGGCTCGTGGCCTGGTCCATGGGCCTGGGCGCGTCGTCGCCCGCGGCACTGGCCGCCGCGGCCCCCGCCGCGGCCGCGCCGGCGGCCGCCTTCTCGCTGCCGGCCTTCGGGCTGGCGATGGTGTTCGTGCTGCTGACCTTCGGCGGCTGGAACGAGGCGGCCTACATCAGCGCAGAGCTGCGCGACCGCCAGCGCAACATGCTGCGGGTGATGGTGGGCTCGCTGCTGCTGGTGACGCTGCTGTATGTCGGCGCCAACTGGGCCTACATGGCGGGCCTGGGCCTGGGCGGCATGGCCAAGTCGCAGGCGGTCGCGGCCGACCTGCTGAAGATCGCCTTCGGCAAGCCCGGCGAGGTGGCGATCTCCCTGATGGTCGCGATCGCGGCGCTGACCTCCATCAACGCGACCATGATCGTCGGGGCGCGCTCCAACTTCGCGGCGGGCCGCGACTGGGAGGCGCTGGGCAAGCTCGGCGTGTGGGTCGACGACCGCGGCACGCCGGTCAATGCCCTGCTCGTGCAGGGCGCCTTCGCGCTGCTGCTGATGCTGCTGGGGATCGCGACCGGCGGCGGCTTCTCGACGATGGTCGAATACACGGCGCCGGTGTTCTGGCTGTTCTTCCTGCTGGCGGGGGTCAGCCTGTTCGTGCTGCGGGTCCGCGAGCCGGACACGCCACGCCCCTACAAGGTTCCGCTGTACCCGCTGCTGCCCCTGGTGTTCTGCGCCGCGTGCGCGTACATGCTGCAGGCGAGCCTGGGCTACGTCGGGGGCAACACCTTCCTGGGCGTCAACGCCGCGTGGGTGGGCGTCGCGGTACTCGCGGCGGGCGCCGTGCTGATGGTCGCGATATCGCGCGGCTCGCCCGCGCGCGGCGCCGCGCGCTGAGCGGCGGGCCCCGACCCGGGCCGCGCCGCGCCCCGGTCGGGGCGCGGCCTCCTCAGGCAGCCGGCGGCACGTAGCCCATCGCCTGGTCGACCTGCCCGCCGAAGAAGTAGCTCTCCATCTGCGTCGCCAGGTACTTTCGCGCGCGCACGTCGGCCAGGTTCAGGCGGTTCTCGTTGACCAGCATCGTCTGGTGCTTGAGCCAGCCGGCCCAGGCCTCCTTGGAGACGTTTTCCCAGATCCGCTTGCCGAGCTCGCCGGGGTAGGGCGGGAAGTCGAGGCCTTCGGCCTCGCGCTGGAGCTTGACGCACTGGACGGTTCTTGCCATTGGGATCCTCGTGGGAACGGTGGCGGCGGCACGGTGGCCGCCCCGGGTGAAGGGAGACGCCGGATTATCAGAGCGCCTTGAGGAGTACCTGCGATTTTCTCTGCCAGTTGTAGAGGTTCTTGCGTCCGCGCGGCAGGTCGTCGACCGATCCGACCGTGAAGCCGCGTTTCTGGAACCAGTGCGCGGTGCGGGTCGTGAGCACGAACAGCTTCTTGAGGCCGGCGGCCCGCGCGCGCTGCTCGATGCGCTGCAGCAGCCGCTCGCCGTCGCCCTGGCCCTGTACCTGGGGGTTGACCGCGAGGCAGGCGAGCTCGCCCGCGCCTTCCTCCGGGAAGGCGTAGAGCGCGGCGCAGCCGAAGATCACGCCGTCGTGCTCGATCACGGTGAAGTTGGTCACCTCGCGCTCGATCAGGCTGCGGTCGCGCTTGACCAGCGTGCCGTCCTCCTCGAGCGGGCGGATCAGCGCCAGCAGGCCGCCGACGTCGTCCTGGGTCGCCTCGCGCAGCGCCTCGAGGGTCTCCTCGACCACCATCGAGCCCACGCCGTCGTGCAGGAACAGCTCGAGCAGCACCGAGCCGTCGAGCTCGAAGGGCACGATGTGGGCGCGCGCCACCCCGCCGTCGCAGGCCTTGAGCGCGTAGCGCAGGTAGTCCTGGGCATCGGAGGGCAGCGTCCGGGAGGCCAGCAGCTCGCGCGCCTGACCCTCGGTGATTTCGGTCATCAGCCGCCCGTCCGGCCCCAGGATGCCGCCGGTCTCGGTGACGAAGATCAGCTTGTCGGCGTCCAGCGCGACCGCGGTGGCGCAGGCCAGGTCCTCCATGCCGAGGTTGAAGGCCTCGCCGGTGGGCGAGAAGCCCAGCGGGGGCAGCAGCACCAGCGCGTCACTGCCGAGCGCGAGCCGGATCGCATGCACGTCGACCTTGCGCACGAGACCGGTGTGCTCGAAGTCGACGCCGTCGACGATGCCCACCGGGCGCGCGGTGACGAAATTGCCCGACAGGATCCGCACGGTCGAGTGGGCCATCGGCGTGTTGGGCAGGCCCTGCGAGAACGCCGCCTCGATGTCCAGGCGGGTCTCGCCGGCGGCCTCCTTGGCGCACTCGAGCGCCATCGCGTCGGTGATCCGCAGGCCCGCGTGGTAGCGGCTCTGCGCGCCGCGCAACGTCATCTGCTCCTCGATCTGCGGGCGTGAGCCGTACACCAGCACGAGCCGCATCCCCATCGCCTGCAGCAGGCTCAGGTCCTGGACGAGCGCGTTGAGGCGGCCCGCGGTGACCAGCTCGCCCGCGAAGCCGATGACCAGGGTCTTGCCCCGGAATGCGTGGATGTAGGGCGCGACGGCGCGCAGCCAGGCGACGAATTGGTGCGGCTCTGAGTGGTAGGGCATCGGGCCATTATAATTTGCTGGTGCTGCTCCAGTTTCCCGAAGCGCTCCCGGTATCGGGACGGCGCGACGAAATCGCCCAGGCGATCTCGGCCCACCCGGTGGTCATCGTCAGCGGCGAGACCGGCTCGGGCAAGACCACCCAACTGCCGAAGATCTGCATCGCGGCCGGCCGGGGAAGCCGCGGGCTGATCGGCCACACCCAGCCGCGTCGGCTCGCCGCGACCACGGTGGCGCGGCGCATCGCCGAGGAACTCGGCTCACCCCTGGGCGCCGACGTCGGCTTCAAGATCCGCTTCACCGAGAAGGTCTCCAGGACCGCCCGGATCAAGCTGATGACCGACGGCATCCTGCTCGCCGAGACGCTCTCGGACCCGGAGCTGCGCCAATACGACACCGTCATCATCGACGAGGCGCACGAGCGCAGCCTCAACATCGACTTTCTGCTCGGCTATCTCAAGCAGCTGATCGAAGGGCCGCGCCGCGACGACCTCAAGCTGATCATCACGTCGGCCACCATCGACGCCCATCGCTTCGCGCGTCATTTCGGCAGCGAGCGCGGGCCGGCGCCGGTCATCGAGGTCTCCGGGCGCACCTACTCGGTCGAGATCCGCTGGCGGCCCCCCGGTGAGGGCGACGCGGCGCCCGCCGAGCCCGGCGTACCCGCGGCGGCGCCCGCGCCGGCACCGCCGCGCAGCGGCCGGACGGGCCGCAGCGCGCGCGACGAGGACGACGAGACCGATCTGCCCGCGGCGATCGAAGACGCGGTCGACGAGCTGTGGCGCGAGGGCTCCGGCGACATCCTGGTATTCCTGCCGGGCGAGCGCGAGATCCGCGAGACCGCCGAGCACCTGCGGCGCGCGTGGCTGCGGCGCGGCGCGCGCGCGGGCATCGTCGGGTCGGCCGACATCCTGCCGCTGTTCTCGCGCCTGTCGGTCGCCGACCAGCAGAAGGTGTTCGCCCCGGGCGCAACGCCCCGGGTGGTGCTCGCGACCAACGTCGCCGAGACCTCGCTGACCGTGCCGGGCATCCGGTACGTGATCGACACGGGCCTGGCGCGCGTCAAGCGCTACCGGTACCGCGGCAAGGTCGAGCAGCTGCAGATCGAGCCGGTGTCGCAGGCCGCCGCCAACCAGCGCGCGGGGCGTTGCGGGCGGGTCGCCGAGGGCATCTGCATCCGCTTGTACGACGAGGCCGACTTTGCCAGGCGTCCGGCCTTCACCGATCCAGAGGTGATGCGCTCCTCGCTCGCATCGGTGATCCTGCGCATGAAGGCGCTCAAGCTCGTCGACATCGAGGCCTTCCCGTTCGTCGACCCGCCACCGCGGCGCGCGGTCACCGACGGCCAAGACCTGCTGCGCGAGCTCGACGCGCTGGACGACGCCGGCGACCTGACCCCCACCGGCAGGCAGCTCGCGCGGCTGCCGGTGGATCCCCGCGTCGCGCGGATGCTGCTCGCGGCGCGCCAGCGCGGCTGCCTTCGCGAGGCGCTGGTGATCGCCGCCGCGCTGTCGGTACAGGATCCTCGCGACCGGCCGCCCGACCGCCAGGCCGCCGCCGACCAGGCGCACGCGCGCTTCGTTGACCCGCGCTCGGACTTCGCCGGCTACGTGAAGCTCTGGGACTGGTGGCAGCAGGGCCAGCAGCAGCGGCCGGCCGGTGAGTCCAGGCGGGCCTTCAGCGGCCGGCTGGAGCGCGAGTTCCTGTCGATCCGCAAGCTGCGCGAATGGGCCGACGTCCACGCTCAGCTCGCCGAGGCCGTCGAGTCGCTGCACTGGGTGCCCAACACCGAGCCGGCGCCCTACGAGCCGCTGCACCGTGCGCTGCTCGCCGGCCTGCTCGGCAACCTCGGCTGCCGGGCGCCGGACGAGCCCTACTACCTGGGCACGCACGCGACCCGGTTCTGGCTGCATCCGGGCTCGGGCCTCGCGCGACGCAGCTCGGCGCGCCAGCAGGCCGACGCCGCCGCGCAGGCCAGCGCCCGCGTCGAGGCCTCGGGCAGCGCACGCTGGGTGATGGCCGCCGAGATGGTCGACACCGGGCGGCTCTATGCGCGCACGGTGGCGCGCATCGACCCGGCCTGGATCGAGCAGGTGGCCGCGCACCTGATCAAGCGCAGCTGGAGCGAGCCGCACTGGGAGCGGCGCGCCGGGCAGGCGATCGCCTTTGAGCGCGGCACGGTCTATGGCCTGGTGATCTATGCCCAGCGGCGCACACCCTATGGCGGCATCGACCCCCGACTGTCCCGTGAACTGCTGATCCGCGAAGCGCTGGTGGCCGGCGACTGGGAGTCCGACTGCGCCTTCTTTCGCCACAACCTGAAGGTGGTGGCCGAGATCGGCCAGCTCGAGGCCCGTATTCGCAGGCCCGATCTGCTGGTCGACGAGCAGTTTCTCTTCGACTGGTTCGATGCCCAGGTGCCTGCCGAGATCACCAGCGGCCAGCAGCTCGAGCGCTGGTGGCGAGCCGCCAGTCGCGCTCAGCCCGGTCTGCTCAGGCTGTCGCGCGAATTGCTGATGCGCAAGAAAACCGACGGCATCGATGACCGCAAGTTTCCGCAGCGCCTGAACATGCGTGGTGTGTCCTTCGAGGCGGCCTACCACTTCGAGCCCGGTGCCGACGACGATGGCGTGACCCTGACGGTGCCGCTCTTTGCACTCAATCAG
>CAYNRU010000052.1:0-17233 GCA_964399635.1 uncultured Bordetella sp.
CCGCCTGCGGCACCTGGCTGTCGTGACCCACGTACACCCACGTGCGCGACCACAGCCGCTCCATCTCCAGCTCGTACACCTCCGCGTCAACGTACACATCACGGTGCACGGCGTCAGAACGCACCAGCGACAACAGCGCCTGCGCGTCGTCGCGGTAACGGCGTCGTAGCAGGGGTGCGCCGGGGCGGTCCATGCGCGGCGCGTCGCGGCTCAGCAGGCGGCCCAGCGGGCCTCGAACTCGCAGCGCGGCGCGCCGCAGGCGACGCAGCGCAGCTCGAACGCCTCGCTCTCGATGGCGGTCGCGACCGTTGCGACCGCCTGCAGCATGCCGCGGATGGGCGCGCAGGCGGGCCGCGCCGCCGTGGCCGCGCCCTGCGCGAACGGGCTGCCCGTCACCGCGAGGCCCAGCCGGCCACGCCCGGGCTCGAAGCGCCAGGCGCCCCAGCCGAGGTCGGCGGCGGCCTGCACGGTCGCGGCCATCAGCTTCGGCGGATCCTCGCCGACCTGCCTGAAGTAGGCACGGATGCTGTCGATGCCGTGGGCCGCCACCGAGTCGGCGAAGGCATCCTGAACCTGCGCGCGCACCGGGTCCGGCAGCCGGGCCAGTGTGCCCATCAGCACGTCGGGACGCATCATCAGGTAGCGGCGCGGCCCGTCGTGGATCGAGCCGTCGGCGGCGTCCCAGCGCAGCCGGGCGCGCAGCCCTGCGGCGGCAGCGTCGCTGTCGGTGGGATCGGCCATGGTCGGTGGCGGGCGGCGGATAAACGACGAATCGATGATACTTGATCGGCGAAATATTGAAGCCTAAACTTTCTCCGAGTGCGCCGGGCCGCGGGCGCGTCCTGCCAAAGCACCGGGCTCCCTGCGGCAGCCCAAAGGACCGACGATGAAGATCGCAGTGCTCGGCGGTGGCCACGGCGGCTACGCCGCGGCCGCCGACCTGTCCGAGCAGGGCCACGAGGTCCGGCTGTGGCGCCGCGACGCGGCCGCGCTCGAGCCTGTGCGCGCCACGGGCAGCATCGGGCTGCTCGACGCCACCGGCAGCCGCCGCGTGCCCATCGCCCGCGCCACCGCCGACATCGGCGAGGCGGTGCGCGGGGCCGAACTGCTGCTGATGCCCTCGCCGGCCGTCGCGCAGGACGACATCGCCGAGCGGGTGGCGCCGCACCTGTCCGACGGGCAGGTCGCGTTCCTGCCGCCCGGCACCTTCGGCAGCGTCACGATGGCGCGCCGCGCGAAGGCGGCCGGCAGCCGCGCCGACGTGCTGTGGGCCGAGACCGGCACCCTGCCCTACCTCGCCCGCAAGCGGGCCGCCGACGAGGTCGCGATCACGATCCGCGCCGTGCGCCTGCCCACCGGGGTCTATCCCGCCCGGCGCGCCGACGAGGCGATCGCGGCCATCCGCCGTGCCTATCCGTCGGTATCGGCCTGCGGCGACGCGCTGTCGGGCGCGCTGATGAACGCGGGCCCGATCATCCACCCGCCGCTCATCCTGATGAACGCCGCGCCCCTGCAGCACTTCGAGCGGTGGGACATCCACGCCGAGGGCACGCAGCCCTCGGTGCGCGCGGTCACCGACGCGCTCGACCGCGAGCGGATCGCGGTGCGCGAGGCGCTCGGCTACGGCGCGCCGCACTTTCCGCTGTCGGACCACTACACGTCGGACCGCTGGATGTACGGCGACGCGCACAAGCGCCTGGTCGACTCCGGCGACTGGCGCGAACACATCGACCTGCACGCGCACCGCTACATGACCGAGGACACGGTGCTGGGGCTGGCCTTCCTCGCATCGGTGGCGCGCTGGGCCGGCGTGGACGCGCCGCTCGCCGGCGGCCTGCTCGCGGTGGCGGGCGCCATCCTCGGGCGCGACCTGAGGCAGGGCGCGCGCACCCTCGAGGCGCTGGGGCTCGCGGGCCTGGATCGCGGGCAGCTGCACGAGCGGCTCCTCGAGGGCACGGCTTGAGCGGCGTCGCGGACGCCCCGCGCGCGCGCATCGCCGCCGCCGGCGCCGGGCGGATGGGCCGCGGCATGGCCATCGCCTTCGCGTGGGGCGGGCATGAGGTCGACCTGGTCGACCTCAAGCCGCGCGACGACGCCGGCTGGCGGCGGCTCGCCGACGACGCGCGCGCCGAGATCGACTCCAGCCTCGCGATGCTCGCAGAGCTCGGGGCGCTGCCGCCCGACGCCCTCGCGCGGGTCGCGGGCCGTATCCGGCTGGTGCCCGAGCGCGATGCGTCGGCCGCGCTCGGGCGCGCCGACGTGGTGTTCGAGGGCGTGCCCGAGACGCTCGACGCCAAGCGCGAGGCCTTCGCGCGGCTGTCGCGGGACTGCCGCGCCGACGCAATCCTCGCCTCGACCACCTCCACCATCCTCGTCACCGACATCGTGCCGCTGGCCACGCATCCGGAGCGCCTGCTGAACGCGCACTGGCTGAACCCGGCCTATGTGATCCCGCTGGTGGAGCTCAGCGTGCACGCGGGCACGGCGCCCGAGGTGGTCGCGCGGCTGCGCGCGATGCTCGAGGACATCGGCAAGGTGCCGGTGACCTGCGGGCCCGCTCCCGGCTACATCGTGCCGCGGCTGCAGGCGCTGATCATGAACGAGGCGGCCCGCATGATCGAGGAAGGCGTGGCCACCGCCGAGGACATCGACCGGGCCACGCGCAACGGCCTGGGCCTGCGCTTCGCGGCGATCGGGGTGGTCGAGTTCATCGACTTCGGCGGCAACGACATCCTGTACCACGCGAGCCGCTACCTGGCCGACACGCTGAGTCGCGAGCGCTACACGGCGCCGGCCATCGTCGACCGGATGATGCACGCGGGGCACAACGGCCTGCGCTCGGGTCGCGGCTTCTACGACTACTCGCGCCGCGACATCGACGCTTATCGCAAGGACGTGCTTTCGCGTACCCTCGCGATGCTGCGGCACGCCGGACTTCAGCGCCCGCCGCGGTGAGCCGCGCGGCTCCACCCCCCACGCACCTGCGCCACCCGCCGCCCCCCCCCCTTTCGAAAGGAGTCCCGCATGAACCGTCCGTCACACCCCCAGAGAACCCTGCCGGCCGCGGCCGCGCGCCTGGCGCTCGGCCTCGCGCTGCTCGTGCCCGGCAGCGCCGCGCTCGCCCAGGAGATCACGCTGCGGGCGGTCAACGCGTTCCAGGAAGGCACCTACTTCGCCCGGAACTTCGAGCGCTTCATCAAGAAGGTCAACGACGAGGGCAAGGGCGTCGTCCAGATCAACTACATCGGCGGCCCCAAGGCGATCCCGACCTTCGAGCAGGGCAACGCGCTGCGCAACGGCGTGGTCGACCTCTCCAACACCACGACCTCGTTCACCGCGACCATCATCCCCGAGGGCCTCGCGCTGAACTACACCGACCTGTCGATGGCCGAGCTGCGCAAGAACGGCACGATGGAGTACCTGAACACGCTGTTCCTCGAGAAGGGCCTGTACTACTTCGCTCGCACCGGCGAGGGTATCCAGTACTACATCTATTCCAGCAAGAAGATCGACAAGGCTGACCTGGCCGGCATGAAGCTGCGGATCGCGCCGATCTACCGCGACTTCTTCCAGCGCCAGGGCGCGACCGTCGTGCAGATGGCGCCGGGCGAGGTCTACACGGGCCTGGAGCGCGGCGTGGTCGACGGCTACGGCTGGCCGCTGATCGGGATCTTCGACCTTGGCTGGCACGAGAAGACGAAGTTCCGCCTCGAGCCCGGCTTCTACGCGATCGAGCTGGGGATCCAGTTCAGCGGCGCCACCTGGAAGAAGCTGACCCCGGCGCAGCGCGGCTTCCTCGAGAAGCAGGCCGAGTGGCTGGAGGCGCAGAACCTCGAGCAGGCCAGGGTCGACTCGGCGGCCGAGATCAAGCGCCAGACCGAGTCCGGCATCCAGGTCGTCAAGCTCGACGACGCGCAGTCGAAGCTGTTCCTCAAGAACGCCAACGACGCCGCCTGGGACGGGATCGTGAAGGCCAGCCCCACCCACGGCGCGAAACTGCGCACGATGATGGCGCCCAAGTAGGGTCGCAGCACCCCTCCGCCCGCGCGAGGGCCCGTCCGGCATGCCGGGCGGGCCCTCGACGCTTCTGGACCCCGCGTGCAGCCCGGGCTCGGACCTCGGGCAGGCGCGACGTGCACGGTCATCGACGCGTCACCCGGCACGGGCATCGCACCATGCGCGCCGCGCCGTCGTTTCCTTGACGCCTGAATTGTTCAACCATAAAGTTTCGGCCTACTGGAGCACGTCACCCGATGAACACGCCCGAGGGCAGCGGCCACGCGCCGCATGCCGAGACCGCCGTCGCGGCCGTGGGCCCCCCGCAGCACGTCCCGGCAGCCTGCGCACGGCGCGATCCATGTCCTCGCCGCTGAGCCGGGCCTGGAGCCGCCTGATGCAGGCCTGCGGCGGCCTGTCGGCGGCGATCGTGGGCACGGTGGTGCTGCTGGTCTGCTGGGACGTGCTCGGCCGCAACCTCGGCCTCCCGTCCCTGCCCTGGATCGTCGAGGTCACCGAGTACTCGCTGCCGCTGGCCACCTTCCTCGCGGCGCCCTGGCTGATGCACCGCTACGAGCACGTGCGGCTCGACCTGCTCTCGACGACGCTGTCCCCGCGCAACCTCGCGCGGATCGAGCGGATCACCGCGGCGATCTGCCTGGTGGTGAGCCTGGTGATCGCCTGGTACGCGGTCCGGGTGATCCTCGACGTGATGAGCATCGGGTCGATGGTCATCAAGAGCCTCACCTTCCCGGAGTGGTGGCTGTTCACGCCGGTGCCGGTCTGCTTCGCGCTGCTCGCGATCGAGTGCGCGCGGCGCCTGTTCTTCCCGCCGCCGCCCGCGGGCCCGGCGGCGGGCGCGGGCATCACGCTGCCGGGTGCAGACGGAGCGCCGCCCCGATGATGCCGTGGTGGGAAACCCTGGTCCTGCTGTTCGGGATCCTGACGGTGCTGCTGCTGGTGGGCCTGCCCGCCGGCTTCGCCTTCCTCTCGATCAACCTGGTCGGCGCGGTGATCTACCTCGGCGGCGAGGCGGGGCTGATGCAGGTCGTGCGCAACAGCGTCGCCTCGGTCACCAACTTCTCGCTCACGCCGATCCCCTTCTTCGTGCTGATGGGCGAGGTGCTGTTCCACACCGGCGTCGCGATGAAGGCGATCGACGCCTTCGACAACCTGATCTGGCGGATACCCGGGCGCCTCGCGGTGATCGCGGTGGTGGCCGGCACGGTGTTCTCGGCGATCTCGGGATCCACTGTCGCCACCACCGCGCTGCTCGGCGGGCTGCTGCTGCCCGAGATGCTCAAGCGTGGCTATCACCCGAAGATGGCGATGGGTCCGATCATGGCGATCGGCGGCGTCGACATGCTGATCCCGCCGTCGGCGATCACCGTGCTGCTGGGCAGCCTTGCCGGGATCTCGATCTCGGGGCTGCTGGTGGCGGGGGTGGTGCCGGGCGTGCTGCTGTCGATCCTGTTCGTCGGCTACATCGTGCTGCGCTGCGTGCTCGACCCGTCGCTCGCCCCGAGCTTCGAGCACGAGCGCGTCAGTGGCTGGGCGCGCTGGCGCCCGATGCTCGTCTACGTGACGCCGCTGCTGGCGATATTCGCGGTGGTGATCCTGTCGATGACCGCGGGCTGGGCCACGCCCACCGAGTCGGCGGCGGTGGGCGCGGCGGCGACCGTGCTGGTGGCCACCGCCTACCGCGCGATGTCGATGCGCGCGCTGGTGAAGTCACTGACGGGCACGGCCGCGATCTCGGGCGTGATCCTGTTCATCATCGTGGGCGCCACCACCTTCTCGCAGATCCTGTCGTTCTCGGGGGCGACCAACGGGCTGGTGTCGCTGGTCCAGGGCGCGGGGCTGTCGCCCTGGGTGGTGCTGATCGGCATGATGGCGATCCTGCTGGTGCTCGGCTGCTTCGTGGACCAGGTCAGCATGATGTTGATCACGCTGCCCTTCTTCATGCCGCTGGTACAGCACTTCGGCTGGGACCCGCTGTGGTTCGGCGTGATGTTCCTGATCTGCATGCAGCTCGGTCTGCTGACGCCGCCCTTCGGCATGCTGCTGTTCACGATGCGCAGCGTGGCGCCCCGGGAGATCGCTACCAGTCAGATCTTCGGCGCGGTGATGCCCTACGTGCTGTTCGGCCTGCTGATGCTGGTGATGGTGATGCTGTTCCCGCCGCTGGCGACCTGGCTGCCGGCGCTGCTGCTGGGCAAGTGAGCGGCGGCGGCGCGCCGTTCCATGCGGCGAGGTACCGGCGCCGCGACGCGCGGCTGGCAGGATAGGATGGGCCCATGACCGCCGGCCCCGCCCTTGGCTTCCTCCGCCCGGCCGCCGCCCTGTGCGCCTTCGCGCTCGGCTGGCTCCCGGCCGCCCCCGTCGCCGCGCAGCCGGCCGACGCCGCGCCGCGCGTGCAGACCGTCTCCGAGTTCGTGCGGATCGCGGACGCCTTCGCGACCGTCGACGCGGTGCTGCACCGGCCCGCCGGCGCGCAGCCGGCGGTCGGGCTGGTCTACACGCACCCGTTCGCCCAGAGCAGCCTGTCGGGCTACGTGTGCGACGCGCTGCCGCGGCGCGGCTTCGCGGTGCTGTGCTTCAACAACCGTCTGTCCAACAACCAGCAGTTCAACTCGATCTGGGAGCCGATCGCGCTCGACGTCGCGGCCGCGGTGTCGGAGATGCGCCGCCGCGGCTACGCCAGGGTGGTGCTGATCGGCCTGAGCGCGGGCGGCCCCACGATGGCTTATTACCAGGACGTCGCCGAGAACGGCAACGCGGTGTTCCGGGACGGCACGACGCTGTCGGGCTTTCGCGGCTTCTTCGGCCGCGACGGCGCCGAGCGCCGGCTGCCGCCGGCCGACGGCGTGATCCTGACCAACCCCTCGAGCGGCATCGGCGCCTCGGGCCTGCTGCGGCTCGACCCGTCGGTGGTCGACGAGCAGACCGGCCGGCGCGACCCGTCGCTCGACATGTACGAGGCCGCCAACGGCTACGACGCGGCCACCGGCACGGCACGCTACGCACCGGCCTTCCTGGCCAGATTCCGCGCCGCGCAGTGCGACCGGATGAACCGCCTGATCGAGGCGACGCGCGCGCGGCAGGCCGCGGTGCGCGCCGGCACAGCGCGCTTCGCCGACGACGACGTCGCGGTCAACCCGGGGCTGCGCGCCAACCCGGCCTACGTCGACCTCTCGCTCGCCCGCACGACGCGCGAGCCGCGCGTCGTGCTGCCGGGCGGCGCCACCATGATCGTCGCCAACGACCGCACGGCCAGCGACCAGCGCGTGCGCAACCGCGGCCACGACGAGACGGCGCGCACCGACTCATCCTTCCTGAGCTATCGCGCGATCCGGTGCCGCGGGCTCGACGCCGACGCGACGGACGCAGGCGCGCACGGCCTCGACGCCGCCTCCAACAACAACACCACCTACCGCCACGTCGCGGGCATCGGCGTGCCGCTGCTGGTGATGCAGGGTACGGGTGACAACACCATCGTCCACCTGACGGTGGCCGAGCTGATCCACGACGCCGCGTCGCGCACGCCCGACCGGACGCTGTGGTACGTGCGCGGCGCCACGCACGTCATGACCGCGCTGCGCCCCGAGTTCGGCGACGTGCCCGGTATCGTCGCCGACGCGCTCGCCGGCTGGCTGCGCGAGCGCTACCGCTGACACGGCGCGCGACACGACCCGCTCAGCGCACTGTCGCAGGAGATCCGGTGGCGACGCCCATCGATGAGCCGGCGGCCTTGGCGGGCACGGCCGGGACGCCGGTCCCAGCCGTGGGTTTGACCGCTGCGGAGGCGGTGGCCGTGGGGCGCGCCGCGGGCCTGGCCCCGGTCGGGGCGACGCCGCTGCCGACCGCGCCGCTGCCGACCGCGCGGCTCCTGCCCGCGGGCGATGTGACCGCGGCCCGGTCGACCGCCGGGACCGACGCAGGCGCCGGCGCCGCGGTGGCGGCCGTGGCTGGCGCGACCGCCGTCGCGGCAGCGGGCGTGCCGGACGCGGCGGCGGCGCTGTGCGTCGCCACGCGCCGTGCCTGCTCGAAGACCGGCCCCCACGTGGGGTGGCCGGACTCGGCGGGTGTCAGCACGAAGGCGGGGTCGATCGCCAGCAGGGCATCGAAGCTGCGCCGGCACGGCGCGCTGCGGCCGGTCACGCACTGGCTGAACGCGAGTGTCTTCAGCGCCTCGACCCGGATCGGGAGCGGCGCGGCGTCGATCTCGGCCGATCCGGACAGCAGGCCGATCGCCTCGTCGAAGCGGCCCTGCTCGTAGCTCGCCACGCCCGCATCGAGCCGCGCGCGGCCCGCCGCGGCCGCCGGGTCCGGGGCAGGTGTGGTCGCGCAGGCCGCGGCGGCCAGCGCGACCGCGACCGCGGCTGCGGCGCGTACGAACCGGCGCAGGCCGGCCGCGGCCTCGCCTGCCCGGAGCCCCGATGCACTGCGCGCGCGGATCTCGTCCGAGCCCGACACGCTGAATGCCGGAAGGATCTCCCGGCCCGATACCCTGCGTTCTTCGTTCACGGCGCACCCCCGAATCGATGTGTGATCTCCACCGACTGACCGGCCTGCACCTCGATGCGACGCAGGACCGGCTCGGCCGACGGATTGCGCAGCTCGACGCGGTGCGCGCCGGCTGGCAGGGCGAGCGACTTCAGCGGCGGCGTCACACCGCGCTTGACGCCATCGACCCAGACCTCGGCCCAAGGCAGCACCGTCAGCCGGATCGTGCCGGCCTCGACCGCGACAGGCGGCGCCCCGGCCCGGCCCGCCGCGGCGCTCCCGGCTGGCCCTGCGCCCGCAGGGGGGGCCGCGGCCTCGCGACCGGGCGATGCCGCCGCACGACCCACTGCGCCCGCCTGCGGCACCGACGCGGGCCGGGACGCGCCAGGCGCCGCGCCGGGCGTCCTCGAGCCTCGCTGCGCGGCCGATCCGTCCGTGCCGCCGAGGCTCGCGCCCGCCTCGAGGCCATTGGCGACATCCGCGATCGGATCCGGCTCCGGGTCCGCGTGACCCCCGCTGCCCGACCACAGCACCATGCCCACCACCACGGCGAGCACCGCCGCCACCGCGCTCGCCACCAGTGCACGCGGCGCGTGCTTCGTCGGCGGGTTGTCGCGGACCGACGCCAGCGCCGCAGCGGCGGCGGAGGCGGCCGGCGCGGACATGCCGGTGACCGGCACCCGCCCCGCCTCGCGCGGCGCGCCGGGCGTCGCGCGCCAGAGGCGCTCGCGGAACGCGGCGATCGTCTGCGGCCGGCCTTCCGGACGCACGGACATCGCCTGGTCGATCGCCCGCAACCAGTCGTCGTCGAACCCCGGCAGGCCCGACCCCGCGAGCGGCACCCGCGTGTCGCGCATCACACGCGTCGGCGAGGGCGGCGGCGAGCGGCCGGTGATCGCGTGGTGCAGCACCGCCGCGATCGCATAGACGTCGGACCAGGGCCCCACGCGGAACGACGGGTCGTCGCCGTACTGCTCGATCGGGGCGTAGCCGGCCTTCAGCATCACGGTGGTGGCCCGCACGCGATCGCCGATCACACGGCGCGCCGCGCCGAAGTCGAGCAGCACCGCGCTGCCGTCGGGCCGGACGATCAGGTTGTCGGGCGCGATGTCCCGATGCACGCAGCCCGCCTGATGCAGCAGTTCGACCGCGTCGAGCAGCGGCCCGAGCATCGCGCGCAGCGACGCGCCGTCGAGCCCGGCGGCGTTCGCCTCGATCAGCCACTCTAGCGTGCGGCCCGGGTAGAGCGGCATCGCGAGATAGGCAGTCCCGTTCTCCTCCCAGAAGCGCAGCACCTCGAGCAGCGCCGGGTGCCGGAAGCGGGCGAGCAGCCGGGCCTCGTCGAGGAAGCCGTTCAGGCCCGCCGAGAAGGTGTCGGCGTGTTGCGGCACGACCGGGCCGAGTCGGCCATCCGGCGCGCGCGAGGCGAGCTGGGCCGGCAGGTACTCCTTGATGGCGACCACGCGCTGCAGCAGCTGGTCCTCGGCACGATAGACGACGCCGAAGCCGCCCTGCCCGACCACCTCGAGCAGGCGGAACTCCTGCAGGCGCGTGCCGGCAGGCAACGGGCTGGCGATGCCCGAGGGCGCCTCGGGCCGCAGCGGCGCATGGACCCGCGCGTTCACGCGCAGCCCTCGGCCGGCACCGCGGCGTTGAGGCGCCGCGCCTCGTGCAGCGGCTCGAGCGACACCGGCTCGGTGAGCCACGCTCCCAGCGGTCGGGGTCGCGAGAACAGGAAGCCCTGCGCGAAGTCCACCTCGAGCTCGAGCAGCGTGCGCAGTGTGGGCACGTCCTCGACCCATTCGGCAAGGCAGCGCATGCCGAGCTCGTGGGCGAGTCGTCCGATCGCCTGCATGATGCCGCGCTGGCGCGGGTCGCGGTCGATGCCGACGACGAACTGGCCGTCGACCTTGATCAGCGACGCCGGCAGGCCCTTCAGGTAGGCGAAGGAGGTGTAGCCGGCGCCGAAGTCATCGAGCGCGATCGAGGCGCCGGTCTCCTGCAGCGCGTCGATGAAGCGGCGCGCGCCGTTGACGTCGTAGATGGCGGCCGTCTCGGTGATCTCCAGGCACAGGCGCGAGGCGGCCGAGGGGTGCGCGCGCAGCAGCGCCACCGCGTCGCGCAGGAAGCGCTCGTCGTTGATCGACAGGCCGCTGAGGTTGACCGCGAAGAAACCCGCACGCGCCGCGAAACTCGGATGCTCCTCGAGATGGCGGACCGTGCCCTCGAGCACGTAGCGATCGATCGCAGCCAGGCCGCCGTGGCGCTCGGCGACCGCGAGCAGACGCCCGGGCACCTCGATGCGGCCGGCATCGTCGAGGGAGCGCAGCAGCACCTCGTACGACAGCGGCTGCGGCTGCAGGCCCAGCGGCACGATGGGCTGCGCGTACAGCCGCAGGCGCTCGACCGGGAGCTTCGTCTTGAGCGCCGAGCCCAGCCGCACCGCCGCCCGGTATTCGCCGAGCAGCTCGCCATCCGAGCGCAGCGCGGTGACCCGGCCGCGCCCGCCGCGCTTGGACTGCGCGCAGGCGTCGTCGGCCAGCGCGATCAGCTCACGCGTACGCACGCCGGCGCCGGCCTCGACGACGCCCAGACTCGCCTCGACGGTCAGGCGCAGCCCCTCGAGCACGCAGGGCGCGTCCGACAGCGCCTTCGCGAGCTCGAAGGCGAACCGGCGCGCCGCCTCGAGGTCGTGGCCCGGCAGCATCACGACGAACTCGTCGCCGCCCATCCGCCCGAGCGCGCCCTCGGCGGGCAGCGCCGAGCGCAGGCGTCGGCCGACCTCGACCACCACCGCGTCGCCGACCGCGTGGCCGAAGACGTCGTTGATCGCCTTGAAGCGATCGAGGTCGATGTAGACGAGCGACACCGGGTCGGTGCCGGGACGCGCGAGGCGCGCGTCGATCGCCCGCTCCACGCCGCGCCGGTTCAGCTGCTCGGTCAGCACATCGTGGTGCGCCATGTGCTCGAGCGTGTCGGCCAGCCGGCTGCGGTCCGACACGTCCACCAGGGACAGCTCGACCGCGTCGGCGACCGCCGACGCGTGGACCTCGCAGACGCGATCGAGGCCCTCGGGTGCCGAGCGGGTGCGCAGCTCGCAGCGATGCCGCCCGAGCACCGCCACCTCGTCGAGCAGGCACCGCGCGGACGCGTCGCCCAGCAGCGCGGACAGCGCGTTGACCCGGCCCTTGACCAGCCGGTCGCCGAACCAGGCGTCGGCGAGATCATTCCAGCGCAGCACCGTGCCGCGCGGGTCGGCCGACACCAACGCGACCGGCGCGCTGTAGTAGAGGTGGCGGTAGTGGCGCGCGCTGTCAAGCGCGCGCCGGTGGCCGTCGTCGGGCGGCCCCTCGACGCGTGCGCCGGCACCGGCGCCGACCGCCTTCGCGATGGACGACGCGAGGTGGCCCAGACGCGAGGTCGGGGAGGCGGCTGCGGGCGGATCGGCTTCCAAGGATGGGGTCCGGCGATGACGGGGCGACCGCCCGGCCGACGAGGTCGCGCCGGGCTGACGGCCACAGTCTTGCCGCGGTCCTGCTCTGCGGACAGGCCGGACGGACGATCGGCGGCTCTACCGGAACCTGCGGTCGGGCCCGCGGACACGTCCGCCACGGACCGTGGGCCGGCTGCGACTCAGCGTCCCGAGAGCACCACCGCGACGCCGCAGGCGAGGTCCGCCGACACCGCGAGCGATCCGTCGGCGAGCTGCCGCGGCGCCAGGCCGCCCTCGCGCAGGCAGGCTGCCGCGGCGGCGATGTCGGCCACCGCGATGCGGATCGCGGCCACCTGGGGCCCGGGCCGGCCGGCCAGCCCCACGCCCGGCAGCGCGGCGGCGAGCGCCGCGGGGGTCATCACGTCGACGTCGACCGAGCCGATGCGCACCCGCCGCGCACCGGGCACGGGCGAGGCCGTCGCGGCGACGCCGGCGAGCCGCGCATACGAGTCGGCCACCGCGTCGGGCGCGTCGCAGCTCACCCACAGCCCGGCGATCCCGGTCGCGAGAACCCGAAGGGCGAGTCGGCCTCGTCGCCGTCTCGTACGACGCCCGCGTACGCCGCCAAGCCGAGCGTGTCGTGGCCGCGCGGCGGCAGCCCGAAGCCGAGCCTGCGCCAGGCGCGCTCGACGGCGTCCAGGTCACGTACCAGCACGGCGACGTGATCGATCCCGGTGAGTCCCTCGCGCATCGCGCCGTACCCGCCCTCGTTGACCGGCCGGCCTATTTGCGCATCGCGTCGGATCTGCGCGACCACCGGGTCCAGGACCGACATCAACACGATCGGGATCGACGTGTCGGTCACGACGCGGATCGAGGACTGCGCGATGGAGGCGGTGACCGTGACGGTCATCGCAGGCTTGTTGGCCTGCGCGGCGGTGAGCAGCTGCGGGATCAGCCTGCGGTCGAAGTTGGGCGGATGCGGCGGTCGCAGCGACGAGGCCCGGGCCGCAGCGACGTGCCGGGCGCTCAGTAGCTTATGCTGCCCACGCTCGTGCCGCCGCACACATACAGCGACTGGCCGGTCACGAAGCCGTTGTCGGGCGACATGAAGAACATCACCGCGCGCGCGACGTCGTCGGGCACGCCCACGCGCCGCACCGGAATCTTGGCGGCGGTCGCGTCGATGGCGGCCTGCTCGCGCGGAATCACCTCGTGGAAGATGTCGGTGATGATCGGGCCGGGCGCGACCACGTTGGCGGTGATGCCGTCGGCGCCGAGCTCCAGCGCCCAGGTGCGGGCCAGCCCGAACATGCCGGCCTTGGTCGCCGAGTAGGCGCTGCGGGTGGCAAGGCCCAGCGCCGCGCGCGACGACACCAGCACGATGCGCCCGAACCGGCGACGGCGCATCTCGGGCAGCGCCGCCTGAACCAGCACCAGCGCCGCCGACAGGTGCAGCGCGGTCAGGGCCTCCAGATCCTCGACCTTCACGTCGGCCAGCAGCGCGGGGCGCATCGCGCCGGCGTTGTGCACGACCGCGGTGACCGGATGCCGGACGCAGACCTCGAGCGCGGCGGCGCGGGTCGCCGCGACGTCGCCCAGGTCGACCTCGACCGAATGCAGCGCCGGATGGTCGATCTCGGTCACGCGGCGCGACATCGACACCACCGTCCAGCCGGCGTCCAGCAGGTGCAGGCAGGTGGACCTGCCGATTCCGGCGCTGCCGCCGGTGACGATCGCGACCTTTCCGTTCATGTGTGGCTCCGTTGGCGACGATGGTTCGGGGCGGACCCCGGCGCGGCGCCGCGTCAGTGACCGGCCGGGCGCTTCTTCAGCGCACGGGTGTCGATGCAGGCCGAAGTGCCCGGCAGGCGCGCCGCGAGCGACTTGAGCTCGCCCCGCTGGACCTTCTGGGTCGCGGTCAGCGGCAGCGCGTCGAGGAAGGCGACGAAGCCCGGCGCCTTGAAGTAGGCGAGCTGATCGAGGCTGAGCGCGACCAGCTGGCGCGCGAGCGCATCGCGGCCGGCCGCGTCGAGCGGGCCCGCGGGCACCACGCAGGCGAGCACCTCGTCGCCACGTACCGGATCCGGGGTCGCGGCCACCGCGACCTCGCGCACACCCGGGTGGCGGCGCAGCACCGACTCGACCTCGACCGCGGCGATGTTCTCGCCGCTTCGCCGGATCACGTTCTTGCGCCGATCGATGAAGTACAGCCCGTCCGACGCGCCGCGGCGCACGACGTCGCCGGTGTGGAACCAGCCGCCGGCCCACGCCTGCGCGGTCGCCTCGGGGTCCTTCAGGTACTCGCGGAAGAAGCCGCGGCGCGGGTCGGCGCCCGCCGCGCGTACCAGCAGCTCGCCCGGCGTGCCATCGGGGACGTCCGCGCCCGCCTCGTCGACGATGCGCAGCTCGACCTCGGGCGCCGCGCGCCCGAAGCAGGATTCGCCGACGTGCCGCGGCTCGCGGTTGGCGATCACCACCGCGCCCGCGCCGGTCTCGGTCATCGCCCAGGCCTCGAGCAGCGGGAAGCCGAAGCGCGCCTCGAAGGGCGCCTGGTGGCGGCGGTCCACGCCCGCGCCGAAGCCAAAGCGCACCGAGTGGTCGCGGTCGGCGGGTGACGGCGGCGCGCCGATCAGCATCGCCGGCATCACGCCGAGGTAGTGGACGATGGTCGCGCGCGACGCGCGCACCGTGGCCCACCAGCCGCCCGGGTGGAAACGGTCGAGCGGCACGACGCAGCCGGCCGACAGCACCATCGCCATCGTCGAGTAGGCCATCGCGTTCATGTGCGTCATCGGCAGCGGCGTCAGCAGCCGCTCCTCGCCGAAGCGGATCTCGCACAGCCCGCCCGCGCCCGCGTACCACTCGCCCGCGATCAGGTAGTAGGCGTTGGTCAGCACGCAGCCCTTGGGGCGGCCGGTGGTGCCCGAGGTGTACAGCAGGCCGCACTCGGTGTCAGGCCCCGGCTCGCCGCGGCCGGGCGGCGCCTTGGGCGCGCGGGCGAGGCCGGCGAGGCCGCGCGGTGCGCTGCCCGGGCCGCGCAGCGCAGTCCCCGTATCGGCCTCGTCGTCGAAGCTCGGCACCACGCAGACGTCGCACCCGCCGCGCGCGGCCGCTGCCTGCAGGTCCCCGACGCGCGCGGGCAACGCCACGGCCGCGCACAGCTCGCTGTGCGCGACGAGGTAGTCGAGTTCGGCTGCGCGCAGCTCGCCGTTGATCGGCACCACCGAGACCCCCAGCGCGTTGAGCGCGAGCCAGGTCAGGAAAAAGGAGGGTCGGTTCTCGAGCAGCAGCCCGACGCGGTGGCCGTGCCCGTAGCCCGCCGCGGCGAAGCGTGCCGCGATCGACTCGGCCGCGTCCAGCGCGCGACCATAGCCGAGCGCGACCGGCGCGATGCCGCAGCGCGCCGCAACCTCGGGCAGGACGTGCAGGAACGTCCGGTCGGGGTGGGCCCTCGCGATCCGCGCGAACGCGCGGTGGACGGTGGTGTCCTCGGGATGGGGCGGGATCATCGGCGCGCTCGGGTCGTCTGGCGGGTCGTCGGCATCAGGGGAAGAGCTGGATGGAGGGCAGCGGCGCGTCGCAGTTCAGCAGGTCGACGCGCTTGAGGCGGATGCGCAGCGCGCCGTCCACCACCGCCAGCGTGTGCCGCGCGACCGCCGCGTACACCTGCTGCGCGTCGCCCTGCGTCTCGACGTAGACGAAGTTGGTGCGGACCACCCAGCGGTTGGCCGCGGGGTCGGCGGACTCCAGCTCGGGGCGCTGCAGCACGTGCAGGCAGCGCACCTGGGGATGCAGCGAGTAAGAGCGCGGATTGCCGAAGCGCTCGATGCGCAGCTTGAGCAGCAGCTTGTCCTCGTACATCAGCGAGGTGTGGTTCTCGCCGTCGGCCTGGCCGGGCACCAGCGGCACCCAGTAGAAGGCGTCGTCCGCATAGAGCGCGTACCACTCGTCGAAGCGGCGGTCGTCGATCAGGCGCGCCTCGAGGTAGACGAGGTCGACGAGCGCGGCCTGGCTCGGGGCTGCGGGGCCTGCGTGGGGCGCGGTGCTCATGCGGTCTCTCCAGGATCGGCGGTCATGTACCGGGCCCAGGCCCTGAACTGGTTGCGCATGGACACCTCGCTGGTGCCGTTGAACACCCGGTCGGCGGCGCCGACCTCGGCCGGATCGAAGCCCCGGTGCAGGCTCACCCAGGGGTTGCCCGACGCATGAAGGCCCTGCTGGATGGCGCGGTAGCAGTGCAGGTCATCATGGCCGACCACCGACATCGGCGAATTGATCAGGCGCGAGTACATCATCGTCCTGCGCAGCAAGGTGTCGGGCGCGCCCGCGAGCCGGAAGGTCCAGGACTCGACGATGGTGCGGTCGGGCGCGACGGGCCGCGCGACGCGGATCGCCTGGATCGCGCCCTTGATGGTGAGGCTCGGGTAGTACACGGTGTTGTGGCGGACCTCGCCGAGGATCGCGTGGGCCCGCGCCTCGCCGTAGGCCGCAGCCATCGCCTCGTCGTAGCCGGGTACCGGCGCGTACTTCGAGTGGATCGAGCCGTGCACGCCGGTGTAGCTGTGGCCGTTGTCGAAGACCCGCACGCCCATCTTGTCGAAGAACTCGTAGCTCGACATGAAGGGCACGAACTGCTCGATCGCCATCGGGCGCGGCGCGTCCTCGGGCTGGCCCTGCCACAGCTTCCTGGCGGTGCCGGCCGACGACTCGTGCGCGACCATCGGGTGCATGGTGTCGTTGAGGTTCTCGATGAACATCTTCCAGTTGCAGTCGTGCACGTAGCGCAGCACGCCGCCGGCGACCTCGAGCCGGCCATCGGGCGAGCGGTCGACCATGTTGTCGATCGAGCTGAGCGAGGCGCCGAAGTAGGCGTCGAAGTCCGGGCCGGTGTCGGACAGCCTGCTGAACACGAAGCCCCGGTAGTTCACCGTGTTGCGCACGACGGTCAGCCCGCGGCCGTTCTCGCACTCGGTCAGGCGCGTGCCATCGTAGCCCGCCCGCAGCGGGATCGCACGGATCGCGCCGTCCAGGTCGTACGCCCACGCGTGGTACGGGCACCGGAAGAACGACCCCGCGTGACCGCTCGCCTCGCTCACCAGCTTCGCGCCCTTGTGCGCGCACCGGTTCATCAGCACCCGAACCGTCCCGTCCTCCACCCTCACCAGGATCACCGGCCGACCCGCCACGTCCGCCGTCGCATAGTCCCCCGCCTGCGGCACCTGGCTGTCGTGACCCACGTACACCCACGTGCGCGACCACAGCCGCTCCATCTCCAGCTCGTACACCTCCGCGTCA
>CAYNRU010000053.1:0-80841 GCA_964399635.1 uncultured Bordetella sp.
AAAACGCAGTACCGGCGGCAAGCTTCGACTGATCGGTGGCATATCGGGTGCGCCGTGCGGCGGACGACCACGACGAGATCACCGCCGAGCGCCTCGGCGCGAAGCTCACCGGGCCCATGGCGTGATCGCGCGGTGCGACCCTGCAGCGGGGTTGACCGCACTCAACCCCCTGCCCTGCCCGGCCCGTAGAGTCGAGGCCATGGCCACCTCCGACACGCCGCCCGCCGCCGCGTCCCGAAGCACGCTGCTGATGCGCCCCATCCCGGAGGACCGCCCGGTGCGCGTGCTCGCGCTGTCGGGTGGCGGCTTCCTGGGCCTGTACTCCGCGACGCTGCTCGAGGGCCTGGAGGCGCTCGCCGGCGAGCCGCTCGGGCGCCGCTTCGATCTGATCGCCGGCACCTCCATCGGCGGGCTGCTCGCGCTGGCGCTGGCCTTCGAGGTCCCGATGTCACGGATGGTCGAGCTGTTCGAGACGCATGGCCCGCACATCTTCTCCGGCCGCGCGCTGCCCGCCGGGCCGGTGAGCCGTCTGCTGGACATGAGCCGCTCGGTGTTCGGCCCCAAGTACTCCGGCGCTGCGCTGCGCCGGGCGCTGCAGGACGCGCTGGGCGACAGCCGCCTCGCCGACGCGCTGCACCGCGTGGTGGTGCCGGCGGTCGACGTGGGCCGCAGCCGCGCCAAGATCTTCAAGACGCCGCATGGGTCCGCCTCGCGCGGCGACGGCAACCTGCGCGCCATGGACGTGGCGATGGCCACCTGCGCCGCCCCCGCCTACTTTCCCGCGGTGCGGGTGGGGCGCCGGCTGTACGCCGACGGCGGCCTCTACGCGGTGGCGCCAGACCAGGTGGCGCTGCACGAACTGGAGCACTTCTTGCGCATCGACCCGTCGCGCGTGTCGATGCTGTCCGTCGGCACCGCCACGTCGCACTACCGGCCCGCCGGCGGCGTGTCCGAGGACGCGGGCGCGGTGGACTGGCTGTCGAGCGGCCGCCTGCTGCTCACGCTGATCTCGGTGCAGCAGCAGTACGCGCACACGATGGTCAGGGACCGGCTGGGCAGCGAGCGCTACCTGCGGCTGGACGCGATGTGGCCCGGCGACGCCGGCCTGGGCATCGACGTGGCGACCCGGCAGGCGGCCCGGGTGCTGTCCGGGCTGGCGCGCAAGACGCTGGCCGAGACGCTGGCCGAGCGGCTCGACGCCTTCATCGCGCCGCTCGACAGGCCGGCGCGAGCACGTGCGTGACTACCCCGCCTCGAGGCGGGCGATCCGGCCGCGCGGCGACCGGCGCCGGTCGTGCCCGACGGCTGCGGGACGTGGCACCGCCCCGCGGATACCCGGGGCATCGGCTGCCCGAAGTGCCGTGCTACCCTCGATTGGCCTTACGCCTCCGGCGTGGCCGCTTCGTCGAATGAGCCTGCGGGCGCTCCCGTGCGGCGGGGTGCAGCAACGACGGTCCGCCAGCCGCCTTCCTGCCATCGCTCGGTGCCGATGTTCGGCCCGGGCACCGCCCGAGCCTTGCAAGATGAGCACTGCCCCTGTCGAGCCAGTCACCCCGCCCCGGCCGCTCGGCGCCTACTCGTCCGTGCGCATGGTGCCGCTGGGCGCGGCGAACCTGGCGTTCGTGTCGGGCCTCACCGCCGGCGGGCAGGCGCCCGACGACGCGGCGGCCCAGGCGGAGGTCATCTTCGCGCGCATGCGCGACCTGCTGGTCGAGGCCGGCGGGAACCTTGGTCATGTCGTGAAGCTCACGACCTACCTGACCGACATGGGCGACTACGACGGCTACAACGCGGTCCGCAACCGCGTCTTCGCGGGCGTCTCGCCGCCACCCGCCAGCACCACGGTGGGCACCTCCGCGCTCCCGCGCGCCGGCTGCAGGGTGGAGATCGAGGCCGTCGCGGTGATTCCGGCCGTCTAGCGCGCGGGCAGGCGCGGCAGGCTCGCCGCGGCATCCTGGATCTTCCGGGCACAGCGCTGCAGCGGCTCGAGCAGCGGACTGACCGCGGCGCCTCGTGAACCGTCGTCGCCGGACAGCGTGCTGAGCGCGATCGCGCCGACGATCTTTCCGTCGCGGTCCGACACCGGGACCCCGAGCGCCTTCAGGCCGATGTCCAGCTCCCCGTCGACCTCTGCCCAGCCCTGTGAGCGCACCTCGGCGAGGATGGCCCTGAGCCTGGCGGGATCGGTCACCGTCCTGCCGGTGATCGCCTCCAGCCGCGCGCCGGCGAAATAGGCGTCCAGCTCAGCCGGCGGCAGCGCGGCGAGCAGCACGCGCCCCATCGCGCTGGCGTGCGCCGGGAGCCGGTCGCCGGCCTTGACCGTGATCGACATCAGTCGCCTCGCGGAGGGCATCCGGAGCACGTGCACGATGTCCGCTCCATCGAGCACCGCGGCGGAGCCGGACTCGCCCGTCTCGCGGACCAGCGCCTCCAGGAAGGGCTGCGCGACGTCCCATGCGCTCACCGAGGACAGATAGGCGAAGCCGAGCGCGAGCACGCGCGGGCGCAGCGCGAACTGCTTGCCGTCGAAGGCAGCGTAGCCCAGCGTCACCAGGGTCAGCAGCAGGCGGCGCGCCGCCGCGCGGCTGATGCCGGCGCGGCGCGCGACCTCGCTCAGGGTGAGCCCTTCGCGGCCATTGCCGAACGCCTCGATCAGCGCCAGCCCGCGGGCGAGCGAGCTGACGAACTCCTCCGAACGACGGGGCTCGCTTGACATGGATGGCGCTGGGGCGAATAATAACGAACAGATGTTCGCATAGCGAACACATTGCGTCAAGCCCCGGATGCTTCATCGCCCACCGCGCCGAGCCCATGACCGACACCCTGAAAGTCCATCGCCTCGGCGAATCCCAGCGCGTGCCCTACGGCCCGCTGGCGTATTACCTCCCGCTCGCGGGCGACGGCGAGACACCGGTGCGCACGGGGATCCAGGTCAGCGAGCCGGGCTATGTCGCGCCGATGCACTGGCACCCCTACGTGGAGCTGCTCTTCGTCGTCGAGGGCGAGACCGAGGTGTGGCTGCAGGGGCAGGCGCATGCGCCGCAACGGCTCGTCGAAGGCGACTGCGTGGTGCTGCCCGCCGGCATCCCGCACAGCTTCCGCACCGTCGGCGACCGGCGCATGCGCCTGCTCGGCATCCATGCGAGCGCGGCACGCGTGGTGAACTATCTGGATCGCCAGACCGACGGCAACGGCTATCCGGTGCTGGACGCGGCGCTCGCGCCGGTCGCGAAGCCGGGAGCCTGACTTGGCGCAGCCCGGAGACGAAGACCCGATCGTCTGGCGCGGCATGACGGCCGCGCAGATCGCGGCCCAGTACAACCCGCAGATCGCCGTTGCGGACCCCGCGCGCTACGGCCGCGAGAACCGGGCCGCGAGCGAGGCGGCGCGAGCCGGCCTGCCGGGCAGGCTCGACCTCCGCTACGGTCCGGGTCCGCGCCAGCTGCTCGACGTCTTTCCCGCAACGGGCGACGCGCTGCGCGGCAAGGGTCTCGCCCCCGTGCTGCTGTTCATCCATGGCGGAGGCTGGCGCACGCTCGACAAGTCGGTGTACTCGTTCATCGCGCCGCCCTGGTCGGCCGCGGGCGTCGTCTGCGTCCTGCCGAGCTACGGGCTGCTGCCCGAGGTGCCGCTGTGGCGGATGGTGGAGGAGGCACGCGAGGCGATCGCGTGGGTGCACGCTAACGCGCTCGCCTGCGGTGGCGACCCGCGGCGCATCGTCCTCGCCGGCATGTCGGCGGGCGCGCAGCTCTCCGGGATGGCGCTCGCGCACGAGCCCTCCGCACGCGTGATCCGGGCAGCGGCGCTGGCGAGCTCGGTCTACGACCTCGAGGCGCACCGCTGGCACGGACGCCACCAGGACATGGCGCTCGACGATGCGCTGGTGGCTCGGGCCAGCCCTATGCGCAATCCGCCGCTCGACCCGCGCCTGCCGATGTCGCTCTCGGTGGGTGCCGACGAAACGCCCGAGATGCTGCGCCAGACGCGCGACTACCACGCCATGCTCGCCGCACGCGGGCAGCCGGTGGGCCTGCTGGAAGAGCCCGGGCTGCACCACCTCAACATGGGTCGCGCCTTCGCCGAGCCCAGGTCGGCCACGTTCCGCGCGCTGCACCGCCTGCTCGCCGAAACCGGCTGAGCAACGATCCCCGACGCCCCCCGACGACCCCCGACGATATGCCTGGAGCCCTGCCGATGACTGCCCGCCGCGCCCTGCTCGCCTGCCTGTTCGCCGCCCTCGCGGCCCCTGCCGCGCCCGCGCTCGCACAGGCGTGGCCCAACAAGCCGATCCGCCTGATCATCCCCTACCCGCCCGGCGGACAGACCGACATCGTGGGACGCTGGCTCGGCGCGAGGCTCTCCACGGTGCTCGGCCAGCAGGTGGTGATGGACAATCGAGCCGGCGCGCAGGGCATCCTCGGCATGAACGCCGCCAAGGCCGCGGAGCCGGACGGCTATACCTTCGTCTACAGCAACGTCTCCATCAGCCTCATCAACCGCTATGCGCACGCGAGGCTCCCCTACGACGCGCTGACCGACTTCGAGCCGGTGTCGCTGCTCGGCTACACGACGCTCGGGCTCGCCGTGCCCCAGACCTCGGGGATGAAGACGCTCGACGACCTGGTCCGCCACGTGAAGGCGAACCCCGGCAAGTCGACCTACGCCTCGTTCGGCGTCGGCAGCACCGCGCACATCTACGGCGAGATGTTCAACGGCGCGGCGGGCCTCGACATGGGCCACGTCGCCTACAAGGGCACGGCGCCCGCCACCGTCGACGTGGTCGCCGGGCAGGTGACCGCCGGCTACATCGACTTCGCCAGCATGGGCGCGATGATCCAGGGCGGAAAGCTGGTCGTGCTCGCGGTCACGGGTACGCAGCGGTGGCCGCAGCATCCCGCGGTGCCAACCTTCGGCGAGCTCGGCTATCCGCTCGACCTGCCCGGCTGGGCCGGCATCATGGCGCCCAGGGGCACGCCTCGCCCGATCATCGACCGGATGAGCCAGGAGATCGCGAAGATCATGCAGACGGCCGAGGGCAAGACCGACATGCTGGAGAAGGGCGGCATCATCGCGGTGGGCAGCACGCCGGGTGAATTCGCCGATCGCCTCAAGCGCGACGCGCCGCGCTGGGGCGAGGCGTTCGCGAAGTCCGGCGTCAAGCCGCAGGAATGAGCGGGGTCACCGGCGTGACGCGCAGGCTCGAAGGCAAGATCGCACTGATCACCGGGGCGGCCGGTGCGCAGGGTCGCGCGGCGGCGCACACCTTCGCGCGCCACGGCGCACGGGTTGCGCTGGCCGACATCGACGAGGCGCGCGTGCACGCCCTCGCCACGGAGGTGATCGCACAGGGGGGCGATGCGCTCGCGATCGCCACGGACGTCACCTCCGAGGACAGCGTCGAGCGGATGGTCGATGCCGCGCTGGCGCGCTTCGGCAGCCTGGACGTGCTCTACAACAATGCCGGCATCAACAACGGCGGCCCGACCGAGGCCGAGCGCGACTGCGACGTGATCCGCCTGCCGCTACACATCTGGCAGCGCATGATCGACGTGAACCTCACCGGCGTGTTCCTGTGCTCCAAGCACGCGATCCCGGCGCTGATCGCCGCGGGCGGCGGATCCGTGATCAACATCTCGTCGACCGCCGGCATCCTGGGCAGCTCGCTGTCCGGGCACACCTACTCGGCGACCAAGGGCGGGCTGAACTCGCTCACGCGCTCCATGGCGGCCGCCTACGCGAAGCACAAGGTGCGCGTGAACGCGATCTGCCCGGGCTCGCTCGAGCCGGTGATGAAGTTCGGCATACCGCGCACACCGGAGCGCCAGAAGATGCTCGAGGCGAACTACCCGATCGGCCGGCTGGGCACCGAGGACGACGTGGTCCAGCTCGCCGTCTACCTTGCGTCGGACGAATCCTCCTGGACCACCGGCACGGTGATCCCGGTCGACGGCGGCTTCACCTCGACCTCCTGAGCCATGCAGCCGAGACGGACTCCCACGACCCCCGGACTCCCTGAAACGGACGCGACGCCATGGGCATGAACCCGGCGAGGAACGCCGTCGACATCGGCATGCTGGTCGGCGACATCGCCGCCAGCCTGGCCTTCTACGAAGGCGTGCTGGGACTGAAGAAGGTCCAGGAGATGCGGGTCTCCTTCGGCACGATGCACCGCATGGCCTTCGGCGACAGCTTCATCAAGCTCATCGACCCGACCAAGGTGCCGCCGGCCGGCACGCCGGGCCTCGAGCGCGCGCTCGGCCTGCGCTACCTGACCTTTCCCGTCACCAACATCGACGAGGTCTGCGAGGCCTGCAGGAACGCGGGCGTCAGGTTCGACGTCGAGAAGAAGGAGTTCATGCCGGGCGTGACCATCGCCATGGTGCGCGACCCGGACGGCAACGTGGTCGAGTTCGTGCAGCGCGCCTGAGGCCACCGGCGGGGCGGCACGGCTCCCGGGCCGGCCCCCGCCGCGGGACTCAGCCGCGCGTGGCGGCGGGCGCCACGTGCACCGCCGGCCTGCGCCCGCCGTTCCAGCGCCCGCCGATCGCGCGCTCGACCTGCGCGGCCAGCTGCAGCAGCAGCCCGTCCTGCGCCTGCGCGGCCTGCGCCTGGATGCCCAGGGGCAGCCCGTTGTCGTGCGTGGCCATCGGCAGCGAGATGCCCGGCATGCCGCACAGGTTCGCAAGCGGCGTGTACGCAAAGAAGCGCCACAGGTTCGCGAACCAGTCGTGCACCGAGGCGATGTCGCTGGTCGTCAGGTACTCGGTCGTGCCGATGCGCGGGGTGGGCAGCGCCGTGATCGGCGTGAGCACGACGTCCCATGACTCGAAGAACGCGCCGAACCCGCGCGCGGTCGCGTTGAAGGTCTGCTGCATGCGAAAGCGCTCGGCCCAGGTCGCGCGCCGGCCGGCCTCCCAGATCTTCACGTTCACCGGCTCGACCAGGTCGGCGGGGGGACGCTCGAGCCCGCGCGCCGCGAGCAGGCCGTCGATGGTCTGCGCGAAGTTGCTGATGTAGCAGAAGGTCTGCGCATCGAACGCCGCGCGGAAGTCGATCTCGGGCAAGGCCCAGTCGACGTGGTGGCCGAGCCCCGCGAGGAAGCGCCCGGCGCGCTCGAGCTCGGCGACGATGTGCGGTGTCGCCCGGTAGTCGCCCCACTCGTGCGACAGCGCGATGCGCAGTCGGCCCGGGTCGCGCGCGATGCGCGTCAGGTAGGGCTCGTCGGGCATCCAGTAGGGCATGAACTCGCCGGGCGCGCCGCCGCGGCAGCGGTCGACGAAGGCGGCGGTGTCGCGCACGCTGCGGCTCTGGCAGCCCTGGGTCGACACCAGCCCGGTCAGGTCCGAGGCGCCCGGCGCGATCGAGAACACGCCGCGCGAGGGCTTGAGCCCGATGTTGCCGTTGACGCCGGCGGGAATGCGGATCGATCCGCCCCCGTCGGTCGCGTGCGACAGCGGCAGCACGCCGGCGGCCACCATCGCGGCGGTGCCCGCCGACGAGCCGCAGGTGGTGAAGCCGGTGTCCCAGGGATTGCGGGTCACGTAGACCGCCGGGTTCTCGGCCGAGCTGCATACGCCGAACTCGGGTGTGGTACTGCGGCCGATCACGTTCAGCCCCGCCTGCCGGATCTTGCCCGTGAGGAAGCTGTCGGCCGACGCGCGGTGGCCGCGCATCAGCAGCGAGCCCATCTCCTGCAGCCGTCCCTTCAGGGTCGGTCCGAGGTCCTTCATCAGGTAGGGCACGCCCGCGAAGAGGCCCTCCGGATCCATGCCGTCCTTGAGCGGATCGGTGACGACATCGTCGAAGACCTCGACCACGGCGGACAGCTCGGGGTTCACTAGGGCGATGCCGGCTGCGGCCTGGGCAGCGAGCTCGGCGGGTGTCAGCTCGCCCCTGCGCACGCGCTCGGCGAGCGCGAGCCCGTCGTGCCGGGCCCATTCGTCCCAGCTCATCGCCAATGTCATCGGGTGTCGCCTGTCTGCGGCGGCCGCGGTGCGCGGCCTGCCCGTGGGTCGGATCGGTCGAGTTTAAATCCGCCGGGCGACCTCGGCCAGACGGCGGGGCCCCGCGGCGCTCACGGGCCGAGCTCGATCACCCGGTCCGACGGCCCAGGCACGCATCCGTCGGCGATCGGCTCCCAGCCCTCGCGCACGACGATGCGCCGCCCCGCCTGGCAGAACTCGATACGCCGCGCCCCGGGCACCTGCGCGCGCGCGAACGCCTCGATCGAGCGCGGCATGCTGACGCGGAAGCGCCACTGCGCGAGATCGTCCGCGGGGTGGTCGTCGCGGTGCAGCCAGGGCAGCACCCCGCCCAGCCA
This sequence comes from uncultured Bordetella sp., assembly GCA_964399635.1. Taxonomy (GTDB): domain Bacteria; phylum Pseudomonadota; class Gammaproteobacteria; order Burkholderiales; family Burkholderiaceae_E; genus UBA4615. Next base: position 8,321 of record CAYNRU010000053.1, read on the forward strand.
CATCAGCAGCGGGTCGCCCACCTCGAAGCGCGTGGGCTCGTAGCCCTGGCGCTGCAGCCAGCCCTGCGCGTCGGCGCGCAGGTCCTGGCCCCCGGCCAGCCCGCCCCAGGCCACGCCGAGCATCTCGGCCACCCACTGGTTGCAGTTCTGGTAGCGCAGGCCGTACGCATAGGCGTTGGCGCTGTAAGTGGCGCCGACGAGCTGCAGCGCGAGACGGTTCTCGCGGGCCGCGCGATCGAGGGCGGCCTCGGCGCCCGGCACCAGCACGACCGAGAAATACCGGATGGCGGGGTCGCCGCTGCCGACGATGAATCCGGTGATGCCCTCGTCGAAGAGCCGGGGACGGCGCTCGTCGCAGTCGAAGTAGAGCTGACGCACCGACCACGGCCCGTTGGCGCTGTCGCGCAGGCTGATGCCCGAGTGCGAGTAGCGCAGCCCGAAGCGGCTGAGGTCAAGGCCGGCGCGCGCGACGATCGCGAGCGTCGCGCCCGACGCCTCCAGGGTCGACCTGATGATCGCGCCGAACCTGAACGCGATGTCCTGCTGCGACGCGTCCAGTTCGCCCGGCGGCTCGCAGTACCGGAACGCGCCGGCCTCGCACCGGGCCCACGGGCCCAGCGCGCCGAGCAGCGCCAGGGCAGACAGCAGGCGCGCGCGCCCGCGCGCGCTCGCCATCAGCTCAGAGCGTCACCGGGTTGGAGCGCAGCTCGCGGTCGAACGCCTCGTGCAGCACGAGGAAGAACGCGCGGCGCGTGTCGGCGTGGGCAAACTCCACGCCATACGGCCGCTGGCTCGCGGTCACGGTGACACCCGCGGCGACGCCGCCGCGCTCGACGGCCTGCTGCGGCACGTGGAGCATCAGGGTGGCCTCGGGCGCCGCGCCACCGGCCAGGGCATGGAGCTTCAGTCGGACGGTGCCGGGACGCTCCGGCACGGGGGTGACGTCGACGACACGGTACGGGCCGTCGGCCTGCGCGACGGCGCGGGCCGAGTTCGCGCTCGAGTCGGAAGCGGCCGACGTGGCCGAGGAGGCGGACGAGCCGCCAGCCGCCGACGAGGCGGCGATGCTGCCGGCCAGCGAGGGCACCGATGCCGCCGCGAACAGCGCCACCACGGCGGCGGCACGAAGGACGAGAGGAGTCATGGCGATTCCGAAGAGTGATGCCCGGTCTCGGCGCGACCGGAACGACCAAAGCATATCCCACCTCCATGGGCTTCGCCGGCACCGTGCCGATGCCCGATCCGGCCGCGGGATGGCAGGATGGCACCGACGCGCGAATCCGCGCACGACGCCTGGAGCCCGACCCACATGACCGACCCGACCTACACGCCGCCGACGATCTGGACCTGGAACAAGGAGAGCGGCGGTCGATTCGCCAACATCAACCGGCCGATCGCCGGGCCGACACACGAGAAGGCGCTGCCGGTCGGCCGGCACCCGTTCCAGCTCTACTCGCTCGCCACGCCCAACGGCGTCAAGGTGACGGTGATGCTGGAGGAGCTGCTGGCGGCCGGCCACGCCGGCGCCGAGTACGACGCCTGGCTCATCCGCATCAGCGAGAGCGAGCAGTTCAGCAGCGGATTCGTGGCCGTGAACCCCAACTCCAAGATCCCGGCGCTGCTCGACCGCAGCGGCCCCGAGCCCATCCGGGTGTTCGAGTCCGGCGCGATCCTCCTGCACCTGGCCGAGAAGTTCGGCGCCTTCCTGCCGACTTCCGGCGCGGCGCGCACCGAATGCCTGAACTGGCTGTTCTGGCAGATGGGCAGCGCGCCCTACCTCGGCGGCGGATTCGGGCACTTCTATGCCTACGCGCCGATGAAGATCGAGTACCCGATCGACCGGTTCGCGATGGAGGTCAAGCGCCAGCTCGACGTGCTGGACCGGCACCTGGCGGAGCACGAGTTCATGGCGGGCCAGGACTACACGATCGCCGACATGGCGATCTGGCCCTGGTACGGCGCGCTGGCCAAGGGGCTGATCTACGGGGCGGGCGAATTCCTGCAGGTGCAGGACTACACGCACGTGCAGCGCTGGACCGACGCCATCGCCCTGCGCCCGGCGGTCAAGCGCGGCCGGATGGTGAACCGGGTGCTGGGCGATCCGGCGAGCCAGCTGCACGAGCGGCACGAGGCAAGCGACTTCGACACCAGGACGCAGGACAAGGTCGCGCCGGGCTGAGCGGCGGCGCCGGGCCCTGCGGCAGGCGGGCGAGGCCCGCGGCGCGTCACGCGCCCGCGCCCGTGCCCGCGCCCGTGCCCGCGCCTTCGCCCGTGCCCTCGACCTCGCCCCGCGGTGCGACCCGCGTCCCGAGCGTCGCCCACGCCGCGCCCGCGGGCGCCTCGACGCCGAGCAGACGACCGCCGTCCGGGTGCGGCAGACCGATCCACGCCGCGTGCAGCCACAGCCGCTCGAGACCGAGCCACGCCGCCACCGCGCGGTTGTGGGCGCCCTTGCCGTGGGTGCTGTCGCCGACCACCGGATGGCCGATGTGCTTGAAGTGGCGGCGGATCTGGTGGCGACGGCCGGTCTCCGGCACCGCCTCGACCAAGGCATAGCGCGAGCTTGCGTGGCGCGCGTCGACGACGAAAGGCCACTCGATGCGGGCGAGCACGTTCCAGCGCGTGCGTGCCGCGCGCATCGCCTGGCCGGCCGAAGGCCGCTCGGGGTCGCGGGCCAGCGGATGCACGATCAGCCCCTCAGGCAGCGGCCAGCCGCGCACCAGGGCGAGATAGCGCTTGGCTACCCCGCCCGCCTCGAAGGCCATGCCGAGCAGCCGCGCCGCCTCGACGTCGCGCGCGAACACCAGGACACCGGAGGTGCCCTTGTCGAGCCGGTGCACCGGCCACAGGCGCGCGCCGGTGTCGCGCTGCATCCGGTCGAGCGCGCTGTCGGGCTCGCGGGCGTCGAGCCCGGTGCGGTGGACCAGCAGGCCGGGCGGCTTGTCGACGACCAGCAGGCGCGCGTCCTCGTGCAGACGGCGAAGGGGCGGTGCATCGGGCGGCAGCGTCATGCGATGGAGAGGATGCGGATCGCCGACCGGCCGGCCACCCTTGCGCAGGATCTCACGCAGGCGGGGCGCAGGGCGTGGCGCCGCCCGCAGCGGGCTCGCCGACCTGCACGCCAGCGGGCCGCTGACCGGCGCGATCGGCGGCATCGCGCGTCACCGGACCAACGCGCACATTGCCGCGCTCTGGCGGCGCTCCGATCGGCGCAGGGTCTTGGCGTACGATATGCCCCGCTCCCCGCCGCATTCCGAGGATTGGAGGTCCGATGCTCCCCCGCAAGCGCCATACCCTGGCCGCGCTCGGCGCGTTATCCGTCGCCGCCGTATCGAGTCGCCACGCAGCGGCTCAGCAAGGCTGGCCGAGCCGCACCGTGCTGATGGTCGTGCCGTTTGCGCCGGGCGGCAGTAACGACGTCATCGCACGCCGCATGTCGGTGACGCTGACGAAGACGCTGGGCCAGTCGGTGGTGGTGGAGAACCGCCCCGGCGGGGGCAGCACGATCGGCGCCCACTACGTGGCCAACGCGGCCCCCGACGGCCACACCCTGCTGTTCGTGTCCGGCTCGATCGCGACCACGGCCGCAGTGCAAAAGACCCCGTACGACCCGGTGAAGGCCTTCGACCCGATCTCGCGCGTCGCGGCGGCGCCGTTCGTGATCCTGACCCGCGAGGGCTTCCCCTCGAAGACGGTGAAGGAGCTGATCGAGTATGCGCGGGCCAACCCCACCCGGGTCACGTTTGGCAGCGCGGGGCTCGGCGACAGCACCCAGCTCGCCACCGAGCTCTTCGCCAATACAACCGACGTCAAGTTCACCGCGGTGAATTACAAGGGCATCGCGCCCGCGCAGCTCGACCTGATCGGCGGACGCATCGACATGGTGATCACCACCGTGGCCTCGATCCGCGGCACACCTGCCGAGAAGCTGCCGATGCTCGCCTTCACCGGACCGAGGCGCGAGCCCGACTTCCCCAACGTGCCCACGCTGCGCGAGGCGGGCGTCGACCTGGAGATCGACGTCTGGTGGGGGCTGTTCGCGCCGGCCGGCATCCCGGTGGCCGTCCGCGACCGGCTCAACCGCGAAATCGCCGCGCTCACCGCCGACCCGGAGTTCGCCGCGTTCCTGAAGACGGCGGGCGCCTCGCCCGCGCCCTCCACCCCGGAGGAGCTGCGCGCCATCGTCGCGAAGGACGTCGTGCGCTGGACCGAGACCGCCCGCCGCGCCGGGATCCAGCAGCAATGACGTCCACCTCCGATCCGAATGGCGGCGGGCCGCCGTCGCGCGGGCCCGGCTTCGCGCAGGCGCTCGTCTCATCGGGCACCGCGCTGCACGGCATCGTGTCGCGCACCGACCCGGCGCAGGTCGCCGCCGAGGTGATCCGCCTGAACGACGCCGTTCGGCGCGCGGCCGCCGGGCGTATCGCCCCCTGTTCGCAGCCGGGCGACTTCGCCGCGCTGCTGCTGGCCGGCGCGGACCCGTGCAACGCGCCACCGGGGCGTTGAGCTTGCAGGAAGCGGGACCGCTGCTCGGCGGCTCGATCCTCGAGGCGGCGCGCGCGCTGCGCGAGGGCCGCACCGACGCCGAGTCGCTCGCGCGCGCGGCGCTCGATCGCGCCGTCGCGGTCCAGCCCGTGCTGAACGCCTTCATCGAGATCCACGCCGAGACGGCGCTCGCCCGCGCCCGCGCGCTGGATCGCGAGGCGTCGGCCGGCCGATGGCGGGGCCCGCTGCACGGCATCCCGCTCGCGCACAAGGACTGCTTCGAGCGCGCCGGCCTGCCCACGACGGTCGGCTCGCGTGCGATGGGCAGCGCGCCCGGAACGCGCGACGCCACCGTACTCGAGCGCCTGCACGAGGCAGGCGCGGTGGACCTGGGCCCGCTGAACCTGAACGAGGCGGTCGCCGGCCCCACGGGTCAGAACCCGCACTTCGGCGACTGCTGCAACCCGTGGGATCCGTCGCGTGTGTCGGGCGGCTCGTCGAGCGGCTCGGGCGCGGCGGTCGCGGCCGGCGCCGCGTTCGGCTCGCTCGGCTCGGACACCGGCGGCTCGATCCGTCTGCCGGCATCGATGAATGGACTGTTCGGCCTGAAGCCGACCTACGGGCGCGTGCCGCGCGCCGGCTGCGTGCCGCGGGCGTTCTCGCTCGACTGCGTGGGGCCGCTCGCGCGCAGCGCCCACGACTGCGCGACGATCCTGCAGGCGGTCGCGGGCGAGGATCCGCGCGATCCGTCGAGCGCCAGCGCGCCGGTGCCCGACTACGCAGGCCTGCTGCACAGCGCCGCCGAAGGCAGCCGCATCGCGGTGCTCACCACCGGCATCGAGCTCGACCCCGCGATCGCGGCGCTTTTCGAGGCGCTTGTCGTGCGCGCCGGCGCACGCTACGGCTCGCCGCCGCGGGTCGCGTTCGATGCGCTCGACGCGTGCTACGCGATGGCCGACGTGATGTCCAAGGTCGAGGCGGCGACGCTGCACGGCCCGTGGATGCGCGAGCGGCCCGCGGCCTACTCGCAGGCCGTCTATTCGCGCACCGAGCCCGGCCTGCACGTGCCCGCGGCCCGCTACGTCGAGGCCCTGAACGCACGCGCATCGATCCTGCGCGAGATGCTCGCCGGCCCGTTGCGCGACGCCGACGTGCTGCTGTGCCCGACGATGCCGGTGCCGGTGCCCACGCGCCTCGAGGCCGACATGGAGGCGGCGGGCCGGGTCTTCAGCGTCGTGCCCCGCCTCACCGTGCTCACGCGGCCGTTCAACTACCTGGGGCTGCCGGTCCTGACGATGCCGATGGGGCTCGATGCGCAGGGGATTCCCGCCGGGGTGCAGCTGGTGGGGCGGCCCTTCGGCGAGGCACGGCTCCTCGCGATGGCCCAAGCGCTGTCGGCCGACATCGGCTGGAGCGCCCATCCTCTCGACCGGGTGCCGGGCCGCGCAACTTAGTCGGCCGGGACGCGGGCCAACCTGTTACCGAATCGTGTCGCGTCACTGGGGTAAACCCTTAGTCTCTCCCCTGCGGCATGCCATATCGCGCCGCCGGAGCGGCCCGATGCGGGAACAGACGAATAACGCTTGCGCGATCGAGCGGCCGCAGCGATAGTCGCGCCCGGGTGCGGACGACCCGGTACCGATGTCCGGTGCGCGGCCGCCGCACCGATCCGAGGACCCTTCCATGGCCGCCTGCGGTGTGAATCCGATCTCGTCGCACCCGTCGCCAGACGCGGTGCTCTCGAGGAAACAGCGCCGCGACATCGTCTCGGCCTACGCCCGGCCGTCCGACGCCATCGGGGCCGTGCAGGTCCTGAACACGCTCGTGCCGCTCGGGCTGATGTGGGCGATGCTGGGCGGGCCGCAGGGCGCGCCTGCCTGGCTCGTCCTGGGCACGACGCTGGCGATGAGCCTGTTCCTGCTGCGCGTGTTCGTGCTGATGCACGACTGCGGCCACAACAGCCTGTTCCGCACGCCCTCGCTCAACAAGGCGTTCGGGTTCCTGCTGGGCGTGGTGTCGGGGATGCCGCAGTACGTGTGGTCCAAGAATCATGCGTATCACCATTCGACCAACGGCGACTGGTCGAAGTACAGCGGGCCGATGAACATCATCACGGTCGACGAGTACCTGGCCAGGACCGACCTGGATCGGCGCAGCTACCGTCGCGCGCGCAGCATCGCCATCGCGCCGATCGCGGGATTCGCCTACCTGATCCTCAACCCGCGGCTCACCTGGATCAGGGGCAGCGCGCAGCTGCTGCGGCATGTGGTCCGCGGCAAGCTCGCCGAGCCCGGCGTGTCCCTGGCCGCGCACGCCGCGAGCTTCCAAACCCGGCTCTGGACCTCGCGCAAGGAGTACCGGCACATGACGTGGAACAACGTCGCGGTGCTGGCCACCTGGGCGGCCATGTCATGGCTCGTGGGCCCGGCGCTGTTCTTCGGGGTGTACTTCGTGGCCATCGCGCTGGCCGGCGGCGGCGCGCTGGTGCTGTTCACGGTCCAGCACAACTTCGAGCACTCCTACGCAAGCGAGACGAAAGACTGGGACCACGACGACGCCGCGCTGCACGGCACCAGCCTGCTGCTGCTGCCGGCATGGCTCAACTGGTTCACGGCCGACATCGCCTACCACCATGCGCATCACCTGTCGGCGAGCATCCCCAACTACCGGCTGGCCCGCTGCCACGCGGAGTGCGCCCACCTGTTCACCGAGGTGACCCGCCTGCGCCTGTCGCAGGTGCCGGCCGCGCTGCGCTGCATCCTGTGGGACAAGCGGGCGCGCCGGATCGTGTCCGTGTCGGAGGTCGCGGCGGGATTGTCGCCCGGGACCGCATGACCCCGCCCGCCGGACCGCCCGGGATCGAGTCGCGGCGCTCGCCGCGGCCAGGGCGTGTCTTCGTGCTCGGCGGTACCGGCACGATCGGTCGCGCGACCGTGCGCGCGCTGAGCCGGCGCGGTCACGAGGTGGTGTGCTTCGTGCGCCCCGGGTCGGCCACGGGTAGCGGCCAGGTGGCCGGCAGCGGGGCGTCCTTGCGCGCCGGCGACGTCTCTGACCCGGCATCGCTCGCCCGCGACGGCTTTCGCGGCGAGCGCTTCGATGCGCTCGTGTCCTGCATGGCCTCGCGTACGGGCGTGCCGCGTGACGCATGGGCCATCGACCACCGCGCGCACGTGACGGCGCTCGAGGCCGCGCGCGACGCCGGGGTCTCGCAGGTGGTGCTGTTGTCGGCGATCTGCGTGCAGAAGCCTCGCCTGGCGTTCCAGCACGCCAAGCTCGCCTTCGAGAAGACCCTGATGGCGTCGGGCCTCGCCTGGTCCATCGTGCGCCCGACCGCGTTCTTCAAGTCGCTGTCCGGGCAGGTGGAGCGCGTGCGTGGGGGCAAGCCCTTCCTCGTGTTCGGCGACGGCACCCTGACCGCCTGCAAGCCCATCGACGACGATGACCTGGCCGAGTTCCTGGCGGATTGCCTGGACGACCCCGAGCGCCGCGACCGCGTACTGCCGATCGGCGGGCCGGGCGAGGCGATCACGCCGCTGCAGCAGGCCGATCGCCTGTTCGAGTTGCTCGGTCGCCCGCCCCGCGTGCGGCACGTGCCGGTCGGATTGCTCGACCTCGTCGCCGGAGCGCTCACCACGGCAGGGCGTATCGTGCCCCCGCTCGCCGACAAGGCGGAGCTCGCGCGGATCGGGCGCTACTACGCGACCGAGTCGATGCTCGTCCTCGACCCGGCGACTGGCCGCTATGACGCACACGCCACGCCCTCGACCGGGACCCGAACGCTCTTCGACCACTATGCGGACCTGGTGCACGGCAGGCTCGCGAACGAGCGCGGCGACCACGCGGTGTTCTGAGCGCCCGCAGGCGGACGCCACGACCGCGGATGCGGACTCGGCTGCGTTCCTGCGATGATGTCGGCACGCCCGGCCGGCGCCGACACTTGCCCGCCAAAGCCGGGGCACGGTGCTTGCCAGGCAGGACGGCGTCGACCGCCCGATGCGCGCGCAGCCCATCCCCCATCCGCCAAGGTCCGTACGCCATGAACGCCACCGCCCCGGCCCCCGACAGCCCGCTCGAACGCGCCACCGCCGCCATCCTCGCCATCGCGTCCCGCGTCCCCGCGACCCGCGAGCCCCGCAGCGCCGACCCCGACGCCCGGGCCGGCGCCATCGCGTCGTCCGCCAAGCGCAGGACCGCCGCGATCTCGGCCGCCGCAGCGCTGCCCCCCGGGCCGATCGGGTGGCTGACGCTGCTGCCCGAGGCGGTGGCGATCTGGCGGGTGCAGTCGATGATGGTGGCCGACATCGCGGGCGCCTACGGGCAGGCCGACGCGCTGACGCAGGAGCTGATGCTGCACTGCCTGTTCCGCCACAGTGCCGCCCATGCGGTCGGTGGGCTGGCGGTGCGCGCCGGCGAGCGCCTGCTGGTGCGCACGGCGTCCTACCGCACGCTGCAGCCGATCGCCCGCGCCGTGGCCGGCCGCATCGCCCGGCGCACCGTCGCCCGGGGGGTCGCGCGCTGGGTCCCGGGTCTGGGCAGCGTCGCGATCGGGGTCTACGCCTGGCGCGACACCGCGCAGGTCGCACGGACCGCGATCGAGGCCTTCTCGCACGACATCGGGCGCTCGGCCGAGCCTGCGACGATCGACGCAGACGCGTAGCGGCAAACGGTCGCCCCCTCCCGGCGTCGGCGACGCGCCACGGGAGGTCCCGCGGTCGCGGCCCCGGAGCCTCGCGGGCGCCGCCTGGCCGCGGCGGCTGCCCGCGCGGTTGCAAGCCGTGCAGCAGCAGGAGGACAATCGATGCTCAGGCACGCGCTCCGTGCCCTCCACGAGCTCGGCGAGCGATCGCCGGGCAGCAACCAGAGGCTGCTCCGCATGACCGTGCACACGGTAGGTCGTTCCCCCACTCTCTTCTGCAGCGTCGTCTGCGGGCTCGCCGTCGCGGCCTCGCCCTGCGCGGCCGAGGAGACGGCAACCGAGCTCGCCCAGAGGCTGTCGAACCCGGTGGCGGCGCTGATCAGCGTGCCGATGCAGCTCAACTACGACCAGGACATCGGCGCCGCGCGCGGCGGCGACCGCTGGGTCCTGAACGTCCAGCCCGTCGTGCCGATCACGCTGAACCAGGACTGGAACCTGATCTCGCGCACCATCGTGCCGCTGGTCTCGCAGAACGAGGTCTTTGCGGGCGCCGGTCGCCAGTCGGGGCTCGGCGACGTCGTCCAGAGCTTCTTCTTCTCGCCCAAGGCGCCCGGCGCGAGCGGCTGGATCTGGGGGGCAGGCCCCGTGCTGCTGCTGCCCACGGGCAGCGACGACCTGCTGAGCGCGCGCAAGTGGGGCGCCGGACCGACCGCGGTGGTCCTCAAGCAGCAGAACGGCTGGACCTACGGCGCGCTCGCCAACCACATCTGGTCGTTCGCGGGGGACAGTGGCCGCGCCGACGTGAACTCGACCTTCATCCAGCCCTTCCTGTCCTTCACGACGCCCGACGCATGGAGCTTCACGCTCAACACCGAGAGCACCTACAACTGGGACAGCAAGCAGTGGACGGTGCCGATCAACGCCACCGTGAGCAGGGTGACGCGCATCGGCGGCCAGATGGTCAGCATCGGCGGGGGCCTGCGCTACTGGGCCGAGGGCCCCGACGGCGCTCCCCACGGCCTGGGCCTGCGATTCACGATCACCCTGCTCTTTCCGAGATGAGCCGCGGCGCCACCGTGGCCGTGACCGGCGGCCATCTGTGCGGCTGAACGAGGCAATTCCGGCATGATCGAGCACGCGCACGCGCGCCTGTCCAACGTCGTCATGCACTACGCGAGCTGCGGCGACCCTGCCGCCGAGGCGGTCGTGCTGCTGCACGGCTTTCCCCAGACCTGGCGCGAATGGCGGCACGTGATGCCGCGCCTCGCCGACGCGGGCCTGCGCGTGATCGCGCCCGACCTGCGCGGCCTGGGCGACACCTCCCGACCGCTCGAGGGCTACGACAGCGCGAGCGTCGCGGCCGACGTGGCCGAGCTGGTGACGCGGCATCTGGGCCATTCGCGCTTCCACCTGGTGGGTCACGACTGGGGCGGGCCCACCGCGTTCGCGCTCGCCTGCGCGCATCCGGAGGCGGTCCGCACGCTGTCGATCGTCGACGTGACGGTCCCGGGCCTGGGGCCCGACCTGTCGCAGGGCGGCAAGCGCTGGCACCACGCCTTCCACATGACGCCCGACCTGCCCGAGGCCCTGGTGCAGGGGCGCGAGCGCGTCTACCTGTCCTGGTTCTACCGCGACTTCTCGTGGGTGCCGGACGCGATCGGGCCGGAGGACGTCGACGACTACGTGCGCTGCTATTCGCAGCCCGGGGCGCTGCGCGCCGGCTTCTCGTACTACCGCGCGATACCGGTCAATGCGGCGCGCAACCGCGCGCTGCGCGACTCGGGCTTCAGGCTGCCGATGCCGGTGCTCGCAGTGGGCGGCGCTCGCGCGGAGGCGCGCGGCCGCGGCGCGGAGCCCGAGGCGTCGCTGCGCGAGATCGCAGGCGACGTGACGGGGCTGGTGGTCGCCGACAGCGGCCACTTCGTGCCCGAGGAGCAGCCGCAGGCGCTGGCGCAGGCGCTGCTCGCGCACTTCGGCAAGGCGCGCGGCTGAGGGCCCGCGGCGCTGCGCCGGCCCGCGGGGCCGAGCCTGCGGCCGCGCGGCGGCACGATGCGGCCGGACGCCGGCCACGCCGTCAGTAGTGCGGCGGAATCTCGTCGCGCAGGCTGCGGAACTCGCGCTCGGCTTCCGGCCCGCCCTGGCTCGACAGTCGCGCGAGTTCGCGCATCAGCAGGTCTATCCGCTCCTGCTGGCTCGCGACGATCTCGTTGAGCCTGTCCAGCAGGTCCTCGGCGAGACTCGCCTTGACCTCGAGGTCGGTCAGGCGTTTCTCGAGTTGGTTCGCAATGTCCATGGTCGGAGGCGGGGTCGGGGCGGTCGCGGGTGAGGCCGGCAGGGCCTCATTGTCCGCCAGGAAGCAGGCCGCCGCGCCGGCGTGTCACTTGACGAGCAGCACCGGCACCGTCGCGTTGTGGACCACGCGCTGGGTCACCGAGCCGAGCAGCAGCGCCCCGACCGCGCCGAGACCGCGGGTCGCCATCACGACCATGTCGGCGGCGCGCTCGGTCGCCACGCGCGGGATCTCGTCCTCCGGCAGGCCGCTCTCGGCCAGCGCGGTGACCTGCTCGAGCCCCAGGTGGCGGGCATACCCCAGCGCACGCTCGAGCACTTGCGCCTGCTTGTCGCGCTCGTGCTCGCCGATGCGCTCGTACTCGCGCGGCGAGAGCTCGCCGTGGTAGGTCGAGAACGCCTCGCGCACGTGCACCAGCAGCACCTCCACCCCTGCCTCCTTCGTGAAGCGCAGGGCGGCGTCGATGGCGCGCAGGGAGGCGTCGGAGCCGTCCACGGGAATCACAAGTCTGAGCATCGGGCTCTCCAGGTCGGGCCGGCTCTTTGCGAGGATCGCCGCCCGGCCGCGGACGTGCCGCGGCCTGACCCGCCGCAGCGGTGGTCGGCCAGGACGCGCCTGCGGTTCCGGCCGATGCTAGCCCTTCGCGGCGCCGGCGTCGATGCGCGCGCGGCGCATGTGGCGCGTCAGCGGCGGCGCGGCGCGCCACCAGCGACCCGCCACGGGCGCTCAGGCTGGCGCGACCGACACCCCGGCCTGCTCGAGCGCCCGGCGCAGCGCCCGCACGAAGGGCACCGCAGTCGGCTTGTCGCCGTGGATGCATACCGTGTCGGCCCGCACCGCCACCGACGTGCCGTCTACCGCCACCAGGCGGCCGTCCCCGACCATGCCCAGCACCTGCGCCACCGCCTCGGCCTCGTCGGTGATCAGCGCGTCCGCGCGGCCGCGCGGCGCGAGCGTGCCGTCGGGCATGTAGCGCCGGTCGGCGAAGACCTCGCAGCGCACCGACAACCCGGCCTCGCGCGCGACGGTCTCCATCACGCTGCCCGCCAGCACGTACATCCGGACGTCGTCACCCAGCGCCTTGACCGCGCGCACGAGCCCGCGCGACAGCGCCGGGTCGCGGACCGCCATGTTGTAGAGCGCCCCATGCGCCTTCAGGTGATGCAGCCGGCCGCCGGCCGCCTCGGCGAAGGCACGCACCGCGCCCGCCTGGTAGAGCGTCATCTGGTAGACCTGCTCCTCCGTGACGTCCATGCTGCGACGCCCGAAGCCCTGCAGGTCGGGCAGGCCGGGATGGGCGCCGACGGCGACGCCGTGCCCGATGGCCAGGGCCACGGTCGCGGCGATGGTGGCGGGGTCGCCGGCGTGGAAGCCGCAGGCGACGTTGGCCGAGCTGACGAAGGGCATCAGGGCCGCGTCGTCGCCCATGCGCCAGGCGCCGAAGCTCTCGCCCATGTCGGCATTCAGGTCGATCGATCTCGTGTTCATGGCGCTCGGGCGCTCCTCATTCGGGCGGATAGGCGCAGGCCTGGCCGATACCGGCCAGGCGCTGCGCGAACCCGCGGGATCTGTGCCGCGCGAGGCGGTCCGCTTCGTCCAGCGCCACCAGCCGGAACCTGATCCTGCAACCGGCCCCGGCCTGTGCGAGCAGGTGCTCGCCGGCGCTCGCGACCTCGAGTATGCGCGGGTAGCCGCCGGTGGTCTGGTGCTCGGCCAGCAGGATCACCGGCTCGCCGGACGGGGGCAGCTGCACCGTGCCCAGGCTCACCGGCTCGCTGGCGAGCTGCGGCAGGGCGCGGGTGTCCAGCGCCTGCCCCAGCAGGCGCATGCCCTGCCGGTTGCTCTGTGGGCTGACGGTCCAGCTCTGGTCGAGCAGCGAGCGGCGCGACTCGGCCGGCAGCAGGTCCAGGTGCCGGCCGGCCAGCACCGGCAGCTCGATCGAGGGCCACTCGGGCGGCAGGTCTTCGGACGCCTGCCAGGAGGGCCAGGGCCGGCCCGCGGCCGGATCTGCCCGGCGCAGCACCGTCGCCGCGCGGCGGCGCGCGAGGCCCTGCGCCTGCGCGGCGAGCGGCAGCCGCAGGGCCGCGGCGAGCGGGGCGGGGCCGATGCCCGCGGCGAGATGGGTGCTGCGGCTGCCCAGCACGGCCGGCAGCGCCAGGCCGCCCGCCACGGCGAGCCAGCTTCGCCAGCCCACCGGCGGCGCCTGCCAGCGCAGTACGCTGCCCGCCGTCACGAACACCGGACGCTGGGTCGGCAGGGCGAGCCCCGCGCCGCCCTCCGAACCCGCCGCCCGTGTCAGTCCGTGCCTCGCGCCGACGCTGGCGATCCAGGCGTCGCAGTGAAAGCGCAGCGTCGGGCCGGGCCCGGTGATCTCGAGGCCCGCCTCGTCCGGCGCGTTGCCTACCATCGCATTGGCCAGCGCCAGTGCGCCGCGGTCCATCGCGCCGCCCCGCGACAGCGCGATGCGCGCCTGCCCCGGGCGGCCCGCATCCTGGACAGTGGTCAGCAGGCCGGGCTTGAGAACCTCGACGATCGGCACGCCTTCCGCGGGCGCGCTCATCGGCGGGCCCAGAGCCGCTCGAAGACGGCCTTGTCGATCGGCTCGAAGCGCAGGCTGTCGCCTTCGGACATCAGCGCGGGCGGCGAGCGCGCCGGATCGAACAGCCTAAGCGGGCAACGGCCGATCAGGTGCCAGCCACCCGGCGTGGGGCTCGGATAGACGGCGGTCTGCAGCCCGGCGATCGCGAGGGCGCCCTCGGGCACGCGCGGCCGGGGCGAGGCCCGGCGGTCGAGCCTGAGGCGCGGATCGAGCCCGCCGAGATACGCGAATCCGGGCATGAAGCCGATGACCTCGGCGGTGAAGACGCAGCCGGCGTGGATGTCGATTACCTCTCGTACGTCCAGACCGGTGGCCGCGGCGACGTGGTCGAGGTCGGGCGCGAGCGAGGCGTCGTAGCAGGCGGGCAGCGTCACCTGCCGGCCGGCCGGCGCCTCCCAGCCCAGCGCCTGCGGCGCAGCGTCGCGAAGCCAGGCGAGCGCCGCCTCGCGGTTCGGGGCGCGCGTGTGCAGGCCGCCGTCCGCGTCGTCGACGGCGATTCGCACGGCGAGCGTGCGCACGCCTGCGACCGCCTCGGCGCAGAAGGCCTGCGGCGCCTCGCGCAGCCGCGCCGCGAGTGCCCGCGCCGCGACGTTGGCCTGCGCCCGGCCGCCCCAGTCCACCATGACCCAGGCATCGCCACAGGGTTGGACGCGGATGTCGGCATCCGGTCCGGCGGGCGCTGGGGTCGATCGTTCGGGGTCGGGGGCGTGGCGGGTCATGGGGGGCGGCATGGCACCGGGCTCCGATCGGACGGCGGGCCCGGGCAGGGCAAAGGCGAGTATCCCGCGGTCGGGCTCCCGGCACCACTCGCCGTCGGGCCGCCGCCATCGTGTGCAATGGTAAAATCCGGCCTGGATCCCCTGATTCGGCTCGATCCTCGGAACAGCCATGCAGGTGTACCGGCTCGCCGGGCGGTAGGATCGACTCGGTCGCGACCCAGACTAGGTTTTAGTTGCCGTAGCAGCGCTGCGATCCGCGCCTCGATCCAGGGAGAACCATGTTCACGATGCTCGTGTCCCGGCTGAGCCTGCTGCTGTTCGCGGCGGCGCTGGCACTTCCGATGCTCGCGTCCGCCCAGTCGGCGGACAAGCCCTTCACCAACGCGCAGCTCGACCAGATGCTCGCCCAGGTGGCGCTCTACCCGGACCCGCTGCTGTCGCAGCTGCTGATGGCGTCGACCTACCCGGAGGAGTTCGCCGAGGCGACCGCGTGGTCCAAGGCACGCCCCGACAGCAAGGGCGACGCAGCGGTCAAGGCGGTCGAGTCCAAGGACTGGGACCCGTCGGTCGCCTCGATGGTGGCCTTCCCCGAGGTGCTGATCACGCTCGGCGAGAAGCCCGACTACGTGAAGAGCCTCGGCGACGCCTTCCTCGCCCAGCCCGAGGACGTGATGGACTCGGTGCAGCGGCTGCGCGTCGCTGCGCAGAAGGCGGGCAACCTGACGACCAACGAGCAGATCAGGGTGTCGACCGAGGCGGCGACGCCCGCCCCGGCCGCCACGACGACGACGGTCGTGGTGCAGCAGGCGGCACCACCCCCGCAGGTGATCGTCATCCAGCCGGCGCAGCCGTCGGTGGTCTACGTGCCCGCCTACAACCCGACGCTCGTGTACGGGCCCTGGATGTATCCGTCATATCCGCCCTACTACTATCCGCCGCCCCCCGGGTACTGGTTCTCCCGCACGGTCGCGACCGGCATCGCATGGGGCATCGGGATCGGGGTCTCCAACGCGCTGTGGGGCGGCTTCGCCTGGGGCCGGGGCGACGTGAACATCAACGTCAACCGCTACAACAGCATCAACGTCAACAATCGCATCGACGTCAACAGCAGCAACCGGAGCAGCTGGAGCCACGACCCGGGCCACCGCAAGGCCGACTACCGGGGCGGCGACGCGCAGCGCCAAAGCCTCGAGCGCCGTTCGCAGGCGTCGGGGCGCGAGGCCTATCGCGGCAAGGACGTCGCGCGCGATGCGGGCGGCGACGGCGTGCGAGATGTGAACCGGGACGGCACGCGCGATGTGAGCCGCGACGGCGCGCGCGATGCTAGCCGCGACGCCAGCCGCGACAAGGCCCAGCAGGCGATGGCCCAGCGTGGCGTCGACGGCGGGGCAGGCGCCGCCCGCGATCGGACCCAGGGCGCGGACCGCGGCGCGGCACAGGACAGGGCGCAGGGCGCCGGCCGGGATGCGACCCGGGACAAGGCACCGGCCGCGAGCCGCGACGCTGCCCGGCAGACGGCCGAGAAGGCCGACCGCGACGCGGCCCGCGACCATGCTGTGAAGGCCTCCCAGGACAATGCCCTGAAGGGCGCGGGCGACCGCCAGGCGAAGCAGCAGATCGACCGCGGGGCGGCGAGCCAGAACGCCGCGCAGCGCCCGGATGCGGGAGGCGCGCGGCCCACACCCGTGGCGGCACGGCCGTCCCCCGTGGAGACCCGCCCTGCCCCGGCAGCGGCCCGCCCTGCCCCCGCGGCAGCCCGCCCCGCTCCCGCTCCCTCGACGGTCCGCTCCGCTCCCGCTCCCGCGGCCCGTTCGGCGCCGGCGGGCGGCGGCGCGGCCGCCCGCGCAGGCGCCGGTGCCGGTGCCCGTGGCCGATGAGAACGAGGCGACCGACATGACCGACACCACACCGACCTCTCGTTGCCTCCCGGCACTGCTCGGCGCGCTGCTGCTCGCCGGCCTGCTGGCGCTCTCCCCGGCCGTGCATGCGCAGAAGGCCTACCCGACGCCGGACGCCGCCGCCGACGCGCTCGTCGACGGCATCGCCCGCAACGACGACGCGCAGGTCGCCGCCGTGCTCGGCGCCGGCTACGGGCGATACATCCCCCTGGGCGACACCTCGTTCGAGGACCGCATCGCGTTCCTCGAGGCCTGGGCACGGGCCCACCGGATCGTGACGCCGGCCGACGGGCGCGCGATGCTCGAGGTCGGCACCCATGGCTGGACGCTGCCGGTACCGATCGTCCGCACGGCCGCGGGGTGGCGATTCGACCCGTCGGCCACGCCCGGCGAGCTGCGGCGCCGGCGCATCGGCCGCAACGAGCTGGCGGCGATCCAGGTCGCGCTCGCCTACACCGACGCCCAGGAGGAGTACTACCCGCGCAATCCGGATGGCCGCAGCCCGAAGCACTTCGCGATGCGCGGCCTGTCTTCGCCGGGCAAGCGGGACGGCCTGTACTGGGCCGCGCTGCCCGATGAACGCGAGAGCCCGCTCGGCCCGGCCTTCGCGCATGCCCGCCGCGGCCAGGCCTACCACGGCTACCTCTACCGGGTGCTGACCGCGCAGGGCCCGCACGCGCCCGGCGGCGCGAAGCGCTACGTTCGCGATGGGCTCATGACCGAGGGCTATGCGCTGATCGCCTGGCCCGAGCGGCGCGGCGACACCGGGGTGATGAGCTTCATCGTGAACCGCGACGGCATCGTGCACCAGAAGGACCTCGGGCCCGACACCGACGCGATCGCCCGCCAGATCCAGGCCTACGACCCCGACCCGAGCTGGCGGCGGGTCGAGCCGATCAGGTAGCGCGCGCGGCGCCGGGTTCCGGCTGCGCCGCGAGGCGCGCCCGCCCGGCACGCATGGGTTTTACTTCGCGCATCGGTTTCCGTACCCTGCGCCCGATCCGCTGTACCCGCGGACCCACGGAGACGGACCCATGACACCGACCCCCCGGGCGCACGCGCTCGAGGCGCTCACCGCACCCGGCCAGCCGTATGCGCTGCAGGACGACGTGATCGACGGACGCGCGTTGCGCCGTTTCACCAACGCGCCCCGCTCGCTGCGCGCGCTCTACGAGGCGACCGCGACCGACCGCCCCTTCCTCGCCTACGAGGACGAGCGGCTGAGCTTCGTGCAGGCGTGGGCGCAGGCCTCGCGTATCGGCCACGTGCTGGTGCACGCCTGCGGCGTGGCGCCCGGCGACCGGGTCGCGATCTCGATGCGCAACTACCCTGAATGGATCCTGGCCTTCACAGCGATCACCTCGATCGGCGCGATCGCGGTCGCGATGAATGCGCACTGGCAGGCCGACGAGATGGCCTACGGGCTTCGCGACAGCGGCGCGAAGGTGCTGCTCGCCGACCAGGAGCGGCTCGACCGACTGGCCCGCTGCGAGCCGATCCCAGGGCTCGCGGTGCTGGCGGTCCGCGCGAACCGCCTGCCGCCGAGCGTGCGCGCGCTGTCCTCGCTCACCGACGCCGCGGGTGAGGTCGCCATGCCGGCCGCGGAGGTCGCGCCCGAGGACGCCGCGACCATCCTCTACACCTCGGGGTCCACCGGGCACCCCAAGGGCGTCGTGTCGACCCATCGCAACATCCTGTCGGCGCTGATGTCGTGGGAACTCGACCGCGCGGTCAGCGAGCGGGTGGCCGGCATCGTGCCCGCCGAGCCCGCAGTGCAGGACGGCACGCTGCTGGCGGTGCCACTGTTCCATGTCACCGGGCTCGCGGCCTCGTACCTGGCGTCGTACAGGCTGCAGCGACGGGTGGTCTGCATGTACAGGTGGGACGCCGAGGCGGCGGCCGCGCTGGTCGAGCGCGAGCGGCTGGCGTCGGTGGTGGGGCCGGCCGCGGTCACCGGCGACCTGCTGCGGGTCGCCCGCGAGGGGCGCCATGACCTCGCCTGCCTGCTGGCGCTCGGCGGAGGCGGCGCGCCGCGCGCGCCCGAGCAGGTCCGACAGATCGGCGCGAGCTTCGCCAACGCGCTGCCGATCACCGGCTGGGGCATGACCGAGACCTTCGCGATCGGCGCGGGCATCGGCGGCGAGGACTACCTGGCGCGTCCGGAGAGCTCCGGTCGCTGCTCGCCGGTGCTGCAGCTGCAGGTGGTCGACGAGCGGGGCGTGTCGCTGCCCGCGGGCGCGCGGGGCGAGCTGAGGGTACGCGGCGCGTCGCTGTTCCGCGGCTACTGGAACCGCCCCGACGTCGATGCGGAGGTGTTCGACGACGGCTGGTTCCGCACAGGCGACCTCGCCTGGCTGGACGACGAGGGCTTCGTGTACATCGTCGACCGGATCAAGGACCTGATCATCCGTGGCGGCGAGAACGTCGGCTGCGGGACGGTCGAGGCGGCGCTTCTCCAACACCCGGCGGTGCACGAGGCGGCCGTCTACGCGGTGCCCGACGAGCGCCTGGGCGAGGAGGTGGGCGCGACGGTCTACTGCGACGACGCGCTCGACCTCGATGCGCTGCGCGCCTTCCTGGCGACGCGCCTGGCCGCCTTCGAGGTGCCGCGCCACATCCTGAAGTCGGCCGAGCCGCTGCCGCGCACGCCGTCGGGCAAGATCCTCAAGCGCCGCATCCGCGAGGCCGCGCTCGGCATCCCCCCTGCCTGAGCGGCAGGGTCAGGCCGTCCCGAGCGCGGCACCGCAACTGCGGTGGCGCCCGCCCGACTTGGCCAGGTACAGCTGCGCGTCGGCGACCCGCAGCATGTCGGCGGCCGAGCGGGCGATGTCGGCGGTCGCGCCGCACACCCCAAGGCTGACCGTGATCCAGGGCGCGACGGTGGAGTCGCCGTGCTCGATGCGCAACGCGTCGATCGCGCGGCCCAGGTCACGCGCGACGTGCAGCGCGCCCTGCAGGTCGGTGTCGGGCAGCAGGCACACGAATTCCTCGCCGCCGTATCGGGCTACCAGGTCGCCAGGCCGCTTGACGCTCGACCTCAGGCACTCGGCGACGCGGCGCAGGCAGTCGTCGCCGGCCTGGTGCCCGTAGCGGTCGTTGAACCGCTTGAAGAAGTCGACGTCGATCAGCACGACGCTGAGCGGCGCCTGGTTGCGGGCCGCGCGTCGCCATTCCGACTCGAGCCGCGCGTCGAAGTAGCGGCGGTTGCACACGCCCGTCAGGCCGTCGACGTAGGCCCACTGACGCAGCCGGTCCGACTGCGCCTTGAGCGTCAGGTGGGTCCGGACCCGCGCACGGACGACCCGCGCGTTGACCGGCTTGGAGATGAAGTCGACCGCGCCCAGGTCCAGGGCCTGCGCCTCGGCGGACTCGTCGCTGCGCGAGGTCACGAAGATGATCGGGATATCCCGCGTCGCCGGATCGACCTTGAGGAGCCGGCAGACCTCGTGGCCGTCCATGCCGGGCATCATCACGTCGAGCAGCACCAGGTCGACGTCGCCGCGCGCGCACAGCGCGAGTCCCTCGACCCCGCTCAGGGCCACCGACACCCGGTGATCGCCCTCGAACGCATGGCGCAGGATGAACACGTTCATCGACTGATCGTCGACGAGAAGGAGGTGCGGACGGCGATCGGCCAGGTCGCCCGAGCCCGTGCTCGGATCGGACGCCGGCGCGGCATCGGTACGGGCCTCGCCAGGCCCGGGCACGGCGCTGCCAGGGGGCCGGGTCGCACGCCGCGCGGCGACCGCCGGCGGCGGGGCTGCGACGACCTCGACCGCGCCGACCGACGCGTCTGCGGCGGTGGATCGTGATGACGGGCCCGGCTGCTTGATCATCGCTTCAATGGGTGACGGGGCGCTGCGGAGGGTGGGCGCCGCCGACCGGCACGCCCGCCGCTTCATTTTCGCCAGACGCGCACGCACCCGATCTGCCGAACTGCGGCAGGCGAACCCCGCAATTGCGCCCACTCCGCGGGCTGCCGCCGGTCTCAGTCGCCCAGGTCGATGGTCGCGGCGAGCGGCAGCGCCGCCAGCCGCGACGGCAACGCGTAGTCCGCCACGACCCAGGCGCGCCGGGGATGGTCGGCCGCATCCTCGAGCAGCTCGCATAAGAGGTCGCGCGCCGGCCCGTCGAGCGCCGCGAACGGCGCGTCGAGCAGCGTCACCGCCGCCCCCGACGCGAACGCCACGGACAGCCAGAGCTTGCGGCGGGTCCCGGTCGACAGCCTGAAGAGCTCCTTCGGCACGTGCTCGCCCAACGCGAAGCCCTCGAGCAGCGCGGCATGCACCGCGGGCTCCCAGCCGGCGCAGCGGCGCGCCTGTGCCTGCACCCACTGCAGGCCCGTCAGCGGGTCGTCGCGCGCGTCGCGCGGATCGGCGAGGAAGACGGTCGGCGCGGCCCGCTGCAGCACGCCCGCGGCGGGCACGAGCTCGCCCGCCATCAGCCGCAGCAGCGTGCTCTTGCCGCGGCCGTCGCCGCCGCGCACCAGCGTCAGGCCGGGCGTCACCGCGAAGGACAGCCCGCCGAACAGGCGCCGACCCGGGTGATCGAAGGCCAGGGCCTCGGCCTGCAGGAGGGCCGGGGCGCCGGAGGCATCGCGATCGGCGGTCGCGGCGGCGGGCGCCGGGGCGGGATCGGGCGCGGAGTCGGGGGCGGTCATGGCGCCATCCTAGCGCCCCGTCGGGCGCCTCTTGACGGGATCCATCATTTCCATAATCATCGAACCATGGAAGAACAAACCGCTGTCGCCGCTCTCGCCGCGCTCGCCCAGGGCATGCGCCTGCGGATCTTCCGCGCCCTGGTCGGCGCCGGTCCGGCGGGCATGACGCCCGGCGCGCTGGCGGCCACGCTGGGCCTGCCAGCGTCGACGCTGTCGTTCCACCTCAAGGAGCTGACGCATGCCGACATGGTCACGCAGGAGCGCGACGGCCGGCACCTCATCTATCGCGCCTCGCTCGGCCGGATGAACGCGCTCCTCGACTACCTCACCGCCCACTGCTGCCAGGGCGCGCCCTGCGAGGCCACGCCCACGGTCGTCTCGTGCACCCCACGGAGCCCACGATGAAGCGCTTCCACGTCCACCTGCACGTGAACGACCTCGGCCGGAGCATCGGCTTCTATTCCCGCCTGTTCGCCGCCGAGCCCACCCGCGTCGAGGCCGACTACGCCAAGTGGATGCTCGCCGATCCGCCCGTCAACTTCGCGATCTCGACGCGCGGCGCGCAGCCGGGCATCGACCACCTGGGCATCCAGACCGACGACGCGGACGAGCTCGCCGGGATGAAGGCGCGCGCCGAGGCGGCCGACATGGCGCTGCTGGACGAGGGCACGACCACCTGCTGCTACGCGCGCAGCGAGAAGCACTGGATCACCGATCCGCAGGGCGTCGCCTGGGAGCACTTCCACACGCTCACCGACATCCCCGTCTTCAACGAGGCGCCCGCGCCGGGCCGGGCCGCCTGCTGCGCGCCCACCGCGAGCGAGGCGACGCCCGGCGCGGCGCCGCCCGCCGACGCCACCGCCTGCTGCGGCCCGACGGCGCGCGGCAAGCCGGCGTCGTCGTGCTGCTGACGCGGCGCGCGCGCTGACGGGGCGACCACAGCACCCGGGCATCGAGCGCCCCGGCCGCGGGCTCCGGGACCGACCACCGAAGCGGATCCGCGCACGCGCGCCGCAGGGACGCACACGATGGGCCTGTTCGAACGATTCCTCACAGTCTGGGTCGCGCTCGGCATCGCCGCGGGCGTGGCGCTCGGGCTCGTCGTGCCGGGCCTGTTCCAGGCGGTCGCCGCGCTGGAGCTGGCCCACGTCAACCTCGTCGTCGCCGTGTTCATCTGGGTGATGATCTATCCGATGATGATCCAGATCGACTGGTCGGCGATCAGGGACGTGGGTCGGCGCCCAGGCGGCCTGGTGCTGACGCTGGTGGTCAACTGGCTGATCAAGCCGTTCACGATGGCCGCGCTCGGCGTGCTGTTCTTCGAGCACGTGTTCGCACCCTGGGTGAGCCCTCAGTCCGCCACCGAGTACATCGCGGGGATGATTCTGCTGGGCGTCGCCCCGTGCACGGCAATGGTGTTCGTCTGGAGCCAGCTGGTGAAGGGCGATGCCGGCTACACGCTGGTGCAGGTGTCGGTGAACGACCTGATCATGGTGTTCGCGTTCGCGCCCATCGCGGCCTTCCTGCTCGGCGTCACGCGGATCGTCGTGCCCTGGGAGACGCTGCTGCTCGCCACGGTGCTGTACGTGGTGCTGCCGCTGCTCGCCGGCATGGCGACACGCCGGCTGCTCGGGCGACGCTCGCCGCGGGCGGTCGGCGACTTAGTCGCGCGCCTCAAGCCCTGGTCGGTCGCTGGCCTGATCGCGACCGTGGTGCTGCTGTTCGGCTTCCAGGCGCGGACCCTCGTCGAGCAGCCGCTGGTGATCGGGATGATCGCCGTGCCGCTCGTCCTGCAGAGCTACGGCATCTTCGCGATCGGGTGGATCGGCGCGAGGCTCCTGAAGCTGCCGCACGACATCGCCGGGCCGGCCTGCCTGATCGGCACCTCCAACTTCTTCGAGCTCGCGGTGGCGGTGGCGATCTCGCTGTTCGGCCTGGAGTCGGGCGCCGCGCTCGCGACCGTGGTCGGCGTGCTCGTGGAGGTCCCGGTGATGCTGTCGCTGGTGTGGATCGTCAACCGATGGCCGGGCGCGAGGCGCGCGCCGGCACACTGACGCCGCACACCGCCGCCCGCCATACCGGGTCGAGCCTGAGTCGGTTCGCCGCGGCGGCGCAGACACCGCGGCGTCGCGGGGCCCGAATCGTTTCCGGATGTGACGGCGGGGGCGCGACGCCTTGGAAACACATGCGAGCGTGAGACCATGCATGGTCTTTCAACCGCACGGACCATCATGAAAAACTCACTGTTGTCGATCATCGCCCTGTCGGCTGCGCTCAGTGGCCCCGTCCTTGCGCAGGGCACCGCGCCGGCCATGACGTCCAAGGACCCAGTCGTCGTCATGCGCGCCGAGGAGCGTGCCGCCAAGGCCACGTACAAGCAGAAAATGTCCGCGCTCACCACGGAGCACAAGGCGGCCATCAGCGGCGCCGGCGAAGCCGCCGCCAAGGACGCCAAGGCCAAGGGCAGCGATCCGCTGGTCGCAAGGCGCGACGCCGAAGCCAAGGCGAAGAAGATGTCGCAAAACGACTACGACATGAAGGTCAAGGCCTTGAAGGCCGAGCGCAAGGCCGCGCTCGACGCCGCAGCCAAGAAGGGCAAGGGCGCCTGACGCGCCCGGTGACGGCGCGGTGCGTGCCGCTCAGGTCACTTCATCGACTCGAGCACCACGACGATCGCCTGGTCGAACTCCTCCAGGCCGATCATCCCCAGCCGCGGGAACTCGATGTTCAGTATCACGTTGACCGTGATGGCCATCACGGCTGCGAATGTGATCGAGTGCAGCGAGCTGAACGTCCGGCTGCCCGCCATCGCGTAGCCGGCCAGCAGCGCCGCCGCGAGCGACAGCCCGAAGAGCAGCAGGAAGATCACCCGCGGCGGGTGCATGAGCGTCGTATTCGTGCGCGTGGTCACGATGTCGAACATGTCGTTGAGCGCGGGCATCACCAGCGACGCCACCGCGGGCGAGACGCCCGGGCGCTGTGCCGCTGCGACCGCCCGGCTCCAGATATCGCCCTGAAGCGCGACCGCGCGTACGACCTCGGCCTGCGCCGCGACCCGGTCGGGCAGCTTGCGGTAGGCCTCGACGCGGGCCGTGGTGTAGCGGCGGAACAGCTCGCGCAGCTCGGGCTGCACGTCGGCCGGCAGCAGGTCCAGCCGCAGGTAGGCTGTGCCGATGGTGTTGGCCTCCTGCACGATCAGCGCGCGCCGATCGTCGAAGCGCGTACTGGCGCCCGAGAAGGTGAACGCGACCATCAGCCCGAGCAGCGCGAACACCGCGCCGTCGATCGCGCCGCTGCCCGATTGCGCGGACTCCGGGTCGCGGGCCAGCCGGCGCGCGCCGATGTAGCGCCCCAGGTGCAGCAGGGCAACCATGCCTGCGAACAGGCCCAGCGTTAGGATCAGCGCGATGACGGGCAGAGTCATGTTCCAGGTCGTCCGGTCGAGTCGTCGGGGCGGGGGCCGTCCGGGGCGTCGGCACGCGGCGGCCCGGAGCGCCTGCGCAGCGCGGTGACCGTCATGTCGGCGCCGCGCACGCGCAGGGTGAATCGTACTGCCTGGCCCGGCGCGATGCGGCGCGCGAGCGCGGGCGAGGCCAGCTCGAACTCCATCGTCATCGGCGGCATCAGGCCCGGGATGTCGTCATGCGCGATGGTGACGAATCTCGAGCTGATCGTGACGACGCGGCCGTTGCCCTCCACCACGCGCACGGCGTCCTCGGCCGCCGTCCGGACGCAGGCCGGCGCGACGCAGCGCGCGTCGGCGAGCCCTGCCCGCGGCACGGCGGCGACGAGCAGGGCCGCCAGGCCCACCGCGAGCGGGCAGCGCGGGCGCCGCAAGGTCAACGCGGGCCGCCCGGCGTACGCAGCAGCGCGAGCTGGCGCGACTGCACGACCAGGCGCCCCTGCGCGTCCCACAGCATGCCGTCCTCGAGCAACCGGCCGCCCAGCATGTCGACGGTATCGAAGCGCCCGAGCATCCAGCCCGGGGCGGGGCGGCGCCGCACCTGCACGGTGAGCGCGACCGTGGGCACCCAGCCCACCGCGCTCACCAGCCCGAATACCGCGGGCGGGAATGCGTCGGCGAACAGCAGGCTCGCCAGCGTGTCCGGCTCGCGGTCGTCGCGGAACCGGATCCAGCCGCTGACCTGCGCGCGGCCGGCGCCAGCCGCGCGCACCTGGTCCGGGTGCAGGCGCACCTCGACCCGGTCGAGGATCGGCATCGCGAGGCCCTGCTCGGCGGGCGAGCGTGGCGTACAGTCCCGGGGCGCGGGCATGGCGGGCGGCACGACGGTCAGCGCGGGCTCGTCGTCGGTCGCGAGGTCGCCGAGCGAGGCCAGCACCGCGAGCCGCGGCGTGCCGTCCTGCAGCAGGGTCGCCCGCGCTGTCCCGAGCGTGCGCCCGGTGGACAGCACCTCCACCTCGACCCGGCACGGCCGGTCGGGCAGCCCGGGCTTGAGGTAGTGGACCGAGATGCTCAGCGGATCCGGATAGGCAGGCAGCGCATGTCGCAGTCCGGTGAAGGCGAGCGCGAGCAGGTAGCCGCCGTTGGGGTTGGCGCCGATGTTCCAGCGCGCAGTCACGAGCCCGGTCCAGGCACGCTCGCCGGCCGGCTCGAGTCGGATGTCGTCGTCGAAGTCGCTCATGGGGGTTCCGCCATGCAATGCCCGTATTGTCCTTCATGCGGCGGGCGGCGCGCCGCGGGGGGGCCGGCCACCGCCAGGACCGGGCCCGCGGCCGCAGCGGGGGGCGTCCGCGCGCCGGCTTGCGCACAGTGGCGTTCTCGACGACGATCGACGCCCCTTCGCACCGATCGCGCCCCGCTCCCGCCATGACCCGTCGACTGTTCACCGCCTGCCTCGGCACCGAGACCAACTCCTTCTCGCCGATCCCGACCGGCATGTCCGTGTTCGAGGGCGCCATGCTGGTGCGAGGCGGCGCGCACGGCGCGCGCCCGTCGCTGTTCGCGGTGCCGCTGGTGCTGTGGCGCGAGCGCGCGCGTGCGCTCGGGTGGACGGTGCTCGAGGGGCTCGCGGCCTTCGCGACACCCGCCGGCGACACCACGCGCGCCACGCACGAGGCGCTGCGCGACGAGATCCTCGCCGACCTGCAGCGCGCGATGCCGGTGGACGCGGTGATGCTCAACCTGCACGGCGCGATGATCGCCGACGGCTACCCGGACGCCGAGGGTGACCTGCTGTCGCGGGTCCGCGCGATCGTGGGCCCAGACGTGCCGATCGCCGCCGAGCTCGACCTGCACTGCCACCTCACCCGGCTCAAGGTCGACAGCGCCGACATCCTGGTGATCTTCAAGGAGTACCCGCACGTCGACGTGGCCGAGCGCGCGGCGGAGGTCTTCGACCTGCTCGAGCACACGCTGGCCGGGCGCATCCGCCCGGTGATGGCGCTCTACGACTGCGCGATGCTCGGCATCTACCCCACGACAGCCGAGCCGATGACGGCGCTGGTCGGCCGAATGAAGGCGCTCGAGCGCGAGCCGGGCGTGCTGTCGGTGTCGCTCGCGCACGGCTTCCCGTGGGGCGACACGCCCGAGGTCGGCACGCGGATGCTGGTGGTGACGGACGGCGACGCGGCGCTCGCGGCACGGCTCGCCGCCGAGCTGGGCGAGGCCGTCTGGGCGGCGCGCGACGCGATCGTGCCCCCCTTCCTCGGCATCGACGCGGCCATCGACCGCGTGCTCGCGCACGCGCCGGACGGCCGGCCCTTCGTGCTCGCCGACACCGCGGACAATCCCGGCATCGGCGCGGCCGGCGACTCGACCTTCCTGCTGCGCCGGCTGATCGAACGCGGCGTCGGCGGCGTCGCGCTGTCGCCGCTGTGGGACCCGATCGCCACCGGGCTTGCGTTCGACGCGGGGGTTGGCGCGACCCTCGACATGCGGATCGGCGGCAAGCTCGGCGCGGGCTCGGGCGACGCGCTCGACGTGCGCGTCGAGGTGAAGGCGCTGACCCCCGAAGGCTGGCAGCCCTTCGGGGGCACCCAGGCGCCGCTCGGGCGGCTCGCGTGGCTGCGTATCGGCGGCCCTTCGGACGCCGAAGCGATCGACGTGGTGGTCAACGACTACCGCATCCAGAGCTTCCATCCCGACTGCTTCGCGGTCGCCGGCATCGACCCGACCCGACCGCGCGCGCTGGTCGCCAAGTCGACCCAGCACTTCCATGCCGGCTTCGCGCCGATCGCGCGCGAGATCCTGTACGTGTCGGCGCCGGGCTCGGGCTCGATGGACATGGCCGCCCTGCCCTACCGTCAGGTCGGGCGCGCGCTCTGGCCCAAGGTGGCCGACCCTGCACGCGGCGTGCCGCCGGGGATGCGCGGCGCGGCCTGAGCCGGCCTCAGTCGAGCGCAGGCAGGGGCAGCGGCGCGACCGCCGCGGTCACCGCGCCCGAGGCGACAAGGTCGATCGCCGCGGCGATGTCCGGCTGCAGATGCCGGTCCTCGTCGAGGTGCGGCACGCGTACGCGCAGCAACGCGCGCACCGCCTCGAGCGGTGGGCTCGAGGCGAGCGGCGCGTGGAAGTCGCAGCCCTGCGCCGCGCACAGCAGCTCTATCCCGACGATCGCGCGCAGGTTGGCGGTCATCCGCAGCAGGCGCCTCGCGCCGTGCGCGGCCATCGACACGTGGTCCTCCTGGTTGGCCGAGGTCGGGATCGAGTCGACGCTCGCCGGGAAGGCCTGCTGGCGGTTCTCGGCGACCAGCGCCGCAGCGGTCACCTGCGGGATCATCAGACCCGAGTTCAGGCCGGGGCGAGGGGTCAGGAACGCGGGCAGGCCCGACAGCGCCGGATCGACCAGCATCGCGATGCGCCGCTCGGCGATCGAGCCGATCTCGCACACGGCCATCGCGATCGTGTCGGCGGCGAATGCGACCGGCTCGGCATGGAAGTTCCCGCCTGACAGCGCCTCGTCGGTGTCGGCGAAGATCAGCGGGTTGTCCGAGACGCCGTTGGCCTCGATTGCGAGCGTCGCCCCCGCCTGCCGGAGCAGGTCTCGAGCACAGCCCCCATCACCTGCGGCTGGCAGCGCAGGCAGTACGGGGCCTGCACGCGCGCATCGCCCATCCGGTGCGACGCTCGGATCGCGCTGCCGGCCATCAGCGCGCGACAGGCGCGCGCCGTCTCGAGCTGGCCGGCGTGACTGCGCAGCCGGTGGATGCGCTCGTCGAACGGCGTGTCCGTGCCGCGCGCCGCATCGGTCGCGAGCGCGCCGGTCACGATGGCGGCCTGCATCGCCGCCTCGGCCTCGAAAAGCCCGGCCAGCGCGAACGCGGTCGAGAACTGCGTGCCGTTGAGCAGGGCGAGGCCCTCCTTGGCCTGCAGCGCGAGCGGTCGCAACCCCGCGCCCGCCAGTGCCTGCGCGGCGGGCGGCACACCCTGCGGCGCGTCGATGGTCCCCACGCCGATCATCGCCGCGGCCATGTGCGCGAGCGGTGCGAGGTCGCCCGACGCGCCCACCGAGCCCTGGCTCGGCACGACCGGGACGAGCCCCCCGGCCAGCATCGCCTCGATCAGGTCGACGACTTCGGGGCGGACACCCGAGGCGCCCTGGGCGAGGCTCGCCAGCTTGAGCGCCATCATCAGCCGCGCGACCGGCCGCGGCATCGGATCGCCGACGCCGGCCGCGTGAGAGAGCACGATGTTGCGCTGCAGGGTGGCCAGGTCGACGGTGTCGATGCGCACGCTCGCGAGCTTGCCGAAGCCGGTGTTGATGCCGTAGACCGGCTCGCCGCGCGCCAGGATGCGGCCCACCGATGCTGCGGCGGCCGCGATGCCCGCGCGGCATCGGGTGTCGAGCACGACGGGTGCGCCGCGCCAGATGTCGCGCCACTGCGCGAGGCAGACCTGTGCAGGAACCAGCAGCGCGTCCATCAGGGTCTCCGGGAGCCGGGCGCGCGACGCGCCCCCGGACCGCATCGTAGCGGAGTGCCCGTCGCCCGCTTCGCGAGTGCTGCGAGTGCCTGCCCGGCACATGCCCTAAGCCCCCCCGATCAGCGAGGGCCTGGCCGATGGCCCCGGGTCGCGCGCGGCGCTATGATCGGCGCGAGCGTGCGCCTCATGCGCGCAGCACCCCGCCGACCTTGAGCACACTTCTCCTCATCCTGCTCGCCCTGCTTTCCGGGGGGCCGCCCGGCGCAACCGGACACGTCGCCGCCGACGAGGTCGTGATCGTCGAGGGCATGGGTCCGGTCGCACTCGCCGGCCTCGAGTGCATCGCGATCGGGCGAAGCTCGGCCGTCGGACGCGTGTGCCGCGATGCCACGGGCACGCGCGCGGTCGCGCAGGTCGGTGGACGCACGCTCGCCTACTGCGACCTGCCCGAGGGCCTCGTCGCGGCCTGGCTCGACGCCCGGTCGATGGGCCGCTTCCATGCCGAGCACCTCGCGGGACGGCACGCCTGCGGGTAAGTACTTATGACGCCCCACGTCCACGCGGCAACGTTCGGAACCGCTGAACGCCCGCTGGCGCGGGCTGAGTGCTACCCTTGGCTCAGAATTTTCCGGGACGACCCGATGGCCAAGAAACTCGACGCAGCAAAAGCAGCACCCGCAGCCAAGGCGACACTCGCCACCAATGCGACGCCCCCGCGCCGCGGCCGGCCACCGCGCCGTGTCTACATCAACGTGCTTGTCAAGGCGTCGACCCGCGAGGGTCTCACCCGGCTGAAGGCCGAAGGCGAGCTCGCGAGCCAGGGAGAGGTCATCGACGGGTTGGTCGCGCTCGCCCTGGCGCAGCGGGCCAAGCGGGGCGCCTGACCCGCGAGGCGCCGCGCGACCGGCCCCGTCAGGAGCCGGTCTCCCGCAGGAAGTCCCGCAGCAGCGCGAGGACAGCCCCTGGCTGCTCCTGCTGAACCCAATGGCCCGCACCCGCGACCGTGTGCACGCCGAGCAAGCGGGTGCACAGCGACTGCATCGCCTCGAGCTCACCGGGCTTCTGGTGCATGCCCCAGTCGCTCGCACCGGCGATGAAGGCTGCGGGCACATCGATCCTGCGGCCGGCGAACAACTGCTGCTCGGCACCGAAGGCGCCGCCGGTCGCGCAGCGGTACCAGTTCAGCCCGCCCTGGAAGCCGGTCCGGCCGTACTCTGCCGCGTAGACGTCGAGCACCGCGTCGGGCAGCCAGCGGCACGCGGCGACCTGCTGCGCCGACGGCATGTGCGGCGCGACGGTCTGCGCCATGTCCTGCGCAAGGTCCATCACGTAGTAGGTCGGCAGGCGCGCGAGCGCCTCGGCGCTCCACGCGCCGAGCGGCACCGGCCGATTGGCGGGCCAGTCGGCGCTCTTGACGTGGAAGTAGGCGCGCAGGAAGGCATGCAGCCCCTGCGCGCACCGGCGCATGTCCGCATCGGCGGCCGGCGTCGAGTAGTACCACTGGTAGTGCTTGCGCGGCCGGGGCAACGTGGCGAGCGCCGCGAGCGTCGCGCTCACGTCGGGGAAGCGCCGGGCGCCGCGCGCCTGCTGCGGCGCGTCCGCCGTGTCGAAGGGCAGCGCCGCGGGGCCGCCGAACGGCGCGCTCATCATCACGACCGAGCTGAACACATCGGGGCGGACCAGCGCGCACCAGCCGGCGACCGGCGAGCCGAAGTCGTGGCCGAACACCGCGCGCACGCTGCGATGGCCGAGCGCCGACACCAGCCCGAGCGCGTCCCGCACGAGGTTCAGCATCCGGAACGGCGAGATGTCGACGTCGTAGGCCTCATCGCCCCAGCCGGTGGTGCGCCCGTAGCCGCGCTGGTCGGGGGCGACGACGTGGTAACCGGCGTCGGCGAGCGCCGGCATCAGCTCGCGCCAGCTGTAGGCGAGCTCCGGGAAGCCGTGCAGCAGCAGGATGCAGGGCCGGCCCCTGGGGGCGAAGCCGGCCTCGAGCACGTGCATGCGCAGCCCGTTGACGTCGTCCACGAAGCGCGAGCGCACCCCCGCGGGCAGCAGCGCCGCGTCGAGCGGTCCGGGCGGTTCGGGGCGGTCGGTCATCTCAGGCTCCCACACGGCGCTGGCTCTGAGGGTCGAACCAGTGCACCTGCGACGCCTCGACGCTCAGCGCCACCGTCGCGCCGCGCGCCGGCGGCACGGCGGTGCCCTCGATGCGCACCGTGATGCCCTGCTCGCCCAGGCGACCGTGCACCAGGCGCTCTGCGCCGAGCATCTCGACCAGCTCCACGCGCATCGGCCATCCCGTGTCGGCGAGCGAGATGTGCTCGGGGCGCACCCCCAGGATCAGCTCGCCGCCGCGGGGCGCGTCGGCCGGCAGCGCGAGCGACACGCCGCCGAGCTCGAAGCTGCGCTCCCGGGCCTGCCCGGTCATCAGGTTCATCGGCGGCGACCCGATGAAGCCCGCAACGAAGGTGGACTCGGGCCGCTGATAGACCGACTCGGGCGTGCCGATCTGCTCGACGACGCCGCGGTTCATCACGATCATCCGTTGCGCGAGGGTCATCGCCTCGACCTGGTCGTGGGTCACGAACAGCGAGGTGACCCCGAGCTCGGCGTGCAGCTTCTGGATCTCGAGGCGGGTCTGCGCGCGCAGCTTGGCATCGAGGTTGGAGAGCGGCTCGTCGAACAGGAAGACCTGCGGCTGGCGGACGATCGCCCGGCCCATCGCGACCCGCTGGCGCTGACCGCCGGAGAGCTGGCGCGGCTTGCGCTCGAGGAAGGAGCCGATCTCGAGGATGGCCGCCGCCTTGCGCACGCGCGCGTCGATCTCGGCGCGCGGCACCCTGGCGATCTTCAGGCCGTAGGCCATGTTGTCGTACACGCTCATGTGCGGATAGAGCGCGTAATTCTGGAACACCATCGCGATGTCGCGCGCGGAGGGCTCGACGTCGTTGACCACCCGCCCGCCGATCGCGATCTCGCCGCCGCTGATCTCCTCGAGCCCCGCGACCATGCGCAGCAGCGTGCTCTTGCCGCAGCCCGACGGACCGACGATGACGATGAACTCGCCGTCGGCGATCTCGGCGCTGACGCCGTGGATCACCGTCACCGCTGCCTTGCCGGTGCCGTACTGCTTGAATACATTGCGGATCGACAGCGCGCCCATGCTACTTCTCGGTATCCACCAGTCCCTTGACGAACCAGCGCTGCATCAGCAGCACGACCGCCGCGGGGGGCAGCAGCGCCAGGATGGCGGTGGCCATGATGACATTCCATTCGTTGGCGGCGTCGCCGCCGGAGATCATCCTGCGGATGCCCATCACGATCGGGTACTTCGACTCGTCGGTCGTGACCAGAAGCGGCCACAGGTACTGGTTCCAGCCGTAGATGAACTGGATCACGAACAGCGCCGCGATGCTGGTCGCCGACAGCGGCAGCAGCACGTCGCGAAAGAACCGCATCGGGCCGGCGCCGTCGATGCGCGCCGCCTCGACGAGCTCGTCGGGCACCGTCAGGAAGAACTGCCGGAACAGGAACGTCGCGGTCGCCGACGCGATCAGCGGCACGGTGAGCCCGGCGTAGCTGTTGAGCATACCGAGGTTGGACACCACCTCGTAGGTCGGACCGATCCGCACCTCCACCGGCAGCATCAGCGTGATGAACACCATCCAGAAACACAGCGAGCGCAGCGGAAACCGGAAGTAGACGAACGCGAAGGCCGACAGCAGCGAGATGGCGATCTTGCCCAGCGCGATCACCATCGCCGAGACGAAGCTCACCCACAGCATCGGCGCGACCGGGGCGATCCGGCTGCCGTAGGTCGACTGCCCGCCGAACAGGGCGACTCGGTAGGTCTCCAGCATGTTGCTGCCCGGCAGCAGCGACATTGGTCGCTGCTGGACGATCTGCTCGGCGGTCTGCGTCGACGCGATGAACGTGACGTAGAGCGGGAAGGCGATCACCGCCACGCCCGCCGCCAGGACGAGGTGGGCGATCAGCGTGAGACCCGGTCGACGCTCCACCATCTCAGTACTGGACCTTCTTCTCGATGTAGCGGAACTGGACGACCGTCAGCATGATCACGATCGACATCAGCACCACCGACTGGGCGGCCGAGCCCCCCAGGTCGAGCGCCTTGAAGCCGTCGTAATAGACCTTGTACACCAGGATCGCGGTGTCCTTGCCGGGTCCGCCCTGCGTGGCGGCGTCGACGATCGCGAACGTGTCGAAGAACGCGTAGACGATGTTGATGACCAGCAGGAAGAAGGTGGTCGGCGAGAGCAGCGGGAACACGATCGTCCAGAAGCGGCGCCAGGGCCGCGCCCCGTCGATCGCCGCCGCCTCGATCAGGCTCTTAGGAATCGACTGCAGACCCGCCAGGAAAAAGAGGAAGTTGTAGGAGATCTGTTTCCACACCGCGGCCATCACGATCAGCGCCATGGCGTCGCGCCCGTCGAGCAGGTGGTTCCACTCGACTCCCATCGACACCAGCGCATGGCTCACGATGCCCAGCGATGGCGCGAACATGAACAGCCACAGCACGCCGGCGATCGCCGGGGCGACGGCATACGGCCAGATCAGCAGCGTCTTGTAGAGCGCCGCGCCCTTGGTCAGGCTGTCGGCCATCACCGCCAGCAGCAGCGCCGTCGAGATGCCGATGACGGCCACCAGCACCGAGAAGACCGCCGTGGTGCGGAACGATGCGAGATAGGTCGGATCGTGGATCAGGCGCTGGAAGTTCTCCAGCCCGACGAACTCGGTCGAGGTGCCGAACGCGTCCTGCGTCAGAACCGACTGGTACAGCGCCTGGCCGGCCGGCCAGAAGAAGAACACCAGCACGATCGCCATCTGCGGTGCGATCAGCAGCCAGGGCAGCCAGGGACTGTTGAAGCGGACGCGTTTCTCGGTCGACACGGACACGCCTGGCAAAGGAGTCGCCCGCCCCCGACTGGCGGGCGGGCGGCATACGAAGAACCACCGAGCCGGCGGGACGCCGGCCCCGCCGTTCAGGTACGGTTGGCCTTCTCGAAGCGCTCGAGCTGCTCGTTGCCGCGCGTGACGGCCGAATCGAGCGCGTCCTTGGCCGGCTTCTTGCCGGCCCAGACCTGCTCGAGCTCCTCGTCGATGATGGTACGGATCTGCACGTGGTTACCCAGGCGGATGCCACGCGACTTGTCGGTCGTCTTGCGGATCATCTGGTTGACCGAGACGTCGGTGCCCGGGTTCTGCTTGTAGAAGCCCGACTTCTCGGTCATCTCGAACGCACCCATCGTGATCGGCAGGTAGCCGGTCGTCTGGTGGCTCTTGGCCTGGACCCCCGCATTGCTCAGGTGGTCGAAGAACGCCGCGACACCCTTGTACTCGTTGGACTTCTTGCCGGCCATCACCCACAGGCTCGCACCGCCGATCACCGTGTTCTGAGGCGACCCGGGAACGTCAGGGTAGAACGGCAGCGTCGAGATGCCAGCGGCGAACTTGGCGTTGCGCTTGATGTTGCCGTAGGCCGCCGACGAGCCGGTGTACATCGCGCACTCGCCCGACACGAAGGTCGCGTCGGCGGAACCGGCGCGGCCCTTGTAGTGGAACAGGCCCTGCTTGGACAGGTTGGCGAGGTTCTCGATGTGGCGCACATGAAGCGGGGTGTTGAACGCGAGGCGCGCGTCGAGCCCGTTGAAGCCGTTGCGCTTGGTCGCGAACTCGACGTTGTGCCAGGCAGAGAAGCTCTCGAGCTGCGTCCAGCTGATCCAGCTGGAGGTCAGCGGGCACTTGTGGCCGCTTGCCTTGAGCATCGCCGCGGCACGCGCGACCTCGGGCCACGTCTTGGGCGGGTTGTCCGGATCGAGGCCGGCCGCCTTGAACGCATCCTTGTTGAAGTGGAACACCGTGGTGGAACTGTTGAACGGGAAGCTGAGCATCTGCCCGTTGGGCGCGGTGTAGTAGCCGGCCACTGCGGGCACGTAGGCGCCCGGATCGAACTTGTAGCCGGCATCGGCCATCACCTTGGCGACCGGGACGATCGCGCTCTTGCTGGCCATCATCGTGGCGGTGCCGACCTCGAACACCTGCAGGATGTGCGGCGCGTTGCCGGCCCGGAACGCGGCGACCGCAGCGGTCATCGCTTCGTCGTAGGTGCCCTTGAAGGTCGTGACGACCTTGTAGTCCTTCTGGCTGTCGTTGAAGTCCTTGGCCAGACCGTTGACCCATTCGCCGAGCGCGCCGCCCATGGCGTGCCACCACTGGATCTCGGTCTGCGCATGCGCGGGGGCGGACGCCGCGAGGGCAGCCGCAAGCACGAAAGTCCTGATTTTCATGTGATCTCCGTATCGTCCTGAATGGACCGGCAACCGCGCAGTATGGTGTGCGCCCGTGACAATGATATGTCCAGGCGCGTCGCGCGGCGAGCGATTACCTGCGCGCGGCGGGTTCGGCGTACACGCGCCGCCAGGTCGCGAGGAAAGGGCGGGGCTCGATGCCGTCGAGCACGCCGCGCGCCGCGAGCAGCGCGTGGAGTGCCGGCAGGCGGTAGTGCGGCACCGCCGGGTACAGGTGGTGCTCGACGTGGTAGCCGACGTGGTGCGGGAACAGGAACAGGCGCCCGAACGGGCCAGGCACGTGCGTGCGCGCCGCGGTCAGCGGCGACTCGAAGGACACCGGCGCGCCGTGCTCGGCGATCGCCCGCACCCGCAGGATCACCTGCAGCACCGTCAGCGCCGGCAGCACCCACAGCACGAGGTACCTGGCCAGGCCGGCCGGGCCCGCGAGCAGCAGCGCCGCGAGCGGCATCGCGAGCTGCACCCCGATCACGAAGCGCCGGTCGCGCAGCGCCGCCTCGCGCAGCGCCGGCGAGGTGTCGTCCAGCGGCCGGTTCGCTTCGTTGGTCGCGACGTTGGTCGCCGGGTTGCCGAAGAAGTAGCCGTAGGTCTTCCAGGCGGTGCGCCCGGAGATGTCGGTGGCAAGCTTGCGCAGCAGGTAGCGCCGGCCCCGCGGATAGCCGCCGTTCATCGCGATGTCGGGGTCCAGCGCGCCGTAGAGGTGGTTGTGGTGAAGACGGTGCACGACCCGGTAGGTGCACATCGAGATGCCCACGACCGCGCCGAGCAGGCGTCCGACGCCTTCGTTCAGGCGCCGGTCCGAGAACAGCCGGTAGTGCGCCGCCTCATGGGCCAGCACGAAGAGCGCCTGCTGCAGGGCAGCGGTGAAGGGCAGCGTCAGCAACACGACCCAGGGCGTCCAGACGGCCGCGCCGAGCGCGAGCAGCGCGATGATGGGCAGCACGGTGGTGGCAACCGCGAGCGCGGCGCGCCGGTCGTCGAGCACCGTGAACGGCGCGAGCAGCTCGGGCGGCAGGACACCGCCGCCCCGCAGCCCGCGCGTCGTCGGTGCGTCGTTCCTGAAGGCGATACCCGTGTCCGGCGCGTTCATGTGTCGTTTCCTCTGCGGGGATCGGGCGCCGCGTCACCGTGCAGCGCCCGCCGTCCCCGGGGGCACACGATACCGCGCCGCGTGCGCCCGTGCCTCGCCGCGTTTCGCTGCGAGGCGAAACGGGCGATGCCTTGCTGATAATATAATAAGCAACTTATATTTAACGGATGATCCGGATGTCCAGCGCCAGCACCACCGAAGGGCTCGGCTTCCTGCTCGCGGACGTCTCCCGGATGATGAGGCGCGCCTTCCAGGCCCGGCTCGAAGGCACCCCGATCACCTACGCGCAGGCGCGCGCGCTCGTGTACCTCGCGCGCCAGCAGGGCATCCGCCAGGTCGACCTCGCCGAGCAGCTCGAGGTGCAGCCGATCACGCTTGCGCGCCTGGTCGACCAGCTCGCGGGCGCGGGCCTGGTCGAGCGCCGCCCCGATCCGCTCGACCGGCGCGCCCACCGGCTCCACCTGACGCAGGCGGCCACGCCGCAGCTCGCCGCGATCATGGACGTGGTGGCGGCGGTCCGGGCCGAGGCCATCGGCGACATGGACGACGCGCAGGCCGCAGCCCTGGTACGGGGCCTGCAGCGCATCCGCGGCAACCTCGCCGCCGCCCGCGCCGCGGTGCGCGACGCCGCCGGGGAGGCCTGAGCCGTGCGCGGCCCCGAGCGCGGCGACTCGCCGGCCGGCAGTGACGCCCCCGCGGCGACGGGCGCGCCGCAGGCCACCGACCCGCAGCAGCCCCGGCCGCGGCGCCGGCTGCTGCGGGCGCTGCTGCTGGGGGTGCTGCCGCTCGCCGCGATCGGCGCCGGCGTCGGCGCGTGGCTGCAGGGCGGCGGCTTCGCCGAGACCGACAACGCCTACGTCAAGACCGACAAGCTGCCGATCAGCGCGGAGGTGCCCGGCACCGTTCGCACGGTGCTGGTGGCCGAGAATCAGGAGGTCGTCGCCGGCCAGCCGCTGTTCAGGCTGGACGACGCGCCGTTCCGGGTCGCGCTCGCGCGCGCCGAGGCGCGGGTCGCGCAGGCGCGCACCGACGTCGCCGCGCTCAAGGCGAGCTATCGCGCCCGCCAGGCCGACATCGCGCTCGCGCGCACCCGCCAGTCGTTCGCCGAGCGCGACCAGCAGCGCAATGCCGACCTCGCCGCGCGCAACTTCATCTCGGCGTCGCGGCTGGACGAGGCGCGCCAGAACACCGAGCTGGCTGCGCAGCAGGTCATCGCGGTCGAGCAGGACCTCAAGCGGATCGGCGAGACGCTGGGCGGTGGCCCCGAGGTGTCGCCCGAGCGGCATCCGGCCGTGCTCGCCGCCAAGGCCGAGCTGATGCAGGCCCGCCTCGACCTGTCGCGGATCGAGGTCCGCGCGCCGCTCGCCGGGACGGTCAGCCGCACACCCAAGCCCGGGCAGTACCTCGCCGCGGGCGCGACCGCGCTGGCGCTGGTGGCCGCCGGCGCGCCCTGGATCGAGGCGAACTTCACCGAGACCGACCTCACCTGGCTGCGGGTCGACCAGCCCGCCACGGTGCGCATCGACACCTATCCCGGCCGCGTCTGGCAGGGCGCTGTCGACAGCGTGAGCCCGGCCACCGGCGCCGAGTTCGCGGTCATCCCGGCGCAGAACGCGAGCGGCAACTGGGTCAAGGTCGCGCAACGCGTGACCGTGCGGATCCGCATCGAGCCGCAGCCCGACGCGCCGCCGCTGCGCGCCGGGCTGAGTGCGCACGTCACGGTCCGGACCGGGCATCGGCGCACGCTCGGCGGCCTGCTGCCTTGAGCGCGGGCGCACCGGGCGCGGGCGGCGCCGTCGCGCATCCGCGCTGGATCACCGCCACGGTGATGCTCGCGACCGTCATCCAGACGGTCGACTCGACGATCGCCAACGTCGCGCTGCCCAGGATGCAGGGCGCGTTCGGGGCGACGCAGGACCAGATCGCGTGGGTGCTGACCTCCTACATCGTCGCCTCGGCGATCTGCATGCCGCTCACCGGCTTTCTGGCCGACCGCCTGGGCCGCAAGCGCGTCTTCGTCGCGTCGGTCGTCGGCTTCACGATCGCCTCGATGCTGTGCGGGGCGGCTGCCTCGCTCGAGCAGATCGTGCTGTTCCGGCTGCTGCAGGGCGTGTTCGGCGCCTGCCTGGTGCCGCTGTCACAGTCGGTGCTGCTCGACACCTGGCCGCGGGACAAGCACGCCGCAGCCATGGCCGCCTGGGGCATCGGCGTGATGATCGGCCCGATCCTCGGGCCCACGCTCGGCGGCTGGCTGACCGAGCACTACGACTGGCGCTGGGTCTTCTACATCAACCTGCCGCTGGGCGTGGCGAGTGCGTTCGGTCTGCTCACCTACCTGCCGCGCGACCGGCCCGATACGTCGCGGCGATTCGACCTGACAGGCTTCGCCTTCCTCGCGATCGGGCTCGCGTCGCTGCAGCTGATGCTCGACCGCGGCGCGACGCTCGACTGGTTCGAGAGCCGGGAGATCGTGCTGGAGGCCGTGCTCGCCGCGCTGTGCCTGTACCTGTTCGTCGTGCACATCTTCACGCATCACCAGCCCTTCATCGAGCCCGCGCTGTTCGCCGACCGCAACTTCAGCGCGGGCCTCGCGCTCGCCTTCTCGATCGGCATCGTGCTGCTCGCGACGATGACGCTGCTGCCGCCCTTCCTGCAGAACCTGATGGGCTATCCGGTGCTGGACATCGGCATCGCGCTCGCGCCGCGCGGCTTCGGCACGATGGCCGCGATGCTGGTCTTCGGCCGGATGGGCGACCGCGTCGACCCGCGCTTGCTGATCGCGCTCGGCTTCGGGCTCACCGCGTACTCGCTGCATGACATGGCGGGCTTCGACACCAACGTGCAGATGTCGGCGATCGTCTTCACAGGGGTGGTCCAGGGGCTGGGCATCGGCTTCGTGTTCTCGCCGCTGACCGCGGTCACCTTCGCGTCGCTCGCGCCGCGCCACCGCAACGAGGGCACGGCGCTGTTCAGCCTGGTCCGCAGCATCGGCAGCAGCATCGGCATTTCGGTGGTGGTCTCGCAGCTCGCGCACAACATCCAGGCCAACCATGCCGCGCTGTCTCAGCACGTCGACCCGACGCGCCTGCCGCTGCGCCTGGCGATCGAGGCGGGCACGTGGCAGCTGGACACGGTCGAGGGCCTCGCCGCGCTCGATGCCGAGGTCACGCGCCAGGCCACGATGATCGCGTTCCTGCAGGACTTCCGGCTGATGATGTGGGTCAGCCTCGCCGCGATGCCGCTGGTGCTGCTGCTGCGCCGTCCCCCGGCCGCACGCGGGCCGGACGCGACGCCCGCAGCGGCGGTCGATTGAGCCGCCGGGGCGTCGGCCGGCCCCCGCCATCCCCCCGGAGCGCGTGACCGCTTCCTGGCGACGGCCTGCTGCGGTGCACCCGCCCGCGTGAACTCCGTCGTGGCGAGCCACGGCCAGGCTGGGCTAGACTCGACGTTGCGGCTGCGGCCGCGGTGCCCCTAAGACGTCGCCCGACCGCCTCCGTGACCGTCCGTTCCCGCCTGCCGTTCATCGATGCGCTCAAGGCACTCGCCTCGCAGGCCATCGTGCTGCATCACCTCGCGCTGTACGGCCCGATGTCGGACGTGGTGCGCCCCTGGGCCGGCGGGCTGGTCGATGCGCTGACCGACCACGCCCGCCTTGCGGTGCAGGTGTTCCTCGTGATCGCGGGATTCCTGTCGGCGCGTGCACTCGCACCCGGCGGCGTGCCGATCTTCGCCGCGCCGCTGCCGCTGGTTGCGCACCGCTGGCTGCGGCTCGCGCTGCCCTATGCGCTCGCCATCGGGTGCGCGGTGATGGCCGCGGCGATCGCCCGCGCGCTCGTGCCGCTGGACAGCACCCCGTCGGCGCCCGGCCTCGGCCAGCTGGTCGCGAACCTGCTGATGCTGCAGGACGTGCTCGGCTACGAGGCCTTGTCGGCGGGCGCCTGGTACGTGGCGATCGACCTGCAGCTGTTCGCGCTGCTGGTCGCGGCGATGTGGGTCGCGCGGTACGCGGGCCGGCCCGGCGCTGCGCCCCTGCTGGTGGGTGCGCTGACGGTCGCGTCGCTGCTGCACTTCAACCTGGACACCGGCCTGGACATGTGGGGCCCGTACTTCTTCGGCTCGTACGGCCTCGGCGCGCTCGCGGCCTGGGCGCCGCGTGCGCGGCGCCCCGTCGCCGCGATCGCGGCGATCGCCGCGATCGGGCTGGTGGCCCTGCTGGTGGAGCCGCGGATCCGGATCGCGGTCGCGCTCGCGACGGCGCTCGCGCTCGCCGTCGCCGACCGCAGCGGCGCGATCGCGCGCTGGCCTCGGTCGCCGCGGCTCGAGTGGCTCGGGCGGATCTCCTACTCGGTGTTCCTCATCCACTACCCGGTCTGCCTGGTGATCAATGCGCTCGCGGGCCGCTTCTTCCCGCAGGACCCCTGGGCCAACGCGGCCTGCCTGCTGCTCGCATGGGCGGCCAGCACCGTGGCCGGCGCGGCCTTCCACCGGCATATCGAGCAACGCGTCGCGCTGCCCGCGCCGCGGCGCGACCGGCGGGCCGTCGCGCGCCGACCTGGCACGCCACGCACCGACCCCGCCACCCCGATACGCTGATCGCTGCGGTCAGGCCGCCGACTCCAGCACGTGGATCGCGCGGGCCGCGACCAGCTCCCGGGTGCGCGCGCCGTAGGCCGCCATGTGCGGCGAGGCCGCATGCGCCTTCAGCGCCGCAGCGTCACGCCACTTCTCGATCACCACGAAGGTGTCCGGCCCGACGGGCTTCGGGAAGGCCCCCATGCCGGTCGAGTCGATCACAGGCACGTACTCGATGCAGCCGTCCTCCGCGTGCACCGCCGGCATGTTGGCGCGGAAGGCCGCGAGCACCTCCTCGCGGCGGCCGGGCTGGGCGGTGATGAAAGCGAGTACGTGGATCATGGGTCGGTCTCCGGGCGTGTCGTGGGTCGGGTGTCCTGGGGCGCCGCGGCCCGGCCCGGGCCGCAGGTGTCGGCCGAGATCCTACACCGGGCATCCCGCCCGCCCCACCCGCGCGGCGCTATCATCCCCTCCCACCCCGACGCACGATCGGGGCCCGACCGGGGCGATCGGCCTGCGCGCGTGCGCGCGGCTGGCGCCCCCGACACCGGAGACAGCCATGAAGCACGACCCGTCCACGCTCTCGCCCGCCGAGCTGGCGCTGCGCGAGGCCGCCCTCGACTATCACCGCGCGCCCACCCGCGGCAAGATCACCGTCTCGGCGACCAAGCCGCTGGCCAACCAGCGCGACCTGTCCCTCGCGTACTCCCCCGGCGTCGCCTACGCCTGCCTGGAGATCGAGCGCGACCCGACGCTCGCGGCCGAGTACACCTCGCGCGGCAACCTCGTGGGCGTGGTCACCAACGGCACGGCGGTGCTGGGCCTGGGCGACATCGGCCCCCTAGCCGGTAAGCCGGTGATGGAGGGCAAGGGCTGCCTGTTCAAGAAGTTCGCCGGCATCGACGTGTTCGACATCGAGCTCGCCGAGCGGGACCCCGACAAGCTGGTCGAGATCATCGCGGCGCTCGAGCCGACGCTGGGCGGCATCAACCTCGAGGACATCAAGGCGCCGGAGTGCTTCGAGATCGAGCGCAAGCTGCGCGACCGTCTGTCGATCCCGGTGTTCCACGACGACCAGCACGGCACCGCGATCATCTCCGCGGCCGCGATCCTCAACGGGCTCGAGCTGGTGGGCAAGGCGATCGGCGAGGTCAAGGTCGCGGTCTCCGGCGCCGGCGCCGCGGCGATCGCCTGCCTCGACGTGCTGGTGGGCTTGGGCATCCGCCGCGACAACGTGTTCATGTGCGACTCCAAGGGCGTGGTGCACGCCGGCCGCGAGGGCCTCGACCCCTCCAAGCAGCGCTTCGCGCAGCGCACCGATGCCCGCACGCTGGCCGACGTGTGCCGCGGCGCGGACGTCTTCCTCGGCTGCTCGGCCGCCGGCGTGCTGACACAGGACATGGTCGTGTCGATGGCCGACCGGCCGATCATCCTGGCCCTCGCCAACCCCGAGCCCGAGATCCGGCCCGAGCTCGCCCGCGCGGTGCGCCCCGACTGCATCATCGCCACCGGCCGCTCGGACTACCCGAACCAGGTCAACAACGTCCTGTGCTTCCCGTATATCTTCCGCGGCGCGCTCGACTCGGGCGCCACGCGCATCACCGAGGCGATGAAGCTCGCCTGCGTGCGCCAGATCGCCGACCTCGCGAAGGCCGAGCTGTCCGACGAGGTGGCCTTGGCCTACGCCGGCCAGGAGCTGGTCTTCGGACCGGACTACCTGATTCCCAAGCCGTTCGACAGCCGGCTGATCCTGCGGATCGCGCCCGCGGTCGCCCGCGCGGCGATGGAGTCGGGCGTCGCGACCCGCCCGATCGCCGACCTCGACGCCTACCGCCGCTCGCTGACCCGCTTCGTGACGCACACCGGGCTGTTCATGAGCCCGGTGTTCGCGGCGGCACGGGCGCGCCCCGCCCGCGTCGTGTACGCCGAGGGCGAGGACGAGCGCGTGCTGCGGGCCGTGCAGGCCGCGATCGACGAGGGCCTCGCGCGGCCCATCCTGGTCGGGCGCCCGGCGGTGATCGAGACGCGCGCCAAGCGGGCCGGCCTGCGGATCCGCGCCGGCGCCGACTTCGAGCTGGTGGACCCTGAGGACGACGCGCGCTTCCGGGACTACTGGACCGACTACCGCCAGCTGATGGGCCGGCGCGGCGTGACCCCCGAGCTGGCCAAGGCCACGATGCGCCGCTCGGCCACCACGATCGCTGCGATGATGGTGCGTCGCAACGACGCCGAGGCGATGGTCTGCGGCATGGTCGGCCGCTTCGACGACCACCTCGCGCGGGTGCGCGACACGATCGGGCTGGCACCCGGCGCCTCGTGCTTCGCGGCGATGAACGCGCTGATGCTGTCGGAGCACACCCTGTTCGTCACCGACACGCTGGTCAACGACGAACCGAGCGCCGAGCAGCTCGCCGAGATCGCGCGGCTGGCGGTCGAGGGCATGCGTGCCTTCGGCATGCCGCCCAAGGTGGCCTTCGTGTCGCACTCGATGTTCGGCTCGAGCGAGCGCCCGAGCGCGCGTCGCGTGCGCGCCGGGGCGGCGCTGTTCGCGGCTGCCCACCCGCAGGTCGAGTGCGACGGCGAGATGCATGGCGACGCCGCGCTGTCGGAGGATATCCGCCGCGAGTTCCTGCCGGAGTCGGCGCTGACCGGATCGGCGAACCTGCTGGTCATGCCCAACCTGGATGCGGCCAACATCCTGTTCAACGTGCTGAAGGTGACCGGCGGCAAGGGGATCACCGTGGGCCCGATCCTGCTGGGCGCGGCCAAGCCGGTTCACATCCTGACGCCGGCGGCGACGATGCGCAGGGTGCTGAACGTGACCGCGCTCGCGGTGGCGCAGGCGGCGACGCTGGGGGCCGGCGCCGAAGCCGGCTGATCGGGGTGCGGCACGGGGCGGCGCGTGCCGCCCGGCCGCGCCCGCGCCTTACTTGCGGGGCGCC
This sequence comes from uncultured Bordetella sp., assembly GCA_964399635.1. Taxonomy (GTDB): domain Bacteria; phylum Pseudomonadota; class Gammaproteobacteria; order Burkholderiales; family Burkholderiaceae_E; genus UBA4615. The sequence continues at coordinate 52,426 of CAYNRU010000053.1, forward strand.
TCTGCGCCTCGATTACCCGGCATCGGCGCGCCGCCGCCGGAGGCGGGTGCCGCGCCGCCGGAGGGGGCCGAGCCAGGCGGGGGCAGGCCCAGATGCTTGGCCATCGCGGTCTCGAGCGTCTTGAGCTTGGGCTCGATCTGACCGCGGGTCTCATCGACCAGCTTCTCGGCCAGGCTGCGCTGCAGGGCTGGTGCGCTCTGCTGGAAGCGCTTGATCGTCGGCGACTCGAACCAGGTGATCAGCTCCTTGAGCTCGGCCTCGGAGTAGTTGGTCTCGAGGTCGGTGCCGAGCGTGCCCGGGGCGAGCTTGATCGCCCGCTCGCGCAGCAGCGGCACGGCCTCGTCGGCGTATTTCTTCAGGTCGGCGTCGATCGCCTTGACCACGCTGTCGCGCTTGTCGGCGGGCACGTTCTGCATGAACTGGCGGGCCGACTGGGCGAGCTGGGCGGCAGGCTGCTCGGCCAGGCTCCTGGCCAGCGCCTCGACGCCCGGCTGCTGGAGCAGCAGGATCTTCTGGACCAGCTCTTTCTTGGTCTGGGCCATCGCGGGGGTGGTGGCCAGGGCAAGCCCCAGCACGGCGGCGGCGATCTTGAGCGAGGATTTCATCATCGGGCACTCCCTGTCGGGCGCGTTGCCCGGCGTGTCGAGCCCGCAAGGTTACCAGCACCTGACGGCGCGCTGCATCCGCCGGTCGGCTGGCGGGCGCAGGCCGGGCCGGGCGATAATGAGGATCGAGGACCGATTGCGCAACGATGACAGAACTGATCCTGATCCGGCACGGCCAGACCCAGCTCAATCGCGGACCGTTCTTCCAGGGTCAGATCGACGTGCCGCTCAACGAGCTCGGCCTCTCCCAGGCGGGGCGGCTGGCCGCCCGGCTCGCCTGCGAGCGGATCGACGTCCTGCTGTGCAGTGACCTGATCCGCACCCGCCAGACCGCCGACCCGTCGTCCCGACGCCTCGCTCTGCCCGCCACCGCGCAGGCGGCGTTGCGCGAGCAGCACTTCGGTCTGTTCGAGGGATTGTCCTTCGACGAGGTCGACGAGCGCTACCCGCAGGCCTGGCGCGAGTGGCTGCGCCACGACCCGGCCTACGCGGTCCCGGGCGGCGAGTCGGTGCTGCGCTTCCATGCGCGGGTGACCGGCGCGCTGCAGGCCGTCGCCCGCGCCCATGCCGGGCGCCGCGTCGCGATCGTGACCCACGGCGGCGTGCTCGACATGGTGTGGCGCACGGCCCACGGCCTGCCGCTGCACGGCGCGCGCGAGTGCCCGATCCCCAACGCCGGGCTCAACCGGCTGCGCGTCGAGGGCGACGCCTTCGAGGTACTGACCTGGGCGGACGACGCACACGTCGCCGACCTCGCCCCCCCACTGCAGCCCGCGCCGGCGGCCGACGCCGCCGAGGCGCTTCACGCCCCGATCGCGCCGGCGAGCCCCAGCGCCGCGTAGACCCGGCGCAGCTGCCCCCCGATCCGGCGCGAGCGCGGCTGCGCGTCGGCGAGCGGTTGCAGCAGGTGCTGCGCTGCGGCCCAGCGCCCGGTCCGCTGCAGCGCGTCGATGCGGATCTGCTCGAACAGGTCGCGCTGCGCATGGCTGCCGCCGATCTCGACCAGCCTGGGTAGCGCCGCCCCCAGACCTTCGAGGGCGCCCTCATGGTCGCCGCGCGCATGCGCGAGCAGACCGCGGCAGGCCGGCACGCAGACGCGCCGCCACGCATCGCGCGTCGCGGGGGGTGCGGCCTGCGCATGCGCCTCGATGGACGCCATCAGCACATCGGCGCCGGGCCGGCCGGCACGCGCGAGCCCGTAGAGGTAGTGCATGTCGAGGAAGGGCAGCACATGGTCCGCGGTGCGCGCCTCGAGGTGGTCCGCGACGTCCTGCCAGCGCTCGCCGACGTTCGCGCCGGCGAGCTCCAGCCGGGCCAGCAGCGACACGGCGCCGACCTGGTCCTGGCTGTACTGCTTGCACTCGCCCCAGACGCGCGCGTCGTGCAGCGCGAGCGCCTCGTCGAGCCGGCCTTCCTCGATCAGGAACAGCGCGAGATGCCAGAAGTTGTGCGTGACCATGAACGAGTTCAGGCCCGTCCAGGTGTCCTGCACGCTGCGCAGGAAGGCCTCGCCCTCCTCGAAGCGGCCGCGCGTCAGCATCACGTGCGCGAGCGCGTGGTGCGCCCAGGGCTCGCGCCGGCGCATCGCGACCGCACGACGGCCGGCCGCCTCGGCCTCCCGCAGCCGATGGCACTGTTCCCAGCCGAACGCCAGCATCCCGTGCAGGGGCGCGACGTCGGACGCGGCGGGCGCGGCGGCGAGCGCGAGCCTGAGCATCCGCGGCGAGTCGCCGAGGTTGAAGCAGTGGTACTGACCGAGCTTGACGCAGGCGAGGTCGCGCGGGGCGTCGAGTGCCTGCTCCTCGTGCAGCGCGATCGCGCGCCGCGTGTCGCCGTCGGCCCAGGCGCGCACCGCCGCCGAGAAGCGCCGCTCGCGTGGCGTGGCCCGCACCGCGGAGGCATCGCCGCGGTCGAGGAACCGCCGCGCGCAGGCCGGCGCGCCGGGCGTCTCGGCGAACAGGTGCAGTGCCGCCGCGCAGGCCTGCACGATCGGCGCGTCGTCACGCTCGGCGACGGCCAGCACGTCGGTGACCCGCGCCTCGCACGCGAGGAAGCCCTCGACGAAGGCGTTCACGCCGGCGAGGCTAGCCGGGTCTCCCAGCGTGACCGGGTTGCCGAGGGCGTCGCGCAGCGTCATCGCGACCGGCTCACTCCCAGTACAGGGCCGACAGGTCGTTGGCGAAGATCGGCACGTCCTTCCACAGGCCCCTGAGCCGGACGCTGGCCACCGATACCCACTGCGGCTGGTACAGGAAGGCGTTGACCGAGTCGGCGGCGATCATGCGCTGCGCGTCGCCCAGCAGCCTCGCGCGCTCGGCGTCGCTTGCGGTCCCGCTGATCTTCGCGAACAGCTCGCGGAACTTAGGCGAATCGTAGTTCCAGTAGTAGTCATCCTTGGCATAGTTGCCGAGGTCGAGCGGCTCGACGTGCGAGATGATCGTGAGGTCGTAGTTCTTGTTGGTGTAGACGCCGGACAGCCACTGCGCCCACTCGACGTTCTCGATCTTCGCGACGATCCCGACCTTGGCGAGCTGCGCGGCGATCACCTCGCCGCCCTGGCGCGCGTACGGCGGGGGCGGCAGCTTGAGCGACAGCTCGAGCGGGGCCTTGACGCCCGCCTCGGCGAGCAGCGCGCGGGCCCTCGCCGGGTCGTGGGCGTTGACGCCGGTCGTGTCGACATAGCCGACGGCGCCCGGCACGTAGTGGCTGCCGATCGGGGCCCCGAAGCCGTCGGCCGCGCCCTCGATGACCGCGGCCCGGTCGATCGCGGCAGCGATCGCGCGCCGCACGCGCACATCGTCGAGCGGCTTCTTCCTGTTGTTGATCGCAAGGATGGTCTTGGCGCGAGAGCCGCCCACCGTCACCACGAAGCGCGGGTCGGACTTGAACACCGGCACGGCCTTGCCGGTGATGCGCGGGAAGGCGTCGACGTCGCCAGCCAGCATCGCGGCGATCTGGGCCGCCGGGTCGCTGATGAAGCGCCAGTTGACGCGCGCCATGCGGATCCTGCCGACGTCGCGGTAGCCGTCCCAGCGGGCCAGCGTCAGCGACGAGCCCTTGATCCAGTTCTCGATCCTGTAGGGGCCGGTGCCGACCGGCTGCGTCGCGTTGGTGGCGGCGCTCCTGGGCTCGACCATCACCGCGGTCGACAGGCCCATGTGGAACAGGAAGTCGGGGTTGGGCGCCTTGAGCCTGACCACGACCGTCCCGGCATCCGGCGTCTGGATCGACTCGATGGCGGTGAAGTTGGCCTTGTCCTTGTTGGTGCTCTTCGGATCGGCCGCGCGCTCGAGCGTGAACTTCACGGTGGCGGCGTCGAAGGGCTCGCCGTTGTGGAAACGCACGCCCGGGCGCAGCTTGAACGTGAAGGTGCGCACGTCGGGCGAGACGGTCCAGCTCTCGGCGAGCAGCGGTATGAGCGAGCCGTCCTCGCGGATCTTCACCAGCGTCTCGAGCACGTTGTAGTGAACGATCTCGCCGATCGAGGCGGCCGCGGCCGTGGTGGGGTCCAGACCGGTGGGCTCGAGCGCCATCGCGAGCACCACGGCGTCCTTGCCGCGCGTCTGCGCGTGACCCGCAGCCGGGGCCGCGACGAGTGCGGCCGTGACCAGCGCCAGCATCAGTGTCCTGAACGGCATCGCCAACTCTCCTTCGTGAGCATGCCCCGCACGACGCGGGCGAGCCGAGACTATTGCACAGCAGCCGGCAGCGCAGCCACCGTTTCGGCGACGTGGCATGCCGCCCGGTGTCCGGTACCGAGGGTCCGCAGCACCGGCGCCTCGGCCAGGCAGCGTGCGTGCACGTGGGCGCAGCGCCCTGCGAAGGCGCAGCCGGAGCCGGCGGGCGGGGCCGCGCCAGACGGCTCGGGCGCACCGGGCGCATCGCCCGCCGGGGCGCCCGGCCCCGGCGGGCGGGCTCGCGCCGCACGGTCCGCCTCGCGCCGGCGGCGGCGCCGGTCGGGGTCGTCGGTGCTCGGCACCGCGTCGATCAGCATGCGCGTGTACGGATGGCCGGCCGACCCGAACAGGGTGCGCGGCGCACCCTCCTCCACGATCCGGCCCCGGTACATCACGGCGACCCGGTCGCAGACGTGCTCGACCACCGCGAGGTCGTGGCTGATCAGCAGGTAGGTCAGGCCATGGCGCTCCTGCAGGTCCTGCAGCAGGTTCAGCACCTGCGCCTGGACCGACACGTCGAGGGCACTCACCGGCTCGTCGGCGACGATCAGCCGCGGTCGGGTGATCAGCGCCCGCGCGATCGCGATGCGCTGGCGCTGGCCGCCCGAGAACTCGTGCGGGTACTTGTCGAGGTCGCCGGCGCGCAGGCCCACCGAGGCCATCACCTCCGCCGCGCGCTCGCGCCGCTGCGCGCGCGCCAACCCCCCGACCGCCGTCAGCGGCTCGGCGACGATGCGCTCGATGGTCTGGCGGGGGTCGAGCGATCCGTACGGATCCTGGAACACCATCTGGAAGTCGCGCCGCGCGCGCCGCAGCGCCTCGGGCGCGAGCGCGGCGAGGTCCTGGCCCAGCAGCTCGACGCGGCCTGCGCTCGGGGCCTCGAGGGCCATCGCGGCACGCGCCAGCGTCGACTTGCCCGACCCGGACTCGCCGACCACGCCCAGGCTGCGACCCGGCTCGATCGACAGGCTCACGCCGTCGACCGCGAGCAGCGCGGGCGGCGGACCGAACAGCCGCGTGCGCGGCAGCCGATAGCGCTTGACCAGGTCGATGACGGCCAGCAGCGGCACGCTCACGGCAGGTCCCCGATCCGGATGCAGCGCGCCGCGTGCCCCGCGCCCAGGTCGATCTCGGGCGGCAGCGCCGCGCGGCACGCATCGACGGCGAGCGGGCAGCGCTCGGCGAACGGGCAGCCCGCCGGCAGGTCGGCGATGTCGGGCACGGTGCCCGCGATCGTGGCCAGCCGCCCGCCGGGCGCGCCGCCCAGCCGCGGACGCGACGCGAACAGGCCCCGGCTGTACGGATGCGCCATCCTGCGGAACACCTCGCGCGTCGGCCCCTGCTCGGCGACGGTGCCACCGTACATCACCAGCATCCGGTCGACGTTCTCGGCGATCACGCCCAGGTCGTGCGAGATCAGCATCAGCGCCATGCCGCGCTCGGCGACGAGGTCGGCGATCAGGTCGAGGATCTGTCCCTGGATCGTCACGTCGAGCGCGGTGGTGGGCTCGTCGGCGATCAGCAGGTCGGGGCCGCAGGCGAGCGCCATCGCGATGGTTACCCGCTGACGCTGGCCGCCCGACAGTTGGTGCGGATAGGCGTCGACGCGCCGGCGCGCGTCGGGCAGACCGACGCGGTCGAGCAGCGCGATCGCCTCGCGCCGCGCCGCCGCCGCGTCCATCGCGCGGTGCAGCCTGAGCGGCTCGGCCACCTGACGCCCGACGGTGTGCAGCGGATTGAGCGAGGTCATCGGCTCCTGGAACACGATGCCGATGCGGTCGCCGCGCAGCCGGCACAGCGCCTCGTCGGGCAGCCCGACGAGCTCGCGTCCGGCGAAGCGCACGCTGCCGCTGACCCGCGCGCTGTCGGGCAGGAGGCCCAGCAGCGCAAGCGCGGTCACCGACTTGCCGCAGCCCGACTCGCCCACCAGCCCGAGCGTCTCGCCGCGCGCCAGCGTGAAGCCGACGTCGCGGATCGCGCGCGCCTCGCCGCGCGCGGTGCGCAGCGTCACGCCCAGGCCCTGCACCCGCAGCAGCGGCTCGTCTGTCATCGGCGCACCGCTCATCGCTGCCTCGAGAGGCGCGGGTCGAGCAGGTCGCGCAGGCCGTCGCCGAGGAGGTTCAGGCCGAGCACCGCGGTGGCGATGGCCACGCCCGGGAAGATCGCCAGCCGGGGTGCCTGGAAGAGCAGCGCCTGCGCCTCGTTGAGCATCCTGCCCCAGGACGGCTGCGGCGGCTGCGTGCCGAGTCCGAGGTAGGACAGCGCGGCCTCCGCGAGGATGGCGATCGCGAAGCGGATCGTGCCCTGGACGATCAGCACCGACGCGATGTTGGGCAGCACATGCTCGATCGTGATGCGCAGCCTGCCCTTGCCCGCGGCACGCGCCGCCAGCACGTACTCGCGCGCCCAGACCGCGTTGGCCGACGCGCGGGTGACCCGCGCGAACACCGGGATGTTGAAGATGCCGATGGCGATGATCGAGTTCACCAGCCCGGGCCCGAACAGCGCGGTCATCATGATCGCCGACAGGATCGCGGGGAACGCGAAGGTGAAGTCGGTCAGCCGCATGATGACCTCCTCGACCCAGCCGCGGCGGGCGGAGGCGAGCAGCCCCAGCGCCACGCCCGCCACCAGGCCGATCCCCACCGCGATCACCCCGACCAGGATGGAGTTGCGCGCGCCCACCAACAGCAGGGAGACGACGTCGCGGCCGAAGGAGTCGGTGCCGAGCCAGTGCGCCGCCGACGGCTGCGCGAGCTTGCGCCCCATCTCGATCTCGTAGGGCGGCCATGGCGTCCACGCGAGCGACAGCAGCGCCGCGGCCAGCACCAGCAGCGACAGCACCGCGCCGACCACGAAGCTCCGATGGCCCCGGGCGCGGCGCCAGAAGCCCGGCGGTGGCGCAGCGGCGCGCGGCCGCGAGGCGAAGGGCAGCGGCGCGCTCACGCGTCGGACGCCTTCAGGCGCGGGTCGATCGCCGCATACAGCAGGTCGACGACGAAGTTGACCACCACCACCATCGCCGCCAGCAGCATCACGCAGTTGCGCACCACGATCAGGTCGCGGTTGGAGATCGACTGGAAGATCAGGCGCCCGAGGCCAGGCAGGTAGAAGACGGTCTCGACGACGATCGTGCCGGCGAGCAGGTTCGCGAACTCCAGGCCCATCACGGTGACCACAGGGATCATCGCGTTGCGCAGCACGTGGCGCCACAGCACCGCGCGCCGGCTCAGGCCCTTGGCCCGCGCGGTGCGCACGAAGTCCTCGCGCAGCACCTCGAGCAACGCCGAGCGCGTGATGCGCGCGAGGATGGCCGCCTGCACCACCGCGAGCGACACCGCCGGCAGCAGCAGCGCCTTGAGCGCCGGCCACGCGCCCGCGCTCCAGCCGGGGAAGCCGCCCGCCGAGAACCATCGCAGGTTCACCGCGAACAGCAGGATCAGCAGGATCGCGAACCAGAAGTTGGGGATCGCGATGCCGACCTGACTCAGCCCCATCAGGCCGACGTCGCCGAGCCGGTTGTGACGCGATGCGGCGTACATGCCCACCGACAGCGCCAGCACCGTGGTCAGCGCCATCGCGATGAAGGCGAGCGGCACGGTGAGGGCGAGCCGCTCGGCAATCAGCGCCGCGACCGGCGAGCCGTAGGCGTGGCTCACGCCGAGATCGCCGGTGAGCAGGCCGCCCAGCCAGCCCAGGTAGCGCTCGAGCGGCGGGCGATCGAGACCGAGCTTGGCGGCCAGCGCGGCGACCGCCTCGGGCGACGCGTCGGCGCCCATCATCATCTGCGCGGCATTGCCAGGGAGAATCTCGAGCACCAGGAAGATGACGATCGAGGCGCCGAGCAGCGTCGTGAGCAGGGTCGCGACACGCTTCAGGAGGTAGAGCTTCATCGCGGCGGGGCCGCCGTCGGGGTCGGGTCGCTCATGGCGGCCTAATGATAGCGCCCGCTCACGCCGGCTGCGGCGGGCGCCACGGCTCAGTGCGGCTCGATGCCCGTCTGCGGCCAGCGGATCCGCAGGATCCGCCACGCGACCAGGCCGACCGACATCAGCGCGATCGAGGCAATCGCGAGCGCCAGCGCCGAATGCATCACCAGCGGGGCGATCGCGCCCGCGACGAGACCGTTGGCGACGCTGCCGACGGTGGCCTGCAGCGACGAGGCCATGCCGCGGCGCTCCGGGAACAGGTCGAGCACCATCAGCGTGACGACCGGCACCATCAGCGCCCAGCCGAAGGCATAGAGCGCGGTGGGCAGCATCGCCCAGTACGGGTGCGCCTGGAAGGCGAGGTTGGCGGCGAGGTTGATCAGCGCCGCCGCGACCATGATCCGGAAGCCCCAGCGGATCTGGATCCGCGCCTGGATCCGGCCGGCGAGCCGCCCGCTCAGCAGCGCGCCGCCCATGATCCCGGCGATGTTCAGCACGAAGAACCAGAAGAACTGCGTGGGCGCGAGGCCCAGCACCTCGCCAAGAAAGGCCGGCGCGGACAGCACGTAGAGGAACATGCCGTTGAACGGGATGCCGCTGGCGAACGCGAGCAGCACGAAGCGCGGGTCGGTGCCGAGCTCGCGGTAGCCGCGCATGAGATGGCGGACCTCGAAGGGCTGGACCTGCGTCGGAGGCAGCGACTCCGGCAGCCAGCGCCAGACCGTGAGCCACAGCACCGCGCCGATCGCGGCGAGGAACCAGAAGATCGCATGCCAGTCGATGTGCGCGAAGAGCACGCCGCCGACCAGCGGCGCGACGGCCGGCGCGATGCCGAAGAAGATCGTCACCTGCGACATCACGCGCTGCGCGTCGGCGGGCGGGAAGAGGTCGCGGATCACCGCGCGCGACACCACGATCCCGGCGCCGGTGGACAGGCCCTGCAGCGCACGAAAGCCGATCAGCGCGCCCACGCTCGTGGACAGCGCGCACCCGACCGAGGCGAGCGCGAACACGCCCACGCCCCACAGCACCACCGGGCGCCGACCGAAGCTGTCGGACAGCGCGCCGTGGAAGAGGTTCATGAACGCGAAGCCGAACAGGTAGGCCGACAGCGTCTGCTGCATCTGCACCGGCGTGGCGCCGGTCGACCGGGCGATGCCCGCGAATGCAGGCAGGTAGGTGTCGATCGAGAAGGGCCCGAGCATCCCGAGGGCAGCGAGCAGGACGGCGAGCGTCCAGCGGGGGCCCCGCCAGAGCAGGGCGGCGTCGGGATGGGTCATCCGGTAGGCAGGATACGCGAGGCGCCCGGCCCACGACCCCGCCGCGCGCGTGGGCTCAGGGCCCGATCGTGCGACGGGTGGCCTGGTAGGCGTCGGCCGCGCCGGGCGCGTCGCCGGTTTCTCGGTGCCGAGGATGCGCGCGCTGGCGTCTATCGGGAAGGACAGCACGGTGGTCGCGACGACGCGCGTCGCACAGGACCCTTGCGACGCGTCGGTTCATGAGCGAGGCCCCAGTTTGTTTCCTATCGTGACACGAGCCGTCCACCGGTGCGGGCCGCTTGCCGGCGCCTCGGCGACCGACCGCGCTTGATCGGGTGACGACTGGTGGGTACCGCCCGTCGGCCGGTATGCTCGTGCCCTCAGTGACTCTGGCGTCGATCGGAGGGGCCGCGCATGAATCCCAGGAGGCAGTACCTCGCCACGCTCGCGGCATCCGGGCTCGCCGCCCTGGGGCCGGTGCGCGCCCAGCAGGCCGACGCGCAAGCCTCGCGCGTGCCCGACGTCGTCTTCGTGCCGACGCCCCAGGAAGTCGTCGACGCGATGCTCGAGGTGGCATCGGTCGGGCCGAGGGACGTGCTGTACGACCTTGGCTGCGGCGATGGGCGGATCCCGATCACGGCGGCGCGGCGCTGGGGCACCCGCGGCGTGGGCGTCGACATCGACCCGCAGCGGATCCGCGACGCCGACGCCAACGCGCTGGCGGCGGGCGTGGCCGACCGAGTGCGCTTCGTGCGGGGCGACCTGTTCGAGATGGACCTGGCCGACGCAACCGTGATCACGCTGTACCTGCTGCCTGCGCTCAACCTGAAACTGCGCCCGACGCTGCTCGGCCTGAAGGCAGGCACCCGGATCGTCTCCCACGACTTCACGATGGGCGACTGGAAGCCCGCAAAGACGGTCGTCAAGGGCTCACGTACGGTCTACTTCTGGACCGTGCCCCCGGCGGGGCAGCCCTACCCCCGCCAATAGGCCGGCCACGACGCGACGTGCCGAGCGGGCCGCCCGATCGGCCGCTGCCGGGCTTGTATCCGCCGCCGACATCCCCATGTCAGGAGCGCGGGCGCTTGCCCGACCCAGTTGCGAGGACGTCCATGACTGCCATGCCCAGAACCGAGTTGCTGCGCCGCCAGGGCTTGATCGAGACCGGCTTTGCCGTGCTCACGGCCGCGATGCTCCCGATGGGCGACGCCGGCCTGCTCGCGATCGCGCTGGTGGGCACGACGGCAGTGTGGATGGCGCTGCGCGGCCGCAGGATGCTGATGGAAGCGGTGCCATTGACCGAAGCCGAACGCGCCGAACTCGGCCGCATGAAGGCGCGCTCACGGCACGTGCAGGAGATGCTGGCGCCGCTCGAGCGGGCGGGTCAGGAGCCCGTCCGCTTCGACCTCGGCCGCTGTCGCAGGCTGGCCAGGCTCGAGTCGCTGATCGACGGGCAGGCCTGAGCCTTGCGGTGGCCAGTGCGGAACATTCTTTTCCATGGGTAGCTCACCTCTTGAGCCACAGGCGGGACATCCTCATCCATCGGGAATTCGAACCACTTTTTTTCGGGAGCCTCCAGACATCATGCTGACCTCCAACGAACGCAAGGTCCTCGAACTGCGCTTCGGTCTCGGCTCGGACGATGCCAGCAGCGGCCTCACCCTCGTCGAGATCGCCCGAAGCCTGGGCATGACGCCGCAGCGCGCGAGCCAACTCGAGGCCAGCGCGCTGGCCAAGATGCGCGAGGCGATGCGCGCCCGCGGCATCGCCTCCATCGACGACATGGTCTGAAACCTGTCAGGGCCGCTGCGCCCGCCCCGGCGGCCCGGCCCCACACCGCGTTCAGGGCACGATCAGGATCTTGCCCGTCACCTTGCGCGCCGCCATGTCCTCGAGCGCCTGGGGCACCTGATCGAGCCGGTAGGTGCCCGAGATGTGCGGCCGCAGCTTGCCTTCCTTCAGCCAGCCGAGCATCTCCTTCATGCCCGCGAGATTCGCCTGCGGCTCGCGCCGGGTGAAGTCGCCCCAGAACACGCCGACCACCGAGGCGCCCTTGAGCAGCATCAGGTTCAGCGGCAGCGCCGGGATCTGGCCGTTTGCGAACCCGATCACCAGATAGCGGCCGCGCCACCCGATCGAGCGGAACGCGGGCTCCGCGAACTTGCCCCCGACCGGGTCGTAGATCACGTCCGGGCCCTTGCCGCCGGTCTCGCGCTTGATCGCCTCGCGAAGGTCTTCCTTCTCGTAGTTGATCGTCGCGTCGGCGCCGTGCTCGCGGCAGACGGCGAGCTTCTCGTCGGTGGAGGCGGCTGCGATGACCCGCGCCCCGATCGCCTTGCCGATCTCGACCGCCGACAGGCCCACGCCGCCGGCCGCGCCCAGCACCAGCATGGTCTCGCCGGCCTTGAGCGCCGCGCGGTCGCGGACCGCGTGCCACGAGGTGCCGTAGGTCAACGTGAATGCCGCGGCCACCTCGAATGACATGCCCGGGGGCATCGGCACGACCTTGTCGGCCGGCGCGACGAGCTCCTCGGCGAAGCTGCCGATGCCCGCGAACGCGATCACGCGGTCGCCCGCCTTCACGTGGCTCACGCCCTCGCCCACCGAGATCACCTCGCCGGCGGCTTCCGAGCCGGGGGTGAAGGGCAGCGCCGGCTGGACCTGGTACTTCTTCTGGATGATCAGCACGTCCGGGAAGTTGACGCCTGCGGCGCGCACCCGCACGCGGACCTCGCCGGGGCCGGGCTCGCGTCCGGCCACGTCCTCGACCACCAGCTGCCCAGGCGGTCCCCATTCCTTGCACAGCACTGCTTTCATCGCGTCTCCTGTCGGTGTCTGGCGGGAAGTCTACCGCCTGGCGCGCGCGCCGGCCGGGAGGCGGCCGTGTATGCTCTCGCCGGACCCCGACCGGCCCCCCTTGAGGACAGACGATGACGCTGCAGGAACTCAAACGACGCCTGACGATCCCGGTGATCGGCTCGCCGCTCTTCATCGTGTCGAACCCCGACCTGGTGATCGCCCAGTGCAAGGCCGGCATCGTCGGCTCGTTCCCGGCGCTCAACGCGCGCCCGGCCGAGGTGCTCGACCAGTGGCTGGTGCGCATCACCACCGAGCTCGCCGAGTACGACCGCGCGCATCCCGAGCGGCCGTCGGCGCCCTTCGCCGTCAACCAGATCGTGCACAAGTCCAACGACCGGCTCGAGCACGACGTCGCGGCCTGCGTCAAGCACAAGGTGCCGATCGTGATCACCTCGCTCGGTGCGCGCGTCGACGTCAACGAGGCGATCCACTCCTACGGCGGCATGGTGCTGCACGACGTGATCAACCAGAAGTTCGCGCACAAGGCGATCGAGAAGGGCGCCGACGGACTGATCCTGGTGGCCACAGGCGCCGGCGGCCACGCGGGCGTGCAGTCGCCGTTCGCGCTGGTGCAGGAGACGCGGGCCTGGTTCGACGGCCCCATCGCGCTGTCGGGCTCGATCTCCACCGGCGGCGCCGTGCTCGCGGCCGAGGCGATGGGCGCGGACTTCGGCTACATCGGGTCGGCCTTCATCGCGACCCGTGAGGCCAACGCGAGCGAGGCCTACAAGCGCGCGATCGTCGACGGCACGGCCGACGACATCGTCTACACGAACCTGTTCACCGGCGTGCACGGCAACTACCTGCGGCCCTCGATCGTGGCGGCCGGGATGGACCCGGACAACCTGCCGGAGAGCGACCCGAGCAAGATGGCCTTCGGGTCGGGCGGCAGCGCCAAGAGCAAGGCCTGGAAGGACATCTGGGGCTGCGGCCAGGGCATCGGCGCGATCGGCGACGTGCCGGGCGCGGGCGAGTACGTGGCGCGGCTGGTCGCGCAATACCAGTCGGCGCGCGCGCGCCTGGGGCTCGCGACCTCCAGGCTGCAGGCCGCCTGAGGGCGCGCGGCCCGGGCGTGCGCGCCGCCGGGCCGGCGCGTCGTCAGCCGCGCAGGTCCACCACGAAGCGCCCCCGCCCCGTCCCGGCCAGCAGCGCCTCGAAGGCGCGCGGCAGCTCGTCGAGCCGCAGCGACTGCCCGATCCCGGCCGCGTGCCGCGGCCTGAGGTCGGACCCTATCCGCGCCCAGATCCGCTCGCGCAGCGGCATCGCGCTGTTGGCGTTGATGCCCAGCAGTCGCACGCCGCGCAGGATGAAGGGCAGCACCGAGGTGGCGAGGTCGTTGCCCGCCGCGTTGCCGAAGGACGCGACCACGCCGTCGGGCTGCAGGGTGCGCAGCAGCCCGTCGAGCGCCGCGCCCCCGAGCGAATCGACCGCACCCGCCCAGCGCGCCGACTCCATCGGGCGCGGGCCCACCGCCTGCGGCGGCCCCACATCGGCGGCGCCCAAGCCGCGCAGCCAGCCGTCGTCGGGCTGGCGCGTGAGCGCGTGCACCTCGAAGCCCAGCCCCGCCAGCATGTCGATCGCGAGCGACGCCACGCCGCCGGTGGCGCCGTTCACCGCGACCGGGCCGGCCCCGGGCACGAGCCCGTTGTGCTGCATCGCGTCGATGGCGAGCGCGGCGGTGTAGCCCGCGACGCCGACGATGCCGGCCTCGCGCAGCGCGAGGCTCGCGGGCAGCCGGACCACCTGCGCGGCCGGCGCCTGCAGGTACTGCGCGAAGCCGCCGTCGCGGTCCGCCCCCAGCCCGAAGCCGTGAACGATCACCGGATCCCCACGCGAGAAGCGCGGATCGTCGGAGGCCTCCACCGTGCCCGCGACCTCGATGCCCAGCGTGCACGGATACCGGCGCACGATCTTCGCGCGGCGGCCTGCGGACAGCGCGTCCTTGTAGTTGACGCCCGCCCAGGCGCCGCGCACCAGAACGCCGCCGGCGGCGCGCAGCGCATCCAGGGGCAGGTCGCGGACGGCGCCCAGGCCGGGCTCGTCCTCGCGCTCGAGCCGCCAGGCCCGGTAGGTCTCGGTCATCGTCGTGTCTCCAGTCGGTATCGGATCGGGGGCCTGCCCCGGGGGTCGGTACGGCTGCCCGCGCCGCCAGGCGCCGGAGCGGTCATCGACGGCGCGCCGCGCGGCTCAGACGACGCCGTCGCGCCGCAGCGCGGCGAGCATCGCATCGTCCACGCCGACCTCGGCCCAGACCTCTCGGTTGTGCTCGCCGACGTCAGGGCCGGTGCGCGGCATGGGCAGCGGCGCCGCCCCCACCATCCGGGGCACGACGCAGGGCGCGGGCAGGCTGCCGAGCTGCGGATCGGCCAGGCGAACGATCGCCTCGCGCGCCGCGAACTGCGGGTCGGTCATGACGGCGGCGATGTCGTTGACGCGGCTCAGCGGCACGCCCTCGCGCTCGCAGACGGCCACCGCGGCATCGGCCCGCATGCCGGCGAACCATGCCTCGATGTGCGCGTCGAGCGCTTCGGCGTGGGCGGTCCGCGCCTGCATCGACCCGAAGCGCGGATCCAGCGCCAGCCCGGGCGCGTCCATGGCGACGCACAGCCGCGCGAAGATCGGGTCGGACGACGCGACGAGTGTCACCCACACGCCGTCCTGCGTCCGGTACATGTTCGATGGCGCGGTGTAGGTCGCGCGATTGCCCGCCGGCCCGCGCACCTCGCCGGTCCGCTCGTACTCCACCGGCAGCGGGTCGAGGATGCGCAGCAGCGCCTCGGTCGCGCTGAGGTCGATCTCGGCGGGCGCCTCGTCGGGATGGGCGCGGCGACGCGCGATCGCGGCGGCGACCGAGAACGCGCCGAACACGCCCGCGATCACGTCGCCCGCCGGGTAGTTCATGTGCATCGGCGGCCCGCCCGCCGGCCCACACAGGTTCGTGAAGCCGCTCATCGCCTCGAACACCCGCGCAAACCCGGGACGCGCGCTCATCGGGCCGGTCTGGCCGAAGCCGCTCAGGCGCAGCACCACCAGCCCTGGCTGCGCGGCGCGCAGCGTCGCGAGGTCCAGCCCCCAGCGCTCGAGCGTGCCGGGCCTGAAGTTCTCGACCAGCACATCGAAGCGCGGCAGCAGGCGCAGCAGAAGGTCGCGCCCGGCCGGCTTGCGCACGTCGAGCGTGATGCCGCGCTTGCCGCGGTTGGAGACCTTCCAGAACAGCGCGTGCCCGTCCTCCACCGGCGACAGGCGGCGCAGCGGGTCGCTGCCGTCGGGCAGCTCGAGCTTGACCACGTCGGCCCCCAGGTCGGCGCACAGGGTCGCTGCGAACGGCGCGGCGAGGACGGTCGCCATGTCGAGGATGCGCACGCCCTCGAGCAGGGCGGCGGATGGGGCGGATGCGGTCATCAGGGCGGGCGGGTCGACGGCGATCTTCCGCTTATCTCACGCGGGCGTGCCGTGCGTCAGCATCCGTTCCGCAGAGCGAAACAATCGTGCCGCAGACCTGCGCTGCGGGTTGACCGCGACCCGCTGCGCGCGGGACGATCCGCCGCAGGCTCAGGCGGTTCATCGAGTCCGTGTCGGGCCCGCCGTGCCGGCATCGAACCCGAAGACCCGCGGAGCGCGGGGCGCGGCGGCTGCGCCCCGCAAGCCCCACCCGCCTCGCCGGTTTCGCGAGCCCCGAAGCCCATCCCCGCGCAGGAGCGCACGGCCCTTGAGCACCACGCGCCCGCCTTCCTCGCCGCGCAGCCTGCCGCCCGGACTGCTCCGATCCGCAGACGCGAGCGGAGACCGGCAGTTCGCGATCGCGCTCGCGCGCGGCCTCGAGGTGCTGCGCGCGTTCACGCCGGCCGACCGCGCGCTGTCCAACCGCGAGCTGTGCGACCGCACCGGGCTGCCCAAGGCCACCGTCTCGCGGATGACCCACACGCTGACGCTGCTGGGCTACCTGTCGCGCGGCGCCGACCAGCGCGTCTCGCTCGGGGCGGGCGTGCTGGCGCTCGGCTACCCGCTGCTGGCGGGGATGCCCATCCGCCAGGTCGCGCGGCCCTGGCTCGAGCAGCTGGCCCGCGAGACCCGCTGCACCGTGAACCTCGCCACGCGCGACCGGCTGTGCGCGGTCTACCTGGACAGCTGCCGCGGCGACCGGGGCAACGCCTTCCATCCCGACATCGGCAGCCCGCTGCCGCTGCTGACCACCGCGATCGGCCGCGCGCTGGTGCTGGCCCGGCCCGCCGCCGAGCAGGCGGCGATCCTCAACCGGCTCAAGGTCGACGACCCGCAGCGCCTGCGCGACGAGCGCCCGCTGATCGACGCCGAGCGCGACGCGTTCCGACGCCGCGGCTGGACCCACGGCACCGGACAGTGGTCAAGGCGTCCCGGCGTGCACGCGGTCGCGATGCCGCTGCGCCAGTCGCTGCACGCCGAGACCGTCGCCATCAACTGCACGCTCGCCCTGCACGCCGGCACGCGCCGCGCCGCCGACGCCGAGCGGCTGCTCGACGAGGTCGTCCCGGCGATGATCGAGACCGCCCGCCGCATCGAATCGGCGTGCCGCGCCGAAACCTCGCCCTCCAGGAGTTCCCGACCGTGATCCGAGACACCGCGCGCCTCGAGGCGCTGCTGGCCGAGCTGCGCGCCTTCGTGCGCGACGAGTGCATCCCGCTCGAGGCCGCGATCGACCGCGACGACCTGATCCCCGAGCCGCTGGTCGAGCGCATGCGCGCGCTCGGCCTGTTCGGCCACAGCATCCCCCGGGAGTACGGCGGCGCGGGCCTCACCACCGAGGAGCTCGCGCGGGTCAACATCGAGGTCTCGCAAGCTGCGCCGGTGATCCGCGCGCGCTTCGGAGGCAACACCGGCATCGCGTCGGAGGCGCTGATCGTCGACGGCACCGAGGCGCAGAAGCGCCGCTGGCTGCCTCGCCTGGCGAGCGGCGAGCTGACCGGCTGCTTCGCGCTCACCGAGCCGCAGGCCGGCTCGGACGCGACCGCGCTGCAGACCCGGGCCGTGCCCGCGGCGGGCCCGGGCGGCGAGCCGGGATGGCGGATCGACGGTCGCAAGTGCTACATCACCAATGCGCCCATCGCCGACCTGTTCACCGTCTTCGCGCGGACCGACGACGCGGTGCGCGGCGCCGCCGGCATCACCGCCTTCCTGATCCCGCGCGGCACGCCCGGCCTCGAGGCCGGCCCCGCCTACCGCAAGCTCGGCCAGCACGGCTCGCCGGTCGGCGAGGTGATCCTCGAGGACTGCCGGGTACCCGCCGACGCGGTGCTCGGCAGCCTGCCCGGCCAGGGCTTCCGCTCGGCGATGCGCGCGCTCAACAAGCAGCGCATCAACCTCGCCGGGCTGTGCGTGGGACCCGCCATCCGCCTGCTCGACGAGGCGGTCGCGCACGCCCGCAGCCGCCGGCAGTTCGGCCAGCCGATCGGCGAGTTCCAGCTGGTGCAGGCGATGCTCGCCGACAGCGCGACCGAGATCGCGGCGGCGCGCGCGCTGGTGCTCGAGACCGCGCGGCGACGCGACGCGGGCGAGGACGTCACGCAGGACGTGTCGATGTGCAAGCTGTTCGCCTCGGAGACCTGCGGCCGGGTCGCCGACCGCGCGGTGCAGATCCTCGGCGGCGCGGGCTACATCGAGGACCACGCGATCGTGCGCCTGTACCGCGACGTGCGGCTCTTCAGGCTCTACGAGGGCACGAGCCAGATCCATCAACTCAACATCGCGAAGCACCTGCTGCGCGATCACGCCTGACCCGCCCCATCTCCGGAGACACGCCCCATGCACGCACCCTCAGAGGAATGGACCGCCCGGAGCGAGGCTGCGATGCTCGCGCGCGCGGTGGCGCTCGCCGACAGCGAGATCGGCCCGCGCGCGGCGGCGGTGGCCGAGCAGGACACCTTCGCCTGGGAGACCTTCCGCCTGCTGTGCGCCGAGGGGATCGTCGCGACCGGCTTTCCGCGCGCGCTCGGCGGCACCGAGGCGCCGATGCGCCTGCGGGTGCGGATCATCGAGGCGACGGCACGCGTGTGCAGCGCCGCCGCCTCGATCGTCACCGGCACCGACCTCGCCGGCCGCCCGATCGCCGCCGGCGCGTCGCCCGCGATCGCAGCCGACCTGGTGCCGCGGCTCGCCCGGGGCGAGCTGCAGTCGGCCTTCGCGCTGACCGAGCGGCTCGCGGGCTCCGACGTCGGCGGGCTGGCGAGCACCGCGCGCCGCGAGGGCGACGGCTGGGTGCTCGACGGCGTCAAGCGCTACATCACGCGAGCGCCGGTCGCCGACTGGTTCGTGGTGGTCGCGCGCAGCGGCGAGGCGCGCGGCGCGCGCGGCCTGTCGGCCTTCCTGGTGCCGCGCGACGCGCCCGGCCTGTCGGTAGGCCCGATCCAGCCGAAGATGGGCTGGGCGGGCGTGCCGATCGCCGAGGTCTTCCTGCGCGGCGCGCGGGTGCCCGCCGACGCGCTGCTCGGGCGCGAGGGCGGGGGCATGGCACTCGCGCAGGACACGCTGGTGCGCGCACGCGTCGGTCATGCCGCGATCGCGCTGGGGCGGGCACAGGGCGCCTTCGAGATGGCCGCGCAGTGGTGCGGCCGGCGCCGCACCTTCGGCACCCGGCTGGGCGAGCACCAGGGCGTGCAGTGGATGCTGGCCGACATGGCGACGCGGATCGAGGCGGCGCGCTGCCTGGTGTACAGCTGCGCCGAGCGCTACGACCGCGGCGAGCCCGACGTGCCCACCTATGCCTCGATGGCCAAGCTGCACGCCACCGACCTGGGCATGCAGGTGACCACCGACTGCCTGCAGCTCTTCGGCGGCAACGGCTACCTGAAGGAGTTCCCGCTGGAGCGCTTCATGCGCGACGCCAAGCTCAACCAGATCGGCGAGGGCGCAAGCGAGATCCACAAGTCGGTGATCGGCCGGCAGGTGTTGCGCGACGCCGCCGCGATGCGCCATCCCTGCCTCGACCTCGACGCCTTCGAGGCCCGGATGGCCGACACGGGCGGGGCCGCGTGAGCGCGGGGGCGGCGGGCACGGTGCGCGAGCCCGGCTGGCGCACCCCGGTCTGCGAGCTGCTGGGCATCGAGCGGCCGATCTTCGGCTTCTCGCACACGCTCGAGGTGGCCGCTGCGGTCAGCCGCGCCGGCGGCTACGGCGTGTTCGGCGTTGCGCGCGAGCTGCCCGAGCGGATCCCGGCGCTGCTCGCGCGGCTGCGCGATGCGGTAGGCGGCGCCCCGTTCGGGGTCGACCTGATGCTGCCCGCTGGCATGCCCGCCGACGCGGCTCAGGCGCAGGCCGGATGCGCGGCGATACCCGACGCGCACCGGGCCTTCGTCGAGGCGCTGCGCCGCGAGCACGCGGTGCCGCCCGCGACCCGCCCCACCTTCTTCACCGAGACGGTCCGCACGCGCGCCCTGTTCGCGGCCCAGGTGGACGCGGTGCTCGGGTCCGACGTGGACGGCGTCGCGACCGCGGTCGGCCTGCCCGTCGACGTCGTCGCCCGGGTGCGGGCCGCCGGCAAGACCACGCTGTCCCTGGTCGGCTCGCCCCGGCACGCGCGCGCGGCGCTCGCCGCCGGCGCGCAGGTGCTGATCGCGCAGGGCCACGACGCCGGTGGACACACCGGCGCCATCGGCACGATGTCGCTGGTGCCGCAGGTGGTCGAGCTCGCGGGCGACGTGCCGGTGATCGCGGCCGGCGGCATCGCGACCGGCGCGCAGGTGGCGGCGGCGCTCGCGCTCGGCGCGCAGGGCGCCTGGCTCGGCACCGCCTGGCTCGGCGCCCGCGAGAACCGCACGCACCCGATGCTGCTGGCCAAGCTGCGCGCCGCCGGCAGCGAGGACACCACGATCACCCGCGCCCACAGCGGCAAGCCCTGCCGCGTGGTGCGCAGCGCCTGGAGCGACGCCTGGGCGGCCCCCGGCGCGCCCGCACCGCTGGCGATGCCCTGGCAGCAGGCGCTCACCGGCGCGCTGCTCGCCGGCGCCGAGGAGCACGGCATCGAGCCGCTGATCTACGAGGCCGCCGGCCAGGGCGTCGCCTGGCTGCGCGAGGAGGAGCCGCTGGCGGCGATCTTCGCGCGGCTGGTGGCGCAGACCGACGCCGCCCTTGCAAGACTGACCGCGCTGACCCCACGATGACCCGCAACCTACCGGCCCGCCACGACGGACCACGACCCATGGAGACATCCCGATGACCCGATCGCCCGACCCCCTGCGCCGCCGGCTCGCCGTCGCCGCCGCCGCCGCCCTGCCCGCGGGCCTGTTGCCCGGCGCCGCGCGCGCCCAGGACGCCTGGCCCGCCAAGCCCGTCCGGGTGATCGTGCCCTTCCCCGCGGGCGGCGTCGTAGACCTGGTGATCCGCTCGGTCACCGACCGGCTGGCCGTCACGCTCAAGCAGCCCTTCGTCGTCGAGCCCCGCCCCGGCGCCAACGGCAACATCGGCACCGAGGCCGCCGCCCGCGCGCCGGCCGACGGCTATACCCTGCTCGCCGCCACGCCGGCCACGGTGACCCAGCCGCTGCTGTCGCCCAACGCGAAGTTCAAGACCTCGGACTTCGTCGGCGTGGGCCTGATCGGCGCGCCGCCCAACGTGTTCGTCGTCACGCCCTCGTCGCCCGCCCGGTCGATGAAGGAACTGGTCGAGTACGTGAAGAGCCAGCCGGGCAAGCTCACCGTCAGCAACCCCGGCGTGGGCACCTCCAACCACCTCGGGCAGGAGCTGTTCTTCTCGCTGACCGGACTGCAGATGATCGACGTGCGCTACCCCGGCCAGCCGCAGATGATTCCGGACATCGCCAGCGGCCAGGTCCACTTCGGGCTGGTGACGGCGGCGCTGGCACGGCCGCACATCCTCGAGGGCCGCCTGCGGGCGCTCGCCATCAGCGCGCCGCGGCGCTGGAACGACCTGCCCGACGTGCCGACCGTGGCCGAGGCGGGCTTCGCGGATGCGATGTTCCTGCCGTGGTACGGGCTGGTCGCGCCGGCCGGCACGCCGCGCCCGATCGTCCGGCGCCTGTCCGACGAGATCGCGGCCGCGCTCGCCGTGCCGGAGGTGGTGGCGCGGCTCGACAAGATGGGAACCCAGGTGACGCCCGGGTCCGGCGAGGAGTTCGACGCCCTGCTGCGCAGCGAGGCCGAGCGCTGGACCCGGGTCATCCGGGAACGGAACATCCGAGGCGAAAGCTGAGCGTTACGGATAGAGTCGCGGCTGGTGCGACCCGCACCGGCACTCACGCAACGGATACGGAACCCTTATGGGCGCGATCGAGGAACTCGGACGATACCTGCCGCAGATGACCGAATGGCGGCGCCACATCCACGCCAACCCGGAGACGGCGTTCGAGGAGGTGGGCACGGCGCGCTACGTCGTCGAGCGGCTGCGCAGCTTCGGCGTGGACGCCATCCACGAGGGGCTCGCCAAGACCGGGGTGGTCGCGAGCATCCGCGCGGGCAACAGTGACCGTGCGATCGGCCTGCGCGCCGACCTCGACGCGCTCGACATGCAGGAGGGCACGGGCGTGCCCTGGGCGTCGCGCAACCCCGGCAAGCACCACGCCTGCGGCCACGACGGCCACACCACGATGCTGCTCGGCGCGGCCCGCCACCTGGCTGCCACCCGCAACTTCGACGGCACCGTGCACCTGATCTTCCAGCCGGCCGAGGAGAACGAGGGCGGCGGGCGCGTGATGGTCGAGGAAGGCCTGTTCGACAGGTTCCCGGTGCAGGCGGTGTTCGGCATGCACAACATCCCGGGCATGGAGGCCGGCACGATCGCGGTCCGCGAAGGCGCGATGATGGCCTCCTACGACATCTTCGAGATCACCGTCACCGGCCGCGGCTCGCACGGCGCGATGCCGCACCACGGCATCGACCCGATCACCGCGGGCGCCGAGCTCGTCCAGAAGCTCCAGACCATCGTCAGCCGCAACCTCGACCCGCTCGAGCCGGCCGTGGTGTCGGTCACCAAGTTCCACGCCGGCACCGCCTGGAACATCATCCCCAACGAGGCGGTGATCGGCGGCACGGTGCGCGCGTTCAGCGAAGCCGTCCAGGAGCAGGTGGAGCAGCGCATCCGCCGGCTGTGCGAGGGCACGGCACTGTCGCACGATGCGACGATCTCGGTGCGCTACGAGCGCCGCTACCCGCCCACGGTGAACACCGCCGAGGAGGCCGCGCTGTGCGCGCGCGTCGCGCAGGCGCTGGTCGGCAAGGACCGCGTGTCGCTGACGCCCAGGCCGGCGATGGGCTCGGAGGACTTCGCGTGGATGCTGCGCGCACGCCCCGGCGCCTACGTGTGGCTGGGCAACGGCACCGGCAGCGTCGGCGGCTGCATGGTCCACAACCCAGGCTACGACTTCAACGACTCGGTGCTGCCGGTGGGCGCGGCGTTCTGGGTCAGGCTGGCCGAAACGGCGCTCGCCCGCGCCTGAGCGGGTCCGCCCGCATCGGGCGCGGGGGCGGGCGGGCTGGGGGCCCGGCTGCCCGCGCCGCGGCTAGCCGGCGTCAGGCACCACGTAGGGCCCGTCGGTATCGAACCCGTCCGACAGCAGCTGCGGCGCGCCCTCGCCCACCAGGATCATGTCCTGGACGTGCCAGTGGTCCTTGTGCGGCTCGAGCGCGAGCACCATGCCCGACTCCAGCACCACGTCCGAGCCGCGCCGCAGGATCGGCTCCTGCTGGTGCCACCACGCGCCCACGCCGTGGCCCACCAGCAGCGACTTGTAGGCCCAGCCGTGGCGGCCGAACTCGGCCATCACGTAGTCGAACAGGTCGCCGACCCGCGTGCCCGCGCGGCAGCGGTCGATGGTCGCGCGGTAGATCTCCAGGTTGATCCGGTACTCCTCGAGCTGCGCCGCAGACGGCGCGCCCACGATCACGTTGCGCGACTGGTGCCCGGGATAGCCGTTCAGGTAGGCCACGTAGTCGGTGCGCACCACGTCGCCGCGACGGACCACGGTGTCGCTCTCGCCCGCATAGGCGATCGTGTTCTTGTCGGTGTTGAGGATGCCGTGCGCCCACTCGAAGCCCCGGCGCAGCGAGGTCGCGATCATGTCGGCGTGGATCTTGCGCTCGGTATCGCCGGCACGGATGCGCCCGAACACCTCCAGGTAGACCTCGTCGAGCAACGCCGCCGCGCGACGGATCAGCGCGACCTCCCCGGGCGTCTTGACCCAGCGCACACGGTTCATCAGGCTGGTGCAGTCGACCCGCGCCATGCCAGGCAGCCGTGCGCCGACGGTCTCCCAGTCGCGCGCGCTCACGTAGTCCTTCTCGAATCCGACTCGCGCATGCGACAGGCCCATGTCGCGCAGCACGTCGGCGACCTTGTCGAAGGGCGACTCGACATAGCCCTCGTAGAGCTCGACGCGCGCGTTCCAGGCATCGCGCTGCGCGAGGCCCGCGGCCGTCCGGTTCGCGACGATCACGGGCGTGCCGCTGCGCGGCCACACCAGCAGCACCGCGCGCGTGGAGTCGGCGAGATCCTGGTGGCGCGCCAGCGTGCCGGGGTAGACCACACCCGACAGGTAGGTGAAGTTCTGTCCGGAGCGCAGCACGACGGCGTCCAGGCGGGCAGCGTCCAGGTGGGCCTCCAGCCGGGGCAGGTTGGCGAGCGGTTCGCGACGGGTGTCCATGGGTGGCTGCCGGAAGGAAGGGGGCGGGCCGCGCGCGGGCACCGCGCGCGAGGGCTCAGAAGCGGCGATCCTCGCCGGGGGCGAGCGACTGCGTGACGATGGTGCGCAGCACCTCGACCACCGCGGCGTTGGCGGCGGGCGGGATGCCGTCGCACCAGGGGCGCAGCTGGCCGTTGCCGCCGTCGATCAGGCCGAGCCCAACGCCCACGTGGGCGAGCGCGAGCTCCTCGGCCGCGGTGTGGCACAGCGACGCGTCGCGGCGCAGCAGGGCGAGGCCGGCCGCGACAGCATGGGCCCCGACGTTGGAGGTGTTGGACACCAGCAGCACGTCGGTCTCGACGACCGAGTACACGCCGCCGCCGCAGGGCGTCACGTCGGCGTACGCATAGCGCGGCAGCGCCTCGGACAGGCGCGGATGCAGGTTGCCGAAGCCGATCTCGTTGCCGCCGTCGCCGATGCCGACCGTGCGCCGGCCCAGCGCGCGGGCCGTCCGGACCAGGTGGTCGAGGTTGGCCCGGAAGGGCGCCCGCGACACACCGGTCGCGCCGTAGATGATGCCGTTGACATTGCCGCCCAGCCGCTCGATGGCGCAGACGACGTCGTGCTCTCGGGCGAGGCGCTCCTGCAGGGCCCAATCGTCCAGGCCGATCTCGAGCACCGGCACCTCGCGCTCCATGCCGATGCTGCGCAGCAGCCCGCGGAAGGGCTCGGCCGCCACCGGGTCGGTGAGGATCGTGACCGCGTGACCAATGCGCACCAGCGCTCGCGCGAGCACCACCGACCCGATCGGGCCGTCGTTCTCGCCGACCGGCATGTGGTCGGGCACCGCTGCGCCGCTCAGGATCAGCACGCGCGCGGGCGGCCGGTCGAACTCGAGCGCGGCGGCCAGCACCAGCGGGCCGCCGGCGACCTCGCGCGCCATCTCGAACATCGGCCACTTCAGGCCGCGCGGCAGCCCGCGGCTGCGCATCTCGACGTTGATCAGCCGGTCGATGTTGTCGAAGGCGACGGTGTCGACGGGGCGTACCGCGGCGGCGGTGCTTACATCCATATCAGTCGGCCTTCGCGCCGGCCTGCTCGATCAGCTTGCGCATCCTGGGCACCTCGGCCCGGACGAGCGCGGCGAACTCCGCGGGCGTGCTCCAGTACGCGTCGAGGCCCGCCGCCTTGAACTTCTCCTGGACGTCGGGGCTGGCGAGCGCACGGCCGACCTCCGCGCTGATGCGCTCCACGACCGCGGGCGGCGTGCCGCGCGGTGCGAACAGTCCGTACCAGGTCACCAGCTCGTAGCCGGGCACGGTCTCGCCGATGGTCGGGACGTCGGGCAGCGCCGGATGGCGCTTGGCGGAGCTGATGCCCAGCGCCTTGATCTTGCCGGCGCGCACCTGGGGCATCGCCGAGGGCATGGTGTCGAAGGCCATCGACACATGGCCGGCGAGCAGGTCGGTCATCGCGGGGCCGGCGCCCTTGTAGGGAACGTGCAGCACGTCCACCCGGGTCTGCGACTTGAAGAGCTCGCCCGCCATGTGCTGGATCGAGCCCGCGCCCGCCGACGCGTAGGTCAGCCCGCCCGACCCCTGGCGCTTGCGGATCAGCTCCAGCAACTCGGCCACGCTGGACACCGGCAGGCTCGCGTTCACCACCAGCAGCGCCGGCGTGGTCGCGAGCGGCGAGATCGCGACGAAGTCGGCGATCGGGTCGTAGCCGGCCTTGCTGTAGAGGCTCGGGTTCACCGCGTGGGTGGCGGTGCTGCCCAGCACCATCGTGTAGCCGTCCGCCGCGGCCCGCGCGGTCAGCTCGGTGCCGACCACGCCGCCCGCGCCCGGCTTGTTGTCGATGACGACCGGCTGGCCGAGCAGCTCGCCGAGCTTCTCGCCGACGATGCGCGCGACCGAGTCCGTGCCGCCCCCGGGCGCGTAGGGCACGACCAGCCGCAGCGGCCTGGAGGGGAAGGGCTGGGCGTCGGCGGTTGCCGGCATGCCGGCGGTCAGGACCGTGAAGGCGAGCGCCGACACGGATGCTGCGATGCGCTTGATCATCTCGTCGTCCGGGAGAGGGGTCCGCAGGATCAGTGTCCGACAACGCCTTCGCTGCGGAAAGCACATAATTCGGATCACCTCATAAACTTCTTCTATGACCTCACCACCCCCTGCGCCGCGGTCCGCGCGCGAGTTCGCCTACGGCCACCTGAAGCTGCGGCACCTGCAGCTGCTCGGCCTGCTGCACCGCGAGGGCTCGATCACCCGGGCGGCCCACGCGATGCACCTGACCCAGCCCGCGGTCAGCGCGATGCTGCGCGAGCTCGAGTCGATCTTCGGCATCCGGATGGTCGAGCGCAGCCGGCAGGGCGTGACCCTCACCGCGGGGGCCTTCGCCGCGCTGCGGCGCTTCTCGACCGCGATCGCCGAGGTGGACGCGGCCCACGGGGAGGCGCTGCTCGCCGAGCGGCACGCGCGCAGGCGCCTGCGCGTGGGGTCGCTCACGCTCGCGATGCTCGATCTGGTGCCAGCGGCGCTGGGCGCCTTCCTGGCGGGCCCGGACGCCGTCCAGGTCGAGCTCACCGAGGGCACGGTGGACGGCCTGTCCGGCCAGCTGCTGCGCGGCGAGCTCGACATCGTCGTGGGCCGGCTCGGCGTGGCGGTGTCGCGGTCGCAGGACGCCGTGCAGTTCGCGCAGGTCGATCTCTTCGACGAGCCGCGCTGCGTGGTCGCGCGCGCCGGTCACCCGCTCGCCGGCAAGCGTTCGATCGGCATCGGTACGCTGGCGCGCAGCGGATGGATCCTGCAGCCCGCGCCGTCCTCGACCCGGCTGGCCTTCGACGAGCTGTTCCTGCTGCGCGGCCTGCCCCCACCGGTGCCGGTCATCGAATCGGCATCGGTCCACTCCAACCTCGAGCTGCTCGCGCGCACCGACCTGCTCGCGCTCGCGCCGCTCGCGCTCGCGCGCCGGCACGTGGCCAGCGGGGCGCTGCAGCGGCTGTCGTGCGCTGCCGCGCTGCCCGGCATGTCGATCGCCGCGATCTGGCGGCGCACCAGCGAGCTCGATCCGCTGGCGATGCGCTTCAGGGACGCGCTGGTGGCGGCGTCGGCGGGGCGGACGCGCCGGGCGTGACGGGTCGCGCCCCGGCGGGGGCGCTGCGGCAGCGGGATCCCGATGCAGCGGCCACCGGGCAGCTCGGGCCGAGACACGGCGACGCAGCGAGCCCGCCAGGCGGGACCCGGTCAGCAGGCGGACCGCGCCATCGCGTCGCGCCAGGCGCGGAACTGATTGCGCATCAGGCGCTCGTCGGTACCGCCGACGTCGGCGTCCTGCACCGCCGACTCGCCGTCGCGGTGGCCGCGGTGCAGGCTGACCCAGGGGTTGCCGCTCGCACGCAGCGCCGACTGGATGGTCTCGAACACGTGCAGGTCGTCGTGCGCGAGCACCGACATCGGTGAGAACACCAGCCGGTTGTACATCGCCGCGCGCCGCGACAGCTCGGGCGGCGCGCCCACCGGCTGGAAGGCCCAGGCCTCGACGACCGTCCGGTCCACCGCGACCGGGCGGATCACGCGGATCGCCTGCGGCACGGCCTTGAACGACACCGACGGGTAGCAGATGGCGTTCTGCGGCGCGAACGCCATGATCTCGGCGGTCCGCGCCGCGCCGTGCGCCGCGCGCAGCGCCGCCTCGTAGCCCTCGAGCCCCGCGTACTGTGTGTGGATGCTGGCCCGCGTGCCGAGGATGCTGTGCCCGTACGCATGCACGCGCCCGCCCATCCGCTCGAAGAACTCGTAGCCCGAGCCGAAGGGCAGCAACTGCTGCATCGACATCGGCCGCGGCTCGTCGGGTCCGCGCCCGGCCCACACGGCGCCCGCGGCGTCCGCGGCCGACTGGTGGGTGCTCGGCGGATGCACGGTGTCGTTGACGTTCTCGAGGTACATCTTCCAGTTGGCACGCACCAGCGAGCGGATGGGCGCGCCAGCCACCCGCAGGCGGCCCTGCGGCGAGCGGTCGGCGAGGTTGTCGATGACCGCGCGCAGCGGCCCCGACCATGCATCGAAGGACGGGCCCTCGCCCTCCAGCCGGGCGAACACGAAACCGCGGTGGACCGCGACGCCGGCCGGCGCCGACAGCCCGCGGCCGTTCTCGCACTCGTTCAGGCGCGTGCCCTCGTAGCCCGCCCGAAGCGGGATCGCACGGATCGCACCGTCCAGGTCGTACGCCCAAGCGTGGTACGGGCACCGGAAGAACGACCCCGCGTGACCGCTCGCCTCGCTCACCAGCTTCGCGCCCTTGTGCGCGCACCGGTTCATCAGCACGCGCACCGTCCCGTCCTCGACCCTCACCAGGATCACCGGCCGACCCGCCACGTCCGCCGTCGCATAGTCCCCCGCCTGCGGCACCTGGCTGTCGTGACCCACGTACACCCACGTGCGCGACCACAGCCGCTCCATCTCCAGCTCGTACACCTCCGCGTCA
>CAYNRU010000054.1:0-2384 GCA_964399635.1 uncultured Bordetella sp.
CGCACGCCGTGAACGCCTGCAGCCCGATCGCAGACACGGCCCGGTGCGAGAAGCGGGTCAGCTTCGCGCCGTTCAGCCGCCTTGGATCCGACCCGCCGCTTGCGCCGGGCCAGGGTGAGGGCGTTTGAATTTCCTATCCCCTGAATTTCCTATCCCCCGGCCCGGGCCTTCGAGTCGGCGTGTCCAGCGCGGCGGCCGGAACTTCCTCTCGCGCGCCATGGACCGCTGGCGCAAGTTCGACCCCGCACGCCAGGCCGCCATGCGCGCCGCGCTCGAACGGGTCGCGTCGCAGGCCCGCTCGGCCGACTTCCTGGAGATCGTCGGCAAGTCGCTCGCCTGAGTACGCGTGTCCGACGTCGGGCGAGAGTGGCGACCGGTCCCCGGGCAGACGCCCAGGCGACTGACCACCGGGCGCTGCGCCGCCACACCGTACGAGTCGGCTCAAGCCGGTCGGTCGAGCACGACATCGAAGCGGATCAGTTCGGCCTGTGCGACGACTGCACCGCCGACGGCCTCGGCGAGCCTTCGCATCGGGGCCGATCGCATCAGCTCGGCATGATCCGCCTGGGCAGTGGCAGGCTGCTGCACGACCGCCTTGTCGAGGTCGCACTGGGTGACCAGCAGGTCGCGCTCGCCCGCCCGAACTGCGACGTGGATGTGAGGCACGAAGGTCCAGGGCAGGAACCCGAACAGCGTCCGCTTGTAGCCACCCGGGCGAATCGTCCGGTACGCGTACCAGCCGTCGGCATCGATGTCGCTCTCGCCGTGGCCACGGAAGGCCGGGTCCGGGCGGCCATGGCCGGGCGTCTCGGCCGGATGGTAGTCGTAGCGGCCGGTGGAATTGGCCTGCCAGACCTGCAGCCGCAGTCCGGAGAGGGGTCGCCCGGCGGTGTCGAGCAGCCGGCCGGCAAGCACCACCGGCTTGCCCGGCGAAACGGCATCGCGAGACGTCATCAGGTCGATACCTCCCCAGTTCGTACCTTCGACAGGTCGGTACGGCCCCTCGAAGTCGGAAGGAGTCGGACGAAGCCGCAGCTGAGCGTTCACGGGCCGTGACCCGAGCAGCCCGCCGAGGCCTGATGCAGCAAGCGCTGCGAGAAGCACGACAGAATTGAAGCGGCGACGCGGCGAAGGCCGCGGGGAATGCGGGTCAAGCGAGTTCATCTTCAGCTCCACGAGGTTGCGCTGCGATCGAGTACGGCCACGGATGCAGCCGTAGCAATAATGCAAGCAATTGTTCATAATCTGTACTCGCGTCTTGCGCATCGAGGTTCGACCATGCCCCGCATCGATTTGCGCCAGAGAAAATCGCCCCGCCAGGCCCGCTCGGCCGACACGGTGGAGACCATCCTCGCTGCGGCGGCTCGCGTTCTTGGGCGCGAGTCGCTGGCTGGGTTCAATACCAACCGCGTGGCCGAGGTCGCCGGCGTCAGCGTCGGATCGCTGTACCAGTACTTCCCGAACAAGTCCGCACTGGTCGCGGCCCTGATCGACCGGCACGAGGCGGCGCTCGCAGCCAGCATCGAGTCCTGCGTGGCCGCGCATCAGGACCGCTCGCTGCGAGAGGCGCTGCTGGGCTTGGTGGACATCGGCATCGCGCAGCAGTACGCGCGTCCGTTGCTGGCCGCGGCGCTCGATCACGAGGAAGCGCGCCTGCCGCTCGGGCCGCGGCTGCGCGAACACGAACAGCGGATCGGCGTCGCGGTCACGACCCTGCTGCAGCGCCATGCATCGGAACTCGCGGCGCCGCCCCGACCGAGCGACGTGCAGGACATCTTTGTCATCGCCAAGGCAATGATCGAAGCGGACGCGATGGCCGGTCGTACGCCACCGGCCGATCTGCGCGATCGCGTTGCCCGCGCCCTGCTGGGCTACCTCAAAACTCCGCCTTCCGCCGCCGATACGCCCGCCAATGGCGCATAGACTGAGTTCGTCAGACCCACGCCCGGAGCCCGATACGACAGGCCATCGACCTCGTTGCTCACTCTGGCAAGCGACGAAGGCACTTCGGCACCGAACGCCGTCGCGACGACGTGCAGGCTCGCGACGCCGATCCCAGCATCACGGGTGAGCGTGAACCTGCGAAGGTCTGCACGCCCCCTCCCGGCACCACGGGGTGCTGGCGCCCAACGCAAGGCTGCGGGCGCGGGTGGTGCCGCAGCAGCCGCCCGCTCCGGGGCACGCGGCCACCGAAGTCGAGGCGCGCGCCGAGTGCGAGGAAGTCGAGCCAGTGCGGGCGCGCTCGCAGCGCATGGGCTGGGCGCGGCTGTTGAAGCGGGTGTTCGACATCGACCTGCGGCGCTGCCCGAGGTGCGGCGCCGGGCAGGTGAAGATCATCGCGGCGATCCTGGAGCGTGCGGTGATCGGCAAGATCCTCACGCACC
>CAYNRU010000055.1:0-8068 GCA_964399635.1 uncultured Bordetella sp.
AGAGCGGGCGGCTGCTGCGGCACCACCCGCGCCCGCAGCTTCGCGTTGGGCGCCAGCACCCCGTGGTACCGGATCAGGTGCAGCCTCGGCCGCGGCACCAGCGCCGCCAGCCGCTGCATGAACTCCAGCGGGCTCATCACCAGGTGCGTCGTGCCGTCTCGCCACGGCGTCTTGAGCGCCAACTCCACCTGCCCTGCCTCGTTCACCTGGATGCGCTCGTCCGACAACGCCGGCCGGGTGATGTAGCGGCACAGCGCGGCGCTGAGGCCGGACCGTCCCCTACCGACCCCCGGCAGCGGCGCGCTCGCCCGCTGCGCCGTTCAGGTGCCGCCCCGGCCACCCCGCGCCCGGGGCGCGGCCGCCGCCCGCCTCCTGGGCTGGCAGTCGCTGCAGCGCCCGTAGAGCGTCAGGTCATGGGCTTCGACCGTGAACCCCGCGGGTGCCAGGTTCGCGAGGTTGCCGGGGCACGCATGCACGTCGAACACCCGCTGGCAGGCCGTGCACTGGAAGTGGTGGTGATGGGCGTGACCGGTCGATTCGTAGCGGGCGCTGTCGCCGGGCAGGCGCACCGGCTCGATCTCACCCTCGTCGGCCAGCAGCTTCAAATTGCGATAGACGGTGGCCAGGCTCAGCGCGGGCACCGAGCCGCGCGCCGATTCGAGCACTTCCTGGGGCGACAGCGGGCGCCCCGCCGCGACGATCGCGTCGCGGATCGCTGATCGCTGTCGCGTCGCTCTCTGCATGGTCGTGATTATGCGGGCAACCGCGCCGCTGCGTGATGCTATGCTATTGCATATGCATTTGCATTAACGACAAGGCCCTGGCACGGCCCGGAGACTCCAGATGTCCAGACCGACCTCCCCGACCCGCGTCTTCCCCTCCGCACGCACGTGGCGCCCCGGCGCCATCGCCTCGTGCGTCCTGTCCGTCGGGGCGTGGGACGCCGCCTGCGCCCAGAACGTCACGCCCGCTGCGACGCTTCCGAGCGTGCTGGTCACCGCCCGGCCGGAGCCCGCCGGCTCGCTGTCCGAGGAGGCGCAGTCGGCGTCCCGCCTGGGCCTGAGCGTCAGGGACACGCCGGCCTCGATCGACGTGATCCCCCAGGCGGTGATGCGCGAGCGCGGCATCCGCAGCGTCTCGGAGGCGGCACTGGGTGCGATCGGCGTGACCGCCGGAGACTTTCCGGCGGAACCGGCCAATTTCTCGATGCGCGGCTTCGGCAACAGTCTGCTGAACACCCTTTACAACGGCATCAAGATCGGTCCGCCCAACATGACATCGCGCGTGATGGACGCGGGCAACCTCGAGCGGATCGAGTTCCTGAAGGGGTCCGCATCGCTGATGTCGGGCGAGGGCGCCTCGGGCGGCGCGGTGAACCTGATCACCAAGCGTCCGCACCGCGGCCAGGTGCGCAACGAGCTCGACCTGTCCGTCGGCTCGTTCGGCACCGTGCGCAGCGGATTCGGCTCCGGTGGCACCTCGGCCATCGACGAGCTCGACTACCGCTTCGACCTGTATCGGACCGCGAGCGACGGATTCGTCGACGACACGGCGAGCCGGGGCTGGCATCTGTCGGCGGGCGTCGACTGGCATGCCCGGCCCGGTCTGAAGGTGTTCGGCGCCGTGGAGTTCAAGAAGGACCGCGCCAGCAGCTACTGGGGCACGCCGCTGGTGTCGGTCGCGGCCACCGGCGCGAACAGCGCCGACGGCATCGTCTCGGGCACCTACGTGTCCGGCTTCAACGGTACGGACCTCGGTGCGGTGACGCTCGATCGCCGCACGCTGCGCACCAACTACAACGTGCTCGACAACCGCAACACCGCCGATGAGTCCTGGCTGCGCGGCGGCTTCGACTGGCGCATCGAGCCGTCCCTGGTGCTGCGTACGCAGTTCTACCGGTACGCGGCCGAACGCGAATGGTTCAACAACGAGGTGACGGCATTCAACGCGGTCACCGGCCTCGTCGATCGGGAGCGCTTCTTCGTCGGCCACGACCAGACCACGGTCGGCAACAAGACCGAATTGCAGTGGGACGCCCGCGTCGCGGGCCGCGACAACCAGCTGGTCGCAGCCCTCGAATGGAGCGACATCGACTTCGGCCGCCCCGGTGCCGCCAACTTCCCCGGCGACAGCGTGAGCCTCATCGATCCGGACCGCGGCTCGTACGGGCTGCTGACCACCGCTCTGCAGACGGCCGCGATCCGCAACCTCGCCTTCGCGCTGGAGGACCGCCTGAAGCTCACGCCCGCGTTCGCACTGATCCTCGGCGTGCGCACCGAGTCGATCGACCTTGAGCGCAGCTCGGCGAACGCAGCCGGCGTATCGCGGCCGGGCTTCCCGTTCGCGAAGACCTGGCGGCCGACGACCGGCCGGGTCGGCGCGACCTGGGATGCATCGCCGACGCTGACGCTGTACGGTCAGGTGGCCACCGGCACCGACGTCGCCGCGAACAATCTGTTCCTGTTGCGCGCCGATCAGCCGCTCGAGCTGACCCGGACCCGCACGACCGAGATCGGGATGAAGCAGAGCCTGCCGCGGCAGCGCGGCGCATGGACCGTCGCGCTCTACGACATCGAGCGCGGCAACGTGTACGCCGCGCAGGGCGGCCGTGCTCTCGCGCTGGCCGGCGCGATGCAGTCGCGCGGCGCCGAGTTCGGCGTGTCGCTCGATCCTGCGCCGAACTGGCGAGTCTGGGGCAACCTCGCCCTGAACCGCACCCGCTACGAGCGCTACGACTTCGCAGGCGGCTCGTTCAGCGGCAACACCCCGCCCAACGCGCCCCCGGTCGTGGCCAATGCCGGTGCGTCATACCGCTTCGCCGCGGGCGTTCCGTTCGAAGTCGGCGGCATGCTGCGGCACGTCGGCGAACGCCAGCACAGCGATGCGAACACCGTGCGTCTCGCCGCGTACACGGTCGCGGACGCGAGCATCGCCGCCGACGTGATGCCCCGGACCCGCGTGATGCTGCGCGTGCGCAACCTCGCCGACCGGCGCTACGCCATCTGGAGCGATCCCTTCTACCCGGACCAGATCCTGCTCGGCGCACCCCGCAGCGTCGAACTCTCGCTGCGCCACGAGTTCTGAGCGGCCCGCCCCGAGCGAACCCGATGAGCGGCCTGGACATCGACCGACTGACCCGCCGCAACCCGGCCGGCGGTACGCTGCTGGGCCCCCTCGACCTGTGCGTCGCGCCCGGTGAGCGCATCGCCGTGGTCGGCCCCAACGGCGCCGGAAAGACCACGCTGCTGCGGCTGCTCTCGGCACGCCTCGACCCCTGCGCCGGCACCGTGTCACTCGGCGGTCGCGTGCTCCACGACCTCGGCGGCCGTGAGCGCGCCCTCGCGATCGCCGTGCTCGGGCAGGACGAGCCCGCCGACGCTCGCTTCGACGTCCTCGACTACGTGGCGCTCGGTCGGCTGCCGCACCAGGGGCGATGCGGCCACGCGGAACATGCCGCGGCCGTCGCGCGCGCGCTCGAGCGCTGCGGCGTTGCGCATCTCGGCGGCAGGGCACTGTCGACGCTGTCGGGCGGCGAACGTCAGCGCGTGCGGCTGGCCCGTGCGCTCGCGCAGGCGCCTGCCGTGCTGCTGCTCGACGAGCCCACCAACCACCTCGATCTGCGCGCGCGCATCGAGCTGCTCGAACTCGTCGCGGGCCTGGGCATCACCGTGATCGCGGTGCTGCACGAACTGTCGCTGGTGACCGGCTTCGCCGACCGGGTGCTGGTGCTGCAGGCCGGGCGCGTCGCGGCGATCGGCCCGCCGGCGCAGGCGCTCGACGCCGGACTGGTCGCCGAGGTGTTCGGCCTCGACGTCTTCACCGCGACACATCCGCGCCACGGCCGTCCCGCCCTGGTCTTCGATCGGATAACGGGATGACCGGCCGCCGCGGCATGCTGGCAGGCCTCGCTGCGACCGCGCTGGCCGCAGCGGCCCGGCCGACACCGACACTCGCTCACCCGGTCACGGTCGAGCGCTGCGGCGAGCCGGTGCGCTTCGACGCGGCGCCCCGCCGCGCGGTCGTGCACGACCTGAACATGACCCAGATGGTGCTGGCGCTCGGCCTGCGGGACCACCTCGTCGGCGTGACCGGCATCACCGGCTGGCACCGGCCCGATGCGGCGTTCAGAGAGGCCCTCGGCGCGATCCCCGAACTGGCGCCCAAGTACCCGTCGCTCGAGACCCTGCTCGCCGCGCGGGCCGACTTCTTCTTTGCCGGCTGGTACTACGGGATGCGGCCCGGCGGCGACGTCACACCGGCAACCCTCTCGCGCCACGGCATCCGCACGATGGTGCTCGCCGAGAGCTGCATCCACATCGACGCACGACGCCCGCGAGCCACGATGGACCTGCTGTTCGGCGATGTCCTCAAGCTGGGCACGATCTTCGGCGTCGAAGACCGCGCCGGGGAACTGGTGTCGCAATGGCGATCCCGACTCGACGCGGTCGCCCGCCGGACCGGCCCGGGCCCGGGTACCCGCGTGTTCGTCTACGACTCGGGCGAGGACCGGCCCTTCACCGCCGGACGCGGCGCGATGCCGACCGCGCTGATCGAGGCCGCCGGCGCCAGGAACGTGATGGACGAGCTGCCGGGCAGTTGGGGAACGGCATCCTGGGAAGCGGTGGCCGCCCGAGATCCGCAGTTCCTGCTGCTTCTCGATTACCCGGACGGCGCCGGACCCGAGGGGCTGCTCGCCTTCCTTCGCCGCCATCCGGCGATGAGGCGCACCGAGGCCGTCAGGACCGGCCGTCACCTCGCCCTGCGCTACGCCGAACTCACGCCGGGCCCGGCCAACCTCGATGCGATCGAGAAACTCGCTCGAGCCCTGCGCGAGCGGCCTGCATGACCCCCCCATGAGGCCGTCACGCTCCCGTCCCGGTCTGCTCGCCTGGGCCCTGCTGCCGGCATTGGCGGCGCTGCTGCTCGTCTCGCTGACCCAGGGCTCGACGCCGGTCGCACCATCGGCGGCACTGGCCGCCGTGCTGGGCCCGCTCGCCGCGCCGCTCGGCCTGCCGGCGGCCGACCCGGCCACCGAGACCATCGTCCGCGACCTGCGGCTGCCTCGAGCGTTGCTGGCGATCGTCGTGGGAAGCGGGCTCGCGCTGGTCGGCCTGCTGCTCCAGACCGTCACCCGCAACGACCTCGCGGACCCCTACCTGTTCGGCCTGTCCTCGGGCGCGGCCGCGGGCGCCGTTGCGGTCATCACGCGGACCGGCGAGCTGCTGGGGGAGTGGACGCTGCCGCTGGCCGCGTTCGGAGGCGGTGCCGTCGCAGCGACGGCGGTGCTGGCGCTGACCCGGCGCGTACACGGCGCCGGACCGGAACGCATGGTGCTCGCCGGCCTCGCGGTCTCTTTCGTCTTCTCGGCGCTGACCCATGTGATGGTCTTCTCGGGTGACCAGCGGGCGGCCCACTCCGTGCTGTTCTGGACACTCGGCGGACTCGGCCTGGCCCGCTGGGACACGCTGCCACTGGCTCTGGCGGGACTGGCGCTCCTCGCCGCGCTGATCGCCCGCAGCCGCCATGCGCTGGATGCGCTGCTCGCGGGCGACGACACCGCGCACAGCCTCGGGGTCGCGCCGCAGCGCCTGCGCACGCAGGTGTTCCTGGCTACGGCCCTCGCCACCGCGTCGTTCGTCGCGCTGACCGGGGTGATCGGGTTTGTCGGGCTGATGGTGCCCCACCTCTCGCGCAGCGCCGCAGGCGTGCTGCACGCGCGCGCCGCGCCGATGGCCGCGGCGATGGGTGCGGTGCTGCTGCTCGGGGGTGACCTGATCGCGCGCACGCTGCTCGCACCGCAGGAGCTGCCGGTCGGCATCGTCACCGCCAGCGCCGGCGCCTGCTTCGTGATCGTGATGCTCGTGCGCCGCACGGGGAGATAGCCGGGAACACACCGCGGTACGTCCGCACCGCATGCTATCTTGTTGTTTCTGCGTTTTCATTCGCATGTCGCGAACGGCGCATCCCGGAGTGCATCGATGGCCCTGATCCCCGTGACCATCCTGACCGGCTTCCTGGGCAGCGGAAAGACCACCCTGCTGAACCGGATCCTGCATACGGAGCACGGCCACCGCATCGCCGTGATCGAGAACGAGTTCGGCGAGGCGGGTATCGACAACGAGTTGCTGGTGCAGGACCGCAACGAGCAGATCGTCGAGATGAACAACGGCTGCATCTGCTGCACCGTTCGCGGCGACCTGATCCGCATCCTCGGCGACCTCGCCCTGCGTCGCGAGCGCGGCACGCTGTCCTTCGACCGGGTGGTGATCGAGACCACCGGCCTCGCCGATCCGGCGCCGGTCGCCCAGACCTTCTTCGTCGACGACGCGATCGCGAAGCGCTACGTGCTCGACGCGATCGTCACGACGGTCGACGCGAAGCATGCGCCCGCGCAACTCGATCTCCACCACGAGGCGCAGGAGCAGGTCGGCTTCGCAGATCGTCTCCTGCTCACCAAGACCGACCTGGTCGACGCGGCGGCGGTCCGGGCGCTGCGCTCGCGGCTGGTCCGCATGAACCCGCGCGCACCGATCGCGGAGGCACGCCATGGACACGCCGCGATCGCCGACCTGCTCGACATCCGCGGCTTCGATCTGAACGCCATCCTCGAGATCGAACCCGATTTCCTGAACGACGTCGACCATGCGCACGACGAGGACGTGACCTCGTTCGTGTTCCGGGAGTCGCGACCGCTCGACCTCGAGCGGGTGGAGGCGTTCCTCGAATCGGTCGTGCGGGTCTACGGGCCGCAGATGATGCGCTACAAGGGTGTGCTGGACATCGCCCGGGAGAAGCGGCGCGTGATCTTTCAGGGCGTGCACATGATGATGGCCGCCGAATACGGCAACGCCTGGAAGAAGGGCGAAACGCGTCAGTCGAAGATGGTGTTCATCGGCAAGGGCCTGCCGACCGAGATGCTGCTGGGCGGGCTCGCGCAGTGCGTCTCGGGGGCGGCGGCCCCGGCCGCGCCGGGGGCCTGACGGACCGGCCGGTGCGTGCGAGGGCGGTCTGCGATTTGTCGCCGCCCCGCCGATGCGTTAGCGTCTCGC
The DNA here is from genome assembly GCA_964399635.1 of uncultured Bordetella sp. Classification (GTDB taxonomy): domain Bacteria; phylum Pseudomonadota; class Gammaproteobacteria; order Burkholderiales; family Burkholderiaceae_E; genus UBA4615. Next base: position 7,050 of record CAYNRU010000055.1, read on the forward strand.
CATGAACCTGCCCACGCCCGACCTGCTCCTCGCCACCGCCGACGCCGGCGCCTCGCTGCCTCCCCCGGCGCCGAATGCCCCGCACGGCGGCGCCGACCCCGCCGACATCGACGCCGCGCTCCACACACAGGCCGCGATCGGCGCCCTGAGACGGGCCCGCGGCGAGCATTCGGTGGGCTGGAAGATCGGCTTCACCAACCGTACGATCTGGCCCCTGTACGGCGTGCAGCAGCCCATCTGGGGCCCGGTGTGGAACACCACGCTGCGCATGCTCGACGGCACCGAGGCGACGCTGCCGCTGGCACGGCTCGCCGAACCCCGGCTCGAGCCCGAGATCGTGATCGGCCTGAAGGCCTCGCCGCCGGCCTCGGCCGACGCGTCCGACCCGGCCTCGCTGCGGGCGCTGCTCGACTGCATCGACTGGGTCGCGCACGGATTCGAGGTGGTCCACAGCATCTGGCCGGGCTGGAAGTTCGGCGCGGCGCAGGGCATCGCCGCGCAAGCGCTGCACGCATCGCTGCTGGTCGGTCCGCGCGTCCCACTCGCCGCGCTCGGCCCCGATCCGGCCGGCGTGCTGTCCCGCCTGCGGCTGGTGCTGACCCGCGACGGCACGACCGTCGGAGAAGGCACCGGCGCCAACGTCCTCGACGGACCGGTGCAGGCGCTCGGGCATCTGGTGGCCGGGCTCGCCGCCCGAGGCGAGCGGATCGCCGCGGGCAGCGTGATCACCACCGGCACGCTCACCGATGCGCAGCCGCTCGCCCCCGGCCAGAGCTGGCGCACGACGCTCGAGGGCGCTCCGCTGGCCGGCCTCACGCTGCGCACCGTGGCGGGCGCCGCCTGATGTCCGCCCCGCCCTCCTCGTCCGCAACGTCGGCCGGGGATAGGAAATTCAAACGCCCGCACCCTGGCCTGGCGCAAGCGTCGGGTCGGATCCAAGGCGGCTGAACGGCGCGAAGCTGACCCGCTTGTCGCACCGGGCCGTGTCTGCGATCGGGCTGCAGGCGTTCACGGCGTGC
>CAYNRU010000056.1:0-123687 GCA_964399635.1 uncultured Bordetella sp.
GAAGACGCTCGAGGAGCTGATCGCGATGGCCCGCGCGCAGCCCGGCAAGCTCAACTACGCGTCATCGGGCGTGGGCGGCGGCACGCACCTGCCCGGCCTGCTGTTCGTCAACGCCGCCAAGCTGGACATGGTCCACGTGCCGTACAAGGGCGGCGCGCCGGCGCTGCAGGGCGTGGCCGCCGGCGAGACGCAGATCACCTTCGCTACGCCGCCCTCGGCGCTGCCGCTGGTCAAGGCGGGCAAGCTCAAGCTGCTGGCGGTGACCACGCCGCAGCGCTCCAAGCTGTTCCCGGAGCTGCCTACGGTGGCCGAGAGCGGCGTGCCCGGCTACGACTATCCGTTCTGGTTCGGGCTGTTCGGCCCGGCCGGCCTGCCGGAGGCGGTCGTCACGCGGCTGTTCGAGGCGAGCCGCAAGGTGCTGACGGACCCGGAGCTGGTCAAGCGGCTGGAAGCGGCCGGCAATGACGCGACGCCCTCGGCCTCGGTGTCGGAGTTCCGCGCATGGGCGGCCAAGGACGGCGCGCTGAACGCGGAGCTGACGATTGCGTCGGGCGCAAAGGCGGAGTAATGGTGGAGGCCCACGCCGGACGGCGACCCGCAGGATGAACAGATGACCCCGTTCCGTGCCCTCCTCTGCCTGAGCCTGGCCTGTGCCATCGGCGCGCCCGCGCTGCCCGCCTACGCGCAGGGCGCAACGCCAAACCGGGTGACGCCACCCGCCTGCCCCGCGCTGCTCGACCACACCCTGGCGCGGCTGCAGGACGACGCACCGCAGAACCTGTGCCAGTACGCGGGCAAGGTGCTGCTGATCGTCAACACGGCGAGCTACTGCGGCTTCACGTCGCAGTTCGAGGGGCTGGAGGCGCTGAACGCCAAGTACGCCGGCCGTGGCCTCGTGGTGCTGGGTTTCCCGAGCAACGATTTCCAACAGGAAGACCGGGACGCGAAGAAGATCGCAGACGTCTGCTTCAACACCTACGGCGTGAAGTTCCCGATGTTCGCGACGATCCCGGTACGAGGCACCAACGCCCACCCGCTGTTCCGGCAGCTCGCCCAGGCGACCGGTGAGTCGCCCCGCTGGAACTTCAACAAGTACCTGGTCGGCCGCGACGGCAAACCCGTCGCGTACTACGGCAGCACGGCCGACCCGACCGGCAAGGCGGTCACCGGGGCGATCGAACAGGCGCTGGCTGCACCGGCGAGGAAGTGAGCCGCGGGCGTCGTGTCACGCATCGGCGATCAGGACGGCGACGATGTCCTGCCGGTCACCGAGCAGGCGAACGACATCGAGGTGGTCCTCGGCCTCGAAGTACAGCCACTGCATGGGAAAGTCGATGACGCGCCATGAACGCAGGCCCGGGATCTCGCAGAGCTGGCCCAGGCGGGGCGAGCCCATCTTCGGATTGCGCTCGATCGGCTCGAGTGCCGCAATGGCTGCGTCGAACATGCGCTCGGCGAGCTCGATGCTGCCTTGCGCCGCGTAGTGCCTCGCGGCGTCCACCAGGTCGGCCTCTGCCTGCGGGCGCAGGCGCGCGCGCTTCAACGCAGCTTGCCCAGGGCCTGCTTCTTCAGCTGGGCGGTCCGCTGGGGCGTGAGCGCCCGGCCGGGCCCGGAGTTGAGCCCCTCTTCGATCAGTTCGCGCAGGCGCTTCCTGGCCTGTTCTTCCTGGTCGCGCCGGATCAGCTCACGCAGGTATTCGCTGGTGTTGCCGTACTGGCCGGAGCGCACACGCTGGTCTACGTAGCTGCGCATGGCTTCGGGCAGTGCAAAGCTCATGGTGTTGGTGCTCATGGCCGGAATGATTGCCTGGACTATCAATAGTTGTCAACTCTACGCCCGGCTTCGGGCGTCCCGCTCAAGACAGCCTGCCGCGCTGACGCTGCAAGGCCTCCTCGAACACCTGATCCACGTGCGCCGAGACATCGCGCGCCGCCTCGATATCCTGACCGACGCCCTGCCCCCGAGCGAGCATGTTGCGCAGCGCCGATTGCGCGACGCCCAGCCCGGCCTCGGCGGCGAGCCTGAGCCGGGGCAGGGCGGCATCGACGTCGACGTCGCAGCCGCGTCCGAGATGCCTGCAACTCGCGAGCTGATGCATCGCCGCGGGTATCCCGCCTCGCGCGAGCCGCTCGAGCGTGGCGAGACCTTCGGATGCGCGGCCGGCATCGATGAGTTCGTCCGCGCGCTGCAGTTTGGCGTCGATGTCGGGGCCGTCGACAGTCGGAGTCGTGTTCATCGCTGTTCTCGCAGTTGCGTCCGCTCGATTGGGCTTGCCGTGCGTTGAGAAGTCTCGGCGCTCGGGATCGCCGGGCCCCGGCACAAGGTGCTCGGCATGGGCTGCTCGGGCGTCGTCGAGGCCGTCGGCGCCGACGTGCGCGGGTTCGCACCCGGCGACGCGGTGTGCGGCACCACCGGCGCGAGGCTCGGCACCCACGCCGAGTTCGTCACCGTGGCGTCGACGCGCATCACGCACAAGCCGGCGACGGTGACCCACGATGATGCGGCAGGCGTGCTGTTCGATGGCACCACCGCGCTGCACTTCAAGTCGGCAGGGGCTCGTAAAGTCCGCGGAGGAGGATCACTGCGTGGGATCGTCGGGCCTCGCTCGGGTAAGCGACTGTAGCTTGGCAACGGGATGGGCGGGGCGACGAGGCGGTTCCTCGCCAGAGACTTGCACCCCGCGCCGCGCACGACCATACTGACTAGTCAAATGACTAATCATCGACGAACATGAAAACCTGGCCCGTCCAGGACGCGAAGGCGCGATTCAGCGAGTTCCTCGAGACCTGCCTCACCGAGGGGCCGCAGCTCGTCACCCGACGCGGCTCGGAGGCAGCCGTGCTGGTGTCCATCGACCAGTGGCGCCGCCTGCAGGCCCAGGCGCGCCCTTCGTTGAAGGCGCTGCTGCTCGCCGACGAGGCACGGGCGGAGCTCGAGGTCCCGGCGAGAGGCCGCGCGAAGCGCCGGCCACCGATCGCAGCCGGCTGACGATGTTTCTGCTCGACACCAACGTCGTCTCGGAGCTTCGCCGGCAGCGGCCTCATGGTGCCGTGCTCGAATGGGTGCGCGCCGCCGACGAAGCCGATCTGCACCTGTCGGCGGTCACGCTGGGCGAACTGCAGGCCGGCATCGAACTGACGCGTGCGCAAAATCCGGACAAGGCCGCCGAGCTGCAGCAATGGCTCGACGCCGTCGAGGGTCAGTATTCGGTGCTGCCGATGGACGGGCGCACGTTCCGGGAGTGGGCACGGCTGATGCACGCGCGCTCGGAAACGCTGTACGAGGACGCGATGATCGCCGCCACCGCACGCGTTCACGGTCTGACGGTCGTGACCCGCAACGTCGCGGACTTCCGTACGCTCGACGTGCCGCTGCTTAACCCGTTCGAGTCCGCAAGGAAGCGCTGAACCGCGAAGCAGACGCCCCGCTCAGGACAGCCTGCTGCGCTGTCGCGGCAAGGCCTCCTCGAACACCTGAGCCACGTGCGCCGAGACATCGCGTGCCGCCTCGATGTCACCCGCTGCAGCACCAGGTCGCCGACGGTGCAGCACGTCGGTGCGACGAACCGGGTGCCCGGGAAAAGCGTGGTCGGATCCGTGGCCGGCTCCATGGCCGCAGCCCGCTCGGATGGCCTGTCGGGTGGCGCCTTGATATGCAACCGTTATGCAACCATAATGCAACCGCCGAGGAGACGCAGCCATGCCGACCACCCTGACCTTGAAGAACATTCCGGACGAGGTGTACCAGCGGCTCAAAGCCTCTGCGCAGACCCACCGGCGAAGCCTGAACAGCGAAGCCATCGTCTGCCTGGAATCGGTGCTGGTTCCGGGTCGTGTGGCGGTCAGCGAGCGCCTTGCGAGGGCTCGAGCGCTGCGCGCAGCGCAGCCCACGGCGACGTTCAAGGCAACGGACATCGACGCCTACAAGCGCGAGGGTCGACCGTGATCGTCGTGGACAGCAACATCATTGCGTACCTGTACCTGTCGGGTGATCACACCGCGAAGGCGGAAGCCTTGCTCGAGCATGACGCCGACTGGGCGGCACCGTTGCTCTGGCGCAGTGAGTTCCGCAACATCCTTGCTGGCTACATGCGTCGCAAGACCCTCACCTTCGAGGCGGCACGCGACCTGCAGCTGGAGGCCGAGAGCCTGCTGGCCGGCGCCGAGCATGAGGTGGATTCGCGCCTCGTGCTTGAGTTCGTGCGTGACAGTCCCTGTTCCGCATACGACTGCGAGTTTGTGGCGCTTGCGATGACGCTCGGCGTCAAACTCGTGACGATGGACGCCAAGCTGCTGAAGGCCTTCCCAAATCACGCAGTGCCGCTTTCAGCAAATTGGCGGTGACGCCAGCGGCGCTTCGAGGGGACGCGGCTGCGGCCAGGGTGATGCGTCGGCTGGCGCAGTGCGTCGTGTGGCGACGCGCACCGTTTGTCTAGACGTCGACGACGCGCCGCAGCATGCGGGGCGGCACTCTCCAGGTTGCGTCCTCGCAATCAACCGTGACGGTCTTGGTATTGCGCCGCGTGACCCGGCCGACATGCGTCACACCGTACTTGTCGGTGAAGCTCGCCATCTCGCCCAGCTCGAACGCGCCGGGCGGCACCGCCGGCGCGCGCGGCTGCGGCGCCTCGGGCACCGCGGACGGTCGAGGCTGCGGTCGAAGTCCATCGGGGCGGTCCGGATGGAAGGCAGTTGATGGTGACGCGGCGCGGCGGGCCAGCCTGCTCCCCGCCCCGCCACCGTCGCTCACGCAGGCGGCAGTTCGATGCGGTGGCCCGCCGCGACCAGCTCGTCGACGAGGTTCAGCACGAAGGCGCCGGTCGCCGAGTACGGGTCGAACTCGGGATGGTTCATCTGGATCATTGGATCCTGGTCCGACAGGCTCACATGGGCCATGGACCAGTCCGGAAAGCGTCGCCAGGTGATCTCCTCCATCTGGAGCAGCACCAGGTCGCGGTGGCGCTGGTCCGCGATGATGCGTGCGTACAGCGCGTTGACCGCGCCCCGCTCGCCCTCCAGGACCTGCAGGTAGAGGCCCTGGCCATGGCACAGCACGCCGGTGATGCCGTTGGCGCGGTTGTGCCGGTGGGCCGTAGCCAGGATCGATGCGGTCACCGTCGAGGTCTGGGGGCCGACCGCACGGCTGACGTAGAGCACGCGCACGTCCATCAGGCTTCTCCGGCGAGACCGCCGACACCGTCGGTGGCGCGGCTGCGCAGCATCGCCGGGTGAAGCGGCGCCGAGGGGCGCAAGGAAGCAGGCTCGTCGCTCTGTGCGGGTCGGGGGGCGCTCATGGGACCTGTCTCCGGAAGATGCCGCGCGGTGCGCGCCAGTGAGGATAGCGCAGGCCCGTGCCGAGGCGGCCGCCCCGAGCGTGCCGAGCAGGCCGGCGACGCCGAGCACGTACCACAGCGGCATCGGACTGCCGGCCGTCTGCAGGACCGCCCCTGCCGACAGCGCGGCGAGGCCGAGCGGCACGGCCACCAGCACGCCGCCGCAGAACAGCCCCAAGCCCAGGCGCACCACGCCCACCATCGACAGGATCATCATCGACGCCGTTTGGAATGTCAGGCGGCCGCTGCCGGCCCCTCGACTACCGCTCAGGCAAACCCTGGCCTCGCGCCGTCCCGGGCCGCTGTCCGATGGGCGGCTTGCGGCGATCGGTCGCAGGCCTCCCCGGTCCGCCCTGGTGGCGCGCCGACGTATCGCTGAGGTATCTTGCCGTGACGCGATTTCGCTTCGGTCGGTCGGCGTGCGGATCAGCGCTGCGCCGACCTCCAGCGGCCGCAGGCCCAGGGAGGGCAGATGGGTACCCTGTCGCAGTCGATCCGCTTCTGCACCTCGTCCGACGGCGTGCGGCTGGCCTACGCGACGACCGGACACGGGCCGCCGCTGGTACGGGCCGCGCATTGGCTGACCCACCTCGAGTTCGACCTGGACAGTCCGGTGTGGCGTCCGTGGCTGGACGATCTCAGCCGCGAGCGTTCGCTGGTCCGCTACGACATGCGCAACTGCGGGCTGTCCGACCGCAGCGCCGCGCCGCACTCCCTGGATGTCTGGGTGGCCGACCTCGAGGCGGTGGTCGATGCCGCCGGGCTGGAGCGCTTCGAGCTGCTCGGCTGTTCGCAGGGCGCCGCCGTGTCGATCGCCTACGCCGCCCGGCATCCCGAGCGCGTGTCCGCGCTCGTCCTGTACGGCGCCTATGCGCGCGGTCCGATGCGCCGCGACCCCACTGCCGCCCAGGTCAAGGAGGCGCGCCTGATGCTCGACATGATCGAGGTCGGCTGGGGGCGCGACAACCCCGCGTTCAGGCAGTTCTTCACCTCGCTGTTCATCCCCGACGGCACACCCGAGCAGGTCAACTGGTTCAACGACCTCGAGCGACTGACCTGCAGTCCCGAGGATGCCTCGCGGATCGTCGCGGGCTTCGGTCAGATCGACGTCAGCGATCTCGCGCCGCGCGTCGCCTGCCCGACGCTGGTGCTGCACGCCCGCGGCGACGCGCGCGTCCCGTTCGACGAAGGCAGGCGGGTCGCGGGCCTCATCCCGGGCGCCCGATTCGTGCCGCTGGATAGCCGCAACCACGTGCTGCTCGAGCACGAGCCCGCCTTCGCCCGCTGCTTCGGCGAGGTCCGGCACTTCCTCGCTTCGCAGGAGGGCGCCTCCGTGGGCGCCACGCCCTTCCCCGCGCTGACCGCGCGCGAACGCGAACTGGTCGAGCTCCTCGCCCACGGCTTCGACAACCTCCAGATCGCCGCCCACCTCGGCCTTGCCGAGAAGACGGTCCGCAACAAGGTGTCGGCGGTGTTCGAGAAGCTGGACGTGTCGACCCGCGCCCGCGCCATCGTGCGGGCGCGCGAGGCGGGCTTCGGCATCTTGCCGCCGCCCCACTGACGACCCGCTTCCGACGCCCGCGCACGGCGCCGGCCGGCCGGTCGGGGCGGATGACCCGACCCGGGCCCGCCGCGGCGCCCGATTCGGCACCGACCCGGGACAACCGCCTCATTTCGCCAGGCCGGCTGCAGCGGTCAAATCGCTCCTATGCATTCGATGCGCCAGGAGGCCGACATGCTGCAGCCGATCACCCATCCCGATGAGTCCCTCGCCCCGACGTCCGAGCCGCGCCTGCCGGCGCTCGTGCGCGCGCTCCGGGTCTGGCTGCTGGGCTTCTGGGCCTCGCAGTGCCGCCACGCCGAGCGGCCAGAGCGCTTCGTGCCGCGCTACTAGGCCAGGGCGCCCGGCCGATGACCGGGTGGGTCAGCGGCCCTTGGGCACCTGCCCCGTCACAGCCCCCAGCAGCTCAGCCCGCTGCTCGACCAGCGCCGGCCGATCCATGAACCGCGCGAGCTGCTCCAGATCCTCGCCACTCACCCCGACCCGCCCGAAGTGCTCCCGCCACCCCGAGCACACCTGCGCCACCGCCCGCGCCTCGCGCCGCGCATCGGCCGCGGACAACCTGAACGACGCCGCCATCGACAGTGCATTGCGCGCCGTCGACACTGTGCCGTCCGTGCCCACCCGCATCTGCTGATGCCCCAGCCCCTGCGCCGTCGGCAGCACGTCGAACGCGGGCGACAGGTGCAGGTGCTGCGCATCGTCCATCAGCAGGGCATGGTTCTTCTCGTGGTCGTCCGTGTTGTCGATCAGGATGTTGAAGACCATCCGGCGGAACAGCTCGCGCATGTGCACCGCGCTGGTGGCCACCGGGCCGCGTCGGCGCAGCAATTGCGCGAGCTCCGGATACCCGAACTCCGTGCCCTCGGCACGGAGCGCCACGTAGGCCGACTGCGCCGGCACGCGACGCCCCGGCTCGCGATCGAAGCGCTTCACCGCGACGGCATGCCCGCCGATCGCCTCGACCGGCATCGTGGGCGCGACGCGAATCCCGGCCTTCGCGGCCAGCGTCATGGCTGCGTGCTCCACCAGCCCGGTGTCCAGCGGATCGTCGAGCTCGGCGAACTTCACGACCCAGGCCTCGCCGTCGATGGCGATGAGCGCCTTGGGCCGGGCTCCGCCCATCGTGCTGCCCGGTGCCAGCAGCCGCTTCTCGTGCTCGGGGATCGGCTCGTTGGCCATCACGCGCCGCACCAGCTCGTGGATCTTGCGGACGTCGCCGAGCACGGGCAGCCCCACCGCCTGGTGGGGCTCGTAGCGATCCGGCGATCGGGAGACGCTCAGCGCCCCGAAGTGCTCGTCGCCGGCGAAGTACAGGTACTCGAGGACGGACAGGCGGGCAGGACGCTCCAGCACGCGGATGACGCGCTCGCCCCAGCGATCGGGGCGGGCATCCTCCACGGCCCCGGCCGCTTCGTCCCGGGCGGGCGGCATGTGCTCGATGTCGATGAGCGGCAGGTCCTCGCTCAGCGCGAATCCGATCTCGAGCCAGCGCTGGTCGTATTGGAGGGACACGCCCCGCCCGCCCATCACCAGGCGCAGCGTGGCCACTCGCACCGGAGCGGACGGGTCGCCCAGGTACCAGAGCCAGGACGCGTCGGCGATGGGGGCGGGGGCGGGCAATGGCGTTACGTCCGGGAGGCGGCGCTGTCAGCGTCGGCGGCCGGGCCCGGCACCGAGGCCAGGCGCCCGGCGACGGACTCGGGTGCCCGCACCGCACGGCGGCGCGCGACCCGGATGTCCCGCTCGAGGGCCCCGAGGTCCTGGGCGGGCGCGGCCACCTCGGGCAGGGCCTGGATGCGCCCCATCAGCCACAGCGCGCTCGCATAGACGCCCATGCTGACCGTGGGATCGCCCTTCTCCATCCGGATCAGCGTCGGCACGGACACCCCGATCCGGGCCGCCCACGCACGCTGGGATTCCTTGCGGCGCGCACGCGCGATCGCGAGGTTCTCACCGAGCTGGCGCAGCGCCGATTCGGCGATCGGCGGCAGGGATGAGGCGACCAGGGAGGATTTAGACATTTTATAAGTATCATGTAAATCGATATTTTGATCAACTATATGATACTTAAAGAACGCGTTTCGGCTGCGACGAACGGCGCGACGGCCTTGGCATGCAGTCGGTGTGACGCCGGTACGGCGATGCCGCGCGAACCGGCCGGGCTCGCCTCAGGTCGTCAGCCCGCCGCCAGATGCTCCAGCAGCCAGTCCGAAGCCGCCCCGCTGGTCCGGTCGAAATGCTCCCAGTAGGGCGAGAAGTGCCCGCCCTTGACGATCATCAGCCGCTTGGGCTCGAGCGCCCGCGCGTAGGCCTGCAGCGCGAGGTCCGCGGGCGTCGCCTCGTCGCCGTCGGCGACGACCATCAGCAGCGGCGTCGGGCCGATCCGGTCGATGTCGGCGGCCGGCTCGTACTCCCAGTTGCGCTCGACGCTGCGCAGGGTGATCTCGTTGACGAAACCCTCGATCATGTAGTTGTCCCAGGGGCGCTGACCGTTGAAGTACGCCGGCAGCGCAGGGTCCTTGGACACCAGCGGCAGGGTCGCCGGCGGCTCGCCGCGCATGCGGGCGAGCCGGTCGGCCTCGAAGCGCACGCGCATCGCACGCATCGCATCGGCACTGTTGCGGCGGCGCGCCTGGTGATGGCCGCTGATCGTCGGCACCTGCGACACCACGGCCTTCACGCGGCGGTCGATCGCGGCCACGGCGAGCACGTGGCCGCCGCCGTAGCTCGACCCCCACAGGCCGATGCGCTCGGGGTCGAGCTCGGGCTGCTGCTGGGCGAAGCTGATGGCGTCGCGATAGACGCGCTGCTGCAGGATGGGGTCGACGTCCTGGCGCGGCAGGCCGTCGCTGCGCCCGAAGCAGGGGTGGTCGTAGATCAGCACCGCCAGCCCGCGCGGCACGAAGGCGCGCGCGTAGCGGATCGGCGAGTGGTCCAGCAGCGCGCCGAAGCCCGGCGCCATGACGACGACCGGCGCGCGGACCGTGGACGCGTCGGGCAGCATCAGCATGCCGCGGATCGTGATGCCTTCGGACAGGAACTCGATGGGGCGCTCGGTCATGCGGGACTCCGGGAAATGGGTGGGGACGACGATGCGCCGGCCGGACGCGCCGCCTCGCGAAGCGCGCGGGTCGCGGCGTCATCGGGCTCGCCGTCGCCTTGCAGCACGACGCCGTAGTCGCGCGCCGCGGCCTCGCGGCCGACGTAGCCGCAGCGCACGTCCTCGGCCACGCGCGCGGGGTCGCGCTCGAACGGGTCGCCGTAGCCGCCGCCCCCGCCGCTCAGGATGTACGCGACGTCGCCGGGGCCGACCGGCCACTGGCCCTTGGTCAGCACAAGGCGCTCGCCGCTCGCGCGCACGAGCTCGCCGCGCGGCGACTGGCCGGGCCCGCCGCCCTGCACGCCCCACGGCGGGCAGCCCAGGCGATCGAGCTTGGCGAGCAGGGTCTGGTCCTGCAGGAAGCGGTAGACCTTCTCGATGCCCGGGCCGCCGCGGAACCGGCCGGGGCCGCCGCTGTCGGGGCGCAGGCGCTTGGCCTCGATGCGGTACGGGTAGTGAGCCTCCTGGATCTCCACCGGCACGTCGCGCACGTCGCCGTGGGTCATCGAGCGGAACGGGCCCGGGCCGTCACGGTCCGCGAAGGCGCCCCAGCCGCCGGACATCGCGTCGAGCACCAGGTAACGCTCGCCGGTCGCGGCGATCCGCCCGGTCAGGGTGTGGGTGCCGTAGATGCCGTGGTGCCCGGCGGGCACGCGCTCGCCCAGCGCTGGCGCGAGCGCGGACACGATGGTGTCGACCACGGTGGCCGAGGTGTTGCCCGCGCCGCCCACGGGCGCGTCGGGCCGCGCGCTCAGGAAGCGGCCGTCCGGGATCTCGACATCGACGCGCTGGAAGTCGCCCTCGTTGACCGGGGTGGACCCGGCGAACAGGAACTTGGCGGCCATCCGCGCCACCGCCACCGCGCCACCCTCGCGGCCGGCATTGAAGGGGCCGGCGAGCTGCTCGCTCAGGCCCGAGAGGTCCACGATCATCCGGCCGTCGCGGATCGTCACCGCGACGTCCACCCGGATCGGCACGCCCTTGCGCACGCCGTCGTCGTCGAGGAAGGACGAGGCGCGGTAGGTGCCCTCGGGCACCGCGCGCAAGGCCTTCTCCATCGCGCGGTCGGCGTCCACGAACATCTCGTCGATGGCCGCGAGCACGCTGGCCACGCCGTACTGCGCGACGATCTCCACGATCATGTCGTGGCCCATCGCGCAGCCCCCGAGCTGCGCCTCGAGGTCGCCCATCAGCAGCTTGGGGAAGCGTGTGTTGACCTCGATGATCCGGAAGATGTCGCGCACCCGCTTGCCGCGGCTCACGAGCTTGACGGTCGGGAACTGGGTGCCCTCCTGGAACACGTCGGTGGTGCTGGGCGAGAAGCACGAGCCCACCACCGCGCCGCCCACGTCGACCCAGTGCACCAGCACCGCGAAGAAGCCCACCAGTACGCCCTGCACGCGCACCGGCGTGTAGGCGACCACGTCGTTGATGTGCTTGCCGAGCACCGCGGCCTCGCTGACGATCAGCACGTCGCCCTCTTGCATCTCGTCCTCGCCGAGCTCGCGCAGGCCGGCCCGCACCGCGAGCCCGAGCGCGTTGGCGACGAACGCCGGCAGGCTGTGCTTGGACTGCGCGACCAGCCGGCCTCGCGCATCGACGAAGCCGACCGCATAGTCCTTGTACTCCTGCACCAGCAGGCTGAACGAGGTGCGCTCGACGTTCTTCTCGATCAGGTTGGGCACGGCGATCAGCCGCTGCTTGACCACCTGCAGCTCGATGGCGTCGGCCAGGCGCACGGCGGGTGGCCCGGGCTGCGGCTGCGTTTTGGGCTGTGCGCTCACGATGTCTCTCCCCGTCCGGCGCCGACATCACGGATCGTCAGCTCGCCCAGCGCACCCACGGTCACGCGCTCGCCGGGCGCGAGCACGGTTGTCGCGCTGTACTCCTCGATCACCGCCGGCCCCTCGATCACCGTGCCCGCGGGCAGGTCGGCGCGGCGGTGGACCGCGGTGCGCACGCGCCCGCCGGCGCTCGCGAAGTGCACGGCGCGCCAGCCGGGCGGCGGCGGGGGCGGCAGCGTCGCGCCGGGCGCGAGGCCGTCGAGGCGGGGCTGGTGCAGCGGCACCTCGCAGACCACGCGCAGCACGGCGAGGCGCACCGACGCGTCCTCGTTCAGGTGGCCGTAGCGCACGCGGTAGGCGTCCTCGAAGGCGGCGCGCCACGACGCGAGCGACGCGTCCGCGGGCAGCGCGACCTTCACGGTGTGGCTCTGGCCCGCGTAGCTCATGTCCGCCTCGTGGCGGAACGCGATGCCGGCGGTGTCGACCTCACCGGCGAGGGAGGCCAGGCCGCTGCGCTGCATGTCGGCGAAGCAGGCCCGCGCGTCGCGCACCGACGCCTCGTCGAGCGCCCGCATGAAGGTGTGGTCGACGTCGCGGCGCACCGGCGCGAGCAGCATGCCGAACGAGGAGAACATGCCCGGGTGCGGCGGGATCACCACCTCGCGGATGCCCAGGCTGCGCGCCAGCTCGGTCGCGAAGATCGGTCCGCCGCCCCCGAACGCGAACAGCGTGTAGTCGCGCACGTCGCGGCCGCGCTCGATGGTGATCGCCTTGATCGCGTTGGCCATCGCCACGCAGGCGAGCTCCAGGATCCCCTGCGCGACGCGGTCCACGCCGTCCGGGCCGTCGAAGCCCAGCGGCGCGGCCAGCCGCGTGGCCACGCCCTCGGCGGCGGCGCGCACGTCGAGCGGCAGCGCGCCGTCCATGAAGCTGCCGGAGCCCACGCGGCCGAGCACCACGTTGGCGTCGGTCACCGTGGGCTCGGTGCCGCCGCGCCCGAACGCGATCGGGCCGGGCTCGGAGCCTGCGCTCTGCGGCCCGAGGCGCATGCGGCCGTGCTCGTCGATCCAGGCGAGCGAGCCGCCGCCGGCGCCGACCTCGACGATGTCGAGCACCGGCGTGCGGATCGGAAAGCCGTGCTCGTAGCCGTTGACGTAGTAGGTGTTGACGACCTCGAAGGCGGCGTCCTCGACCAGCGCGCACTTGGCGGTGGTGCCGCCCATGTCGAAGGCGATCAGCCTGCGCAGGCCGAGCGCGCGCGCGTAGGCCGCCGCGCCCGCGCAGCCGCCCACTGGGCCCGACTCGATCAGCGCCACCGGCCGCGCGAGCGCGGCGTCGGCGGCCATCACGCCACCGTTGGAGCCCATGAGGTAGAAGCGCCCGCCGAAGGCGCGTTCGGCGAGCCCGGACTGGAACGCGGCGATGTAGCCGCTCATCCGCGCGCCCACGAACGCGTTGGCCGCCACCGTGGCGGTCCGCTCGTACTCCATCAGCTCGCGGGTCAGCTCGGAGCCGGTGCTCACGAACACGCCCGGCAGCGCGGCGCGCAGCAGCACCTGGGCGCGCGCCTCGTGCGCGGGGTTGCGGTAGGCGTTCAGGAATGACACCGCGATCGCCTCGACGCCGAGCTCGCGCAGCTGCGCGGCGACCTGGTGGAGCCCCGCCTCGTCGAGCGGCGTCACCACCTCGCCGTCGCCGCCGATCCGCTCGTCCACCTCGAAGCGCAGCGGCCGCGGGATCAACGGCGGATCGCGCCGGTAGCGCAGGTCGAACGGGTCTGCCCGGTTGCCGCGGCCGATCTCCAGCACGTCGCGAAAGCCGGTGGTGGTGACCAGCGCGGTGCGACCGCCGCGGCGCTGGATCAGCGAATTGATCACGTGGGTGGTGCCGTGCGTGAACAGCAGCGCCTCGCTCGCCGGTGCGCCGGTCTGCTCGAGCCCCTGCATCGCGCCGATCACCAGGTCCGAGTAGGTGGTCAGCGTCTTGCCGAAGCGGGTCTGCCCGGTCGACGCATCGTGGACCGCGAGGTCGGTGAACGTGCCGCCGGTGTCGGCGGCTATGAGGTACCGGCCGCCGGCGGGCTCGCGCGCACCCATCGGTCAGCGCGCCGGCAGCGCGCCGAAGCTGCGCAGCAGGTCGGGCATCGCCGCATACTGGCTGCGCATGTAATCGTCGTAGTCCTTGCCGATGCGCACCCACGACGCCATGTTCAGTCGGTTGACCAGCGCGGCGTGCTCGGGGTCGGCGGCCGCCCGGGTGAGCGCGGCCTCGATCGTGGTCACCACCTCGGCCGGCAGCTTCGCCGGCCCGCCCACGCCGTAGGGCAGCGTCGTGACCACGTCGATGCCGGCCTCGCGCACGGTGGGCACGTCCGGCCACTGCGGCAGGCGCTGCTCGGAGGACACCGCGAGCATCCGCACCCTGCCGCCGGCGACCGCCGCGGCGAGCGCGCCGGGCGCATCGCAGATCACGTCGATCTGCTCGGACAGCAGCGCGACCACGATCGCCGCGCTGCCCGGATAGGGCACGCCGAGGTACTTGGCGCCGGTGCGGTGCTCGAGCAGCATCATTGCCCACGACGGCAGCTTGGCCGAGCCGGCCGCGCCGTAGGCGATCTTGCCGGGCTGCTTCCTGCCGATCTCGACCATCTCGGCGAGCGAGCGGATCGGCGAGTCGGCGCGCACCGCCCAGCCGAAGGGCACGGTCGCGGCGGCGCCGATGTAGGTGAAGTCGGTGCGCGGGTCGTACTGGTCGGAGCCGAGCAGCTGCTCGCGCATCATCACCTCGGTGATGTTGCCGAGCGTGTAGCCGTCGGGGGCCGCGCGCTTGATGTGAGCGGTGCCGATCGCGCTGCCCGCCCCGGGCCTGTTCATCACCACGAACGGCTGGCCGAGGATGCGCGACAGGATGTTGCCCAGGCCCCGGTAGTAGATGTCGCTGGTGCCGCCCGCCCCGAAGGCGACGACGAACTCGATCGGACGGCTCGGGTAGCGCGCCTGCGCGCGGGCCGGTCCGGCGAGCCCGGCGAGCCCGGCGCCGAGTCCGAGAACGGTGCGGCGGCGCGCCGTGTCCAATGCCGCGACGGATCCACGCAAGCTCATGACTGTCTCCTCGGTGTTGTGCCGGCGATGCTATGGGCGAGCCGGAAAGCGCGTCAACGATACGGGCGGCACAGCATGTGTGCCGCGGCGTCACGCATCGCGGCGCGTGCGCGTGCGATCAGGCCGCAGGGCCCGCCGGCGGGACGCCGCCCGCCAGCCCGTCGGCCAGGAAGTCGACGAACGCGCCGACCCGCGAGGTGACGCGCTCGCGCCGCGGCGTGACCGCCCAGATCGGATCCTTGCGCGCGGGCGCGTGGCCGGCGAGCACCGGCACCAGCGTGCCGGCGGCGAGGTCGGCCGCCACCACCAGGTCCGACACGCGGATCAGTCCTAGCCCCTGCAGTGCGAGCAGCCGCAGCGCCTCGGCCTGGTTGGAGCTCACATTGCCGCGGACCTCCGGATGCAGCACCTGGCCGTCCATCTCCAGCACCCAGGGCAGCCTGTGCGTATGGATCGAGAAGTTCAGGCAGTTGTGCCGGGCGAGCGCGTCGGGCGTGGCCGGCGCGCCGTGACGCGCGACGTAGGCGGGCGACGCGCAGATCACCCAGCCGGTCTCGGCGATGCGACGCGAGAAGGTCG
This sequence comes from uncultured Bordetella sp., assembly GCA_964399635.1. GTDB lineage: Bacteria > Pseudomonadota > Gammaproteobacteria > Burkholderiales > Burkholderiaceae_E > UBA4615. The sequence continues at coordinate 15,461 of CAYNRU010000056.1, forward strand.
CGCTGTCCTCGAGCTGCCCCACGCGAATCGCCACGTCGAAGCCGTAGCGGATCAGGTCGATGCGGTCGGTGCCGAGCTGCAGGTCGATGCTCACCCCCGGATGACGCTCGACGAAGGCCGCGATCAGCGGCACCAGCCGGTACGCGAACGTGGGCAGCGAATACAGCCGGATACGCCCGCGCAGGCGCGCGGTCGATGCGCTCAGCACGCTCTCGGCCTCGTCGACCGCCTCTAGGGCGCGCCGCGCGGCATCCACGAAGGCCTCGCCCTCGCGCGTGAGCCCGAGCGAGCGCGACGTGCGGTTAAGCAGCCGCACGCCGTGACGCGTCTCCAGGCGCGTGATCAGCTTGCTGACCGCCGACGCGGTCATCGACATCTCGTGGGCGACGCCGGTGAGGTTGCCGATCTCGACCGCCCGCACGAAGGCTTGCATCTCGAGGAGGCGGTCGGTGCTCATCTGGCCTTGCGCAGGGGCTGGTTCACCGGCCCGAGGATACTGCGCCCGAGGCGGTCGGGCAGCGCCTGGGCGCGAGGATCGTTTCGGGTCTCGACTCCGAGGGCAGGGAAGCGGTTCATTTCATCGCGCGCGGTGTCGACGCCCCGCCTGAGCACGGCATGACGGGCATCACGCGGACGGCCGTCGACACGCCAGGCAATGCCCTCGGGTGACCATCACGACAGCAAGGCGACGTTCTCGCTCCTGATGGAGCCCTCGCGCCCGTAGCTGCAGGGGCACGCCGCGGTGGCCGCACCGGGCGTTCGGGGCTAAGCTGCCCGAACAAGAACAAGGGGGTCGAATGTCCGCGATGCCGGGGTTTCTGGACAAGGCGCGCACGGTCGCGACACCGGGATTCAACCGCTGGCTCATTCCGCCGGCCGCCCTGGCGATCCACCTGTGCATTGGCATGGCCTACGGCTTCAGCGTGTTCTGGCTGCCGCTGTCACGCGCCGTCGGCATCGACGCGCCGGTGGCCTGCGCCCCCGACGCCGGCCTGCTGCAGTCGCTCACGACCACCACCTGCGACTGGCCGGTGTCGCTGCTCGGCTGGACCTACACGCTGTTCTTCGTGGTGCTGGGCTCGTCGGCGGCGCTGTTTGGCCACTGGCTCGAGACCGCGGGGCCGCGCAAGGCGGGCGTGGTGTCGGCGCTGTGCTGGGCCGGCGGGCTGGCGCTGGGGGCGCTGGGCGTGGCGCAGCACCAGCTGTGGCTGCTGTGGCTGGGCGCCGGCGTCATCGGCGGCATCGGCCTGGGCCTGGGCTACATCTCGCCGGTGTCGACGCTCATCAAGTGGTTTCCCGACCGCCGCGGCATGGCCACCGGTCTTGCCATCATGGGCTTCGGTGGTGGCGCGATGATCGGCGCGCCGCTCGCCGACCTGCTGATGCGCCACTTCGCCAGCCCGACGCAGGTGGGCGTGTGGCAGACCTTCCTGGTGATGGCCGCGCTGTACCTGGTGTCGATGCTGCTGGGCGCATTCGGCTATCGGGTGCCGCCCACCGACTGGAAGCCCGAGGGCTGGACCGCGCCCGCGGCCGGCACCAAGGCCCTGGTCACCTCGCGCCACCTGCACGTGAACCGCGCATTCGGCACGCCGCAGTTCTGGCTGCTGTGGGGCGTGCTGTGCCTGAACGTCAGCGCCGGCATCGGCGTGGTGGGCATGGCCTCGCCGATGCTGCAGGAGGTGTTCGGCGGGCGGCTGCTGGGCGCAAGCGGCGCCCTGGCCGAACTGGCCGCCGACCAGCGCGCGCAGGTGGCCACGATCGCGGCGGCCTTCGCCGGGCTGCTGTCGCTGTTCAACATCGCCGGGCGCATCTTCTGGGCGTCGGTCTCGGACTTCATCGGCCGCAAGCGCACCTACCTCGTGTTCTTCCTGCTGGGCATCGTGCTGTACGCGGCGGCGCCATCGGCCGGCGAGGCGGGGCGCGTAGCGCTGTTCGTCGGCCTGTTCTGCGTCATCCTCACCCTGTACGGCGGCGGCTTCGCCACCATCCCCGCCTACCTCGCCGACCTGTTCGGCACGCAGCACGTGGGCGCGATCCACGGCCGCCTGCTCACCGCCTGGTCGGTCGCCGGCATCCTGGGCCCGGTGGTGGTCAACTACATCCGCGAGGCGCAGCTGCGCCAGGGCGTGCCGGCCAGCCAGGCCTACGACACCACGCTGTACATCCTCGCCGGCTTCCTGCTCGTGGGCTGCCTGTGCAACCTGCTGGTGCGGCCGGTGCGCGCCGACCGCTTCATGAGCGAGGCGGAGCTGGCCCGCGAGCGCGCGCTGGCCCACGAGGTGTCGCAGCACGAGCCGCTTCCGGCCGGCGCGACGGGCGGGCACACGCCCGCGGCGCTGGTGGTGCTGGCCTGGGCGGCGGTGTCGGTGCCGCTGGCCTGGGGCGTGTGGATGACGCTGGTGAAGGCGCTGCCGATGTTCAGATGAGCCGCCCGGATCGGATGGTGGCGCCGGGCACGCCGGTGGCGTGCGCTTCGTGCCGGCAGCGCGGCGGCTAGGGGACGGACGGGCTCGCCGCGACCTGCGGCTGCGAGCGTGGCAGCAGCAGGGCGGCGGCCACCGCTGCCACGGCGGCGGCAGCCAGCAGGCTGTAGAGCTGGCCGAAGTGTCCGTCGCGATCGTAGAGGGTCCCGGCCAGGCGGACGGTGAGCCCGGCCACGCCCAGGGCCAGCACGAACTTCGCGCCGAAGGCCATCGAGCGCCAGCGGAACGGGGTGTAGCGGGCCACCAGCAGGTTCTCGGCCGCCGAGAAGGCGGACAGCGCGAACATCGTCCAGGCGGCCAGTGCCACCAGCGCGACCCCGCGCGTGCCGACCATCAGCGCGACCGGCGCGATGATCAGGGCCCAGAAGACCAGGTAGATGCTGCGCGCCGAATAGCGCTCGGCGAGCCAGCCGCCGACCACGGAGCTGAACGACGCGAGCCCGATCACCAGGCCCACGACCGCGCCGATCGCGGTGTAGCTGGCCGCCAGCGGCAGCCCGAGCCCGTCCTCGAACAGCTTGGGCATCGTGCTGGTCAGGCCGCCGTAGACGAACCCGCCGGCGGTCATGGTCAGCGTGAGGAGCACGAACACCCGCAGCGCTGCGCCGGCCTCGGGCGGTGCCGCGGGCACCCGGTCGGCGCCGGCGTCGCGGATCGTGCCGCGCCACCACAGCAGCGCCAGCGCACCGCCGGCCAGCAGGGCTACGGCACCCGGCAGGAGGAAGGCCGCACGCCACGACACATGGTCGATCATCGCGCCGACGAACAGCGGCGCGAGCGCGCTGCCCAGGCCGCCGAACACGCCGTTGACCCCCAGGGCCATGCCCTGGCGCCGGGCCCAGGCCAGCAGCCAGGCGATGCCGACCGGGTGGTAGATGGACGCGAAGGCGCCGATCAGCGTCAGGCCGACCCACAGGTCGGCGGGCGTGTCGGCCAGTCCAGTGACCACCGCGCCCGCGCCGATGCCGACGAAGAACAGCACCATCATGCCGGTCTGGCTGTAGCGGTCGGCGAGCCACCCGGCCGGCAGCGCGCACACGCCGTACAGGATGAGCCCCAGGCTGGACAGCCCGAGCATCTCGCCGAACGGCAGGCCGAACACGCCCGGCAGGTGCAGCACCGCCGTGGCGTAGAGCAGCGTGAACAGGTGCGTGAACAGGTGGCCGAGGTTGGAGAACTGCACGACCAGCCGCGGATCGGCCGCGACGACTTCGGGATCCATTTGCATGTCGGCCACGGGGCGCCACCTGTGTGGCGGGCCGCCGCACCGAGCGTCCGGAAGTCCGGGGAGGTGGCGACCCTGCACTGCGGGCTCGATCTTACCGGCGCCGCGCGGGAACGCGAAGCGGGCATGCCGCGCCCGCAGCGGCACGGGCCCCGAGAGCCGCCGGGCCTGCCTATACTCGCGGCCTGCGCCCCCTGAACACCGCAGCCGGTACCCGACCATGAGCCTCGTCTCCACGCAACGCATCCTCGGCCCCTGCGCGTGGCGCGGCGCCGACCTCGCCGGCGACGACTCGTGGATCCACGTGCTCTCGCCGCAGGCGATCGACGAGATCGACCGGGCGCTCGCCACCGTGAAGGCACGCGGCCTGACATTTCCGGACTTCGGCGCCGACGACTTCCCGCTGCCGCGCCTCGACGCCGACCTGCGCCGCCACGCCGACGAGCTCGAGAACGGCCGCGGCTTCCTGCTGCTGCGGGGCCTGCCGGTTGCGCGCTACACCGACGAGGAGATCAACGTCGTCTACTACGGCATCGGCCTGCATCTCGGCACGCCGGTGCGACAGAACCCGCGCGGCGACCTGCTCGGCACGGTGATGAACGTGGGCGACCCCGACGACAAGGCGACCCGCGTCTACGAGACGAACCGCTACCTGCCCTACCACTCCGACCCCTCGGACGTGGTGGGGCTGCTGTGCCTGCGCAAGGCGAGGACGGGCGGCCTGAGCAGCCTGGTCAGCGTGGCGACGATCTACAACGACATCCTGGAGAGGCACCGTGAGTACCTCGGGCTGTACTACCGGCCGATGTACTTCGCGCACCTGTGCGAGCCGCAGCCCAGCCTCTCGCCGATCTTCAGCGTCCACCTCGGCAAGCTGAGCTGCAGGTACCTGCGGCAGTACATCGAGCTCGGCCACGAGATCAGGAACCAGCCGCTGTCGCGCGTGGAGGTCGAGGCGCTGGACCTGTTCGACGACACGATCCACCAGCCTGACATCCGCCTGGACATGATGCTGGAGCCGGGGGACCTGCAGTTCGCGAACAACTACGCGGTGCTGCACTCGCGCACGGCCTTCGAGGACGATCCGGACCCGGCGCGCCACCGGAAGATGCTGCGGCTGTGGCTGAAGATGCCCAACGCACGCGCGCTGGCGCCGGAGTTTCCGGGGCGCAACGGTTTTCCGGACCACCTTGCAATCTGAACATCCAATGTTCAAAATGCAAGGATGTTTGCTCGACTCGCATCCCCCCGGGTCGACCGCGCCCTGACCCGCAGCCCGGCCGTGGCGATCCTCGGCCCGCGGCAGGTCGGCAAGACCACCCTCGCCAGAGACGCAGCCGCGGCCCGGCCCGGATCGGTCTACCTCGACCTGGAGACCGCCGCGGACCAGGCGAAGCTGGCCGATCCCGCCCGCTTCCTGGCGGCGCGGCGGGACCGGCTGGTCGTGCTCGACGAAGTGCAGAACGCGCCGGGACTGTTCTCCGAGCTGCGAGCCGAGATCGACGCCGACCGGCGGCCGGGTCGCTTCCTGCTGCTGGGCTCGGCCTCGTTCCGGCTGCTGCGGCAGTCGCAGACCCTCGCCGGCCGGCTCGAGATCGTCGACATGGCGCCACTGCTGCTCGCGGAGGTGGCCGGGCAGTTCGAGGACATCGAGCGGCTGTGGGTGCGGGGCGGCTTTCCGGGCAGCTACACCGCGGCGCTCGAGGCCGACTCCTGGCAGTGGCGACAGGACTTCGTGCGCCACTTCCTGAACGTCGACCTGCCCGCGCTGGGCATCGGGGTCGATCCGCCGAGCATGGGCCGGTTCTGGCGGATGCTCGCGCACCTGCACGGGCAGATGCTGAACGCATCCGCGCTGTCCCGCTCGCTCGGCATCTCGGCGCCCACGGTGGGACGCTGGCTCGATCACCTCGTCGACGCGCTGGTGGTGCGACGGCTCGAGCCCTGGCACGCGAACGTCGGCAAGCGGCTGGTGAAGTCGCCGAAGGTCTACCTTCGCGACACCGGCCTGCTGCACGCGCTGCTCGGCATCCGGGACGCCGACGACCTGTCGGGACATCCGGCGGCGGGGGCGTCGTGGGAGGGCTTCGTGGTGGAGCAGGTGTGCGCCCGGCTGCCCGCGAGCGTGCCGGTGAGCTTCTACCGGACGGCGGCCGGCGCGGAGCTCGACCTGGTGGTGGAAGCGGGCGGGCGCCGCATCGGCATCGAGGCGAAGCTGTCGTCCGCGCCGACGGTCACGAAGGGCTTCTGGCGGGCCTGCGAGGACGTGGGCGTGTCGGAGGCCTGGGTGGTCGCGCCGGTGCGCGAGGGCTGGCCCATGGGCGACGTCGCGCGCGTGATGTCACCGATGGAGATGCCGCTCGAGGCGCTCGCCTGAGCGCCCGGACGATCGTCTCATAGCGCTTGCGCTCGGCCGCGATGAGTTGGCCGAACCCGGCCGCGGAGCCGCCCACCATGCCGGTGTCGCAGTGCAGCGTGCGCGGCCGCAGTCGCCGCGGTTAAGCTTCTTGCATGCCATGGGCACTCGAGCGTCCGGACCCGTCGCTCGCGACGGGGATCGGCATCAGGGGAGGCTCGCACGACAGCCTGGCGCGCGACGCGACCCGGCTTCGGGCGCACCTGCTCGCGGGCGGACTGAGCGCAGCGGCGCAGGTCTCGACGGCCACGGGCGTGCTGCGAGCCCGTATCCGCCCCGAGTTGGCCGAGCGCTGGGCCCTGGGCCACGACACGACCGCGCTGCCGGAGGCGCTCGCGGGACCCGGTGCGCGGCTCGAGCGCGAGATCCTCGTCGCACTGCTGCTCGCGCCCGAGCGGATCGACTTCCCGAGCATGGACGAGTTCGAGTCCGCGCTGCGAATCCGGCGCGATAGCGTGACGTTTGCCGCGCGGGCCACGCTCGCCTTCGACCTCGAGGAGCACCGCCCCGCCGCGCTCTGGCGGCGCGACCGCGAGGGCCGCTTCGTGCTGCGCCGTGGGCACTGCCTGCTCGAGGCGCTGCAACGCGCGATCGAGCCCGATGCCGACGGCGCGCCGTATGCGTTCGGCTGCTACCGCGCGACCGAGTACGTGATGCTGCTGGCGATCGCCCGCGAGGCCGCGCGCTGCAATCCGCCGCTGCTCGAGCGCCTGCGCGCCCGATTCGAGGACCACCCGATCCAGTCGCGCGAATTCCACGAGACGCTGCTGCGCGAGCACGGCACCGTCGAGTCGCCGCTGCCGGCACGCTGGTTCGTACCCGGCGACCGCGTGTGGTTCCGAAACCCCGACGAGCGCTCGGCCGACGCCGAGGGCTTCGAGGGCTCGTGGGTGATCTACCTCGGCGGCGGGCGGTTCAGCAACTTCTGGGAGCGCGGACGGCCGTTCACGATCGAGCGCAAGTGCGTCGAAATCCATCACTGGCGCGACTGCGTGGTCGCCGACCCGGACGGGCGGCTGCGCATCGACGAGGAACGGGTCGCTCACATGGCTGCAGGCACCTTCGCCGACCCCGGGGCGCTCGCGTCGGTACTCGCCCGGATGCAGCGCTGGCGCGACCTGCGCGGGGTCTACGCCGAGGGCGGCTGCATGGACCGCACCCGCGAGTCGGCGCGCTGGGTCCGGCCCGGCACCTGCGACATCGACGTGGCGCATCCTGCCGTCGAACGCGCTCCGCCGTGAGGAGCGCCGCTGCCGCATGCAGGCAGCGCGGCACGCCACACCGAGCCCGGCGGTCTCGAGCCCGGGCCCCTCAGAGCAGCGCGACCAGCCCCTTCAGGAAGTCGATAAACGCGCGCGCCTGAGGCCGCACAATCTCGCGATGGGGCAGTGACACGTATAGCTTGTGCGGCCGGGTCTCGTGCTGCGGCAGGACCCGCAGGAGGCGGCCGTCCGCCAGATCCCGGCGGACGTGGAACGCGTAGAACGCGCCGATGCCGGCGCCGTGCAAGCACGCCTGCTTCTGCAGTTCGCCGTTGTCGGACAGCAGCCTCGGGCGGATCCTCGCCGTGCGGAACCGCGTGCCGGTCTTGAGCTCCCAGACGTCCGCGCGCTGCGTGAACCGGCTGGCGATGAGGTCGTGGTGCTGCAGGTCCTCGATACGCCGCGGCGCGCCGCGCTGCGCGATGTAGTCGGGCGACGCGCACAGCACCCGAGTGGTCGCGCCAAGCTCCAGGTGGGGCTGCTTGGACTCTTGCTCCTCGCGCAGGGTGATGGCGAGGTCGAGCCGCTCTCGGATCAGGTCGGGGGTGCTGCTCGAGACGAACACGTCGAGGGTGAGCCGGGGGTGCTCGGCCAGGAACGCCGGCATCCGGGGGCCGAGGATCGTCGCCGCGAACGCGGGCGGCGCCACGATCCGAAGGTGCCCCTCGAGGCGATTTTCGCCGACCAGCGGACCGGCGGCGTTGTCGATCTGGACGAGGACGGCCTGGCAGCTGCGGTACAGATGCTCGCCGGCCTCAGTCACGCTCACCTGGCGCGTCGTGCGGTGCACGAGCGCGACCCCGAGCGACGCCTCGAGTACGTGGATGTGCTTGGTGACCGAGGAGGCCGACAGCCTGAGCTGACGCGCCGCGGACGAGAAGCTGCGCGTCTCGACCACCGCCGCGAAGCAGCGCAGCGAGATCACCCGCACGTCGTTGAGCAAGCCCTGCGATAGCGTCGACATGCGCCTCCTTGCTTTCCATTATGGAAATTATGTCTTCGATTGATCGCGGATTGTAATGGCCGGGCTTCTGGCCTATCGTTCAGCGGCCCGCAGGAAAAAGATGACGAACGACGAGACACGAGTCAGGCAGCGCGGCTTCGGGAATCGGGTGGGCTTCGGCCTGCGCCCGGCGCTCCTGGTGGTCGACTTCTCGAGAACCTTCACCTCGCCGGACGAGGCGCTCGGCGGCGAGATGGCCGAGCCGATCCGGCAGGCGAACCGGCTCGTCGCCGCGGCGCGCTCGGCGGGCTGCCCGATCTTCTTCTCGACGATCGCCTACGCGGACCCCGCGCGCGATGCCGGGGTCTGGGGTCGCAAGATCGGAGGGCTCGCCACCCTGAAGCTCGGCACGCCCGGCGTGGATCAGGATCCGAGGCTGGACGTGGCGGCGCACGACCGGATCGTCGTCAAGCGCGGGGCGAGCTGCTTCTTCGGGACCACCCTGGATGCCGAGTTGCGCACAGCCGGTGTCGACACGCTGCTGATCGCCGGCTGCACCACCAGCGGCTGCGTGCGCGCCAGCGTGGTGGACGCCTGCCAGCTCGAGTACCGGGCAATTGTCGCGGCCGAGGCGACCGCCGACCGGCTCGCCGGGGCCCACGCGCAGAGCCTAGTCGACATCGACCTGAAATACGGCGACGTCATGCCGGTCGACGAGATTCTCGCGGCCTTGTCGAAGCTCGGGTCGAGTACCCGGGTCTGTTGAAACCTGGAGGGAGACGATCATGTCGTACACGCACGAGAACGGGATCGGGACGAGCGCGCGCGCAGAGGCGCCCGGCCGACGCAGGACGATCGCGCTGATCGGAGGAGGCGCCGCGCTGATGGCCGCCGGCATGCCGGTCGCACGCGCCGCCACCAAGGTCCGGATCGGCCTGCCGACGCGGACCTGGTGGCCGACGGTGATCGCCGAGACGGCAGTGGCGCAGGGCCTGTTCGCCAAGAACGGTATCGACGCGGAACTCACGATCTACCGCAGCGGCGGCGAAGCGGTCGAGGCGCTCGCCGCAGGCGCAGCCGACGTCATCCCGGGCCTCGTCTCGCAGGTGGGCACCGGCCGCAGGCGCGGCGTCAACGCGCGCCTCGTGTCGCTCGCGATCCCGGCCAACACCGGATGGAAGCTGATGGTGTCGACCGGCTCTTCGATCAAGTCGCCCAACGAGGTCGCCGGCAAGAAGGTCGGGATCACGGCGGCCGGCTCGCTGTCGGACCTGCTCGCGCTGTGGACCCGCGCGCAGTACAAGATCGACTTCACCAGCGTGCCGCTGGGCGGGGGCGGCCTGGTGCCGAACCTGCTGTCGGGCAACGTCGATGCGGCGGTCGTCTATTCGCCGCTGAGCTTCCAGGTGCAGCAGGCCAACCAGGGCCGCGAGCTGCTCAATTACGCGACCGCGATCCCGCCGCACATGGCGACCGGGTGGATGACGACCGACGCCTACATCGCCGGCCGCCGGGAGGCGCTGCAGGGCACGCTGCGGGCCCTGTACGGCGCGGTGCGCTACATGCAGGACAATTCGGACGCGGCCGTCAAGATCATCGCCGAGGTCAACAAGATCCCGGTCGAGGTCGCGAAGGCGGAATACGCGGAGACCTTCCGCAGCCTGTCGGCCGACGGCGTGTTCAACGACGAGCAGATCCGGCTCGGCTACGAGCTCGCGCAGATCGGCGGCTTCAAGGACATGGTTCCGGTGCAGGACATCGCGATCCGCGACTTCGTGCCGGTGCGATGAAGACGGCGCGACGCGTCGCGCCGTCCTGAAACGGAGGCACGCCGACCATGCGGGCGCTGAAGGCGCTGGCCCCCTGGGGGTTCGCCTGCGTGCTGTTCTTCGGCACCTGGCAGGCGCTGCTCGCCACCGGCGCGGTCAGCCCGCAGGTGCTGCCGTCCGTGCCGGCGGTGCTGGCGTCGGCGGTCGAGCTGCTGGGCAGCGCCGAGTTCCATCGCCACGCACAGGTGACCATCCAGCACGTGTTCCTCGCCTTTTTCATCGCGGCCCCGGCTGGCATCCTGATCGGCCTGTCGATCTCCGAGAGCGCCTACTGGTCCGGGGTCTTCAAGCCGATGGTGTTCTTCGTGTTCTCGATCCCGAAGACGATCTTCCTGCCGATGTTCATCCTGGCCTTCGGGGTGGGCGCGGTTCAGAAGGTCGCTTTCGGCGTGTTCTCGACGATCTTCATCGTGCTGATCTGCGCGTTCGCGGCCTTCGACTCGGTGCGTACCGAGCACGTCCGGGTCGCCCGGGCCTACGGCGCCACGCGGATGCAGATCGCGCTGCGGGTCTACCTGCCCTCGATGGCCCCGATCCTTCTCGAGGCGGCGCGCCTGGGCATGATCTTCAACGTCACCGGCATCCTGCTGGCCGAGATGTACGCATCGCGCGCGGGTGTGGGGCAGCTGGTGGCTAACTGGGGCGAGAGCTTCATGCTGACCGAGCTGATCGCCGGGATCCTGGTGGTCTCGGTCCTCGCGACCCTGTTCAACGAATCGATCCGGTGGGTCGAAGGCCGCCTCGAGCACTGGAGATCCTGAGCCGATGACCGATGTCCCGTCGCCCCCGACCGCCCCGAGCCGGACCGCCCCCGCGGCGATCTCGGTGCGGGCGGTCGATCACACCTACGCGTCGCTGGCGCGCGTCACGCACGCGCTCCAGGACATCCGGCTCGAGGTGTCGCCGGGCCGCTTCGTGGTGATCGTCGGGCCGAGCGGATGCGGCAAGTCGTCGCTGCTGATGATGATGGCCGGGCTGCTGCAGCCGAGCGCCGGCGAGATCGTCTGCGGCGGCCGCGGCATGAGCCGGCCCGAGCCCGACGTGGTGGGCGTGGTGTTCCAGGATGCCAGCCTGTACCCGTGGCTCACCGCGCAGCGCAACGTCGAGTTCCCGCTGACGCTGCGCGGCTTGGGCCGGGCGGAGCGGGCAGCCAGGGCGCGCGCCCGCCTGGAGCTGGTGGGCCTGAAGGGCTTCGAGGACCGCTATCCGCACGAGCTGTCGGGCGGGATGCGGCAGCGCGTGTCGATCGCCCGGGGCCTGGTGCAGGATCCCCCGATCCTGCTGATGGACGAGCCGTTCTCGGCGCTCGACGAGCAGACCCGCATCTCGATGGGCGATGAGCTGCTGCGCATCTGGGAGGCGACAGGCAAGACGGTCGTGTTCGTGACGCACAGCCTGACCGAGGCCGCCTACCTGGCCGACGAGATCATCGTGATGTCCGCTCGGCCCGGACGCATCGTCGACCGGATCGAGGTCGACCTGCCGCGGCCGCGCACCTACGAGATGACTTCGACGATGCGATTCGCCGAGCTGCGCGAACGGATCTGGCGCCAGATCAAGGATCAGGCGCGGACCCTCGCATGAGCGTCGCGCCCGCACGCGTTCGCCTGCTGCTGGTCGCGGCGCTGCTGCTGGCCTGGGAGGCGCTGCCGCGCCTGGGCCTGATCCCGTCGCTGTTCCTGCCGCCGTTCTCAGAGACCATGGCCGCGCTCGGGCGGTCGGCGCCCGAGTACCTGCACCACCTGCTGCTGTCGGCCAAGGCCATCCTGATCGCCGGCACGATGGCCTGCGGCGCCGGTATCCTGCTCGGCCTGCTCGCCGGCTCGATCCGGCCGGTCGCGAAGTTCCTGCAGCCGATCGCCGCGGGCGCCTACGCGGTACCCCTGGTCATCCTCTACCCGCTCTTCACGGCGTGGTTCGGCATCGGCATCCAGTCGAAGGTCGCCTTCGCCACGCTGTACGGATTCCTGCCCTGCCTGCTCGGCATGATCGCCGGCGCGCAGACCATCGACCGGCACCATCTGGTGGTGGCGCGCAGCTTCGGAGCGACGCGGCTGCAGATGGTCCTGCGCGTCCTGCTGCCGGCCGCGATACCCACCGTGCTGTCGTCGCTGCGGGTCGGCGGCTCGCTGGTGATCGTCGGGGTCATCGTGGCGGAGATGCTCACCTCGGCCGAAGGCGTGGGCTACCTGATCACCAAGCACCGCACGCTGCTCGACAGCCCGCGGGTCTTCGCGGGCATCCTGATCGTGATCTTCCTGGTGCTGGCGTTCGACCGGGCGGTGCGGCTGCTCGAGCGCCGGACCCGCTTCTGGCGCCTGTCGACCCAGTCGGCGGAGATCGCGTGATCGCCACCGCATCCAACGACCCACCGAGGGCCTGACCCGATGAGCCTGATCTCCCTTTCGTTCGACAACGGCCCCGATCCCGAAGTCACTCCCGAAGTCCTGGACGTGCTCGCCCGCCAGCAGGTGCGCGCGACCTTTTTCCCGGTAGGCGACAAGCTGCGCGACCGCCGCGCGTTCGCCGAGCGCGCGCACGCCGAAGGTCACTGGATCGGCAACCACACCTTCAATCACATCGTGCCGCTCGGGCAGACCGCCGAGAAGGGCGTGGCGTCCGACGAAATCCGCCGCACCGAGCAGCTGGTCGGCGGGCTCGCCCACGAGCGCAGGTTCTTCCGCCCCTTCGGCGGCGGCGGGCTGCTCGATGAACGGCTGCTGAACCAGGAGGCCTTGGCGCACTTGCGGGCCGGCGGCTACACCTGCGTGCTCTGGAACGCCGTGCCCGCCGACTGGGCCCATCCGAGCGGCTGGGTCGACACCGCGCTGCGGCAGTGCGAGGCGCTGCCGCACGCGCTGCTGGTGCTGCACGACCTGCCCACCGGCGCGATGCGCAAGCTGGAGTCGTTCATCATCGAGGCGCGCGACCGCGGCATGACCTTCGTGCAGGACTTTCCCGCCGACTGCGTGCCGATCGAGCGCGGCACGGTGGTCGGGCCGATCGACCGGTTCGTTGCCACGGCGTCGCCCTCCGCCTGAACGGCGCCGCCGACGCCCGCGGCCTGGGCGTCAGCCGACGGGCGCCGACGCCCTCCGCCTTGCTTCACCGCGTCATGACAGCGTCACGCGCGAAGGCTAGAGTGAAAACGTTTTCCATCTGCTGCTCCAGCCCCGCCCCGCGCCTCCGATGTCCATCCACACCGTCGCCGCCCACGCCGGCGTCTCCATCACCACCGTCTCCCGGGTCTTCAACGACCCCGGGCGCGTGGCGCAAGACACGCGCGAGCGGGTGCTGCACGCGGCCCGCAGGCTCGGCTTCACGCCCAACGCCAGCGCGCGCACGTTGCGCACACACCGCAGCCGCATCCTCGGCGTGGTCCTGCCGACGCTGCTGAACCCGGTCTTCGCCGAGTGCCTCGACGGCATCGCACAGGCTGCCGACCAGGCCGGCTACGCGATCGTGCCGCTGGTCACGGACTACGAGCTCGCGCGCGAGGCCTCGGCGATCGAGCGGCTGCTCGCGCGCGACGTCGACGGGCTGATCCTGACGGTGGCCAACGCATCGCGCTCGCCGAGCCTCGCGCGGCTGCAGCGCGCCGGCGCGCGCTACGTGCTCGCCTACAACCGCCACGCGCGCCACCCCTGCGTGTCGGTCGACGGGGAGGCTGCGTTCACGCGGGTGGTGGCCTGGCTGGTCTCGCTCGGGCACCGGCGCATCGCGATGGCGAGCGGCACGCTCGCCGCATCCGACCGGGCTCGGCAGCGGCATCGTGGGTTCCAGACGGGGATGCGCCAGGCGGGACTGGCGCCCGGCGAGCTGATCGAGATGCCCTTCATGCGGACCGCGATGGACCAGCTCAGCGCGCGGCTCACCGGCGCCGACCCGCCAACCGCGCTGGTCTGCTCCAACGACCTGCTGGCGGTGCGCTGCATACGCGCCGCGCGGCTCGCCGGCCTCGAGGTGCCGCGGCAGCTGTCGGTGGTCGGCATCGACGGCATCGCCATCGGCGAGGACCTGACGCCGCAGCTCAGCACGGTCGTGCAGCCCAACCGGCAGATCGGCCAGCGCTGCGTAGAGCTGCTGATCTCGGCGCTGGGCCACGGCGCCGCACCGACGCAGGCCGACAGCCTGAGCCTGCCTGCTTTCCTGCGCGAAGGCGAGTCGTGCACCCGGGCTCCAGCCCGCGTCGCGACCGCCCCGCGCCGACCGACCGCCGGGCATCGCCCGATGCCCGCGGCCACACTGTCCCACCCCGCCAACATCCGAGGGAAACGCCGATGAAGACACTACCGCTGCTCGCCCGCGCGGGCCTTGCCGCCGCCGCGCTGGGCGCCTCGCTGCTCGCGACGCCCGCCGCCGCGCAAAACGCGATCTGCTACAACTGCCCGCCCGAATGGGCCGACTGGGGCTCGCAGCTGCGCGCCATCAAAGCGAAGACCGGAGTCACGGTCCCGCCGGACAACAAGAACTCCGGCCAGACGCTCGCGCAGCTGGTGGCCGAGAAGGCGAGCCCGGTGGCCGACATGGCCTACTACGGCGTGACCTTCGGCGTGCAGGCGAAGAAGGAAGGCGTCACCGCGCCCTACAGGCCGGCGGCCTGGGCGGAGATCCCCGACGGGCTCAAGGATCCGGAGGGCCACTGGTTCACGATCCACTCGGGCACGCTCGGCTTCATGGTCAACGTCGATGCGCTCAAGGGCAAACCGGTGCCGCAGTCGTGGGCGGACCTGCTCAAGCCGGAGTACAAGGGCCTGATCGGCTACCTGGACCCGGCGTCGGCCTTCGTGGGCTATGTGGGCGCGGTCGCGGTCAACCAGGCGCGCGGCGGCTCGATGGACAACTTCGGGCCCGCGATCGAGTACTTCAAGGCGCTCAAGAAGAACGAGCCGATCGTGCCGAAGCAGACGTCCTACGCGCGGGTCCTGTCGGGCGAGATCGCGATCCTGCTCGACTACGACTTCAACGCCTACCGCGCGCGCTACAAGGACAAGGCCAACGTCGCCTTCGTGATCCCCGCCGAGGGCACGGTCATCGTCCCCTACGTGATGAGCCTGGTCGCCAAGAGCCCCAACGCGGACAACGGGCGCAAGGCGCTCGACTTCGTGCTGTCCGACGAAGGCCAGGCGCTCTGGGCCAACGCCTTCCTGCGGCCGGTGCGCGCGTCGGCGATCTCGAAGGAGGCCGAGTCGAAGTTCCTGCCGGCCGCGGACTACGCACGCGCCAAGGCGATCGACTACGGCAAGATGGCCGAGGTCCAGAAGGCCTTCTCTGACCGCTACCTGAAGGAAGCGCAGTGAGAGCTGGGCAGTGAGAGATGGGCAGTGAGGGACGCGCCGTGAGATCCGGCCTGCTGCTCGGCGCCTGCCTGGCGCCGGCGGCGGCCGTCTTCGGCGCGTTCTGGCTGCTGCCGATGGCCTGGCTGGTGATGCTGCCCGCCAGCAAGGGCTGGGCGACCTACGCCGCGGTGCTGACCAACCCGCGCTACCTGCAGAGCCTGGTCAACACGCTGGTGCTGTCGCTCACGGTCACGCTCGCGACCCTCGTGATCGGCGCGGCGGTCGGCATCTTCCTCGCGCGCACGCGCTTTCCAGGGCGCCGGCTGCTGCTGTCCCTGCTGACGCTGCCGCTGTCCTTCCCCGGCGTGATCGTCGGCTTCTTCGTGATCCTGCTGGGCGGGCGCCAGGGACTGGTGCCATGGATCGCCGAGCAGCTCGGCGGCTCGGGCTTCGCGTTCGCCTACGGGCTGCTGGGGCTCTTCCTCGCCTACCTGTACTTCTCGCTGCCGCGGGCGGTGGCGACCTACACCGCGGCGGCCGAGTCGATGGACGCGCAGCTCGAGGAGGCGGCCCGCTCGCTCGGCGCCTCGCGCTGGCGGATCGCGCTCGATGTCTGGGCGCCCGCGCTCGCGCCCACCACGGTCGCCTGCGGTGCGATCGTCTTTGCGACCGCGATGGGCGCCTTCGGCACGGCCTTCACGCTCGCGAGCAAGTTCGAGGTGCTGCCGATCACGATCTACGGCGAGTTCACCAACTACGCCAACTTCGCGCTGGCGGCCTCCCTGTCGATCGCGCTCGGGCTGATGACCTGGATCGTGCTGTTCCTCGCGCGCCACTTCAGCGGCGGCCCCTCGGTCACCACCGCCGGCGGCGTCTGACGACACCCCACGCCGCGCAGCCATGAGCCGCCGACCCTCCCCGTTGCTCCTCGCGATCACGATCGCGGTGACGCTGTTCACGGTCGTGCCGATGGTGCTGTCGGTCACCGCGGGCCTGGTCAACAACTACAGCACCGGTATCCGCAGCGGTCTCACCACGCGCTGGTTCCTCGAGGTGTGGGAGGCCTACGGCGACACAGTCTGGCGCTCGCTGCTGCTCGCGCTGTGCTGCGTGCTCGGCACGCTGGTGCTGGGCGTGCCGGCGGCCTACGCGGTCGCACGCAGCCGCTCGCGCTGGATGCGCCTGTTCGAGGAGCTGCTGACGCTGCCGGTCGCGGTGCCGGGGCTCGCGACCGCGCTCGCGCTGATCCTGGTGTACGGCCAGCTGCGGGGCTTCCGGAACAGCTTCGCGTTCATCCTGGTCGGCCACCTGGTGTTCACGCTGCCCTTCATGGTGCGCACGGTGGCCGCCGCGTTCGCGCGGCCCGAGCTGACCGCGCTCGAGGAGGCGGCTCGCTCGCTCGGCGCCAATTTCCGCCAGCGCTTCCTGGGGGTGCTGGTGCCGGCGGTGCTGCCCTCGATCGCGGCCGGCAGCCTGATGGTCTTCACACTGTCGGTCGGCGAGTTCAACCTGACCTGGATGCTGCACACGCCGCTCACGCGCACGCTGCCGGTCGGGCTCGCCGACAGCTACGCGTCGATGCGGCTCGAGATCGGCTCGGCCTACACGCTCGTCTTCTTCGTCGTCGTCCTGCCCATCCTCTGGCTGCTGCAGTGGCTGGTCCAGCTTTTCGAGAGACGCCATGGCGCCTGACACACCGACCTCCCCCGCCAGCACGCGCGTCGACGTGATCGGCTGCGCCAAGACCTTCGCCGACGGCACGCGCGCGCTCAGGCCCACCTCGCTCGCGGTCGAGCCGGGCGAGGTACTGGCGCTGCTCGGGCCCTCGGGCTGCGGCAAGACGACGCTGCTGCGCGTGATCGCAGGCCTGGAGTCGGCCGACGCGGGCGGGCGCATCCTGTTCGGCGGCGAGGACGTCACGCAGCGCCCGATCGAGACGCGCGGCGTGGGCATGGTGTTCCAGCACTACGCGCTGTTCCCGCAGATGACGGTCGCGGCCAACATCGGCTACGGGCTGAAGATCCGCGGCATCGCCGAGGGCGAGCGGCGCCGGCGCGTCGGCGAGCTGGTGGATCTGGTGCGCTTGAACGGCCTGGAGCACAAGCGTCCGGCCGAGCTCTCCGGCGGCCAGCGCCAGCGGGTGGCGCTCGCGCGCGCGGTCGCGGTCCGCCCGCGCGTGCTGCTGCTCGACGAGCCGCTGACCGCGCTCGACGCCAAGCTCAAGGAGTCGCTGCGCGACGAGCTCGCCGAGCTGCTGCGCCGTCTGCACATCACGGCGATCCACGTGACGCACGACCAGCAGGAGGCGCTCGCCATCGCCGACCGGCTCGCGATCATGCAGGCGGGCCGCATCGTGGGGCTCGGCGACGGCGAGACGCTCTACCGCCGGCCCGACCATCCCTTCGTGGCCGAGTTCCTCGGCCGGGTCAACCGCATCGCGCGCGACGACGCGGCGCGCGCTGCCGCGCAGATCCGCGTCGGCGACGCCGCGTGGCCCTGCCCGCCGGCGCTGCAGGCGCACGCGGCGGTGCTGGTGCGTCCGGAGGACGTCGAGGTGGGGCCTGCGCGCGCCGGCTGCGCGGCGATGACCGTCGAGCGGCGGGTGTTCCTGGGCGAGCGGGTGCAGCTGCACCTGCGCGCGGACGGGCTGCATGCGGCGGACAGTCGGGCGGGCGCCGCGAGCACCGGGCCGACCCTGCTCGCCGAGGTGGACCGGGACCACGCGGTGCGCCGCGGCGAGACCGTCGGCGTGTCGATCGCGGCGGACCGCTGGATGCCGTGGTTCGAGGAGGCGGCGTGAGCCGCTCGACGACGACGACCGAGACGACGATGAACCGCAACCGATGAACGCGACCATGACCCAGACCGCGACGCCCTCGACATCACCCGCCGACCGCCCGACCATCGTGGTGCAGATCACCGACACCCACATCCGCGAAGCCGGCCGGCTCGCCTACAACCGGGTGGACACCTCGCTGGGCCTGCAGGCCACGGTCGAGTCGGTGCTGGCGTTGCGCCAGGCGCCGGACGCGGTGGTGGTGACCGGCGACCTGGTCGACTTCGGCCGCCCCGCCGAGTACGCGCGCCTCGAGCGCCTGCTCGCGCCGCTGACCATGCCGGTCTACCTGATGCCCGGCAACCACGACGACCGCGACCAGCTGCGCGCGGCCTTCCCCGAGCATGCCTGGCTGGCCGGCTCGGTGCGCACGGCCGGCGGCTCGCCGGCGATCCAGTACGCGGTGCGCATCGGCCCGCTGCACCTGCTGACGCTCGACACCGTCACCCACGGCCAGAGCCACGGCGAGCTGTGCGACGCGCGACTCGATTGGCTCGAGGCGGCGCTCGCCGCGCGCGCGGGCGAGCCGGTGATCGTCGCGATGCACCATCCGCCGTTCACGACCTTGATCGGGCACATGGACAAGATCGGCCTGACGACCGGCATCGAGCGGCTGCGCCGGATCGTCGCGGGCCATCCCAACGTCGAGCGGATCCTGTGCGGCCACCTGCACCGCTCGATCGACGTGCGCTTCGGCGGCACCATCGCATCCACCTGCCCGGGGCCGGCGCACCAGGTCACGCTGGACATCGATGCGGATGCGGCCTCGACCTTCACGATGGAGCCGCCGGGGTTCCGCGTGATGGCCTGGACGGCCGCGACCGGGCTGGTCACGCACCTGGCGTCGGCGGGGCGCTTCGAGGGGCCGTATCCGTTCCACGAGGCTGGCGGGGCGCTGATCGACTGACGGGCAGGCATGCAGCCGCCGGGCTTACGGTTGCATCCGAGCTGCTCTATCATGAAGTGTCAAGATCCATCATGATGGAGCGAGTCATGAGCGCCATACGCGAAAAGTTCTCCTCGCAGGCCGCACCCGAGGTCCTGGCGGCACTGCGGGAGATCGCGCAGGCCCAGGGCCGGCAGTTCCAGGCCGTGTTGGACGAGGCTCTGCGCGACTACGTCGATCGGCAGCAGAAAGGCCAGCCGCGTCGCCACGTGCTCACATCGTTCGCGTCGAGCCTCGACGAATTCGATAGCCTGTACCGCGAACTCGCCAAGTGATCGGTGATGGGCGGGCATGATTACCTGACCGTGGCGGACGTGCTCGGGATGCATACCGTGTTGATGCAGCGCTACGGCGGTGCCTTGGGCGTACGAGACCCCGGTGCGCTCGAGGCCGCGCTGTTCCGACCCCAGACGGGCTATTACGAGGACATCGTGGCCGAGGCTGCGGCGTTGCTCGAAAGTCTCGCCATCAACCATCCATTCATCGATGGCAACAAACGCCTCGCCTTCGCCGCAGCGGATGTCTTCCTGCGCATCAATGGGTGGCGCCTTCGGCGATCGCCGATGCAGATCCACGCCGAGATGCTCGAGATGTTCGAGTCCGGCACGTTCGACATCGCGCACCTCGAACCCTGGCTGCGCAGCTTTGCCAGCCCGGCGCGGTAACCGGTTGGACGGTCCGTCGCGCGATCGAACCCGGGTCTCTCAGCCCGCCCCCATCACCACCCCCGCCCGTATCAGCGCCCCGATCTCCTCGGCACCCATCCCCAGCAGCGTCTCCAGCGTCTGCGCCGTGTGCTCCCCGAGCGCGGGCGACGGCGTGCGGATGCTGCCGGGCGTGGCACCGAGCTTCACCGGCACCCCCGCCATCCCGACGCGCCCCGCCCGCGGGTGGTCCACCTCCACGATCGCCCCGCGCGCCTTGACCTGCGGATGGTCGATCACCTGGCCGATGTCGTTGATCGCGCCCACCGGGATGCCAGCGGCGAGGAGCACGCGCTCCCAGTCCTCGTAGCCGCGGGTCAGCATCACCTGCTGGATGATGTCGATCAGCGCCGCACGGTGCTGCACGCGGTCGCGGTTGGTCGCGAAGCGCGGGTCGTCGACCAGGTCGGGGCGGCCGATGGTCGGGCCGAACACCTTCCACAGCTTCTGGCTGCCCACCGCCAGCGCCAGGTCGCGCGTCTGCGTACGGAAGGTCTGGTAGGGCAGCAGCGCCTTGTAGGCGGTGCCCATCGGCACCGGCAGCTCGCGGTCGGCCATGTAGGTCGCGATCATGATGTTGAGCAGCGACAGCTGGCCCTCGAGCATGGACACGTCGACGCGCTGGCCCTCGCCGGTCTTCTCCTTGACGCGCAGCGCCAGCATGATGCCGTAGGCCGCGTACATGCCGGCCGCGAGGTCGGCGATGGACACGCCGCAGCGCACGCCCGAGCCGCCCTCCTCGCCGGTGATGCTGATCATGCCGCTCTCGGCCTGCAGGATGAGGTCGAGTGCAGCGCGGTCGCGGTACGGGCCGTCCTGGCCGAAGCCCGACACCGAGCAGTAGACGATGCCCGGGTTGCGGGCCCGCACGGCCTCGTAGCCCAGGCCGAGCTTCTCGAGCGCGCCGACGCGGAAGTTCTCGAGGATCACGTCGGCCTTCTCGGCCAGGCGCATGAACAGCTCCTTGCCCTGCGCGGTCTTGAGGTCGATCGACAGGCCCTTCTTGTTCCGGTGCAGCGACGCGAAGTAGCTCGACTCGCCCCCGCCGAGCGGGGTGCCCCATGCGCGCGCGATGTCGCCCGACCCGGGGGTCTCGAGCTTGTAGACCTGCGCGCCGTAGTCGGCGAGCATCGTCGAGCAGTGGGGACCGGCGAGTGCGTGCGACAGGTCGAGCACGACGACGTCTTCGAGGGGCATCTTCATCTTCGGGGGGCTCCGCGGGAATCTCGGTTCATGGGAGGCGCCCGGGGTCGTCGCCGGACGGGTGGGCCTTGCGGGCATTGCCGCGGGCCGTCTCCACCGGGTACCTGAGCGCGTTGAGCGCCATCTTCTCGCGCGCCGCCTGCATCAGGTCCACGTCCAGCCGATCGGCCAGCCTGACCAGGTACAGCAGCACGTCGGCCATCTCCATGCGCACGGCCTGCAGCGTGCCGGCGGGCAGCGACGCCGACTGCGCGTCGGTCAGCCACTGGAAGGGTTCGAGCAGCTCGCTCGCCTCGACGCTGAGCGCGGTGGCGAGGTTCCGCGGGGTGTGGAACTGCTCCCAGTCGCGCTCGCGGGCGAAGTCCCGGAGAGCGTCGCGCAGGACGACGAGCGGGTCGGGGCGGGGGATATCGCTGGGCATGGGGGGGACCTTAGCATCCGCGAGGCGCCGGGCCGACCGGCCGGGCCCGTCGAAGCGCCCCCGGGACGGCGGCGGTACGGGCGGCGGCTGGGCGGGGGCTGGGCGGGCGACGTCCCCGGTGCCGCTCGCTCAGTGCCGCTCGCTCAGTGCCGCTCGATCTCGTCGACCGCTGCCTGCCCCGTCATCTGCTTGCGCAGGTGGGACCACGACATGCCCAGCGCGAGGATCGCGGCGACGATGACCAGCAGCACCCAGACGAAGCTGCCGCGGTTCTCCAGCGACAGCCAGCCGTAGAAGGTCGCCGTCCAGACGAGCGCGGCGAAGAGGGCGCCGAACAGCACGGTGCCGATCATGCCCAGCGACTGCGCGGTCGCGCTCACGTAGATGCCCCAGCCGATCAGCAGCGCGATGCCGGCCAGCACCAGCGGCGGCGAGATGCTGGCCCATTCGCGCGCGGCCCAGTGGACGTAGGACCAGCCGCTCGGGTTGTAGGTCAGCAGCACGAGCACGAGGGCAGCGCCGAAGCGGGACAGGATGCCTGAGATGCCTATGGATTCGGTGGCCATGGTCGGGTCCGGTGGGGTGGCGGCGTGAACGGCCGCCGGATGCGCCGAAGTATCGTCGAGGCGGCGGTCACCCGTCCATGCGATCCGGCCGGGAATAATGAAACTGCTGCGTCCGGCGACCGGAACCCGGCCCGGGCCCCCGGGGGCCGGGTCTGCGGCCGGGAGGCTCGGCGCGCTAAGCCGCCCGCAGGCAATCGACGATCTTCAGCCGCGCCGCCCGCCACGCCGGGATGAAGCCGCCGACGAAGCCCATCGCCAGCGCGAAGCCCAGCGCCTGCAGCACGATGGTGCCGGTCATCCTGAACTGGAAGGCCAGCTCCGAGAAGGTCTGGAAGTTCACGGTCGAGATGTTCACCGTCTGCATCAGGGTCGCCGCGCCCAGACCCATGACGCCGCCCACCAGCGCCAGCAGCAGGCTCTCGCCGAGGAAGGCCGCCAGCACCGCGCCCCGCCTGAAACCGAGCGCCCGCAGCGTACCGATCTCGCCGACCCGGCTGGCCACTGCCGCGAACATGGTGATCATCGCGCCCACGACCGCGCCGATGCTGAAGATGACGCTCAGGCTGGTGCCCAGGATGCGGATGAAGTTGGCGAGCTGCTCGGACTGCGCGGCATAGAACTCGACCTCGCGGCGCGCCTCGAGCGTCAGGCGCGGGTCGTCTTCGAGCAGCGCGCGCGCGGGCTCGAAGGCGGCGGCGTCCGCGAGCCTGAACACCACGCTCGAGAAGGTCGCGCGCCGGAAGGCCTGCATCACCTGCTCGGCGTCGCCCCACAGCTCGGAGTCGAAGCCGCTGCGACCGGCGTCGAACACGCCCACCACCTGCCAGTCGCGCCCCCCGAAGCGCAGTGTCTCACCCAGCCCCGCCCCCGCGAAGCCACGCGCGATGGGTACGCCCGCGATGATCTCGCTCGTGCCCGGGCGGAACATGCGGCCCGCCACCAGGCGCACCTGCGGGCGCAGCTGCAGGCCGACCTCGGCGGTGGTGCCGCGCACGGTGACGTTGCTCGGCTTGCCGCTGTCGCGCTTGGGCAGGCTGTTGAGCACCACCGGCTCGCGGCTCACCAGGCGCCGGCCGGCGGCGTCGGTGGCGATGCCCGGCAGGCTCTCGATGATGGCCGCCTGGTCGCGGCCGATGCCCGAGTTGATCTCGGCGCCCGCGCCCTTTCGCAGCACGATCACGTTGTCGGGCTGGCCGGTGGCCACCAGCGTCGCGCGGATGCCCTCGGTCATCATCAGCACGGTCGCGAACACGTACACGACCAGCGCCATGCCGCCCGCGGTGAGCGCGGTGGTCACGCGCCGCACCCACAGGTTGCGCGCGACGTAGGCGAGCGGGATCGCCCTCATCGACGACCCGTCATCCGACGTGCCGCAGGCCGGCGACGATGTCGATGCGGCTCATGCTCCACGCCGGCCATGCGGCAGCCACCACCGCGACCACCACGCAGGCCGCGCCCTGCAGCAGCACCGTCGTCTCGCTGACCCGGACCACCGGGAACAGCGTGCCCACCGAGCTCGCGAAGGCCTGCGCGAGCGGGAAGGTCAGCAGCACCCCCAGGCCGCCGCCGATCAGCACGATCAGCAGGCTCTCGCCGAACAGCAGCTTGACGACGAAGGCCGGCGGAAAGCCGAGCGCCTTGAGGGTCGCGTACTCGGCGAGCCGCTCGCGCGCGGTCATGGTCATGGTGTTGGCCATCACCGCCATGATGATCACGACGACGATGTAGCTCACCGCCTGGATCGCGACCAGGATCGCCTCGCTCATGCTCACGAAGCCGAGCTGGAAGGCCTTCTCGGTCTCGGTCAGGGTCTCGGCGAGCGAGTTGGCGAACTGCGCGTCCACGCGCCGCGACACCAGCGCGGCGTTGCTCGGCTCGTCGATGCCCAGCACGAACACGCCCACGCGGTCGCTGTCGGCACCGCTGCGGGCGCGCAAGCTCTCGTTGACGTAGGCCCAGTGGAACAGCATCTGGTTGACGTCGGTGCCGTCGTCCACGCCATCGTAGATGCCGCGGATGTTGAAGCTCCAGGTGCCGGGGTAGATGGTGCCGCGCAGCGGGATCTGGTCGCCCACCTTCCAGCCGAACTTGTCGGCGAGCTTGCGGCCCACCACCGCGCCCTGGCGGTCGCGCAGGAAGGCGAGCCGCTCGGCGTCGCTCAGCAGGTATTCGGGGTACAGGCGCAGGTAGCTCGGCGGGTCGACCGCGAACTGCGGAAAGAAGTTGCGCTCGGTCACGTAGACGCCGCCGAACCAGTTGGCCCAGCTCACGCCGGTGATGCCGTCGATGGCGCGCAGGCGCTCGGCATAGCTCTTGGGCAGGGGCACGGTGAGCGACACCGCGCTGCGCACGACCAGCCGCGTGCTGCTGCTCGCCTCGGCGCCCGCGTACCAGGCGTCGACGATGGTGCGCAGCAGCCCGAACGCGCAGATGGCCACCAGCAGGCCCACGATGGTCAGCGCGGTGCGCAGCCGGTGGCGGAAGGCGTTCTTGAACAGCATCCTGAGGACGAACACCTCAGGCCTCGACGGTATCCACCAGCACGCCCTTCTCCAGGTGGATCAGGCGCTGGGCGCGCGCGGCGGCCTTGGGGTCGTGGGTGACCATCACGATGGTCTTGCCGAGCTCGCGGTGCAGGTCATCGAGCAGGCTCAGCACCTCCTGTCCGGTGGTCCGGTCGAGGTCGCCGGTGGGCTCGTCGGCGACGATCAGGGTCGGGTCGCTGACCAGCGCACGGGCGATGGCAACGCGCTGCTGCTGGCCGCCCGACAGCTCGTTGGGGTAGTGGGTGCTGCGGTCGGACAGGCTCACCATGTCGAGCGCGGCCTGCACGTGCTGCCTGCGCTGGCCGCGCGACAGGTCGGTGAGCAGCAGCGGCAGCTCCACGTTCTCGAACGCGGTCAGCACCGGCATCAGGTTGTAGAACTGGAAGATGAAGCCGACGTTGGCGGCACGCCAATCGGCGAGCCCGCCCTCGCCCAGCGTGGCGATGTCCACGCCGCCGATCTCGATGCGCCCCGAGGTGGGCGTGTCGATGCCGGCGATGAGGTTGAGCAGCGTGCTCTTGCCCGAGCCGCTCGGGCCCATCAGCGCGACGAAGTCGGCCCGCGCGACCTCCAGGTTGATGTCCAGCAGCACCGGAATCGCCTGGTCGGCGCGCCGGTACACCTTGGACAGGCCGGTGATGCGGATCAGCGGCGCGGCATCGGTCACTTGGTCACCACGACGACCCGCGTGCCGGCGGCGAGCGCGTCGGCGGGCTGCAGCACCAGCCGCTCGCCGGACTTGAGCGGCCCCGCGACCTCGATCACGTCGCCGAGCTTGCGGCCCACCGTCACCGGCACCGCCTCCAGCACGTCGCCGGCGATGCGGAACACCAGCTTGCCGCCGCTGCGCTCGGCCAGCGCGCCCGGATTCACCGCCAGCACCGGCCGCTGGTCGGCATCGGTCGCGGGCTGGCTGAGGAAGGTCACCTTGGCGCTCATCTGCGGCAGGATGCGCGGCTCGAGCTTCTCGAACTGGATCTTGGTCATCACGGTGGCCTTGGCGCGATCCACCGTGGGGACGATGCCCCCGACCCGGCCCCGAAAGCGCGTGTCCGGAAAGGCGTCGAGCGTGATCTCGACCGGCTGGCCGATGCGGATCCGCGAGAGGTTGCCCTCGGACACGTCGGCCTCCACCTCCAGCGTGCTCATGTCGGCCATCGTCACCACCGCGCTCTGCGCGCCCGCGGCGCTGGAGAGCGGCGTGATGATGTCGCCGACGTTGGCGTTCTTGACCAGCACCACCCCGTCGAAGGGCGCGCGGATCTCGGTGTACTCGGCGTTGACCTGCTGCAGGCGGATGTTGGCCTGCGCCTGGGCGACGCCGGCCCGCGCGGTCTCGATGGCGGCCATGCCCGTCGCGACCGCCGCCTGCGCGGAGGCCACGCGGGTGCGGACCTGGTCGACCGCCTGCGGGCTCACGAAGCCCTTCTCCTGCAGGCCGAGCGTGCGGGCGAGGTCGGCCTGGGCCTGCGCCTGGTCCGCGCGCGCCTGCCCGAGCGCCGCCTCGGCCTGGCGCACCGCGGCCTCGGCCTGCTTCTTCCCCGCGGTGGCGGCGCCGATCTGAGCCTGCACGTCGCTCGCATCGAGCCGCGCGAGCAGCTCACCCTCCTTGACCACGCTGCCCTCGCGCACCCGCAGCTCGAGCAGCCGGCCGGTGGCCTTGGACGCCACCGCCGCGCGCCGTTGCGCCACGACATAGCCCGACGCGTTGAGCTGCGCGTACTGCTGCGACGGGTAGGCGGCGAGCACCGAGGTCACGCGGACCTCCGCACTGCGGGGAACCAGCAGGTAGGCGGCGGCTGCCAGGGCCGCGATCAGCAGGGCGACGATCCAGCCCCAGGGCAGTCGGCGCCGCCGGGCGGGGCCGGTGCCGCGATCGATGCTCAGCTGGGCGAGGCGCCGGGTGGCGGCGGTTCTGTCGGCCGTGGCGGGCGCCGGGTCGGTCATCGGGGCCGTGCTCGGTCGGGTGGGGGCCAAGTGTAGCGCAGCGGGGGTGCGGGGCCGGGCCCGGGCGCGACGTCGGCCGGCAGCGTGGTGAACCGGAAGGCCGCGAACCCGAACGAATAGAGGACCAGGCCGCCGAACAGCAGAGCGGTGGTCAGCAGGGCGAGTGTAGGGATCATGGGCGATGCGGCTCTGAAATCCAGCGGGAACGGGTGTACAGGCTCACGAGGCGCCCAGGATGTCGTGCGCGATCGCGTCGCCGCTGATCCACGCGGCCTCGACCCGCGCCTCGAGGCACCAGTCGCCCCCCGCGTGAAGGCTGCCCGTCGCATCGCGCAGGAAGGGACGTCCGAGCGGCACCGCCACCTTTGCATGGCGCCAGCGGTGGGCCGCGGCATGCGTCACGGCGCTCGCGGCCACGCCGAGCCGGTCGCACAGCATCGGCAGCATCAGCGCGGCGATCGCCTCGCGATCGAGCTCGAGGTGCGCCGCGCTCCACGCGGGGCCGGCCTGCGCCACCCAGCACGCAACGGCGCCGCGGCCCGGCTTGCTCGAATCGTCGGCGATCCAGGCGAGGGGATCGTCGGCGTCGGCGCGCGTGACGAAGGGGCGCGGGGCGGCGGGGTCCATGGCCGCCATCAGCGTCAGGCACGGGTCGAGCCTGACCTGCGCGAGCGCGTCCGCCAGCGGGTGGTCGGCCCCGAGCAGCGCGGCGGCCTGCGGCGCGGGCGCGGTCAGCACGACCCGGTCGAAGCGCCGCGGCTCGCCGCCGACCTGCAGGGTCCAGGCGCCGTCCTCGCGGCGCAGGCCGGACACCTCGGTGCCCAGGTGCAGGTCCAGCCCGCGGCCCAGGTGCTTGGCGAGCGCGGTCATGCCGGGCGTGCCGACGACATGCGGCCGGCCCGAGCCGTCGGCCCAGGGCGCCGCCGCGCCCGCGTCCTGCATCCGGCGCAGGACGGACCCGAAGCCCTCGCCGCGCGCGGTCACGTACTGGGCGCCGTGGTCGAACTGCAGGCCCGCGGCCTCGCGGCGCGTGGCCAGCCGACCGCCGATGCCGCGCCCCTTGTCGAACACCGCAGGCGAGCGCCCCGCGTCGGCGAGGCGCCGCGCGCAGGCCAGGCCGGCCATGCCGGCGCCGATCACCGCGATCCGCTGCATCCGAGCCCTCCAATCCTTCCTTCGGGGGCACGATAGCCGGGATCAGCGCGCCTGCCGCGCAGAGCCCTGCCGGTGCGCGGGGGTGATCCGCGCGGCGGGCCTAGAATCGCGCGATGCCCGCTTCGTCACCCACCCCCCGCCCCGCCCCGTCGCTCGTCCTGCACGGCGGCACGGTCCATACCCTCGATGCGGCCGACCGGACTGCGTCGGCGATCGCGGTCGCGGGCGACCGCATCCTCGCGGTCGGCGACGACGCCGCCGTCCTCTCGCTGCGCGCGCCCGACACCCGCGTGATCGACCTCGCCGGCCGCTGCGTGGTGCCCGGCTTCTTCGACGCGCATCCGCACATGGACCGCCTTGGCCTGCGCGCGCACGCGGGCGTGCCGATCGCCGACTGCACCTCGGTCGAGGCCATCTGCGCGGCAGTCCGGGACGCGGCCGCGCGCACACCGCCGGGCGAATGGATCGTCACGCTGCCGATGGGCGCACCGCCCGACGGCTACGTCCACGAGCCGGGCCAGCTGGCCGAAGGGCGCTTCCCGACCCGCGACGACCTCGACCGCGCCGCACCGGACCACCCGGTGTTCATCCGCTCGCCCTGGGGCTGGTGGACGCGGCTGCCGCTGCCGGCGGTGGCCAACTCGCGGGCGCTCGCGCTCGCCGGGATCACGCGCGACACGCCCGAGCCGTACCGGATCGAGATCCTGCGCGACGTACGCGGCGAGCCCACCGGCGTGTTCCTCGAGCGCAACCGCGCGCCCACGCTCGAGTACGTGCTGTTCTCCTGCGTGCCGCGCTTCAGCTGGGAGAACCGCTACGAAGGCCTGCGCACCGCGTCGCGCCTGACCAGCGCGGCGGGCGTGACCGCGGGCTTCGAGGGGCACGGCCTGACGCCCGCGGTGCTGGACGGCTACCGGCAGCTGGCCGCGGCGGGCGAGCTCACGGTACGCATGCAGGCCGCGCTCAGCGTGCCGAGCGCGGCCTTCGGGGACGCGGCCGTGGCCGCGCAGCTCGCCACCTGGGCGCCCCGCATCGCGGGGCACGGCAGCCCGAGCGGGCTGCTGCGCGAGGAAGGCATCTGCCTGGACGTGGCCGACCCCCGGGTCGCCTGCATCCTTGCCTGCGGCTATCCGTACGAGCACTGGGCGGGGCACTTCTACCAGTCGCTGACGCAGGAGCGGCTGGTCGCGCTCGGCGTGGCCGCGGCGCGCCTGGGCCTGCGGGTGAGCGTGCTGGTCTGCTACGAACTCGAGCGCGTGCTGCAGGCGCTCGAGGCGATCGACGCGCAGGTGTCGATCCGCGACCGGCGCTGGGTGGCGGTTCACGTGACGGCGGCGACGCCCGCGCAGATAGCACGGATGCGCGCGCTCGGCCTGGTCGCGACGGTGACCCCGGGCTTCATGCACAGGGCGAAGGACCGCTTCGACCTGCACGCGCTGGGCGCGGCGGGCACGCCGATCCGCGCGCTGCTCGACGGCGGCGTGCCGGTGGCGCTGTCCACCGACGGCGTGCCGCACTCGATGCTGTTCGCGATGTGGGAGGCGCTCGCGCGCTGGGACGCCGACTCCGGAACCACGCTCGGGGCCAGCGGCCTGACCCGCCTCGAGGCGCTGCGCCTGGCCACCGTCGCCGGGCACGTGCTGACCTGGGACGAGGCGCGGCGCGGTCCGCTCAACCCCGGCATGGACGCGGACTTCGTGGTGCTGGAGGAGGATCCGCTCACCTGCGCGCTCGAGCGCCTGCCGGTCATCGCGGTCGACCACACCGTGGTCGCCGGGCGCATGGTCTACGACCGCGTGCGCGACGGCACGCCGCCGGTGCCCTGACGCATGACACCCTCGACGGGAACGGAGACCGGCTCGTGAGCCTCGCGGATGCATCGGGTCTGGCGCTGTCCACGACCTCCACCGTCGCGCGCGACGCCTACGTCGATGCGGTCGAGCGGCTGCTGTGCGCGCAGCCCGGCATCGAGGCGGCGCTCGCCCGCGCGCTCGAGGCCGATCCGCGGTTCGCGCTTGCCCATGCGGCACTCGCCCGCGCGCATCAGGCGCATGCGCGCGGCCCGCTGGCGCGCGCGTCGATGGCCACGGCGGTCGAGCTCGCCGCCGACCTCGGCGAGCGCGAGCGCGGCCACGTGATGGCGCTTGCGCGCGTGGTGGCGGGCGACGCCGCCGGGGCGCTGGCCGCGATCCGCGCGCACCTCGACCGCCATCCGCGCGACGTGCTGGTGATGGCGCCCTGCGGCGGCGTGTTCGGGCTGTTCGGGTTCTCGGGGCTGGCCGGGCGCGAGCGCGCGCTCGATGCGTTCCTCGAGCAGTACGTGGCCGAGTGCGACGACCACTGGTGGTTCCAGGCCACCCGCGCCTTCGCGCAATGCGAGCTGGGCGAGCTCGACGCCGCGCGCGCCAACATCGAGCGGTCGCTCGCGAGCCAGCCGCACAACGCCAACGGCGCGCACATCCGCGCCCACGTCGACTACGAGAGCGGCGAGGATGCGGCCGGCCTCGCCTGGCTGCAAGACTGGTGCGAAGGCTATTCGCGCGAGGGCTTCATGCACTGCCACCTGCACTGGCACGTGGCGCTGTCGGCGCTCGAGCTCGGCGACACCGACGCGGCCTGGGCGAGCTATGCATCGCAGGTGGCGGCGGGCGCCGCCTGGGGGCCGCCGCTCAACCTGCTGACCGACGGGGCGTCCTTCCTGCTGCGCGCCGAGCTGGCGGGGCAGCCGCGCTTCCCGGAGCGCTGGCGCACGCTCGCCGCGTATGCGCGGGAATGCTTTCCGAATCCCGGGGTTGCGTTCGCGGATGCGCACGCGGCGCTCGCCTTTACGATGGCGGGCGATGCGCCGGCGCTCGCGCGGCTGCGCGAGGGCGCCTGCGGGCCGGCGGCCGACGTGGTGGTCGCGCTCGCCGATGGCTTCGCGGCCTTCGCGCAGCAAGACCACCGGGCGGTGGTCCGGGCGCTGGCGCCGCTGATGGCGACGCACGAGCGCATCGGCGGCAGCCGGGCGCAGCGCGACCTGATCGAGTACGTGATGCTCGCCGCGCAGCGGCGCGGCGGCGGCGACGGCGGATGGGTCAGACGGCGGGGACGGGCGCTGCCGGCGGGAATGCGCGTGGGGTGAGCGGCCGACGGGGCGTCGGGAGCTCAGCCCGCCGCGGCGAGCGAGCCGTCGGGCGTGATCAGCTCCGCCAGCAGCTTGCCCGTGTTCGCCGAGTCCGTGAGTCCGAGGTGCCCGTGCCCGAAGGCAAGCCACAGCCCCGGGCGGGCACCGACCGGCCCGACCTTGGGCAGGGTGTCGGGCATGCAGGGCCGGTGTCCCATCCACGTCGTGTAGGGCGCCAGGGCCAGCGCCGGAAACGCCTCGACCGTGAACGCGGCCAGCCGCTCCGCGCGCGAGTAGTCCGGCTCGCGCGACAGGCCGCCGAACTCCACCGTGCCGCCCGCACGCAGGCCGGTTTCCATCGGCGCGAGGAAGATCTTCCGGTCGGTCAGCACCACGGTGCGGGAAACCGGCGGCCGCTCGACCTCGAAGCTCACGTGATAGCCGCGCTGCGTCTCCAGCGGTGCGTGCAGACCCACGCTGCGCAGCAACTCCAGCGACCATGCGCCCGCTGCTAGCACCACCTGGGAGGCGCGATGGCGGGCCTGCTCGCCGACACAGGTCCAGCCGCCCTCGGCAGCCGGCTCGAGCGCCGAGACCCGGTCGCGGACGAGCCGACCGCCCGACGCGATGAAAGCCTCGACGATCTTCGTGACATAGCGAAACGGGTTCGTGCAGGTTGCGTGGTCGGCGAGGAAGACGCCCGCCTGATAGGCGGGACCGATCTCGGGCTCGAGCGCGAGCAGGCCCTCGCGATCGAGCTCCTCGAATGCGACGCCGTGCCGGTGCCGCAGATCCCAGGACGCCCGGTCTGCCGCGCGCGCGGCGCGGTCGCGATACAGATGCAGATGACCTGCGCGCCGTATCAGATCGGGTGCGCCGATCTCGGCGGCAAGACGCAGGTGGTTCTCGATCGCGCCGGCGTGCAGCACCGCGAGCGAGGCCGAGATCGCGCGCACGCGTTCGGGCCGCGCCGACGCGACGAACCGCGCCAGCCAGGGAAACGCCGTCACCAGGTACGACGGCGGCACGTACAGCGGCGCCGAGCGATCCAGCAGCATGCCCGGCACGCCGGCCAGCACGTTCGGCATCGCCAGCGGCACGACCGACCCCGGGCTGATCGCGCCCGAGTTGCCGAAGCTCGCCCCGCGCCCCGGTTCGTCGCGGTCGATCAACGCGACCTCGTGGCCCCGCTTTCTCAGCTCGTAGGCGACGCACGCGCCGACGATGCCCGCCCCGACGACCGCGATCGGGGCCGGCCGGCCGGGGGGAGACGGCATGCTCACTCCGGCTTGATCCCGATCCGGTTGGCGAGCTTCTGCCACTTCGAGATCTCGCCGTCGATGAATGCCGAGAACTCGCCTGGCGTGTTGCCTACGGCCTCGATCCCACGCTGCTCGAAATTCTGGCGGACCTCGGGCGAGCGGACGATGCCCGAGATCTCGGCATGAAGCTTCTCGACGATCGCGGCGGGCGTGCCCGCCGGCGCGAGCACGCCGAACCACGTGCCACCGGTGAAGCCCGGCAGTCCCGCCTCGGACATGGTCGGCACCTCCGGGACCAGCGGCGAGCGCGCCGGCGTGGCGATCGCGATCGGCCTGAGCTTGCCGCCGCGCACGTGCGGCAGCAGCGCCGTGACCGTGTCGAACATGTAGTTGACCTGCCCGCCGATCAGGTCGGTGACCGCCGGCGCGCTGCCCTTGTAGGGCACGTGGACCGACCTGGTGCCGGCTTCGGCGTTGAACAGCTCGCCCACCAGGTGATTCGAGGTGTTCACGCCGAACGAGGCGAAGCTCGCGCGGCCGTCCTGCGCCCTGACCCAGGCGATCAGGCCCTTCAGGTCGGTGGCGGGCACCGCCGGATTCGTGGCGAGGATGAACGGCACCACCCCGACCAGCGTGATCGCCTGGAGGTCCTTCGATGCGTCGTACGGGAGGTTCGTGCGCGTGACGCGACTGATGGTCAGCTCGGGCGAGGCGGCAAACAGCAGCGTGTAGCCGTCAGGGGCACTCTTGGCGACCGAGGCCGCGCCGATCGTTCCGCCCGCTCCCGCCCGGTTCTCGACGATCACCTGCTGGCCGAACTTCGCGGAGAGGCGCTCGGCGACCACACGCGCGGCGACGTCGGTGCTGCCACCCGGCGGATACGCGACGATCAGCCTCACCGTCTGGGCAGGCCAGGCGCCGGCCTGGGCCGCGACCGTCCCGCTGGCACCTGCCGCGGCCACGCCGGCGGCCGCCAGGAACACTCCGAATGCACGCCTGCCCTGCTTCATCGCCAGCTCTCCGTGTCGTTGCAAAAATCGAATGTGAGGTCAACAGCACCAAAACTTATCGTCATACACTATTGCCATGCAATCCCGGTTATCGCATTGCAATACCCAAAATCCACTTCGCGGTCGAGTCCGCTCGGAGACCTGCCGATGTCATCGCCCTCCACCGACGCACGCATCGTCATCGACGGCCTCGTCTACCTGAGCGACGGCCACCCCGAGCCGCTCGCCACGGGCCGGGTCACCGCCGCCAACATCACCGTCGCGCACATGCTCGCCGAATGCGGGCAGGCGTTCGACGAGATGGCCGTCTGGCTCGAGCGCGTGAATGCGCCCGGTTCCGGCTGGAGGCTGGTGCTCGAGGCCGACGACATCGAGCGCGCACGGGCCGAGGGTCGGACGGGGCTGATCATGGGCTGGCAGAACACGCTGCCCTTCGGCAACAGGCTCGAGCGCGTCAATGCGTTTCATGCGCTGGGGCTGCGCATCGCGCAACTGACCTACAACGAGGCGAACCTCGTGGCCGACGGCTGCATGGAGACCCGCGAGGGCGTCGGGCTGACCCGGTTCGGTCACGACCTGGTCCGCAGGATGAACGAGGTCGGCATCGCGATCGACCTGTCGCACTGCTCGGAGCAGACCGGCCGCGAGGCTGCGGCGGCATCCCGCAGCCCGGTGCTGCTCACCCACGCGAATGCCAAGGCCGTCGACGACCGGGTGCGCAACAAGTCCGACGACACCCTGAAGGCCGTCGCCGGGACCGGTGGCGTGATCGGCGTCAGCATCCACGGATTCATGAACTGGAGCGGCCGCCCGACCGAGCCGCCCACACTCGAGAACTTCGCGCGCCATGCCCGCCATGTCGCGAACGTCGTCGGCATCGAGCACGTGGGCATCGGCACCGACTTCGCGGCGGTCCAGGACGACGCGGCTGCGCAGGCCGTGCTCGACATGAGCAAGGCCCGCTACGAACGCTCGGGCGGCGAGTACGCACGGGCGTTCGGCAACACCTCCGCCGGACGCTACCCGGCGGGCGTCCCCTCGCCCCGGCGGTTCCCGGCGATCCTCGAGGCGCTCGAGCGCGCCGGCTTCAGGAGCTCGGAGATCGACGCGATCGCGGGCCGGAACTTCCAGCGCGCGTTCCGCGCGATCTGGGGCTGAGGCGGCCGTGGCGAGAGTCGTCACCGTCGCTGCGGCGCAGACCGGTCCGGTGACCGACACCGGCGAGCCGGCGATCGTCGATGCCGCGATCGCGATGATCGACGAGGCGCGCGCCCAGGGCGTTCGGCTGCTCGTCTTTCCGGAGCTGTTCCTTGCGCCCTTCTTCGCGAACCGGCTCGTCGAACGCTTCGACGGCTTCTTCCTGTCGGCCGACGACGCGGTCCTGCAGCGGATCCGCACGCATGCCGCGCAGGCGCGCGTGGCGCTGGTCCTGCCCTTTCCCGAACGCGACCCGGCAGGCTGGTTCAACACCGCGCTGGTCACAGGGGAGGACGGCGCGCTCCTCGGCCGCTACCGCAAGACTCACATCCCAGCCTACTTCCCGAACGATCGCCCCGGCGGCAGCGGCAGCTACGAGCGGTTCTACTTCGCCCCCGGCCAGTCGCTCGACACCTTCGAGGTCTGCGGTATGCGTATCGGCATCCAGATCTGCAACGACCGGCTCTACCCCGAGGCGTCCCGGGTGCTCGCGCTGAAGGGCGCCGAACTGATCGTCATGCCGATCGCGTTTTCGGTGTACTCGGACCCGGCGCAGCGCAGCTCGATCTGGGAGGTACCGCTGCGGGCCCGAGCCTACGAAAACGGCCTGTTCGTACTCGCTTCCAACAAGGTGGGCCTGGAGGGGGCGCGGCAACATCTCGGGCGCAGCATGCTCGTCGATCCGATGGGCATGATCCGGCGCGAGGCTGGAGTGCGCACGCCTGAGCTGCTGGTCGCGGAGATCGACCTCGAGGAGGTCGTCCGGGCACGCGCGGGGCTGGCGTGGTGGCGCGACCGGCGCCCCGACCTGTATGGCCCGCTCGTCGGCTGACGGGTCGGCGGCCACGGGCACGGCCGCGTCCGAGGAGCTGCCCGACACGTCGGCGGACCGTCTGTTCATCGGGTCCATTGGCAAGTGCTTCCGGGTGCTGGAGGCGCTCAGTGCCGATGGGCAGCCGATGACGCTGACGGCGCTCGCGGCGGCATCCGGACTCGACCGCAGCGCAACGCAACGGATCACCCACACGCTGGGCCGGCTCGGGTACCTGCGCCAGCATCCCGACACGCGTGCGTGGCGCCTCGGCACCCGCCTGCTCGAATTCGGCCACACCGTGCTTGCGAGCGACCGGCTGCGCGAGTGCGCGCTGCCGCGGCTCGAGGCGCTGAACCAGCGCACCGGCGAGACCGTCAACCTGATGGAACTGGAGGGGCACGAGATCGTCTACATCGCGCGCTTCCCCAGTCGCCATGCGGTGAGCGTCGACCTGCACGTCGGGTCGCGCCTGCCCGCCTACTGCACCGCCGCCGGGCGGGCGATCCTGGCCCGGATGCGCGGGGCCGAGGCTCGCGCGCTGTTGTCGGCATCCCGGCGCATGCGCTTGACGGAGCGCACCACGACCGATCTGGCGGGGCTGGAGCAGTTGCTGGCGCGTGCGCGTACCGACGGCTATTCGGTCAACGACCAGGAGGCGTTCGTGGGCGACCTCTCGGTTGCCGCTGCGATCGTCGATCGAGCCGGCGCGCCGGTGGGAGCGATCAACATCGCCGTTCCCACGCCGCGCTGGCAGCGACGGGCGCTGGAGCGCGAGCTTGCGCCACTGGTCATGGCGACCGCGCGCGAGATCTCGCTCGAGTTCGCGACATAGCGCCGACGCGCGCGGGCCGTCACGACACCGTCAGGGGGCCCCTCAGCGGGCGCCGTCAGCGCACCTGCGCCATGCGCAGGCCTTCGTCGACATAGCGGTAGACCTCATCGGGAATCACCGAGTGCCGGCCATAGGTGCGATGGCGCACCTGGCCCAGGCGCACCAGCACGAGTTGCGCGCCAGGTACGACGATCACGTACTGCCCGAGGTGGCCCTGCAGAAAGTAGAACGGTGCGCTGTGGTTCGGGTCCATCCAGAGGCTGTGGCCATAGTGGTTCACGAAGCCATTGGGGCGGGTGATGCGCTGCACGAACCCCGCAGGCAGCAGCTGCCGTTCGCCCCAGCGGCCTTCCTGAAGCAGCAACTGACCGAGGCGTGCGAAGTTGCGCGCCGAGCTGTGGATGCAGCAATAGCCCATCTCCATGCCGCCGTCGGCGCGCGGTCGGTCCAGGCTCCAGCTCGCGTCGCCCTCCATGCCCATCGGTTGCCAGAAACGGGTGGCGAGGTAGCTGGAGAGCGTGAGGTCGGGCTGATGCGCCTGCAAGGCCCGGGCCAGCGCCAGCGCCAGCACCTGGGTCGAGGCGCTGCTGTACTCGAAGGCGGTGCCGGGATCACGCTCGAAACCCTGTGCCAGCACGGTGCCCGTGGCGTCTCCACCGAAATACAGCCGGGTGGTCGGGTTGAGCGGCAGGTAGTAGTGCTCGGTCCACTCGTGGCCCGACGTCATGGCGGACAGCTGAGCCAGGGTGGCCCTGCTGCCGCGCGCGTTGCTCGCGTACTCCGGCAGGTAGTTGGCGAGCGGCGCATCGAAGCTGGGGAGGATGCCGTCGGCCACCGCAGCGCCAGCGAGCATCGTCACCACCGTCTTGGCCATGGAGAAGGAGTTGGTGCGGCTGGAGGCGGTGTAGGGCGCGAAGTAGGTCTCGTGCAGCAGGCGGCCACGGTGAATCACCAGAAACGCAGCCGAGCGCTCCGCCTGCAGGAACTGCAGCAGATCGGGCGTGATCGTGCTGCGGGCGGCGCGATCGTCGAGCGGCCAGGGGGTCGCGACGCTCGCGGCAACGCCAGCCTGCGCGAAGTTCACCGAGTCATCGATGTGCGCGGTGTTGTGGCCTTGCAGGTAGGTGTACCGGAGGGCGGTCCAGAAATAGCGATGACCGGCGAGCTGGATGTAGGCGACCAGCGCCACGAGCAGCACCAGCAAGACCACGATGCCGCGCACGAGCCAGCGCATGGGCGCGACCGTCATCGACGGGACTCCGACCCGATCGCCCCGGTGCCCTTCGGGAGATGACGGTCATCGATCGACACATCGCGCCCGGTGGCTCCGTGGCGGCGCAGGCACGCCCGTTCGTTCTGGTCGTTCCTGACGGGCGGGATCTTCGAGATGGCGACGCTCCGATGCGAATCAGCCGGACCTGGCCGATACAGGGTAGCGCCCGGGAGGCCGGCTGCCAACGGCCGCGCGGCGACTCTCGCCGAATCCGACCCGAGCCGCACCACGGGCGCCGCAGCCCGGGACCCTCGGTGGAGGGGCTATCCTCCGGCCATGCCCGACATCCTCACCCTCTCGCACCTCTCCAAGACCTACGCCACCGGGCACCGCGCCCTCGACGACGTCAACCTCGCCATCCGCAAGGGCGAGATCTTCGCGCTGCTGGGCCCCAACGGCGCGGGCAAGACCACGCTGATCAACATCGTCTGCGGGATCGTGCGCGCGACCTCCGGCAGCGTGACCGTGGACGGCCACGACACCGTGCGCGACTACCGCGCCGCGCGCGCCCTCATCGGGCTGGTGCCCCAGGAGCTGACCAACGACGCCTTCGAGACGGTATGGGGCACGGTCAGCTTCAGCCGCGGGCTGTTCGGCAAGCCGCCCGATCCGGCGCACATCGAGCGGGTGCTGCGGTCGCTGGCACTGTGGGACAAGAAGGACAACAGGCTGCGCACGCTGTCGGGCGGCATGAAGCGCCGCGTGCTGATCGCCAAGGCGCTGTCGCACGAGCCGCGCGTGCTGTTCCTCGACGAGCCGTCGGCCGGCGTCGACGTCGAGCTGCGCCGCGACATGTGGCAGCTGGTGCGCGGCCTGCGGGACACCGGCGTGACCATCATCCTCACCACGCACTACATCGAAGAGGCCGAGGAGATGGCCGACCGCGTAGGCGTGATCAGCAAGGGCCGCATCATCCTGGTCGAGGACAAGGTGGAGCTGATGCGCAAGCTCGGCAAGAAGCAGCTCACGCTGCAGCTCGAGCAGCCGCTCGCGCAGGTGCCGGCCTCGCTCGCGCCGTACGGGCTCGCGCTCTCGGCCGACGGCGGCGAGCTCTCCTACACCTACGACACGCGCAGCGCGCAGCTCGACATGGTCGGCTTCATGCGCCGGCTGGGCGAGGCGGGCGTCACTTTCAAGGACCTGCACACCACGCAGAGCTCGCTCGAGGACATCTTCGTCGACCTCGTCAAGCAGGAGGCCGCATGAACTTCCAGTCGATCCGGGCGATCTACGGATTCGAGATGGCGCGCACCCGGCGCACGCTGATGGGCAGCGTCATCTCGCCGGTGATCTCCACCTCGCTCTACTTCATCGTCTTCGGGGCGGCCATCGGCTCGCGCATACCGGAGGTGGGCGGGGTCAGCTACGGCGCCTTCATCGTGCCGGGTCTCGTCATGCTGTCGCTGCTGACGCAGAGCATCTCCAACGCGTCCTTCGGCATCTACTTCCCGCGGTTCAGCGGCACGATCTACGAGCTGCTGTCCGCGCCGATCTCGACGCTGGAGATCGTGATCGGCTACGTGGGGGCGGCGGCGAGCAAGTCGATCCTGATCGGGCTGATCATCCTCGGCACGGCGACGCTGTTCGTGCCGCTGCGTATCGACCACCCGCTGTGGATGCTGCTCTACCTGGTGCTGACGGCGGTGACCTTCAGCCTGGTGGGCTTCATCATCGGCATCTGGGCCGACGGCTTCGAGAAGCTGCAGGTGGTGCCGCTGCTCGTCGTGACGCCGCTGACCTTCCTGGGCGGCAGCTTCTACTCGATCGACATGCTCCCGCCCTTCTGGCAGAAGGTTGCGCTGTTGAACCCGGTGCTCTACCTGGTCAGCGGCTTCCGGTGGAGCTTCTACGGGGTGGGCGACGTGAGCCTGGGCACGAGCCTGGGGGTCACGGCGCTGTTTCTCGTGGCCTCGCTCGGCGTGGTGACCTGGATCTTCAGGACGGGGTACCGGCTCAAGGCCTGAGGACGGGGCGCGGGGGGCCGGGCGGCTTTCCCGGCACGCGGCGATCCGGCCGTGATCGCGTTGAGCGATGGCGACGCACGCGGGTCGAGTGCATCGTCGCCGCTGCCTGCGATCACTGCGGCCGTGTCGTGCAGATCCCGCCCCAGTCGACGCCCGAGTCCACAAGGAGCTCGTCGCGCCTGACGGGGAGCCCGCGCTGCTCGGTCAGCTGAAGGCGCGGATTCGGTGCGCGACCGGCTGAGCCGCCGGGCGTGCGCTGCGCCTCGGCACCGGACGCGAGCGGTTCAGGCCACCCGCAGGCGCATCGGGCGACGCGCCTGGGTCAGCAGCAGGTGCGCCGCGCCCGCGAGCACCGCCATCAGCACGACGCCCAAGCCCCACACCGCCCACACCACCGGCAGCATCCAGCCGAGCGCCGATCCGAGCAGGGGCAGCGAGCCGGCGGCCGCCGCGAGCCACGAGGCCAGCGCGTGCCGCGCGGCCTCGATCCACGCGAGGTCCACCCACGGTGCGAGCCAGCCCGGCATCGGCCACTGGGCGGCGGACCATGCCGGCTCCGCCGTCCCGCCGGCGGCAAGGGCCGCGGCCGCCCACTCGATCAGCTCGGCGCTCAGCATCGCCCCGCCGGTCCAGGCCGCTGCCAACAGCCCGAAGGCAATCCAGACCGCGACCTTCATCGCATCGCTCCCCGGTGCGCCGCAGCGCCGCTCAATCGCTCGAGCCGCCGAAGCCGAGCAGGTTCAGCAGGCTGGTGAACAGGTTGAAGACCGACACGTACAGGCCGACGGTGGCCATCACATAGTTGGTCTCGCCGCCGTTCACGATACGGCTGGTCTCGAACAGGATCAGGCCCGCCGACAGCAGCGCGACCATGCCCGACACGGCCAGGCCGAGCGCGGGCATCTGCAGGAACACGGCGCCCAGGCCCATCAGGATCGCCACGATCATGCCGGCGAACAGGAAGCCGCCCATGAAGCTGAAGTCGCGCTTGCTGGTCAGCGCCCAGGCCGACAGCGCGAGGAAGGTCGCGCCGGTGGCCGCCAGCGCCAGGGTCACCGTGTTGGCGCCGCCGGGCATCGACAGAGTCTTGCTCAGCACCGGCCCGAGCGTGTAGCCCATGAAGCCGGTCATGGCAAAGACTGCGGGCAGCGCCCAGCCGCTGTTCTTCAGCTTGTGCACCGCGAACAGCAGGCCGAAGTAGCCGACCAGCGTGATCACAAGGCCCGGCGCGGGCAGGTTCAGCGACACGGCGGCACCGGCGACGACCGCGCTGAACAGCAGCGTCATCGACAACAGCGCGTAGGTGTTGCGCAGCACGCGCTGCGCCGCGATCCGGTCGGGGGCGGCGGCGGACGCGCCGAAGTGGCCGGCGTCGGCAGGGCGTACGGACTGGGTGACGGGGGTCATGCTGCGGGTTCTCCTGTACGAGAGTGAAGGGCAATGCCAAGGATCCGGCGCCGGCGCAGCAGTCGCCACGCGCCTCGTCCAAGAGTGCCCGTTCACGGTACGCTGACCGGCCCTCTTGAAAAAGCAGCTGATCGATGAGCTTTGGTTCGGAAAAACCGAAGTCGACGGCGGCCGGCCGGTCAGCTGGCGGAGTCGGCGCCGCCGGCCCTGGCCGCGGCCAGCACCTGCGCCGCCAGCGGGTGGTGCTGGCCGCGGCGCGAGCGGATCGCGTGGATCTCCTCCTTCACCTCCGGACTGCGTCCGAGCAGTCGCAGCCCGCGCATCAGCGTGACGTCGCCCGAGCCGAGCCGGCTTACCGGGAACACGCCCAGGCCGCGCGCCGCGAACACGCCGAGCAGCGCGCTGTCCTCGAACTCCCCGACGATCCTCGGCCGCAGGCCCTGCGACTCGAACCACCGGTCGAGCCTGGGACGCAGCGCCGAGTGGCCGGTGGGCAGCAGCACCGGCAGGCGGCCCAGGCAGCGCGGGAAGTCGGCGACCTCGGCCCGGTGCACGAGCGTGGTCGGCCCGTGCCACTCCACCGGCGACTCGGCGAGCCGCTCGCTGGTGAGCCGCAGGTTGGCGTTGTGGGGGGCGGGCTGGCCTGCCAGGACGAGGTCCAGGTGGTGCAGCGCCAGCTCCGACAGCAGCTGGCCGAACTCGCCCTCGTGGCACAGCAGCCGCAGCGACGGCGTGTCGAGGACCGGCTCGAGCAATGCGTGCGCCGCTAGCTTGGAGATACCGTCGGACAGACCCACCGCCAGGCGCGCGACCTTGCCCTCGGCCGCGGCCCGGACCTCCTCCGGGATCAGCTGGCCGATCTGGAAGATCTCCTCGGCGCGCGCGAAGGCAGCCTGCCCGGCGTCGGTCATCGCGACGCCCCGGCCCTCGGGCCTGAGCAGCTGGTGACCGAGCGCCCGCTCGAGCTCGCGCACCTGGGCGCTGATGGTCTGCACCGCCATGTCGAGCCGCTCGGCCGCGCGCGCGAATCCGCCCTCCTTGGTGACGACCCAGAAGTAGTACAGGTGGCGGTAGTTGAGCATTGGGGCCTCGCTTCGGGAAAACCGAACCCGGGCACACTGTATCGCCTAATTTCCGGCGGACGCGATCGGCCCGTCCGGGGCCGGGCAGCGCCTGCATTGACACCGGGTTTTCATCTGGCCAGACTGAATCTCGACATGCTGAAACAGGACCCGAGCCGATGACCACGCGCACCGCACCGACGACCGCGATCTGCCAGACCACCGCCGACAGCATCAGGATCCGCGGGGCCAGCCTCGTCGACGACCTGATCGGCCAGCTCACCTTCACCGAGATGATCCTGTTCGAGCTGCTCGGCACGCGGCCCATGCCCCAGCAGACCGCGCTGCTCGACGCGGTGCTGGTGACGCTGATGGAGCACGGGCTCACGCCGAGCGCGATCGCCACCCGGCTGATCTACGACTCGGCGCCCGAGGCGCTGCAGTCGGCGGTCGCCGCCGGCATCCTCGGCGTAGGCAGCACCTTCATCGGCACGATGGAAGGCTGCTCGGCGCTGATCGAGGAGATGCTCGCCGCCCCCGAGGGCGTGCCGGAGCGCGCCCGCGCGATCGCCGAGCGGCATCGCGCGCAGCGCCGGCCGATGCACGGCTTCGGCCATCCGCACCACAAGCCCGACGACCCGCGCACGCCGCGCCTGTTCGCGCTGGCGGCGAGCCAGGGCGTGGCCGGGCGGCACGTCGCGGCGCTGCAGGCGCTTTCGGTGGAGGTCGATCGGGCGTACGGGCGCCACCTGACGATCAACGCGACCGGCGCGGTCGCGGCGCTGCTCGGCGAGATCGGGATCCCGCAGCCGATCATGCGCGGCATCGCGGTGATCAGCCGCGCCGCCGGGCTGGTGGGTCACATCGCCGAGGAGCGCAAGCGGCCTGCGGCGCGCTTCATCTGGGAGACGGTGGAGCACGGCATCCCGTACGACCCCGAGGGGGCCTGAGTCCGGCGGCGCGCGGCGCGCGGCGCCCGGGCAGGCGCGGACCGGGCCCGCGCCGCCGCGTCAGGCCGGCGGCGGGTCGATGCGGCCCAGCATCACCTTCGCCTGGAACCTGAGCACCACCTCGTCGTGCTGGTTCAGCGTGGTGATCGCGAGCGTTACGATGCCGCGCTCGCCGTCGCTCATCGCCCGCTTGGCGTCCACCCGGATCCGCGCACGCAGCGTGTCGCCGATGCGCACCGGCGCGAGGAAGCGCATCTCGTCCATGCCCAGGCCGGCGAGGGTCGCGCTGCCCAGCACGCTCTCCATCATCCCGGCGACGATCGAGCAGGTCATGAAGCCCGGCGCGATACGGCTGCCGTGCACGGTGCGCCGGGCGTAGGTCTCGTCGTTGAAGAGGGGCAGCGTCAGCCGCGCGAAGCCCAGGTACAGCGAGTGGTCCGCCTCGGTCACGGTACGTGCGTAGGTCGGATACTCCCGGCCCTGCTCGATGTCGTCGAATGCCAGTCCCATGGTGAGCGCCTCAGGCCTTGCCGACGACGCCGGCGGTACGCAGTCGCGCGACCGCGTCGGGACCGTATCCCACCTCCCCGAGGATCGCCGCGGCGTGCTGGTTGAGTGCGGGCGCCGCGGCCCGCGGGCCGTCGACGATCGGCGGGCTGCCGGGCAGCGCCGGCATCGGCAGCGTGCCCACGCCCGGCTGCTCGTAGCGGGCCATGCGCCCGGTCGCGACGATATGCTCGTCGGCGACGACGTCGCCGAGCGTGTTGATCCGCGAGCACAGCACGTCGGCCGCCTGGAGCTTCGCGAGCCAGTGGGCGGTGGTGTCGGTCTCGAGCCGCCGCGCGATGATGGCGACGATCTCGCGCGCGTTCACGGCGCGGGTGGCGAAGCTGTCGAAGCGCGGATCGCGGGGGATCTCGGGGATGCCGAGCACCTCGCAGATCGCGACGAACTG
Source organism: uncultured Bordetella sp. (assembly GCA_964399635.1). Taxonomy (GTDB): domain Bacteria; phylum Pseudomonadota; class Gammaproteobacteria; order Burkholderiales; family Burkholderiaceae_E; genus UBA4615. Next base: position 59,056 of record CAYNRU010000056.1, read on the forward strand.
CGACTCGCGCATCAGCGACACGGTGATCCAGCCGTCGCTCGTACGGTAGTTGCCGACCGGCACGTTGAGCGGCTGCGGGTTCTCGCCCTCGAGCGCGGTCTCGATGAACTTGTAGCCGACCAGGGACATCGACGCGTCCATCAGGCTGACGTCGACGTGGCGGCCGCGCCCGGTCCGGTCGCGCTGCAGCAGCGCGGCGGCCGTCGCCTGGAAGCCGTACAGCGAGGCGACCGCATCGATCACCAGGTAACCGATCTTCATCGGCTTGCCGGCATCGTCCCGGGTCAGCGACATCATCCCCGAGAAGGCCTGCCCGATCGTGTCGGTGGAGACCCGCTGCGCATAGGGCCCCTGCTGGCCGAAGCCGGTCATCGAGACGTAGACCAGCCGAGGGTTGATCGCGCGCATCGCGTCCCAGCCCAGGCCCAGCCGGTCGGCCACGCCGGGCCGGTTGTTCTCGAGCAGCACGTCGGCCCGCGCGACCAGCCTGCGCACGATCTCGATCGCCTCGGGCTTCTTGAGGTCGAGCGCGATGCTGCGCTTGCCCCGGTTGACGGCCAGCGACAGCGCCGAGTGCGAGGCGTACTGTCGACCGAGCTTGCGGATCCAGTCGCCCTCGAGCGGCTCGATCTTGATGACGTCCGCCCCGTAGGCCGCGAACTGCATGCCGCTGTTGGGACCGGCCATGCCCTGGCTCAGGTCCACCACGCGCAAGCCCTCGTAGGGCAGCGGATCGTCGTCCGCCGCGTGCGCTTCGTGCCCGCTGTCGCTCATGTCGCCTCTCGTGTCTCGTGGTGCCTGCCCCGGCCGGGCCGCGGCGCGCCGCCGGGCCTCGCCGATTGACAAGCGAGTACAGTATATGGAAATCTCTTTCCACAAGATGAATGATCCGTCAAGCCGCCGGCATGCAGACGGACCGGACCGACACCGAGGGGACGCACATGCGCACGATCAGCAGACGACGGTTCAACGGGCTCGTCGTGGGCGCCGCCGCCGCGGGCACCGGCCTGCACGCCCAGGGCCAGGAGGTCGCGATCAAGGTCGCCGACTCGTTCCCGCCCAAGCACAACATCGCCAACTTCGGCACGCGCTGGTGGATGGACCGCGTCACCGAGCTGAGCGGGGGCAAGGTCAAGTTCCAGTACTTCGGGGCCGAGCAGCTCGGCAAGCTCAAGGACATGCTGAGCCTGCTGCAGGCCGGCGCGACCGACATCGCCTACGTGCCGCCGACCTTCTTCGAAGGGAAGATGCCGCTGAGCTCGGTGCACAGCCTGCCCAACCTGTTCAGCACCTCGCACGTGGGCGGCCTCGCGTTCTACGAGACCTCCATGAAGACCGCGATCCTCAAGGAGGACTACCAGCGCAACGGCATCCGCCCGATGTGGGGCACGATGACCTCGACCTACAACATCTTCACGCGCACCAAGCCGATCCGCACGGTCGCCGACCTCAAGGGCATGAAGATCCGCTCGGCAGGCGGCTACCAGGACGACGCGGTGCGCATGCTGGGCGCCGTGCCCATCGACGTGCCCAGCCCCGAGGCCTACCAGGCGATGCAGCTCGGCACGGTCGACGGCGCCATCTTCCCGGCCTCGGCCGCGCAGTCCTACCGCATCCACGAGATCTCCAAGTACTTCACGCTGGGCTTCAACGTGACGGTGTTCTACGCGCCGTACGCAGTGAACCTGCGCTCGTGGGACCGCTGGCCGGCCGACGTCAAGGCGGCGTTCGAGAAGGCCAACGCCGAGGCGAACCTGCGGATGGGCAAGTACTTCGACGAGAGCAACCAGAAGCTGATCGAGTCGTACGCCGCCTCGGGCGTTGAGATCATCACGCTGCCCGAGGCCGAGCAGGCGAAGGTGCGCCAGGCGCTCGACCCGCTGTACGCGAAATGGGCCGCCGACATGAAGGCGAAGAACCTGCCGGGCGACGAGGTGCTCGCCTACTTCCGGGAAGCCATCAAGCGCGTCCCCGCGGCCTGACCGGATGGATGCCCGGGAAGCGGCCCCCGCGGGCGGCGGCCTCGCGCGGCTGGAGAACGCTTTCGCGACGCTCGCGCACTGGGCGCTGTTCGTGCTGCTCGCGCTGGTGATCGTGCAGGTGTTCACCCGCTACGTCCTCAACGACCCGTTCGGCGAGGTCGTGACCATCACCGAGACCTACCTGATGCCGGCTATCGTGTTCTTCACGATCGCGGCGCTGCAGCGCGACGACGGCCACATCCGCGTCGACCTGCTGTATCTGAAGTTCGGCGGGCGCACCCGCCAGCTGGCCGACCTGCTGATCCACGTGCTGTCGGCGGCGTTCTGGGTGGTGGTGCTGTATGCCAGCGCCAGCGAGACGCTCTTCGCCTGGCGGATGGGCTACGAGGTGTCGAAGAACTTCCCGGTGCCGGTCGCCTCGGCGATCGGCATCGTGCCCGTCGGCGCGACGCTGATCCTCGTGCGCCTGCTGCTGCAGATCGGGGCGTCGTTTCGCGCGCTGCGCCGGCCGCTGCCTGCCATCGGAGGCACGCCATGACCGTCACCCTGGTGCTGACGCTGATGGGGGCGCTGCTGCTGCTGGGCATGCCGATCGGGTTCGCGATGGGGCTGTCGGGCGTGGTCGGCATCTACGCGGTCGGCGGCATCGACACGCTGCTGGGCATCGTCGCGGTCACGCCCTACCGGCAGTCGGCGTCGTGGATCCTGATCGCGATCCCGCTGTTCGTGCTGATGGCGGAGATGCTCGCCTCGAGCCGCATCACCGCCGACCTGTTCGCGGCGATGAACCGCTGGGTCGGCCACCTGCCCGGGGGCCTCGCGATCGCGGGCGTGCTGGCGGCGGCGGGACTGGGCGCGGTGTCGGGATCCTCCACCGCGGCGACCGCGGCGCTGTCCAAGTCAGTGGCGCCGGAGCTGCTCGCGGCCGGCTACTCACGTGGCCTGGCGATTGGGACGGTGGCGTCGGCCGGCACGCTGGCGATCATGATCCCGCCCAGCGTCATCATGGTGATCTACGGCATCCTCACCGAGACCTCGGTCGGCCTGCTGTTCGTCGCCGGCATCGTGCCCGGCCTGCTGACCGTGGTCGCCTACGCCGCGACCATCGTGATCTGGGCCAGGTACGTGCCGCAGGCCGCGCCCCGCACCGAGCGGCATGGCTGGCCGGCGCGATTCGCGGCGCTGCGCGGCGTATGGCCGATGCTGGTGCTGTTCGTGCTGGTGATCGGCGGGCTGTACTCGGGCGTCGTGACCGTCACCGAATCGGCCGCGCTCGGCGCCACCGGCGCCATCGTGCTCGCGTTCTGGTTCCTGCGCGGCGAGGGCTGGGGCGCGCTGAAGGAGGCGCTGGCCCGCACGACGGCCACGACCGCGATGATCTTCACCATCATCATCGGCGCGCACCTGTTCAGCTACTTCATGACGCTGACCGGCACGCCGCAGGCGCTGCTTGCCTACGTGGACGCGCTGCAGATCGAGCACTGGGTCGTGTTCTCGGTGATCATCCTGATCTACTTGCTGCTCGGCTGCTTCATGGACCAGCTCGCCATCCTGGTGCTGACCCTGCCGATCGTGTTCCCGATGGTGCTGCGCTTCGGCTACGACCCGATCTGGTTCGGCATCGTGCTCACCAAGACCGTCGAGATCGGCCTGATCACGCCGCCCCTGGGCATGAACTGCTTCGTCGCGAGCTCGGTGAGCAAGATCCCGCTGTCGCAGGTGTTCCGGGGCGTCACGCCCTTCATCGGCGCCGAGCTGGTCACGATCGCGGTGCTGATATCGGTGCCGCAGATCGTGCTGTGGGTGCGGTGAGCGCGAAACGGACGCAAGGGACACGCGGATGAGCGGATTGACGGCGGAGCAGGCGATGCTCAAGGAGAGCGCGGAGCGATTCCTCGCGGGCGAGGCCGCGCCGCTGATCGCCGGCTGCGAGCGCGGCGGCGAGTTCCCGTGGACGCTGCTGCCCCGGCTGGCCGAGTTCGGCTACATCGGCCCGATGCTGCCGGTGGCCTCGGGCGGCCAGGGCGCGAGCTACACCGACATGACGATCCTGATGGAGGCCGCGGGCCACTGCTGGCTCGGCCTGCGGGCGCTGATGAACGTCGCCAACATGATCGCGGGGCTGCTCGACGCGCACGCCGACGCGGTGCAGCGCGACCGCTACCTCGTGCCGCTGCTGGCCGGCGAGCGTCGTGTCTTCGTCGCGATCACCGAGCCCGGGCACGGCTCGGATGCGAGCGCGATCGAGACCCGCGCCATCGACCGGGGTGATCACTTCGAGCTGCACGGCATCAAGCAGTGGATCACCAATGCCGGCGGCGACTTCGGGATCGTGCTGGTGCAGGTCGTCTCGGACACGGGCGAGCGCATGGGGCCGGCCGCGCTGATCGTCGACAGCGCCGAGTGCGACTACACCGTGCGCCCGCTCGAGACCATGATCCTGCGCGGCACCGGCACCTCGGAGATCGTCTTCGATGGCACGCGCGTGCCGCGCTCGCAGCTGGTCGGGCGAATCGGGGGGGGCCTGCGCACCGTCCTCACCACGCTCAACGAAGGGCGCCTCAGCGTGTCGGCGGGCGCCGTGGGCGCGGCGCAGCGGGCGCTCGAGCTGTCGATCGACTACGCGAAGACGCGGGTGCAGTTCGGCCGGCCGATCGGCGAGTTCCAGCTGGTGCAGGGCATGCTCGCCGAGATGGTCACGCTGGTGCGTGCCTCGCGCCTGCTGTGCCGAGACGCGGCGGAGGCGCTCGACGCCGGGCGCACGGCCCGGCTCGAATGCGCGATCGCCAAGAAGTTCTGCACCGAATCGGCCCACCGCGTGGCCAGCCTCGCCCTGCAGGTCCATGGCGGCTCGGGCTACAGCACCGACCTGCCGCTCGAGCGGATCTTCCGTGACACGCGCGGCGGACTGATCCCCGAGGGCACCTCCGAGATCCAGATCCTCATCATCGGGCGTGAGCTGCTGGGGCTGTCGGCCTTCGGCGACCGGCCCCGCACCCGCAAGGACACCGCGTCATGAGCGTGCTGCACGACATCGAGGCCTTCGAGGTCCACTTCGAGACGCTGAACGTCGGCGACACCTTCAAGACCGCCGGGCGCACGGTCACCGAGGCGGACATCGTCGCGTTCGCCGGGCTGTCCGGCGACTACAACGCGCTGCACACCGATGCCGAGTTCGCGGCCACCACGCCGCACGGCGAGCGCATCGCCCACGGGCTGCTCGTGCTCGCGATCGTGTCGGGCCTGAGCACGCGCCTGCCGGTCATGAAGTGCATGGAGCGCACCATCCTCGGCCTGGCCAACCTGCAGTGCCGCTGGCGCCGGCCCACCCGGATCGGCGACACCCTCCACGTGGTGCTGGAGGTGGCCGAGAAGGCGCCCGCCGCCAAGAGCGACCGCGGCACCGTGGTGCTGCGGCGCACGGCGGTCAACCAGCGCGGCGAGACGGTGATGGAGAGCGACTGGAGCCTGGTGCTGCGCAGGCACACGCCGCTGTAGCCCCCGCACCGCGGCAGACCGTCGGCGCGGCGATCGGCCGCGAGGGTACAGTCGCACGATGCGTTTCGATCCCGACCGTGCCCTGGCCCTGCTCCGCAAGGCGTCCGCGCGCGCCGACGCGCGCTTTTGCGACGGCCAGTAGGAGGCGGTCCGGCACGTGGTCGAGGGGCGGGGCCGGCTGCTGGTGGTGCAGAAGACCGGCTGGGGCAAGAGCAACGTGTGCTTCATCGCGACCGCGACGATCCGCGAGGCCGGCGGCGGCCCGGCGCTGCTGGTGTCGCCGCTGCCGTCGCTGATGCGCAACCAGCTCGCCGCCGCCCGGCGCATGGGCGTGCGCGCCGCGACCATCCACTCGGACAACGCGCAGGACTGGGCCGCCGTGGAGGCGGCGCTGCAGCGCGACGACGTGGACATCCTGCTGGTCTCGCCCGAGCGGCTCGCCAACGAGCGCTTCGCCGCGCAGGTGCTGCCGACGACGGGCTGAGCGTGTCGGAGATCCTGGCCCGTGCCGAGCGGCTGACCGCGCAACGCCAGAAGGAGCAGCGCCAGATGCAGGCCTACGTGGACCTGCCCTTTGGCGAGCACATGGCCTTCCTCGTGCGCGCGCTCGACGGCGATCCGGACACCGTGCGCCCACCCACGCTCGCGCCGCTGCCCGCCACCGCCGACGAGGGCCTGGTGCGCGAGGCGGTGGCCTTCCTGCGGCGCACCCACCTGCCGATCGAGCCGCGCCTGCAATGGCCCGCGGGCGGCATGCCGCGGATGCGCGCGAGCGGGCGGATCGGCGCCGACCGCCGGGCGATGCCGGGCCGGGCGCTGTCGGTGTGGCGCGACGCGGGCTGGGGGACGCTGGTGGCGCGCGGCAGGCAGCACGACGGGCGCTTCGACGAGGCGCTGATCGGGGCCTGCGTCGCCATGGTCCGCGCGTGGGGGCCGCGGCCGGCGCCCGCCTGGGTGGCCTGCGTTCCGTCGCTGCGCCAGCCGGGGCTGGTGCCGGACTTCGCGGGCAGGCTCGCCGCGGCGCTCGGTCTGCCCTTCCTCGACCTGCTGGCCCGCAGCGAGGCCCGGCCCGAGCAGGCCGCGATGGCCAACGCGATCCAGCGGGCGCGAAACCTGGACGGCGCCCTCGCGCTGCGCGACGCGGCGGTGCCCGGGGGGCCGGTGCTGCTGGTCGACGACCGCGTGGACTCGCGCTGGACCTTCGCCGTGTGCGCGTGGCTGCTGCGCCGCGGCGGCAGCGGCGGGGTCCACCCGCTCGCCGGCAGGGCAAGCGCCGACTGGCTCGGCACGGCGGCCCGGCTGGGCGCGCGGGCCTGCGACGTCGGTCGACAGGACATCGTTACCTGCGCTCTGGTAGGCGTCTTGTTGACAGTAAGCGCTGACATCGCTGAGCTGGAAGCGGTGCTCGCGACCGGCCACCGGCTGGGGGTGCCGGTGTACCGGCGCGTCGCGTCGGGGGCCTCGATCCCGGTCGCGCCGGTCCCGGCCCCATGACCGGATCCGATCGACGAGGCGACGCCCGACGCGCTGCTCGGCGCCCGCCGGCCTAGGCGCGGCCGACGCCGTGCCGGCGCCGCCAGTCGAGGAAGTCGCGCGCGGCCGAGGCCAGGTCGAAGCGCGGCACGAAGCCGGTGTCGGCCCGGAGCCGGGCGATGTCCATCGACGCGCGGTCGTAGGGCGCGTAGCAGTCGACCATCGTCTCCCCGGTGCCGGCCTGCGCGGCCACCCGCCATTCGAAGCCGGGGTGGGCCGGCGCGATCGCGGCGCACCACTCGGGCAGCGGGCCCTCGAAGCCGGCCGCGACGTTGTAGACCGCGTGCGGCAGACCGGGCCGGTCGAGCAGCGCGGCGAGCCCGGCGGCGCAGTCGCGCACATACAGCCAGTCGCGCCGGCTCGGGCGCGGCAGCACGGCGCGCCCGCCGCGGGCCGCGATCTCGATGACCTGGAGCGGCGCGCTCAGGGTGTCGCGCCACCCGGTGTCGGCCTCCCAGGGGCCGAAGCAGGTGCCGAGCCGCCCGACGACGAGGTCCAGGCCGTGCAGGTCGGCCAGGCGCCGCGCGGCGGCCTCGGCCGCCATCTTGGAGATGCCGTACAGGGCCTCGGGGCGCAGCGGCGTCGTGTCCTCGTGCAGCGGCGCCGGGCCGTCGCCGCTCGCGCCGTACACCGATCCCGAACTCGCGTGCACGACCCGGGCCACGCCCGCGCCGGCGGCCGCCGCCAGCGCCGCGACGACGCCGCCCAGGTTGACGTCGAAGATCGCGCCCGGCGTCGCGCGCTCCCGGGCGGCGTTCGCGGTGATGGCGGCGAGCGTCACCAGGCGCGCGGGCCGGTGCCGCCGGATCGCCTCGCCCAGGGCGGTGGCGTCGCGCACATCGCCCACCGCCATGTCGAAGCGCCCGGGCAGGGCCGCGAACGCGCTCGCCGCGGCGGGCCGGGGCGGCGCGAGGTCGAAGCCGACGACATGCTCGCCGCGCGCGAGCAGGTGCTCGGCGAGCGCGAGGCCCACGAAGCCGCAGGCGCCGGTGATGAACGTGGTCATTCGCGCGGCGCCCGGCGCCGATGGGTAGGCTCCAGGCGATGTCGCGACCGCGCGCATGCGCGCGCGGCGCCCGATCCTGCGAGGAGTGCACCCCAATGACCGACCCGCGCTGCTGCGGCACCGAGAGCTGCATCATCAACGCCGAAGGCGTCTGCTGGTGCGGGCAGAAATGGGACGGCGAGAAGATGTGCTTTCCGCCCGCCGAGGCGCCCGCGCCGCGCGGGGGGCAGGTCGAGCCCGACGCCGAGCCGGGCGCCTGAGGCCGGGCGGGCGGGCGGCGCGCCGCGACCGCGCGTCATGCCGCCATCCAGCCGCCGTCGACCATGATCTGCGCGCCGGTCACGAAGCTCGCCTCGCTGCTGGCGAGGAACAGCACCGCGCGGGCGACGTCGTCCGGGCGCCCGAGCCGCGGCCAGGGCGTGCGGCGCACCGCGCGCTCCATCACCACCGGGTCGAGCGCGCGCCCGCCCGCGCCGGTCTGGATCTTGCCCGGGGCGACCGCGTTGCAGACGATCTGCTGCGGCGCGTAGTCGGCCGCGACCTGACGCGTCAGGTAGCCGATGCCGGCCTTGCTCACGCCGTAGGCGAGGTCGCCGGGGGCGGCGATCATGCCGTGCTGCGACGCGAGGTTCACGATGCGCCCGCGCACCTCGTCGACCGGTTCCTGCAGCACCATCTGGCGCACGGCCGCGCGGCAGCACCGGAACACGCCGCTCAGGTTCACGTCGAGCACGCGCTGCCAGTCGGCCTCCTCGAGCTCGAGCAGGGGACGGGCATGCCGGATGCAAGCGTTGTTCACCATCACGTCGAGCCGCCCGAAGCGCTCGACCGCACCGCGCACCAGCGCCTCGACCTGCGCGGCGTCGGCCACGTCGGTGCGCACGAACAGCGCCTCGTGGCCGTCGGCTGCGATCAGCTCGGTGGTCGGCACGCCGCCCTCGACGACCTCGGTGGTCACGTCGGCCACCACCACCGACGCGCCGTGCGCCGCGAGCAGCCGCGCGGTGGCCCGTCCGATCCCGGAGGCGGCGCCGGTGACGATGCACACCTTGCCGGCCATGCGGGCGGGGGAGGACGTGGGCTGCATGGACATGCGTGGGCTCCGTGCGGGCACATCCCGCGGCAGCGGCGATGGTAGCCGGGCGCGGGCGCCGCGCCGCCCGCCGGCCCCTCAGCCCAGGAAGTCGGCGACGATCCGGTTGAACTTCGCCGGGTTCTCCTCGAACATGAAGTGCTGCCCGCCCTCCGCCTCCTCGAAGATCTCCAGGCGCGCGCCCTTGACCTGCGAGGCCGCCCACGCCACGGACTTCCAGGGCACCAGGCTCACCCGACCGCCGATGAACAGGCAGGGCACGTCGATGCGCGGAATCACGTCGCGCCAGTCCTGGTGGCAGTGGTTGTAGATGAGCGTCGCGGCGTGCCCGCGCGGCAGCTTCAGGTTCTCCTCGATCATCCATGCCAGGGTGTCGGCCGGCATGGCCGAGGTGACCATCCCGCCCACGAATCCCTTGGTGGTGGCCACACCGTCGGGGCCTGCCAGCGCGTTCATGGTCTGGGTGACCGCCTCGGGCGTGAAGATCGCGCCCGCGTCCTCGGCCTGCTGCGCCGACCAGGCCGGGTTCGAGGTCAGCATCGGCGGCTCGTCGCAGAACACGAACCGGCCGATGCGCTCCGCGCCGAACAGGTCGAAGTAGCACCACAGCACGGAGCAGCCCATCGAGTGGCCGAGGATCGCGACGTCCTTCAGGTCGAGCGCGCGCAGCACGTCCCAGACGTCCTTGGCCAGTCGCTGGATCTTGTAGCCGTGGGCGGGCTTGTCGGAGTCGCCGTGGCCGCGCATGTCGAGCGCGATCACCCGGTACCGGTCCGACAGCCCCTCGATCTGCCGCCTGAACTGCGCCGCCGTCTGCGACCAGCCGGGCACCATCACCAGCGGCCTGCCGCTGCCCGCCTCGAGGACGTTGAGCCGTACGCCGTCGCTGGTCGTCACCGAGCGTCTTTCGATCTTCATGTGTCTGCCTCCGGTGCCGTCTTGGGCACGATGTGCGGCGCGGATGCGCGCGTTCGAAGCGTCGGTCGGCGGCCATCGGCTGTCAAGCCGCCACGGGCAGGCGCGCCCATCAGCCCGCCGGCGCGCTCGCCAGCCCCGTGCCGATCATCGCGTCGCGCCCGACCCAGCCGGCGAGGGCGTCCGCGTCCAGGCCCTCGGTGCCGGGCGGTCGCATCGGGATGATCAGGTAGCGCAGGTCGGCGGTGCTGTCGACCACGCGCACGTCCGTGGCCTCGGGCAGCTCGACGCCGAACTCCCTGAGCACGGTGCGCGGCTCGTGGACGACGCGCGCGCGGTACTCGCGGCTCTTGTACCAGGCGGGCGGCACGCCGAGCAGCATCCGCGGATAGCACGAGCACAGCGTGCAGACCACCACGTGGTGCACGCCCTCGACGTTCTCGAGCACGCGCAGCTCCGGGGCCGGGCCGATCTCGACGCCGATCATGGCCAGCGCCGCCTTGGGGTCGGCGAGCAGCGCCTCCTTGAAGTCCGGGTCGGTCCAGGCACGCGCGACGATGCGGCTGCCCGCGACTGGGGTGCGTGATTCCTGCAGCTCGATCTGGCGCTGGATCTCGGCGGCGCTCAGCACGCCGGTCTCGATCACCAGCTCGCGGATCGCCTGCTCGAGCAGGTGGAACTCGGTGAAGCTGTCGTGGTCCTCGATCGCCGCATGCGGATGGTCGTGGTCGTGATCGTGGTGGTGCGCGTGGCCATGATCGTGATCGTGATCGTGATCGTGCCCGTGGTCGTCGCCGCCGGTCGCGTTCGTCATCGTGCCTCCTTCGCCGCGCCGTCGAGCGCCTCGAGCCAGTGTTCGTAGACGTCGGCCTCGAGGGTGTCCACCTCGGGGCCGGGATAGCGCGGCCACACGTCGGCCTGCCGGAAGCGCACGCGGTACAGCAGGCGCGGCGGCAGGCCGGGCTTGTGATAGGCGAGCCGCTCCGGATCGCGATAGGTGCCGGCGAGCGAGACCACCACGCCCTCGCATCCCTTCAGGTAGAGCGGCGTGCGGCAATGGCCGGCGTTCTCGCGCGCGAGGACGCGCACCCGGGTGCCCGCGGCATACATGCTCAGGCTCCCGCGGCTGCGCGCGCCGCGCGCAGCCGCTCGAGTCGCGCGTCGATCTGCGCATCGGTCAGCACGCCCTGCTCGACCAGCAGCACGCGGATCGCCTTCATCCAGCGGTCGTAGTAGGGCAGGGTCTCGTACTCCTCGCGGGTGTAGGTCTCGATCGCCCGGCGCAGCGCATCGACCTTGAAGGCGCCGCAGCCGGGGCTGGTGAGCAGCATCAGCATCGCGTCCACGCGCATCTCGTAGAGGGTGCGCGGATGCTCGCTGCGGTCGATGGGGCCGAGCGCGAGCCCGCCCAGGTCGTGGTGGCCGCGGTGCCCGCCTTCGGCGGTGTCGGTCTGGCTCATCGTTCGCTCCTCAGGATTCGGGAAACATCACCACGTGGCGCTCCGGCAGGCGCACCGCAACGCGGTCGCCGCGCGCGAGCATCAGGTCGGAGGCCGCCAGGTCGGCGAAAAGGCTGTCGCGGTCGCCCGCCTGCAGCACCAGCTCCGCCATGCTGCCACGATAGATCACGTCCATCACCACCGCGGCGCACTCGCCCCGCGCGACGTCGGGCGCGCCGGCGCGCACCTGGACGTGCTCCGGCCGAATGCCGATGCGCAGCAGGTCGGGCAGGCCGTGGCGCTCGCCGGGCACGAGGTCGAGCCGCGCGCCGAACGCGGTCGCGTAGCGGCGGCTCTCGCCCTGCGAGGTGTCGCGCGCCACATCGAAGAAGTTGGCCCGCCCGAGGAAGGCCATGATGTCGGGATGCGTCGGGCGCTGGTAGAGCGCCATCGGGGAGTCGACCGCGGCGATGCGCCCGGCGAACATCACCGCGACGCGCGTCGACAGCGACAGCGCCTCCTCCTGGTCGTGCGTCACGATGATGGTCGTGATGCCGAGTTCGCGCTGCAGGCGCTTGAGCTCGACCTGCATCTCGTCGCGCAGCTTGCGGTCGAGAGCGCCGAGCGGCTCGTCGAGCAGCAGCACGTCGGGCCGGATCACGATCGCGCGGGCGAGCGCCACGCGCTGGCGCTGGCCGCCCGACATCTCGGCCGGGTAGCGCCTGCCGAGCGCGCCTAGGTGGACCATGTCGAGCGCGTCCTTCACGTCCCGCTCGATGTCGGCGCGCGCGCGCCCGCGCATCTTCAGCCCGTAGCCGACGTTCTCGATCACGTTCATGTGCGGGAACAGCGCGTAGTCCTGGAACACCAGCCCCACGTTGCGCCGGTGCGGTGGCCGGTCGTCGACCGCCTCGCCCCCGATCCGCACGGCGCCGCGGTCGGCGCGCACGAAGCCGGCGATGGCGCGCAGCGTCGTGGTCTTGCCGCAGCCCGAGGGGCCCAGCAGCGCCAGGCACTCGCCGTCGGCGACGTCGAGCGTGACCCCCGACAGGATCGGGGTGCCACCCAGGCTCAGGTGAAGCCCGTCAAGCTCGACTCGGGCCATGGCCCCCTCCGGAGGAAACGGCCAGCGACACGATCGCGTACTTCTTTTCGGCCCACAGGATCAGCGCGGTCAGCAGCATCACGTACAGGGTGGAGAAGGCGGCGGGGGTCGGATCGAGGTTCTGGCTGATGTAGTTGAACACCTCGATCGGCAGCGTCGTCAGCGCGCCCCGCACGAGGAAGATGCTGATCGGGTAGTTGTCGAAGCTGATCAGGAACGCGAACAGGAAGCCGCTGATCAGGCCCGGCTTCATCTGCGGCAGAGTCACCGTGAGGAAGGCTTTCCAGGGCGGCGCGCCGAGGCTGGCCGCCGCCTCCTCGAGCGCCGGGTTGGTCAGCGTCAGCGAGGCCACCAGCGTGCGCACCGGATAGGCGATCACCAGCACCAGGTGGCCGATGACCAGGCTGTACCAGGTGAAGGCGATGCCCATCCAGATGAAGTACTGGATGAGCGCGATGCCGATCGCGACGATGGGCACCGCGACCGGCGAGGTGATGAAGGCGCTGAGCGCGGCCTTGCCCGGGATGGGCGCGCGCACCAGCGCCAGCGCGATCCCCACCGCCAGCAGCGTGCTCAGGACGCCGGCGAGCAGCGCGATGCCCAGGCTGATCAGCGCGGCCGTGCCGACGCGGTGGATGGCCCCGATGTTCTGGTACCACTTGAGCGACCATGAGGTCGGCGGGAACTCGATGAAGGCCGAGCCGCCCACGCTCACCAGCGCCGTGAAGAACACCGGGAACAGCAGGAAGAGCAGCACGGCCCAACCGGCCGCGGCGATCAGGTGACGCAGCGCGCCCTGGCTAGACATGAATCCGGAACAGCTTTCTGATGGCGAGCGCGTAGCAGAACACGATCGCGAAGGTGAGCAGGGTCAGCACGACGATCATCGCCGAGCCCAGCGGGAAGTTCAGTTGCACCAGGAACTGCTCGGCCGCCACCTGCGAGATCATCGAGGTGGCCGGCGACCCGAGCATCAGCGGCGTCACGAAGGCGCTCATCGACAGCGAGAAGGTCAGCACCGTACCCCCGAAGACCCCGGGGATCGACAGCGGCCACACGATCTGGCGGATCACCTTCCAGGGCGACGCGCCCAGGCTCTGCGCCGACTCTGGCAGCGACGCGGGGATCCGCAGCAGCGAGGCGAAGATCGGCAGCACCATGAACGGGATCGAGTAGTGCACCAGCGCGACGATGGTCGCGCCCTCCGAGTACACCAGGCGCAGCGGCGTGTCCGCAAGGCCCAGCCACGCCAGCAGCCCGTTGACCGGGCCGGCGTCGGACAGGGTCACCAGCCAGCCGTAGTTGCGCACGATCAGGCTGGAGGCGAGCGACACGAACACCGCCACCAGCAGCGCGGTACGCATTCTGCGGCCGACCTGCAGCAGGTAGAGCGCGAGCGGATAGGCGAGGAGCAGCGTCAGCACCGTGGTCAGGCCGGACATCCACAGCGTGCGCTGCAGCGCGCGCTGGATCCGCCCGCTCGCCAGCAGCTTGCCGTACTGCTCCAGGCCCAGTGCACCCGGCTGCGTCGCGCTCGCCGCCACCGGCTGCAGGCTCTCGAGCAGCATCCGCCCGAACGGCACGAGGTAGAAGACGAGCAGGAAGGCCAGCGCCGGCCCGAGCAGGCACGCCGGCGCCAGCCATCGGGCCGGCGCCGCCGGGCGCCTCGCCTGGGTGCCGGTCATCGGTCAGCCGAAGATGTTGTTCCACATGTCGGAGATCTTCGGGCGGTTCTCCGACAGGAACTTCCAGTCGGCATAGAGGATGTTGTCGCCGGGCCCGAGCAGCTCGAGGGTGCGCGGCGAGGGCATCACCTCGCGGTGGGCCGCGCGCGCGCGCAGCACGCTGTCGATCTTCTCCTGGAAGGCCTTGGACAGGCTCATGTCGATGTAGGCCTCGGCGAGCTGCACGTTCTTCGCGTTGACCGGCATGTTGAGCCCGACGACCTCGCCGTGGATGCCTTCCTTGAGCCGCGTGGCCGGTGCGATCGGGGCGCCCTTCTCGATGATCGGGTTGATGAAGATTCCGTAGAAGGACACCAGCGGCACCTGACCCGACTGCAGCATCTGGATCGCCTGCGGGGCGCCCGTGAAGGCGACCGCGCCGTTCTCCTTGAGCTTGGCCAGGTGGGCGATGCCGGCATCGATGTCGTACTGCGCCTCCTTGAACGGCTTGCCCGTCGCGACCTGCGCCGCGGTGGTGACCATCCGCACGCCGCTGTTCCAGCCGACGGGGGGCACGGCCACGCGGCGCGCGTTGGACTTGTCCCACAGCTCAGCCCAGGCGCCGGGCGCGGTCTTCTGGGCGGCGGTGTTGAAGTACAGCGTGTTGACCGCGTCGATGACGCCGGCGGAGTAGTCGCCGGGCAGGCGGAAGGCGGGGCGCGACATCGCGAGATTGGGGATGTTCTTCGGGTTGAGCTGGCGCAGCAGCCCGTCCTTGGCGGCCTGGAACACGCCGGCCTCCGAGAACTGCATCAGGTCCGGCGGATCGTCCTTCTGGGTCTTGAGCATGGCCAGCATGTTCGCGGTGACCGACTGCTGCACGTTCACCTTGGCGCCGGTCGCCTTCTCGAAGGCGGGGTGCAGTTCGTCGATCCAGAGCTTGGCGAGCAGGCCCTGGTTCAGCACGACGTTGAGCTGGCCGGACGCTCGGGCGCTGGTGGTCACCCACGGCGCGGCGAGGCCGACCGCGGCGGACTTCAGGATCGTGCGGCGCTGCGCGCTGCCGACGGGCGTGGCGGGGGTATCGTGGATCGTCATTGCGGCACTCCTTGGGAAGCGGCTGCGGGGGTCGGTAAGGCAAGGGCGGACGGGCGGGGCGCGACGACGGCGCGGCGACGCTGCTCGAGCATCCGGTCGCGCGCGACCCAGATGTGCTCGCGCATCAGCGACGCCGCCCGCAGCGATTCGCGGTTGGCGATCGCGCTGAGGATTCGGCCGTGGGCGACGTGCGACTCCAGGAACTCGTCGCCGCTGAAGCGGAAGTAGTTGCGGATGACCAGCGGCAGATCGGTCAGCTGGCCGATCAGCGTGCGCAGGTGTGCGTTGGGGCAGGCGCCGTACAGCGCGGCGTGGAAGGCGTGGTTCAGCGGCAGGTAGCGCGCGCGCAGGCCGGCCGGGGCCTGGGCGTCGGCGCGCACGCAGACCTCCATCTGCCGCATCAGTTCGCGCAGGGTCGCGATCACGTCGTCCGGGGCGCCGCGCTCGGCGAGCAGGCGCACCGCCTCCGACTCCAGGATCGCGCGGCAGGCGTAGATCTCGCGGACGTCCTCGGCCGAGTAGACCTTCATGCGGTGGCCGCGGTGGGGCGAGTAGGTGACGTAGCCATCGGCCACCAGCCGAGACAGCGCCACGCGCACGGGCGTACGGGAGGTACCGAGCTCGCTCGCGAGGCGGTCCTCGCCCAGGCGCTCGCCCATCTCGAAGCGGCCGGCGAGGATCAGCCCCCGGAGGGTCGCGTAGCAATGGTTGGGGTCCTGCTCGGTCCGGCTCATTCTCGGTTTGTATACAGTCTGGCGAACCGCACCCGGAGCTCATCGGGGCAGACCCTTATTGGGCCAGCCTGCATGCGTTTTCGCATGCCTGCCCGGAGGCCATGATGCCCACAGCCCAGGCGATTGTATACAGCCGCATCCAGGCTGGTGGGGCGCCCGGCTGACGGATACTGGCGCGGTCGGCACCGGGGAGCCCGGGGGCGCAGCGCGCGCCCCGTCCCGTCGGGCCGCGAAGGCCCACGGATGAACGAGGATGAAGCCCGGTTGCGGCAGGCGCTCGCGGAGCGCTTCGGCGAGGACGTGGACGTGCCGCCCGGTACGCCCGGCCTGGGCGAGTTGCTGCGGATCGCGACGCAGGTCAGCCACCGCAGGTGGACGGCGGAGCCGGTGGCGCCCGCGCTGGTCCGGCTGCTCGCGGCCTGCGCGCTGGCGGCGCCCTCCAAGAGCGACCTGCAGCAGTCCGAGATCGTCGACGTCCGCGATCCGGCGCTGCGCGACGCCGTGCAGGCGCTGATCCCGGGCATGCCGTGGATCCGCGCGGCGCCGGCCTTCCTCGTCTTCTGCGGCAGCGGCCGGCGGCTGCGGCGGCTGTTCGAGCGGCGCGGGGCGGTCTTCCCCAACGAGCACCTCGATGCCTTCTACAACCCGACCATCGACGCGTCGCTCGCGATGATGAACTTCATGCGCGCCGCCGCCGCCGCGGGCCTGGCCTGCTGCCCGATCAGCGCGGTGCGTGACAGGGCCGCGGCGCTGGCGGGGCTGCTCGGGCTGCCCGACCACGTCTTCCCGGTGGCCGGCCTGTGCGTGGGCCACCCGGTGGAGGCGCTGTCGGTCAATCCGCGGATGGCGCTGCCTGCGACCCTGCACACCGACCGCGTCGAGGGCGGCCCGCTCGATGCGTCGATCGACGACTACGACCGGCGCTGGACGGCCTCGCGCAGCCGGCGGGCGGGAGCGGCAGCGGCGGGCGCCGCTGCGCCGACGTGGTCCGACGAGAAGGTCAAGCAGTTCTCGACGCCCCAGCATGCCGACTGGGGAGCGTTCGTGCGGTCGAAGCGGTTCGAGCTCGGCTAGGGTGGCGCGGGCGGCGCGCCGGTGCCCGTGCATCCGTAGGTGTCGATGAACGCACGCGCCATCGCGTCGAGCCGCGCATCGTGCAGGCGGTCGATACCGGCCGCGATCGCGCGGCCGCCGCCCCCGGGATAGCCGCGGCAGAAAGCATCGGCCGGGGGCTGCGCGCCGGCGGGCACGCGCACGCTGACGGTGAAGCCGCCGTCGGCGCGTGGCACCGCGATCGCATGGGCCCGCCCCGGCGCGTCCGCGACCAGCGCGTTGCCGAGCGTGCCGCGCACGCGCCGCGCCCAGGCGGCGTCGGGGAGCACGAAGACCTCGGCACGGTCGGCACGCAGCAGCGGCACGCAGGCGCGCGCGCGGGCGAGGTCGTCGTGAAGCGCGCCGGCCAGCCGGCCGAACACCGGCTCGGCGGAGGCGAACTCGCACGGATCGAGGTAGGGCGCGAGCAGCGCGGACAGCTCGGCCGGATCGACCAGCAGGTCGGCGGGTTCGTCGCCGTAGGCGTTGTGGTTGAGCGCCCGGCCGAGCGTGCGCAGCACGGGCCGGCGCCGCGGGTCGATGCCGAGGGCGTCGGCCAGCGCATGCGCGGAGGCATCCAGGTTGTCGCCGAATGCGCCCGCCACCGCCCACGGCGCGAAGCGGTGGCCGAGGTGGCGGTCCACGATCAACGCGGTGCATACGCGCGGATCGGTGTCGAGGTGGGCCTCGAAAGCCGGGTGGACCGGCGGCGTGCCCGCGTGGTGGTGGTCGAACCAGCGCACGCGCGCGCCGGCGGCGAGCAGGCGCGCCAACGCGTCGCGGTTGGCGTGTACCGACACGTCCAGCACGGTCACCTCGTCGCCCGCGCCGGCACGGACCCGGTCGAGCAGCGCGATGTCGCGCTTGGCGCCGGTGACGCGGGTCGCGGCGGCGGGCTCGGCCAGGCGCAGCTGCTGCAGCGCGCACAGACCGTCGGCGTCGCCGTTGAAGACATCGAAGCGGGCCATTGCGCCGGTCGTCGCGGGAGCGGTGGGCGGTGGGCGGCGCGCGCCGGTACGGGCCTAGGCGCCGGCGCCCGGGGCGCGGTGCTGCCCGGGCGCGAAGGCGCGCCACGCGGCGGCGACGGCGGCGGGCTCGAGCCGGTCGTCGGCGCGATGCACGAAGGCGACCGTGCGCTCGGCGTCGTCGAGCGGATCGTGGCTGCGCAGCTGCGCGTCGAGCACCGCCTGGTCGGCGTCGGAGGCGTCGGTGCCGCGGGCGGTGCGCGCCGCCAGCCGCGCGCGCAGCACCGCCTCGGGCGCCTGCAGGTCGGCGATCGTGAACGCGGCGCCCACGTCCCGCGCGAGCTCGGCGAACCGCTGGCGCTGCCCGCGCGACAGGAAGCTCGCGTCGACCACGACCGGCTGGCCGGCCGCGAGCAGGCGCCGCGAGACCTCGGCCAGCCGGTCGTACACGGCGTCGCGCGCGGCGCTCGCGTACATCGCGCCGTGCGCGCCGCTGCGATCTGCCGTGGCCATCCCGCGCAACCGCTTGCGCTCCACGTCGGAGCGCAGGCGTACCGCCCCGATCGCGCCGGCGAGCACTGCCGACAGCACCGACTTGCCTGACCCCGACAGCCCGTGCATCGCGACCAGCACCGACGGCGCCGAGCGCGCGCCGAAGTCGCCGGCGAGCCGCAGGTAGCCCGCGCAGGCCGAGCCCGGGCCGGTGGGCGACGCGGGCGGCGCCGACTGCAGCGCGCGCAGCGCGGCCACCTTGGCACGCACCATCGCGCGGTAGGCGCGGTAGTGGTCGAGCAGCGGCACCGCATCGAAATCCCCCGTCGCCTCGAGCCAGCCGTCCAGGAATGCCCAGGCGAGGTCGGCGCGCCCGGCGTGCTGCAGGTCCATCATCGCGAAGGCGATCTCGTCGGCCACGTCGCTCGTGCGCAGCGCCGCATCGAACTCCAGACAGTCGAAGGGCACGCCGACGCCGTCGATCGTCACGATGTTGCCCAGGTGCAGGTCGCCGTGGCCGTCGCGAACGAACCCGTCGCGGTTGCGGGCGTCGAGCGTCGTGGCGAGCCGCGCGAAGCGCGCCTCGGCCTCGCTGGCGAGCGTCTCGAGCGCACGCAGCGTGCCCGCGTCCGCGCCCATCGCGGGCACCCGCAGCGCCGCGAAGTTGTCGCGCATGCGGGCCCCCACCGCGCGTGCGCTGCCGTGCGGCGAGCCGGGGCACGGGGTCGCGCGGTCGCGGTGGAACGCGCCGATGACGGTGCCGAGCGCGGCGGCCTGCGCCGCGCTCACCTCGCCCGCAGGTACGCGGCGCTCCCAGAGCGCCGACTGAGGGAAGCTGCGCATCCAGACGGCGTGCTCGGGGAGCGGCGCGGTCTGGCCGGCATCGGGCGGCGCCGCCTGCGACAGCAGCATCGGCGCCCCGAGCCGCGGCGCATCGGCCGTGCCCTCGATCGGCACCACGCCGAGGTACAGCGCCGGCGCGAGCCTGCGGTTGAGCCGTACTTCCTCGGCGCAGGCCGCCCGCCGGACCCCGGGGTCGCTGAAGTCGACGAAGCCCAGCGACACCGGCTTCTTCAGCTTGTATGCATACCGCGGGGTCACGATCACGCTCGAGATGTGCGTCTCCACGCGCAGCGGCGCGTCGCCCGGCGCGGCGAGGAGCCGGCACAGCGCGTCGACGAGCCGCCCGTGGCGCGCCAGGGCGTCTTCGGTACCGGGCCGGGCGGCAGCGGGCTCCATCGCGCCATTGTGCGCCGGACCGGGGCGTCGTCACATCGACGGGTAGTCCACGTACCCCTGCTCGCCGCCGCCGTAGAAGGTCTTCCGGTCGTACGGCGTCAGAGCGGCCCCCAGGCGCAGCCGCTGCGGCAGGTCGGGGTTGGAGATGAAGAGTCGCCCGAAGGCGATCGCGTCGGCATGGCCCTGCTCGATCATCGCCGCCGCCGAGTCGCCGCGGAAGTTGCCGGCCGCGATCAGCACGCCGCGCCACGCCGGCCGGAACAGCGCTGCGGCCGAGGGCACGTCCTGGTGGTCGACCTCGGCCTGGCCGGCGCCGCTCGCGCGCGGCTCGATCAGGTGCAGGTAGGCCAGCCCCATCGGGTCCAGCGCGCCGATCAGGTGGGCGTAGAGCGGCATCGGGTCGGCCTCGCCGCTGTCGTTGGCCCGGCCGAAGGGCGACAGCCGGATGCCCACCCGGTCGGCGCCCCACACCTGCGTCACCGCCCGCGTCACCTCGAGCGTGAACCGCGCGCGGTTCTCGATCGAGCCGCCGTAGGCGTCGGTGCGCCGGTTGGTGCGCAACTGCAGGAACTGCTCGAGCAGGTAGCCGTTGGCCGCGTGGATCTCGACGCCGTCGAAGCCTGCCTCCATCGCCAGGCGCGCGGCCTGCGCGTAGCTGTCCACGACCCCCGGGATCTCGTCGAGCTCGAGGGCGCGCGGCACGCCGTAGGGCTCGCGCCCGAAGCTCGCGGTCATGCCCATGCCCTCGGCGGCGACCGCCGACGGCGCGATGGGCAGCACGCCGCCTGGCTGGTGCGACGGATGCGACAGTCGCCCCATGTGCCACAGCTGCAGGAAGATGCGCCCGCCCGCGTCATGGACCGCCCGGGTCACCAGCCGCCAGCCGGCCACCTGCGCGGCGGTGTGGATGCCGGGCGTGTCAGGCGCGCCCTGCCCGCTCGCCGATACCTGCGACGCCTCGGCGACGATCAGCCCGCCCTCGGTGGCGCGCTGGCCGTAGTAGCGCGCGTTCATGGCGTTGGGCACGTTGCCGGGGCGGGTGGCGCGCATGCGGGTGAGCGGCGCCATCACGACCCGGTGGGACAGCCTGCAGGCGCCGACGTCGAGCGGGGTGAACAGAACGGACGTGGACATGGTCGGCGGGTCTCCGGGCGGACGCGAGGGGGATGGGAGCACGATCATCGCGCGGCAGCCGGCCCGGGCCCGCCACGCGCCGCCGCCGGCCCCGCCCGGGCGTTCCGGAATCGACGGTCCCGGGCGCCGGCGCCTCGCCTGCGCGCCGGCCGGTCCGCACAATCGGGCGGGTCCCGGCGAGCGACGCGCGCCGGCCCCTTCCCTCTACTCGCCGGACACCCCCATGGCCATCTTCGAGCTGCGCACCTACTCCGTCATCGTCGGCAAGATGGCCGAGGTCACCGACCTCTACAAGCGCGAGGGCTGGCCGGCAGTGGCCAAGCATCCGCCGCGCCTCGTCGGCTACTTCACCGGCGACATCGGCGCGCTGAACCAGCTGGTGCACCTGTGGAAGTTCGAGGACGACGCCGACCGGCGCGCGTTCTGGGCCGCCCTCTTCGCCGATCCGGCGTTCGCGGCCTTCGGCGCCAAGCTGCGCCCGCTGCTGGCGTCTCAGGAGAACAAGCTGCTGATGGCCGCGCCCTGGGGGCCGCATCCCTGAGAGGCAGTCCGCGGGCGACCCGTCCGCTAACGCGCCACCGGCTTCTTCCTGGCCGCGGGCGCGCGCATCGGCAGCCAGTTCGCCATGAACGCCCGGTAGGCCTCGGACGTCGAGCCCTCGGCGAGCGTCGTCTCGCGGTCGTCCCAGAAGTCGCTCCACAGCTCCATCAGGCCGGCGTGGTACTGGTGCGGCGCGTTCTCCTCGAGCCATCGCTCGATCACCCGGTCCTCGGGCCGGGCGACCAGCGTGCCGCGCATCAGCGCCTCGCCCGCCTTCAGGCCGAAGGGCACGCGCTCGGCGAACCCGAACACGCCGCGCAGCATCACCACCAGCAGGCGCGACTCGTCGCTGCTGCCCCCGGTGAGCGCCTGCCAGTGCGAGGTGGTCTGCTCGCCCAGGTCGTCGACGTCGGTCAGCGCGTCGCCCGGCAGCACCAGCCATCCGTGCAGCGGGTTGGTCAGCGGATCGCCAGCCACGAGGCGGTGCACCGGCACGTCCGGATCGGCGATGGTCTCGACGATCGCGGGACCCTCGGCGGCCCACACCTCGCGGATCACCGCGGCATGCGCAGGCGGGATGCCCGCGGGGAGCTTGGCGAACTTCCGCGGCGACTTGCGGACCGCGGCCAGCAGGCGCTCGAAGCCCTGCGGGTCGTCGATCCACGCCTTCTTCTTCTCGTAGGCGAGGATCAGCAGCGCGGTCATGATGATCTGCTCGGGCTCGTGGTACTGATCGGGCACGCGGCCGTTCAGCGCCTCGACGATCGCGACCGCCGCCGCGCGGCGCCTGCGCGCCCGCTCCGCACCGCGCTCGCGGCGCGCGAGCTCCACGAACGGGAAGTGCGCCCACTCGGTGACCACCGCCTCCTCGAAGAGGCGCTTGTGCAGCGCATCGAGCTCATCGGGGTCCTGGCCGCTCTCGATGGCGAGCACGCGCTTGATGGCCTGCGAGGCGCTGCGCGTTTGGAACACCAGGCCGTCCTCGGCGAGGGAGCGCGCCGCCGCCTCGACGTCGCCGCGGGTCAGCTTCTCGAGGTTCAGGTTCACCAGCCCGAGCATGCTGCGCATCGCCCGCTCGAGGTCGTCGCGCAGGTACTCCGAGCCGAGCACGCTCGCGATCTTGCGGATCGCGCGGGTCGCCTCGCGGATCAGCTCCTCGCGACGAGCGTCGGTGATCAGGCCGCTGCGCAGGCCGTCCGACCAGGCGCGCTCGAACAGGGTCCGCGGGTCGTGGTGGGCCAGCGCGCTCACAGGACGTCGTCCTCGTCGTCCATCAGGGTCTCGAGCAGGCTCGCCTTGGGCGGCGGCGGGGGCGGCAGCGCGGCGGCCTTGCGGTGGCGGGCGCGCAGCATCTCGAGCACGTCGCGGAAGACGTCGTAGTGCTCGCAGCGCAGCCGCCACACCAGCTCGCGCCAGTCGTGGTCCTGCACCTCGCGCAGCGCCACGACGTCGCCGGCGGTGGTCTCGTCGAGCTCGCCCACCTGCAGGTCCGCGTCGGAGGTCGGGATGCCGTCGACCTCGTCGCCCTCCTGCTGCGAGAAGCTGCCGACCCGAAAGAAGCGCTCGATCTCCTCGTGGCGGTCGGAGCAGTAGTCGACGAGCGCGTTCAGCCCGTCCTCGGATGCGCCGAGCGCCTCGATGAACGCATCGGTCCGTGACTCGTCGGCGAACACCACGGCATTGACCATGCCGCGCAGCGCGTCGTGGTTGCGGTCGCGGTAGTCACGCTCGTGCGCCACGGCGGCGACGAAGGCCTTGGGCGAGATCAGCTCGCCGACGATCGACAGCCGTGAGCTGTCGTGCTCGCGCAGGATGGCCACCACGTCCCGCGGCGGCATCTCCTCGATCACGCGGGCGAGCGCGAAGTCGCCCTCCTGGTCGGCCAGCACAGCGAGCGCGCGCTCGGCGCTGTCGATGTCGCCCTCGTACACCAGGCCCGAGACGGTGGTCACGATCGGATGGGTCACTTCGGGGTCCTCCTGTCGAAGCCCTGCTGCTCGAGGAAGTCCTCGCCCTGCGTGCCGGCGTCGGCACCGAGGTCGTCGCTGTCGAGGCCGGCGCCGTCACCGGGCTCCGTGCCCTCGCCGTCGCCGCCCTCGTCCTCCTCGCCGCGCTCGCGCGCGTCGTCCGCGGACACCGGCGGGCCGTTGCCCGCGTGCCTCGAGAACGCGTACTCGAGGCCGACCACCAGCGCGAGGAACTCCTCGCCGAGCGGCTCCTGCAGCGCCGTGGCCACCAGCGGCTGCGCCCAGCCCGCGATCTCGAGCCGCGCGCAGACCACCGGCCAGGGCGGGAAGTCGCCGAACTCGCCGGCGAGAATCTCCTCGGCCACCGGCAGCCCGTCGCCGGGGAACCCGAAGGCGCCATGGAACGCCGGCGCGAGCAGCAGCGGGTCGGTGTCCATCATCGAGGCGATCGACTTGAACTGTGAGCGCTTGTCCTTCAGGCGCTTCTGGAGCACGTCATTGCCCTCGGAGTCGGAGACGAGGTCGTCGATCTCGGCCTGGTAGCTGGCGGTCAGGTCATGGAAGTACCGGGACAGTTTCATTCGAATTCCGCGAGATAGGTCTGGAACATGGCGCGTGCGGCCTGCACCGGGTCCTCGAGCAGGCGCTTCTGGCGCTTCTGGTCGTGGGCGCGGCGACGGTCCTCGTCGATCAGGAGCTCGTAGGCCTCCTGGGCCTCGCGAAAGCGCGCGGCGGCGTTCGGATCGGGGTTGCGGTCCGGATGGAAGATCGACGCCTTCTTGCGGAAAGCGAGCTTGACGTCGGCGGTGCTCGCCGACGAGGCGATGCCCAGGACGTCGTACGGATCGGTGCTGGAGGGTGTCATGCGTGGCCGCAAAGTGGTCGACGCGAGGCGGGATGCGCGGGTCCGTCCTCCCGGGAGGGAAGACCGTCGGACCCCCATTATCCCGCGTCGGGGCCGAAGGCCCCGATCTGCAGCTCGGCGGCGCGCGGCGCCGGCTATTCGTAGTACTGGATCTCGAACAGCATGCACCCGCCGCGCGAGGCGAAGGGGCCGTGCCACACGCCCGGCGGGCGGCAGGCGAAGGTGTAGGGCCGGAAGGTCTCGCCGCCCGCGCCGCCCGCGTCGCAGCCCACGACGAAGTCGCCCTCGACCACCAGCACCTCCTCGCAGAAGTCGTGGATCACCGCGCTGTCGGCGAGCGCGCCCGCGCTCCAGCGCGCCAGGCGCGTGCGCGAGCCGGTGCGCGAGGCATGGTCGATGCTGTCGGCCAGCACCAGCTCCTCCACCCGTCCGGCGGTGCTGTGGACCGGCGACCAGACGGCGTCGGGCGGGATGGTGAAGAACTCGCGATGGGGTTTGGGCAGGCGCGTCATGCGGCCAGTGTCGGCTCGCGGCCACTGGCCGGTCAAGCCCGATCGAGGCCGCGCCCCGTGGCAGTGCAGCGGCGCATCGCCGCAGTGCATCGGCCGCGCCGTCGCCGTGCACGGCCGGCCGGAGGGAGCCGCCGCGGCCGATACATTTTCCATGGAAAGCATATTGCTTGACAGGTGAAACATCCGGTCCGGATACTCGCCCGGCGCGCCTGCGCGCTGACTCGACACCCCTGCGGCGCGGCGCAGCCCGGCCGACGCTCGACGCCCACCACCCATTTCGTCGCGGAGACTCCCATGGCAGTCAAATCCCCCAACCTGCAGCAGCTTCGTTCGGTCGCCGAGAGCCTCGGCATGTCCATGTCCGACGAGGAGCTGGCGTCCTACCACGGGCTGATGCAGGGCAACGTCGCGGCCTACGAGCTCATCGACCTGATGCCGGACTACGTGCCCCAGGTGAAGTACGCGCGCACGCCGGGCTACAAGCCCGAGGGCGAGGAGAACAAGTACAACGCCTGGTACGTGAAGAGCACGATCAAGGGCGCCGCCAAGGGCAAGCTCGCGGGCAAGACCGTGGTGCTCAAGGACAACGTCTGCGTGGCCGGCATGCCGATGATGAACGGCGCGTCGATCCTCGAGGGCTACACGCCGGACGTCGACGCGACCGTCGTCACCCGGATGCTCGACGCAGGCGCCACCGTCGTCGGCAAGGCCCACTGCGAGTATTACTGCTTCTCGGGCGGCTCGCACACGAGCGCGCTCGGCCCGGTCCACAACCCCCGCAAGATGGGCTACTCGGCCGGCGGCTCGTCGTCGGGCAGCGCGGCGCTGGTGGCAGCGGGCGAGGTCGACATGGCGATCGGCGGCGACCAGGGCGGATCGATCCGCATGCCGGCCTCGTACTGCGGCATCGTGGGCCTCAAGCCCACCTGGGGCCTGGTGCCGTACACCGGCGTCATGCCCATCGAGCTCACGCTCGACCACACCGGCCCCATGACGGCCACCGTCGCCGACAACGCGCTGATGCTCGAGGTGATCGCGGGCCCCGACGGCCTGGATCCGCGCCAGGGCCTCACGCCGACCAAGGGCACCGCCTACACCAAGGCGCTCGGCGAAGGCGTCAAGGGCCTGCGCATCGGGATCGTCAAGGAGGGCTTCGGCCTGCCGAACTCCGAGAAGGACGTCGACGCGAAGGTGCGGGCGGCCGCCGCGAGGTTCAAGAAGCTGGGCGCGATCGTGGAGGAGGTCTCGCTGCCGATGCACACGCTCGGGCCCGCCATCTGGACCCCGATCGCCTGCGAGGGCGCCACCCAGCAGATGATGAAGGACAACGGGCACGGCTTCAACTGGAAGGGCCTGTACGTCACCAGCCTGATCGACGCGCACTCGCAGTGGCGCGGCCGCGCCGACGAGCTGTCGGACACGCTGAAGCTCACGATGCTGGTGGGCGAGTGGTTCATCCAGTCGGGCCGCGGGCGCTTCTACGCGAAGGCGCAGAACCTGGCACGCAAACTGCGTGCGGCGTACGACGAGGCGCTGTCGAAGTACGACGTGCTGCTGATGCCGACGCTCCCGGTCAAGTCGACCCCGCTGCCCCCGCCCGGCTCGCCGCGCGAGCTGATCGTCCAGAGGGCCTTCGAGATGCTGCCGAACACCTGCCCGACCGACGCCACCGGCCATCCGGCGCTGCAGCTGCCCTGCGGCATGAGCGAGGGCCTGCCGGTGGGCTTGATGCTGATCGGCAAGCACTACGACGAATTCACCCTGTACCGCGCCGGCCAGGCGTTCGAGCAGTCTGGCGACTGGAAAAAGATGTAAGGCCCGTCAGGCACCCGCAGCACTCACCCCCGCACCCGACTATACGAGGCAGACCCATGACCATCGATCGACGCAACGTCCTCAAGGCGATGGGCGGCAGCGCCGCCATCGCCGCCACCGCATCGCTCGCCGCGCGCGCCGCGCACGCGGCCGACGAGATCCCGATCGCGAGCATCCACGACCTGTCCGGCGGCCTCGACATCTACGGCAAGCCGATGGAAGACGCCATGAAGCTGGCGGTCGAGGAGATCAACGGCGCCGGCGGCGTGCTCGGCAAGAAGATCAAGCTGATCAGCTACGACTCGCAGTCGAACATGCAGCAGTACACGCAGTTCGCGCAGCAGGCCGCGCTCAAGGACAAGGTCGCGGTGGTGCACGGCGGCATCACCTCGGCCTCGCGCGAGGTCATCCGTCCGGTGCTCAAGCGCTTCAACACCCTGTACTTCTACAACACGCAGTACGAGGGTGGCGTGTGCGACCGCAACACCTTCTGCACCGGCCAGACGCCGGCGCAGAACGTCGAGATCCTGATGCCCCACGTGATGAAGAAGTGGGGCAAGAAGGTCTACGTGGTCGCGGCCGACTACAACTACGGCCAGATCACGTCCGACTGGGTCAAGAAGTACACCAAGGACAATGGCGGCGAGGTGGTCGCGGTCGACTTCTTCCCGCTCGACGTGACCCAGTTCGGGCCGGCGATCCAGAAGATCCAGGCGGCCAAGCCGGACATCGTGCTGTCGGCGCTGGTGGGCGGCGCGCACAT
Source organism: uncultured Bordetella sp. (assembly GCA_964399635.1). Taxonomy (GTDB): domain Bacteria; phylum Pseudomonadota; class Gammaproteobacteria; order Burkholderiales; family Burkholderiaceae_E; genus UBA4615. The sequence continues at coordinate 86,507 of CAYNRU010000056.1, forward strand.
CTCGTTCTACCGGCAGTGGGCGGCGGCCGGCATGAAGGGCAAGATCCCGATGTGCTCGACGACCTTCTCGGGCGGCAACGAGCACATCGTGCTCAGCCCCGAGGAAACCGACGGCATGATCACGGCGTTCAGCTACTTCCAGCAGATCGACTACCCGTACAACAAGGCCTTCGTCGGGCGCTGGCACAAGCGCTTCGGCGCCGACTATCCGTACATCACGGAGCTGGCCGTCGCGAGCTACCAGGGCGTGCACCTGTGGGCGCTGGGCGCCAAGAAGGCCGGCAGCGTCGACCGCATGAAGGTGATCCAGGCGCTGGAGTCGGGCATCAGCTTCGACGGCCCGAGCGGCAAGGTCACCATCGACCCGGCCACCCACCACTGCACGCTCGACATCCACATCGCCGAGGTCAAGGCCAAGAAGATGGTGGTGCTCGAGGCCTTCAAGCAGCGCAAGCCGGTCGACACCGCGGCGGTGTGCAACCTGATCAAGAACCCGAACGAGAACAAGCAGTTCGTGATCAAGATCTGACCCCCGGGGCCGCGCTCGCGCGGCCCGGCGGCGCCGGCCGGACCGTCATGGCCGGCGCCCCTTCCCTCACTCCTTCGTCGAGAGCAAGGCCATGGACTACGCGCTGGTCGTCGCCATCGAGATCATGAACGCGGTGGCCAGCCTGATGCTCATCAGCATCGGCCTGGCGATCATCTTCGGCATGATGCGCATCATCAACCTCGCCCACGGCGAGTTCCTGATGCTCGGCGGCTATGCCGCGATCACCGCCACCAAGGCGGGCATCAACATCTGGATCGCCATGCTGGTCGTCGCCCCGCTGGTGGTCGGCCTCATCGGCATCGTGGTCGAGCGCTGCGTGGTGCGCTTCCTGTACGGCCGCATGGTCGACACCATGCTGGCCACCTGGGGCCTGTCGCTGCTGTTCATCGGCCTGGTCACCACGATCTTCGGCAACACCACGGCGGGCATCTCATCGCCGCTCGGCTCGATGACCATCGGCACCTACTCGGTCAGCCTCTACACCCTGTTCATCGTGGCGGTGGCCGCGGTGGTCGCGCTCGGCATCTGGGTGCTGCTGCGCAAGACACGCTTCGGGCTGATCGCCCGCGGCACGATGCAAAACGCCGACATGGCGGCGGCGCTGGGCCTGAGCCCGCCACGCGTCTACATGGTCACCTTCGGGATCGGCGCGGCGCTGGCCGGCCTGGCCGGCGGCGTGCTCGCGCCCATCACCGGCGTGGTGCCGACGATCGGCGTGGCCTACGTGGCCAAGGCGTTCATCACGGTGATCGGCGGCGGCGCGGCCATTCTCGCCGGCACGATGTCGGCGTCGACGCTGTTCGGCACGGTCAACCAGCTCGCGACCTTCGCCACCACGCCGGTGATCGGGGAGGTGGCGCTGCTGCTGGCCGCGATCGTCCTGGTGCGCCTGATGCCCCAGGGCATCACCGCCCGATTCTTCCGCAGGAGCCTGTGATGCTGCCCGCCAAGCTCGACCGGATCGGGATGATCGCCTTCGGCGTCGTGGGGCTGCTGGCCATGGTCCTGCTGCCGCAGCTGGTCGAGTCGTTCACGCTGCTCGAGCTGACCATCTACGTGATCATGTCGATCCTCGCGCTGTCGCTCGGCTTCATCTGGGGCTACGGCGGCATCCTGTGCTTCGGGCAGGCCGCGTTCTTCGGGATCGGCGCCTACTCGTACGCGATCGCGTCGATCAACTTCGGCGAGTCCACCGGCGCGGTGCTGGTGGCGGTCGCGGTGCCCGCGCTGTTCGCGCTCGCGCTCGGCTACTTCATGTTCTATGCGCGCATCAGCGACGTGTACCTCGGGGTGATCACCCTGACCGTGTCGCTGATCCTGTTCAACCTGGTCAACTCCACCGCCGGCGACCAGTACCGGATCGGCAGCGCGCCGCTGGGGGGCTTCAACGGCATCCCCTCGATCCCGACGCTGAACATCCCGTTCATGCCCGAGGCGGTGCTCGACCCGACGCAGATCTTCTACGTCTGCGTGAGCGCGCTGCTGCTGGTCTACTACGGCCTGCGCTGGCTGCTCGCCAGCCACTTCGGCCGCGTGGTCGTGGGCATCCGCGAAAACGAGCGCCGCGCCGAGCTGCTCGGCTACGATCCGCGGCGCTACAAGCTCGGCGCCTTCGTGATCGGGGGCGCGATCGCCGGGCTGTCGGGCTGCCTGTTCGCCAACTGGGGCGCGTTCGTGAGCCCGACGGTGTTCGGCCTCGCGCAGTCGGCGCAGATCATCATCTGGATCATCGTCGGTGGCCTGGGCACGCTGATCGGCCCGGTGATCGGCTGCTTCCTGATCCAGTGGCTGACCTCCTACCTCGGCGCGCTCAACCTCATCAACTCCAACCTCGTGCTGGGCGCGGTGCTGGTGGCCTTCGTGCTGGGCGTGCCCAAGGGGCTGATCCCGACCGCGCTGTCACTCGCCGCGAAGCTGCGGGGGCGCCGCGGCCCCCCGCCCGGGGAGGCGCCCGCCGCGGCCGTGGCACCGCCCGCGCCGGGCGCGGCGCCGCCGGGCCAGTCCGACACCCGCCTCGCGCAGGAGCCGGCCAAGTGAGCGATCGCCCCTTCCTCGTCCAGACCCGGGACCTCGGGATCAACTTCGGCGGCGTGCGCGCGGTGCAGGGCGTCGACTTCTTCCTCGCCGAGGGCGAGCTACGCTGCCTGATCGGGCCCAACGGCGCCGGCAAGAGCACCTTCTTCAAGCTCCTGACCGGGCAGTACCAGCCCACCGAAGGCGAGGTGAAGGTACGCGGCCGCCCGATCGCAGGCCTGCAGAGCCACGAGATCGCGCGGCTGGGCGTCGGCATCAAGACGCAGGTGCCCAACGTGTTCAACGGCCTGACGGTGCGCGAGAACGTGTGGCTGTCGGCGCGGCGCGTCAAGGGCCGCGCCCAGGTCGAGCGCGCGGTCGACGAGGTGCTCGAGCGCCTGCAGCTCGGGCCGGTGCAGCACCGGCTGGTGGGCGAGCTCGCGCACGGCCAGCGCCAGTGGGTGGAGCTCGGGCTGGTGCTCGCCACCGAGCCCGACCTGATCCTGCTCGACGAGCCGGCGGCCGGCATGACCGACGAGGAGGTCGAGCGAACCGCCGAGCTGATCCGCACGATCAACGAGCGCTGCGCGCTCATCGTCGTGGAGCACGACATGGCGTTCATCAAGATGATCGCGAAGAAGGTGACGGTGTTCAACCGCGGGCAGGTGCTGATGGAAGACAGCTGCGAGGTCGTGCTACGCGACGAGCGCGTGCGCGACGTCTACCTCGGCAAGCAGCTGCACGCCGACCTCGCCGGGAGCACGACATGATGCTCGAGGTGGCAGGCCTGCACTCGGGCTACGGCCGGATACCGATCCTCAACCACATCTCGTTCTCGGTCGCGGCCGGCGACTTCGTGGGCCTGTGGGGTCACAACGGCATGGGCAAGACGACGCTGATGCGCACGCTGATGGGCTACCTGCCCGCCACGCAGGGCCGCATCGCCTTCGAGGGCGCCGACATCACGCACGCGCCGGTGTTCGAGCGCGCGCGCCTGGGCATGGGGTTCGTGCCGCAGGGCCGCGAGATCTTCCCGGCGCTGTCGGTCACCGACAACCTGCTGATGGGCTGCGTGAAGAATCCGGGGCCGCCCGAGCCCAAGGTCGAGGCGGTGCTCGAGGACTTCCCCCGGCTCAAGCCCCTGCTCGGGCGCACCGGCGGCCTGCTGTCGGGCGGCGAGCAGCAGCTGCTCGCGCTCGCGCGCTGCCTGTGCGGCGACCCGCGCATCGTGCTGCTCGACGAGCCCACCGAAGGCATCCAGCCCTCGATCATCGAGGAGATGGTCGAGACGCTGCACCGGCTGCGCGGCAGCCGCGGTCTGACCATGATCCTGGTCGAGCAGAACCGCGACTTCATCGCCGGGCTCGCCAACCGGGTGCTGATCATGCAGAAGGGGGCGATCGCACGGGAGACGACGCCCGAGACCTTCCTGCAGGAGACCGACTTCGCCTGACGGGAGCGTGGCGCGCCCCCGGGCCATTGCCGGGGGGCGCTATGCTCCTGCGCATCGGCAGGCCGGCACCGGCCCGTCCGCGGCCCCACCGGAGACCCGTACATGAACCCCTCGCGAGACGGGCCAGCCGCCGCCTGCCGGACCGAGAAGCGCCCGGCGCGCGCATCGCGCGGCATGGTCGTGACCAACCACCCGCTCGCCTCGGCCGCCGGCGCCGAAATGCTCGCGGCGGGCGGCAACGCGGTGGACGCGGCGGTCTGCGCGCTGTTCACGCTGAGCGTGGTCGAGCCGATGATGGTCGGCATCCTGGGCGGGGGCTTCGCGCACCTGCGACTGCCCGACGGCACCCACACCGTGCTCGAGGGCCAGGGGCGCTGCCCGCTCGGGGTCGGGCCCGACAGCTTCGAGCCCGACCCGGCGGCCGCGCCCGGCACCATGGACACGGTCGGACGGCGCAACGCGGTCGGGCGCGGCGCGATGGCCGTGCCGGGCAACCTGACGGCCTGGTGCGAACTGCTGGCGCGCCACGGCAGCCTGTCACTTGCCGACGCGCTCGAGCCGGCGATCCGGCACGCCTCGCGCGGCTTCGCGGCCACGCACTACCTCGCCGACTGCGTGGCCGACTGCGCGGCGGACCTCGCGCTCGATCCGGAGATCGCCCGCGTGTTCATGCCGGGCGGAGCCCCGCTCGCGGCGGGGGCGCGCGTGACCAACGGCGCCTATGCCGACACGCTGCGCACCCTGGTGCGCGAGGGCCCGGGCGCGCTGCACGGCGGCGCGCTCGGCGCGGCGCTCGCCGCCGACGCGGCCCGCCACGGCGGCTGGCTCGCCGAGGCCGACCTCGCCGCCTACCGGACCCGCGATATGGCGCCGCTGCGCGCCCAGTACCGCGGCTTCGAGATCCTCGGCCCGCCGCCGCCCTGCAGCGGACCGCTGCACATCGGCCAGATGCTGGCCCTGCTGGAAGGCTACGACGTGGCCGCGAGCGGCCCGGGCACCGCCCACACCGTGCACCTGCTGGCCGAGGCGATGAAGATCGCCTTCGCCGACCGGGCCGCGGCCACGGCTGACCCGGACTTCGTGCCGGTGCCGGTCGAGCGGCTGCTGTCGGGCAGCTACGCGGCGCAGCGGCGCGCCGCGATCGACCCGGTACGCGCGGGCGTCTGGACGGCCGGCGTGGCCGCCGGCGAGGGCGCGCACACCACCCACCTGACCGTGGCCGATCGGGACGGGCGCATCGTCAGCGCCACGCAGACCATCAACTCGCTGTTCGGGGCGCGCTTCATGGTGCCGGGCACCGGCATGATCCCGAACAACCACCTGTTCGTGTTCGATCCGCGCCCGGGCCGCGCCAACTCGCTCGCGCCGGGCAAGCGGGTCACCTCGTCGATGGCGCCGCTGATCGTGCTGAAGGATGGCGCGCCGCGCTTCGCGCTCGGGCTGCCGGGCGGGCTGCGCATCTTCCCGTCGGCGATGCAGGCGGTGCTGAACCTCGTGGACCACGGCATGTCGCTGCAGGAGGCCGTCGAGGCGCCCCGCGTGTGGACGCAGGGCTTCCAGCTCGAGCTCGAGCCCGGCATCCCCGACGCGGTGGCCGACGCATTGCGCCTGCGCGGTCACGACGTGCTGCGCGTGGCCAACGTGGGCGGTGGGATGTGTGCGGTGGGCTTCGGTGCCGACGGCGAGCTGGAGGGCGCGGCCTGCTGGCGCGCCGACGGCACCCCGGTCGGCGTGGGCGGGGGGCCCGCGCGGCGCGGGGTGAGGTTCCTGCCGGAAGGGCGCCCGACGGCCGGGCCGTGAGCGGGCGGGCGCCCGCGGGCGCCGCGGCCCCGCTCGCCGGGCTCAGCGGGCGCAGAGCCCGGCGAGGCGCTTGAGGATCAGGTCCTCGGCCTCGCGCATGATCCGGTCGATCAGCACCTTGCAGGTCGGCACGTCGTGGATCAGCCCGGCCACCATGCCGCAGCTCCACGCGCCGGCCTGCATGTCACCCTCGGTCATGACCTTGGGGTAGATGCCCGCGACCTGCTCGTGGATGTCGTCGATGGTCAGCGCCGCGCCCTTCTCGCGCTCGATCTCGAGCACCCGCGCCACGCCCTCGTTCATCAGCACGCGCTCGGTGTTGCGCAGCGAGCGCATGATCAGCCGCGTGTCGAGCTCGCTCGCCGCCACGATCGCCTGCTTGACGTTGTCGTGGATCGGCGCCTCCCGGGTGGCCATGAAGCGCGTGCCCATGTTCATGCCCTCGGCGCCCAGCGCCAGCGCCGCCACCAGGCTGCGCCCATCGGCCATGCCACCGGACGCCACGAACGGGATCTTCAGCTCCTCGGCCGCGCGCGGCAGCAGGATGAAGTTGGGGATGTCGTCCTCGCCCGGGTGGCCTCCGCACTCGAAGCCGTCGACGCTGACCGCGTCGCAGCCGATCGCCTCGGCCTTCAGCGAGTGGCGCACCGACGTGCACTTGTGGATCACCTTGATGCCGGCCGCCTTCAGGTACGGCATGTAGGGCTCGGGGTTGCGGCCCGCCGTCTCGACCACCTTCACCCCGCCCTCGATGATCGCGCGGATGTACTCCGGGTACGGCGGCTTGGCGAAGGTCGGCAGGAAGGTGAGGTTCACGCCGAACGGCTTGTCGGTCATCTCGCGGCAGCGTGCGATCTCGCGCGCCAGCAGCTCGGGCGTGCGCTGCGTCAGCCCGGTGATGATGCCCAGCCCGCCCGCGTTCGACACGGCCGCAGCCAGCTCTGCGAACCCGACGTAGTGCATGCCACCCTGGATGATCGGGTGCTCGATGCCGAACATCTCTGTGATTCGGGTCTTCATGTGCGTCTCCTCGTCGGTTTGGGCCAGCGCGGCGGAGTCCTGCGGGCCGGTCCGGGGATTATGCGTCCTGCCAGTCAGCCACGATGCCCGTACCAGGCCCGGACCGCGCCGACGAAGCGCGAGACGCCCTCGCGGACCGTCGCCGCGTCGAGCGCGCCGTACGACAGCCGCTGCCAGTTCGCCGACCGGGTGTCGGTCAGGCCGAACGCGAAGCCCGGGATCGTCGCGACCCGATGGTCGCGGACCATCCTGCGGTTGAACTCGAGCGCATCCGCGACCCCGGGCAGCTTCATCAGCACGTAGAACGCGCCGCGCGTACGCGGGAACTCGACCAGCCCGCCCAGCTCTGCGAGCGCCGCATGCACCTGCGCACGCACGTCCGACAGCCCTTCAAGGTGCGCACGCACCGGCTCGCGGCCAAGCCGCACGGCCTCCGCGGCAACCACCTGCGAGACCACCGGGGCGCAGATCAGGTTGGTGTCCTGCACCTTGTTCATCGCCTCCGACAGCGACTCGGGATACACGACGTACCCGACCCGCCAGCTCGCCATGCCGAAGGTCTTGGAGAACGAGAAGAACGACAGCGTGTGGTCGTACGCCCCAGGGAGCGAGCCTGGCGAGAAGTGCGTCGCGCCGTCGTGGGTGAACCACTCGTAGGCCTCGTCGCTGAAGTGCCAGAGCCCGCGCTCGCGGCACAGCGCGTTGATCCGGCGCAGGTCCGCCTCGGGGTAGACCGCGCCGGTCGGGTTGTTCGGCGATACGGTGACGATCGCGCGGGTGCGCGGTCCGATCGCGGCGGCGAGCGCCGGCACGTCGAGCTGGAAGTCGGCGGTGGTGTCGACGAACACCGGCACGCAGCCGACCATCCGGATCGCCATCTCCTGGTTGAAGTAGTACGGGCGCGGCAGCACGATCTCGTCGCCGGCGTCGGCGACCGCGATCACCGCGTTCAGGAAGGCCATGTTGCTGCCGGCGGTGACCATGAGCTCGGTGCCGCGCGGCTCGATCCGGTTGTCGCGCGCGAGCTTGTCGCGCAGCGCCGAGACCAGCGAGGGCAGGCCCGAGACGGCCTGGTACTTCTGCAGCACCGGATCCGCGGTCATCGGTCCGATCGCCGCGAGGGCCTGCGCGGGAGGGCCGTAGTTGACCACGCCCTGGCCGAGCGAGATGGTTCCGGGGTGCTCGCGAACCATCTGGGCGATCGTCGGGATGATCGGCAGATCGACCTGACGGATCCGGCGGGAGGCTTGGGGCGGCGGCATCATGGGCCCGATTCTAGCGCCCCGGTCGCAGGCGGCGGTGGCTCAGTCGACCTCGAGCCCCAGCGTCTTCATCATCCCCGACCCGCACCCGAGCTCCAGGAAAGCCCGCTCAAACATTGGCCAGAGTGCATCGGCGCCGTCACGGCGGAAAGCGCCGGTGTGTCCGATCCTGACCAGACCCACATCACCCGGCTTCACCACATTGAGGGTCGATGGCGCGTTGGGCATCGCGGCCAACAGCTTGCGGGTGCAGCCCTCTGTCATGGCATCGTCGTCGGTAAAGCTGAACGCCTCGATACGAAAGCGCGCTGATTGCAGAGCAGGCATCACAAGGTCGGGCTCGGCCCCCCAGGCAAATTCAGGATGCCGACACCAACGCGTCCATTGCCGCATTGCTGGCGCCGGCAGGTCACCCACCATGCGCAGGGCCTTGCCGGGAAAGTAGCCGAGCAAAGGCGTCAGGACCGGCGCGGCCAGATGCAGCATCAATGGCGCGAGTCGTCGAGACGCAGGGGCCCAGTCGCGCCAGTAGCCCGAGCCGGCCGCCACGCAAACCACCGTCTCCAGTCGCGCCTGCGTCTGAGCATCGCTCATCGCTGCATGATGCACACCCAGACTGTGCCCGATCAGGCTGATGGGCGCGCCACCCGTCAGCGCTGACAGTGCGTTGACGGCTGTCGGGAAATCCCGCCGTGCCCAGGTCAGCATGTCGGCATCGAGGCCACGCAGCGATTGGCGATGCTCCGGCCTGCGCGAGGCGCCCATGCCCCTGAGGTCAAAGGTCATCACGCAATGCCCTCTTTGCGCGAGCCAGCTTGCAAACGGGATGTAGAAACGCTGCGGGATGCCGAGCCCGCCCGCGATCAGCACGGCACGCTGACCGGGGGTTCGCGACCCGAAGACCTGAGCGTGAAGGACAACACCATCGGCGGTCGTCAACGCCACGGGTTCAATCGAGACACCTTCCTGCGTCATTGGGGCCGTCCTGGCTGCATGAACCCCTCGTGAGTCAGCACGGCCAAGATGGCGCCACGCATGCTTTCCGGCGCCTGGTAATCGGGATGCCCACGCAAGATGGCGGCTGCGTCGCAGACTCTTGTGAAGGCGGCAAACTGCCGCTCGGCTTCCTGCATTTCTTCTTTGTGAATCGCGATCACCGCTCCCCGGTCGACACCGCCTGCGCTGGCACGATGGCGAACCGCAGGCAACTGGCGCTCGCAACGGCACTTGGCATCCGGATTGGCCAGTCCGCAGGATCGGCCCATGAAGGCGTCCAGACGCGAGCGGGCACGGGACAGCCGCTGCCGGTAGGCCGCCGGTGTGATGCCTGCCAACGCCCCGGCCTGGCTGGAGTCGAGTCCAAACACGGTATCGATCACGTAGGCCAGGCGATGCTCGCGGTCCAGGGCCATCAGCATCGACTGGGTGCAGGCCAATGCAAGCTGGCGCGCTTCGAGCTTGTCCTGCGGACTGAGTGATGTCGCCTCTCCGGTGTCTTTCGCAGACCGCGAGGCAAACGCCAGCCCCTGTTCGAGGCGTTCCGCGATGGCCTCCAGCGACACTTCCGGCGACTCCGCCTTGCGGGTGCGCGCTGTCATGAGGTGGTTGTGGGCCACTCGCCATACCCAGGTCGAGAAGGCGGATTCGCCCCGGAAGCCTGCAAGATGCGTGACGACCTTCAGCAGGATCTCCTGCGTCGCGTCCGCGGCATCGTCACGGTGGCCCAGCACATGGACCGCAAGCCGGTAGATGCCGGGCTGGATCGTCGTGATCAGAGAATCGACGGCCGACAGACTGCCCTCGAGGGCATCGCGGATCGTCGAGGAAGCAGGCTCTGCGATCTTCATGGCTGCTTTGCACCTTCGGCCCGGACGCCGTTGCCTTGCTTGCCTACCAGCAGGATCGGCGTATCGAACCATTCGATGGTAGCGGCTTGCCCGTACTCCCGCCTGACGCGATCACTCCAGGCATCGGTGAACCAGGCTTTGGCACTGGCCTCATCCTTCCACAGGTAGATGCCACCGAACTTGCCCTGGGGCGTGGTGATGAAGTATTTGCGCAAGAGGCCTGGCACCCGCTGGAAGGTTGACACCGAAGCCGCAAGACCTTCAACCACCTTGTCCTTGCCGATACCGGGCGGGATCGGGATTTCGACGATCGTCGCGACCGCCGCGCTGTCGGGGTCGCTGCGGGCGCCATCGGGCGGATTGACCAGCACCGCCGCAACCTCGAAGAATCTCACGTCAGCGCTGGCACCGCGCTCTCTTTCGACACGCGCAAACCATTCGGGTGTGAACCATTGCCTGGCGCTTGCGACATCCTTCCAGAGATAGATGCCGCCATAGTGCCCATCGGCCCTGGCGAAAGAAAAGGCCTTGAAATTCAGACCCTGCAAGGATTCGTACAGAGGAATCGTGTCCCTCATCTTGCTGGCGACGAAAAACTTCGGCGCATACCAGGGGGTAGGAACCTTGACTACGACAGCGACCGCGGCAGTGGGAACGGCCCCCTCACCGGGTATCGGCTGAGCCAGCGTTGGCGAGGCCAGTGATGTGACCGCAGCCGCTACCGCTGCGCTCGATAGATACCTGAAGATCGCCATGTCAGTGTCCCTGTCAAAGAGGCCCGGCGGACCTCTGTATTGACTTTGACAAGGCAAGGCATGGAACTGTGACAACAGGCCCGAATCCGAGCACGTTGTTCAGGTGTGCCAGGGCGCTGGCGTTTCGCGTGCGAGCGTGGCCATTCTTCCGGTCGGCTTAGGCGCGCATCGCCGCTGCACGCCGCGCCTCGGGCCACCCGATCAGTCAGTTCGACCGTCGGATTGCCGCGATTGCCCTTACCCGTGAGGCCACCGTGGCGACCCGCCGACAATTCCTACCCCACTTCCTCCATCCACTGCCTGCGCTACTGGGATCTCGCCGTCCACATCCGGATCGATGACGCCATGGCCCTGTTGTGCGGGCGGTGTGATGGGGCGGTGGCCCGATCCGGGATTAAGCCAGAACCCGGCGGTCTTGACCGGCCCGGGCGCTGGATCGGGCGTCGGCGCGGCGCAACCGACCCTTCACAGTCTCCGCATCAACGCGTCGCGCCAGAGTGGCCGCGTCCGCTCGAACACCGCCGACGCGGCCACGCAGGCCGCCACCACGGCGACGACGACCAGCGCGCGCACGCCGACCGGCTGCCGCCCCGCGCCGAGCGCGGCGGCGAGCAGCAGCAGCGGGTAGTGCAGCAGGTAGATGCCGAACGCGTGGAACGCGAGCGACCCGACCCAGCGCGGATTGCCTGTGCGCGCCACGCCGATGCGCGACGCGCTCGCGACCACGGCGCCCGCGAACACGGTCGCGGTGAACCAGTCGGCGAGGAACCAGCGCGACTCCCTGAGCCGCAATGCCGGGTCGATCGCGGTCGCGATCCATGCCGAGACGCCCTCGCTCGCGGCTCGCAACGCCGGATACAGCGGCGTCGAGATCCAGGCCAGGTAGCCGATCGCGAGCAGCGCGCCCGGCCACGCGAAGCGCGGCAGCGCCGGCAGGCGGCCGCGCTGCACGCAGTGCCAGGCCCACACGCCCAGCAGCCAGCACGGCAGCAGCAGCCATATCCTCGGACCCATCGCCAGCAGCACGACCGCCGACACGACCGCGCGATGCCCGCGTGGCAGCATCGTCGCGGCCAGCAGCACGTAGTACCAGGCCTCGTAGGCGAGCGACCACCAGGGGATGTTGGAGAACGGCGTGTACGAGCGCAGCCAGCTCTCGCCGAGGAACAGCGCGTGGAACGGCAGGTGCAGCCACCACCGGTCGTACATCCAGCCCGGATAGAGGTCGGGGCGCACCGAGCGGCCGACCAGGTCGAGCGCCAGCGTCAGGAACAGGACGGGTACCGCCAGGCTCCACAGCCGCGACATCCGGGCGGCCAGGAAGGCCTGCGGACGGCCCGCATGCGACGCGGCGGAGTGCATCACGCTGTAGCCGGAGATCACGAAGAAGCCGATCACCGCGTCGTGCGCCACGCGGCGCAGCACCCCGTCCGACTGCCAGGGCAGCAGCCCGGTCGACTCGGCGTGCAGCGCGACGACGATCAGCGCCAGCACGATGCGCCAGCGGTCGAGCACGACGAAGGCCGTGGCGTGACGCGAGGAGGTCGCAGGGGCTGTCATCGGTGGCATCGATGATCCCATCGCGACCGGCGCCGGGAAAGCCCGCGGGCAGGCATCTCGGCACCCCGCCCGGGAGCGGCCCCCGGCGTCACTGCGGATCCGGCGGCAGCCAGATCGCGTCGCGCCGCATGAACCACGGCGTCATCGGCCCGTTGAAGCGCGCCAGCGTGGGCTCCCCCGTCGGTTCCAGATGCGCCGCGCGCAGCGCGACCCGCCGCCGGTCCAGGTGCTCGCCCTGGTTCTTGCCGAAGACGTACTCGGCGACGATCCGGAACCCTTCGCTGCCGGCGCGAACGGGGCGCCCGTCGACACGCACCTGCACGACCGCATGGGGCGCGTCGCGTCGCACCTCGACGTCGGCGCCCTCGAGCCGGCGCTCGACCTCGTAGCCGGGTTCTTCGATGGCCATGGCCGCAGCATGAGCGGTCGCGAGGCACAGGGCGATCAGCCAGGCCGGCATTACGTGGTCTCCGGGGGGCGCAGGCGGCGATCATGGCAGGGTCGGGCGCCCGCCGGGATCCGTTATCCTCGGCGATCGGGAGTGGCCACCATGACTGTCGATTACCTGGACGTCCTGGTCGTCGGAGCGGGCGTCTCCGGCCTGTGCGCGGCCTGGCACCTGCAGGACCGCTGCCCCAGCCGCAGCTACGCCGTGCTCGAGGCGCGCGCCGAGCTCGGCGGCACCTGGGACCTGTTCCGGTATCCCGGCGTGCGATCCGACTCGGACATGCAGACCTACGCCTACCGGTTCCAGCCCTGGCCCGGCGCGAGCGCCATCGCAGACGGCGCGTCCATCCGGCAGTACCTGCGGGACACCGCGCGCGAGTACGGCATCGAGCGCCGCATCCGCTACGGGCACCGCGTCAGGCGCGCGTCCTGGTCGTCCCACGAGGCACGCTGGACGCTCGACGTCGAACGAGACGGCGCCTTGCCGCTGCGCATCAGCTGCGGCTTCCTGGTCATGTGCAGCGGCTACTACGACTACGCGCAGGGTCACCGGCCGGCGTTCCCCGGCATCGAGCGCTTCGGGGGGACGGTGGTCCATCCGCAGCACTGGCCCGCCGACCTCGACTGGACCGGCCGGCGCGTCGTGGTGATCGGCAGCGGCGCCACCGCGGTGACGATCGTGCCTGCGATGGCGCGGGCGGCCGCCCACGTGACCATGCTGCAGCGCTCGCCCTCCTACGTGCTGTCGATGTCGACGCGCGATCCAGTGGCAACCGTGCTGCGTGCCGCGCTGCCGGCACGGGCCGCGCACGCGCTGCTGCGCTGGCGGAACGTGCTGCTGTCGCGGGCGCTGTTCCGGCTGTGCCGGCGCTTCCCGAAGCGGGCGGCGCGGCTGCTGATCGCGCAGGCGCGCCGCCAGCTGCCCGCGGGCTACGACGTGGCCACGCACTTCACGCCGCGCTACGACCCGTGGACGCAGCGGCTGTGCCTGGTGCCCGACGGCGACCTGTTCGCGGCGATCCGCGCGGGCCGCGCATCGGTGGTCACCGACGAGGTCGCGTCCTTCACCGCGACCGGCCTGCGGCTGCGCTCCGGCGCCGAGCTCGACGCCGACATCGTCGTCACCGCGACCGGCCTCGAGCTGGCGTTCCTGGGCGGCCTCGAGGTGATCGTCGACGAGCGCCCGGTCGACCTCACGCAGTGCCTGCCGTACAAGGGCTGCATGTTCAGCGAGATCCCCAACCTCGCGACCGTCTTCGGCTACACCAACGCGTCCTGGACGCTGCGCGCCGACCTGGTGTGCGCGTACGTCTGCCGGCTGCTGAACCATGCGCGCAAGGTCCGCATGCGCTGGTGCGTGCCGCGCCGGCGCGGCGCCTCGCCGCAGACCGAGCCCTGGGTCGACTTCTCGTCGGGCTACTTCCAGCGCGGCATGGACCGCTTCCCGCGCCAGGGCGTCGAGCGCCCGTGGCGGACCGACCAGGACTTCCTGCGCGACATCGCGGCGCTGCGCCTGGCCTCGGTCGACGACGGGGTGATGGAGTTCGGCGGGCCGGTGGGGACCGACCGCGAGGTCGGGGTGTCGAGGGCGGGCTGAGCGTCGGCGCGCAGCAGCGCCTTCAGCGCTTCGGATCGAGCACGTCGCGCAGCCCGTCGCCGAACAGGTTGAACGCGAGCACGGTGAGGAAGATCGCGATGCCCGGGAACACGGCCATCCACGGCGCCTGCGTGAGGAAGCGCTGCGCGGTGTTCAGCATCGAGCCCCAGCTCGGCTGGGGCGGCTGCTGCCCGAGCCCGAGGAAGGACAGGCTCGCCTCGGCGATGATCGCCGCGGCCACGGCGAGCGTCGCCTGCACCATCACCGGCGGCAGGATGTTGGGCAGCACGTGGCGCAGCAGGATGCGCACCGGCGGGTTGCCGACCGCGCGCGCGGCCTCGACGTAGTCCTCGGCCCGGGCGGCGAGCACCTGCCCGCGCGACAGCCGCACGAAGATGGGGGTCGCGGTGACGCCGATCGCGATCATCGCGTTGCCCAGGCTCGGGCCCAGGAAGGCGGCGAGTGCGATCGCGAGGATCAGGAAGGGCACGGCCAGCATGGCGTCGGTGATGCGGCTGATCACCGCATCGAGCCAGCCGCCGACGTAGCCGGCGACCATGCCGATCGGCACGCCCAGCCCCACCGCGATCGTGACCGCGATCACGCCCGCCGACAGCGACGCCCGCCCGCCCCAGATCACGCGCGACAGCAGGTCGCGGCCGACCTCGTCGGTGCCGAACCAGTGCGCGGCGCTCGGCGCCTTGCGCACCAGCGACCAGCTGGTGGCGAGCGGGTCGTAGGGCGCGACCCAGGGCGCGAAGACCGCGAGCAGCGCGACGATCGCCAGCACGACCGCGCCGAACACCGCGGTCGGCCGGCGCGCGAGGGTGCGCAGCGCGATACGCCACGGGCCCTCGCCCGCGTCGACGTCCGGCGCCGCCATGTCGGTGCTCATCGGCCCGGCAGCCCCTCGGCGGCGCCCCGCCCCCGACGAACCCGCGCGCCGCTCACGCCCGCAGCCTCGGGTTGACCAGCACATACAGCACGTCGGCCAGCAGGTTGAGCAGGATGTAGACGGTCGCGGTCACCAGCACCACGCCCTGCACCACCGCGTAGTCGCGGTTGAACACCGCGTCGACGATCAGCTTGCCGAAGCCGGGGATCGAGAACACCTGCTCGGTCAGCACGGCGCCCGACAGCAGCGTGCCGAACTCGAGCGCGCCCAGCGTGATCACCGGCGTGAGCGCGTTGCGCAGCGCGTGCCGCAGCACGACCGCGCGCTCGAGGAGGCCCTTGGCGCGCGCGGTGCGCACGTAGTCGGCCGACATCGCCTGCAGCATCGCCGAGCGGGTATGGCGCATCAGCACGGCGGCGATCGCATTGCCCAGCACGAAGGCGGGCATCACAGTGGTGGCGAGCGAGCGGCCCAGGTCCTCGAAGGGGCTCACGTAGCCGGAGGCGGGCAACCAGCCGAGCGTGACCGAGAACAGGAAGATCATCATGATGCCCAGCCAGAAATTGGGCGTGGACAGGCCCCACAGCGCAAACAGGTTGGCGCCCGTGTCCCAGGCGCTGCCCTTCTTCACCGCCGACAGCACGCCGGCCGGGATGCCGATCAGCAGCGCAAAGGCCATCGCCATGGACGCGAGCTGCAGCGTGACCGGCAGCTTCTCGGCGATCAGCTGCGACACCGGCTGGCGGATCCGCATCGACTCGCCGAGGTCACCGCGCAGCACGCCGGCGATCCAATACCCGTACTGCACCGGCAACGGCTGGTCGAGCCGGTACTGCTTGCGGATCTGCTCGATCACCTCCGGGTCTTTCTCCTCGCCGGCCATCACCAGCGCCGGGTCGCCGGGCAGCAGCTGCTGCAGCCCGAAGATCATCACCGACACCAGGAACAGCGTCGGCAGCAGCTGCAGCAGGCGACGGGGAAGGAAGCTCAGCATCGGTCGGAGGAGGCGGGCCGGGGGCAGCGGGCGGCGCGGCTCAGGGCTTGAGCTTGAGGTCGGTCACGCGGATCAGGCCGTCGGGCATCACCTTGAAGCCCTCGAGCCTGGCCGAGTGCGCGAACAGCAGCGCGCGGTGGTACAGGTAGATCACCGAGCCTTCGGACAGCCACTTGGCGGCGACCTGCTCGTAGAGGGCCTTTCGCTCGGCCTGCGAGGTGACGCTGCGGGCGCGGTCGAGCAGGGTGTCGACCCCGGCGTCGCAGTACTTGCCGTAGTTGAGCGGGCCCTTGCACGACGCGAACGAATAGATGTTGCCGTCCGGGTCGGTGCGGCCGCTCCAGGCCAGCATGTAGAGCTGGAAGTTGCCCTTCTCGGCCTCGTTGAGCGAGGTCGCGAACTCGGTCACGCGGATCTTCAGGTCGAAGCCGGCCTCGGCTGCCATCGACTGGATCACCTCGGCGACCGCACGGGTCTCGGGGTTGTTGGGCACCATGAAGTCGAGCACGACCGGGCCCGCGACACCGGCTTCCTTGAGCAGCGCGCGGGCGCGCGCGACATCGCGCTTGGGCGTCGGGAACTTCGCCTGGTAGTACGGGTTCTGCGGGCTCACCCACTGGTTGTTGGGGCTCTGCACGCCGTTGAACACGACCTGGTCGATCGCCTCGCGGTCGATCGACAGCTCGAGGGCCCGGCGCACTCGGGCGTCCTTGCCGAGCGGGCCGTTGGCCTTGTCGCCGTTGGCGAGGTTCATCGTGATGCCCTGGTAGCCGAGCTCGAAGCCGGTGGCGAGCCGGATCCGCGTGTCCTTCTTGACCTCGCCCACGTCGGTGGCGAGCAGTCGCTCGAGCAGGTCGAGCTGGCCGGACTTGAGATTGGCCAGGCGCACGGTGGAATCCTGGATCGGCCGGTAGACGATGCGATCGATGCTCACGCGGCTCTTGTCCCAGTAATCGGGGAAGCGATCGACGACGATGCGGTCCAGCGCGACGCGCTCGGTGAACTTGTAGGGCCCGGCACAGACCGGGGCGGTGCCGAACCGGTCGCCCAGCGCGCGCGCGGCCTTGGGCGACACCATCATGCCGGCGCGGTCGGTCAGCTGAGCGAGCAGCGGCGAGAACGGCGACTTGAGCGCGAGGCGGATCGTCAGCGGATCGACCACCGCGACGCTGTCGACCTGCGCGATCTCGGCGCGGCGGAACGAGCCCTGCATCGACAGGTGCCGATCGAGGCTGAACTTGGCCGCGGCCGCGTCGAAGGGCTCGCCGTCGTGGAACTTCACGCCCGGGCGGAGCCTGATCGTCACGGTCTTCCCGTCGGCCGCGGTCTCGTGCGACAGCGCGAGCTGCGGGACGATGTTCAGCTTGTCGTCGATGTCGAACAGCTTGTCGCAGATCGATGCGAACACGATCCGGCCGACGTAGGTGCGGGCCGTCGTCGGGTCGAGCGCGTCGGGGTCCTCGGCCAGGCCGATGCGCAGCGTGGTCTGCGCGCTCGCCGCACCCGCGAGCGCGATCGCGATCGCGGCGGCGGCGGCCTTCAGGAAGGGGGTGGGCGTCATGGGGTCCTCCGGTAGGTCTCGTGTCTCGATGGGGTCGGGTCAGCGCGCGAACGCGGCCTGCAGCCGCGCGAGCGCCGGGTCGGGTCGGGTCCGTGCGGCGCGCGCGGAGGCGGGCGGGGCGATCTCGCGCCAGCGCCAGCAGGCGAGCGCGACGCCGTCGCCCTCGCCGGTCGGCGCGAGCGGCGGCGTCTCGGCGCGGCAGCGCGCGTCGGCATGCGGGCAGCGGGTGTGGAACGCGCAGCCGGGCGGCGGCTCGAGCGGGCCCGGCACGTCGCCGCCGATCGCAGGCTCCCGGCCGCGCGCCGCGGGGTCGGGCACCGGCACGGCCGACAGCAGCGCGCGCGTGTACGGATGGCGCGGCGTCGCGAACACCGTCGCGGCGGGGCCGGTCTCGACGAAGCGCCCGAGGTACATCACGCCGATGTCGGTCGCGATCTGCCGCACCACGGCGAGGTCGTGCGAGATGAACACGTAGGCGAGCCCGAGGCGGCGCTGCAGGTCGGCGAGCAGGTTCAGGATCTGCGCCTGGATCGACACGTCGAGCGCGGAGACCGGCTCGTCGCAGACGATCACGCGCGGCCCCGCGGCGAGCGCGCGCGCGATGGCGAGGCGCTGGCGCTGCCCGCCGGAGAACTCGTGCGGATAGCGGCGCGCCGCGTCGGCGCGAAGCCCCACCTGGGACAGCAGCTCGGAGACCCGCGCGCCGCGTGCCGACGCCTCGGCGGTGCCGTGCAGCATCAATGGCTCGGCGAGCATGTCGCCCGCGGTCATCCGCGGGTTCAGCGAGCCGTACGGGTCCTGGAACACCAGCTGGATGCGGCCGCGCAGCCGGCGCAGCACCGCGCCCTCGGCCGCGCGCAGGTCCTCGCCGTCGAGCGCGATGCGGCCGGCGTCCGGCTCGATCAGCCGCAGCAGCAGGCGCGCCACCGTCGACTTGCCGCAGCCCGACTCGCCGACGATCGCGAACGTGCGGCCCGCGCCGACCTCGAAGGACACGCCGTCGACTGCGCGCACGTGCGCGTTCGCGCGGCCGAAGACACCGGTGCGGATCGGGAAGTGCTTGACGAGGCCCTCGGCGGCGAGCGCCGGCCGGCTCGAGACCGCGGCCGGCCGGGCGCCCGACGGCGAGGCCCCGGGTTCGATCGGGCTCACGCCGCTCACGCCGTCGCCTCCAGCGACGGCAACGTCGCGGCGAGCGCCTCGAGCGGCGCCTTCCAGCAGCGCGACGCGTGCCCCGGCCTGACCTCGACCAGCGGCGGCGCCTCGGCCGCGCAGTGCGCGTCGGCGAACGGGCAGCGCGCGGCGAAGCGGCAGCCCGCGGGCATCGCGGTCGCGGCCGGCACCATGCCGTCGATCGCGGCGAGCCGCGCGCGCGGCGCGTCGATCGACGGGATCGCGCCCATCAGCCCGACGGTGTACGGATGCTGCGGCATCGCGAAGAGCGCCGCGACCGGCGCCTGCTCGACGACCTGCCCCGCGTACATCACCACCACGCGGTCGGCCATCTCGGCGACGACGCCGAGGTCGTGCGTGATCAGCACGATCGAGGTGCCGGTCTCCTCGCGCAGCCCGCGCATCAGCTGCAGCACCTGCGCCTGGATCGTCACGTCGAGCGCGGTGGTGGGCTCGTCGGCGATCAGCAGCGCCGGCTCGCACAGCAGCGCCATCGCGATCATCACCCGCTGGCGCATGCCGCCCGACATCCGGTGCGGATGCTCGTCGACGCGCTTCTCGGGCGCGGGGATCCGCACCCGCCGCAGCATCTCGATGGCCACCTCGCGCGCCGCGGCCGGGCTCGCGCCACGGTGGCGGACCAGCACCTCGGCGAGCTGCGCGCCGACGGTGAAGGCCGGGTTGAGCGAGGTCATCGGCTCCTGGAAGATCATCGCCAGCCGGTCGCCCCGCAGGTCGGCGAGCGCGCGGCGCGGCAGCCCGAGCAGGTCGCGCCCCTCGAAGCGGATGCGCCCGGTCACCGTCGCCGGCGGGCTCGGCACCAGCCCCATCACCGACAGCGCGGTCACCGACTTGCCGCAACCCGATTCGCCGACGATGCACAGCGTCTCGCCGGCGGCGAGCGCGAAGTCGACACCGTCGACCGCGAGCGCGCGACCGCGGGGCGTGTCGAACGCGACCCGCAGGTCCTCGACCTGCAGCAGCGGATCCACGGGCTCAGCGTCCCGGCGGCGGGACCTGAGCGAGCGCGGCCTCGATCACCGAGCGGTCCCAGGTGCCGCCCGCGTCGGCGCGGGTCGCGAAGAACCGGGCGAAGTGCACGAAGCGTTCGCGGCTGACCGCCTCGAGGCGCTCCAGCTCGGCGAGCGGGTCGGCGTGGTCGTCGACGCGCAGGTCGAGCGCCGGATACTCCTCGGTGGTGTGGATGCGCAGCGCGGCCGACTGCTTGCCGCGCTTGTCGCCGCCCGCGGCCTCGCCGGCCTTCAGCGCCTCGATCAGCCGCCGCGCGAACGGCAGCCCGGCGCGCGCCGCGTAGACACGCGCAGTCTCGGCGATCACCTCGGGGCCGGCGAGCATGTTGCCCGCGACCGAGAAGCCGTCGTGCACCGCGTGGCCGCACCACGGCACGCACTCGGCGCCGGTGTGCGCGGCGATGCCGCCGCGCGCGTCCTGCACGTGCAGCTGGCGCGTCGCGCGGCCGGGGTCGGCATCGACGAGCGCGTCGACCACCCGGGCGGCCGAGATGCCGTCGCGCAGCAGGCGGATGCCGCGCGGACCGAAAGTGGGGTTGATCAGCGCCTGCGTGGCGAGCGCGCCGACACCGCCGTCGGCGTGCACGCACAGTGCGCCGACCGCGAAGAAGCGGGTCGCGACCGCGACGCCGAAGGCGCCGGTGGCGGGGTCGCGTGCGACGATCGACCAGGTCATCGTGTCGCCTGGAACCGGGGAGCCGAAGGGACGCGGCGCAGCATACCGGAACGCCCGCACGGCGCGGCCATCAACCGACCTCGTACCCGGTGTATCCGGCCGCGGCCGTCTCCTCGCAGCGCCGCGCGTACGCCGGGAAGCCGTACAGCGCCATGATCACCCGCGGCTTGCCCGGCACGTTCGCGCCGACGTACCAGGAGTCGCAGCGCGAGAAGACCGTCGGCGCCATCGCGGTGTTCACGTGCTCGACCCACGCCGCCTGCGCGGCCGCGGTCGGCTCGATCGTGGCGTGGCCGCTGGCGCGCATCCAGTCGATGCAGCGCGCGACCCAGTCGACGTGCTGCTCGATCTGAACGATCACGTTGGTGAGCGCCGAGGGGCTGCCCGGCCCGACCAGCGTGAAGAGGTTCGGGAAGCCCGCCACGCCCAGGCCCAGGCAGTTGACCGGCCCCTCGCGCCACGCCTGCGACAGGCGCAGTCCGTCGCGCCCGACCGGGTCGATCTTCAGCGCCGAGCCGGTCATCGCGTCGAAGCCGGTCGCGAACACCACGTCGTCGAAGCGCATCGGCTCGCCGCCGGCGACCAGGCCGTGCGCCTCGAAGCGCTCGATCGGCTGCTCGTGCAGCGAGACCAGCCGCACGTTCGGCCGGTTGAAGGTCTCGTAGTAGCCGCTGTCGACGCACAGCCGCTTGCACAGGATCGCGTGCGTCGGCATCAGCCGCCGCGCGGTCGCCGGGTCGGCGACGGTCTCGGCGATGCGGTCGCGGATGTACTGCGCGGCGAGCTCGTTGGCGCGCGGGTCGGTGCCGAGGTCGCGGAAGGTGCGGCCGAACGCGAAGCCGCCGAGCGCCCAGCGCGCGTCGAACGCGCGCCGTCGCTCGTCCTCGGTCGCCGTGAGCGCCGACGGCTCGGGCGGCGGCAGCGTCGAGCCGAACCCGGCGAGCTGCTCGCGGTTGCGCGCCCGGAAGCCCGCGTAGTCGGCCCGCACCGTCGCCTCGTACGCCGGGTCGATCGGTCCGTTGCGGGCGGGCACGCAGTAGGCGGCGGTGCGCTGGAACACCGTGAGCGCCGCGGCCTCGCGCGCGACCACCGGCACCATCTGCACCGCCGACGAGCCGGTGCCGATCACCGCGACGCGCCGCCCGGCGAAGCTCACCGGCTCGTGCGGCCAGCGCCCCGTGTGGAAGGTCCGGCCCTCGAAGGCGGCGAGGCCCGGGAAGCCGGGCAGGTTCGTCGACGACAGCGGCCCGCTCGCGAGGACCAGGAAGCGGGCCCGCAGCGGCTCGCCCGGGTCGGTCTCGACGACCCACTCGCGCGCCGCCTCGTCCCAGCGCGCGCCGGTCACCCGCGTGCGCAAGCGGATGTCGCGGCGCAGGTCGAAGCGTTCCGCGACGTGGCGGGCATAGGCGAGGATCTCGGGCTGCGCCGCGTAGCGCTCGGTCCAGCGCCACTCGCTCTGCAGCGCCTCGTCGAACGAGTACGAGTACTCGAGGCTCTCGACGTCGCAGCGCGCGCCCGGGTAGCGATTCCAGTACCAGGTCCCGCCGACGTCATCGGCCACGTCGAACGCGCGTACCGCGAGGCCGAGCGATCGCGCGCGATGGCTCATGTACATCCCGCCGAAGCCCGCGCCGACCACCGCGACGTCGACACGATCGCCGTCCGAACCGCGCTCCATGTTCCCCTCCCCGATCCCGCCTCGCGCGGCCGTCCGCGCCACGAGGACCCACGCGCAGCGTACGCGCGCGCCGCGCATACTGTCGAGCGAGCCTCCGCGAACGCCCCCATGACCCCCGAACACCTCGACGTGATCGTCGTCGGCGCCGGCCTGTCCGGCATCGACGCCGGCTGGCACCTGAAGCACCGGCTGCCCGGCAGGACCTTCGCCCTCCTCGAGTCGCGCGACGAGATCGGCGGCACCTGGAGCCTGTTCCGCTACCCCGGCATCCGTTCCGACTCCGACATGTTCACCTTCGGCTACGGCTGGCGACCGTGGCCGGACGCGCGCGCGATCGCGGACGGTCCGTCGATCCTGGCCTACCTGCGCGACGCGGTCCGGGAGGCCGGGCTCGAGCCGCACCTGCGCTTCGGGCACCGGGTGGTCGGCCTGTCGTGGTCGTCGGCCGACGCGCGCTGGACGGTCGAGGTGGAGCGCGGCGGCGCGCGCGCGACGATGACCGCCGGCTTCGTGCTGATGTGCGCCGGCTACTACGACCCCGAGCGCGGCCACGACCCGCCCTTTCCCGGCCGCGAGCGCTTCGGCGGCCGGATCGTCCACCCGCAGGCCTGGCCGGACGACCTGGACTGGCGGGGCCGGCGCGTCGTCGTGATCGGCAGCGGCGCGACCGCGGTCACGCTGGTGCCGGCGATGGCGAAGGACGCCGCGCACGTGACGATGCTGCAGCGCTCGCCGACCTGGATCCTCTCGCTGCCGGGCGAGGACCCGATCGCGCGGCTGCTCGGCCGCGTGCTGCCGCCGCGCTGGCGGCATGCGGCGGTGCGCTGGAAGAACGTGCGGATCGGCCGCGCGGTGTTCGCCGCGTGCCGGCGCTGGCCCGACCGCGTCGGCGCGAAGCTGCTCGAGTGGGCGCGCCGCCAGCTGCCGCCCGGCTATCCGGTCGAGCGCGACTTCAGGCCGCGCTACCGGCCGTGGGAGCAGCGGCTGTGCCTCGTGCCGGACGGCGACTTCTTCAAGGCGATCCGCTCCGGACGCGCATCGGTGGTCACCGACCACGTCGAGGCCTTCGACGAGGCCGGCCTGCGGCTGCGCTCGGGCGCGCGGCTCGATGCCGACGTGATCGTCACCGCGACCGGGCTCGAGCTCAAGCTGCTCGCGGGCATCGTGCCGGTCGTCGACGGCGTGCCGGTGACGCCCGCGTCGGCGCTGCCCTATCGCGGGATCATGCTGTCCGGCGTGCCGAACCTCGCGATGGTGTTCGGCTACACCAACGCGTCGTGGACGCTGCGCGCCGACCTCGTCTGCGACTGGACCTGCCGCGTGATCGCACACATGGAGCGCGTCGGCGCGACGTGGGCCGTGCCGCGCCCGCGCCCCGGCGACGTCGGCACCGAGCCCTTCGTCGACTTCTCGTCAGGCTACTTCCAGCGCGCGATGGACCGCCTGCCGAAGCAGTCGAAGGAAGCGCCATGGCGCGCCGAGCAGAACTACCTGCTCGAGCGGCGCACGCTCGGGCGCGGGGAGCTGGACGACGGGGTGCTGCGCTTCGAGGGCGCGCGCGAGGGCGCAGCGGCGCGGCGGGTCGAGACGGCGACGGCGGCCTGATCGAGGCGGGCGGCGCGGTAGGGCGTCGCACCCGGCTCGTGCAGCCCGGGCACCAGAGGGTCGCGCGTGCGCAGGTCCGGGAAGCGGGCGAAGTCCCGATCGCTGCTCCAGAGTTCGTCGACACTGTGCCCGAGGCAGATCGCAGCGATGCGGGCATCGTGGACCGCGCCGCCGACCACGCCGGCGCGCTCGACCAGCTCGCGCCAGAGGTCGAGGTGCGACGCGGATTCAGCGAGCAGCCTGCACCCCGGATGCGAGAGCCATGCACGCAGCGCGTCGAAGGCGACCGGGGCCGGCGTGGCCGGAACGCCGGGCACCGCCCGGGTCACCACCGCGACGAACTCGTGCGCACAGGGCCACGGGATCGCCCAGCCGCCCTGCACGACCGAGAGGCGCGCCATCGCGGCGCTCGCGGCCGCGTGCTGCGGCACGGTGGCGCGGTGCGCATACACGAGCAGGT
The DNA here is from genome assembly GCA_964399635.1 of uncultured Bordetella sp. Classification (GTDB taxonomy): domain Bacteria; phylum Pseudomonadota; class Gammaproteobacteria; order Burkholderiales; family Burkholderiaceae_E; genus UBA4615. Next base: position 110,884 of record CAYNRU010000056.1, read on the forward strand.
TCGTGTCGACCGCGATCATCGGCGTCGTCGCTTCGATGCGCGGGCCGCCCGCGGTCCGACCTCGACGTCGCCGTCATCGGCCGCGTCGGCACCGTAGCGGACCCGCTTGATCTCGGCCATCCAGTCGGTGGTGTCGTCGGGAACGCGCGACGTCCCGTCCGATGCGGGAGGCGGCCACACGACCGTGCGGATCGGCGTCGGTGCACTGGCCTGGCCGAGTGCGCGCACGAGCGCCTCCTCGACGATCGCCCGCAGGGTCGTGTCGCGGTCGAGCGCGGCCTGCTTCGCGCGGCGCAGCAGATCGTCGTCGATATCGAGCGTTGTCTTCACGAGATACGGGTGTACGGCGACTATCGACCATACTCCCATATGGCTTCACGACGGTCAATCGCCCTGCCTGCCGAGATCCGCGTGCGCCGAGGCGCACGTCACCATGCATCGCGTAGCATCGCGCCACGCCCCATCCGCCGCGCCCCCATGCCCGCACCCGCCCGCCTCGACCCCGCCTCGATCGACCTCGCCCGCTGGATCCGCCGCGGCGACACCGTCTACGTCGGCCAGGGCTGCGGCGAGCCGCTGACGCTGTCCGCGGCGCTCGTGGCGCAGCGGCACGCGCTGCCCGACGTCACGGTGCTGCTCTTCACCGTGATGTCGGACACATTCCGGTCCGAGCACGCCGACGCGCTGCGCTTTCGCGCGACCGCGGTCACCACCGGCACCCGCGCGCTCGCCTCGGCCGGCGCGATCGACCCGATCCCGGCGCACTACGGCGACCTCGAGCGGCTGTGCGCCGACGGCGACGTCGCCGCCGACGTGGTGATGGTCCAGGTGAGCCCGCCCGATGCGCGCGGCCGCGTGACGCTCGCGGCCTCGCACGACCAGGCGGTCTCGCTGATCCCGCGCGCGCGCGTCGCGATCGCCGAGGTCAACGCGCGCGCGCCGCGGGTGCACGCCGACGTCGACTTCGCGCTCGAGGACTTCGACGCCGTCGTCGAGACCGACCGGCCGCTGGTGCAGATGCGCTGGCCGAAGCCGGGCGAGGTCGAGGCGCGCATCGGCGAGCAGGTGGCGGCGCTCGTGCCCGAGCACGCGACCCTGCAGCTCGGCATCGGCGCGATCCCGGACGCGGTGCTCGCGCGGCTCGTCGACCGGCGCGGGCTCGGCTTCCACTCGGGGATGATCAGCGACCGCGTCGTCGACCTGATCGAGGCCGGCGCGATCGACGACGCGCACAAGGGGATCGACGCCGGCGTCGCGGTGACCGGCCTGTCGATCGGCACCGACCGGCTGTTCCGCTTCATGGACGGCAATCCGCGCGTGGCCGCGCGCCGGCCGTCGTACACGCACGGGCTGGACGTGCTCGCGCGGGTGAGGCGGCTCTTCTCGATCAACTCGGCGCTCGAGGTCGACCTCTCCGGCCAGGTCAACGCCGAGGCCGCGGGCGGGCGCTACATCGGCACGATCGGCGGGCAGGTGGAGTTCGTCCGCGGCACGCGCCTCTCGGAGGGCGGCGTGTCGGTGATCGCGCTGCCGGCGACGCAGGGCGAGGCGCGCCGCACGCGGATCGTGCCGGCGCTCGACGGCCCGGTGACCACGCCGCGCAGCGACGTCGACCACGTGGTGACCGAGTTCGGCGCGGCGCGGCTGCGCGGCCTGTCGCTCGCGCAGCGCGCCCGCGCGCTCATCGCGATCGCTGACCCTGCGCACCGTGAGGCGCTCGACCGCGCGGCCTTCGAGCGCGCGCGCAGGTCGGCGCCGCCGGGCCGATGATCCAGGCGAATCACTGCGATGACGGGCGGATGATCGAAACGATCAGGGCGATGGCGGGCACGATGCTTCCGTAGACGAGAAAGACGGACGCGGGGTCGTGGAAGGTGTAGAGGGGGTCCGCGCTCAGCCGCCAGTGCAGTCCCGCGTGGATCACCATGAATCCGGCCATGCCGAGCCGAGCGGCCGTGCGGACGGCGGCGTTCGCGTGCCACCCGAACCATGCCAGGAACGCCACCAGCGGAACGTGCAGGAGCACGAACGCGTGCTGCGCGATCGGTTCGGGCATCGAGCGCAGCACGTAGAGCAGTCGCCATTCATGCTGAGCGACCGCGTCCATCTCGTGCGCGAGGAACATCGCGAACAGCAGCGGGAAGAGCCACCCGTCCGCGCGTGAAGCACGCATTCCCGATCCGACGGTGTTCACGGCGTCTGCGCCCATCGTGTCCCAGACTCCGTTCCCCAGGGCTCTGACCGTTGCACGAAGCGACCTCCCTTGACGACGATCGCGTGCCGCGCCGGGTCCGCGGCGCACAGGATATCTTCGAGCGGGTCGCCCCGCACGACGAGCACGTCCGCGTGATGGCCGGCCCGCAACCGACCGCGGGTCGGGAGCCGCATCAGGTCGGCCGCGCTCGAGGTGGCCGCGACGAGCGCCGCCTCGGGCGACAGCCCGGCCCGTACCATCTCGAGCAGCTCCCAGGCGTTCTCGCCGTGCGGATTGAAGGGCGTGCCGGTGTCGCCTCCCATCGCGATCCGACCGCCCGCGCGGTGGAAGCGTCGAATCGAGTCGCGATGGCTCGCCGCGACCCGCTGCGCCTTCTCGACGACCGCGCCCGGCAATCGATCTCGGTGCGACAGCAGCCGCGACACCGCGCCCAGGGTGGGCACCACCCACGTCCCGAGGCCGAGCATCGCGTCGATCGCCTCGTCGGTCAGGAAGACGCCGTGCTCCACCGACCTGGCACCGGCCCGGACGGCGTTGATTACGCCGGTCGCGCCGATCGCGTGGACGGCGGCGTCCCGGCCCAGTCTCGCCGCCTCGGCGATGCCGGCCCGCAACTCCTCGCTCGTGTACTGGACGTCGTCGAGGCCGGTGCCGGGCGTCAGGACGGCACCGGTCGCCATGAGCTTCACGAAATCGCTGCCGGCGTGCACCTGTTCCCGGACGGCGACGCGGACCTCGTGCTCGCCGTCGGCGATGCGCGCGACCGGGTGATTGGTGCCGCCGCACATGCAGATGAAGCGACCGGCCGCCCTCACGGTGGGACCGAGGAAGGTGCCCTGGCCGGTCGCGTCGCGCACCGCCAGCTCGATGTGGTCCACGCCGCCGCAGTCCCGCAGCGAGGTCACGCCGCCGCGCAGGCAGCGCTGCGCGCTGTCCAGCGCACGCAGCGCGAGCTGCGCCGCGGACGCCTTCATCAGCGGTCCCCAGACGTCGGCCTCGGCCGCCAGCACCAGATGCGCGTGGCAGTCGATCAGTCCGGGCAGCACGGTATGCCCCGACAGGTCGAGTCTCGGGCCGGCGTACCCGTCGAAGGCCGCGGCGGGTGCGATCCGCGCGATGCGGTCGCCCTCGAGCAGCAGGCAGGTGTCGGGCGGGAGGCGACGCTCGCCGTCGAAGACGGCGGCACGTGAGAGCAGCACGGCGGGCTCCGGAGGTCGATCCGTCACTGCGGCACGAGTCGGCTCTCGACGGCGATGCGTCTGAAGCGAGCCACCTCGCGCTCGTAGAACGCGTCGAGCTCGGCCAGGGTCGAGGCCTTCTGGAGGCCGAGGCCCTGCGCCTCCAGGGCGGACTGGACCCCCGGATCCGCGAGGACCGCGCCGAGCAGCCGGTGCCAGCGCTCGCGGACCGCGGCGGGCGTGTCGCGGTGCACCGCGAATCCCGTCCAGATGTCGAAGGAGAAGTCCTTCAGCAGCCGCCCTTCGTTGACGGTGGGCAGGTTCGGCAAGGCCGTCGCGCGTTTCGTGGCGACGGTCCCGAGCAGCCGCAACCTGCCCTGGTCGGCCATGCCCTGGAGTGCCTGCGACCAGGGGAGCATCGCGAAGTCGATGCGCCCGCCCGCCATGTCCTGCAGCAGGGGGACTCCGCCCTTGTACGGGACATGGGTCAGCTCGGCGCCGATCGCGCGGGACAGCTGCTCGCCCATCAGGTGGTACAGCGAACCGATGCCGACGCTGCCGTAGGACAGGGGCTGCGTCCTCGACGACCGGCGCGCCGCCTCGACGAAGCCGTCCGCATCGGCGACGCCGAGATCGGCCCGCGCGAGCAGCACGAGCGGCGCGCTCGCGACCAGCGCGACGAGCCGGAAGTCCTCCGGACGGTACTTCACGGCCGCGTTGGCGAGGGGCGCCAGGATCACCTCGTTGGGCGAGGCGAGCAGCAGGGTGTCGGAGCCGACGGATGCGTTGAGCAGCTGCTGCGCGCCGATCGCCCCGCCCGCACCCGCCACGTTCTCGACGATCGCGGAGCCGCCGGTCTGGCGCACGAGCGTCTCGCGGACCGTCCGTCCGATGACGTCCGACAGCTGGCCTGCAGGATAGGGAACGATGACGCGGGTGGTCTGCGCGTGCACCGTTGAAGGGTGCGATGCCGCGCAGGCCGCGGCCGCGCACAGGGCGATGACGGCGAACCGACGATTCATGGGGGACTCCCTTCCGATGGGCTGCTCGAAGCGGGCCGGATCGAGGCGACGAACCCCGACAGCAGCGACGCCACCTCGAGGGGTGCGTCGCACTGGGGGGCGTGCAGCGCGCCGTCGATCAGGTGGACCCGCCCGCCCCAGAGGTGTCCCCACGGGACGGACCGCAGATGGTCGATATCCACCAGCGGATCGTCCGCGCCGACGATCGCGGCGATCGGCAGGGGTCCGCGGACGATCTCGATCTCGTCGGAGAAGTCTCCGCTGGCGATGCAGCGCGCCACGCCGTCGCGCACGCGCGGATCGGCCAGCGCGAAGTCCTCGTGGAACAGCAGGCGCGCCGACTCGTCGCGGCACAGCGCCTCGATGTGTTCCCGTACCTGGTGCGCGGGCGGCTCCAGACACGTCGCGGCGGCCGGCATCGCCCGGAAGCCCGAGACCGGGAAGCCAGTCGGCGGCGCTCCGATCAGGACCAGCCCGAGGAGCCCGGGAATCGCTGCCGCCGCCTCGAGCGCGACGTGGCCACCCAGGCTCCATCCGACGACCACGCGCGGCCCGGGCGGCCTGGCCTGCAGCAGCCCCGCCACGCTGCAGGCAAGGCCGCGCAGCGAGTAGTCGGCGTGCGCCGCGTAGGGTCCGCCGCCATGCCCCGGCAGGTCGATCGCGACGAGCTCGTGGGCGCGCAGCACGTCGCTCGCCGCGACCCGGCGCCAGCAGCGCGACGACGACGAGTTGCCATGCAGCAGGACAATTTCCATCAGGCGCAGCCTACGGTCCGGGCCCGGGCCCGGGCAGCCCAACCGCTTGTGCCCCGCGTTAACCCCTGGTTAACATCGGACCGTGAAGCTCCCGCTCGTCCGCGCGTTCGTGCTGACCGTCGACCACGGCGGCATCCGCGCCGCCGCGCGCGCGGCCGGCATCTCGCAGGTGGCGCTCGCCAAGCAGCTGCGCGAGTTCGAGACGCAGTCGGGTCGCCTGCTGTTCACCCGCTCGACCCGGGGTGCACGGCCCACCCCGGCCGCGATCGAGCTGCTGCCGGAGGCGAGGCTGCTGCTGGAGCAGGTCGGACGCTTCGAGGCGGCCGTCGGGGCCGATCGCCTGCGTGCGCCGAGCGTCGCGCTGAACCCGCTCGTCAGCCTGGTGATGTGGCCTGCGGTGATGGAGGCCTTCGTCGCCCGGGCCCCCGGGGTCCGGCTTCGGCTGGCGGAAGGCCTGCTCTCGACGACGATCGCACGGCTGCGCGACGGAACGCTCGACTTCGCGGTCGTGGCCGCGGATCCGACCGCCGTGCCGCCTGACCTGGCGTTCGAGCCGATCCTGAACTGCCGCGCCGCCTTCGCGGTGCGGCACCGGCATCCGCTGCTGGGGACCCGGCCGGGCCTCGATCGGCTGTCGACCTTCGACTGGGTACAGAACGAGGCGCCGGGCGGGTACTCGGACCGCCTGAAGAAGTGGTTCAAGGCACAAGGCGCGCCGCTGCCCCGGATGGTCTCGTGCGACAGTCTCACGACCGCGCTCGGGGCCGTCACGGCGACCGAAGCGGTGGCCTGCGCGCCCGCCGCGCTGCTGGCCCACCCCTGCCTGTCGTCCACCGTGTCGGTGCTCGAGGCCGAGCTCGAGCCGCCCCGCTCGACGCTGGGCTTCCTCGATCGACGGGGCGTGCCGCCGACGAGCGCCGTGGCGGCCTTGCAGCAGGCGGTGCGATCCGCCTGCGCAGGGGTGCCCGACGCGATCGTCCTCTGACGCGATCCGTCCCGGACCGGAGCACGCCGACCGGGGTGCGGTTGACGATCCGGCCTCCGCCCGGCGAGCATCCGCCGACCGCACCGACGGCGCCACAGGCGCTGCACCTGGAGACCCCGCACCGTGAACCGCCCGCACCTGCTCGACCGCCTGATCGGCCCCGGCTGGCCCGACCTGTCGACGCCCGAGGCCGTGCGCACCTTCGAGGCCACGCCCTACGCCGACCGGATCGCCGCTCGCAGCACCTACGAGGCGCTGCGCCTCGGCGCCTCGGCGAACCCCGACGCGCCGGCGATCCGCTTCCTGCCGAACGCGGACCCCGACGAGGCGCCGATCGTGTCGAGCCACGCGCAGTGCCTCGCGCGGGTCACGCAGGCGGCCAACGCGTTCCACGCGCTCGGCATCGGCCGCGACGACGTCGTGAGCTTCCTGCTGCCGCTGCTGCCGCAGTCGCTCTACACGCTGTGGGGCGCGGAGGCTGCGGGCGTCGCCAACCCGGTGAACCCGCTGCTCGAGCCTTACCAGCTGGTCGAGATCATGAAGGCCGCCGACACCAAGGTGCTCGTCGTGATCGGGCCGATGCCGGGCACCGACATCTGGGAGAAGGTGCAGACGATCCGCGCCGAGCTGCCGTCGCTGTCGGCGATCGTCGCGGTCGGCGGCGCGCGGGTCGCGACCGCGCAGCCGTTCGCCGCGGGTGCGAAGGCGCCGGTGCGGGCCGACGACGGTCTGGCGCCGATCTTCGACTTCGACGCGCTGATCGCCGCGCAGCGCTCGGACGGCCTCGCGAGCGGTCGCGTGATCGAGCCGGACGACACCGCCGCGTACTTCCACACCGGCGGCACGACCGGCACGCCGAAGCTGGTTCGCCACACGCATGCGAACCAGGTCTACCAGGCCTGGGTGATCGGGCTGATGCTGCGGATCGGGCGCGAGGAGACGATCCTCGCCGGCCTGCCGCTGTTCCACGTCGGCGGCGCCCTCACCACGGCGCTCAGTTGGCTCGCGGCCGGCGGCTGCCTGGTCATCGTCTCGCCCTCCGGCTGGCGCAGTCCGGCCGCGCAGCGCAACGTGTGGCGGATCGCCGAGCGCTACCGGCCCGCCGGCTTCGGCGGGGTGCCGACGGTGCTCACCGCTGCGCTGGCCGCGCCGACCGAGGGTATCGACCTGTCGAGCATCAAGGTCGCGTTCGCCGGCGGCTCGGCGATCCCGGTCGCGGTCGGCCGCGCCTACGTCGAGCGCTTCGGCTGGCCGGTGCTCGAGGTCTACGGGATGACCGAGACCGCGAGCGTGCACACGATCGCGTTCCAGGACCGGCCGCTGCGCCTGGGCTCCGCGGGCCACCCGGTGCCCTTCAGCCGCGTGCGGATCGTCAAGGTCGACGCGAACGGCCGCTGCATCGGCGACTGCGCGACGGACGAGATCGGCGTGGTCGCGATGGCCGGCCCCGGCTGCTTCTCCGGCTACCGCAGCGCGCAGCACAACAAGGATGCGTTCGTCGAACCGGGCTGGGTCAACTCGGGCGACCTCGGGCGCCTCGACGCCGAGGGCTACCTGTGGATCACCGGCCGCGCGAAGGACCTGGTGATCCGCGGCGGGCACAACATCGACCCGCAGCCGATCGAGGAGATCCTGTTCGGCCATCCGGCGGTCGCGCTCGCGGCGATGGTCGGGCAGCCCGACGCGTACGCGGGCGAGCTGCCGGTCGCCTACGTGCAGGCCAAGCCCGGCGAGTCGGTCGACCCGAACGCGCTGATCGACTACGTGCGCGAGCGCACGCCCGAGCGCGCGGCGGTGCCGGTGTCGATCCACCTGGTCGACCCGATGCCGCTGACCGGCGTCGGCAAGGTGTTCAAGCCGGCGCTGCGCTGGGACGCCGCCAAGCGCGTCGCCGCGCGGATGCTCGCCGACCTGTCGCTGCCGGGCCTGCAGGTCGACGCCGGCGCGCACCCGGTGCACGGCAGCCTGATCACCGTGTCGGTCGAGGGCGTGCCGCCGGGGGAGCGCCCAGCCATCGAGAAGACGGTGCAGGAGCGGCTCGGACCGCTGACGATCCGGCACGAGGTGGCGTGGCGCTGAGGCGCGCGGGGCGTCGGCGCGTAGTGGCCGGGCACCGTCGGCGCGCGCGCGTCGAACACGTGGACGTGCGCGTACCTGCCGCGCCCACTGCGCGCGCGGCGCCTTGAGGAACGACGCGACCGCGGCCTCGCTCGCGGTGTCGAGCGCGGGGCCGCCGCCGCGGTACGGCACGTGCAGCAGTTCGACGCCGGCGCGCTGCTCGAAGAGCGCGCCCGCGAGGTGCTGCGCCGAGCCGTTGCCCGACGACGCGTAGGCGATCTCGTCAGGGTGACCATGCAGCGGAACGGGTGCGCGTTGTCGAGGGTCGCCGCGCGCCGGATCCCCGCGACCCGCTACCATCGACGCCCCCGCACCGAGGAGACCCCATGAAAGCCGTCCGCTTCTCCACCTTCGGCCCCGCCCACGAGGTCGCCGAGCTCGTCGACGTCGCCGAGCCCGACGCGCCCGGCCCCGGCGAGGTGCTGCTCGAGATCGAGCGCTCGTCGATCAACCCGGCCGACCTGCTGCAGTTCGAGGGCCGATACGGCGCGGTGCCGCCGAAGCTGCCGGTGTGGGCGGGCGGCGAGGCGGTCGCGCGCGTGCTGCAGGCGGGCGAGGGCGTGACCCACCTGAAGCCGGGCGACCGCGTGCTCGCGCTGCTCGCCGCGCGCGGCAACTGGCGGCCGCGCACCAAGGCGCCGGCGGCGCGGCTCTTCGCGCTGCCCGAGGCCGACCTCGACCAGCTCGCGATGCTGGGCGTCAACCCACCGACCGCGTGGCTGATGCTGCACGACTTCGTGACGCTCGCGCCCGGCGACTGGGTGATGCAGAACGCCGGCAACTCCGGCGTCGGGCAGGCGGTGATCCAGTTCTCGAGGCGGCTCGGCTGGAAGACGGTCAGCGTCGTGCGCCGCGACGCGCAGGTCGCGCCGCTGAAGGCGCTCGGCGCCGACGCGGTCGTCGTCGACGGCCCGGACCTCGCGGCGCGTGTCGCTGCTGCCACCGGCGGCGTGAAGCCGCGCCTCGGCATCGACGCGGTCGCCGGCGACGCGACCCGCCGCATGGCGAACGCGCTCGCCGACGGCGGCACCGTCGTCAACTACGGGCTGCTGTCGGGGCGGCCGTGCGAGATGGATGCGCCGGACACCGTGTTCCGCGACCTGTCGCTGCGCGGCTTCTGGCTCGCGAAGTGGTTCGCGACCGCGTCGCTCGAGCAGCAGCACGCGCTGTACCGGCGGCTCGGCGCGGCGATCGCCGACGGCACGCTGCGCGTCGAGGTCGAGCAGGTCTATCCGCTCGCGCAGGTGAAGGACGCGCTCGCGCACGCGGCGCGCCCGGGGCGCTCGGGCAAGGTGCTGCTCGCGCCGAGCGCCTGACGCGCGACGGCACGGCGCGGCCTCCGGGCCGCGCCTTCAGCCGCCGCGGTGCGGGTCATCCTTCGGCAGGATCGCACGGATGTAGTCGCGCTGCTTCCACTCGGGCGGCGGCGGGTTCGGCGCCTCCGGCCGCGGCACGTGCGGCGACGGCGCGCCGGTGACCAGGTCCGGCACGTAGCGCGGGCAGTTCGGGTAGATCTCGCACTCGATCCGCACGACGACCTTCGCGCCGAAGTGGCGCGCGAGACTCCCGGGATCGTCGAGGATCGTCGCGCGTCCGTTGATCCGGATCCGGCGACTCTTCCCGTCGAACTCGACGAACAGCAGGCCGACGTTCGGGTTGCGCGCGATGTTGCCGAGCGTGCGGTACATCGAGTTCCCGTCGTACTCGGGGTATTCGATGACGCCCGGCCCGACGATCTTCACGAAGCCCGCATCACCCGACTTGATGTTGCAGTCGACGTACTCGCCGAATGTCGAGGCGATGAAGAAGCAGCGCGCCGACTCGATCCACTGCCGCTCGTCGTCCCAGAAGTCGTAGTGCTTGCGGTGCCGCTCGATCGCCTCGGCGGTGCGCCGCCCGTCGAAGCGATCCTGCAGCGCGCGCATCCCTTCGTGGAAGAAGGGGCGGTCCCAAGCGTGCTCGTCCATGCTGCGGCCCTCCACGTCGCGTCCGGGACTGTAACTCGCCCGCCGCCGCGTTCGCCTCCTCCAGCGCCGGCCGCGACACCTCCACGCCCGGCATCGCGAACTGCAGCACCCGGTCGCCCGGCAACTCTGTGTGCAGACCGGAACCGGGGACACGGTCGTCGAGTCAGTCCACGACCGCGACCACCTCGACCTCGAGCATCAGGTCCTCGTGGACCAGCGCGGGCGTGCCGACCAGGGTACTGGCCGGCTGGTGCGCGCCGAAGTGCCGAGCGCGGATCTCGCGGAAGGCCTTCAGGCGCGTGCCGGTCAGGTCGCGCACGTAGGTGTTCATCTTCACCACGTGCCGCAGCTCGGCGCCCGCCGCGCCGAGCGCGAGCTTCAGGTTCGCGAACACGCGCTCGGCTTGCTCCTCGAACGTGGCGCCGGCCACGCGGCCGTGCTCGTCGAACGCGACCTGGCCCGAGACGTGGATCGTGCGCCCGCCGGTGACGACGGCGGTGTGCGAGTAGGTACCCCGGGACAGGCCTTCGGGGTTCAGGTACTGGACGGGCATCGCGGTCTCCTCAGGGTGGCGCGTTCGGACCCCGATCCTCGCCCACCGGCCGCGTGAACGCCAGCACCGGCAGCTTCGCGGGCGCCTCGATCCGCTGCCGCGCGTTCCGGCCGACGCGGCACGGTACGCGTCGGCGAGCGCGGGATCGATCGGCGCGCCGGGTTCCGGCGGTGGCGTGCGCTCGGTCATGCTCCGATCCGGCGTGCGGCGTGGATCGGGCGATACTGGCACGGATGGAACTCCTCGCCCGACTCGACCGCGTGCAGGCGCACCTGCTGCGCGACGCGCTCGCGCGGCACGGCATCGACGCGCACGTGCTGAACCTGCACGTTCAGGGCGCGGTCGGCGAGCTGCCGCCCGAGGCGGCGCTGCCGCAGGTGTGGATCGCCGACGCGCGCGATCGCGAGCGGGCCCGCGCGGTGCTCGCCACGCACGAGGCCGAGCGGCGACGCACCGGGCCGCCGAGCTTCTGCGGCGGCTGCGGCGAGGAGAACCCGGCGGGGTTCGAGCTGTGCTGGCGCTGCGGGAAGGCGCTGCCGCTGCCCGATCTCGAAGCCCGCCTCACCGAGCTCGCCGGCCACCTGAACGCCGCGACCCACCGCTTCCTCGTGCTGCTCGCCGAGTTCGACCGCCGCGAGGGCTGGGCAGACGGCGCGACGTGCTCCTGCGCCCACTGGCTCGGCTGGAAGTGCGGCATCGACCTCGGCGCGGCACGCGAGAAGGTGCGCGTCGCCCGCGCGCTCGAGGCGCTGCCCGCGATCTCGGCGGCGATGGGTCGCGGCGAGTTGAGCTACTCGAAGGTGCGCGCACTGACCCGCGTGGCCACACAGGACACCGAGGACACGCGCTGACGATCGCGCTGCACGGCACCGCCCATCACGTCGAGGCAGTGGTGCGGGGATACCGGCGCGCACGGCAGGCGACCGAGTTGTCACGCGAGGCGCAGCAGCACGCCGGCCGCGCGTTGCGCTGGTTCCATGACGGGGACGGCGCCGTCGTGCCGAAAGCGCTGGAGCGGGCGATCGACGAGGAACGCGAGGTCGAGCGTCGGCGGCACGTTTCCGCAGAAACGTCCGAGCCCGCCGACACCCCCGCCCAGCGCCGTGCCGACGCGCTGGTGCCGCTCGCCGAGAGCTGGCTCGCCCGGGGCGACGCTGCGCTCGCGCGACCGGGGCTGCCGCTATCCAGGCTGCACGCACACGCGCTTCGTCGACGGACACCATGTCGAGCACTGGGCGCGGGGCGGTGCGACGCGCCTGTCCAACCTCGTGCTGCTGTGCCGACGGCATCACCGCCTGGTGCACGAGGGCGGCGCGGCGGTGCGGGTGCTCGACGACGGCGCGATCGTGTTCGCCGACGCGCTCGGTCGCAGGATCGTCGACGCACCCTCGACACGGGGCTCGACCGACGCGATCGTCGCGACCCACCGGGCCGAAGGCCTGCGCATCGGTCCCGGCACCGCGCCGGGCCGCTGGGCCGGCGAGGGCCTCGACCTCGGGCTCGCTGTCTCGGTGCCGTGCGCCTCGACGAGCGTCCGCGAGGGTCCATCGACCCGCCCCGCCATCGCTGCCCCGTCCGGTTGATCGCCGAGCAGGCGATCCGCGCTCCGCCGCGCATCGTGCGCACCGCGGCGCCCGCCGCAGCATGGGTCTCGCCGCCGGCCGCAGCACGGATGGCTGCGATGGCCGCGCCGGAGCCCGCCACCCGCGTCTCGTGCCGACCGCGACCGGTGGCGCATGCTGCCGCCGAAGAACACGATCCGCGGCCGGGACAAGGTGCGCACCACGCTGTATCGGGTCGGCGGGCACCTGTACGTGCGGACCGACGCGACGACGCGGACCCGCATGCTCGGCGTGGTGCCGATGTGGTGGACGTCGGTCGCCTGGCAGCGCCACGAGGTCGACGCGCACTGACCGCCTCGCGACGCGGCGCCGTGAGCGCGCGTCGCGCTCAGGCGCGCGCGCGCCGCCCCGCGGTCGACGTCATCGTCATGTCGACGAACACCCCGAGC
>CAYNRU010000057.1:0-23529 GCA_964399635.1 uncultured Bordetella sp.
ATGGGGGCGTTCGTCCCGGCGGCGCGGGCGCGGTTCGCCGAGCGCCTGGAGAGCGTGTTTGCGCTGTTCCCGCGCTTGAAGGAACGGCGCAGCCAGCTCGCAGGGACGATGTCGGGCGGCGAGCAGCAGATGTGCGCGATCGCGCGGGGCCTGATGTCGAAGCCGAAGCTGCTCCTCCTCGACGAGCCGTCGGCGGGCCTCGCGCCGGTCATCGTGCAGCGCATCTTCGAGGTCGTGCACCGGATCCGCAGCGAGGGCTACACCGTGCTGATCGTGGAGCAGAACGTGCAACAGGTGCTCAAGGTCGTCGACCGGGCGTATCTCCTGGAGGTCGGTCGGATCAAGGCGAGCGGCCGGGCGGCGGACCTCGCGGCGAGCGCCGACATCCGCCGCGCCTACGTCTGGCTCTGACATGGAGATCTTCGACGTTTTCTTCCTCGAGGCGGTCCTGAACGGCCTCCTCTTCGGCGGCGTGCTCGCGCTGCTCGCGCTCGGACTCAACCTCGTGTTCGGCGTGATCGACGTGGTGTGGATCTGCTACGCCGAGCTGATGATGGTCGGGATGTACACCGTTTACTTCATGTACACGGTCTACAAGCTGCCGCTCGTGGTCGCCTTCGCCATCGGCATCCTGGTGGTCGCGGTGCTCGGCGTGCTCCTGCACGTGCTCGTCATCCGGCCGGTGCTCAACTCCGAGCCGATCAACCAGCTGCTCGTCACCGGCGGGGTGCTGTTCTTCCTGCAGGCGGCGGCGACGCTCGCGTTCGGCGTCCAGTTCCGCAACCTCGGCCTGAGCCTGCCCTCGCTGCAGCTCGGCGAGATCTACCTGCCGTATTCGCGCATCTTCGCCGCGCTCACTGCGTTCGTCGCGATGACGCTGCTCTATTTCTTCCTCAAGAAGACCTACCTCGGGACCGCGATCCGGGCGATCAGCCAGGACCGCGCGATCATGCCGCTGATGGGCGTGAACCCGGGGCGCATCTACCTGCTGACGTCCGCGCTGGGCGGGGGGCTCGCCGGGCTGGCGGCCTGCCTGCTGGTGCTGCAGTACGACATCCATCCCGCGATCGGCCTGTCCTTCGGCCCGATCACCTTCCTGATCTGCGTGCTCGGCGGCCTGGGCAACCTGATCGGGGGTTTTCTCGCGGCCTTCGTGTTCGCGCAGTTCATCTCGGTCGGCGGCTTCATGTTCCAGCTCGAGTGGGGCTATGTCATCGCGTTCGTGTTCTTCATCGCGACGATGTTCTGGAAGCCCGAGGGCCTTTTCGCGAAGCGGCGTTGAGCCGGGGATTTCGAGCCGCGCAGCGCCGAGCCCGGCGAACGCCCGCAGCATGCTTGCGGCGGGGCTGGTGGATGGGCGAGGTGAACCCGCCGAAAGGCGGCTTGACTAGGATTCGAGGCTGAATTGACGACTATCCGATGGTTCGGCTGGATGCTGCTCGCGGCGCTCGTGGTCGCCCCGTGGGCCGGCCTGGGCGCCTATCCGATGCACCTGGCCATCATGGCGCTGCTCTGGGGCTACATCTACACGAGCTGGTCGATCATGGGCCGCCTGGGCATGGTCAGCTTCGGGCACGGCGCCTTCCTCGGCATCGGCGCCTACGGCGCGGTGCTGATGTGGAACCTCGCGGGCGTCTCGCCGTGGATCGGCGGCATCGCCGCGGTGATCGTCACGCTGGCGCTGGCGGTGCTGATTGGCTGGCCCTGCTTTCGCTTCAAGATCGTCGGCCACTACTTCGCGCTGGTGACGCTCGCGCTGTCGGAGGTGGTGCGGCTGCTGATCGTCGCGCTGCGCGACCAGACCGGCGGCTCGCTCGGCATCACGCCCAAGCCCGCGCTCGCGGGCGACGTCACCGGCTCGCTCGCGGCGATGCAGTACTCGAACAAGGTCGTGTGGTTCTACGCGGTGCTGGCGTGCTGGCTGATCGCGCTGTGGATCTGGCGGCAGGTCGACCGCAGCATGAACCGCCTGGCCCTCGAGGCGATCAGCGAGGAGGAGGACGCCGCGGCGTCCATCGGCATCGACGTGTCGCGCACGAAGCTGAAGATCACCCTGCTGTCGGCCGCGATGACCTGCGTGGGCGGTGTGCTGTACGCGCAGTACCAGCTCTACGTGAACCCCGAGACGGTGTCGGGCATCGGCATCTCGCTGCAGATGGTGTTCGGCGCGATCGCCGGCGGCATGTACGTGATGCTCGGACCGACGGTGGGCGCGGTGTTCCTGCTGGCCCTGTCGGAGACGCTGCGCGTGCTGGTCGGCAACCGCTTTCACGGCCTCGACCTGCTGATCTACGGTGCGCTGCTGATCCTGTTCATCATCTACATGCCCAAGGGCATCCTGGGCACCCTGCTCGCGCGGCTCGCCCGCAAGTGACCCGTGCGCCGGGCGCGATGCCCGGTCGCCGAGGCGCGGTTTTGCGGTAAGGTTCGCCTCCGAACGCGGGGGACGGTGCGGCGATGAAGCGATACGGGATGGCGGTGATCGGGCTGGGCGTGGTCGGCCGGCGGATGCTCGAGCAGGCGGCGGCGAGCCGGGGCCTGCAGGTGGTCGCCGCCTGGGACAGCTCGGCCGCCGCGCGGACTGCCGCAGCCGCCGGTTTCCCGGGCCTGCCTCTGAGCGACAGCGCCGCCGCCGCGATCCGACGCCTCGACGTCGATGTCGTCTACGTCGCGGTGCCCCCGCTGGCCCACGCCGGCCTGGTGCGCGATGCGATCGCAGCCGGCAAGGCGGTGTTCTGCGAGAAGCCCCTGGGCGTCGACGTCGCGCAGAGCGCCGCGCTGACCGAGGAGATGGCGCGCAGCGGCCTGCCCCACGCCGTGAATTTCGTGTTCGCCTCGTCGGCGGCGGTCGACGCGTTGCGCGACGCGATCGCGGCGCCGTCGTTCGGGCTGCGCGCCGTCGAGATCCGCACGCGCTTCCACGAGTGGCCGCGAGCCTGGCAGGCCGGCGCCGCGTGGCTGCAGCGCGCCGACCAGGGCGGATTCACCCGCGAGGTGCTGTCGCATTACGTGTACCTGCTGCAGCGTGTGCTCGGCGGGGCCGAACTGGCTGGCGCTGCCGTGACCGGCCCCGCGGGCGATCCAGGCGCGGCCGAGACCGCGCTGTCGGCAACGCTTCGCAGCGGCGGCGTGCCCGTCACCGTCGCCGCATCGGTCGGCGGCACGGCCCCCGACCTGATCGAGGCCCGGTTCATCGGCGCCGTCGCCGAGTGGCGGCTGTCCGACTGGTACCGCCTCGAGACCTTCGACGCGAAGGCGCCGCAGGGCCGCCCGGCGCCGGGCCTGCCCGCCGACCCGCGGCTCGCCAGCTACCAGCGCCAGCTCGACCAGCTCCATGCGATGCTGTCCGGCGATACGCACTCCCTGCCTGATTTTGCCGACGCGCTCGCCGTCCAGCGAACCGTCGAGGCCATGCTCACCACACGAGGACGTGACGAATGACGATACCCACGACGATGCGCTACGTGGACCATGGCGCCGGCGGCGGTCCCGAGGTGCTCCAGGTCAAGACCGGCCCGGTGCCTGAGCTGGGCGCGGGCGAGGTGCTGATCGAGGTCGCGGTGGCCGGCGTGAACCGTCCGGACGTCCTTCAGCGCAGCGGGCGCTACCCGCCGCCGGCGGACGCCTCGCCTCACCTCGGGCTCGAGGTCGCCGGCCGGATCGTTGCGCTTGGCCAGGGTGTGACCGAATGGAGCGTTGGAGACGAGGTGTGTGCGCTCACTAACGGCGGGGGCTACGCCGAGTTCACGATCGCTCCGTCGGCCCAGGTGCTGCCGATCCCCAAGGGCCTGACGATGCTCCAGGCCGCGGCGCTCCCGGAGACCTACTTCACCGTGTGGGCCAACCTGATCGAACGCGGCCGCCTCGCCAAGGGCGAGTCCGTGCTGATCCACGGGGGCTCGTCGGGCATCGGCATCACCGCCATCCAGATCGCCAAGGCTTGGGGCGCGACTGTCTACTGCACGGTGGGCAACGCCGAGAAGGCGCAGGCCTGTCTGGATGTCGGCGCGGACGCCGCGATCGATTACCGCCGGCAGGATTTCGTCGCCGAGACCTTGCGCCTGACGGGCAACCGCGGCGTCGACGTGATCCTGGACATGGTGGGCGGCACCTACATCGAGAAGAACCTGAAGTTGCTGGCGATCGAGGGTCGCCTGGTCCAGATCGCGTTCCTGCAGCCTTCTCGGATGGAGGTCGACTTCCTGCCGCTGATGGTCAAGCGGCTGACCTTCACCGGCTCGACGCTGCGGCCCCGGCCGCCGGCGGAGAAGGCCCGCCTCGCGCAGCAGCTGCGCACCCACCTCTGGCCGCTGCTGGAGCAGGGCCGGATTCCGCCGCGCATCTACAAGGTGTTCCCGCTGTCGCAGGCCGCGGCTGCGCATGCGCTGATGGAGAGCTCCGAGCACATCGGCAAGATCATGCTGGCGTTACGCCCGGGCTGAGTGGGCGGCGGGCGGCGTCCTGCCGGCGGCGCGCCCGCGTCGTAACGGAGTCCTGGCGCAAGCGGGTCGCGCGGGATCTCGTCGCGTCGGTGTCTAGACGTCTGCCTGCAGCACTGCCGCCAGCATTGCCGCGCCGAGCCAGACGATGCCGCGGCGCTTGACCGTGCGCGGGGTGCTCAGGTGCGTGGCCGGGGGACCGCGGTGCCGTCCCGGGGCGGTGCCCGGAGCGACGCGCGGGACACGGAGCCGGGCGGTGTGGTTGGCGATCATGTCCCGATTCCCTATCGAAAGTGGACGGGCAGGCGCTCAGGTCACCGACGCGCGGGCCTGCGCGCCGATGTTTCGCCGGTAGGCACGCCAGCCCAGCAGGAACATCACGATCGCGGCGCCTGCCTGCAGGGCACGGTCGAGCACGACGTTATCCATCACGTACTGGTCGAACAGCGGATCCTTGACGACCATGCCGGCGCCGGTGAGCGCCAGGATCGACGAGCCGATCGCGGCGATCAGCGGCCAACGCTCCATCATCTTCGTCACGAAGGTGCTGCCCCAGACCACCAGCGGAATGGTGATCAGAAGGCCGATGATCACCAGGTCCCAGCGCCCTTGGGCCGCGCCGCCGATAGCCAGCACGTTGTCGACGCCCATCAGGGTGTCCGCGATGACGATGGTCTTCATGGCGCCCCAGAAACTGTCGGCGGCGCTCATGCCGTGCTCCCCGGCGTCCGCCGACGGGCAGGCGAGCTTGTAGGCGATGGGCAGCAGCAGCAGCCCGCCCGCCAGCATCAGGCCCGGGATCTTGAGCAGCCAGACCACGATCAGCGTGAGCGCGGCGCGGACCGCGATGGCGCCGATGGCACCGAAGATGATGGCCTTGCGGCGCAGGTCGGGACGTAGCCGGCTCGCGGCGATGCCGATCACCAGCGCGTTGTCGCCAGCCAGGACGAGGTCGATGACGATGATGGCGGCGAGAGCCGTCCACCAGGCTGAGCTGAAGAGTTCCATGAGCGAGATTCCCGATGCCGAGCCGCAAGGCTGGTCTCGCTTGCAGGGACCCTCCCCCTGCCGGTGCCACCGGGACGACGCCTGGCCGTCCGTATTGACGATGACACCACTGGCGCCCGACGCGCCGAAGCTACTCCCCAGAGCGGCCGAGGGTAAGTGAGAGCGGAGAGGCGGCGCTCACAAAACCCTCGCGTCATCAGGGTATTTGCGAGGGATACGTGAATGTTCAGCGGGCTCGGCGGGCTGCGCGACGCCTGCCGAGTCCGCGGCTCAGGTCTGGATCAGCGTCCGGTGCCGGCTGATGCTCATCAGGATGCCGGCGCCCAGCCCGAGCGTCACCATCGCCGTACCGCCGTAGGACATCCAGGGCAGCGGCACGCCGACCACCGGCAGCAGGCCGATGACCATGCCCATGTTCACGAAGCAGTAGGTGAAGAAACTCATCGTGATCGAGCCCGCCATCAGGCGCCCGAACGCCGAGCCGCCGCTGGCCGAGATCACCAGCCCGCGCGCGATGATCGCGAGGTACAGCAGCATCAGCACGCCCACGCCCAGCAGCCCGAACTCCTCGGAGTACACCGCCAGGATGAAGTCGGTGGTGCGCTCGGGGATGAACTCCAGGTGGGTCTGCGTGCCCTGCATCCACCCCTTGCCGAGCAGGCCGCCCGAGCCGACCGCGATGGTGGACTGGATGATGTGGAAGCCCTTGCCGAGCGGATCCCGGGTGGGATCGAGCAGGGTCAGCACGCGCTGGCGCTGGTAGTCGTGCAGCACCATCCACAGCAGGGGCATCGCCGCCATGCTCGTCACGAACAGGCCGATCAGGATCTTCCAGCTGAGCCCCGCGAAGAAGATCACATAGGCGCCCGCTGCCAGCACCAGGATCGCGGTGCCCAGGTCGGGCTGTTCCGCGACCAGCCCGACCGGCAGCGCCAGCAACACGCCCGCGACCGCGAAGTCGTACCAGCGCAGCGCCCCCTCGCGCTGCTGGAAGTACCAGGCGAGCATCAGCGGCGTGGCGATCTTGAGCATCTCGGACGGCTGGATCCGCGTGAAGCCGAGGTCCAGCCAGCGCTGCGCGCCCTTGTTGATGACGCCGAACAGCGCCACAGCCACCAGCAACGCGATGCCGATCGCGTAGAGCGGCACCGCGATGCGCATCAGCACGGCCGGCGGCACCAGCGCGGCGACCCACATCACCGCGCAGGCGATGCCGATGTTTCGCATGTGCCCGCCGAAGCGGCCGGGGAAGTCGAACGCGGCCGAGTACATGGTCGCTATGCTGATCAGCACGACCAGCGCGAGGCCGACGAGCAGCGTGCCGTCGAACACCAGCACGTACTTGCGCACGAACTGCCACGGCGAGCGGCGCTCCATGGCGGCGATGTCGCCGATCATCAGTTGCGCGCCGCCTGTGCTGGCGTGAGCGGCTCGGGCTCGGTGCTCTCGGGCACGTCGCGCATCTCGGATTCGTCGAGGTCGGGCCGGACCGGGTAGGGCGCGGCGGTGTCCTTGGGCAGCTTGCCGAGCAGCACGTAGTCGAACACCTTGCGGGCGATCGGGGCCGCCGCCTGCGCACCGAAGCCGCCGTTCTCGACGATCAGCGCGAGCGCGACCTTTGGGTTGTCGGCCGGGGCGAAGGCCATGAACAACGAGTGGTCGCGGTAGCGCTCGGCGATCTTCCGGGCGTCGTACTTTTCCCCCTGCTTGATGCCGATCACCTGCGCGGTGCCGGTCTTGCCGGCGGCGACATACTCGGTGCCTGCGAAGGCGACGCGGCCGGTGCCCACGCGGTTGACCTCGATCATGCCCTGCTTGACCAGCGCCAGGTACTCCGGATGCAGCGGGATCCGGTAGCTCTCCTTGGGCACCGTCGGGGTCTTGCTGCCGTCGCCCGGATCGTGGATCGATTTGACGACGTGCGGGCGCATCACGGTGCCGCCATTGGCGAGGATCGCGGTCGCCTGGGCGAGCTGCAGGATGGTGAACGAGTTGTACCCCTGGCCGATGCCGATCGAGGGCGTCTCGCCGGGCAGCCACTTCTGCTTGTAGCGCTTCATCTTCCAGGCCGACGACGGCAGGATCCCGGTCAGCTCGTTGGAGATGTCGATGCCGGTCAGTTGGCCAAAGCCCCAGGGCTTCATGAAGTCGTGGATCTTGTCGACGCCCATATCGTAGGCGGCGCTGTAGAAGTAGGTGTCCGACGAAACCACGATCGCCTTCTTCATGTCCACCGAGCCGTTGCCGGAGGGCTTGGAGTCGCGGAAGCGGTGACCGCCGAGCAGGAAGTAGCCGGGGTCGCTGATGGTGGCGGTGGGCGAGCGCGTGCCGCTCTCGAGCACCGCCAGCGCCATGAAGGGCTTGTAGGTCGAGCCTGGCGGGTAGGTGCCTCGCAGCGGGCGGTTGAGCAGCGGCTTGTCCGGGTCCTCGTTGAGCGCCTGCCAACTCTGCGGGTCGATCCCGTCGATGAACAGGTTCGGGTCGTAGGTGGGCTTGGACACGAAGGCCAGCACGTCGCCCGAGGCCGGCTCGATCGCGACCAGCGCGCCCTTGCGATCGCCGTACCACTCCTCGACGAGCTTCTGCAGCCGCACGTCGATGCCCAGGATCAGGTTGCGCCCCGGCGTGGCGGGGTTGCGCGACAGCGAGCGCACCGCGCGCCCGCCCGCCGACACCTCGACCTCGTCGAAGCCGGCCGTGCCGCGCAACAGCGGCTCGTAGCTGAGCTCGACGCCGACCTTGCCCATGTGCGAGGTGCCGGCATAGGCCGACGCGTCGCCGGACTCCTCGAGCCGCTTCTTCTCCTCGGGGGAGATGCGCCCGATGTAGCCGATCACGTGCGAGGCGGTCTCGCCGAGCGGATAGTTGCGGAACAGCCGCGCCTTGACCTCGACGCCCTCGAACCGATAGCGGTTGGCCGCGATCTTCGCGACCTCCTCGTCGGTGAGCCGCGTCTTGAGCGGCAGCCACTCGGAGTTCTTGGTGTCGTCGTAGAGGCGCTTGAAGCGGCGGCGGTCGCGCGGCCCGATCTCGATGATCTTGGCGAGCTCGTCGATGGTGCGGTCGAGGTTCGCGATCTGGCGTGGCGCGAGCTCGAGCGTGTAGGCCGACACGTTCTCTGCGAGCAGCACGCCGTTGCGGTCGTAGATCAGGCCGCGCGCCGGCGGCACCGGCACCACCGCGATCCGGTTGTCCTCGGCCTGCGCATGGAACTCGGCATGCCGGTAGACCTGCAGCCACACGAAGCGGCTGAGCACGATGC
The DNA here is from genome assembly GCA_964399635.1 of uncultured Bordetella sp. Lineage (GTDB taxonomy): Bacteria > Pseudomonadota > Gammaproteobacteria > Burkholderiales > Burkholderiaceae_E > UBA4615. The sequence continues at coordinate 8,710 of CAYNRU010000057.1, forward strand.
CGAAGAGCGTCAGCACGAAGAACACCGCGAACACCAGCCGCCAGCGCAGCTGTTGCAGCTCGAGCTCGGAGTCGCGGACCTCGACCATCGCCCTGCGCTCCTAGATCGGCCGGTTGTCGTCGCGATCGACCGCGCGGCGCTGCGGCACCAGCAGGAGCACATCGGCCAGCGGCCACAGCAGGGTGGACGACAGGCTCTGGAGGAAGTAGCCGACACCCGGGAACGGGCCGCCCACCGCCATCCGCACCGCGACCACCACCAGCTGCGCCACGAGGAACAGCGGCAGCACGTGCAGCATCTGGCCGCCGAGCCGGAACCACGGCACCCGACGGTGCAGCGACATCGCCCCGTAGGACAGCAGGCTGTAGGCGAGCGCGCGCTCGCCGAGCAGCGCAGATGCGTGCACGTCCATCAGCAGGCCCACCAGGAAGGCGATGCCGATGCCCACCTTGCGCGGCTGGTGGATGTTCCAGAACACCAGCACGATCGCGAGGAAGTCGGGCACGCCGTACATCCGGCCCCAGGGCAGGATGTTGAGCACGAAGGCCCCCAGGATCGTGGCCGCGATGAACGATCGGCTGGCTGGCAGCAGCAGGTATTCGGGTCGCATCTGCATGGTGGGTCGGCGGGCTACGTCAGTCGCGGCGGATCGCCGCACGCTTACCGCGCGAAAGCTCTGCGCTCTCGACGGGCGGGGGCGGCGGGGGCAGGCCGGTGTTGTCCACCAGCAGCACCAGCAGCAGCCGGCTGCGGTCGACCCCGGCGATCGGGTCGACCACCACGCGCGCGAAGTTGCCGGTGCGGCTGCGGTCGACCACCGCGATGCGTCCGACCGGCAGGCCCGCCGGGTACAGGCTGTCGAGCCCGGAGGTCACCACGGTGTCGCCTTCCTTCAGGTCGGCGTTGACCGATATGTAGCGCAGCTCCATGCGCCCGGGCTCGGCGCCGCCGAAGGCAATCGCGCGCAGCCCGTTCCGCTGGATCTGGACCGGGATCGTCAGGTTGCGGTCGGTCAGCAGCGTCAGCTCCGAGGACAGCGGGAACACGCGGGTGATCTGCCCCACCACGCCGACCGCATCGACCACCGGCTGGCCGCTGGCCACGCCTTGCTGCACGCCCTTGTCGAGCACCAGTTTCCGGCTGAACGGATCGCGGGTGTCGTAGAGCACCTCGGCCACGACGCTCTTGACCGCCGCGCGGTCGCGCGCGCCCGTCAGCTCGCGCAGCTGGCGGTTCTCCTGGGCGAGCTGCTCGACCTGCAGCAGCTGGCGGGCGTTGGCGATCTCGACGCGGCGCAGGTCGCTGTTCTCGGAGCGCAGCCGGGCGATCTCGCTGAAGTAGTCGGTACCCATCGACAGCGCGTCGCGCGGCACCAGCAGGGTCCGCTGCAGCGGGTAGAGCACCGTGCCTATACCCTGGCGCATCGCGTTGAGCATGCCGGTCCTCGAGTCGATCACCAGCAGCGAGATGCCCAGCAGCGCGAAGAACGCCAGCCTCGCCTTGGAGGAGGCGCCCTGCTTGAAGAACGGCGGCGGGCTGTGATCCATTGCCCGGCCTCAGGTCATTCGCTGGTGAAGATCGTTCCGAGTTTGTCCATGCGCTCGAGGGCCATGCCGCACCCGCGCACCACGCAGGTCAGGGGGTCGTCGGCCACCAGCACCGGCAACCCGGTCTCTTCCATCAGCAGACGGTCTAGGTCGCGCAGCAGCGCGCCTCCGCCGGTCAGCATCATGCCGCGATCGGCGATGTCCGCGCCGAGCTCGGGCGGCGTCTGCTCGAGCGCGATCTTGACGGCCGACACGATCTGGTTGAGCGGATCGGTCAGCGCCTCGAGGATCTCGTTGGACGATACGGTGAAGGCGCGCGGGATCCCCTCGGAGAGGTTGCGACCCTTGACTTCCATCTCCTTGACCTCGGAGCCGGGGAAGGCGGAGCCGATCTCCTTCTTGATCGCCTCGGCGGTGGTCTCGCCGATCAGCATCCCGTAGTTGCGCCGGATGTAGTTGATGATCGCTTCGTCGAACTTGTCGCCGCCGACGCGCACCGAGCCGGAATACACCATGCCGCCGAGCGAGATCACGCCGACCTCGGTCGTGCCCCCGCCGATGTCGACGACCATCGAACCGGTGGCTTCGGACACCGGGAGCCCGGCGCCGATCGCGGCCGCCATCGGCTCCTCGATCAGGAACACCTGCGAGGCGCCTGCGCCGAGCGCCGATTCGCGGATCGCCCGGCGTTCGACCTGGGTCGAGCCGCAGGGCACGCAGATGATGATGCGGGGGTTGGGCGCGAACAGCGACCCAGGGTGCACCATTCGGATGAACTGCTTGAGCATCTGCTCGGTGACCGTGAAGTCGGCGATCACGCCGTCCTTCATCGGGCGGATCGCCTCGATGTTGCCCGGTACCTTGCCGAGCATCTGCTTGGCTTCCTTGCCGACCGCCGCGATGGTCTTCTTGCCGTTCGGTCCGCCTTCCTGGCGGATGGCCACCACGGACGGCTCGTTGAGCACGATGCCCTTGCCCCGGACATAGATCAGGGTGTTGGCAGTTCCGAGGTCGATCGCGAGGTCGTTGGAGAAATACTTTCGAAAGAATCCGAACATGTCGGTTCCGTATTATTGGAGTGAACGGGACCTTCGGGAGCCTGAAGGAGTCGAAAACTCCTCAGAAACGACGCGAATCATACCTTATAATTACTTAAGTTTTCTACGAAAATTGGAGTTTTCCACTGTCTCTGACGACCCAGGATATCGCTCGAATCGCGGAGCTCGCGCGGCTCGAACTGACGGCTGACGAAGCCGGGCGGACGCTCGGGCAGCTGAATCGGGTGCTCGGGCTCATCGAGGTCCTGCAGGCGGTCGACACGACCGGCGTCGCACCGATGACACACATCGGTGACATGTCGCTGCGCCTGCGGCCCGACCTCGTCACCGAGCCCGACCGGCGCGACGACTATCAGCGCGGCGCGCCCGCGGTCGACCACGGCCTCTACCTGGTTCCGCGGGTGATCGAATGACCGCGGGCTGGCACGCGCGGCCAGCGGCAGACCTGCGCCGGGCGCTCGACGCAGGCGAGGTCTCGGCCGAGGCGCTCGCCGGGCACTTCCTTGGCCGGATCGGTGCGAGCGGGCTGAACGCCTTCATCGACGTGCGCCCGGAGGCGACGCTTGCCCAGGCGCGGGAGGCCGACGCGCGGCTGGCCCGCGGCGAGCGCGGTCCGCTGCTCGGGATGCCGGTCGCCCACAAGGACATCTTCGTGACCCGCCAGTGGCGCTCGACGGCTGGTTCGCGGATGCTCGCCGACTACGTCAGCCCCTTCGACGCCACGGTGGTGGAGCGGCTGGCGGCGGCCGGGGCGGTGTGCCTGGGCAAGACCAACTGCGACGAGTTCGCGATGGGCTCGTCCAACGAGCACTCGTTCTTCGGACCGGTGCTCAACCCCTGGGACCGCGCGGCCGTGCCGGGCGGCTCGTCGGGCGGCTCGGCGGCGGCGGTTGCCGGCGGCCTTGCGCCGCTCGCCACCGGGACCGACACCGGCGGCTCCGTGCGCCAGCCGGCCGCCATGTGCGGGGTCACCGGCATCAAGCCCACCTACGGCCGGGTGTCGCGCTTCGGGATGATCGCGTTCGCGTCCAGCCTCGACCAGGGCGGGGCATTCGGCGCGTCGGCTGCCGATTGTGCGGCGCTGCTCGGCGCGATGGCCGGCTTCGACGCGCGCGACGCCACCAGCGTCCAGCGCGCCGACGAGGACTACGCCGCCGGCCTGCTCGGGTCGCCGGTGCCCGAAGGGCGCGCCGTCGCGACGCCGTCGCGCCCGCTCGCGGGCCTGCGCATCGGGGTGCCGCGCGAATACTTCGGCGAGGGCCTGTCGGCCGACGTCGAGCGGGCGGTGCGCGCCGCGCTTGGCACGCTCGAGTCGCTCGGGGCCACGCTGGTCGACGTCTCGCTGCCGCGCACGAAGCTCGCCATCCCGGCCTACTACGTGATTGCGCCGGCCGAGGCGTCGAGCAACCTGTCGCGCTTCGACGGCGTGCGCTACGGCCGCCGCGCCGAGCACTACACCGACCTGCGCGACATGTACCAGAAGACCCGCTCCGAAGGCTTCGGGCCCGAGGTGAGGCGCCGGATCATGGTCGGCACCTACGTGCTGTCGCACGGCTACTACGACGCCTATTACCTGCAGGCCCAAAAACTGCGGCGCCTGATCGCCGAGGACTTCGCGTCCGCGTTCGAACGGGTCGATGCGATCGCGGGCCCCGTGTCGCCCACCGTCGCGTGGAACCTGGGCGAGATCGTCGACGACCCGGTGCGCAACTACCTGGCCGACGTCTACACGCTCGGCGCGTCGCTCGCCGGCCTGCCGGGGCTGTCGATGCCCGCGGGCTTCGGCGCGGGCGGCCGCCCGGTCGGGCTGCAGTTGATCGGCGACCGGTTCGCGGAGTCGCGGCTGCTCGCGATCGCGGACCGCTTCCAGCAGGCCACCGACTGGCACCTGCGGCGTCCGCCGGAGTAGGCCATGCCGTGCGCCGCACTGCCCGATCCGGCCGCAGGCGTGCCGGGAGCCGCCCGCCGTCCGGCGCGCCTGCCCGCGGCGGCCCTGGCAGCGCTGGCGTGCGCGCTGCTCGTGGCGGCCTGCGGCGGTGCCCGCCCGCCCACGCCGATCCCCGACCGCGCCATCGACCTGACCGGGCGCTGCGCCCAGACGGAGGAGGACGGGTTCCGGGAGGAGGCGACGCTCACCGTGCGCGACAACCGCGTCGACGCGCTGTCCTGGCAGCTGTGGGTCGGGCGGCGCGGCAGCTGCCGCTTCGAACTGGCCGAGTTCCAGCAGGTCCGCAGCCGCCCCTCGATCGAGCTGGCGGCGCGCGACGGCGGCAGTTGCCGGCTGATGGTCTGGCAGGATCCGCGGCGCGTGACGCTCGCGCATGCGGGCTGCGAGAATCGCTGCACCCCGGGCGTCTACGACGAGGCCTGGCCGGTCATGTTCGAGCCGGGCACCGGTGGCTGCGCGACACGATGAAGAGGATGCGATGAAAGGCTGGGAAGTCGTCATCGGGCTGGAGACTCACGTCCAGCTCGCGACCCGCTCGAAGATCTTCTCCGGGGCGTCGACCGCGTTCGGCGCGCCGCCCAACACGCAGGCGAGCCCGGTGGACCTGGCGCTGCCGGGCGTTCTGCCCGTGATGAACGCGGCGGCCCTCGACTGCGCCGTCAGGTTCGGGCTGGCGGTGGGCGCCGAGATCGCGCCGCGCTCGGTGTTCGCGCGCAAGAACTACTTCTATCCCGACCTGCCCAAGGGCTACCAGATCAGCCAGTACGAGACCCCGGTGGTCGCGGGCGGTACGCTGCCCATCGTCTGGCAGGTCGACGGCGAGCCGCACGAGAAGACCGTGCGGCTCACGCGCGCGCACCTCGAGGAGGACGCGGGCAAGTCGCTGCACGAGGAGGCGATGCGCGCGCTCGGCGGCGCTGCGCTCGGCGGCATGTCGGGCATCGACCTGAACCGGGCCGGCACGCCGCTGCTCGAGATCGTCACCGAGCCCGACATGCGCTCGTCGGCGGAGGCGGTCGCCTACGCTCGCACGTTGCACGGCCTGGTCACGTGGCTGGGCATCTGCGACGGCAACATGCAGGAAGGCTCCTTTCGCTGCGACGCGAACGTGTCGGTGCGCCCGGTCGGCCAGGCCGAGTACGGCACCCGCTGCGAGATCAAGAACCTGAACTCGTTTCGCTTCATGCAGCAGGCGATCGAGTACGAGATCCGGCGCCAGATCGAGCTGATCGAGGACGGGGGGCGCGTGGTTCAGGAGACCCGCCTGTACGACCCGGACCGCGACGAGACCCGATCGATGCGCAGCAAGGAAGACGCGCACGACTACCGCTACTTCCCCGATCCGGACCTGCCCCCGCTGGTGGTGGACGCGGCCATGATCGAGCGGGTGCGCGCGGCGCTGCCGGTGCTGCCCGGTGCGCTGCGCGAGCGGTTCGAGCGCGTCTTCGGGCTGTCGTCCTACGACGCGGCGACCCTGACCGCGACGCGCGCGTCCGCGCTGTACTTCGACGAGGTCGCGAGCCTGCTCGCGGCGCGCGCGCCGGCCGGCCCCGACGCCGCGCCGCACAGGCTGGCCAAGCTCGCCGCCAACTGGGTGAGCGGCGACGTCGCCGCGCAGCTCAACCGCGAGGGCCTGGACATCGGTGCCTGCCCGGTGTCGCCCGCGCAGCTCGCCGGCCTCATCGGCCTGATCGCCGACGGCACCGTGTCGGGCAAGATCGCCCGCGAGGTGTTCCAGGCGATCTGGGACGAGCGCCTCACCGAGCCCGACGCGGCGCAGCGGATCGTCGCCTCCCGCGGGCTCGAGCAGATCAGCGACAGCGGCGAGCTCGAGAAGATCGTCGACGGCGTGCTCGCCGCGAACCCCCGGTCCGTCGAGGAGTTCCGCGCCGGCAAGGAGAAGGCCTTCAACGCACTGGTGGGCCAGGCGATGAAGGCGACCCGCGGCAAGGCCAACCCGCAGCAGGTCAACGAACTGCTGCGCCGCAAGCTCGGCGGCTGACGCGGCCCGCGCCGCGGCGCCGACCCGTCGCGGGCACCGGCGCCCTGGCGGGTGCAGCGGCGGCCCGCGGCCGCTCAGCGCGCGACGCCGTATCGCTGTCGGTAGGCCGAGATCGCGTCGCGGTGGGCGGCGTGGCCCGCTGCCTGCGGACCGTCCGCCTCGAGAAAGCCCAGCAGGTCGTCGAGCGAGGCGATCGACAGCACCGGGATGCCGTAGAGCGCGGCGACCTCCTGCGTGGCCGAGGTCGCGGTCGGGTGCTCCGCGTCGCCCCCGCGCTCCTGCCGGTCGAGCGCGATCAGCACCGCCGACGGCGTCGCGCCCTGCGCGCGGATCAGCTCGACCGACTCGCGCACCGAGGTGCCCGCCGAGATCACGTCGTCGACGATCACGACACGCCCGCGCAGCGGCGCGCCCACCAGCGTGCCGCCCTCGCCGTGGTCCTTGGCTTCCTTGCGGTTGAACGCGAAGGACACGTTGCGCCCGGCGCGCGCGAGCGACACCGCGGTGCTCGAGGCGAGCGTGATGCCCTTGTAGGCCGGGCCGAACAGCATGTCGAAGGCCGCCTCGCCGTCGCGCGCCGCGCGCAGCAGGCGCTGCGCGTAGAAGTCGGCCAGACGCCCCAGCCGCTCGCCGTCGTCGAACAGACCCGCGTTGAAGAAGTAGGGCGAGTCGCGCCCCGCCTTGGTCCGGAAACTACCGAACCTCAGCACGCCGGCCGCGAGCGCGAACCGGATGAATTCCTGCCGTTCGTTCATGGGGCGACTATAGCAAGTCGTCCGGGCCCGGCCGCCCCGCGCGGGCGCGTCCGGCGCCGGGTCGACGCGCCCGGACGAGTCGGGCATCCTTGCGGGCGGTCGTCCGACGCGGACCGATCCGCTCCCCTCCACACCCCTTCGCGCACGGCGCCCGCCCGACGATGCTCCGAATCATCTCCGCCAACCTGAACGGCATCCGCTCGGCCGCCACCAAGGGCTTCTTCGAGTGGATGCCCGCCCAGGGGGCGGACTTCGTCTGCGTGCAAGAGCTCAAGGCGCAGGCGGGCGACATGGCCGCTGGGATGCTCGATCCGTCGCCCTATCGCGGCCGCTTCCACTACGCGCAGAAGAAGGGCTACAGCGGCGTGGGCATCTATGCGCGACGCGAGCCGATCGACGTCGTGGAGGGCCTGGGCGTGCCCGGCATCGACGCCGAGGGCCGCTACATCGAACTGGTGTACGACACGTTCTCGGTGGTCTCGGTGTACCTGCCCTCCGGGTCGAGCGGTGAGGAACGCCAGGCGGCCAAGTTCGAGTTCATGGGCCATTTCTACGAGCATCTCGCCGCGCTCGCCGGCAAGGGCAGGGAGGTCGTCGTCTGCGGCGACCTGAACATCGCGCACCGGGAGGTCGACCTGCGCAACTGGAAGTCGAACCAGAAGAACAGCGGCTTCCTGCCCGAGGAGCGCGCGTGGATGTCGCGCGTGCTCGACGAGCTCGGCTGGGTCGACGCCTACCGTCGCGTGGCGCCGGATGCGACCGAGGACTGCTACACCTGGTGGAGCAACCGCGGGCAGGCCTGGGCCACGAACGTCGGCTGGCGGCTGGACTACCAGATCGCGACCGCGGGCGTCGCCGGATCGGCGTGCAAGGCGTCGATCCACAAGGCGAGCCGCTTCAGCGACCACGCGCCGCTGACCATCGACTACGACTTCAAGCTCTGACTGCCCGTTGACCCTTTGAACGCCCGCTGGCGGTCGGAGCGGTCGTTCACGTGATGTCGGGCGGGCGACAGAAACCGACCCGGAGCGGACATTCGCAGCGATTCGATGGACGTCCGCTTTGCAGCGGTTGGAGTCGGTCGCCGCCGCCGCACCAGCGATCGGTCAGCACCAGGCAGCCGACACACAGGCCGGCGGCCGGCGCCGACATGAGCGTCAGCAATGCGCGGGACAGCTGACCCACGTGCTGGCACTGCGCGACGTCGGATTGCGAACGACCGGTCCCCATGGGACCGGCAGACTCGAATCGACCCATTATGGTCCTACGAGTCGCGCGATTCGGCGCTGCAAAGCGGTCCTTCGATTGCGTTGGACTTCAGAGGCGTTTCGATCGACGTCTGCGGGCTGCTCGGAACGCCGCCACGCGCTGCACCACCCAGAAGGCGGCGATCCCGCCTATGGCATCGGGCGGCACACGCCACCCCCATGACGGCGCGTCGATCTTCAGGCTGCGGGCGATGCCGCGCGCCTCGTTGACGGCGATGAGCACTCCGGCGATGAAGAACAACTGGCCGATCTCGACGCCGACGTTGAAGAACAGCAGCGCCATCGGAATCGAAAGCGGCGGCAACCCCACCTCGGCCAGCGCGCCGGCGAAGCCCAGGCCGTGCAAGAGGCCGAAGCTGAAGGCGACGATCCGCGGGGTCTCTCTCCGACCGGCGCTGAGCTGCGAGGCGAACGCTAGCCATCGGTACCGGTGATCGCGCAGGCCGTCGGACCGAGCTCGCCGTGCGACGGTCGCAGCCGCGCAGACCCTCGGGGACCACGTCTTTCGTCGCAGACCGAAGAGGCTCGGACCTTTGGTCGATGGCGGTGCGGCGCCGGCGCTGACACCGTGCAGGGTTTCGACCTCGCAGGTATCGCGTGTCCGGCGCGCGCCATCACGGCCCATCGGGCGATCACACCGCAGCGCGCGCGCCCGACGCCGTGCCGCTGCGCTACGCGCGCCACCGTCCCGAGCAGACCACGCTGTAACGCCTGGTGTAGCGGCACGCGGCCGAGTTCATCGCGCACACCGAGGCCGCCACCGGCTCGCAGCTGCCGCGGTTCATCAAGGACGAGTTCGACGCGTTCCTCGAGTGCGGGATGCTGGCCCACGGCTTACTGCGCCTGCGCTGCGGCGAATGCGGCTACGAGACGCTGCTGGCATTCAGCTCGTCAAGCGCCGCGGATTCTGCCCGTCGTGCGGTGCGCGGCGCATGTCGCAGACGGCGGCGCACCTGGTGGATCACATCATTCCGCAGGCGCCGGTGCGGCAGTGGGTGCTGTCGCTGCCGATCCCGCTGCGGCTGCTGCTGGCCGCGCAGCCCGAACTCGTCACGCCGGTGCTGGGCGTGGTGCAGCGCGTGCTCGAGCGCCGCCTGCTGGATGTGGCGGGGCTTGTTGCCGGCGAGGGTCAGGGCGGCGCGGTGACGCTGATCCAGCGTTTCGGCTCGGCGGCGAACTTGAACGTTCATCTGCATTGCTTGGTGCTGGACGGGGTGTACCGCAGCGGCGCCGATGGCGTACCTGAGTTAATCGAGGCGGCCGCACCCACCGAGGAGGAACTCCACGCGCTGCTTCAGACCATCATCGCCCGGCTGATGAAGCTGCTCACGCGCCAGGGCGTGCTGGTCGCGGACGATGGCAGTCGTACCTCGCCGAGTCGGATACCGAGGATGTGGAGACGCGCCCGCTGCGCTCGCTGCAGGCGGGGGCGGTGACGTACCGCATCGCCTTCGGACCGCCCGCAGGACGCAGGGTGCTGACCCTGTGAGAGGGGTGATGCCGCCCGAGGCCACCGCGCGCCAGCCGCTGTGCGCGGACATCGACGGATTCAGCCTGCATGCAGCGGTGCGGGTCGAAGCCCATGTTCGCAAGCGGCTGGAACTGCTGTGCCGCTACATCACGCGGCCGGCGCTGTCGGACGAGCGCATCCAGGTCAACGCGGCAGGCCAGGTGCAGCTGGAGCTGAAGACGCCGTGGCGAGATGGAACGACGCACCTGGTGCTGAGTCCACTGGAGTTCATGCTGCGGCTGGCGGCACTGATGCCACGGCCGCGGCTGCACCTGATCCGGTACCACGGGGTGCTGGCGCCCAACGCGACGCTGCGGGCGCAGGTGGTGCCGAGGGGCCGGTTGGGGTGTTGTCGGGCATTTGGTTCGTGTCCTGCGGCGACCTGCCAGCGCTTTCAGTTCCAGGGATTGGTCGATCAGATCATGGGCGTTTTATTTGAAACACTAGGTGTTTGTTTAACAACAATCTGCTATGTTCTAACTTCTGAACAGGACCAGACGGAGAGCCAAGCATGACAGCCACCGCTGAGCGTGAAGTGACCTCGTCACACGACCGTAGCGTCCTGGCCAGGATGGTCATGACCTTGCTCGACCACTGGAAGCTGAGCACCGAGGATCAGGCGGCGCTGCTGGGCATTGCCGCCAGCAACCGGGCCGCCTTGTCGAACTACCGCAGCGGCAAACCGATTGGCACCAACCGCGACCAGTACGAGCGCGTGGGCCATCTGTTGGGCATCCACAAGAACCTGCGGCTGCTGTTCCCTCAGAACCGGGACCTGGCCTATCGCTGGATGACCACTCGCAACAAGGCTTTCGACAACCTAACCCCGGTCGAGGTGGTCAGGCAATGGGGCTTTGCCGGCCTGCTGATGGTGCGCGGCTACCTGGACCGTGCGCGCGGCGTTTGAGCTGGTGCAGGAATGACTTCGCTGTTTACCCACCTCTCGCTGGCCGACGTCCAGCAGGATGTTGCCCGCAACATTGTGTCCCTGCGTCAGTCGCAGGATCTCTTCGACGATCTGACCGCTGACCCGGCCGAATGGCGGCTGGCGCAGACCGTGGAAGACGAGGTCAAGCCACCGCTCTACCGATCACGCACGCCGATCATCGATCGGCCCTTTGAAGATGCCGAATGGTTCAACGCGATCATCTGGCCGTTCGAGCATTGGCAGGCCAGTCGGTTTTCCGATGGCAGCCATGGTGTCTGGTATGGCTCGGAGTCGGTCGAGACCACCGTCCATGAGTCGGCCTACCACTGGTATCGAGGCTTGCTCAGGGATGCGGGATTCGAGCGGATGGCGGTCATTGCCGAACGCAAGGTCTATTCGGTAGCTTGCGCTGCAGCACTTCTGGATTTGCGCAATGCAGCCGGTGATCACCCGGATCTCCTGCACCCGTCGGACTATGCGTATTGTCAGTCGGTGGGGGTGAGGGTTCACCGTGAGGGCCACCCTGGCCTTCTGACTCGGTCAGTTCGCCGGCTTGTTGGTGAAAACATGGTGATCTTCAATCCGGCGGTGCTGTCCAATCCCAGGCACAACTGTCAGCTGACCTACCGGCTGGAGGGCGAACAGATCCTGATCGAGAAACGGCTCGGGGTGGCGTGGATGACCCTGGAGGTGGCGAATCTTTAATAGGCTCACGAACGCGTCTGGTCGCGTACTGGGTATCCACCGACGAATGAAGCGAAAACATGAAAGTCTCTTTGCAGCAGGCCTTGAGGCGTCTACCCGGCGAAGCCACAGATACCTATTCCGGCGGGGCGCCGTTCGTCACTCTGATGGCGGGCGGTTCAATGTCTGTCAAGGTGTTTGCGCCCAAAGATCAGGATCGGCAGCAGCCTCATGCACAGGATGAGCTGTACTTCATCCACCGCGGTACGGCGCGCCTGATGATCGGCTCGCAGGGCTTTGACTGCGCCAGTGGCGATGCATTCTTTGTTGCGACGGGCCTCGAACATCGGTTTGAAGACTTCAGCGACGATTTCGTCACCTGGGTGGTCTTCTATGGCCCTCACGGAGGCGAGCGCTGAACACCTGCCCAGGTTCTCGCCCTGACCTGATTCGCCTCAGCCGCTCTGTGATGCCCACGCGTTCGCCGCAGACTGAGAAGCGCGCGCCATCCCGGGGGGCGCACCATGGGCTGGCGCACAAGCGCTGCAGCCGGGGTGGCGGCTGCGCGCCGTCTCCGGCTCAGGCCCCTGTTGGCTCGGTCCTTAAGGAGCAAAGTCGCGCCTGCGCTGGTTGGACAATTCCGAGCAGTGCTGGCCGCGGTAGAGCCCGGTAAAGCTTCAATAAAAACGAACTGTTCAACACTTCGGTTGGGATGCAAAGGTCTGCATCCGGGGATGTCGAAAATGCTGAATGGCAGGGCCTTCCTTATGGAGCAAATTGCATGGTCATGCCGATCGCTTCGCCCGCGTTTTCCGCTCTGGCCGCGCAGTCCGCGACCGGTCTGCCCTCGCCGATAGCCGGTGCGGGCGATCCTTTTGCGACGGCCAGCACAGGCCCTGCGGATCGTCAGGCGGCGCGGTCTCCCCCTCGTGAGACGAACTTCGGCGACGTCGCGTTCGTTCCAGCAGGCTCTTTGCCGGCCGCTACGAGTGCAGGCAGCGGTGCCGCCGCAACAGCCGGAACCGCGGCCGCCGCCCCGGTGCTGGCGGTACTTCAAGGCCAAGAAGCAGTTCTCCAGCGGCGTTATCGAGGGCCTGAACAACAAGGCCAAAGTCACACTGAAAAAAGCGTACGGCTACCGGACGTTCAGAATCGCAGAACTCTCCCTGTATCACGTGCTTGGCCGGCTTCCGGAGCCAAAAGTCGCCCACAGATTCTTCTGACGAACCGAAATTCCTATCCGCAGATGCTGGCCGAGCCGGAACACCTCTACTGCGTCGACACGACGTGATCCTCAGAGATATCGATCGCCACCCCCAGGCCGATGATGTCGCTTGCTGACAGACCAAACATGCGCTTGAAGGAACTGCTCAAGTGCGCTGAGCTGGAGAACCCTGCTGCCATTGCGGCGTCCGTAAGGCTGCCGCCCTCGGCGATCGTGCGCACCACGCGCGCCATCCGCCTCCACATTCGGTACCGTGCGAAGGGGAGACCGACTTCGGCATCGAAACGCGCCCGGAAACGTGAGGGTGACAGACAGGCCAGTGCCGCAGCCTCCTGCTGTCGCCCGAACAAATCGGGGCGCTTCTCGATCGCCAGCACGACCTTGGCGATCCGTTCATCCATCGGGAACCTGGCCCGAAGGCCGAATGCGGCGAACGCCTCACTGATGCCGATTTCCGGGCCAGCGTCGATCAGACGCTCGCGACCACCGTCCAGTTCCGCCTGACTCAGTGGAAGGCGTCGATCCGTCAAGGGATCCAGGTACAGGAACACCATGGGTCCCTGGCTCCTCAAATGGTGCAGCGTCTCCGACGGGATCAGAGACGACACGGCCAAGCGCCACTCGGACCAACCGGATGAGTTCGTGCAAGTCCGAAGCTCAAACGGCGCGTCAAGCGCGATGGCAATGGTCGCCGCTGCATTCAGGTGTGGCGCCAGACTCAACCCAGGCCCTATGTACATGGCGCGGGCAGGCGCAATGCAGATTCGAGGCATGACAGGCGATTCTTGAAAGCGAGTCCGATGAGGTGTCGACACGATGTTGCCATTGCTTTGGGTCTGAGGAACACCCATGAAAGACCTCCCTGTCTACCTTGCGATCGCTGGTTTCTTTGTGATGGGCATCGGCGCCATCACAAAGCCACACCTCGTGACGGCGCAGTTCGACATTCTTGACTTGACGGCCGCCGGGCGCAACGAAGTGCGCGCCGTGTGCGGAGGCTCTGGCGTGATGAACGCCGTGGCGCTCCTGGTCGCTCTGCGACTGCCCGCGTTGCGCTCGCCTGCTGCGCGTCCACCCTGGCACTCTGAAAGGTGATTGCATGAAGTATGTCTCCGTCGTTGCTCTGCTCGTTGCCGGCCTGATCCACCTGCTGCCCGTGTCAGGGGTGACGGGTGCTGCAGCATTAACAAGGATGTACGGGGTCGAGATCCTGGACCCCAACATATCGATACTTCTCCAGCATCGGGCGCTGCTCTTCGCGGTGTTGGCGCTCTTGATGTTTGGCGCGATCGCCGTCCCGAGCATTCGCGTGACTGTGCTGACCGTTGCGCTGTTCAGCGCTGCCAGCTTCATCGCAGTGGCCCTGTCGGTTGGCAACTACAACTCGGCGATTGCGCGAGTGGTCACCGCTGACGTTATCGCATCGATTCTTCTCGCCGCGGGCCTCATCGCCGAGTTATGGCTGGCGCAGCAGTCCGCCTAGACTCAAGCGGCTCTGGCTGGTGGCCTCGCCAGGCGGGCAATGACGGCGTCGCGTCGATTGTCGGCCCCTGCCCGTAGGGCGCTTTCGGCCAGAAGCTGCCTTTCGAGACGGTCAGCTTCCGGGCATCCTACCGGGCTTTCAAACGGCCCCAGGAGGTTGCCTATCAGGGTTTGCGTTAGCCTAAGCGCAGCATCATCGTCATTGGATGAAGTGGTGAGCTTTGGAAGCCGTAGTGCTGGTAAAAATCACGGGCGCGGTCGTTGAGTGCATGGACCACAATTGCACGTACGCCTGCATTCTGGGAAACCGCTGCGGCGCGCTGAACGGCATCGCGCAGCAAGGCGGCGCCAAGATGAATGCCTTGGGCGCGTTGATCGACCGCCAGCCGCCCGAGGACAAGCACGGGAATCGG
>CAYNRU010000058.1:0-6452 GCA_964399635.1 uncultured Bordetella sp.
GGTGTAGCGGTCGTCCGAGACCACCTTCTCCGAGATCAGGATCGAGTCCTCGAAGTTGTAGCCGTTCCAGGGCATGAACGCGACCAGCATGTTCTGGCCGAGCGCGAGCTCGCCCAGGTCGGTCGACGCGCCGTCGGCGATGACGTCGCCGCGGGCGATGCGATCGCCCTTGCGCACGATCGGGCGCTGGTTGATGTTCGTGTTCTGGTTGGAGCGCGTGTACTTGATCAGGTTGTAGATGTCGACGCCCACCTCGCCGGAGGCCGCCTCGTCATCGTTGACGCGGATCACCATGCGGTTGGCGTCGACGTAGTCGACCGTGCCGCCGCGCAGCGCCGTCACCACCGTGCCGGAGTCGACCGCGCAGGTGCGCTCGATGCCGGTGCCGACCACCGGCTTCTCGGGACGCAGGCAGGGAACGGCCTGGCGCTGCATGTTGGAGCCCATCAGCGCACGGTTGGCGTCGTCGTGCTCGAGGAACGGGATCAGCGACGCGGCCACCGAGACGATCTGGCTCGGGGCGACGTCCATGTACTCGACCTTCTCGGGCGTGGACAGCAGCGTCTCGCCGTTGACCCGGACCGAGACCAGCTCGTCGACCAGCTTGCCTTCGCCGTCGATGCTCGCATTGGCCTGCGCGATCACGTAGCGGCCTTCCTCGATCGCCGACAGGTAATGAATGGTGTCGGTGACTTTCTGGTCGACGACCTTGCGGTACGGCGTCTCGAGGAAGCCGTACTCGTTGAGCTGGGCGTACAGCGACAGCGAGTTGATCAGGCCGATGTTCGGGCCCTCGGGCGTCTCGATCGGGCACACGCGGCCGTAGTGGGTCGGGTGCACGTCGCGGACCTCGAAGCCGGCGCGCTCGCGCGTCAGGCCGCCCGGCCCGAGCGCAGAGACGCGGCGCTTGTGCGTGATCTCGGACAGCGGGTTGGTCTGGTCCATGAACTGCGACAGCTGCGACGAGCCGAAGAATTCGCGGATGGCGGCGCTGATCGGCTTGCTGTTGATCAGGTCGTGCGGCATCAGGTTCTCGGTCTCGGCCTGGCCGAGGCGCTCCTTGACCGCCCGCTCGACGCGCACCAGGCCGGCACGGAACTGGTTCTCGGCCAGCTCGCCGACACAGCGCACCCGGCGGTTGCCGAGGTGGTCGATGTCGTCGATCTCGCCCTTGCCGTTGCGCAGGTCGACCAGGATCTTGATGACCCCGAGGATGTCCTCGTCGGTCAGCGTCATCGGGCCGGTCAGCTCGTCGCGGCCGACGCGACGGTTGAACTTCATGCGGCCGACCTTGGAGAGGTCGTAGGCGTCCGGGTTGTAGAACAGCCGGTTGAACAGGGCCTCGACCGCCTCTTCCGTCGGCGGCTCGCCAGGACGCATCATGCGGTAGATCGCGATGCGGGCGGCGGTCTGGTCGGCAGTGTCGTCGACGCGCAGCGTCAGCGACATGAACGGGCCCTGGTCCAGGTCGTTGGTGTACAGGGTCTTGAATTCCTTGACCGCCGCGACCCGCATCTTCTTCAGCAGGTCCTCGGTAAGCTCGTCATTGGCCTTGGCCACGATCTCGCCGGTCTCGCCGTCGATCACGTTGGTCGCCAGCACGCGGCCGAGCACGTAGTCCTCGGGCACCGAGATCCGCTTGAGCCCCGCCGCGTCGATGTCGCGGATGTGCTTGGCGTTGATCCGCTTGTCCTTGGCGACGATGACGCGGCCGTCCTTGTCCGAGATGTCGAAGCGGGCGATCTCGCCGCGCATCCGATCGGGGACGAGCTCCATCAGCGCGCCCTCGGGCATCAGCTGGAAGTTGTCGAAGTCGAAGAAGTGCGCCAGGATCTGCTCGGGCGTCAGACCGATCGACTTGAGCAGGATCGACACCGGCATCTTGCGGCGACGGTCGACGCGGAAGTACAGCACGTCCTTGGGATCGAACTCGAAGTCGAGCCAGGAGCCGCGGTAGGGGATGATCCGCGCCGAGAACAGCAGCTTGCCCGAGCTGTGCGTCTTGCCGCGGTCATGCTCGAAGAACACGCCGGGCGACCGGTGCAGCTGCGAGACGATGACCCGCTCGGTGCCGTTGACGATGAACGAGCCATTGGTGGTCATGAGCGGAATCTCGCCCATGTACACCTCCTGCTCCTTCACTTCCTTGACGGTGGGCTTGGCGGCCTCGCGGTCCATGATGACCAGGCGCACCCGCGCGCGCAGCGGCGCGCAGAAGGTCAGACCGCGCTGCTGGCATTCCTTGACGTCGAACGCCGGGTTGCCGAGGCTGTAGTTGACGAACTCCAGCCGGGCCATCTGGTTGTGCGAGGCGATCGGGAAGATCGACGTGAACGCCGCCTGCAGGCCCTCGTCGCGCCGGTCCGGCATCGCGCGCTCGGTCTGCAGGAACTGGGAGTAGGACGCAAGCTGCGTCGAGAGGAGGTATGGCACGTCCTGCACGACCCGTCGCTTGGCGAAGGACTTGCGGATGCGCTTCTTCTCGGTGAACGAATAGGCTTGGGCCATGGACTCTCCGGTAAAGCCTTAGGCAGAGATCGGGGGCCGCGTCGTCCCGGTCAGGGACGGCGCGGGCCTCGAGCTCCGCAGAAACGACAAAGCACGAAGACCCGGCACCGGACCCCTGAGGGGCCGGCGACCGGGCGTTCGTGTCGAAAGAAGCAACGGCTCGTTTCGATGTGCGGTGTTACTTGACTTCGACCTTGGCGCCCGCGTCCTCGAGCTGCTTCTTGAGGGCGGCCGCGTCGGCCTTGGAGATGCCTTCCTTGACGGGCTTCGGCGCGCCGTCGACGAGGTCCTTGGCTTCCTTGAGGCCCAGGCCGGTGGCGGCACGGACGACCTTGATCGCCTCGACCTTCTTCTCGCCGGCGGCCAGCAGCACTACCGTGAACTCGGTCTGCTCTTCGGCAGCCGGCGCGGCGGCAGCGGCGGCAGCGGCGGGCGCGGCCGACACGGCGGCAGCAGCCGACACGCCGAACTTCACTTCCATTTCCTTGATCAGCTCGGACAGCTCGAGCACGGTCATGCCGGCGATCGCGTCGAGGATTTCGCTCTTGTTCAGTGCCATGATTTCAGTTCCAGTCGATTGCTTGAGGTTTGAGATTCTGGAGAGGGTGCGGGATCAGGCCGGATCGGCCGCCGGCTCTGCAGCCGGCGCTTCGGCCTTCTCGCGCTCGTCGCGCAGCGCTGCAACGGTGCGGACGAACTTGCCCGGCACTTCGTTGAGCGTACGGACGAACGTGGCGATCGGCGCCTGCATGGTGCCCATCAGCTGGGCGAGCAGGACGTCGCGGCTCGGCATCGATGCCAGCGCCTTGACCGCATTCGTGTCCATCACGAAATTGGGCATCGCGCCGGCTTTCAGCGTCAGCTTGTCGTTGCTCTTGGCGAAATCCGCCAGCACCTTCGCGCACGACACAGGATCGCTGGACATGCCGTAGATGAGCGGACCGACGAGCTTGTCGGTCAGTCCCTCGAACGGCGTGCCGGCGATCGCGCGGCGCGCGAGCGTGTTCTTCAACACGCGCAGATAGACGCCCGATTCCCGCGCCTGCTTGCGCAGTGCGGTGATCGCGCCCACTTCCAGACCACGGTACTCCGCGACGATGATCGCCTGAGCCGATGCCACCTGCGCACCGACGTCAGCGACCACTGCCGCCTTCTCTTCACGATTGAGACCCACGGTCCTTCGCTCCTACCAAGTTTGGCGAACCGGCCGGATGGCCGGATCACCCGTTACGGCGACCGATCGTGAGCCCTCGCTGCATTCGACGGAATCCATGGACAGGAACCCTTCTCTTGCTGCTGAAACCCGCTTCGGGACCGCCATCTGCGCAGGGCACCTTCGCGTTTAAAGTGAAACGGACAGAAGCCCGGTTCGCTCCCTGCGGTCTTTGACAACCTGCCCGCCGACTGGCGGACAGCCCAAAGTTCCTCGCGATGCCAGGCGCCCGTCGGGGCCGCCCGGCATCCGTGTCATCCGTGCGCTCAGGCCGCCTGCGCGACCAGACTCGTCAGGTCGACCCTGACCCCGATGCCCATCGTGCTCGACAGGGCCACCTTGCGCAGGTAGATGCCCTTGGAGCTCGACGGCTTGCCGCGGTTCAGCGCCTCGATCAGCGCGGTCAGGTTGGCGCGCAGCGCATCCGGCTGGAACGACGCGCGGCCAAGGGTCACGTGGATGATGCCGCCCTTGTCGGTGCGGTACTGGACCTGACCCGCCTTGGCGTTCTTGACCGCGGTGGCCACGTCGGCGGTGACGGTGCCGACCTTCGGGTTCGGCATCAGGCCGCGTGGGCCGAGGATCTGGCCCAGGCCGCCGACGACGCGCATCGCGTCGGGCGACGCGATGACGATGTCGAAGTCGAGCTGGCCGGCCTTGACGCGCTCGGCAAGGTCTTCCATGCCGACGACGTCGGCGCCCGCGGCACGGGCCTCATCGGCCTTGGCGCCCTGCGTGAACACAGCCACGCGGACCGTCTTGCCGGTGCCCGAGGGCAGCACGACCGAGCCGCGCACGACCTGATCGGATTTCTTGGGGTCGACGCCGAGCTGGACGGCGACGTCGATGGACTCGTCGAACTTGGCGACCGCGCACTCCTTGACCAGGGTCAGCGCGTCGGCGACCGGGTAGAGCTTGCGGGAGTCGACCTTGGCGCGGATGGCCTTGGTGCGCTTGGACAGGCGTGCCATTTACAGGCCCTCCACCGTGATGCCCATGCTGCGGGCGGAGCCGGCGATCGTGCGGACGGCGGCATCGAGGTCGGACGCGGTGAGGTCGGGCATCTTGGCCTTGGCGATCTCTTCGGCCTGGGCCAGCGTGATGCGGCCGACCTTGTCCATGTGCGGCGTCTTGGAGCCCTTGTCGACCTTGGCCGCCTTCTTGATGAGGACGGTGGCCGGCGGGGTCTTCATGATGAACGTGAAGCTCTTGTCCGCGAACGCGGTGATCACCACCGGGATCGGGAGACCAGGCTCCAGCCCCTGGGTCTGCGCGTTGAACGCCTTGCAGAACTCCATGATGTTCAGGCCCCGCTGGCCCAGCGCCGGACCGATCGGCGGGGAGGGGTTGGCCTTGCCTGCAGGAACCTGCAGCTTGATGAAACCGATGATCTTCTTGGCCATGGCTGGCTCGATGCTCCGTGCTGAGTTGAGTGCTAGCGCCGGTTCGGCCCGATCGGGTCAGGACTACTTCGGCTCCTCGTTGCATCCGCCGCGGCGTCGCTCGCCGCGGTGGTCGTGGGCCGGACGTCGCACGAGGCGGCGCCTTGGCCCGGGGCGCATGCACCGCCCCGTCAGACTTTTTCGACCTGCCCGAACTCCAGCTCGACCGGCGTGGCACGACCGAAGATGGTCACCGACACGCGCAGGCGGCTCTTCTCGTAGTTGACTTCTTCGACGTTGCCGTTGAAGTCGGTGAACGGGCCCTCGCGTACCCGGACCATCTCGCCGACTTCCCACAGGGTCTTGGGCTTGGGTTTCTCCACGCCCTCCTGCATCTGGCTCATGATCTTGTCGACCTCCTTCTCGGAGATCGGGGTCGGCTTGTGGCCGGAACCGCCGACGAAGCCGGTGACCTTCCCGGTGTTCTTCACCAGGTGCCAGGTGTCGTCGTTCATTTCCATCTCGACGAGAACGTAGCCAGGGAAGAAACGGCGCTCGGAGATCGTGCGCTGGCCGTTCTTCATCTCGACGACTTCCTCGGTCGGGACGAGGATCTTCCCGAACTGCTCCTGCATGCTGGCCCGCTCGACGCGGTCCTGCAGTGCGCGCGCGACGCTCTTCTCCATGCCGGAGTAGGCGTGCACGACGTACCAACGCTTGCTCATCAACGCCTCCATCCGAGAACCAGGTCGTAGAGCACCCATTCCAGGCTCTTATCGACGACCCACAGGAAGAGGGCCATGACGAACACGAACGCGAAGACGTAGGCGGTGACCATCCACGTCTCCTTGCGCTCGGGCCACACGACACGCTTCGTTTCCGACCACGCGTCCTTGCCGAAGGCGAGGAACCGCTGGCCGGGACCGGAAGACCAGGCGATTGCGACAGCTGCCGCGACGCCGACCAGGATCGATGCCAGACGCACGACCAGCGGCTGGGCGGCCAGCATGTAGTAGCCCACGATGCCCGCCACGGCGACGAGCACCGCCAGCGCGACCTTGGCTCGGTCGGCGCCGCTGGTGACAGTTTCAACGTTCTGGTTGGACATCATCGAATCCGGCAGGGGCAGAGGGAATCGAACCCCCAACCTGCGGTTTTGGAGACCGCCGCTCTGCCAATTGAGCTATACCCCTAGGAACTTGTGAATCACTCGAAGATCTTGGCGACGACGCCGGCGCCGACGGTGCGGCCACCCTCGCGGATCGCGAAGCGCAGGCCCTGCTCCATCGCGATCGGGGCGATCAGCGTCACCACCATCTTCACGTTGTCGCCAGGCATCACCATCTCGG
>CAYNRU010000059.1:0-67838 GCA_964399635.1 uncultured Bordetella sp.
GGGACAAGCTAGGCCGCGGCGAGTTCGACGCCGGCCAGTACAAGCGCATCGCCAAGGGCGGGCGCGAAATCTGGATCCAGGCGAGCTACAACCCGGTGTTCGACGCGAGCGGCAAGCCGGTGAAGGTCGTCAAGTTCGCGAGCGACATCACCGCAGCGAAGCAGACCGAGGCCGACATGACCGGCCGGCTGAGCGCGATCGACCGCGCGCAGGCCGCCATCGAGTTCTCCCTCGACGGCCGCATCCTGAACGCCAACGACAACTTCCTCGGCGCACTCGGCTACACGCTCGCCGAGATCAAGGGCCAGCACCACTCGCTGTTCGTCGAGCCGGCCTACCGCGCGAGCGTCGAGTACCGCATGTTCTGGGACAAGCTCGGCCGCGGCGAGTTCGACGCCGGCCAGTACAAGCGCATCGCCAAGGGCGGCCGGGAGATCTGGATCCAGGCGACCTACAACCCGATCTTCGATCCCGACGGCAAGGCCTACAAGGTCGTCAAGTACGCAACCGACGTGACCGAACAGGTGAAGGCGGCGCAGATGCTGCGCGAAGCGGTCGAGCAGTCGCAGGGCGCGATGGTCGCCGCCGAGCAGGGCGATCTCGGCCGACGCATCCCGATGGACGGCAAGACCGGCGAGATCGAAGCGCTGTGCGGCGGCATCAACCGGATGCTCGAGACGACCTCGTCGGTGTTCGACGACGTGGGCCGCGTCTTCGGCGCGCTCGCCCAGGGCGACCTGTCGCAGCGGATCGAGCGCGACTACCAGGGCGCGTTCGGCGAGGTCCGCCGAAACGCGAACGTCACCAGCCAGACCCTGGCGGACGTGATCGATGACGTGGCGCGGGTGCTCGGCGGTCTGGCCAACGGCGACCTCGGCCAGCGCATCACCCGCGATGCCTCGGGCGTGTTCGACCGGCTGAAGAACGACGCCAACGAGAGCAGCGAGAAGCTCGCGCAGATCATCGACGAGGTGCGTGCCGCCGGGGACGCGCTCACCAGCGCCGCGGCCCAGGTCTCGTCGACCGCGCAGTCGCTGTCGCAGTCGGCGAGCGAACAGGCCGCCTCGGTCGAGGAGACCACCTCCTCGATCGACGCGATGTCGGCCTCGATCACGCAGAACAGCGACAACGCCCGCGTCACCAACGGCATGGCCGCGAAGGCCTCCAAGGAGGGGAGCGAGGGCGGCGAGGCCGTCGCGCTCACCGTCCAGGCGATGAAGAAGATCGCCCAGAAGATCTCGATCGTCGACGACATCGCCTACCAGACCAACCTGCTCGCGCTCAACGCCGCCATCGAGGCCGCCCGGGCAGGCGAGCACGGCAAGGGCTTCGCCGTCGTCGCCGCCGAGGTCCGCAAGCTCGCCGAGCGCAGCCAGGAGGCCGCCAAGGAGATCGGCGATCTCGCCACCGACTCCGTCTCCACCGCCGAGCGTGCGGGTCGCCTGCTGCAGGAGATCGTCCCCTCGATCCAGAAGACCAGCGGCCTGGTGGAGGAGATCGCCGCCGCCTCGTCCGAGCAGAGCCAGTCGGTCTCCCAGATCGGCACCGCGATGAGCCAGCTCAACAAGGCCACCCAGCAGAACGCCTCGGCCTCCGAGGAGCTCGCCGCCACCTCCGAGGAGCTCTCGGGCCAGGCCGAGCAGCTGCAGCAGTCGATGTCCTTCTTCACGACGGCCGAGCCCGCAGCCAAGCCGGCCCGCGGCGGTCGTGCGGAGCCGGAGGCGCCCCGGCCGCGCCGCGCTGCGGCCGCGACCGCGGGCTCGAGCGGCAACTTCCGTCCTTACTGAGAGAAGGTGGCGACCATGAGAACCCAGAACAGGACGGCCGCCGCCGCGGCCTCCCCGAACCCCGGAGCCGAGGCGGCTCAATTCCTCACCTTCACCCTAGACGAAGAGGTGTTCGCTCTCGACATCCGCACGGTGCGGGAAATCATCCAGTACGGTCCGATGACGACCGTACCGCTGATGCCCACGTTCGTGCGCGGGGTGATCAACCTGCGCGGCGCGGTCGTGCCCGTAATCGACCTGCAGGCGCGCTTCGGGCGCACCAGCGCCGAGATCGGCAAGAAGACCTGCATCATCATCTTCGATGCCGAGCGCGACGGCGAGCGGACCGAGCTCGGACTGCTGGTCGATGCCGTCAGCGAGGTCGTGGAGATCTCCTCGGACATGATCGAGCCCCCGCCCAACTTCGGCGCGGGGGTGCGGCGCGACTTCATCCGCGGCATGGGCAAGCACGGCGGCCGGTTCGTGATCCTGCTCGCGCCCGACAAGGCGTTCGACGTCGAGGAGATGGCGGCGATGTGCGCCGTCGACCCCGAGGCGGCGCTCGCCTGACCCAAGTCACATCGACAGGAACTGCTGACCATGACCCTGCTCGCGCTGCGCGACGACGCCTTCCGGCGGATCGCCGAGCTGATGTACGACACCGTCGGGATCGCCTTCGGCGAGACCAAGCGTCACCTGGTGAGCTCCCGGCTCGCGCCGCGCCTGCAGCGGCTCGGCCTGGGCAGCTACGAGGACTACGTGTCGATGATCACCGGGGACCCGCGGGGCGAGGAGATGCAGGTCGCGATCGACCTGCTGACCACCAACGAGACCTACTTCTTCCGTGAACCCGCGCATTTCGAGTTGCTCGAGCGCGAACTGACCAGGCAGCGGCCGCGCTCGCTCGAGGTCTGGAGCGCGGCCTGCTCGTTCGGCGACGAGGCGTTCAGCATCGCGATGCTGCTCGACGACCTGCAGCGCTCCGGCCACGTCGGCGAGACGTGGTCGGTGCTCGGCACCGACGTGAGCGATCGCGTGCTGCGACGCGCGTCGGCCGCCGTCTTTCCAGAGGAGCGGCTACGCGCCGTCTCGAGGGAGCGGCTGCGGCGCCACTGCCAGCGCGGCGAGGGCGAAACCGCGGGCCTGGTGCGAATCGGGGGGCCCTTGCACCAGCGGGTCCGCTTCGGCCGGACGAACCTGTGCCAACCGGTCGAGGCGCTCGGTCCCTTCGACGTGGTGTTCCTGCGCAACGTGCTGATCTACTTCGACCAGGACACCAAGCGCGAGGTGGTCGACCGCGTCGTCTCCAGGCTGCGGCCCGGCGGTCTGTTCTTCGTCGGCACCGCGGAGGGGCGGGTTCCGAGCAGCCTGCGGCTTGAACCGCTCGCTCCCGGCGTCTTCCGCCGACCGGCATGAACGGGGGCGCCCTGGCCGTACGACGGCTTGCGGTGCGGGTGCCGGGACCGTTGCGCGCCGAGCCGCCCGCCCCCTCGAGCCTGACCCTGCATCCGGGCGACGTCGCGTGCGTGAACAGCGGCGCGCGTCTCGCCACCCTGCTCGGATCGTGCGTGTCGATCGTGCTCTCGGACCCGGCTCGCAGCGTCGGCGCGATGTGTCACTACGTGCATGCGTCGCGATCGGGGGGCGGCGCCTCGGCGATTCGGCCGACGGCCCGCGCGGCCGAGGCGTTCGCCAGGATGTCCGCGGCGCTGCGCGCGCGCGGCGTCGAGCCGCTGCGCTGCGACGCATGGGTGTACGGCGGCGGGAACATGTTCCCCGGACTCGCTCCCGACGACCTGCACGTGGGCAAGACGAACGTGCAGTGGGCGCTCCGGGAACTCGAACAGCTCGGCATCCGGATCGTGAGCGCCGACGTGGGCGGCCGGGTGTACCGGAAGGTGCAGTGGGCCGTCGGGGTCGGCGACCCCGTGGTGCAGTCCGTGGGGGTCTGAACCGTGCCGATCCGCCTGTTCGTTGTCGACGACTCGGCCGTGATGCGCCAGGGGGTCGCGCACCTGCTGCGCGACGATCGCGAGGTGGTGCTCGCCGGCACCGCGCCCAACCCCATCGTCGCCGCCCCGATGATCCGCAGGCTCAAGCCAGACGTGCTGCTCCTCGACGTCGAGATGCCGGGCATGGACGGGCTGACCTTCCTGCGCCAGCAGATGGCCGAAGCCCCGATCCCCACCATCGTCTGCTCGACCTTGACGGTGGCGGGCGGACCGATCGCGCTGGAGGCGCTGTCGGCAGGGGCGGTCTCGGTCGTGACCAAGCCCCGGATGGATCTGCAGGCCTACATCGAGTCCTCGCGACGCGAACTGATCTCGGCGATCCGGGCAGCGGCGGCGGCCCGGCTGTGCCGGCCGGCCGCCGCAACCCCCGTCACCGCGCTGCCGCGCCGACCCGGGGTGCGCGGTGCAGATCGCGCGCTTGCGGTCGGCAAGCCGGTCCTGATCGGCAGTTCCACAGGTGGCGTGCAAGCGGTGGAGGCAGTCCTCTCGCGCCTGCCCGCCGATGCCCCGGGCATCGCGATCGTCCAGCACATGCCCGCCGGATTCACCCGGATGTGGGCCCAGCGCATGGACGGCATCGTGCCGATGGCGGTGCGCGAGGCGACCGACGGTGCCCGCCTGGATCGGGGCGTCGCGCTGGTGGCGCCCGGCGGTCGCCACCTCGAGCTGCGCAAGGTCGGTGGCGACTATCACGCGATCGTGAGGCCGGGTCCCCCGGTCAACAGGCACACGCCGTCGGTGGATGTGCTTTTCCGCTCCGCGGCGACGTGCGCCGGTTCGGACGCGCTCGGCATCCTGCTCACCGGCATGGGAGACGACGGTGCGCGCGGCATGAAGGCCCTGTACGACGCCGGCGCGCGGACCATCGCGCAGGACGAGGCGACCTGCATCGTGTTCGGCATGCCCAGGGAGGCGATCTCGCTCGGCGCCGTCGAAGAGGTGCTGCCGATCGATCGGATCGCCGACGCGATCCTGCGGTTCGACGCGCGCGGCTGACCTGGGCGCCGGACAGCCGCGCGCGCCGCGCCGCTCGCTGCACGCCCGCGATCGCTTCGATCACGCAGGCGAGCGCGGCCGCCCGGACGGGCGGGTAGCATCCGACCGAGATGGCCGCCTCGTTCACAGAGTCGCTCTGGGAGGCCTGGGCCCGTTCCGATTCGCTGCTGTGCGTCAGCCTCGATCCCGACCCCGCGCGCATCCCGCCCTACCTCGCCCACTGGCCCGACGCGATCCTGCGGGTCTGCACCGCGATCGTCGACGCGACCGCCGACCTCCTCTGGGGATAGGAACTTCGAATTACCCGGCCCTTGCCTTGGTCAACATCGAAGCGCACCAAGCGGCGCTGCGTCGATTGAGCAATCGGCGCCATCGCCCCACGCGTTGCATAGCGCTTCGATCGCCGCGACGGGCGACTGCCGCGAAGTCACCCGATCAAGGGGTTTCGAACGACGATTTGCGGAAACCGGGAGAAGTCGCGGTCGGCTGACCAGAGCTCAGCCACGCCGTGCGAAACGCAGACTGCGGCAATGCGGGCGTCGTGAATCGACCCGCCGCGAGTCTGCGCCGGCAGGGCCAGCGATTCAAGATGCAGCAGGTACTCGTCGGTCTCGCCGATAAACACAAGGTTGGCAAGCGTGCCCAGCGCGCGCAGTTGAGCGAAGGCCGTCTCGGCTGGCGTAGCGGTCTTGTAGATGCGCGGATGCGTTACGACGGCGAAGAACTCATGCGCGCAAGGCCAGGGGATGGCCCATTCTGGAGCGCCAGAGGCCAAGGTCTCAATGGCAGATCGTGCACGCTCGTGGAAGGGCGAGTCTGTCCGGTGCGCATAGACCAAGATGTTCGTGTCAACCGCGATCACGGTAGATCTCGTCGCGAATCTCCCCCCAGCCAGCACTGGCGAACTCCGCGGACAAGCC
This sequence comes from uncultured Bordetella sp., assembly GCA_964399635.1. Lineage (GTDB taxonomy): Bacteria > Pseudomonadota > Gammaproteobacteria > Burkholderiales > Burkholderiaceae_E > UBA4615. Next base: position 5,695 of record CAYNRU010000059.1, read on the forward strand.
GTCACCCTGGAAGGGCTGCACCGCGAACGGCACTGTGCGCTTGCGCGCGCGCGCCCGAAGGGCCATGCGCAAGCCTTCTTCGATCAGCGCCTTGAGCGTCGAGTTTTCACGCCGTGCCGCTGCCTTGCCGCGCTCGAGCAGATCGTCAGGCAATTCGATCGTGGTCTTCATATGGGCGGCCCACACGTGTAATATGGGTTATATGGTAGCCGTGAAGCGCTGACCCATAAAGGGGGATATTTCAAACGCCGTCCCAAGGCCCGGCAGGGGCAGCAAGCGCCATGGGCAGGGGGCTGCACGACGCGAAGGCGCCGTTTCGGATGCGCACCAGAAGCGCCCGGGCGTGAACGCAGCCGGGCTGCGAGTCTTCTCGATCGCCGCCCGCTGCAGGATCGCCGCGATGATCTTCAGCTCCCCGGCGCCGCAGCTCGGGCAGCGCCGCAGGTCTGTCGCGTTCACCTGGATGCGCTCCTCCGACAGTACCGGTCGCGTGATGTATCGACACAAGCGCTCCAGCCGCCTGCGATCGTGTGCTTCGATCCGCACCGCGATGTGCAGGCTGAACCCGTCGATGTCGGCGCACAGCGGCTGGCGCGCTGCGGCCTCACGCGGCATCGCCCCTCTCAGGGTCAGCACCCTGCGTTCTGCGCGGACGCATCGAGGGCGTCGGCCCGCAGCTCGTGCGGTCGAACCGGGCCTGGCTCGCGGTGCTGCTGACGGTGGCTGAGCTGGGCTTCGCGCTGGTCTGGCCGCTGTGATCCGCCGTGAACGTCGGAGCCTCGGGCGCGGCCCGAGTCCGCTGCGGCCGCTCGTCCGGCCGGAACGGAACGACGCTCCAGACCTCCCTCTGCCCGCCGCGCTACCGCAGCGCCCGGACCGCCTCGAAGCTGCCGGCCCGATCGGCGCGCTGCGCGAGCACCGACGGTCCCTCGCCGAGCACGATGTCGTTGCGCCCGTCGCCGGTCACCTCGCCGATCGCGAGGAAGCTCGAGTTGGAGGTGCCCGGGACGATGGCCGGCAGCGCGAACTGCCCGCGGTTCGCCGACGACTGCAGCAGCACACTGACCTGCGACGGCGTGTCCTGCGCCTGGTAGACGATCGACAGCACCGCGAGGTCGGGCACGCCATCGCCGTCGAGGTCGCCGACCGCGACCCGCCGTGCGCCGTCGGCCACGGTGAGCGAGGCGGTGGAGAAGCGACCGGGTGTGCCCTGCAGCAGGACGACGACTCGGGACCCGCCGGTGCCGCCGCCCGGCGCGTTGCCGGCGTCCGTGGCCACGACATCGGTGCGGCCGTCACCGTCCAGGTCGGCCAGCGCGACACCCTGGATCGCGGTCCCGGTGGCCAGCGTGATCGCCGGCTCGAAGCCGCCCCCCGCGCGCTGCACGAGCAGCACGACCCCGCCGTTCGCGGCCAGCACGACATCGGCGAGGCCGTCGCCGTTCACGTCGCCGGCGACGACGGTCGAGGCGCCGTGATCGATGCCGAGCGCCAGACTGATCGGCGTGGCGAGTGCGCCGGCCGGCGTGGCGACCTGCGCAAGCAGCAGCGCCCGACGGTTGACGGTCACGTTGTCGGCCACCACCAGGTCGGCGAGTCCGTCGCCGGTCAGCTCGGCGATCGCGGCGTCGTAGGCCACCCCGCCGGTCGCCACGATGCGCGCGGCCCGGAACGTGCCCGGCCGCGCCCGGTCGTTGACGAGCAGGGAGAGCACCCCATCGTCGGCGATCCGACCGAACTCGGGCGCCGTCGTGGTCGGGGTCGCGGCCGCCAGGTCGGCGAGCCCGTCGCCATCGAAATCGCCCGCAGCCAGCCCCCACGGATCGGGGCCGACCGCCAGCCGGACCGGCGCGGCGAAGCGGCCCGGCCCGTTGCTCAGGTAGACGTCGACATAGCCGGGATGCGGCGGCGGGCCGGCGACATAGGCGAGCGCGACCGCCACGTCCTGCCGACCGTCGCCGTCGAGATCGGTGACCACGACTGCGCCCGATACGTAGAACGGCACGATGCCGTCCCCCGAGCCGCCGACCCCGCCCCCACAGGCGACGAGCGCCGCGACGACCACCAACACGATGCCGAGGCATCGTCGGATGGGGCTGCGCGTGCCGGGTTGGGGCGGGACCATCTGCGCATGGTCGCGCGGGCGGGGGCGGCTGACATTGAGCGGCGTCAAGCGCCACCCGGACGCTTCGGCGCGGGGCCGGACCGCCCGAGCCGGCGACGCCGCCGCCGCGCCCCGCTCAGCGCCGGCCGCCGGCCATGCGCAGCGCATCGGGATGCACGCGCAGCGCCGCCATCGCGACCACGCCGACCAGCGGACCCACCGCCAGCACCGCGAACGCATGGCGCCAGCCGATCGCGCCGGCCACCCAGGGCATCGGCTGGATCGCGCCGACGGTCAGCAGTAACCTGAGGCAGGTCTGCACGGTGAGCATCGTGCCCACGCAACGCGGGTCCGACAGCTCGGCGATTGCCGCTGGGAACTGCCTTGAATCAGCGTCACCGCGCCACCCTGGCCCGCGCCTCCGACAAGCCCCGCTACATCCGGCAGGCGGCGCTCGAGCACGCGCTGCACCACGTCCAGCTGGAGGACTGTGGTGGGGATCTCGATGTCGCGAGCCCAAAGGTTTCCGATCCGGTGCTGAGTTGGGCCTGCATGGCGTCGGCTGCCTGCGCGAGGCTGTCGTACACCGGTCGCAGCTCGGGGTAGCTCAGCGCCGCCCCGGGTGGCGCTCAGGTCGTCAGCACCATCGCACCGACGGTCGCGCGCGACTCCAGCCGCTCGTGCGCGCGCGCGGCCGAATCGAGCGACCAGCGCTCGATCGGCGGGACCAGGACACTGCCGTCGGCGAGCGCTGTCCACAGGCGCTGCGCACGCTCGGTCAGCGCCGCCGGCGTCGCCACGTAGTCGAAGACCACCGGGCAGGAGAGAGTCGCCGACTTCTGCACCAGTCGGCCGGGGGAGACGGGCTGCAGCGCGCCGCTTGCCTGCCCGAGGCTGATCCAGTGACCGCAGCGGGCCAGCACCGCGAAGTTCTCGTCGGCGGCGGCCTCGCCGAGTCCGTCGACCACAATCTCCGCGCCGCCCGCCCAGTGGCCGTGCACGGCGTCGGCGAACCGATAGTCCCGCGTGACGATCACCTGCTCGCAGCCGTGATCGCGTGCGATGCGCGCCTTCGCTTCGCTGGAGACGGTGCCGATCACCCGTGCGCCCAGCCGGCGCGCCCATGCGCACAGCAGCAGGCCCACGCCGCCGGCTGCGGCGTGCACCAGCAGGCGGGTGCCGGCGCGCACGTGGCCGAGATCGCGCAGCAGATAGTCGGCGGTGACGCCCTTGAGCAGCAGGGCCGCGGCGGTCGCGTCCTCGACCGAGGGGGGCAGCCGCAGCACCCAGTCCGCCGGCACGCTGCGCACGCCGCAGTACGCGCCGGGCCGCGGGCCCATGTACGCGACCCGGTCGCCGGGCAGGAAGCCGTGCACGCCTTCGCCCACGTCGAGCACGGTGCCTGCGGCCTCCATGCCCGGGGTGCCGCCGGGGGCCATCATCGGCGGGATCCAGCCGCGGCGCAGGTAGACGTCGATGTAGTTCACGCCGATGGCGCGCTGCCTGATGCGCACCTCGCCCGGGCCGGGCGCGGGCGCCTCGCCGTCCTGCGCGACCAGCTGCTCGGGGCCGCCGTACTGCGCCGCCACGACGCGCCGCGTCGGCACGGGCAGCGCGCGGGGCATCGGAGCGCGGTCTGTGCCGGTCGGGGCGCCCGGCGGGCGCAGGTCGCCGCCCTCGGCGAGGTGCCGGCGCAGGTTGTCGAAGCCGGCCTCGTACACCCCCTCGGCCACCATGTCGCGAAGCTCGCGCTCCATGCCCGGCGGGGTGGCGAAGGTGGACTCCCAATGCCAGAACGTGCGGTTGCCGTCGGTCACGCGCCTGAGCGTGACGGTGGCCACGTAGCGCTGCAGCGGCACCGTGGCCTGCACGATGCAGTAGGTGCTGCGGTGATCGCGGTCGTCGAGCGTGAGCAACTGTTCGCGGATCCGGTTGCCGTCCTTGAGCGTGAAGCTGCGCACGCAGCCCACCCGGTCCGGCTTGTGGCCGTGCTCGATGCGGCTCGTGTCCACCACCGCATGCCACTGGTCGTGACTGTTGAAGTCGCGCAGCACGGCCCAGACCCGCTCAATGGGTGCGTCGATGACGGTGGAGCGCACCACGCGCTGCAGCGAGGTCATGCGCCGCGCCGACCCGGGCCCCGGCGTCTGCCGCCGGGGCGCTTCGTACGGAACCGGGCGGCGCGGCGCATCCCTTACCTGCGCCCGAAGTGGCGCTTCAGCGCATCGAAGCCGCCCTGGAAGACGCCGTCGCCGATGGTCGCCGTGAGCTCGCGCTCGCGGCCCTCGGCGCATTCGAACTCGGCGCTCCATTCGGCGAAGCAGCGACCGCCGTCGGTGATCGGCGTGAGCTTGAGCGTCGCCACGTAGTCGGCCACGCCCATCGGGCTCTCGAGGATCTCGTAGGTGCAGGTGAAGTCATAGTCGCTGAGCGCCAGCAGACGCTCGCGGATCATGCCGCCGTCGCGGGTGTGGAAATGCCGGATGCAGCCGACCCGGTCTGCCGGCTCGTTGTTCTCGATGCGGCTGTCGGCGATGGCCGGGTGCCACAGCGGCAGCGCGTTGAAGTCGCGGATCCGCGACCACACCGTGTCGGCGCTGGCGTCGATGACGCTGGAGACGTAGACCCGGATCATCCCGCGCTACTCCGATGCCTTGGGCGCCGACCCGGGCAGCAATGACTGCGCGCCGCTGGCCGCGCCCGCCAGGCGCTGGATGTCGCCGGCCTCCAGGCCGATCTCGCGCAGCAGCTGGTCCACCAGCGGTGCCTGCGCGCGGAACCGAAGCGCGGAGTTGACCATCCCGTCGGCGAAGTTGCCGCCACCACTGCCGTCGCCGCCACCGCCACCGCCGCCCGATCCGCCCAGGCCCTCGACGTGCAGGATCTTGATGCCCTCGATGCGCTCCATGGGCTTGACCGATTCGCGGATGATGCCCTCGGCCTTCTCGACCAGCCGCATGCGCAGCGCGGACACCCGCGCCTCGGGCGAGAGCGTGTTGTGCGCGGCGTTCATCAGCTGCAGCGCCTCGGCCTCGATCTCGGCGCGAACGCGCATGGCCATGCTCTTGATCTTGTCCGCGTCCGCATCGGCCTCGGCCTGCATCCTGACCGCGGCGCCGCGGTCGGCGCTCGCCTCCATCTCGGCGTGCGCGGCGGTGGTCAGGCGCAGGGCCTCGCGCTCGGCGACCTGCCGGGCGCCGATCAGGTCGATGGTCTTCTTGCGCTCGGCCATCTCGACCTCGCGCGCGGTGAAGACGCGCTCCTCCGCGGCAACCGCGGCCGCGCGCGCGATGTCGGCGGCCGCCTGGGCCACGCTCTGCGCCTCGCTCTCGCGCGCCACGGCGATGGCGCGCTGCTGCTCGGCCAGCTCCAGCGCCATGCGGCGCTCGATCTCCGAGGACTGGATCGCACGCTCCTTGCCGATGCGCTCCTGCTCGGTGCTCTGCTCGGAGCGGATGCGGGCCGCCTCGATGGTCTGCCTGGCCGTGATCTGCGCACCCTCCGCATCCTGCTCGCGCTGCGCGCGCTCGGTGCTGACCTCGGCGCGCTGGCGCGCGCGCGCGATCTCGACCTCGCGCTGCTGGGCCAGCCTCGCGTATTCGCTCTCCCGGTCGATGTCCAGGCTGAGCTTCTCCGCCTCGAGGTTCTTGTTGCGGATGGCGATCAGCGTGTCCTGCTCGACGTCGTTGCGCTGCTTCTTGCGATGCTCGATCTGCTCGGTCAGCCGTGTCAGGCCCTCGGCATCGAAGGCGTTGCTCGGGTTGAAGAACTCCATGCCGGTCTGGTCGAGCTGCGTCAGCGACGCGGCCTCGAGCTCCAGGCCGTTCTTGGTCAGGTCCTCGGCCACTGCTTCGCGCACCCGCTTGACGAAGGCGCCGCGGCGTTCGTGCAGCTCCTCCATCGTCATCTCGGCGGCCGCGGTGCGCAGCGCATCGACGAACTTGCCCTCCACCAGCTCCTTGAGCTGGTCGGGCTCCATCGTTCGCAGGCCCAGCGTCTGCGCCGCGGCGGCCACCGAGACCGGCTGCGCGGCGACCCTCACGTAGAACTCGGCGATCACGTCCACGCGCATGCGGTCCTTGGTGATGAGCGCCTTGTCGCGCCCTCGAATCACCTCCAGCCGCAGCGTGTTCATGTTCACCGGGATCACGTCGTGCACGATGGGCAGCACGAAGGCGCCGCCATCGAGCACCACCTTCTGGCCGCCCAGGCCGGTGCGCACGAACGCACGCTCCTTGGAGCTGCGCAGGTAGAGCCAGTGCAGCAGCCAGACCGCGACGGCGATGACGAGCGCGACGGCGATCAGGCCGAGGAGGAAGCTGCCGAAGTCGGCACCGGTCATGGGGCGTCTCCAATGCGTGAAAGTGGTGCTGCGACGAGTCGGGTCATCGCGTGATCCTGGTGAAGCGCCGGGTGGTCTCGGTCAGCGCGATCTCGGTGGGCAGCCGCTCCATGGAGCTGGCGCCGTAGAAGCCGTGGCAGGCCGGGCAGTGCTGCAGGATGTACCGGGCGTCCTCGGGCGTGGCGATGGGGCCGCCGTGGCACAGCACGATCACCTCCGGGTTCACCGCCTTGGCCGACGCGGCCCAGGCCTCGATGGGCGCGACGCAGTCGGCGAGCGTCATCGCGGTCTGCGCGCCGATGGCGCCGCCGGTGGTCAGGCCCATGTGGCACACCACGATGTCCGCGCCCGCGGCGGCCATCGCCCGCGCGTCGGCCTCGCAGAACACGTAGGGCGTGGTCAGCAGGTCCATTGCGCGCGCGCGGGCGATCAGCGCCACCTCGAGGGCGTAGCTCATCCCCGTCTCCTCGAGGTTGGCGCGGAACGTGCCGTCGATCAGGCCGACCGTCGGGAAGTTCTGCACGCCGGAAAAGCCGAGGTCGATCAGCCGACGCAGGAACTGGTCGGGGATCATGAACGGGTCGGTGCCGTTCACGCCCGCCAGCACCGGCGTGTGCGTGACCACCGGCAGCACTTCGGTCGCCATCTCGCAGACGATCTCGTTGGCGTTGCCGTAGGCCATCAGCCCGGCAAGCGAGCCACGCCCGGCCATCCGGTATCGCCCCGAGTTGTAGATGACGATGAGGTCGATGCCGCCCGCCTCCTCGCACTTGGCCGACAGGCCGGTGCCCGCGCCGCCCCCGATGAGCGGGTGGCCGGCGGCGATCTTGCTGCGAAACCGCTCGAGCAGCGTGGTTCTAGCGATGCGGGGCATGTCGGGAATGTCCTTGGGGCGCAGCGTGGAGCGCCGACACCTCGCGCCATGCGGCGACCAGCGCGTCGGCGAATGCCTCGTCGTTGATGTGAAGCGGCAGTCGCTGCAGGCGGCGCTGCGGACCGGCGCGGAACAGGGTCTCGATGGTGGAGAACAGCACCCGGTCCGCCTCGGGGTCGTGGAAGGGCTGGCCCGGCCGGTCGATGGCCGACACGCCGCCCTCCGGAATGAGGAAACGCAGCGGGCCGGCCATGGCGTTGAGCTTGCCGGCGATGAACTCGCCGATCGCCCGGCATTCGTCCGCCGTCGTGCGCATCAGCGTCACGGTGGGGTTGTGGCGGTAGAGCCTGCGTGCCCTGAACCGCTCGGGCACGGTCTCGAAGGCGCCGAAGTTCACCATGTCCAGCGCGCCGCATGAGCCGACGTAGGGCAGGGGCACGCGTGCGAAGACGTCCATGCGGGTTGGCCCGGCAGAGAGCGTCCCGCCGACGATCTCGTCGGCCACCTCGGTGGTGGAGACGTCGATCACGCCGGCCAGCATCGCCGACTCGGCGAGCTTCTCCATGCTCTGGCCGCCCACGCCGGTGGCGTGGAACACCAGGCAATCGTAGTCGGCCTCCAGCCGCTTGGTCACCGCCTGCACGCAGGGCGTGGTGACGCCGAACATGGTCAGACCGAGCGCGGGCCGGGTGATGGCCGACTCCGCGGGCGGATGGGTCACCATGCCGGCCAGCGCATGCGCGGCGTTGGCCAGCACCCGCTCGCTGATGCGATTGATGCCCTGCACGTCGGTCACCGAATACATCATGCAGATGTCGCTCGGTCCCACGTAGGGCCGCGTGTCGCCGCTGGCCATCGTCGAGACCATCACCTTGGGCACGCCGATGGGCAGCGCGCGCATGCCCGGCGTGGCGAGCGAGGTGCCCCCCGAGCCGCCGGCCGAGATGATGCCGCCCAGGTCGCGCCGCGTCCGCACGTATTCCTCGAAGGCGAGCGCCATGGCGGTGACCGCGCTGCCGCGGTCGCCGCTGAACACCGCGGCCTCGCCCTGCGGGTGGTGGCGCGCGACCTCGCGCGGATGCACGCTGGCCGGCGAGGGCCGGCCCGACGTGGACAGGTCCACCGTCACCACCCGCAGCCCCAGCCGCTCCAGGCACTGGCGCAGGAAGAACAGCTCGCGCGCCTTGGTGTCGAAGGTGCCGGCCACGTAGGCGGCGCGGCCGCTGGTGGCGGCCACCGGGAACTCGATCACCTTGGCGCCGGCCGCCACGCCGGCGGCCGCGGACTGCGGCGCGGGCGCCGCTGCGGCCGGAGCTGCGTCGCCGCGCGCCTGCTCGTCCGCCCGTGGGGCCGAGCCGGCCGAATCCCAGCGGGTGAGGCCACGCGCGGGCGGGGCCGTGTCGTCCATCGACGGGCCGCCCTCGCCGTAGGCACGCCTCACGGTGTAGACCTGGACCGGCTCGGCGGGCATCGGCGCGAGGTCGGGCTCGGGCTCGAGCGCCTCGGGCTCGTGGTGGCCGCCGCTGCGCACGCCGAGCAGCCGCTCCTGCAGCTCGCGGTCGGCGGCCAGCTGCGCCGCCGGCATCTGCTGCGCGATGCGACCGTTGACCATCACGCCGATGGTGTCGGCGATGTCGAGCGCAACGCCCAGGTTCTGCTCGATCAGCAGGATGGCGATCTCGCCTTCGGCGGCGAGCGTGCGCAGCGACTGGGCGACGTGCTCGACGATCACCGGCGCCAGGCCCTCGGTAGGCTCGTCCATCACCAGGAGGCGCGGCTCCAGCAGCAGCGCGCGGCCGATCGCGAGCATCTGCTGCTCGCCGCCCGACAGCTGCCCGCCGCCGTTGCCCTTGCGCTCGGCCAGCCGCGGGAACATCGCGTACACCCTTTCGACGTCGCGCTTTCTGCGCGCCACCAGGCGCAGCGTTTCGTCCACCGTCAGCGAGGGCCACACGCGGCGGCCCTGCGGCACGTAGGCGATGCCTCGCTGGGTGATGGCGTTGGGGCTCAGGCCGAGGAGCTCTTCGCCCGCGAGCCGGACGCTGCCGGTCGCGGCCACCAAGCCCGTCACCGCGTTGCACAGTGTGGTCTTGCCCATGCCGTTTCGTCCGACGATCCCCTGGACGCCCCGGTCGAGCTGCAGGCTCACGCCCTGCAGCGCGTGGGCGCGGCCGTAGTAGACGTCGAGCCCTTCGATGACGAGCAGCGGGGCGCTCGGTGTCCGGCCCGCCGTGTCGGTTCGGGAGAACCAGCCCATCAGTGCTTGCCTCCCATGTAGATCGCCTGTACCTGCGCGTCGTTCTCGACCTGCTCGGGCGTGCCGTGCCGCAGCACCCGCCCGTTGTGCATCACGGTCACGCGCTCGACCACGCGCAGCGCGATGTCGAGGTCGTGCTCGATGAGGACGAAGCTCATGTGCGCGGGCAGGCCGCGCAGCAGCGCCACCAGCTCGCGCCGCTCGGCGGGCGACAGGCCCGCGGCGGGCTCGTCGAACAGGATCAACCTCGGCGCGCCGGCGAGCGCCATGCCGATCTCGAGCTGGCGCTGCTGGCCGTGGGCCAGGTTGCCGACCAGCTCGTGGGCGAGATGGTCCAGCCGCACGCGATGCAGGATGTCGTCGGCGGCCACCTGCGACGCATGCCGCGGGCCGGCCCGCCAGAAGCTGAAGCGTCCGCTCGCCACGCCGCGCACCGCGAGGAAGAGGTTGTCGCGCACCGTAAGGTCGCGAAACAGCAGCGACGATTGATAGGTGCGCCGCAGCCCCTTTCGGATGCGCTCGAAGGGCTGCAGCGCGGTGACGTCCTCGCCGAAGAACAGGATGCGTCCCGCCGTGGGCGGGAAGTCTCCGGTGATGGCATTGAACAGCGTGGTCTTGCCGGCGCCGTTGGAGCCCAGCACGGCGTACTTCTGACCCGCGGCCACGGTCAGCGACACGTCGTCCACGGCGCGCAGCGCACCGAAGGCGCGCGTCACGCCCTCGAGCACCAGCGCGTCGCCGGACATCAGCGGCTTGGACGCGCCCGCCGGCGCCGCGGCGCGGGCGGGCGCGGCTCGCCGCGGACGAAGGTCGCCGATCGAGGCCATGGTCTCAGTCGTTCGCCGGCGAGGTCACGGGCAGGCCGGGACGTCGCGCGTGCCCATCTGGAACTCCTCTTTCTTCATGCCGAGGAGCTGGTCGATGTTGTCGACCTTGCGCGCCACCTTGGTGGTGAGATTGCCCTGGGCATCCTTCACGACCTCGGTCACGAAGGTGGTGCCGATGGCTTGCCGGTTGCCGTCGAGCCGCACGTCGCCGGTGGGCGTCTTCAGCACCATCTTGCCCAGTGCATCGCGGTACTTCGCGTGCTGCCCGCTCAGGTCGCCGTTGACGGCGGCCAGGCCGTCGAGCGCGGCCTTCATGTTGACGTAGTACACGTAGGCGAAGAGGCTCGGGCTCGGGAAGCCGCCAGCCGAGACCGGGTAGGTCTTCTGGTAGTCGGCCACGAAGGCCTTCCAGTCGGCGCCGTCGAAGCTGTCCGCGACCGGTCCGGCCGAAATGGTCCCGACCAGCGAGTCGCGCCGCTTGCCGCGGTAGTTGAGCACGTCCTGGCTCACCGTGATGGACCCGCCCATCATCGGCTTGTCGCCGCCCGAGGCCTCGTACTGGTTCAGGAAGTTCACCGCGTCTGCGCCGCCCAGCACCACCAGCAGCGCATCGACGTCCTTCGGGATGCGGGCGATGACCGACGAATAGTCCTTGCCACCCAGCGGCACCCAGGCCTTCACGGGAACCTTGCCGCCGAGCCGGCAGTACTCGGCCATGAAGCCCTGCACCTGGGAGTACGGGAACGCGTAGTCCTCCGCGATGATCATGGTGCGCTTGTAGCCCTTGTCCATGGCCGCCTTGCCCAGGCCGACCATCCACTGCGCGCCCTCGGTGTTGAACCGGAAGAAGTTCGGGCTCGGGCTGACCAGCGTGGTGGCCTGCGCACCCGAGCCGCCGTTGATGAAGGTCGTCTGCGGCTGGGTCTTGGAGTAGTCCTTGATGGCGATGCCCTCGCCGCCCGACAACGGGCCCACCAGGATGTCGACCTTGTCTTGCTCGACCAGCTTGCGGGCCGCGTTGACCGCGACATCCGGGTTGGCGTTGGAGCTGGCCTTGACGATCTCGATCTTGCGGCCCGCGACTGCGCCGCCCGCCTGCTTGACGGCCAGTTCCGCACCGCGCATGCCGTCCGCGCCGCCGGCCGCGAACGGCCCCTCGAGCGTGGCCAGCAGGCCGATCTTCACGGGCGTGCCCTGCTGGGCGATCGCGCCGCCGCTGATCGCGGCGACGACGGCCGCCCCCAGAACGCTGAGAGTCCAGATTCGCTTGTTCATCTTCACGGTTGTCTCCTGGTGGTTGAAGTCACAACCTGATCCGGACCGAAGCGGGAGCGGAGCTTCGCCCAGAGTCCGAGCAGGCCGTCGGGGGAAAACAGCACGATGGCGAGGAATACGCCGCCGATGACGAGGTTGAACCGCTCGCGATCGATCAGGTCGATCGCGAAGGTCTGCAGCAGGATGAAGACGGCTGCGCCGAGGAAGGCGCCGATGGGGTGCTTCATGCCGCCGAGCACGGCGATCACCAGCACGTTGATCAGCCAGCCGGTGCCGACCGAGCCCGGGGTGATCAGCCCGTTGTACCAGACGAGCAGCACGCCGCCGGTTCCGGCGAGCAGGCCCGATACGGCGTACGCCACGACGCGGTGTGCGGTCACGTCGAACCCGAGCGCGCCCATGCGTCGCGCGTTGTCGCGGGTGCCCTGCAGCGCGATGCCGAAAGGCGTGCGAACCAGCCACTTGATGAACAGATAGCCGGCCAGCGCGCAGGCGAGCGACAGGAAGTAGAACGGGCGGGGGTCGCGCCAGTTCAGCCCCAGGACCTCGGGCGGGTAGACCTTCTGGAAGCCCTGGAAGCCATTGAAGACCGTGTAGTTCTGCAGCACCAGGTAATAGAAGGCCACGCCGATCGCAAGCGTGATCATGATGGTGTAGATGCCGTCGGTGCGCACCGACAGCCAGCCGATCAGCGTGCTGCACGCCACCGCGATGACCAGCGCGAACGGCACCACCACCCACCACGGCCAGCCCAGGCTGGTAGCCGTGCCGCTCGTGCCGAGCACGGCGACCGCGTACCCGGCGATGCCGGCCACCGTCATCTGAGCGAGCGAGACCATGCCGCCGTAGCCCGCGAGGAAGGTGAGGGACAGCGCGATCAGCCCGAAGATCAGCGACTGCGCGCCGACCTGGTACAGCAGGAACGGCGAGACCGCGAAGGGCAGCACCAGCACGAACGCCAACACGAGCCAGTGGCGCGGAGACAGCGTGCGCCAGAGGAACTTGAGCCAGCGCGGTGCGTCGCTGTCGGCGTAGGGCTCGGGCGCCGGGGCGGGCGCGGCTACCGCCGGCCGGCCGGCCGCGACCGGGAACGGCCGCGGCGGCTGGCCCGACGCGCCGGTGTTCATCGCGCGACGCCAGCGCGCGGCGCTCATGCGGGTCGGCCCATGATGCCGCGCGGGCGGAACGCGAGCACGGCGATGAGGATGACGAAGGTGAAGACGACGCTGTAGGTCGGCGCGTAGGCCAGCCCGTAGGTCTCGGCCAGACCGAGGATGGCCGCACCGATCGCCGCGCCCGTCACGCTGCCCATGCCGCCGACGATGACGACGATCAGCGAGGCCAGCAGCAGCCGCGTGTCCTCGCCCGGCACCATGCTCAGCTCCACCGCGCCGATCACGCCGCCGAAGCCGGCCAGCCCCGCGCCCAACATGAAGGTCACCGCAAACACCAGGTTCACGTTGACGCCCGAGGCGGCCAGCATCGCCCGGTCGTCGACGCCGGCGCGGATCATCGTACCCACCCGGGTACGGTTCAGCAGCCACCACAGGAACAGGCCGATCGCGATGCCGAAGCCCAGCAGGCTCAGCCGGTAGGCCGAATATGCCTTGATGATCGGGATGCCGCGGATCGGCCCCTGCAGCCACTCGGGCGCCTCCATCTGGTAGACCTGCCCGGTGAAGATCCACAGCAGCACGTCGGCGATCACGATCGACAGGCCGATGGTGACCATCGTCTGGCGCAGATCCTGGCCCTGCATGCGCCGCAGGATCAGCACCTGTATCAGCAGGCCGGCGATGGCGGCGGCGAGAAAACCCGCGGCGAGTGCGATCACCCACCAGCCGGTCTTCGCCGCCACCACGTAGCCGACGTAGCCGCCGAGCAGGTAGAGCGAGCCGTGCGCGAGGTTCACGTTGCGCATCAGGCCGAAGACCAGCGTGAAGCCGCTGGCCACGATGAAGTACAGCGACGCGAGCGTCAGGCTGTTGAGCATCGTGACCAGGTACAGGCGCGGGTTGTCCGCCAGCGCCCAGATCGAGAACACGGCGATGGGGCCGCCCACGAGCAGCCAGGTCGCGATGCGCTGGCGCCGCGTCATGGTCGCGCCCTCACGCGGCACGGCCCCAGGAGGACTGCGACGCGATGGCCGGCGCCTTCGCGAACACGCCGTCCTTCATCACCGCCAGGATGCGCCGGGGGTCGCGCAGGATGGCCAGGTTGGCGAGCGGGTCGCCGTCCACCAGCAGCAGGTCGGCCAGGTAGCCGTCCCGGATGGCGCCCAGCTCATGCCCGCGCATCATGATCTGCCCGCCGTACAGCGTGGTCGAGCGGATGGCCTCCATGGGCGTCATGCCCAGGTACTTGACGAAGAACTCCAGGTCGCGCGCGTTCTGGCAGTGCGGCGTGAAAGCGAAGCCGTAGTCGCCGCCGGGCAGCACGCGGATGCCGCGCCGGTGCATCTTGGAGAGCGAGTCGAGCGCCGCGTCCCACTCTTCCTGGTAGCCCCAGCCCACCGCGATCTCGCGCGTGATGCCCCAGGGCTCGCTCTCGTTGAGGAGCGCGTACAGGATGGCGATGCCGGGCGCGACGAAGATGCGGTCCTTTGCCGCCTCCATCAGGTCGAGCGTCTCGGTGTCGGAGAAGCTCGCGTGGTAGATCAGCTCGATGCCGTGGCGCAGCGCCTGCTTGACGCTGGCCGCGGAGCGCGCGTGCACGATGATGCGCTTGCCGCGCATCTTCACCTCCTCGGCCGCCGCGGCCACCTCCGCGTCGGTCATCCAGGTGGTGTGCGAGTTCGCGCCCGGCACGAAGTTGTCGCCCGACAGATTCAGCTTGATGCTGTCGACCCCGTACTTCAGGAACATGCGCACGACCCTGCGCATGTCGTCGGCCCCGTTGACGTTGACGCCGAAGCTGAACTCCGGGAACGGCAGGTGAGGCAGCGTCTCGTCGCCGAGGCCGCCCGGCACGGTGATCTCCTGGCCGGCGGCCAGGTAGCGCGGCCCCGGTATCTGCCCGGAGTTGATCGCGTTGCGGATCACCACGTCGAGCCGCGGCTTGGCGCAGGCGGCGCCCAGGCAGCTGGTGAAGCCCGCCTGCAGGTAACGCTTGGCGATCTTGGCGCACCACAGCACGTGCTCCTCGAGCGGCATGGTCTGGATGCCCGCCAGCGTGGCGGCGTCGTTCCAGGAGAAATGCGTATGCGCCTCCACCATGCCGGGCATCAGCGTCGCACCAGCGCCGTCGATCACGGTGGCGGCGCTCTGCCGGACGGCAGCGGTGCTTCGCCCGACCTGGCGGATGCGGTTGCCCTCGACCAGCACGCTGCCCGCATAGGGGAGCGTGCCGGTGCCGTCCAGGATGCGCACGTTCGTGAACAGGACCTCGCTCATCGCCATGCTCCTCAGGCCGCCCAGCGGGTGGCGTTGCGCGGGCGCACGGGCGGCGCACGGTGGAACTCGCCGTCCTTCATCACGGCGAGGATGCGGGCGCGGTCCTGCAGGATGGTGATGTCCGCGAGCGGATCGCCGTCGACGAGGAGCAGGTCGGCGAGGTAGCCCTCGCGCACGTACCCCAGCACCTTGCCCATGCGCATCATCGGCCCGCCCCACGCGGTGGCCGACAGCAGCGCCTCCATCGGGCTCATGCCCACCACCTTCACGAAGGTCTCGAGGTCCCGGGCATTCGTGCCGTGGGGGGTCCACGCGAAGCCGTAGTCGCCGCCCGGCAGGATGCGGATGCCGCGCCGGCGCATGGCCTTCATGCTCTCGACGGCGGCCTCCAGCTCGCGGTGGTAGCCCATCTTCCGGGTCACCTCGGGCGTCAGGCCCCACTTGCTCGCGTGATGGCTGGTGTTGATCAGCCAGGCGAGCCCCGGCGCGACGAAGTGGTTCAGCTTGTCGGCCTCGAGCATGTCGAGCGACTCCTCGTCGGTGAAGCTCGCGTGGTAGATGACCTCGATGCCCAGCTTCACGCACTGCTTGATGGACCAGGTGGAGCGCGCATGCGCCGCGACGCGCTTGCCCCAGGCACGGGCCTCCTGCACGCAGACCGCGATCTCTTCCTCGGTGAACTGGCTCATCTCCCCCGGCATGCCGGTGATCGATTCGCCGCTGAGGTTGATCTTGAGCGAGTCGACGCCGTACTTGGCGAACATGCGCACGCAGCGTCGCATCTCCTCGGCGCCGCTCACGATGGCGCCGAAGGCGAACTCGGGCTGCGGCAGGTGCGGCGCGGTGGTGTCGCCCAGCCCGCCCGGCACCGTGATCTCCTGGCTGGCCGCCAGATAGCGCGGGCCGACGATGGTGCCGTCGTTGATCGCGTTGCGGATCACCACGTCCAGGCGCGGCTTGGCGGCGGCGGCGCCGACGCAGCTCGTCCAGCCCATGTCGAGGTACTTCCTGGCGACCTCGGCGCACCACAGGATGTGCTCCTCGGGCGGCATGCGCTGGATCGCGTCCAGGCTCGGCTGGTCGTTCCACGAGAAATGGGTGTGCGCCTCCACCATGCCGGGCATGAGGAAGGCGCCGGCGCCGTCGATGACCTGCGCCCCGAGGACGGGCTGCGGCTGCTGGCCGTAGCCGGTCTTCACGACGCGGCTGATCCGGTTGCCCTGCACGAGGACGTCGCCGGTGAACGGCGTCTCGCCGCCGCCGTCGAAGATGCGTACGTTCGTGAAATGCACGTCGGCCATCGTG
Source organism: uncultured Bordetella sp. (assembly GCA_964399635.1). GTDB lineage: Bacteria > Pseudomonadota > Gammaproteobacteria > Burkholderiales > Burkholderiaceae_E > UBA4615. Next base: position 22,071 of record CAYNRU010000059.1, read on the forward strand.
TGCTCCTGCGTCAGCGCTGGCGTTCGAGGAAGGCGCGCAGCGCGCGTTGCGATTCGATCGGGCGCTCCAGCATCGGCCAGTGCCCGCAGCGCCCGAGGACCTCGACCCTCGCATCGCGGAGCCTCTCGGCCAGCTGGCGGGCGGCCGACAGCGGGGTCACCGCGTCCTCGTCGCCATTGACGACGAGCACCGGGCATCCGATGAGCTCGATGCGCGCGCCCTGCGCGTCGGCCAGCGCGAGGCAGTTGCGGGCGAAGCCCTCGGCGTCCTGCCCCAGCACCGATTCGCGCACGTAGGCCACCGTCACCGGCTGCTGCTCGCGCGTGCCGGCGGACAGCGCGAATTCGGAGATGCCCTCGGCGGTCTCGAACAGGCCCTGCGCACGGACCGTCGCGGCACGCGCGCGCATGGCGTCGCGCATCGAGGGCGCAGGCTGCCACAGCGCGCCGAACAGCGTCAGGCTGCGCACCAGCCCGGGCGCCCTGGCCGCGAGGTGCTGGCAGATCAGCGTACCGAACGAATGCCCGACGAAGTGCGCGCGGGCCAGGCCCAGCGTGTCGCAGACGCGCTGCAGCGCGTCTGCATGTCCTTCGGCCGACAGCGGCGGGGCGCCTTCGGCGACCGCGTAGGCCCGGTCCGAGCGGCCCGCGCCCGGCAGCTCGACCCTCACGCAACGCCAGCGCGAGAGGGCCGGCAGCAGCGGGGTCCATGCATTCATCGTCCCGCCCAGGCCGTGCACGAACACCACCGGGTCGCCCTCGCCGCGGGTGTCCACCGCCATCCTGTCGATCCAGACGATGGCCATGGTTCAGTCGCCCGCCGTCCTGGAGAATCGGTTCTCGATCGCGCCGATGCCGTCGACCTCGATGCGCACCACGTCGCCCTCGCGCAGCCAGCGCGGCGGCTCGAACCCCATGCCCACGCCGGCCGGCGTGCCGGTCGCGATGACGTCGCCCGGCAGCAGCGTGATGCCGCGCGAGCAGGTCTCGATGAGCGTCGGGATGTCGAAGATCATGTCGCGCGTGCTGCCGTCCTGCCGCAGTTCGCCGTTGACCCAGCCGCGCACGCGGGTGTCGCGGCCGTCCATCTCGTCGGCGGTGACGATCCACGGGCCCATCGGGCAGAAGGTGTCGAAGCTCTTGCCGAGATCCCATTGCTGGTGACGCATCTGGACGTCGCGCGCGGTCACGTCGTCGACGACCGTGTAGCCGAAGACATGGTCCATCGCCCGGCTGCGCGGGATGTCGCGCCCGCCGCGCCCGATGATCACGGCGAGCTCGGACTCGTAGTCGATCTGCTGCGAGGCGGACGCGTCGGGCAGCCGCACCGCGTCATACGGCCCCACCACGCACTCGGCGAGCTTGGTGAAGACGATCGGCCACTTGTCTTCCTGCGGCATCTGGCTGCGGAACACGCTGCCGGCGAGTTCCGCGGCGTGCGCGCGGTAGTTGCGCCCGACGCAGAAGAGGCCGCGTCGCGGACGGGGCAGCGGGGGGCGCAGCGTGATGGCGTCGACCGGGAGGCGCGCACCCGCCGCAGGCGGCAGGCTCTCGCCTCGGGACAGGCGATCGATCAGGCCCAGCACGCCCAGGTCTGGCTCGGCGACCGCAAGCGGCGTCGCGTCGCGGCCGCACGCCGAGACGCTGCCGACGTAGTGCCGGCCGCCCCAGGTCCAGGTGGCAAGACGCATGCAGCGTATCTCCTCGTGCCCATGGTCACGCCGGTGAGCACCGGTCGGCCGCGCAACGTTGTCACCTGCCCACCCGCGCAGAGCGCGTGAGACTTGCGTCTCAAAACAGGATCGGATCAGTATAGCGACGCTGTCGCGCCGTTCACAAGCATCGGGTCGAAAAACCCTCCTGCCGGAGATATCGCACGTCACGTCCCAAGCACACGGTCGGCGCGCCGCCCGTCGCGCCGACTGCGCCGCCCGAGCGCGGTGTCAAGCCGGCCACGGTCCGCCTGCTGCTCGACACGGCGATGGCGCTGATCCGTGCCGACGGCCACATCCCTTCGGTGGCCGAGGTCGCCGTGCGCTCGAAGGTGTCGCGTGCTACCGCGTACCGATGCTTCGGCAGCCGCAGCGCGCTGATCACCGCAGTGGTCGAGGCATCGCTCGGGCCGCTGCGCAACCTGTCGCCGGACGATCTGGACGGCCGCGAGCGGGTGCGCGAGCTGTTCGCGGAGACCTTTCCCCGGTTCAAGGAGTTCGAGCCGCAGCTTCGCGCGGCCGCGCTGCTGGCGCTGGAACAGTGGGGGCTTGAGCGCGCGGGCCTCCTGGAGGAGGTGCCCTATCGGCGCGGCCACCGCATCCGGATCCTGGCGCACGCGATCGCGCCGCTGGACCTGCCCCCGACGCTGCGCGATCGCCTGCACCGGGCACTGTCCGTGGTCTATGGCATCGAGCCGGTCGTGATCCTGAAGGACATCTGGGGGCTGCCCGACCGGGAGGTCGAGCGGATCGCCACCTGGATGGCCGATGCGCTGGTCGACACGGCACTGCGCCAAGCGCGGGCGATGCGCGAGTCGAGGCTGCCCTCAGGCAAGGGGGTGGCGGGCGGTGCGACCGCCGGAGGTCAGGCCAGGGCGACGCGCTCCCACCGCCAGGCCGGCCTCGATCCCGTCGCCGCCGGGCCGCCGGGAGCGAGGCGTGCCGGCAAGGCTGCCCCGGCGAACAAGGCGCGAGCGGCCGGGGCACCAGCGGTCGAGGCCGCCGCCGTGCCCGGGACGCTGCGCGCCGCCCGGCGATAGCGCCCGGATCCGGCGCGTCCTGCGGCGCCGAGCGCCTAGCCCTGCCGGCGGCGCCGCCTGGCGTCCGCGCCGCCGCGCAGCCCGGTCTCCGCCAGATAGCGCCGGGTCCTGAAGAAGCCGATCAGGCCGAGGGCGATCGCGCCCATCGTGCCGATGGTCCACCAGAAGCCGGCCGGCGAGTGAATGCCCGGCATCACCTCGAAGTTCATGCCGAAGACGCCGGTGATCAGGGTCAGCGGCATGAAGATGGCGGTGATCACCGTCAGGGTCCGCATGATCTGGTTCGTGCGGTGGGCGGTCGCCGAGAAGTGCAGCTGCACCGCCGACTCGACCGTGGACTCCAGCCGCCGGGCGTGGCCGCGCACCCGCTCGATGTGCTCGACGAGGTCGTTGACCCGGACCTCCAGGGCGTCGGACAGCGGCGGCAGCGTCGGCGTGGCCGGCTCGGCCATGCGGCCGTGGGCGTGCTCGTCGGTCGCGTCGGCCCAGTCGGCGTGTCGCTCGTCGTCGCCGCCGCGCCGGTCAAGGCGCTCGTCGCGCCATTCCTGCAGGGCGTCGAGCTGCTCCTCGGACAGGTTCTCGAGCTTGCGAAGCTGGCGGCGCGACTCGAGTAGCGATACCCAGTCCTGGAAGGGCCGGCGAGGGTCGAGCAGCTCGCGCTGCCAGAACTCGAGCTGCTCGGTCAGTGGCTGGCGCAGCTCGAGGTAGCGGTCGACCATGCCGTTGAGGATCCGCAGCATCAGCTCCTCCGGGCGCGTGGGCAGCCGCTGCTTGAACCGGCCGGCCTCCAGCAGGCGCTGGCGCAGGGCCGGCACCTGGCGGCTGTCGGCGGCGCGCACGCTGACGATGCAGCGCGGAAAGAGGAAGAAGACCGTGGGCCGGGTGCGGATCCGGATCGCCTCGGCCCGGTCGGGGTCCGGGCGGACCGCCAGGCCCCGGAAGACGATCATCTCGTACCCGCGGGTGGAGTCGTAGTGCGAAGGGTGCGCCGGGTTCTCGGCGTCCACCAGGTGCTCCTCCAGGACCGTCACGCCGGTCAGTCGCTCGGCCGTGTCGACCCAGGCCCGCGGCGCATCGAAGTGAGCGTCCACCCATGCGAAGCCCCTGGCGGGGAGGGGCTCCGGCAGCTCGGTCAGGATCTCGCAGCGGCCGGGCTCGATCCACATGATCGTGACCGGCTGCGCCGCGGGCGCGGTACCGTCGAGCGGTGTGCCGGGGGCGACCTCGCTGCCGTCCAGGGCCACGGCGGCTGCCGGGGCGACGCCCTGCAGGCCGGGGTCCGGCGGGCCGCCGCGAGGCGGGCTCAGCCCTGCTTCAGCCATCGCGCCGCATCCAGCGCGTAATAGGTCAGCACGCCGTCGGCGCCGGCGCGCTTGAAGGCGAGCAGCGCCTCCAGCGCGACCGTGCGCTCGTCGAGCCAGCCGTTGGCGGCGGCCGCCTTGATCATCGCGTACTCGCCGCTGACCTGGTAGACGAAGGTCGGCACGCTGAAGGTGTCCTTCACGCGGCGCACGATGTCGAGGTAGGGCATGCCCGGCTTGACCATGACCATGTCGGCGCCCTCTTGCAGGTCGAGCGCCACCTCGCGCAGCGCCTCGTCGCTGTTGGCCGGGTCCATCTGGTAGGTCTTCTTGTCGCCCTTGCCCAGGTTGGCCGCCGATCCGACGGCGTCGCGGAACGGTCCGTAGAAGCCGGACGCGTACTTGGCGGAGTACGCCATGATCCGCGTGTGGATATGGCCCGCGCCCTCGAGGGCCTGGCGGATCGCGCCCACCCGGCCGTCCATCATGTCGGAGGGCGCGACGATGTCGACCCCCGCCTCGGCCTGCACCACGGCCTGCGCGCGCAGGATGTCGACGGTCACGTCATTGATCACGTAGCCCGACTCGTCCATCACGCCGTCCTGGCCATGGCTGGTGAACGGGTCGAGGGCCACGTCGGTGAGCACGCCGAGCTGCGGGAACCGCTGCTTGACCGCCCGCACGGCGCGGGGCACCAGGCCGTCGGGATCGGTGGCGATGCGCCCGTCGGGCGTCTTCAGCGCCGGGTCGATCACCGGAAAGATGGCGAGCACCGGCACCCGCAGCGTCATGCACTGCTCGGCGACGCCGAGCAGGCGGTCGATGGAATGGCGGGCGACGCCGGGCATCGACGGCACGTCCTGGGTGATGCCCTGTCCGTCCACGACGAAACAGGGATAGATCAGGTCATCGGCGGTCACCGCGTTCTCGCGGACCAGGCGGCGGGTGAAGTCGTCGCGTCGCAACCGGCGGGGACGGTTTGCCGGAAACCCTTGCAGAACATGAAGATAGTCAGACATTCGTCGGTCCTTTGAACTCGTCGGTCAGCGAGCGGATCAGCCGGTCAAGAACTAGTTGCAAATTCTCACACGGTATCTATGATGAACGACAGACGGTTACCCGACTGTCTCCCGCTTGTCCTCCCTGGGCGGGCGCCTGCGATCCACTCAAAGGCTATTCGGCCCCAAGGCTTCACGGCCGTCGGGGCTTTTTTTCAGCCGCGGGCCCCGCGGCGGGTACGGTCCGGGCCGGCGTGGCGGGCAGGCCGGTCTCGAGCCAATTCTCCACCAACCTGGCGAGCTCGTCGCTGCCCGACCGGTTCAGCGCGGAGAACTGCAGCGTCAGGTTCTCGGCGCCCGGGCGGATCCGCTCGATTTCGGCACGCACGTCGACCATCGCCTGGCGGCCGACCTGGCGGCCGAGCTTGTCGGACTTGGTCAGCACCAGTGCCAGCCGCACGCCGGGCGGCACCCAGCCGATCAGGCGGCGGTCGAGGTCGGTGAGCTGGCGCCGGATGTCGACCAGCAGCACGACGCCGGCCAGCTGCGGCCGGTCCTGCAGATACTGGCCGGCGAGCTGGTCCCATCCGCGTTTGGTCTCGAGCGGCGCCGACGCGTACCCGTAGCCCGGCGTGTCCACGAGGTAGGCGACGGGGCGGTCGACCGGGCCCACCGCGAAGTAGTTGAGCGCCTGGGTGCGTCCGGGCGTGCGGCTAGAGAACGCAAGCCGGCGGCGGTTGCACAGGACGTTGATGGCGGAGGACTTGCCGGCGTTGGAGCGGCCGACGAAGGCGACCTCGAGCAGGCCGTCGCGGGGAAGCTGCGGCAGTGCTGCGACGGTCGTGTGGAAGCGGGCGGTCAGCAAGAGGGGCATGGACCGGGGCTATTGTACAATCCCGGGTTTGCGCGCATTCACGAATTTCAGGTGTGTTTGATGAACCGAGCGATGACCCGATTGGCCAGGACCGCGAGCGAACACGCGGTGCACGGCAAGCCCTCGGCGGGGCAGCGGCGATGGGCCGGCCCGCTTGTCGGCGCGGCACGCTGGGCCGCCTCGCTCGGCGCCTCGCTGCTGCTCGCCGGCGGCGCACTGGCCGCCGAGCCCGCCAGGAAGGTCGACGCCAGCAAGGGCCAGCAGATCGCGGGCCAGGTGTGCGCGGCCTGCCACGGCGCTGACGGCAACTCCCCGACACCGGCCAATCCCAAGCTCGCCGGCCAGCACGCCGACTATCTCTACAAGCAGCTGGTCAACTTCGTGCCGCAGAAGGGCGCCAAGGACGCCGAGCGCGCCAACGCGATCATGATGGGCATGGCCGCGACGCTGTCGGACGAGGACAAGCGCAACGTCTCCGCGTTCTACGCGAGCCAGGCGCAGAAGCCGTCCACGGCCCGCAGCAAGGAACTCGTGGAGCTCGGCCAGAAGATCTACCGCGGCGGCATCCCCGAGAAGCAGGTACCGGCCTGCGCCGGTTGCCATGGTCCGAGCGGCGCCGGCATCCCGGCCCAGTATCCGCGGATGGCGGGCCAGTGGGCCGAGTACACCGAATCCCAGCTCCTGCAGTTCCGTGCCGGCCAGCGCAACAACAATGCGCAGATGACCGCGATCTCGGCCCGCCTGTCCGACCGCGAGATCAAGGCCGTGTCCGACTACATCGCCGGGCTGCGCTGATCGGGCGGGCCCGCGGGCCGTCCGCTGCTGCGGCAGACCGCTGGCGGGCGCCCTCGGGCGCCCGTGCTCGTTTCGGGGCCGGCGCGCGTCATGTGCTCGCCCGAAGTTCAGGACTCCCCCAGAATGACGACTCAGTCGCAGCTCAGGAGACCGCCATGCTGATCAGGACCCCCCACCGCCACGAGCCCCTGCCTTCCGAGATCACGCCGCGTCGCGTCTGGCAGCAGCGCAGGCGGATCGTGCAGGCCGCAGCCGCCGGGCTCGCCTTTCCGGCTGCGGCCCCACTCCAGGCGCAATCCGGCAAGCCCGAACTGAAGCTCGCATCGAAGCCGGGGCCCTATCCGCTGATGGACAATCCCACGCACTACAAGGACGTGACCACGTACAACAACTTCTACGAGTTCGGCCTGGACAAGGACGACCCGGTGAAATACGCCGGCGCCCTGAAGACTCGGCCCTGGACCGTCTCCGTCGAGGGCGCGGTCGGCAAGCCCAGGGTCTTCGACCTGGACGAACTCCTCAAGCTCGCCCCGATGGAGGAGCGCGTCTACCGGATGCGCTGCGTGGAGGGCTGGTCGATGGTGATCCCCTGGGTGGGCTATCCGCTCGCCGAGCTGATCAAGCGGGTGGAGCCGACCGGTGACGCGAAGTTCATCGAGTTCGTGACCCTCAACGACAGCAAGCAGATGCCCGGGCTGCGCTCCTCGGTGCTCGCCTGGCCCTACACCGAGGCGCTGCGCATCGACGAGGCGAACAATCCGCTGACGCTGCTGACCTTCGGGCTGTACGGCGAGCTGCTGCCGAACCAGAACGGCGCGCCGGTGCGCATGGTGATTCCCTGGAAGTACGGCTTCAAGAGCGGCAAGTCGATCGTGAAGATCCGCTTCGTCGAGAAGCAGCCGGTCACCGCGTGGACGCGCTCGGCGCCGCAGGAGTACGGCTTCTACTCCAATGTGAATCCCAACGTCGACCACCCGCGCTGGTCGCAGGCGACCGAGCGGCGCATCGGCGAGGACGGGTTCATCGCGCGCAAGCGACCGACGCTGATGTTCAACGGCTATGCCGAGCAGGTGGCAGGCCTGTATGCCGGAATGGACCTCAAGCGCTTCTACTGACGCGCGTCGGCCGGCCGTCCGCCGACTGCCGCCCCCGCCCGGGCGTCTGCGCGCGCTCAAGGCGGGCGTGTTCCTGCTGGCGCTGGGACCGCTCGCGCGCCTGGTGCTGGCGGGCACCACGGGCGCCTTCGGCGGGCTCGGCGCCAATCCGGTGGAGCTGGTGACGCGGTCCACCGGCACCTGGACACTGGTGCTGCTGTGCGTGACGCTGGCGATCACGCCGCTTCGCCGTCTCACCGGCCTGGTCTGGCTGCTGCGACTGCGCCGGATGCTCGGGCTGTTCGCGTTCTTCTATGGGGTGCTCCACTTCACGACCTACTTCTGGCTCGACCAGTGGTTCGACGTCGCGGCGATCGTTCGCGACGTGATCAAGCGGCCGTTCATCACGGTGGGCTTCGTTGCCCTCGTGCTGATGATCCCGCTCGCCGTGACCTCGACCGACGCGATGATCCGCCGGCTCGGGCGAGACTGGGGGCGGCTGCACCGGCTGGTGTACGGGGTCGCGATCGCGGCGGTGCTGCACTACTGGTGGCACAAGTCGGGCAAGAACGACTATTCCGAGGTGGGCTGGTACGCGGCCGCGGTGGCGCTGATGCTGGGCTGGCGGGTATTCGACCGGCTGCGCGCCCGGGGCTTCGTGCGCGGACCCTCGACGCGGCGGCCATGACGCTGGCGGGCGCACGGCGCGGGCCTGCAATGCCTCAGGCGCTCGGGGCGAGCGCGGCGCTGGGCGCGACGGTGCTCGCGGCGTGCTTGCTCGTGGCGCCGGGTGCGACGCGGGCGCAGGGGACCGCGCCGCCGGCGCAGCCCGCGCCGGACTGCGGCATGCAGCGCACCCAGGCCGATATGAACCGCTGCGCCCAGGAGGCCAGCCGCGCGGCCGACGCGCGGCTGGCTGCGGCCTACCGGTCGGTGTCGGCGTCGCTCGACGCGCCGCAGCGCGACGCCCTGCGGCGCGCGCAGAAAGCCTGGCTCGGCTGGCGCGCCGCGGCGTGCGACTAAGAGGCGAGCGCGGCCCTCGGCGGCAGCGCGGCACCCATGGTCCGCACGCGGTGCGCCGCGCGGATGACGCACGAGCGCGCGGCCGAGCTCGATCGGCTCGGGCGCTGCCCAGAGGGCGACCTCGGCTGCCCGCGCGGCAAGTCCTGAGCCGGGCTCCGGCGCGAGCTCACCGACCGACCCGCCGCGGGGCCCTGTCGGACCGCGGATGAATCGAAGTCGCCGTCAGCCGCGCGCCAGCGTGTGTTCGCCCGCGAACAGGTCGGTGACGCGCTCGCGCTCGCGAACCACGTGCACGGTGCCGCCGTCGACCATCACCTCGGCGCCGCGCGGGCGCGTGTTGTAGTTGGAGCTCATCGACATCCCGTAGGCGCCGGCCGACAGGATCGCGAGCAGGTCGCCCTCGCGGATCGCGAGCATGCGTGCCCGGCCGAGCCAGTCGCCCGATTCGCACACCGGCCCGACGACGTCGTAGACCTGCTGCTGGCCCGGCGCCGGCGCGACCGGCACGATCTCGTGCCAGGCCTCGTACATCGCGGGCCGCATCAGGTCGTTCATCGCCGCATCGACGACCGCAAAGCGCCGGTCGCCGTTGTGCTTGAGCACCTCCACGCGGGTGAGCAGCAGGCCCGCGTTGCCCACCATCGAGCGACCGAACTCGAACATGACCTCCGGCACCGCGCGCCCGGTGCGCGCGGCCCAGGCGTCGATGCCCGCGAACATCGCGGCGAGCAGCGCGTCGCGTGCCGGCGGCGTCTCGTCGCGGTAGGCGATCCCCAGGCCGCCGCCCAGGTCGAGGTGGTGCAGCACGATGCCTTCGGTGGCGAGCGCCTCGACCAGCTCGAGCACGCGGTCGAGGGCCGCGAGGAAGGGCGCGAGCTCGGTGATCTGCGAACCGATATGGCAGTCGATGCCCTCGATGCGCAGGTTGGGCAGCGCGGCGGCCTGCCGATAGGCGGCGAGCGCGCGCTCGTGGGCGATCCCGAACTTGTTCTCGCGCAGGCCGGTGGAGATGTAGGGGTGTGTGCCGGCGTCGACGTCCGGGTTCACGCGCAGCGAGATCGGGGCGCGCACGCCCATCGCGCCCGCCACCGCGTCGAGGCGTACCAGTTCGCTCTCGGACTCGACGTTGAAGCAGCGCACGCCTGCGGCGAGCGCCTGCCTCATTTCGGCCGCGCTCTTGCCAACGCCCGAGAACACGGTCTTTCGCGGGTCACCGCCGGCGGCCAGCACGCGGGCGAGCTCCCCGCCCGACACGATGTCGAACCCCGCCCCACGGCGCGCCAGCAGCTCGAGGATCGCGAGGTTGCTGTTCGCCTTGATCGCATAGCAGACCAGCGCGCGACGGCCGGCCGTGGCCCGCTCGAATTCGGTCCAGGCTTCCTCGATCGCGGCACGCGAGTAGACCCAGGTGGGTGTGCCGAAGCGTTCGGCGATCTCGGTCAGCGGAACCTGCTCGGCGTGCAGGCAACCGCCGACGGTGGGAAACCAGTGCATCGGACAACCTCGAAGAAGGACGCCGTGGCCGACGGGCCGGCCAGGCTCGGGCGCTGCTGGGACTGCGGATCGGTCAGTAGGGCGGCGGCGCGCCGGTCGGGGTGCTGGCGGACGGGAGCTCGGTGCGCTCGCGCGGCGGTGCCGGCGCGGGCGTACCCGGCGTCCGCGCGCCGGCCTTCGCGGGCGGCTCGGCCGGCGGCGTGGGCAGGTACAGCGGGCCGCGCTGGCCGCAGGCCGAGAGCACCGCGGACACCAGCACCGAACCGGCTAGAATCCCCGCCGACAGCGCCGGATGCCGGCGCGTGCGACCGTTCTCGCGATCCATGAGGCCAGCATAGCATGAGCGAACAGGGGTTCCAGAAGGCCGCCGAAGCGACGCTCGACGCGATCGAGGCATGCCTCGAGCGGGCCGTCGATGACGACGCCATCGACGTGGAGATCGAGCGCACCGACAACGTGATCACGCTCACCTTCGAGGACGATTCGAAGGTCATCGTCAACAGTCATTCGGCTGCGCGCGAGATCTGGATCGCGGCCCGCTCGGGCGGCTTTCACTTCCGCCAGGACGGCGCCCGCTGGATCGACGGGCGCAGCGGCGACGAACTGTTCGGGGCGCTGTCCAGGCTGGTCAGCGCGCAGGGCGGCGCGGCGGTGGTGCTGGCGCCGCGTTGATCAGGACGCGGCGGATCCGGCCTGCGCAGCGGGCCCGGTCGGCGCGAGGTCGCGCCCGGCGAGCCGCAGCGCCTCCTGCAGCACCGCCGGGTCGCCGACGTGGTTGGCGAGCAGCAATACCAGCCGGCAGTTGAACTGCACGCTCTGCGCATCGTCCAGGCCGCGGTGCGCGGCGATCAGCGCCTCGTAGAAGTCGTCGGGCCGCTCGAGGCCGGAGTCCACGTTCAGTCGGGCGCTCATGGTCGGATTCCTTCTGAGAGCCCCGGCGCGCCGGTCGCGGCGCGACCGCGCCCGGCGGGCTCTGCGGCGAGGGCTGCGGGCGCTGCGCAGACCGCGCCGCCGCCGGGGTCCGAAGCGGCGCCGCTGGCGGCGTCGGTGCCGGTCGGGGCGCCCGCGGGCGCCCGCCCGAGCGCGCGGCCGATCGCGTCGGCGAGCGCAGGCCCGTCCAGCGTGCGCCAGCGGGCGCAGACGTGCTGGTCTGGCCGCAGCAGGTAGGCGGTGCCCGGCCGTGCGTCGCAGCGGCGCGCCATCAGCCCGTCGCGGTCGATCAGCGCCTCGACGCCCTCGAGCCGCCGGTTGTCGAGCCGTTCGGCGAGCGGCACGGCATGGCGCGAGCCGGCCGGCAGCATCAGGTGGACGCGCGGGCGCGGCAGGCCGCGGTGCGCGACCGCATCGAGCAGCGCCGCGACCTCGGCCGCGCAGCGCACGGGGTCGGCGGGGTCGACGAACATCAGCAGGTCGAAGCGCCCGCCCGTGCGCTGCAGCCACCACGAGGGCTCGCCCTCCGGGCTCGCGAGCGGCGCGTCGGTCGAGGGCGCGCCGGGGCGCATCGCCGGCGCCGCGAACGGTGCGTCGTCGGGCGCGTTGGCCGGGCTGGCGTCGAGGGTGGCGGGCGTCGAGAGCCGGCCGCTGTTGACCAGCCTGCGCGCGAAGGGCAAGGTCTCGGCGAGCGCCAGCGTGGCGTCGCGGAACGCCCGCGCGACCGCCGACTTGGGCGTGATGAAGTCGGTGCTCCGGGTGGAGTTGAGGATGTTCTCGTCGGCGGCGGCCTCGCGCTCGCGCGACCAGGCGTCCAGCACCGACGGATCGGCCTCGCCGCGCACCACGTGCGCGAGTCGCCATGCCAGCGCGTCGGCGTCCTGGATGCCCGAGTTGGCGCCGCGCGCCCCGAACGGCGAGACCTGGTGGGCGGCGTCGCCCGCGAACAGCACGCGCCCGTGGCGGAAACGCTCCATGCGGCGACACTGGAAGGTGTAGACGCTCACCCACTCCAACTCGAACTCGCGGTCGCCGAGCATCGCCCGGAGCCGGGGCAGCACCCGCTCGGGCTTCTTCTCCTCGTCCGGATCGGCGTCCCAGCCGAGCTGGAAGTCGACCCGCCAGAGGTTGTCGGCCTGCCGGTGCAGCAGCACCGACTGTCCGGGATGGAAGGGCGGATCGAACCAGAACCAGCGCTCGGTCGGGTAGTCGGCCTTCATCAGCACGTCGGCGATCAGGAACCGGTCGCGAAAGACCTGGCCGTGGCTCTCCAGCCCGAGCATGTGCCGAACCGGACTGCGCGCGCCGTCGGCGACGACCAGCCAGTCGCACTCCAGGCGGTAGGGGCCGTCCGGCGTCTCGACGGTCACGGACACGCCGTCGGCCGACGGGGTGACCGCCGTGACGCGGCTGCGCCAACGCAGGTCGAGGCCGGGCTGCGCATCGGCGCGCGCGACCAAGACGTCCTCGAAGTGGTATTGCTGCAGGTTCACGAAGGCCGGCCGCTGGTGGCCGGCCTCGGGCAGCAGGTCGAAGCCGTAGATCTCGCGCTCGCGCACGAACACGCGGCCCCGGTTCCAGCTGACGCCGCGCTCGACCACCGGCTGGGCGCAGCCGATCCTGTCGAGGATCTCGAGGGTGCGCTTGGCATAGCAGACGGCCCGCGAGCCGACGCTGACGGTCTGATCCTCGTCGAGCAGCACCACCGGCGTGCCCTGGGCGGCGAGGTCGATCGCGGTGCACAGGCCGACCGGACCCGCCCCGACGACGACGACAGGGTGTCGGACGGCGCCGTCCGCGCGCTGATCGGGGCTGCGCCGGTACTTGAACACCGGATTGGCGTAGGTCTTCATGTCTCCTCCGCAGGCGACCCGGGGGCCGCCGATGGACCTATTATGGGTGAGCGCGCCGCTCGCCGACAGCGGAGCCGGGGCCGGCACGCCGTGCCTGGGCCACGCCGCCGCGGCGGCGCCGACACCGACGCCGTCCGACCGTAACCGGGCATGGCGGTTGCTAAGGGAAGGAGGCACTCCCGCGCAATTTCATAAGGAAGAACGCCATGAATCTGCTCATCTGGCTCGTCGTCGGCGGAGTGATCGGCTGGCTCGCCAGCCTGATCATGCACACCGACGCATCGCAGGGCATCCTGCTGAACGTCGTCGTCGGCATCGTCGGCGCGATGCTCGGCGGCTGGCTGATCTCGCCGCTCATGGGAGTCGGCACGATCAACCAGAGCAACTTCAGCATCGGCGCGCTGGTCGTGTCGCTGGTGGGTGCGGTCATCCTGCTGGCGATCGTCAACCTGTTCCGGCGCGGCTCGGTGCGCTGAGCAGGCCCGCCCGGGCGCACCGCCCCGGACGCCGTCCGGCCGCGCCCGGAGTCGTCCGCGCGCGGCGCCCGGGCGCGAACCCGCCGGGATGCGCCCGATGGCGCCGGTCGTCGGCAACGCCACTCGCGGGCATGGTCGTTGCCTGCACGGCTTGATCCGGCGCACGCACGACGGCGCCGCAGACCACCAGGAGATGAGGCCATGACCCGACGACGCGAATCACCGCGCACGCCCCGCAACGACGGATCCGAGCATCCGCTGCGGCCCCTGCGACCCGCCTCCGATCATCCGGGCCGGGGCAGCACGGATCATCCGGGCAAGTGACCCTGAGCAGCCTGTTGGGCGCCGTCCGGCGCCCGGCGATGTGGTTCAATCGGGCCAGATGCACTCCGGCTGGCCCGACATGAACTCGCCCAAGGCGGGACCCCTGCGACGGATGACCACCGACGAGTTCGCGTCGCTGGTCACGCACGAGCTGCGCAATCCGTTGAACGCGCTGTCGGGGTGGCTGCACCTGCTGTCCGCCGATTCGACCTTGCGTCCGGACGCCTCGCACCGCGCGCTGGCCGGGATGCGTCGTGCGCTCGACCAGCAGATCGCGCAGATCGATACGCTCGGCCAGGTGCTGCGCCTGTCGATGCCGTCAGGCGCGAGCACCGATCACCTGGCGGTCGCGCTCGATGGCGTCGTCGCCGATGCCGCCGAGGCGCTCGGCCCCGCCGCGCACGCCGCGGGCCGCGAGATCGGCGTACGCATCGACGACAGCCTGCGCGGCGTGCGCGTCCGCGGCGATCGCGCAGCCTTCGATGCCGGGCTGCAGTCGCTCGGACGCTTCGCGATGCGCCACGGCATGCCGTCGGCGCCGCTGAGGTTCGAGCTGCGCGCGGGCGCCGACGGCGAGCCGCTGCTGCGCTTGAGCGTCGATGAGGGCGACGGCGAAGGCTTGTCGATCTGGAGCGTGTTCGGCTCCGACGGCGGCAAGCGCCTCGCCCTCGACCTGTTGCACGCCGCACTGGAGTTCGAGGCGCACGGTGCGCGGATCGGTCCGCAGGGCGACGGACGCGTCGGCGCCGCGCTCGAGATCCGCTTTTCTTTCTTCGACGGATCCGCGACGGCGCGGAACGAAACCGGCCCGGGCGCCTGACGCGTCGGCGGCGTCTCCGGAGCACACGACATGGGACACGCCACGCCGGTCGCAGACGACCCTTCCGGCCAATGCAGGGTGCTGGTCGTCGACGACAACGTCGACGCGGCCCAGAGCATGAGCCTGCTGCTCGGCCTCGAGGGCTATCTGGTCGAATGCGCGTACGACGGCGAGCAGGCGCTGCTGCGCGCTGAGCGCTTCAAGCCCCACGTGGTGCTGCTCGATATCGGCCTGCCGCGCTTGAGCGGCTACGAGGTCGCGCGACGGCTGCGCGCCGAGAGCGGTGCCCCGTGGGACCCGTCGCTGCTGCTGGTGGCGGTCAGCGGCTACGGCCGCGAGCGCGACCGGCAGGCCGCCCGCGAGGCGGGCTTCGACCTGCACCTCACCAAGCCCGCGGATCCCGACGAGGTGCTGCGCGTGCTGGCCGAGCGCCACGCACTGCTCAGCGCCACGGCGGCGCCCGCCGCGGTCAGCTCCCCTGGGGCAGGGGGGAGGGCGAATGTCGCGGATCCCGATCCTGCGGCACGGCAAGCGGCGAATGAACCAGCGCCCAATCCCGCTGGCGCGCCCGCAATGCGGCCCGGCCCGCCCGACGCAGACGCAGTGCCGAATGCGTGATCCAGAACGCCAGCGCGATCGCGCAGACCGCGGTCAGCTGGCCGGCGGCGACCTGCAGATCGCGGGCGGCGGCGTCTGCGGTGAGTGCGGCGAGCAGCGCGGTGCCTGCGGAGCCGGCGGCGATGGAGACGGCGAGCGCCGGCCAGCCACCACCGTGCTCGCGCCGCAGCCGGCCGTGCTGGACGAGGCCGTCGACCACCGCGATCGCGGCGAGGCCGAGCGCCAGCGGCGCCGTGAGCGCGGCGGCCTGCGCGCCGCTCTCGCCGATGCCGGCCGCGGCGAGCGCGAGCATCGTGGCCAGCGCGAGCGCGACGGCGGCCTGCGCGGCGGACAGCAGGCGGAGCGACGGCCAGCTGCCCGAGCGCAGCGCGATGCTGGTCGGATGGGCGGCGCTGGCGAGCAGCACCAGCGCTGCGCAGGCCAGCCCGGGCGGGCCTGCGGGCGCACCCCCGGCCTGCCACTGCACCAGCGCCAGCACCATGAGTGCGAGCGCCCGCAGCGCCAGACTGGCCCAGCTGTTCATGTAGACGAGCGGCATAGGAATCACTCCTCGGTTCCCGGGCATCCTTTGGAGCCACCAGCAGGTTCCATGCCCGCAGATAAGGCGGGTCCGCGGGTCGTCGGGCCGCGGGCGGCGTCCCGCGCGCTCGTATAATCCGACATGACTCACGTACTGATCGTAGACGACGAACCGAACTCGGCCGACATGCTGGCCACGGTCGTGCGTGGGGAAGGGTTCACCACCGCGGTGGCGGGCAGCCTGCGCGAGGCCCGCCAGCAGCTGATGATGATGCCGGCACAGGCCGTGCTGCTCGACCTGCGGCTGCCCGACGGCAGCGGCCTGGACCTCTTCGAGGACACCGAGCTGCGCGGCAACGCCGAGATCGTCCTCATCACCGGCCACGCAACGCTCGAGACCTCCATCCAGGCGCTGCGGGTGGGCGCCGCCGACTACCTCACCAAGCCGGTCAACGTCGCTCAGCTCAAGCGCGTGCTGAGCCGTCTCGCGCAGCCGGGCGACCTGCGCGCCGAGATCTCCGACATGCGCCAGGAGTTCCGCACCAGCGGGCGCTTCGGGCAGCTGTGGGGGCGCTCGCAGCCGATGCAGCGCGTCTACGACCAGATCGCGAGGGTGGCGCCCACGGTGGTCAACGTGCTGCTGGTCGGCGAGAGCGGCACCGGCAAGGAGGTGGTCGCGCTGACCATCCACGAGCTGTCGCGCCGGCGCACGCAGCCCTTCCTCGCGGTCAACTGCGGCGCGATCTCGCCGCAGCTCATCGAGAGCGAGCTGTTCGGCCACGAGAAGGGCAGCTTCACCGGCGCGATGCGCCAGCACCGTGGCTTCTTCGAGCGCGCGCACGGCGGCACGCTGTTCCTCGACGAGATCACCGAGATGCCGCTCGACCTGCAGGTCAAGCTGCTGCGCGTGCTCGAGACCGGCGCGTTCATGCGCGTGGGCTCCGACGAGCTCTTCGAGACCGACGTGCGCATCATCGCGGCCACCAACCGCCAGCCGATGGAGGCGGTGCAGCACGGCAAGCTGCGCGAGGACCTCTACTACCGGCTCAACGTGTTCCAGGTGCTGCTGCCGCCGCTGCGCGAGCGGCTCGAGGACATCGACCTGCTGGCGCCCAACTTCCTCGCCTCGATCGAAGCGCGTGAGGGTGGCTCGCGACGGCTCGCGCCGAGTGCGCTCGAGCGACTCAAGCAGTACCACTGGCCTGGCAACGTGCGCGAGCTGCGCAACGTGGTGCAGCGCGCCGCGATCATGACCGACGGCCCGGTCATCGAGCAGGTGCAACTGCCCGACGAGGGCCTGCCCGGATCGTCTGCGACCGGGGGCGACCCCGCGGGGCCTGTGCTGCGGCTGCGGGTCGGCTCGTCCATCGCCGAGGTCGAGAAGCAGATGATCTTCGCGACGCTCGAGCATTGCGGCGGCGTGAAGGAGCGCACGGCGGAGGTGCTCGGCATCAGCCTGAAGACCCTGTACAACCGCCTGCGCGAGTACGGGCAGGCCGGCGAGGCCGTGGCCCGGGCCGAGGCGCCGCCGACCTCCTGAGCCGTCTCAGGCCGCCGGCCGCTGCGACATCCGGCGCACCTCCACCGACGGGATGTGCAGCGCGTCGCGGTACTTGGACACCGTGCGACGCGCGACCCTGATGCCGCGCTGCTCGAGCAGGCGCGTGAGCTTGATGTCGGACAGGGGCTTGATCGTGTCCTCGGCGCCGATCAGCTCGGTGATCAGCGCGCGCACCGCGATCGCCGAGCACGGCGCGCCTGCCGCGGTCTCGACGTGGCTGCCGAAGAAGTGCTTGAACTCGAGCAGCCCGCGCGGGGTCGCCATGTACTTGCGGCTGGTCACGCGCGAGACGGTCGACTCGTGCAGCCCGACCTTGTCGGCGATCTCGCCCAGGGTCAGCGGCTTCATCGCCATCGGTCCGTACTGGAAGAAGCGGCTCTGGTGGTCGACGATCGACTGCGCGACCCGCTGGATCGTCTGGAAGCGCTGCTCGATGTTGCGCACCATCCAGCGCGCCTCGCGCAGCTGCTGCGACACCTGCGAGCCGCCGCCTTCGCGCCCGCCCTTCAGGACGCTCGCGTAGAAGCGGCTGACGTGGATGCGCGGGATCACTTCGGGGTTGATCGAGACGATCCACTTGCCCTTCACCGGCTGGACGATCACGTCGGCGACCACGAACTGCGTGTCGTCGGCACCGAATCCCGCGCCGGGCCGAGGCGTCAGGCCCCGTAGCAGCACGGTCGCCGATTGCAGCTCGCCTTCCTCGCAGCCGAGCTCGCGCTGCAGCCGCTGGAAGTCGTGCGCCGCGAGCAGGCCGAGGTGGTGGTCGACGATGCGTATCGCGAGCGTGCGCGCGGGATGCTCGTCGGGGTCGAGCGCCCGCAGCTGCAGGCGCAGGCATTCCGCGACCGAGCGCGCGGCGACGCCTGGCGGGTCGAACGCCTGCACGTGGCGCAGCGCGACCTGCAGTTCGTCGGCGTCGGCCTGGAACGCCTCGGCGCACATCGCCGCGAGCTCCTCGAGCGGCTGCGTGAGGTAGCCGGACGGGTCGACCGCCTCGATCACGGTCTGCACGAGCGCGCGGTCGCGCTCCGACAGCCGCAGGCAGCCCGCCTGCTGCAGCAGGTGCTCGCGCAGCGTGGGCGTGCCCGGGACCATCAGCGCCGGGTCCCAGTCGTCTTCGCCGCTGCGGCTCGCGCGGAAGTCGGTGGCGGCGCCGATCCAGAGATCGTCGAGCGCCTGCTCGCCCAACGCTTCGTCGGCGCGGACGTCGGCCGACTCGGGTGCCTCGGGCGCGTCGCCATCGTCGGCATCGGGCTCGACGACCTCCAGGAAGGGGTTGGTGGTCAGCACTTCCTGGACCTGCTGCTGGAATTCGAGCGAGGACAGCTGCAGCAGCTGGATCGAGCGCTGCAGGAACGGCGTCATCGTCAGATGGTGGCCGGCGCGCAGTTGAAGCGAAACAGTCATCGGGTACTTCCTGGACTGACGGGGGGCTGGAGACAAGAGGGTGTGCAAGAGCTGTGCCATTCCCCGAAAACCGCATGCCTGCGTGGGATACCGCCGTCGAACCTGCAGTTCTTGCCGTCCGTCGGCGCGGGGCACGGACATTTCTGCCGACGCCGTGGCGTCAGCCCAGGCTCGGCTGAGGCCTCGCCCCTCCCCCTGGCGTGCGGGCGGCCGCCAGGATCGGGCGGCATCGCCGCAGGTCCGGCGTGCGTCAGCGCGGCTGCAGGGCGCGGTCGCCCTCGATCGGGTCGCACAGCAGGCGCAGCCGCGCCAGCAGGTCATCCTGCGCGAGCGGCTTGGAGAGGTGCTCGACGAAGCCCGCCTGAAGGCTGCGCTCCCGGTCCTCGGCGCGCGTGAAGGCGCTCAGCGCGAATGCGACCAGCCGGGATCCCGGTACGCGCCCTTCGTCCTGCTCGGCACGCCGCAGCCGTGCAAGCAGCGCGTAGCCGTTCTCGCCCGGCAGCCCGATGTCGCACAGGAGCGCGGCCGGCGGCCCGTCGCGGGGCAGCGTGCGCAACTGCGCCATCGCATCGTGGCCGTTGGCGGCCTGCAGCACCCGTGCGCCTTGCGCGGCGAGGAACTCGGCGAGCAATTCGCGCGAGTCGTCGTGATCCTCGACCACCAGCACCGACAGGCCGGCCAGCGGCTCGGGCATGCCGGCGGCGCGGTCCTCCTGCAGCGCCGCGCTCGACGCCGCTCCGGCCGGGGAGATGTCGGCAATGGCGGTGTCCGACGGCGCCGGGGCGGGCGGACCCTGGAGCTCGACGACGCCCGGCCGCTGCGGGACCGGCGGGTCGACGCCAGAGTCGTCGGACCCAGCTGCCCTGTCGGGCAGTCCGGCCAGGCCAAGCGGCAGCGACACGGTGAAGCTGGCGCCGCAGCCCGGCCCGTCGCTGCGGACCATCACCTGCCCGCCGTGCGCCTGGACGATGTGCCGCACCAGCGCGAGCCCCAGCCCCAGGCCGCCCGCGCTGCGCGTGCTCGAGCTGTCGGCCTGCCGGAAGCGGTCGAAGACGTGCGGCAGGAGGTCCGCCTCGATCCCCTGGCCGTCGTCCTCGACCTCGAGCTGCGCGAGCCAGCCGAGCCGCTCCAGCCGCACCGAGACCGTGCCGCCCGGCTGCGTGAACTTGACTGCGTTGGTGAGCAGGTTCCACACCACCTGCTCCAGGCGCGACGCGTCGCCGACCGTCGCGAAGGCGCCGGCGCCGCAGTGCAGCGACAGCGTGATGCGCTTGGCCTCGGCCAGCGGGCGAACGCTGTCGACCGTGGTGCGCAGCAGCGCCACGAGGTCCAGCGGATGCAGCGCCAGGCGCAGCTTGCCGCTGACGATCCACGCCGTATCGAGCAGGTCGTCGACGAGTTGCACCTGCGTGTCGAGGTTGCGCTGGATCACCTGGACCGCGCGGTCGAGCATCGCGGCGTCATCCGAGCGGCGCCTGCGCAGCACGTCCAGCCAGCCCTGGATCGCGTTGAGCGGCGTGCGCAGCTCGTGCGACACCACCGCCAGCATCTCCTCCTTGGCGCGGTCGGCGCGCTCGGCCTCGCCGCGGGCATGGCGCTCGCGCGCCAGCGTCTCGTGCAGCGACAGCGAGGTGCCCACCAGTAGCGCGAACTGCGACAGTACCGCGGTGTATTCGGCGGGGAACCCGCCGACGTCTCGCCCGAGCAGCAGGTAGCCGCGCGCGCGCCCCCGCGCATCGAGCAGCGGCGCCTGCAGCCGGTAGGTGAGCGAGCCGCCGGGGTCGAGCGGCGAGTCCACGCCGGAGCGGTCTGACTGGAGGGCCCGCAGGCGCCAGCGCTCGCGCTCCGCTTCGGGCAGCACCGGGTCGGCGTCCAGCCCGATTGCAGGCACCCCCGAGCCCTCGGGACCGAATGCGACCGCCAGCGCTATCTCGGCCGGCACGATGGTGCGCAGCTGCGCGGCCACCTCGGCCAGCCGCCCGGCGATCGGCCCGGGCGCGCCGATCATGCGGAATGCCGCGTTCACCGAGCGCAGCTTGTCGTTGACGGTGGCGAGCCGCTGTTTGCTGTCGCGCAGCGACGCCGTACGCTCGCGCACCCGCGCCTCGAGCGTTTCGTTGACCTGGCGCAGCGCGACCGTCATGCGGTCGGCGATCGCGACCGCGCGGCTGCGGGTGGTGGCGAGGGTCCACACGATGCCGAAGATCAGCAGGCTCGCGACGATGCCGCCCACGGCGATGACGAGCGACACGCGCGGTCCGCCATGGGCGGCGGGCGCTCTCGGCCACAGGAGCAGCTCCCACTCGCGGTTGATCATGGCCAGGGGGATGCGCAGCATCGGTTCGCGCTCGGGCGCGGCGGCCATGCCGGCGACGAACATCGAGGCGCCGCCGTCGCGGGCGTCGCGCAGCTCGAAGCGCAGACCGCCGGCGTCTCCGTGCAACGCCGCGTCGACGAAGTCCGCGGCGCGAAAGGGCGCGTACACCCAGCCGAGCAGCGACTCGCGCCGGGCCTCGAGCGTGTCCGGCGCCGCCGCGCCGCCGCGGTAGACA
Organism: uncultured Bordetella sp.; assembly: GCA_964399635.1. Lineage (GTDB taxonomy): Bacteria > Pseudomonadota > Gammaproteobacteria > Burkholderiales > Burkholderiaceae_E > UBA4615. The sequence continues at coordinate 43,464 of CAYNRU010000059.1, forward strand.
GGGAGGTACATCAGGAAGCCGGACTGGTGCGTCGGCTCGTCCTCCTGGACCAGCACCACCCGCCCGGTCAGGCTCGGCCGCCCGCTGTCACGGGCCTCCTGCATCGCGAGGCGCCGTGCCGGATCGGCGTACATGTCGAAGCCTGCAGCGCGGAGGTTGCTTCGGGAGCGCGGCTCGAGGTAGGTCACCGGCCCGTACAGGTCGCGTCTGCCCGGCGGAAACACCCGGTAGTCTGGCACGCCCTGCTGGCGCGCCGCCTCGACGTGTGCGGCGAGCTCGCCCGCGCGCACGCGTTTCGCCCAGCCCACGCCCTCGATGCCCGGCAGCACGTCGAGGCCGATCGCGTTCACGTAGGACCGCCAGTCGTCGCGGCTCACCGAGTCCACGGTCGCGAGCAGCCCGGCGGCGCCGTGCAGCATCTGCTGGTAGGCGAGCATGCGTGCGGTCAGCCGGGAGGCGATCTGCCCGGCGCTCGTCTCGAGGTCGGTGTGCGCGGCCCCCCGCTCGCGCGCGTCGGCGAGGCGCCACGCAGCGACGGTCAGCGCAAGCGAGGCCAGCAGCGCGAACCAGGCGGCGCCGCGGGTCGCGCGGTGCACGGACCCGCGCGACAGCCGGTCTGTCATGGCGGCGAGGCGCCCGGCGTGCGCCGGGCGCGCGTCTACGCTTGCGGCCACGCCGCCCGGGGTCTTGCTGCGCCGTGCGGCCTCTTGCGAGCCGGACATGGCGGCGCCGATGCCCGGTACGGCCGGTCCTTGGACTCGCTCTGACCTTCTCGAGCCGTGAAGGCTGCGGCTGCGGGGCATCTTCCTGCTCTGTGCGAGTTGCCGCCTCGGGCGGTACCCCCCGAGCCGTCGCGCCGCATCACCGAAGTGACCCGGGCGATGGCGGCCGGACGGTCAGGGGCGGACGACGATGTCGTTGCGTACCGAGCGCACGCCCGGGGCCGCGCGCGCGATCTGCGCCGCACGATCCTTCTCCATCTGGTTCTTCGCGAAGCCCGACAGCTGGGTGACGCCGTTGAGCGTCTCCACGCTGATCGAGGTCGCGGCCACGGCCTTGTCGGCGGCCATGTTGGACTTGATCTCGGCCGTGATCCTGGCGTCGTCGGTGTACTGGCCGACCGACTCCTGTCCGCGCATCACCGAGCAGGCCGCGAGTGAGCCGGTCAGCAGCACGAGAAGGGCCGCGCGGCGCAGCGTGGCGGCGAAGGCGGGGGTCGATGAGGGGAAGGTCTTGTCGTTCATGGTGTGGAACTCCGTTTGAGAAATCGTGTTGAATCGTCGAATCCCGCCGGCGCGGTGCCGGCGGGTGGTGTTCAGTCGCGCCGCGAGATCAGGATGCCGATCAGCAGTCCGCCGATCATCGCCAGCCCCAAGTAGGACAGCGGTCGCTCGCTGACCGCATCGCGCGAGTGATCGATGCCGCGGGCCATCTGGACGCGGGCGCGCACGGTCATCTCCCTGCCCTGGTCGAGCGCGGTGCTCATCTTTTCGCGCGCCTGCGCCACGCGCCGTTCGAGCTCGTCGCGCAGGTCGACGCCATGGCCGCCGGCGCCGCCGCCGCGCGCCAACTCCGACAGATCGTCGAGGAAGGCGCCGAACTCCGAGCGATGGCTCTGCCCGGAGCGGGTCCGGCCGCGGTCGCCGGGCGGGTCGAGGTGCGTGGTGGGGCCGGTACCGGCGCCGATCGCGCCGTTGCCGTTTCGATCGGTCGGGGTGCCGGGTGTGTAGCCGCTCTGCATGGTCATGTGGGTCTGCCTGGTCAGGGATGGAAGGAGGGAGCGTCGGCGGCCGATGGGCGTGCCGGCTCGGGGTGCCGGCGGCGCGCCGCCGGGCCGCGCTGCTGCACCGACGCGGGCTTGCCGGCGCCGGCGGGCGTGACGGTGCGCAGGCCCCCGGCGGGCAGGCTCGCGCGGATCTCGGTGCCGGCGCCGGGCGCCGACACGATCTGCAGGCTGCCGCGCACGGCGAGCATCCGGTGACGCATGCCGGCCAGGCCGTGGCGACCGCTGCCCACTGCGGCCGGCTCGAAGCCGACGCCGTCGTCCTCGACCGTCAGCTCGACGCGGCCGCGGGCGCGGGCCAGCACGACCCTGGCGCGGCGGGCCTGCGAGTACTTGAGGATGTTGGTCAGCGACTCCTGCACGATCCGGTACACCGCCAGGGCGGCATCGCCCGACAGCTCGACCGCGGGATCGATGTCGACGTCCATCCGCCCGACGAAGCGCTCGCGGTGCGAGGCCAGCAGCTGCTCGAGCGCCGGCGCCAGCCCCAGGTGGGTGAGCACGGTCGGATGCAGGTCCTCCACGATCCGGCGCTTCAGCCCGATGCCCTGGGCGAGGAGCCGCTGCAGCGCCTGCAGACGCTGCGCGATCACCGGAGCCGCGCAGCCCGGCTGTGCCAGCAGCCAGGCCGTGTCCAGGCGGGCGGCAGTCAGGATGGCGCCGAGCTCATCGTGGAGCTCGCGGGCCAGCGCCGCGCGCTCGGTCTCCCGGGTGCGCTGCAGGTGCGACGCCAGCTCGGTGATCGCGTCGGCGGATACGCCGACCTCGCGTCGGGGGGTGCCGCGCGGGCGCATCGGCGCAGGACTCGAGTCGGGCACGATGGTTGCGTCTCCGTTGCTGCGGGCCCGACAGGTTCGGGCCGTACAACCCGGTGTCAGCAATAACAGTGCCCAGACGGAGAACCTCAGGATGAATCCCGCACCGAACAGCAGCAACCGGAAACTCAAGGTCGTGATCTGCGACGATCACCCGATCGTGCGGGCCGGATTTCGACAGTTCCTGTCCGACCAGCCCGACATGGAGTGCATCGAGGACGTTCCCACCGGCCGCGAGGCGCTCGACCTGGTCCGCAACGACGCCATCGACGTGCTGCTCCTCGACATCTCGATGCCCGGGCAGAACGGCGTCGACGTGCTGCGCGCGATCCGCCTGCGGCGCCCGGAGTTGCCCGTGCTGATGCTGTCCTCGTTTCCAGAGCAGCACTACGCGCTGCAGATGCTCAAGCTCGGCGCGAGCGGCTACCTGCCCAAGGACTGCGAGCCCAACGATCTGCTGCGCGCCATCCGGGCGGTCGCGCAGGGGCGGCGCTTCGTGAGCGAGTCGGTCGGCGACCTGCTCGCCAACGGCTTGGCCGGCAATGGCGACGAGCCGCCGCACGCGCAGCTCTCCGACCGCGAGCTGCAGGTCTTCCTGCGCCTGGCCAAGGGCGAGTCGGTGACCGCGATCGCCGGCGTCCTCAACCTGAGCTTCAAGACGATCAGCACTTACCGCTCGCGCGTGCTCGAGAAGCTGAACCTGCGCTCGAACAGCGACGTGACCTACTACGCGATGAAGAACGGCCTGATCCAGTAGCCTGCGCGCCGTGGCCCGCGGCCGCCCTCGCTCAATGCAGCGCGCGGTGCTCCCCCCGCAGGAAGACGAACAGCTCGTCGAGCTCGTTGGACTTGTCGAACACGGCGCGCGCGCCGAGCGCCTTGCAATGCCGGCGCACCATGTCGCTGGCGGCGTTGGTGAGCACGACCCGCAGCGGCGGGGCATGTCCGGCCTCGGCCCGGCGGCGCTCGAGCGCGTCGAGCACCGCCAGGCCGCTGTCGCCGCGCAGGGCGAGGTCTAGCAGCACCAGGTCGCAGCGGTTGTCGCGCAGCCAGAGCAGGGCCTCGGCGGCCGACGCCGCGGTCGCGACTACCCGGACGCCGCTGAACGCGGCGAGCATCGGGATGAGCCTGCTGCGCACCAGCGCCGAGTCTTCGACCATCAGAGCGATCATCGTGCCGTCCGTCGATCCGCCGCGTCCTGCCGCTGCGGCGACGCCGCATGCCGCCGCCTCGCACCGCATACCGCAGCGTAGCGACGCGGTGTGCCGGCCGGTGTCGGAGCAGGGCGCGGCGCCCGGTGGGAGCCGCGTGGCGCGCGATCGGCCGGCCGGCGCATCGAGCGAGGTCGACGCCGACGCGCGCGAGCCGGTCCTGCGCGAACGGTGCGCATGGCCTCGTCCTGCCGTCGGCGCCCACGCGACGCGTTCACCGAGCGCCCCGGCTGGATCCGGGCGCAATCCTTGCCACGACGAGCGTCATGATCGAACGAATCGTGTCACTGGGTGCCGACTATGCATCGACTCTGGGCGCGCTCGCGCGCACCGAGGCGCTCGACGATGTCGCGGGGCTGAGGCGCGCGCTGCGCGCCCGCATCGCGGCGGCGCTGGTGCTGGCCCTCGGTGTGGCGTGGCTGAACCTCGCGGTGCTGCTGTGGCTGCTCACCACGTCTCATGCGCTGGCCGGCGCGGGCATGATCGCCGCGCTCGGCATCGTCATCGGGCTGGCGATGTCGGCGAGCGCGCGGCGCGCGGCCGGGTCGCTGCGGTTCATGGACGGGACGCGGCGCGTGCTGGCCGGGGAGTTCGGCACCCTCGAGCCCGGGGTGGCCCGCGGTGCGCAGGCCGCGCCGATCCCGATGCGCCCCGCCGAGGTCGGCGCCCGGCTGCACGCGATCCGCAAGGCGCTGCGCGAGACGGTCACGCTGCATCGCGGCCCGCAGGGCGAGCCCGTCGAGCCGCCGTCCGGTCTGCGCTTCGAGCCCCCCAGCAGGACCCTGCGCGGCCTCATGTGGCTGTGGCGCGTGATCCCGCGCGTGCCCTCCGGCACGGCGCTGGCGAGCGCACTGGGCATGCTCGCGGTCAACAGCCCCGGGCTGCGCCGCCTGCTCGCCGCAATGGCGCTGCTGCGCAACCTCGGCGGTCATCCGCGCCCGGCCGCTCGCAGGCCGCGCTCGTCTCATCCGTCATGACACCCCGGGTGCCGAGGGCCGTGCTCGCTCCGGTCACCTTCGAGTGCTCGATCAGGCTCCACTTCGACACGGAACCGGGGGCGGCATTCGTGTTTGCGCTGCTGCCGGCACGCACCCACCAGCAGCAGCTGGCGATGGAGCAGCTGAGGGTGCGCGGCGACCTCGCGCATTCGGTGTTCATCGAGGCGGCGACGGCGACGCGCTACCTGCACGTCGCTGCGGCCGGCGGCCCGCTGCAGGTCGAACTCGATGCCCAGCTGCGGTTGCTGCAGACGGGATTCGCCGCCGGCGGCGTCCGCAGAGCGCCGTACGCGGCGCCGCTCGCCAGGCCCGAGTCCCTGCGCTTCCTGCTGCCCAGCCGCTACTGCCCCTCCGACCGGCTGGCCGAGCTGTGCGACCGCGAGTTCATGGGGGTCGAGGAGCCTGCCTTGCGCCTGACGGCCATCGACGACTGGCTGCGCCGACACCTGCGCACCACGCTGCCGGACATCGACGTCGAGCTGCCGCTGGGCGCGGGCGCCGCGCCGGCGCCGCCCGGGGCGGCCGAGGTGCTGGAGCGCCGCCGCGGCACGCCGCGCGACCTCGCGCACCTGCTGATCGCGTTGTGCCGCGCCTCGCGGCTGCCGGCGCGCTACGTGACGTCGATCCCCTTCGACATGCCGACATCGGCCGAGCTCTACCCGTGGGTCGAGGTGCTGATCGACGACGCATGGCTCGCCTGCGACCCGGGTCGCCAGGTGCCGCGCACCGCGCTGATCCGGATCGGCACCGGGCGCGATGCCGCCGACGTGCCGCTGGTGCTTGGCCACGGCCCGGCCGCGGCCGGCCGGGCCGAACTGTCGATGCGTTGCGTCGGCACCGACGTGGCGACGCTGCGCGCCCGCGACCGTGCGACGCCCGCGATCGTATCGGCCACGATCGGCAGTCTCGGCGCGGCCACGCGCTGGCACCAGGAGGCCCGGCTCGCCGCGCGTCGCGAGAGCGGCGCCGACGAGCCGCCCGCCCGTCGCGCGCCGCCCGCCCGCAGGCGGGCAGCGGCGGGCAGCGGCGCGCGCGGATCCTGAGCATCCCGTCGTCGGCCAGGCCACCGCGGCTGCGCGCGGCGCCCGGACCGCTTCCCGCGGCGCAAGCCGGCGGCGGTGCAAGATCAGGCATCGCCAGGACACGACACCGCTGCCCGGCAGGCGCCCAGCCAACTACCTGGCCTGGTTCAGGATGCCCGCGCCGCCGTCAGAACACCTGCTCGCGAACCTGCTCGCCGCGTTCGCCGGTGCCCAGCCCGTCCTCGGCCACGCCTAGCGACGCGATGCCCTGGCCGGGCCGCGTCTCCGCGAGGAACCAGTCGCCGCCCACCTGCACCACGCCCGAGGGCACCACCGCCGGCCGGTCGGGCACACCCTTGAGCGCGACGCCCATATAGTTGATCCAGATCGGCAGGGCCAGGCCGCCGCCGGTCTCGCGGTCGCCGAGCTTGCGCGGTTGGTCGAAGCCCACCCAGGCGACCGCCGCGACCCTGGGCGCGTAGCCGACGAACCAAGCGTCGTGCGAGTCGTTGGTGGTGCCGGTCTTGCCCGCGAGGTCGGTGCGCTTGAGCTTCATCGCCGACGTCGCGGTCCCCTTGCGCACGACGTCGCGCATCAGGCTGTCCATCAGGAACGCGTTGCGCCCGTCGATGGCGCGGATCGCCTCGTCGCCGGCCTTCACCGGCCGCGCCTGCGCGACCACCTTGCCGCTGGCGTCGGTGATGCGCGCGATCAGGTAGGGCTCCACCCGAAAGCCGCCGTTGGCGAACACCGAGATGCCCCCGACCATCTGCCACGGCGTCACCGCGCCAGCGCCGAGCGCCATCGTGAGGTAGGGGGGGTGGCGCGCCGCGTCGAAGCCGAAACGCGTCACATAGTCCTGCGCGTACTGGGGCCCGATCGCCTGCAGCAGGCGGATGGACACCATGTTCTTGGACCTGGCGAGCGCCACGCGCATCGTCATCGGCCCATCGAACTTGCCGTCGTAGTTCTTGGGCTCCCAGATCTGGCCGCCGGTCACCGCCGGGTCCACGATCACCGGTGCGTCGTTGATGACGGTGGTGGTCATGAAGCCCTTCTCGAGCGAGGCCGAATAGATGAAGGGCTTGAAGCTCGACCCCGGCTGGCGCCAGGCCTGCGTGACGCGGTTGAACTTGTTGCGGTTGAAGTCGAAGCCGCCGACCATCGCGCGGATCGAGCCGTCCTCGGTGTTCGCCGACACGAAGGCCGCCTGCACCTCGGGCACCTGCGTGACCTCCCAGCCGCCCTTGGCCGCCTCGGACACCCGGATCACCGCCCCGGGGCGCAGGCGCTTGTTGGCCGGCGCCTTCTCCGCCAGCCACGGTGCGAGCAGCTTCAGCGCGTCGCCCGAGAGCTCGATCTGCTGGCCGCGGCTGCGGCTCGCGCGGATCCGCCCGGGGCCGACCTCGGTGACCACCGCCGGCACGAAGTCGTCGATCTCGCCGGCCTCGAGCAGCGCCTCCTCGATCTTCTCGTCGCGTCGGGCAGGATCGGCGGGCAGCTCCACCTGCGCCTCCGGCCCGCGGAACCCGTAGCGCCGGTCGTAGTCGATCACGCCCTGGCGCACCGCGACGTTGGCGGCGCGCTGGTCCTCGGCGAGCACCGTCGTGTACACGTTCAGTCCGGCCACGTAGGTCTCGTCGCGGAACTGCTCGAAGGCTAGCATCCGCGCGAACTCCGCGACGTAGGGCGCCTTCACCGCGTAGTCGCTGCGGTCGGGCTGCAGCCGCAGCTCTTCCTTGAGCGCGGCCTGGTAGGCGCTCTCGGACAGGTAGCCGAGCGAGCGCATGCGCCCGAGCACGTACTGCTGGCGGATCTTCGCGCGCTTGGGATTGACCACCGGGTTGTAGGCCGAGGGCGCCTTGGGCAGGCCGGCCAGCATCGCGGCCTCGGCGGCGGTGATCTTCGAGAGCGGCTTGCCGTAGTAGACCTGGGCGGCGGACGCGAAGCCGTAGGCCCGCTGGCCGAGGAAGATCTGGTTCAGGTAGATCTCGAGGATCTGCTCCTTGGTGAGCGTCTTCTCGATCTTGAAGGCCAGCAGGATCTCGTAGATCTTGCGCGTGTAGCTGCGCTCGTTCGACAGGAAGAAGTTCCGCGCGAGCTGCATCGTGATCGTGCTGGCGCCCTGCGCCTTGCCGCCGGCCGCGACGTTGGCGAAGGCCGCGCGAGCGATGCCCATCAGGTCGACCCCGCTGTGCTCGAAGAAGCGGTCGTCCTCGGCGGCGAGGATCGCCTGCTTCATCACCTCCGGCACGTCGTCGATGTGTACGACGCTGCGCCGCTCCTCGCCGAACTCCCCGATCAGCACGCCGTCGGCGGTCCAGACCCGCAGCGGCACCTTGGGACGGTAGTCGGTCAGGACGTCGAGCGACGGCAGGCGGTCGGCCGCCAGCACCGCCGACAACACCAGGGTGAGGCCGACGGCGGCGGCCAGGGCGAGGGGGATCCCGACCAGGATCCCGATCAGGGCCAGGAGGCCGAACCCGCGTTCGCGCCGCGGACCACCGTTCGGCGCGAGAAAGGCGCGCACTGACTGCATTGCTGGGCCGTGGGTGAGGCGTGACGGGTCCCGATTATATAGGTGGCGCCGCGCCGCCAACCGGGCTTGGCTGCGCGTTTCCGGGCGTCCGGGGAGGCTCGGAAGCAGGCCAATCGACGGACGGAGCGCGCCGGTCGACCGGCGGGTGTGGCCCCCGGGTCCCGCCGGGATCGAAAAGCTTTACAGTGTTTCGAAGGTCAGGCTAGCATCTAAAGTAATTTGTACAAGAACAGCGTAAGATCATAGTTTTAAAGACTTTTTCTCAACTCACGGTATCGAGGCGCTCGTGGCGATAAGCCTTCCGGCACTGTTCCGACGCGGTTCCCAGCCCCTGCTGGGCATCGACGTCAGCGCATCCAGCGTCAAGCTCGTCGAACTGGTGCCCGGGGGCAAGGCGGGCATGCGCCTCGCGCGCTACGCCATCGAGCCGATCGAGCGCGGCGCGATCGTCGACGGCAACGTCGAGCGCCCCGAGTCGGTCGCGGACGCCCTGAGCCGCGCGCTCCGCCGCACCGGCGCCCGGACCCGCCAGGCTGCGATGGCGCTGCCCTCCTCGGCCGTGATCGCCAAGCGGATCACCCTGCCTGCCGGCCTCCTCGAGGAGGACTACGAGGTCCAGGTCGAGTCCGAGGCCAACCAGTACATTCCGTTCTCGATCGAAGAGGTCAACCTCGACTTCCAGGTCCTCGGGCCGGCCGCGCAGACCGACGAGGACGTCGAGGTGCTGCTGGCGGCCTCGCGCAAAGAGAAGGTCGAGGACCGCGTCGCGATCGCCGAGATGGCGGGCCTCGAGCCGGTGGTCATCGACGTCGAGCCCTACGCGGCGCGCGCCGTCATCGACCACGTGACCGGGTACCTCCCGAATCACGGCGAGGGCATGATCCTGGCCGTCTTCGACGTCGGCCAGACCACCACCGGCCTGACCGTGGTGCTCAACGGCCAGACCATCTTCGAGCGCGAGCAGTCCTTCGGCGGCAGCCAGCTCACGCAGGACATCGTCCGGCTGTACGGGCTGACGGTCGAGGAGGCCGAGCTCAAGAAGAAGTCCGGCGATCTGCCCGACAACTATGGATCGGAGCTGCTGTCGCCCTTCGTCGAGCAGGGCGCCACCGAGGTGGCCCGTTCGCTGCAGTTCTTCTACACCTCGACCCCGTTCACCCGCGTCGACCGGATCTTCCTCGCCGGCGGATGCGCGGTGACCGCCGGCCTCGCCGAGGCGGTCGCCGAGCGCACCCAGGTGCCCACCGAGATCATGAGCCCCTTCCAGGGCATGGAAATCGCGGGCAACATCCGCGAGCGCCAGCTCAGGCTCGACGCGCCGGCACTGATGGTCGGCTGCGGGCTCGCCATGCGCAGGTTCGTCCTGTGAGCGGCGAATCGACCCAGGCACCGGTGAGCCAGGTCGGGCTCGCCCCCACCACCGCGATCTCCGGTGCGCCGGCTCGCCGGCTCGCCTCGATCCGCATCAACCAGCTGCCGCACCGCGCGCTCAATCGCGAGCGCCGCAAGAAGCAGTTCGTCACGCTCGCCGTGCTCGTGGGCATCGCCGGCGCGGCGGCCTCCTTCACCGGGGGCCTCGCGATCAACCATCAGATCGACGCGCAGCAGGATCGCAACGACTTCATCAAGGCCGAGAACGGCAAGCTCGACCAGCAGATCGCAGAGATCAAGACGCTGCGCGAGGAGATCACCTCCCTGCGCGCCCGGCAGCAAGCGGTCGAGAACCTGCAGAGCGACCGCACCGTGCCGGTGCACCTGTTCGATGAACTGGTCCGACTGTCCCCCGAGGGCCTGTACCTGCGCACTCTGCGCCAGGAAGAGGCGCGCATCACGCTCGGCGGCCACGCGCAGACCAATGAGCGCGTCGCAGAGCTGTTGAGCAACCTCGCCGACCGCAGCCCGTGGCTCGAGCGGCCCGAGCTCGGCGAGATCAAGGAGGTGATGTTGGCGCCGATCGCCGGGCAGAAGGAAGGCCGCAAGGTCTTCGAGTTCTCGCTCAACGCGCTGGTCAAGCGCCCCGTCGCACCGGCCGATCCCGCCAAGCCGGGCGCGCCGCGCACCACGACCGATGCGAGCGGCTTGCCGGCGCCGGTCGCCGATGCCGGTGCGATCAAGACCGGCCAGGCCCGGTAACCCCCAGGCGAACGCGATGGCCAAGATACCCGCCCTCTCCCTGAAGTTCGACATCGCCCCCGTTGTCGCCCAGTTGCAGAGCCTGCAAGGCCGCCACCCCGGCCTGTGGCCCGCGCTGCCGCGCGGCCTGCTGCTCGGCACCTTGTTCGTCGCGATCGTCGCGGCGGGCTGGGGCCTCTACTGGCGAGGCCTGTTCGAGGAGATGGACGCCGGCGTCGAGCAGGAAGTGCTGCTCAAGAAGCAGTACACCGAAAAGGTCACGCAGGCGGTCAACCTCGTGGCGCTGCGCAAGCAGCGCGACCAGGTCCAGCAGTTCGTGGGGCAGCTCGAGAAGCAGCTGCCGAGCAAGGCCGAGATGGCGGCCCTGCTGTCCGAGATCAACCAGGCCGGCGTGGGTCGCGGCGCCCAGCTTCAGCTCTTCAAGCCGGGCCAGGTGATCGTGAAGGAGTACTACGCCGAGCTTCCGATCGCCGTGCGCGTGGTCGGCAACTACCACGACCTCGGCGCGTTCGCGAGCGACCTCGCCAACCTGCGGCGTATCGTGACCCTGAACAACGTGATCATCCAGCAGCAGGAGCGCTCCGGCCTCCTCGCGATGGATGCGGTCGCCAAGACCTTCCGCTACCTCGATCCCGAGGAGGTCGCGCAGCAGCGCGCCGCGGCGGCCAAGAAGAAGGCGGGCGAGGTACCCAAGAAATGACCCACACCCACGCATCCGAACTCCGTCGCGCGGCGCCCCGCGTGCCGCTGGCCAGGTTGGCCACGCTCGCGGCGGTCGGCTGGCTGCTCGCCGGCTGCGACAGCGGCCGCCAGGAGCTTCAGGTCTGGATGGAACAGACCCGCGGCTCGGTCTCCCCGAAGGTGGAGAAGATCGCGGAGCCCAAGCACTTCGAGCCCTTCCGTTACGAGGCGGGCGGCGGCGTCGATCCTTTCAGCCTCGGCAAGCTCAAGGTCGGTCTGGTAGAGCGGCCCGGCCGCGAGGGCAACGGGCTGCGGCCCGACGTCTCGCGCCGGCGCGAGCCGCTCGAGTCCTTTCCGCTCGACAACCTGAAGATGGTCGGCAACCTGCGTCAGGGCGCCTCCAACGTCGGGCTGCTGCAGGCCGACGCCGCGCTCTTCCAGGTCCGCGTCGGCAACTACATCGGGCAGAACTTCGGCCGCGTGCTCAAGATCTCGGAGGCCGAGATCTCGGTCCGGGAACTCGTCCAGGACGCCGCTGGCGACTGGGTCGAGCGCGATACGGCGCTGCAATTGCAGGAAACCAAGAAATGAGGGGCGGCGCAGTGCAGGCAACCAACGACGGCTTCGGCCGTGGCGGGCGATTCGCCCGGATCGCGGCGTTCGCCGCGCTGCTCGCGTGCGCCGTCGTGCCCGCCGCGCACGCGCAGCCCAACGCGATCGAATCGATCACCACGGCGCAGCAGGGCAACGCGACCGTGCTTCGCATCCAGATGAAGTCGGCGCCCAAGGCGCCGCCGCCGAGTTTCTCTGTGGCCAATCCGCCGCGCGTCGCGCTCGACTTCGCCGACACGGCCAATGCCACCGGGCAGAGCGTGTTGGAGCTCGGCACGGGCGACGTGCGCAGCGTCAACCTCGTGCAGTCCGGCGGCCGCTCGCGGATGGTGCTCAACCTCAAGCGTCCGGTGGTCCACCAGGCGACGGTCGAGGGCAACGCGATCCTCGTCTCGATGGAGCCGGTCGCCACCGGCCCCGCGCAGGTCTCGAGCAGCGCCGCGACGGGTCCCTACACCTTCGCCAAGGGCGACGCCAACGCGACGCACGCGCTGCGCGACATCGATTTCCGCCGCGGCAAGGAGAACGAGGGACGCATCGTCGTCGAGCTCTCCGACGCGCAGACCGGGGTCGACATCCGCCAGCAGGGCCAGACCATCGTCGTCGACTTCCTGAAGGCGCGGGTGCCCGACAACCTTCGCCGCCGCCTCGACGTTGCCGATTTCGGTACGCCCGTCAAGTCGGTCCGCACCTTCCAGCAGGGCGAGAACGCCCGAATGGTGATCGAGCCGGCCGGACTGTGGGAGCACAACGCCTACCAGAGCGACACGCAGTTCGTCGTCGAGGTCAAGCCGGTCCGCGATGACCCGAACAAGCTGACCCAGGGCTCCCGCCCCGGCTACCGAGGCGACAAGCTCTCGCTGAACTTCCAGAACGTCGACGTCCGCGCGCTGCTGCAGGTCATCGCCGACTTCACCAACCTGAACATCGTGGTGCGCGACTCGGTCGCCGGCAGCCTGACGCTGCGGCTCAAGGACGTGCCCTGGGACCAGGCGCTCGACATCGTGCTGCAGTCGAAGAACCTCGACATGCGCAAGAACGGCAACGTGATCCTGGTCGCCCCGCGCGACGAGCTCGCCACGCAAGAGAAGCTCGACCTCGAATCGCGGCAGCAGATCGCCGAGATCGAGCCGATGCGCGTCGAGGTGTTCCAGCTCAACTACCAGAAGGCCGAGGCGGTGCAGAAGCTGCTCGGCGACGACAAGCAGAAGGTGCTGTCCAAGGCCGGCAGCGCCGTGCCGGACGTGCGCACCAACAAGCTCTTCGTGCGCGACACCGCGTCACGGCTGGAGGAGGTGCGCCGCATCATCGGCCAGCTCGACATCCCGGTGCGCCAGGTCCTGATCGAGGCGCGCATCGTCGAGGCCGACGACCGGTTCTCGCGCAACCTCGGCGTGAAGCTCGGCTTCAACGACATCCGCAGCACGATTTACCGCCAGGGCGCCCAGATCGACCCGGTCACCGGCCAGCCGTCCGCGGTCAACGTGCCGGTGTACGGCGCGGGTACCCCGTGGGCGGGTGGCAACGCCTACTCGACCCTCTCGGGCAACCTGCAGGGTGTCGCCGACCTGTCGTCGCAGCTCGGCGCCGGCAACCTGCAGGGCGCAAGCTTGCAGGGCCTGGGCCAGGCTACCGCGATCAACAACACCAATTTCGTCAACCTGCCGGCCGCCAACATCTCAGGTGCCAACGCGGCGAGCTTCGCGATCAGCCTGTTCGGCTCGTCGCTGACCCGCTTCGTGAACCTGGAGATCTCGGCCCTCGAAGCCGACCAGCGCGGCAAGGTGGTGTCCAGCCCGCGCGTGCTGACCGCCGACCAGGGTCGGGCTGTCATCGAGCAGGGCACCGAGCTGCCGTACCAGGTGGCCTCCTCGAGCGGCGCGACCGCGATCTCCTTCCGCAAGGCCAACCTGCGGCTCGAGGTCGTCCCGCAGATCACGCCCGAGGGCAACGTGATCATGAAGGTCCAGGTCAACCGCGACGCGGTCGGCCAGCTGACCCCGGCAGGCTTCGCGATCGACACGCGCTCGGTGCAGACCGAGGTGCTGGTCGAGAACGGCGGCACTGTCGTGATCGGCGGCATCTACGAGCAGTTCGAGCGCCAGCGCGTCAACAAGGTGCCCTTCCTCGGTGACGTCCCCTACCTTGGCAATCTCTTCAAGAACACCGCCCGCACCAACGACCGGACCGAGCTGCTCGTGTTCCTGACGCCGCGTGTGGTGACTGATACGGCAGCCGTGCGCTGACCGCGACCCTACCCAGATACAAGGGCAAGTCCTCATGTTCAATCGACTCATTCGAAGCGGCTGGCTCACGAAGCTGGCGATGGCCGCTGCACTCGGTGCCGCGCTTGCGACGGCTGGCTGCGGTGGCGCGGGGGCGGGTGCCGGCGGGTCCGCTCCGGACGCCGGTCCGAGCGAAAGCGGCCCGGCTGCGAGCAGCGCCGCGACGGTCGCCATCGCCATGTTCGCGGCCGGAAAAAACGAGCCGATCACGGCGATCTCGACCAGCGTCCCGGGCGAATTGAAGGCGACGGTTCGCGATAAGGCAGGCAAAGCGGTACCGAATACCGTCGTCACCTTTACCGGGGGTCTGTCGTCGCAGATCGCTTTTCAGCCGGCTGCGAATGCCTTGACCGACGCGAACGGCGTGGCGACCGTCATCGTGACGCCTGTCGGGATCTCCTCCAGCGGCGCGGAGACGGTGACCGCACAGGCGACCGTGGCAGGCACGTCGGTCACGGGGAGTCGGGGTCTCGCCATCGGATCGACCGATGTCACGTTGGTAGACATGAAGGTCATGCTGCCCGCGGGCGTGACGGCCGTTGCGCCCTACGGGACGACGACGGTCCAAGCGACGGTGAGCGTTTCGACGCTTCCGGTGAAGGTCGCGTTCACGTCGAACTGCGTCAATTCCGGCAGGGCGACGATCACGCCGCAGGTGGACACGGTGAACGGTATCGCGGCTGCGACCTACACTGACAAGGGATGCGCCTCGACCGACACGGTGTCTGCCCAGGTGGTGGGCCGGGCCGCGACACGCACGGTATCGTTCTCGGTGCAGAGCCCCGGTATCTCCAACATCCAGTTCATCTCGGCACAACCCGCCACGATCGCACTGTCCGGCACGGGCGCCGTAGGTCTCCAGCAGACGTCGACCGTCACGTTCCGGGTGGTCGATCAGGCGGGAAATCCCGTGCCGACCCCGCAGAACGTCGACTTCAACCTGTCGACGTCCACCGGCGGTATCCTGCTCGACAACACGCCGGGCACCTCGTTGCCGATCCGCAAGCAGACCGGTAGCGACGGCACAGTTCAGGTTCGGGTGCAGTCCGGCACGCTGCCCACGCCCGTGTGGGTCGTGGCCTCGCTGCCTGACAGCCCTCTGGTGGCGCCGACGCAATCGAACCTGCTGACCATCTCGACCGGCCGCCCGACGCAGGCTCGATTCTCGCTGTCGGCGTCGGTTCTGAACATCAATGGACTCGTCTTTGACGGTGCGACCTCGCGGATCAACATCTTTGCGTCAGACCGCCTTGGGAATCCGGTGGCCGACGGCACGGTGATCAACTTCGTGTCCGAAGGCGCATCGATCGAGCCGAGCTGCGCAACCGTGAACGGGAACTGTTCGGTGGGCTTCCGCAGCCAGCGCGAACGTCCGATCACGATCGCAGACAACCTGCGGTCCGACAACGGTCGCGTCACCGTGACCGCATATGCGGTCGGGGAAGAGAGCTTCGTCGATCAGAACGCGAACAACCGCTGGGATTCCGGCGAGCCGTTCGAAGACCTCGGTTACGTCTACATCGACCCGCTCGAAAGCCGCCCGCTCGAGACGAGTCGCAGCGACAGCATCGGTCCTTGGACGAATCAGCGTGTCCAGGTGATTCCCTTTGTCGGATCGCTGGCGCAGGTATCGGCCTGCACGAGCGTGATGCCCGGCGCGAGCGGTGTCATCAGTGCGCCTTCGGTACCCAACTCCTGCGACGGCACTTGGGGCTCCGCCCACGTCAGGCGCGACATCACCATCGTCTTGTCTGGCAATTCACCTGTCCTCAAGACGGCCCAGAGCGACCTGGCCGCCACGCCCGAGATCTCGAGGGTGGGTTCGCTCGGGGTGGCCTGTGCGGCGACGTTCAATTTCTTCCTTCAGGATGTCAACGGGAATCCCATGCCTGCCGGCACGACCGCCGCCGCTGACACCTCCACCGCGACCAGTCTGACTGCGACGGTCCTCGGCTTTCCAGTGCCGAGCACGAACGTCCGAGGAGGAACGCCCGGTGCCGTTCTCGTTCGCGGGAGCCTGGATCCCACTTCAGGTGTCTGCACGGGTTCGGGCACAGTGCTGCTCAACATCAGCGCACCGGATCCGGCCGCATTGACGACCACGATCGGCCTCACGGTCACCAACCCCTGAGCCAGGAGCAGGCCCGGGCAAGCGTCCCGGGTCTGCTGATACCCTCGGCCGCCGTTCAACGCGGTGGGCACGATGCCCGGACCGCCATGCGCCCGCCCGCGATGCGCGGAGCTCCGGTCTCCCTGGGTGACCGCTCCTACCCGATTCAGGTCGGCAACGGCCTGCTCGCCGGCAATGAGGCGCTCGCGCGGCTCGCAGCCGGCCGCAGGGTGGCGATCGTCACCGACTCGAACGTCGCCGCGCTGCATGCGCGCACCGTCGCCGACACGCCGCGCCCGCACGCCGCCTCGCTCCTCGAGGTGGTGCTGGCCGCCGGCGAATCGACCAAGACCTGGTAGACCCTGCACCGGATCCTCGATGGGCTGGTCGAGTCGCGCTTCGACCGGGATGTGCTGCTGGTGGCGGTCGGCGGCGGCGTGGTCGGCGACATGGCCGACGTCGCGGCCACGGTCGGCCAGCGCGGCGTTGAGTTCGTGCAGGTGCGCACCACGCTGCTTGCGCAGGTGGACTCCTCGGTCGGCGGCAAAACCGGCATCAACCATCCGCTCGGCAAGAACATGAGCGGGGCGTTCCAGCAGCCCCGGCTGGTGCTGAACCGGGTGTCCGGCGCGGTGGTCGCCCTCTCGGCGATCGACCCGAGCGGCGGTCGGATCGAGCCGGGCCAGGCGACGACCGACGTCGACGGCCAGGCGATCGCGTCGTTCATCGCTGGCCCCAACTCGACCGATCCGGATGCGGTGCGGGTGCGCGCGACTGTCCTCAGCGCGCCGACCATCTTCGACGAGAATTCGATGACCGTGTTCGCCGCCGCGCTGTTCATCGAGCTCGGCACTGGCAACGAGGTCGACGAGATCGGCTTCACCTCTGACGGCTACGAGACCACCCGCATCTCGGCGCTCAATCCGGTCGACGGCCTCACCAGGACGTTCTGTACCTTGCCGAACTGAGTCGCGCCCCCGGACCGCGACCCCGCGGCGCCGCATCGGTCTGCCCGGCCGCTGTGGCGCCGTTTGCCATCCCGGGCCCGGCCGGCACGATCCTGTACAGTTTCGGCTTGAATGGACTGTGAGTCGGACCGGCGTTGAGCGTAGACAGCGATGAGCCGCAGGCGGCCCCAGCCGCGGTGCGGGCGGTGTTCCTGGTCGGCATGATGGGTGCCGGCAAGACCACCGTCGGCAGGCGCCTCGCGCGTCGGCTGGGCTGGTCATTCGTGGACGCCGATCGCGAGCTCGAGGCCCGGCTCGGCGTGCCGGTCGCGACGGTGTTCGAGCTCGAGGGCGAGGCCGGCTTCCGGCGGCGCGAGGCGGTGCTGATCGAAGAACTGTCGCTGCGTGAGGCGACGGTGCTTGCCACCGGGGGCGGCGCGATCCTCGATCCGGCCAACCGCGCGGTGCTGAAGGATCGCGGCCGCGTGCTCTACCTGCGCGCGTCGGTCGGCGATCTCTGGCACCGGCTCCGCCGCGACACGGTGCGCCCGCTGCTGCGCACCGCCGATCCGCGCGGCCGCATCGAGGCGCTGCTGCGCGATCGCGACCCGCTGTACCGCGAGGCCGCGCACGACGTCGTCGATACCGGCCGCCAGCCGGTCGACGAGGTGGTCGGTGCTATCCTGAACCTGCTGTCGCCGGGCCTCGGATCCACCGGCGGCGCGTCCGCGCCGGGCGCCCCCCCGGACGGGGCGGCGCAGCGGTCGTACTTACAAACGTGCGGACCCGCGCCACAGCGACCCGAATCGACCCCTGCCTCCGATGCGTGAACTCACCGTGGCGCTCGGCGAGCGCTCCTATCCGCTGCTGATCGGTAGCGGCCTGCTGGCTGGCTGCGCGCAGCTGCAGCGCCTGGCCGAGGGCCGGATGGTCGCGGTCGTGACCGACACCAACGTCGGCCCGCTGCACGCGGGCGCGGTGCTCGCATCGTTGCGCGGGCATGCCGTGTCGGTGCACGAGGTGGTGCTGCCGGCCGGCGAGGCGAACAAGACCTTCGAGACGCTGAACCGGGTGTTCGATGCGCTGCTCGCCGCGCGCTTCGATCGCGGGGCGCTGCTGGTCGCGGTCGGCGGGGGCGTCGTCGGCGACATCGCCGGCTTCGCGGCCGCGGTGTACCAGCGCGGCATCGACTTCGTGCAGGTGCCCACGACGCTGCTTGCGCAGGTCGATTCGTCGGTTGGCGGCAAGACCGGCATCAACCACCCGCTGGGCAAGAACATGATCGGGTCGTTCCACCAGCCGCGGCTGGTGGTGCTCGACGTCGACACGCTCGCGACGCTGCCGGCGCGCGAACTGTCTGCGGGGCTCGCCGAGGTGATCAAGCACGGGGCGATCGCGGACGTCGCCTACTTCGAGGCGGTCGCGCGCGACCTGTCGGCGCTGCGGGCGTGCGATCCGCGTGCGCTTGCCCATGCGGTCGCGCGTTCCTGCGAGATCAAGGCCTCAGTCGTCGAGCGCGACGAGCGCGAGGGCGGGGTGCGTGCGATCCTCAACTTTGGCCATACCTTCGGCCATGCGATCGAGGCGGGCCTGGGCTACGGCGAGTGGCTGCACGGGGAGGCGGTCGGTGCCGGTATGGTGATGGCCGCCGACCTGTCGCGCCGGCTCGGGCTGCTCGAGGCCGACGCCGCGGCGCGGCTGCGCGAGGTGGTCGGTGAGGCGGGCCTGCCGGTGCGGGGTCCGGCGTGGCCGGCGTCGCGCTACGTCGAGCTGATGTCGAACGACAAGAAAGCCGAGCGCGGCACGCCGCGCTTCGTGCTGCTCGAGCGTCTGGGCGCGGCGCGGATCCAGCGGGTGGCCGACGCGCCGCTCGCCGAGACGCTCGCCGCGTGCGCCGGCTGAACGCGGCGCGCCGGCCCGTACGCCCATGACCGCGCTCGCCCCCTACGCCGCGGATCCGCGCCGCAGCCGCGGGCGCGTCCATCCGGAGGACCCCCCGCAGGGCCGCGACGAGTTCCAGCGCGACCGCGACCGGATCATCCACAGCGGAGCATTCCGGCGGCTCGAGTACAAGACGCAGGTCTTCGTGAACCACGAGGGCGACCTGTTTCGCACGCGTCTGACGCACTCGATCGAGGTTGCGCAGATCGCCCGCAGCATCGCCCGGCGGCTGCGGCTGAACGAGGACCTGACCGAGGCGATCTCGCTCGCCCACGACCTCGGCCACACGCCCTTCGGCCACGCCGGGCAGGACGCGCTGAACCGCTGCATGCAGCCCTGGGGCGGCTTCGAGCACAACCTGCAGTCGCTGCGGGTGGTGGACGAGCTCGAGGAGCGCTACGGCGCGCACGATGGGCTCAACCTGTGCTTCGAGACGCGCGAGGGGGTGCTCAAGCACTGCTCGTCCGCCAACGCGGCGCGGCTGGGCGAGTTGGGCCGCCGCTTCCTGGAGCACACCAGGCCGTCCCTGGAGGCGCAACTGGCCAATCTCGCCGACGAGATCGCCTACGTGAACCACGACGTCGACGACGGCATCCGCTCCGGGCTGCTGACCGTGGCGCAGCTGCTCGGGGTGGAGCTGTTCGCGCACCACCACCGGGAGGTGCTGCGGCTGTTCCCGTCGGCCGGCGAGCGGCGGCAGGTCTACGAGACGGTCCGGCGCATGATCAACGAGCTGGTGCTCGACCTCACCGGGCGCAGCGAGGTGCTGATTGCGCAGGCCGCGCCGCGCGGCCCGGACGACGTTCGCGCGGCGCCGCCGCTGATCGCGTTCTCAGAGGACGTCGCAGCCCGGTCGCTGCAGCTCAAGCAGTTCCTGTTCGAGCAGCTGTACCGTCATTACCGCGTGCTGAGGATGACGACCAAGGCGGCCCGGATCGTGAGTGACCTGTTCCAGGCCTTCGCCGACGACATCCGCCTGCTGCCCGACGAGCACCGGCGCAAGGCCGGGCGCGACATGCACCGGACGATCGCCGACTACATCGCGGGCATGACCGACCGATATGCGATCAAGGAGCATCGGCGGCTGTTTGCGGTGGATGAGGTCTGAGGAGGCTGCGTTGGCCCGGCAGCCCAGGCTGGCCATCCCGGCCTATCCCCACCATGTGATCCAGCGGGGCCACAACCGCCAGCGTGTGTTCGCCGACGATGTGGATCGGCGCCAATACCTGGCCTGGCTGCTCGAGGCATCGGCCGCGCACGGCCTGGACGTCCACGCCTACGTGCTGATGGACAACCACGTCCACCTGCTCGCCACGCCCGCCGGCGCGTCGTCGCTGTCGCTGGCGATGCAGGCGGTGGGCCGGCGTTACGTGCGCTGGTTCAACCGGCGGCACAGCCGGACCGGGACGCTGTGGGAGGGCCGGTTCCGCTCGTCGCTGGTCGAGGCCGACCGCTACCTGCTTGCATGCCAGCGGTATATCGAGGCCAATCCGGTGCGCGCGGGTATGGCGGCGTCGGTCTCCGACTGGCCCTGGTCGAGTCACCGGCACCACGCGGGGCTTGCCACCGATCCGCTGGTCCGGCCGCACCCTACGGTCTGGGCGCTGGGGAACACACCCTTCGAGCGCGAATCCGCCTACCGACGGCTGTTCGAAGAGGCGGTATCCCAGGGCGAGTACGAATTGCTGCGCGCGCGCCTGCTGGCCGGAAAACCGACAGCGAGCACTGACTTCCAGAAAAAGTTGGAGCAGGCGAGCGGGGTTCGCCTGATCGCACGGCCGGTCGGTCGGCCACGGGTTCGTCCGCTGCCAAAAGTGTGACCACTGGTGCTGACGCCCCGGTGGCGGCCCTGCGCCGCGCCACGGGGCGACGTGTGCAACCCGGCCGTTCGGCACGACCGAGCGAAATTACGATCTGACCCCGATTGTTTGCTGCCCGGCCAGCGGGTGGCAATAAATCGTGATCTGACCCTGGTTGTTGTGCTTGAGCGGTGTGTTGCGCTGCACTATCCTCGATGCATCGTAGTGTCCGGAGGTGCGCGATGGCGCTGCCCCAAGCCCAGGGTCTCTATGACCCGTCCAACGAGCACGACGCCTGCGGCGTCGGCTTCGTCGCCCACATCAAGGGCGCCAAGAGCCACGACATCGTCCAGAAGGGCCTGCAGATCCTGCTGAACTTGGACCACCGAGGCGCCACCGGGGCGGACGAGCTGTTCGGCGACGGCGCGGGCATCCTGCTCCAGATCCCTGACGACTTCTACCGGGCCGAGATGGGCCGCCAGGGCATCGTGCTGCCCCCGCCCGGCGAGTACGGGGTGGGCATGGTGTTCCTGCCCAAGGAGCACGCCTCGCGCCTGGCCTGCGAGCAGGAGCTCGAGCGCACCGTCCGCGCCGAAGGCCAGCGCGTGATCGGCTGGCGCGACGTGCCGGTCGACGCGCAGATGGAGATGAGCCCGCTCGTTCGCGAGTCGGAGCCGGTCATCCGTCAGATCTTCATCGGGCGCGGCCGCGACGTGATGGTGCCCGACGCGCTCGAGCGCAAGCTCTACGTGATCCGCAAGACCGCCAGCCACGCGATCCAGAGCCTGGGCCTGAAGCACGGCAAGGAGTACTTCGTGCCGTCCATGTCGACGCGCACCGTGGTCTACAAGGGCCTGCTGCTCGCCAACCAGGTCGGGCGCTACTACCGCGACCTGCAGGACCCGCGCACGGTGTCGGCGCTCGCGCTCGTGCACCAGCGCTTCTCGACCAACACCTTCCCGGCATGGGAGCTCGCCCACCCGTACCGGATGCTCGCGCACAACGGCGAGATCAACACCGTCAAGGGCAACTACAACTGGATGCGCGCCCGCGAGGGCGTGATGCAGTCGGCCGTGCTGGGCGAGGACCTGAAGAAGCTCTGGCCGCTGATCTACCCCGGCCAGTCCGACACCGCCTGCTTCGACAACTGCCTCGAGCTGCTGGTGATGGCCGGTTACCCGCTCGCCCAGGCGATCATGATGATGATCCCCGAGGCGTGGGAGCAGCACACGCTGATGGACGAGAACCGCCGCGCGTTCTACGAATACCACGCGGCGATGATGGAGCCCTGGGACGGTCCCGCCGCGATCGCCTTCACCGATGGCCGCCAGATCGGCGCCACCCTCGATCGCAACGGCCTGCGCCCGGCGCGCTACATCGTCACCGACGACGACCTGGTCGTGATGGCCTCGGAGTCGGGCGTGCTGCCCGAGATCCCCGAGAGCCGCATCGTCAAGAAATGGCGCCTGCAGCCCGGCAAGATGTTCCTGATCGACCTCGAGCAGGGCCGGATCATCGACGACAAGGAGCTCAAGGACCAGCTGTCGGCGAGCAAGCCCTACCGCCAGTGGATCGAGCGCATCCGCGTCAGGCTCGAGGAGGTCGCCACCTCCGAGATCGCCGCCACCCCGGGCGAGGACGAGTCCGCCTCCGACACCGACCGCCCGCTGATTGCGGTGCCGCTGCTCGACCGCCAGCAGGCCTTCGGCTACACGCAGGAAGACATCAAGTTCCTGATGGCCCCGATGGCCCGCGACGGCGAGGAGGCGATCGGCTCGATGGGCAACGACTCGCCGCTGGCGGTCCTGTCCGACAAGAGCAAGCCGCTCTACAGCTACTTCAAGCAGCTGTTCGCGCAGGTCACCAACCCGCCGATCGACCCGATCCGCGAGCAGCTGGTGATGTCGCTGGTGTCCTTCGTCGGGCCCAAGCCCAACCTGCTGGACATCAACAACATCAACCCGCCACTGCGCCTGGAAGTCGGCCAGCCGATCCTGTCGGCCGAGGACATGGAGCGCATCCGCCACATCGGACGCTTCACCGACGGCAAGTTCCAGAGCTACGAGCTCGACATCTGCTACCCGGCCGCCTGGGGCAAGGAGGGCATCGAGGCCCGCATCGCATCGCTGCGCGCCAACGCCGTGGACGCCGTGCGCAGCGGCTTCAACATCCTCGTGGTGTCCGACCGCCGCATCGACCGCGAGCATGTCGCGATCCCCGCGCTGCTCGCCACCTCCGCGATCCACCAGCATCTGATCGACAAGGGCCTGCGCACCTCCACCGGCCTGGTGGTCGAGACTGGCTCGGCGCGCGAGGTCCATCACTTCGCGCTGCTCGCAGGCTACGGCGCCGAGGCGATCCATCCCTACCTCGCGATGGAGACCATCGCGCAGATCCACGCCGGCCTCGGCCCCGACCTGTCGGCCGAGAAGGCGACCAAGAATTACGTCAAGGCGATCGGCAAGGGCCTGGGCAAGATCATGTCCAAGATGGGCATCTCGACGTACATGTCGTACACCGGGGCGCAGATCTTCGAGGCGATCGGCCTGAACGCCGACCTGATCGGCAAGTACTTCAGCGGCACCTCGTCCAACGTCGGGGGCATCGGCATCTTCGAGGTCGCCGAGGAGTCGCTGCGCATGCACCGCGCCGCCTTCGGGCGCGACCCGGTGCTGGCGGGCGCGCTCGACGCCGGCGGCGAGTACGCGTTCCGCACGCGCGGCGAAGAGCACATGTGGACGCCCGACGCGATCGCCAAGCTGCAGCACGCGACCAAGGCGAACAACTTCCAGACCTACAAGGACTACGCGCAGCTCATCAACGATCAGTCGCGCCGCCACATGACGCTGCGCGGCCTGTTCGAGTTCCGCGTCGACCCCTCGCGCGCGATCCCGATCGACGAGGTCGAGCCGGCCGCCGAGATCGTCAAGCGCTTCTCCACCGGCGCGATGTCGCTCGGCTCCATCTCCACCGAGGCGCACGCGACGCTGGCCATCGCGATGAACCGCATCGGCGGCAAGTCCAACACCGGCGAGGGCGGCGAGGACGCGCTGCGCTACCGCAATGACATGCGGGGCATCCCGATCGTCGCCGGCGAGACCATGGCGAGCGTGATCGGGCGCGACGCGGTCGAGGTCGACATCCCGCTGATGCCGGGCGACTCCCTGCGCTCGAAGATCAAGCAGGTGGCCTCGGGGCGCTTCGGCGTCACCGCCGAGTACCTGGTCAGCGCCGACCAGATCCAGATCAAGATGGCGCAGGGCGCCAAGCCCGGCGAGGGCGGCCAGCTGCCCGGCCACAAGGTCTCCGAGTACATCGCCAAACTGCGCTTCTCGGTGCCCGGCGTCGGCCTCATCTCGCCGCCGCCGCACCACGACATCTATTCCATCGAGGACCTGGCCCAGCTCATCTATGACCTGAAGGTCGTGAACCCGGCGGCCCGGGTGTCGGTCAAGCTGGTCTCCGAGGCCGGGGTGGGAACGATCGCGGCCGGCGTGAC
>CAYNRU010000060.1:0-8800 GCA_964399635.1 uncultured Bordetella sp.
TCACGCGCGCGAGGATGGTGTCCACCAACACGAATGGTGGACACCAGATTGGGATATCAAGGACAAGCGCTTGCCGACGGTGTGCGACAGATCGATGCCGCGGGGCGGCGGTGGTATACGCAGTCGTTCAAGAAGCAGGTCGTGGCCGAGTGCCTTCGGCCCGACGCATCGGTCGCGAAGGTCGCGGTCGATCACGGGTTGAACCCGAACTTGGTACGCAAGTGGATCGGACGCGTCGAACGCGATGGCGAGTCGCAGGTGCGATTGCTGCCTGTGGTCGCGGTACCCGAGTTGACCGAGGAGACGCGAGCGGTATGGCGACACGTCGTCGAGGTCCAGGTCGGCGACGCGGTGATCCTGATCGGCGAGAACGCATCGAGCGAGGTCGTACGCACGATCGTGCGTGCGCTGCGATGATCGGTCTGCCCTCGGGGACGCGGGTGTGGCTGGCGGCCGGCGTGACGGACATGAGGAAGGGATTCGGCGGGCTGGCGGCGATCGCGCAGACGACGCTCGCCAAGGATCCGTACGGCGGTCACGTGTTCGTGTTCCGCGGCAAGCGCGGCGATCTGGTGAAGCTGCTGTGGTGGAGCGGCGACGGCATGAACCTGTACGCCAAGAAGCTGGAGCGCGGGCGCTTCGTGTGGCCGCAAGCGGCTACGGGTTCCGTGCACCTGAGTGCGGCACAACTCTCGATGCTGCTGGAGGGCATCGACTGGCGCGCGCCGCATCGGACGTGGCGCCCGGAGATGGCTGTCTAGAGCCGATCTCCGGGCATCTGGAGCTGTACTCGATGTGGCAGATCGAGTAAAATCGAGGCTGTGCGAACGACCCTTGCCAGCCTGCCCGATGACATCGATGCGCTCAAGCGCCTGGTGCTCGAACGCGAGGAGAGGCTGGAGCTCGCGCGCAGCGATCTGCTGGTACAGACGACGCTGGTCGAGTACCTGAAGCTGCAGATCGCAAAGCTCAAGCGGCTGCAGTTCGGGCGCAGCTCCGAGAAGCTCGGTGCGCAGATCGATCAGCTCGAGCTGATCGTGGAGGATCTGGAGGCGACGCAGGCGCAGAACGCAGCGCCCCCCAAGGCTGCAACGCCCCCGAAGACGCCGCCTGCGCGCCGCCCGCTGCCCGAGCACCTGCAGCGCGAACTCGTGCTGCACGAGCCGCCGCCCGGCTGCCCGGACTGCGGCTCGATGCTGGAGCGAATCGGCGAGGACGCAGCCGAAATGCTGGAGTACGTGCCGGCCTCCTTCAAGGTGATCCGCCACGTGCGCCCGAGGCTGGCCTGCACGTGTTGCGAGCGGATCGTGCAGGCGCCGGCGCCCATCCGCCCGATCGATCGCGGCATCCCGGGGCCGGCGCTGCTGGCGCATGTGCTGGTGTCGAAGTACGCGGATCACTTGCCCCTGTACCGGCAGGCCGGCATCTACGCGCGCTCGGGCGTGGAGCTTGAGCGCTCCACGCTCGCCGACTGGGTGGGGTCGGCCACCCGACTGCTCAGCCCGCTGGTGGATGCGCTGGCTCGGCACGTGCTGGCCGCCGAGAAGCTGCACGCCGACGACACCCCGGTGCCGGTGCTACAGCCCGGGCGCGGCACGACCAAGACCGGGCGGCTGTGGACGTATGTGCGCGACGATCGGCCCGCGGGCAGCACAGTGCCGCCGGCGGTATGGATGCGCTACACGCCGGACCGCAAGGCGATCCACCCGACCGAACACCTCGCCGGCTTCGCCGGCGTGCTGCAGGCCGACGGCTACGCGGGCTTCGAGCGGCTGTACGAGACCGGGCGCATCACAGAGGCGGCTTGCTGGGCGCACGTACGGCGAAAATTCCACGACATCGAGCAGGCCACCGGATCGCCGATCGCCGAGGAGGCGATCCTGCGGATCGGGCGACTCTACGCGATCGAGGCCGAGATCCGCGGCTGCCAACCCGACGAACGACGAACGCAGCGCCAGGCTCGCGCCTCGCCGCTGCTCGACGATCTACGAGGCTGGCTGCAGGCCACGCTTGGCAAGCTCTCCAGCAAGGGCGAGCTCGCCGTGGCGATTCGCTACGCGCTCACGCGCTGGGCGGCGCTCACGCGTTACGCTGAGGACGGCCGGATCGAGATCGATAACAACGCGGCCGAGCGTTCGATCCGCGACGTTGCCCTGGGGCGCAAGAACTGGCTGTTCGCCGGCTCCGACTCGGGCGGCGAGCGTGCCGCCGCCCTCTACAGCCTGTTGGGCTCGGCAAAGCTCAACGGCCTGGACCCGGAGCGCTACCTGAGCACCGTGCTCGGGCGCATCGCCGAGCATCCGATCAACCGGGTCGATGAACTGCTCCCCTGGAAGATCGCTGCAGCGGCTACCACCGAGCCCGATCGACTCGCCGCCTAAGTTCGAGAGCCGCGTCAAGACGGTACGGACCGGACGGTTACCGATCTGCAGCTCGCGCAGCAGGTACGGAAACACCGGGTGGGCCGGATGCTTCCTGCTCGTGTTCGGCTTGCGGTACAGCGCCTCGATGCCTATGCGCCGCATCAGCGTGCCCACGTGGCGCCGGCCGACCTCGTCGTCGGCGAGCGTCACCCCGTCACGTGCGTATGCGGTTGTCAGGGCCTGCGCGACCGGTGTCGGCGCGCCGGCCATCCAAGCGTCGCCGCTGAGGGCCATTGGGACGGAGACACCGCAACGAAAGCAGCCAGGCAGAACACGGGGGTGCGGTGACAGCCATTCCGTGAAGGCATCGACACGATGAACAATCACCATTTGATGGGATGCGCTGCGGACCCTAGCATTTCTCCCGTCTCGGTCGGGCGCGACGCAGTCGTTGTCGATGCCGAACGTGCAGCGTAACAACTCAAAATCAAACAACCAAAGGAGAACTCAAGATGAAACTCCGTAACTTTGTTGCCGCAGCAGCGCTGCTGGCGATTTCCATCCCAGCCATTGCGCAAACCACGTTGAAGCTGGGTCATGCGCAGTCCGGGACTTCGGCATTTCAGTTCGGTGCGCAGGCGTTTGCCGATGAGTTCGCGCGTCTGACGCAAGGCAAGTACAAGATCAACCTGTTCCCGTCGGGCTCGCTGGGTGGTGAACGTGAGATGGTTGAAAGCGTGCAGCTTGGCACGCTCGATCTCGTAGTGACCTCCACCGGTCCGGTCGGTAACTTCGTGCCCGAGACCCTGATCACCGACATTCCCTTCCTGTTCCGTGACTACGACCATGCGCGCAAGACGCTGGACGGCGCGATCGGCCAGGAGCTCCTTGGCAAGTTCTCGTCCAAGGGACTCGTTGCGCTGGCCTGGGCCGAAAACGGGTTCCGCCATGTCACCAACAGCAAGCGCGCGATCAACACCCCGGAAGACCTGAAAGGCCTGAAGCTGCGGACCATGGAAAATCAGGTCCACATGACCGCGTTCCGCGCGCTCGGCGCATCGCCGGCACCGATGGCCTTCACCGAGTTGTTCACGGCCCTGCAGCAAGGTACCGTGGACGGTCAGGAAAATCCGATTCCGGTCATCACCTCGTCGAAGTTCGGCCAGGTGCAGAAGAACCTGACCCTGACCGGCCACGTCTATTCGCCGGCCCTGATCCTGGCCTCACCGCAGACGGTCAACGGCCTGCCGGCTGACGTCCAGAAGGCGCTGCAAGATGCTGCGCGCGTAGGCGCTCAGGCAATGCGTCGCAAGGTCAACGAGGTCGAGTCCACCGGCGTGGCGGAGTTGCGTGCGCAGGGCGTGAACGTCGTTGAAACCGTCGACAAGAGCAAGTTTCAGGCGGCGCTTACGGCTGCCTACGCCGACTATGCGAAGCGTTTTGGCGCGGACAACATCCAGCGCATCCGTGACGTCAAGTAAGCGGATATCAACGGATATCCCCTACCGCTGGAAGAGAAAGGACCGTCTCTCATGAGTAATGAATCTTCCCCGCAGGTCCGAGCTTCCGGCGCAGCCGGGGGCGCCTTAAACAGCATCGGCGCCCTCCTGCTAGCAATGGATCGCTTGACGACCCGCGTTGCGGGGCACGCGGCCGTGCTGATGCTGGTCATTGCGGTGGCAAGCGGGTTGTTTCAAGTACTCGCGCGGTTTCTGCTGAACACGCCTTCCGATTGGACCGAGGTGGTGACGCGGTTCGCCCTCATCTGGATGGTCTATCTCGGGATCTCCGTGGCGCTGCGTCAGGGCGCGATGGTGTCGGTCGATCTGCTGCACCGGTCGCTACCCAAGCAATGGCGTCGCAGTCTCGATGTCGTCATCGCAGCCTGCGTTCTTTCGCTGCTGGGCATCATGGCTTATTGGGGTGCGCAGATCGCTTGGCGCATCCGCTTCCAGTCGATAGCAGGCCTGGAAGTCTCGATGTCATGGGCTTACCTGGCTATACCCGTTGGTGCCGCGTTTGCAGCGATCGCTGTCCTGGCCCATTTCTTCGACCCCCAGAATCACGAGTTGGAAACAGCAACTTGAAGCGCGGCGGCCTGAGGCCGCCGCGGTTCGGGGTCGGTGTCACATTCGCGGCGAGCAGCGTCTCGCCTCATCTCTAGGACGGTTCTCATGGGCTCAATAATGTTGGGCGTGATGCTGACGCTTTTCGCGCTCAGCGTCCCGGTCGCGATCGCGATAGGGCTGGCCAGTATTGCAGCGGTGATGGTCACGCCGAATCTTTCGATGATCGTTGTCGCGCAGCAGCTTTTCACCGCTATCGACAAGTACCCATTGGCTGCCATTCCTTTCTTCATCCTGGCCGGCAACCTGATGGAGACCGGTGGCATTTCGCGGCGGCTTGTTGATTTCGCCAAGTCGATCGTCGGCGGCGTGCAGGGCGGCCTGCCGATGACCTGCGTTCTGACTTGCATGATCTTCGCTGCGGTGTCCGGGTCGTCGGTGGCCACCACCTTCGCGATTGGCGCGATCCTGATCCCGGCGATGGTCAAGCACCACTATCCGAAGCCGGTTGCAGCGTCGATTCAGGCAACTGCATCCGAACTGGGCGTGATCATCCCGCCGTCCATCCCGATGATCCTGTACGGGGTTTCAGCCGAAGTGTCGATCGGCGAGCTGTTCATTGCCGGCTTCGGTCCCGGTCTTCTGATCGGGCTGGCGCTTCTGGCTTTCGTGTATGTGTATTGCAAGATCAAGGGCCTGGGCAAGTCCGATGGCGAGGGCCGGCTGTCGTTCGGCGTGGCTGCGCGCAATGCGTCGCTGGCACTGCTGATGCCAGTGATCATTCTCGGCGGCATCTACGGCGGCATCTTCACCCCGACCGAGGCGTCCGTCGTCGCCGTCGTCTATGCGCTGATCGTCGGCCTCTTCATCTACCGCGAGATGAGTCTGCCCGAGCTGTTTGCCTGCTTCCGCAAGTCGGTGACATCGTCGGCGGTGATCATGTTCATCATCGCCTGTGCCGGCCTGTTCTCGTTCCTGATCAGCCGCGCCGGGATTCCGGAGGCGATCGGAGGGTGGCTGTCCGAAGTGCTGAAGTCGCCCTTCTGGTTCCTGCTGGGTGTGAACGCTGCGCTGTTTCTGATCGGCATGTTCATCGAGACCTCCGCGGCGATCATCATCCTGGCCCCGATCCTGGCGCCAATCGCGATCCACTTCGGCATCGACCCTGTTCACTTCGGCATGATCATGGTGGTCAATCTGGCGCTTGGCATGATCACGCCCCCGTTTGGGGTCAATCTGTTCGCGGCCTGCGCAGTGGCGCGGATCTCGCTGGACAAGATCGTCGGGTCGCTGCTGCCCTTCGTCGGCATCATTCTGGCGTGCCTGATGGTGATCACCTATGTCCCCGCCATCTCGCTGACGCTGCGTGATTTCGTGTACGGAGTCCCCAATTGATGCACGCACCAAGCTCGGATACGGCGGCCAACGGAGCGCTCTACCGCTCGCAGCTTCGGGGGCTGTTCGACGCTGCGCTAATGGCGGTCGATCCGGCGAAGCGAGTGGCGGCCGCATTGCCACCACCGCCGCGAGGTAGGACCATCGTCCTGGGCGCCGGTAAGGCATCGGCCCGTATGGCGCAGGCGGTCGACGTCGCCTGGCAGGGGCCGTTGAGCGGGCTTGTGGTGACCCGGTACGGGCACGGTGCTGCCTGCGACAGGATCGAGATCGTCGAGGCCGGTCATCCTGTGCCGGACGCCGCGGGCGAGGTGGCGGCGCGCCGTGTCCTCGACTTGGCGTCGACTGCCGGACCGGACGATCTGGTCATCGTTCTGATGTCGGGGGGTGGCTCCTCGCTGCTGACCGTGCCGGCGCCGGGCGTGACGACCGAAGAACTTCGCCAGGTCAATCGGGCGCTGCTTCAATGCGGCGCACCGATCGGCGAGGTGAATACCGTGCGCCGACATCTGTCCGCGATCAAGGGCGGGCGGTTGGCAAAGGCCTGCGGTCGCGCGAGGCTTGTCACGCTGGTCGTGTCTGATGTCCCGGGAGACGACCCGGCAGTGGTTGCCTCCGGACCGACGGTGCCTGACAGCACAACGCCCGCAACCGCGCTGTCGATTCTCCAGGATTACGGAATTCCAGTGGCGCCGAGCGTGCGTTCAGTCCTGACGCAGCGTGGCTCGGTCTTGCTCGATCCTTCGGTAGAGCGGGAAGTGAAGGTCGTCGCGGCCGCCGACATGGCGCTGCGCGCAGCGCACACGCAGGCTGAGTTGTTTGGCTTCGAGGCGATCAATTTGGGCGGCGCATTGGAGGGCGAGTCGCGCGAAGTTGCCGCAACTCAAGCAGGCCTTGCGCTCGGGCTGCAACTGAAGCGCGGTGGACGGCCGCGCGTGCTGCTTTCGGGCGGCGAGACCACGGTGACGGTTCGCGGCAAGGGACGCGGTGGCCGCAATTCGGAATTCCTACTCGCGCTGGCCCTTGCGCTCAACGGTGCGCAGGGCGTCGTCGCGCTGGCATGCGACACGGATGGCATCGATGGCGTGGAAGACAACGCCGGCGGCTTGATCGACTCCCATTCGCTGCGGCGGGCCGGGCGCATGGGCCTGAACCCGTCCGCCCTCCTGAGGGACAATGACGCATACACCTTCCTCGAGCGGCTCGACGATCTGATCATCACCGGCCCCACCCGTACTAATGTGAACGACTTTCGCGCAATCATCGTCGAATGACTGACCCGATGAACAACCTTTCGCCCGCTGAACTGAGTCGCCCTTGGCGAGGCACGAAGATCATCGCCACGCTCGGCCCCGCCACCGACACGCTGCAGGACATCATCGCGCTGGCGCACAGCGGCGCCGACGTGTTCAGGCTCAACTTCAGCCATGGCAGCCATGAAGACCATCAGCGTCGTCTGCTCGCCGTGCGCGAGGCAGAACAGACTGCTGGCCGGCCGCTCGGTGTGCTCGCCGACCTGCAAGGTCCGAAACTACGAATCGGCCGGCTGGCTGCTCCCGTGCCGCTCGAAGCAGGCATGGAAATCGAGTTCGCCTACGGCGATCGACAGAGCAACAGTGACGCGTCGGTACCCGTCCCGCACGAGGAGGTCTTTCGAGCGCTTGCGCCTGATCACGTGCTGCTGGTCGACGACGGACGACTGCGCTTCCGTGTCAAGTCGGTCGAAGGCCTGCGGGCCACGCTCGTGAGCGAAACAGACGGCATACTGCTCGAACGCAAGGGGATCAATCTTCCGCACAGCGTCCTGCCCATGACTGCGCTGACACCCAAGGATCTGGAAGACCTGGCGTTTGCCATGGCCCTAGGGGTTGACTGGGTCGCGCTCAGCTTCGTTCAATCGGCCGATGACATCGCCATGCTGCGCGAGATCGTCGGCAATCGCGCAGGGCTGATTGCGAAGATCGAAAAACCATCGGCGATCGAGCATCTCCGTGCGGTGCTCGAAGGCGCAGACGCCGTGATGATCGCCCGCGGCGATCTCGGTGTGGAAATGCCGGCCGAAGACGTTCCCGCGCTACAACGACGGATCATCCGGTCGGCTCGTGAACTTGGCCGGCCGGTCATCGTTGCGACCCAGATGATGGAGTCGATGATCTCGCATCCGACGCCGACGCGTGCCGAGGTATCCGACGTTGCCACTGCGGTTTACGAGTCGGTTGATGCAGTGATGCTTTCCGCGGAATCCGCCTCGGGTCGTTATCCGAAAGCCGCCGTTGACTTCATGGCTCGCATCATCGAGCGCGTGGAGGCCGATGTGCGGTCGCGAGCAAGTGAGTCGACTGGCAGCCCGTCGCCCAATGCAACGATCACCGACGCCATCAGTCTGGCGGTGCGGTCCGTATCGAGCACCGTAGAGTTGGGCGCGACAGTCACTTACACGCGCTCCGGCGCAAGTGCGCTACGTGTGGCGCATGTTCGTTCGCGAGCACCGCTGATCGGCCTGACACCGGATCAGACCACCGCGCGTCGCCTCGCGCTGGTTTGGGGCGTCCGCTCGTACCTGTCCCACGACGCAGCCGATATCGACGAGATGGTCAGCCTGGCGCTCGTCGCTTATCACAAACTCCATCCAAAGGCGGCAAATCTCCATCTGCCGCTGGCGATCGTTGCCGGGATGCCGTTTGGTACTCCGGGTGCAACCAATACCCTTCGTCTTGTGGTTGAACCTCTCGAGTCAGACAAGATCGAGTCGATCGAGTGATGCGCTGGCTGGGCCGTCAGGGCCGATACGGCCCATCCCTTCCCCAGACCTCTGCCGGTGGGGTTGGGGTTCGCATGAGTTCACTCTGTGGAGGCTGAGCGGTAAAGGCGGGCCCTTGCGGGGGTCATCGGTTCGTCCGGTAGGGTTGGAGTTACGAGGCTTCAACCAAACCGAATAGGTGAACCGATGACCGACGACAGGATGGCACTGGCCGA
>CAYNRU010000061.1:0-5521 GCA_964399635.1 uncultured Bordetella sp.
TCACGCGCGCGAGGATGGTGTCCACCAACACGAATGGTGGACACCAGATTGGGATATCAAGGACAAGCGCTTGCCGACGGTGTGCGACAGATCGATGCCGCGGGGCGGCGGTGGTATACGCAGTCGTTCAAGAAGCAGGTCATGGCCGAGTGCCTTCGGTCGGTGAGGAAGCCGGTGAAGTAGTGCGTCTCCTGGTACTCGGCACCCTTGTACCAATCGCCATGGTGCATGGCGTGATCGCGCGGCAGGTGGTAGATCGCCCCGCCGGTTTCGGTGTCGAAGCCGGTGCCGAGCGGCGCGGTCACCTTGGTGGAGGTCGTGTTCGATGTACTGGTCATCGCGTTCTCACTTCGGAAGTATCGGACGGAGGGATTGAAGGCGCGCAACGCCTGCGGTTCGGCTGACTTTTTCGACTGTGCGATATTAGGATCGTATCTGCTCGGGGGCTATCCACTTTCCGAAGCCTCGATGTAGAACCGCCCCGGATCGACGACGTCCAGGGGCATCGCCCCTGGCGGCAGCCGGGGTGGTGCTGCGCCGCCCGCGGACTCGACGTCGCAGGACGTCGGGTCAAGCCCGATATCGCGAGGCGGGGCGAGCCCCGGACAAGCTGTCGGTCGCCGGCCGACTCGGGCAGGCCAATGATTCGGGTACCAATGCCAAGCCTGCGGCGCCCGCGCGCAGCTCTCTGATGCGCCGGCCGCGCCTCAGGGCACTGGCTGGCCCCAGTTGGACTGGTAGGGCGGCAGCGCCTCGCCCGGCCTGCCGACGGCGCGCGCATACAGCGGCATCACCTTGGGGAGCGCGGCGCGCAGCGTCTCGATCCGGGTCGCGTGCGAGGGATGGGTCGACAGGAACTGCGCCGAGCCCTTGCCCCCGGCGTGCTGCGCCATCTTCTGCCACAGCACCACGGCGGCGCGCGGATCGAAGCCCGCCCGCGCCGCGATGTCCATGCCCACCAGGTCGGCCTCGGTCTCGTCGCCGCGGTTGAACTTCAGCAAGGTCAGCTGCGACACGCCCGAGGCGAGCTGGCCGCCGAGGTCGCCGTAGCCGAGGAACTGCGAGAACAGCGACGCGCCGATGGTCGCGATCTGTGCGGCCCGC
The DNA here is from genome assembly GCA_964399635.1 of uncultured Bordetella sp. GTDB lineage: Bacteria > Pseudomonadota > Gammaproteobacteria > Burkholderiales > Burkholderiaceae_E > UBA4615. Next base: position 1,105 of record CAYNRU010000061.1, read on the forward strand.
TGCTGGCCCGCGCGATCGCGGCCGTGCTCGAGCAGCGCGTGCGACATCTCGTGGCCCATCACCATCGCGATCTCGTCGTCGGTCAGATTCAGCGCGTCGATGATGCCGGTGAAGAACGCGATCTTGCCGCCCGGCATCACGAACGCGTTGATCTGCTTCGAGCCGATCAGGTTCACCTCCCAGCGCCATGCGTCGGCCCGCTCGCTGAACCGGCGCGTGTGCGGCACCAGCCGCTTGGCGATCGCCTGCAGCCGCAGCAGCGGGGGATAGTCGGGCGGCGCGAGCGCGCGTTGTGCCGCGGCGGACTTCAGCAGCTGCCCATACTGGGCGAGCGCCTGCTGTTCCAGCGCCTGGGACGATGCGAGGCCCGCCACGCGGCTGCGCGAAGGCACCGCGATGCCCTCCGGCGCCGACATCGCCTCCGACTTGCGCTGCTCGGCGTCGGGTGTGCCCGCGCGCGTCACCGACTGCTGCGACCACGCGGGTGGTGCACCCGCAAGGGCCGTCGCGAGCAGCATCGCGACCGTGGCGCGGGCGGCCCCGCGGGGGCGTCGCGTCGATTCGTCCGAACGAAGCCTGGTGTCCATGCCCGAACCCTATCAAACTACGCTCCGGGGCGGTACTTCCCGCGGCGGTGGGCCGCTGCGCACCGCGGGGCATCGGCGCCGCGGGGCTGGGCCGATCGGCGCTGCGCTACACTGCCGCGGAGTGCCGCGCGCTGCCGTGCCGTGCCGGGCCGCCGCACGCCGCGCCGCGCCGCAGACCCTGGCGTGTCCCCGCGTCCCGTCGCCTCACCGTCGCCTCACCGCCGCCTCACCGTCGCCCCGCCGCGCCCCATGTCCGCAGCCGACCGCAGGAGCACCATGCCGATCGCCCAGGTCTTCGCGTCGCGACGGATCGCCGCGATGCTGGGGCTGGGCTTCGCGAGCGGCCTGCCTCTGGCGCTGTCCTCCGGCACCCTGCAGGCCTGGCTGACCGTCGAGGGCATCGACATCCGCACCATCGGCTTCTTCGCGCTGGTCGGCCTGCCCTACACCTTCAAGTTCGTCTGGGCGCCGCTGCTCGACCGCTTCGAGCCCCGCTGGCTGGGGCGGCGGCGCGCCTGGCTGCTGATCACGCAACTGCTGCTGGCGGGCGTGTGCTGGGCGATGGCCTCGTTCGACCCGCGCAGCTCGATCGGCGTGCTGGCCGGCCTCGCGGTTGCCGTGGCCTTCCTGTCTGCCTCCCAGGATGTCGTCTTCGACGCCTACCGGACCGACCTGCTCGAGGCGCGCGAGCGCGGCGCGGGCGCCGCCGTGTCGGTACTCGGCTACCGGCTCGCGATGCTGGTGTCGGGCGGCCTCGCGCTGATCGTCGCCGACCAGTGGATCGGCTGGCCCAACACCTACCGGCTGATGGGCGCGCTGTTCCTCGCGATGGCGGCCATCACCGTGGTCGCGCCGCGTGTCGAGGCCGACGGCCTGCGCATCCGCAGCGACGCCCGTCGCGAGTGGCAGGGCTTCGTCGCGATGCTGGCGGCCGGCGGCGCTACGTGGTTCGTGCTGTCCCAGGCCCTCGGGGCGGGGCTGCCCGAGCAGCCCGGTCGATTCGCGAAGCTCGCGGCCGACACGGTCTCGCTGCTGGCGGCGTTCGGGGCCGCGCTGTGGGCGGCGCGGCGCGCCGGCTTTCCGTCCTTCGTCGAGCCCTGGGATGCGTTCTTCACCCGCCGCCGCGCGGTGGCGCTGCTCGCGCTGATCGTGCTCTACAAGCTTGGCGACGCGTTCGCGGGCAGCCTCTCGACCGCTTTCCTGATTCGCGGCGCCGGCTTCACGCCGACCGAGGTCGGCGCGGTGAACAAGGTGCTGGGGCTGATCGCGACCATCGTCGGCGCGCTGGCAGGCGGCGCGCTGCTCGCCAGGATCAGCCTGTACCGCGCGTTGATGTGGTTCGGCATCCTGCAGGCGATCTCCAACTTCGGCTACTGGCTGCTGGCGGTGAGCCCCAAGAGCCAGCCGCTGATGGCGGCCGCGATCGGCGTCGAGAACCTGTGCGGGGGCCTGGGCACCGCCGCCTTCGTGGCCTTCCTGATGGCGCTGACCGACCGGCGGTTCACCGCGGCGCAGTACGCGCTGCTGTCGGCCCTGGCCGCCGTGGGCCGCGTCTACGTGGGCCCCACCTCGGGCGTGCTGGTCGAGGCGTTCGGGTGGCCCAGCTTCTTCCTGATGACCGTCGTGGCGGCCTTACCCGGCTTGCTGCTGCTATATTGGCTGAAACCCGAGATCGCCGCCCTCGACACGCCCGCCGACGCCGCCACAGAACAGGAGAGCCCAGCATGAACGACAGCGTACGCCCGCAGGACCTGGCCCAGCAGACCGGCGCAGCCGGCAGCGAGATGGACGCGTTCTGGATGCCCTTCACCGCCAACCGCCACTTCAAGTCGGCGCCGCGGATGCTCGAGCGCGCCGAGGGCATGCACTACTGGACCCCCGAGGGGCGCCGGATCCTCGACGGCACCGCCGGCCTGTGGTGCGTCAATGCCGGCCACTGCCGCAAGCCGATCGTCGAGGCGATCCAGAAGCAGGCCGCGAAGATGGACTTTGCGCCCACCTTCCAGATGGGCCATCCGCTCGCCTTCGAGCTGTCCAACCGGCTGCTAGAGATCCTGCCGCCCGAATTCGGCCAGGCCTTCTTCTGCAACTCCGGCTCCGAGGCCGTCGACTCCGCCCTCAAGATCGCGCTCGCCTACCACCGGATGCGCGGCGAGGGCCAGCGCACGCGGCTGATCGGCCGCGAGCGCGGGTACCACGGCGTGGGCTTCGGCGGCATCTCGGTCGGCGGCATCTCCGGCAACCGCAAGCACTTCGGGTCGCTGCTGGCCGGCGTCGACCACATGCCGCACACCCACGACCTCGCGCACAACGCCTTCAGCAAGGGGCAGCCTGCCTGGGGCGCGCACCTCGCCGACGAGCTCGAGAAGATCCTCGCCCTGCACGACCCCTCGACGGTCGCCGCGGTCATCGTCGAGCCGGTGGCGGGCTCCACCGGTGTGCTGATCCCGCCGGTGGGCTACCTGCAGAAGCTGCGCGAGATCACCTCCAAGCACGGCATTCTGCTGATCTTCGATGAGGTCATCACCGGCTTCGGGCGCCTGGGCTCGCCGTTCGCGGCGCAGCACTTCGGCGTGGTCCCCGACCTGATGACGGTCGCCAAGGGCATCACCAGCGGCACCGTGCCGATGGGCGCGGTCTTTGCGCGCAAGGGCATCTACGAGACCTTCATGCAGGGCCCGGAGAAGTCGATCGAGCTGTTCCATGGCTACACCTACTCGGCGCACCCGCTGGCCTGCGCCGCCGCGCTGGCCACGCTCGATGTGTACCGCGACGAGGGGCTGTTCGAGCGTGCGCGCGAGCTCGCGCCGCATTGGGAGGCCGCGGTGCACTCGCTGCGCGACTGCCCCAACGTCATCGACGTCCGCAACATCGGCCTGATCGGGGCGATCGAGCTGGCGCCGCGTGCCGGTGCGCCGGGCGCCCGTGCGTTCGACGCGTTCACACGCGCCTTCCACGAGCAGGACCTGATGGTCCGCGTGACCGGCGACATCATCGCGATGTCGCCGCCGCTGATCATCGAGAAGCCGCAGATCGACGAGATCGTGTCCCGGCTGCGTGCGGTGCTGACCACGCTCGACTGACGGCACGCGCCCGGGCGTCCGAGGCCGCCCGGGCTCGCCTCGCGGCACCCGCTGCCGCCGTCCCCGTTCGCCGCGGCGCCCGCCTGCGAGACCCTCCCTCCGGAGGCCGACCCACGCGCATCGCCGCGATCAACGACATCCACGGCAATGCACCCGCGGGGCTACAGGTCGCGCCCGACGGCATGCGACCCGTCCCGTGCGATCAGCAGCCGCCCCGCGGTGGCGCGTAGCGGCCGGGCAGTCCGGCCAGCTCGGCCTCGAAGTCCTGGAAGCTCAGGCCCACGCCCAGGCCCTCGGCGTACTCCCTGAGCAGCGAGCCGACGAGCGGCAGGTCCTCGGGCAGGCGGGCGGGTTCGATCGTGGTCATGGGTGGCAGGGCGGGCAGCAGAAATGCCCCGGCCCGGGGGCTCCGTCAGGCGCCCCCGGGCCGAAGCGGCCACGGCCCGAGGCCGCGGCGCGGGGTCAGCCGCGCAGCAGCGAGAGCACGCCCTGCGGTGCGGCGTTCGCCTGGGCGAGCATCGCGGTGCCGGCCTGCTGCAGGATCTGCGCGCGGGTGAGCGCCGCGGTCTCCTTGGCGAAGTCGGCGTCCATGATCCGGCTGCGCGAAGCGGCCTGGTTCTCGGCGCCGATCTGCAGGTTGGCGATCACCGCCTCGAAGCGGTTCTGCATCGCGCCGTAGGTCGCACGCTCGCTGTTGACCGTGTCGATCGCGGTGTCCAGCGTGCTGATCATCGCCGCCGCCGTGCC
>CAYNRU010000062.1:0-95434 GCA_964399635.1 uncultured Bordetella sp.
ATCGGCATGAAGCCGCCGGCCTTCGTCACCGGCTCGACCAACGACCGCATGGCGCGCCGCGTCGACATCACTGCGCAGTAAGGCATCACCGCAGGCCGGGCAGCGATGTCCGGCCTGCGTCCGATTCGCACCCTAGACCACCTTTTGAGGTATGAGACGATGAAGAAGAGCTTCCGCCGCTCGACGGCCGCGCTCGTCGGTGCCGTGGCATTCGCCGCCCCGTTCGCAGCCATGGCCCAGGGCATGCAAACCCGCAGCATGTGGGATGACCGCTGGTACGTCACGCCGTTCGGCGCCTATGTGGTGCCCGACGACAGCCGTCGCGCCGACAGCGGGTTCGGTTACGGCTTCGCCGTCGGCAAGGCGATCAGCCCCGCCTGGAACCTCGAGCTGCGCTTCATGCGCGAAGAACTCGACGGCGAACCCCGCGGCTTCGGCAACTGGAGGAACGATACGGTCAGCCTGGACGCGCAGTGGTTCTTCCTCGGCCGCGGCGGCTCGCAGGGCTGGTCCGGCATCCAGCCTTACCTCGTTGCCGGTATCGGCGGCATCAAGGACAAGGTCGCCGGCTCCGCTGAATGGAGCCTGATGGGCCAGGCCGGCGTCGGTGTCTCGTGGGGCTTCTCGGACTGGGGCCGCCTCGTGCTCGATGGCCGCTTCCGCTTCGACGACAACACCAAGCCGTTTGCCAACTCGAGCAGCTTCGGCGACTGGATCGTGACGCTCGGCCTGCAGATCCCGTTGGGCAAGCCCGCCACTGCGGCGATCCCGGTTGCCGCGGCTGCTGTCGTTGCCGCGCCGGTCGTGCCGCCGCCGCCTCCGGCAGTCCGGCCGCCCCCGCCGCCGCCCCCGCCGCCGCCCCCCCCGCCGCCGCCGCCGCCGCCGCCGCCCCCGCCTGCGCCGGTCACCCGCAGCTTCGACCTGTCGGCTGACGGCATGTTCGCGTTCGACAGCGCTCAGCTCACGCCGGTCGGCAAGCAGCGGATCGACAGCGTGATCGCCTCGGCTCGACAGGCGGGCATCACGAGTGTGCAGTCGGCCTCGATCGTGGGGCACACCGATCCGCTAGGGACCGACGCGTACAACCAGAAGTTGTCCGAGGAGCGTGCGAACGCGGTGCGCAATTACCTGATCGGAAACGGTGTTGCGGCAGGTGTGGTCACCGCCTCGGGCAGGGGCGAGTCGCAGCTGAAGGTCACCGAGGCGGACTGCCGTTCGAAGGGACAGGCCAAGACGCGCAACGCACTGATCGAGTGCCTGTCGCCCAACCGCCGTGTTGAGATGAAGTTCACCGGCACGCAGGGCCGCTGATCGGCCCCTGGCTCGGCGCACTTCCGTGGACGCCTCCGGCTTCGTGCCGGATGTCCCGGGAGTGCGCCGGTCAGCGCCGACCTGACCGACGTATTCATCGCACACCGCGTGCCGCCTGGCGCGCGGCAACGCAAGCATGGCTGCAGCGCCGTCAGTCGAGGACGGTGTTGTGCAGTACCTGGCGAATAGTCCGTGGCCCACGCTGGTTCCGCACTGCGTGAGGTCCACGCGCCAGCCCAAGACCGCCGCGCTGCGCGCGCATCTTCCTGAGATCATGTAGCCGTGCTGGACCATCCAGCCGCGTCCGCGCCCGGGGGATCGGATGGCGACCTCGACAGGACGACCCAAGGTGGTGCTGGTTCGACATGACGCCCGCTGCTGACCGGCGCGAGTTTCTGGGCCGGGCGGGCCTGGCCTGCGGCCTGCTGCTGAATCCGGCACGGGCGGAGTTGGCCGCTGCCGGCGCATCGGCGCCGGTGACGCCGCCGGCCTGGGATGTGCCCCGTGCCCCGCTGCCCCGGGTTCAATGGGCTGACCTGACCGTCCTCGATGAGGTTCTGATCCCGCCGGACCGGCCCTGGCGCCTTCCGCAGCGACGCTTGCGGCCGCGCTTCGTCACCGTTCACAGCACCGGCAATGCCGATGGGCGTGCCGACGCACCGGCCCACGGCCGGTTGTTGCTGAACGGACTTCGCAGTGAGGATCCGAACAGCCGCACCGGCTACATCACCTGGCACTTCACGGTCGACGCCTCGCGGGTGGTTCAGCACCTGCCGGTCAGCGAGCAGGGCGACCATGCCGATTTCCGGGGGCCGGGCAACCACGAGAGTCTCGGTGTCGAGATGACGTCTGCGGCAGGTATGGCGCCGGCCGACGTGTTGCACCGCACGGCCTTCCTGCTGGCGCGACTGATGCGCCAGCACGACATCGCAGCCGCCAGGCTGGTGCCGCACCAGCACTGGCCTCGACCCCCCGATGGTTCGCGCAAGCCCTGTCCCGCAGAGCTGCTCGACGCCGGAGTGCCCGGCGAACGGTGGCGCCGCTTCGTTGGACTGGCGCAGGCCTATCGCAACGGCCTGCGCGCGTACCGGCAACTGCCCCCGATCGCCTGATGGGCACGGCGGCCTCCCGCGTCACCCTCGATCATCAGGAGTCACGCGCGCTGCGCGAGCAGTTTGCGTTGCCTGACGGCGTCATCGATCTCATCGTCGCTCCGCGCGGGTTGCCGCCGGTGGGCCGCTCCCGGGTGCGTTGCACAGACGCGTTGCGATGAATGGGGCGAGGGCCTGATCTCCAGGTCACCGTTACCGACCAGGCGCTGGTTCAGGCCACGGCCGCGGGCACGGAACTCGACCCGGCGGCGCGGTGAGCCTGCTGTTGCGGCGTGCGCTGTGGTTCAAGGCCACCGCGCGGCGCCTGTCTGCCCGAGGCTTCACCCACCGCTTCAAGAGCCCACATGAGCGTGCTCGGTACCCAAACGCTCAATGAAGCCCTCAAGACCATGGGCATGACCTGCATGTCCACCATCGGCGGCGCTGCGCTGGGGAATGTAGAAGACCACCAGAGCCCGAGCCGCAGGCGAGGTCCGTCGAGGCACGGGTCACCGTCGCGGGTTCAGGAGCGGCATGCGCTCGCCGGTAGCCGGCAGCCATCGATCGATTGCCGCGAGCAGTGTCGCGCGAACGATCGCCTGCCGCTCCGAGTCCGCGGCGCCGCATGCGAGGCTGCACATCCAGTCGGTCGGGGCTTCGAAGTCGCAGTGCGAACCGTTCGCGATCACGCGGTCGGACACCAGCGCCTGAAGCCGTCCGCCCCAGGGCGCCGCCACGGCCTCGGCGTTGCAGCGCGACGGCGGGGCGCGCAGCACAATCACCTCGGTGCGCAGCGTTGGCGCGAAGTCGCGGCCAAGCGCGCGCCGCCCGCCGTCGCTCGTGCGGTCAAAAGGGTCGAGACCGACGTAGCCGACGACGCCGGGCGTGGCCGCCGCGAGCAGGCTCGACAACGCGCCGGCCGAGAAGCCGATCAGGACCACCCGCTCGACCGGCGGGCCGAAGACGTTGCCGCCGCGCAGCGTGCCGACCAGTTGCGCAAGCCCCTGCGCGTTGCGCCTGAAGTCGAACGTGAACGGCAGATCGGGGGTCAGCGCGAGCACGCCCGCCGCGGCGAGCGCCGCCGCGTGCTCGCCGAGCGTCGTGCGGCTGCGCGTGAAGCCGTGCGCGAGGATTGCCGCGCCGCGCAGCGGCTGACCCGGCGTCGGCGCATGCACGTCGATCGCAACGACGCGGCCAGCCAGTTCGTGATCGAGCGTGCCTCGCGCGGCAGCCGGCGACACCACCGTCCATGCCGCGGCCAGCAGCGCGAGCGCCACGCGCCGCACGATGCGCACCACTGGGTCGGCAGGCCACCGGTCGGCGGGTCGCGAGAACAGGCGCGCGAAACACGCGGCTCGGCCGGGACGCGGTGACGCATGGGACGACAGTCTCATGAAGGACACGATAACCCAGGGCGGTGCAGCATTCGCGGCGGCCGCATCGAACCCCGCGACCCGCCTCGCCCCGGCGGGTGTCGGCATCGCGGTGCGCGGTGTACCAGGCCGCAGGCTCTGGGCTTTGGCCGCCGGAGCGCAGCAGCCTGGCCGTTCGACGGCCGCAGTGCTCCGGTCGACCCACTGCGCTCGACCGTTTGCAGCGTCGCATCGAGACTCCGCCGCAGGTATCGTCATCGGGCGCGTGTGCCCGATCGGTTGACCATCGAAAAGGTCATGTCTCACGCCGAGTCTGCCGCCGCCGAGTCGTCGCCTTCGCCTGCCGCCCTCCGAAAGGTGCGCCGCCAGAGTGATGTCGCGGCCATGCAGCGGCTCGTCGTGGCAAGCTGGCTGATCGATGCGGTGCAACTGGCGTCGATGGCGGCCTGGGCCGGCGTGGACTGCTGGGGGGCATTCTGGAGCATCGCCCTGGGCGGTGGCGCCATATGCGCGGGTTTCGGGCTGGCTTTTGCCCGCGGCTGGAATCGGCATGCGCGCGATCCTTCCCTTACCGTGCCGCACCTGGCGATCTGGTCGGTGGTGATTCTTGCCACCGCGGCGGTCTCGCCCGAGGCCACGATGCTGGTGCTGTCGGCGGTCTTTCTGGTTTTCGGATTCGCCGCGCTGCGGCTCACGCCCACCCAGATGTTGCCCTGCTGGGTGGCGGTCAGCATCGGCATCGCACTGGTGGTGATGACGGCCGGTGCGCCCATCACCCTACCCACGGCCACGCCGCTGCAGGCCGGGCTGTCGGTACTCTGGATAACGACGCTGCTCGGGCGCTGCGCGCTGCTGGGGCTGTATGGGGCGCGCGCGCGGCTGCGGCTCGGGCAGCGCACCCGTGAACTGGCCGATGCGACCGCTCGTCTCGAGCAGCTGGCCATGCACGATCCGCTGACGGGTGTGCTGAACCGTGGTGCGATCAATCTGGCGCTGGCATCGGCGCTGGACAACGTCGAGCGCGGCGACCGGGCGGTCTCGATCGTGATGATCGACCTGGATCACTTCAAGCGGATCAACGACGGTTTCGGGCATGGGGTGGGCGACGAGGTGCTGCGTCGGTTCGTGGGCATCGTCGCCGGCCTCACTCGCTCCGATGACCGAATCGGTCGCTATGGCGGCGAGGAGTTCCTCCTGCTCCTGCCCAAGACGGCCGTGCCCGAGGAGTCGGCTCAGGTGGCCGACCGGCTGCTGTCGCGGGTGCTGGCGTATCCGTGGGAGGACATCGCCCCCGGGCTTGCGGTCAGCGCATCGTTCGGCGTGGCGACGGCTCGACCTGGAGACACGCTCGCCGGTCTGGTCGGCCGTGCGGACGACCAGCTGTATCGGGCCAAGCGCGAGGGCCGCGGCCGTGTCTGCGCCGAGGATGCGCCGGCGGTCATGGTCGAAGCGGCACCGATGCGAAGAGGCGTTTCAAACGCGCTCATCGACGCCCTGGGAGGGCAGCAGACCTGATCTGCGCAGGAGCGCTCGCACTCCGCGGGAGTCGACTCTCCCCGGACGACACAAGTCACGCAGTCGCGCTTGAGCAGATCGATGAAGGCGGGGTTGAGAAAGATCCCTTCCCGGCCGATCTTGTGCTCTCGCAGGAGGCCGATGCCCGCGAGCTCCTTGCGATACACGCTCGCGGCCTGGCGTTTGGCGAGGCCCAAGCTCGCGGGAGTAGATGGGGCCGGCCTGCCGCCGCATCCGCTCCGTGGTTTCGTCCAGCAGACCCTGCTCGACGAGATGGCGCAGGTTCAGCAATCGCCCGCTGCGGATGTCGATCTCGACACCCTTGAGCGCACGACAGATCTGCCTGGCGCTCGCTTGCCATGCACCGGGCCCCTCGTCCGTTGTGCGGCTGCCGCGGCTTCGCCCCTCGTCCCGCCTGCAGAGCGGCACGATGTCGAAACACTGGTCTGGCCCCGTAGAGCCCTGCGGTCGCTTCCCGCCCACCAACGGTCCCCCCTCCGCAGCCTGCAATCAGCGGCACCGGACTGCCGCTGTTCGGGCGTTCGCCGGTTCGGGTCAGATGCATCGTCCGTCCATCGCGCAGGGCTTTTCAGACAACGCGCCCCTTCGATCGAGCGCCATGACCACAACCGTTCGTACTCCCGCATCATCCGCCTGGCCCGCCGCCTCGCCCCGGGATGGCAGCGTGGAGCTGCTGCGCCGGACCCTGCCGCTGATGTCGCGCCACGCGGCCGGCTACGCGCCGGACTCGTACGCCCTCTGGTACGAGTACGTGCGCGGCGGCAACCCCGCGCTGCGCGCCGAGCTCGACCGTCTGGTCAAGTCCTTTGATCGGCTGTCGCACGAGCTGACCTTCGAGCTGCACCAGAAGCACGTCTCCGACCGCAACGAGGAGTCGGTGCGCAAAGTGGGCGCCGGCCTGCTCGAGCTGATGCACACGATGCGCAGCTCGGTCGAGGTCGCGAGCGCCGAAGCGACGGACTTTGATGCCCAGTTGGCCGCGTTCGGCGAAGGCATCGCGGCGGCGGAGTCGCCCCAGGACATGCGCCAGCGCGTGGACACCATGCGCGGTGACGTCGACCGGATCAACCGCTCGCTGTCGACGCTGACCAGCCGGCTCGAGACCAGTCACCAGGAGGTGTCCCGGCTGCAGAGCGAGCTCAAGCGCGCTCGCGAGGAAGCCTCGCTCGATCCGCTGTCCGGGATCCTGAACCGGCGCGGCTTCGACTTCGAGCTGAACCGGCTGTGCAGAACCACCTCCGAACAAGGCGGCACCTTCTCGCTGGTGATGGTCGACATCGACTTCTTCAAGAAGATCAACGACAGCTACGGACATCAGTTCGGCGACCAGGTGATCCGGGCGGTCGGGCAGGCGCTGTCGCAACTCACGCAGCGCAAGGACGTCGCGGCCCGCTACGGCGGCGAGGAGTTCGCGCTGCTGCTGCTGGAGACGCCGGCAGCCGGCGCCCGCGAGGTCGCAGACCGGGTGCGCTCGGCGATCGCGCGGGGCACGATCAAGCGCGGCGGCAGCGAGGCCGTGGGCAACATCACGATCTCGGCCGGCGTCGCGCAGTACCTGCGGGGCGAGGACCCGCAGTCGCTGATCGCACGCGCCGACCGGGCGCTCTACGCCTCCAAGCAGGGTGGCCGGAACCGGGTGACGGTCGACGGCTGAGCGGGGGTTTCGAGCCGCAGCGCCACCGGCACTGTGGCGTCCTGTCGGTCGTGACCCATCCGCGCACCGATGCGCCGCCCTCGACAACCGTCCGCGCCATCGATCAGCTCGATGCCTGGTTCGAGAGCCCGACCCTTCACCTCCTGGCCAGCGGCGCGCTCGTCGTCGGGCAGCTGCTGGTCGGCGAGGTGCTGCTGAGCGAAGTCCTGGGCGAGCCGCTGCAGCCGCTCGGCGAACCAGCGCGCCCTCGCCGTCGAAGCCGCCGGAGAAGTAGTCGGCCATGGCCCGGTCGCGGAAGTAGCGCATCAGCGGACCGTCGGGCTGCCAGCGCAGCGTCTTGTCGACCTTCAGCCGGTAGCGGTTGTTGGGCTGCAGCTCGAGCACCTCGAGCCGGTCGAGCGCGGCCTGCTGGCGGTGCTGGGCGACAATTCGCGCGTCGCGCGGCTGCACGAGCCGGCGTACTCCATGGTCGCCTACCCTTGGGCGGTCCGGTATCAGCAGTCGAACCCGGCTCGGTGCCCGCGCCGGCCTTGCCGCCACACCGACGGTGCTGCGTCCAGCCGGCCGCCTCGCCCGAAGGACATCCCCATGAGCCCCTCCCAGCCCAACCAGTTCGCACTGCTCCGACAGCGCCGCTTCGCGCCGTTCTTCTGGGTCCAGTTCCTCGGCGCCGGCAACGACAACCTGTTCAAGTTCGCGTTCACCGTGATGGTGACCTACCAGCTGCAGGTCGCCTGGCTGCCGGCGTCGCTCGCCGGCCTGGTGATCGGCGCGCTGTTCATCGCGCCGTTCCTGCTGTTCTCGGCCACCAGCGGGCAGCTCGCCGACAAGCTCGACAAGGCGTCGCTGATGCGCTTCGTCAAGTCCTTCGAGATCGCCGTGATGCTGCTGGCCGCCTGGGGCTTCTGGATGCAGCACGTGCCGATGCTGCTCGGCTGCGTGTTCCTGATGGGGCTGCACTCGACGCTGTTCGGGCCGGTGAAGTACGCCTACCTGCCGCAGCACCTCGACGAGCGCGAACTCACCGGCGGCAACGGCGTCGTCGAGATGGGCACCTTCGTCGCGATCCTCCTGGGCAACGTGATCGGCGGCCTGCTGATCGCCATCCCCGAGACCGGCGCGCGCTGGGCCGCCCTGGGCTGCGTCCTCGTGGCGCTCGCCGGCCGCCTGGTCGCGCAGGCCATCCCGGCCTCCCCCGCGAGCGATCCCGCACTGCGGATCAACTGGAACCCGTTCACCGAGACCTGGCGCAACCTGAAGCTCGCGCACCGCAACGTCGTCGTCTTCCGCTCGCTGCTCGGCATCTCTTGGATGTGGTTCTTCGGCGCGGTCTTCCTGTCGACCTTCCCGGCCTTCGCGCGCGACGTGCTGCACGGCGACGAGCGGGTGGCCTCGCTGCTGCTGGTGGTGTTCTCGATCGGCATCGCGACCGGCTCGCTGCTGTGCGAGCGGCTGTCGCACCGGCATGTCGAGATCGGCCTGGTGCCGCTCGGCGCGATCGGCATGACCGTGTTCGCGCTCGACCTGTACTTTGCGACCCGCGGCCTCGCGCCGGCGTCCGCACCGATGGGCGTGGGTGCGTTCACCGCGGTGGCCGCGCACTGGCGCGTGCTCGCCGACCTCGCGCTGCTCGCGCTGTTCGCGGGTCTGTACAGCGTGCCGATGTACGCGCTGATCCAGCTGCGCTGCGAGCCCACGCACCGCGCGAGGGTCATCGCAGCCAACAACATCCTCAACGCGCTGTTCATGATCGCGAGCTCGCTTGCGACCGGCGCGATGCTCGCCGCGGGCCTGACGCTGCCCCAGGTGTTCCTCGCCGTGGGCCTGCTCAACGCAGTGGTCGCGGCCTACATCTTCCTGCTGGTGCCGGAGTACCTGCTGCGCTTTCTCGCATGGATCCTGTCGAACGTTGTCTACCGTTTCCGCGTGCGCGGCGGCGAGCACATCCCGGTGCAGGGCGCGGCGCTGCTGGTCTGCAACCATGTGAGCTTCGTCGACGCGATCCTGCTGATGGCGGCGAGCCCGCGGCCGATCCGTTTCGTCATGGACCACCGGATCTTCGCCATTCCTGTGCTGGGCAGCGTGTTCCGCCTCGCCAAGGCGATCCCGATCGCCTCGCAGAAGGAGGATCCGGCCACCTACGCGGCGGCCTTCGACGCCGCGCGCGCGGTGCTCGACGAGGGCGACCTGCTGGCGATCTTCCCCGAGGGGGCGATCACCCACGATGGCACGCTCGGCGAGTTCCGCGGCGGCGTCGCCAAGATCCTGGCGACGCATCCTGTGCCGGTGGTGCCGATGGCGCTGACCAACCTCTGGGGCAGCTTCTTCTCCCGGATCGAGCGTGGCCGCGCGATGGTCCGCCCGTTCCGGCGCGGGCCGTTCAGCGTCGTCGGGCTGGAGGTGGGCGAGCCGATGGCCGCGGTGCACGCATCGCCCGAGCGGCTGCGCGAGCGGGTGGCGGCGCTGCTCGGCGCCGACCCGCCCCGCGCAGCAGCGGCCTGGTCGGCGCGTTGAGCGTCGCGGGCTGTTCGATGCGGAACATCGCGCCGCAGGCCATCGAGCCGACCGTGCAGTCGGGGGTGCCTGCAGTCGTCGGTGTCCCGGGGGTGTCGTGCGCGCGGCGGTGAGCGCATCACCGGCTCCGGGCCGATCCGGACCGGTCCGGCGTGCCTGGCGCGCGTACCGCGGAGCGGCCGATGACAGCGCTCGTGGAATGCGCCGGCCTGCGTCGGGGCTACCATCCGGAGCTGGACCGAACCCCACCGAGAGATCCGCCATGACCGACAAGAAAGACCCGGCAGACCTGCGCAGCGCCCGCTGGTTTGCGCCCGATGACTTGCGCTCGATGGGCCACCGGTCGCGCTTCATGCAGATGGGCTACGGCCCCGCCGACTGGGCCGGCAAGCCCGTCATCGCGATCGTGAACACCTGGTCCGACGTGAACCAGTGCCATACCCACTTCAAGCAGCGCGTCGAGGACGTCAAGCGCGGCGTGCTGCAGGCCGGCGGCTTTCCCCTCGAGCTGCCCGCGATCAGCCTGTCCGAGCCGATCGTCAAGCCCACCACCATGCTCTACCGGAACTTCCTCGCGATGGAGACCGAGGAGCTGCTGCGCAGCCACCCGGTCGACGGCGCGGTGCTGATGGGCGGCTGCGACAAGACCACCCCCGGCCTGCTGATGGGCGCGTTCTCGATGGGCCTGCCCTGCATCTACCTGCCGGCCGGCCCGATGCTGCGCGGCAACTGGAAGGGCAAGGTCCTCGGCTCCGGCTCCGACGGCTGGAAGTACTGGGACGAGCGGCGTGCCGGAAACATCGACACCAAGGCCTGGCTCGAGGTCGAGGCCGGCATCGCGCGCAGCCACGGCACCTGCATGACGATGGGCACCGCGGCGACGATGATGGGCATCACCGAGGCGATCGGCCTGACGCTGCCGGGCGCGGCCGCGATCCCCGCGGCCGACGCCAACCACGTGCGCATGAGCGCCGAGTGCGGTCGCCGCATCGTCGACATGGTCCGTGAGGACCTGACCCCAGCGAAGCTGCTGAGCCGGGACAACTTCCTCAACGGCATCGCCGCCGCGATGGCGATGGGCTGCTCGACCAACGCGATCATCCACGTGGTCGCGATGTCGCGACGCGCGGGCCACGCGGTATCCCTCGACGACTTCGACGCCGCGAGCCGCAAGGTGCCGGTGCTCGCCAACATCCGGCCGTCGGGGGACACCTACCTGATGGAGGACTTCTTCTACGCCGGCGGCATGCCCGCGCTGCTCAAGCGCATCGAGGGTCACCTCGCGCTCGATGCGCGTACCGTCAACGGCCGCTCGATCGGCGAGAACGTCGGCCACGCCGAGGTCTACAACGACGACGTGATCCGTCCGCTCGACAACCCGATCTACGCCGAGGGCGCGCTCGCGGTGCTGCGCGGCAACCTCGCGCCCGACGGCGTGGTCATCAAGCCGAGCGCCTGCGCGCCGCGCCTGCTGCAGCACACCGGCCGCGCGATCGTCTTCGACGACTACCCCTCGATGAAGAAGGCGGTCGACGACCTCGATCTCGACTGCACCGCCGACGACATCCTGGTGCTGCGCAACGCCGGCCCGCTCGGCGGCCCGGGCATGCCCGAGTGGGGGATGCTGCCGATCCCGACCAAGCTGGTGAAGCAGGGCGTGCGCGACATGCTGCGGCTGTCGGACGCGCGCATGAGCGGCACCAGCTACGGCGCCTGCATGCTGCACTGCGCGCCCGAGGCTTACATCGGCGGGCCGCTCGCGCTGGTGAAGACCGGCGACCTGATCACCGTCGACGTGCCCGCGCGCACCATCCACCTCGAGGTGAGCGACGCCGAGCTCGCGACGCGCCGCGCCGCGTGGACGCCACCGGCCAAGCGCTACGAGCGCGGCTACGGCTGGATCTTCTCGAAGCACATCCTGCAGGCCGACCAGGGCTGTGACTTCGATTTCCTCGAGACCTCCTTCGGCGCGCCGGTGGCCGAGCCCGACATCTTCTGAGGCACGCGACGATGAACCCCGAAACGAAACGCAAGCTGATGGGCGTGAGCACGGCGACGCTGTGCACCGCCCTCTTCAAGCGCGGCCTGCGAAACCAGTTCATCCAGGACGTGCGGCCGCTGAACGCCGGCCTGCCGAACATGGTCGGCCCCGCGTTCACGATGCGCTACATCCCGGCGCGCGAGGACCTGAACCCGATCACCGTGTTCCAGGACCGCGGGCATCCGCAGAGGAAGGCGGTCGAGACCTGCCCCGCGGGCGCGGTGTTCGTGATGGACAGCCGCAAGGATCCGCGGGCGGCATCGGCCGGCTCCATCCTGGTGTCGCGGCTGATGAAGCGCGGCGTGGCAGGCGTCGTGACCGACGGCGGGTTTCGCGACTCGCCCGAGATCGCGCGCCTGCCCTTCCCGGCGTACCACAACCGGCCGAGCGCACCGACCAACCTGACGCTGCATCAGGCGCTCGACATCGACGTACCGATCGGCTGCGGCGACGTGGCGGTCTGGCCGGGCGACATCGTGGTGGGCGACGCCGAGGGCGTGATCGTGATCCCCGCGGGGATCGCCGACGAGGTGGCCGCCGAGGCGCTCGAGATGACCGCGTTCGAGGACTTCGTGACCGAGAAGGTGATGGAGGGCCGCTCGATCCTCGGCCTGTATCCGCCGACCGAGGAGGCGAGCCGGACCGAGTTCGCCACCTGGCGCCAGGCCCGGGGGCGCTGAGGGCGGACAGGCTTGCCCGGGCTGCTCGTCTGCGTCATCCCTCCCCGGCGCTGTGATCCGGTCCATGTCACAGCGCGATGACTCGACCTGAGCCAACGCCAACGGGCCTTCTGTCCCTGTGTGTGCCGAGTTCACGGTCGCGTCGTTCACGCTCTCGGACTGGACGTCGAGTGTTGCCCCAAGCATCGTGAAGCGTGTGTTTTACCTGCACCGGCGTCTTCGTGTAGCGTTCGGAGATGCACCGAACCGCTCTCCTTTTACGCTGTGCCGCCGCCGCACTGGCCGTGCTCAGCCAGACCACCCATGCCGACGGGCTGGAAGCCATCGAGCAGTTTCTGGGCAACCGCGATTCCTCGCCTGTGCCGCAGGGTTGGACCGTTGGCGGCGCGGCGTATGCCGGATCATCGCCGTACAGCGCGGGGACGGCCTCGAAGCTGGCGATACCCGGCGGCATCTATATCGGCGACCGGGTGATGTATCTGGGCGATCGCATCTTCTACACCTTCGACAAGCAAGGGCCGATCAGCTTCTTCGGCCGGTTGCGCTTCAGGCTGGGCAATCTCGACCCGGCGGACAGCCCCGCCTGGACAGGCCTTTCGGCCCGCAAAGGCCAGCTCGAGGCCGGGCTTGGCGCCGTCATCTTGAGCCCGGTTGGGCTGTGGACCGCGCGCTTCAGCAGCGACATCAGCGGCCGCAGCCAGGGAACCGAGCTGTTGTTCAACTGGGCGGCGCCGTTGGTCGGCGAGCGCTGGATGGTCATGCCCGGCGTCGGCGCTATCTGGCGCGATCGGCGGCTGGCCAACTACTATTTTGGTGGCGTGTCCCAGGCCGAGGCGGCGCCGGGCCGGCCGGCCTACGACGTGGGCAACGCCTGGTCGCTCGTACCCAGTCTGGTCGTTTCGTACCGCATCGACCCCCGCTGGCTCGTCGGCGCGGTGCTTAGCTACGAGCACTTCTCTTCGACCATCGTCGACAGCCCGTTGATTCAGAAGCAGGGACGCTTCGACGCCTTGGTTGGACTGGGGTACGTGTGGCGCTAGGGGCGCGGAAATCATGAAGGCTGGCCGCGCGGTCCGCGGCTGATCGCAGGGATGCGGCCGGCGTCGACGGCGAATGGGTCGTCCCGGCGCCGTTCTTTACGCTTTCCTACCGCTTGCGCTACCGCTTACCTCGCCATGCCCGACCGCACGCCCCTCGGACCCTCCCGCCGATTCGTCCTGCTCGGCCTCGCAGGTCTCGGCCTCGCCGCATGCCGCGGCGCGGACGCGGCCGGTGCGTCAGACTCGGTCAGCCTCGAGACGGCGCGTGCCGAGCTCGCCGCCGGCCGCGCGATCATGATCGATATCCGAGAGCCCGACGAACACTTCACCGGCGTGGCCCCAGGCGCACGACTGCTGCCGATGAGCCGGCTGGCCGGGCGCATCGGCGAGATTCCGACCGACGCCTCGCGACCGGTCCTGCTGATCTGCCGCACGCAGAATCGCTCGAGCGCCACGCTCAAGGCGCTTCGCGCGCGCGGCTACGCCCACGTCCGCTACGTCGACGGCGGCATGTCGGAATGGGCGCGGCGCGACTGGCCGATGGTGGCGCCGCCGCGCTGAGCCGCGCCGCCCGGACCCCCGTGACGGGCGCGCGCCCACGGGCGGGAGCCCCACGATGGCCGACAAGGCGCTCCAGGGCGTGCTCGAGTCCGGCAGCCTGATCGGTGCGCCGTTCTGCGGCACGCTGATGGCCGAGTTCGTCGCGCCGGCGCTCGGCGCGCACACCGACGAGGTGCTGCGCGAGCGGCTCGTCTGAGACGCGCTACGGGTACGGCGAGCCCATCGCCTCGAACACCTTCAGCGCGGCGTACGGATCGTTCGCGGCATAGAGCAGCTGCTGCGGCGAGAGCCTGGCCGCGCCCCAGTTCGAGGTGGTGACCGACTTCGATTTGGTCAGCCGCTGGCCCAGCACCACCGCGACCGCCGCCTTCGCGCCGAGCGCCTGCTTGTAGCCGAGGCTGCGCAGCACCTGCGACACCTCGACGCTCGCGTGCAGCCGCGTGTGCAGCTTGTGCTCGAGCGGGCCGCGGTCCGAGTCCAGGCCGAAGCCGACCTTGACGACGGCCTCCGACTCCAGCACTGCCCGCAGGAACGCGATCGGGGTCCGGTCGTTCACCTGCACGATGAATCCCTGGTCGCCGGTGGCGAACTGGATCACGTGCGGGCCGTCGCGCACCGCGTCGCGGGTGAACGTGGGCTTGGATTCGGTGTCGAAACCCACGAAGCGCGCGCGGGTCATCGCACGCAGCGCGGCCTCGGCCTGCTCGGCGGTCTCGACGACGACGATGCGCTCGAGCGGCAGCGGATCGAAGGGCGGCAGCTCGGCGATCTGCTCACGGGTCGGCCGCTCGCGGAACGCGGGGCCGGGTCGGCGGTGACGGGTCGGGGCGGGGGCGCTCATGTCAGCCGCCTGCCCGCCCCGTCCGCGAGCGGCTCGACCATCAGCCACGAGTGCGTGCGACGTGTGTCACCGGCCTTGGCAGGTCGGCGACCCAGCAGTCGGTGAAGGCGCCGTCGGCGCGGTACCGAGCGAGCAGTGCATGAGCAGGGAGTTCGCCGGATCGGATGGAGGACGTCACCGCGGCAGTATGCACCGAGCCCGCGTGGCGTCGGCGCCACGTCCGAAGCGCGCCCGATACGCCCCGGGCGGCACCCCGACGATGCGCCGGAACGCCGCCCGGAAGGTCTCCGGCGAGCCATAGCCGCACTGCCCCGCGACCTGTGCCACCGGCATCGACGTCGACTCGAGCAGCTCGCGGGCCCGCGCCATCCGCTCGCGCTGCAGCCACGCGAGCGGGCTCGCGCCGACGCTCGCCTCGAAGCGCCGAAGGAAGGTGCGCGGGCTCATCGCCGCGCGCTCGGCGAGCGTTTCGATCGCGATCGGCGCGTCGAGCCGCGCGCGCGCCCAGTCGAGCACCTGCGCCATCGTGCGGCCGGGCCGCGGCGAGACCGGCGTCTCGACGTACTGCGCCTGCCCGCCCTCGCGGTGCGGCGGCATCACGAGCCGGCGCGCGACCATGTTCGCCACCCGCGCGCCGAAATCGCGGCGGATCAGGTGCAGGCCGGCGTCCATGCCGGCGGCGCTGCCCGCCGAGGTGATCAGCGGCCCGTCCTCGACGTACAGCACGTCGTCCTCGACGAGGGCGAGCGGGAAGCGCTCGCGCAGCTCGGCGACGTAGCGCCAGTGGGTGGTCGCGCGGCGACCGTCGAGCAGGCCCGCGTAGCCGAGCACGAAGGCACCCGAGCAGATTGTAAGCACGCGCGCACCCCGCCCGACCGCGCGCCGCAACGCGCGCAGCAGCGGCTCGGGCGGGCGCTCGGCGCGGTCGCGCCAGCCGGGCACGACGATCGTGCGCGCATGGCGCAGCGCCGCGACGCCGGCGTGCACGCGCACGTACACGCCGCCGCTGCCGCGCGCCTCGGGGCCGTCGACGCCGACGATCCGGCAGTCGTACCACGGCACGCCCAGCTCCGGCCGATCGAGATCGAACAGCTCGATCGCGATGCCGTACTCGAAGGTGCACAGGCCGTCGTAGGCGAGGACGGCGACGATGCCGGGGTCGATGGCGCGCATTGGCCGAAACCTACCAGACACTGGCGATCTCGCCACTGCCCGAGCGGACGTCCGGGGCGCAGACTCCGGTCATCGCCACCGCCCTCGGGAAGCCGCCATGAGCTCGATCGTCGCCTCGACCCCCGCCGCACCGCCCGCCGCCGCCCTCGCCCACTTCGAGGCGCTGCTCGCCCACGAGGCCGACTGCTCCGACGTCGGCACCGACCTGGCCGCCGGCGCCGCCGCCTTCGTGCTGCTCGACGTGCGCGGACCGGGCGCGTTCGCGCGCGGCCACGTGGCCGGCGCGACGAACCTGCCGCACCGCGAGATCGATGCGGCCCGGATGGCGGCCTGGCCCGAGGGCACGCTCTTCGTGGTGTACTGCGCGGGGCCGCACTGCAACGGCGCCGACCGCGCCGCGCTGCGGCTGGCCCGGCTCGGGCGGCCGGTCAAGAAGATGATCGGCGGCGTGACCGGCTGGCTGGACGAGGGCTTCGTGCTGGTCGCCGGCGACGGCGCGACGCGCAAGGCCTGAGGCACCCGGAGCCGCCATGCTCAAGCTCAAGCCGTCCTGCGAGTGCTGCGACGTCGACCTGCCGCCCGAGTCGGTCGATGCACGAATCTGCTCCTTTGAATGCACCTTCTGCGCGGCCTGCGCAGAAGGCCGCCTCGATGGTCACTGCCCGAACTGCGGCGGCGAGCTGCTGCGCCGCCCGCGCCGCCCGGCCGGCAAGCTCGCCCGGTTCCCGGGATCGACCGAACGGGTGTTCAAGCCGCAGGGCTGCGCACCGCCCTCCTGAGGGCAGCGTACCCGGGTCACGGCAGGCGCCGCGCCCGGGCCCGACATCGCGCCGATTGACCGCGCCCCGGCCGCGGCACAGACTCCATCGGCTCGTGCCGTGCCGTCGCATTCCGCGCCGTGCGGGCACGCGCTCCGGGGAGACGACGATGATCAAGGTGACGGTACTGTACCCCCACACGGAAGGCGCGAAGTTCGACCACGCGTACTACCGCGACAAGCACATGCCGATGGTCAAGGACACGGTCGGCGCGGCCTGCCTGTCGTACACGGTCGCGAAGGGACTCGCGGGCGGCGCCCCCGGCGCGCCCCCGCCCTACGTCGCGTACTGCGAGCTGTTCTTCGAGTCGGTCCCCGCCTTCCAGGCCGCCTTCGGCCCGAACGCGAAAGCGATCATGGCCGACGTCCCGAACTACACCGACATCGTCCCCTCGATGCAGATCAGCGAGGTGGTGAAGCAGTGACGGGCCGGCGGCGGCGCGCACCTGGAGATGTCGCCGCCGGAGTTCATGCAGCGCGGCCTTAGCCGGGGCTTGCCCGACACGGCCCCAGGCGGGGGCGATCGCCTGGCAGCGGCCCGAATGCTTCCTACAGCGCGTTGACCGGGATCTTCAGGTAGCTGATGCCGTTGGCTTCGGGCGGTGGCATCGCGCCGGCGCGGATGTTCACCTGCACCGAAGGCAGGATGAGCACCGGCATGGCCAGCGTGGCGTCGCGGGCGCGGCGCATGGCAACGAAGTCGGCTTCGCTGACGCCCTCGTGGATGTGGACGTTGTGGGCGCGCTGCGCCGCCACCGTCGTGTCCCACTGCGGCTCGCGCGTGCCCTCGGGCGTGGTGGGCGGGTAGTCGTGGCACATCAGCAGGCGCGTGGCCGGGGGCAGTGACAGCAGCCGGCGCACCGACCGGTACAGCATGGGCGCGTCGCCGCCCGGGAAGTCGCAGCGCGCCGTGCCCACGTCTGGCATGAACAGCGTATCGCCGACGAACACCAGCGCCGGCTCACCGTCGACGCCGCCGTCCAGCCCGCCCACCTGGTAGGCCATGCAGGCCGGCGTGTGGCCTGGCACCGACATCGCCCGCGCCTGCAAGCGGCCGATGCCGAAAACCTCGCCGTCGTGCAGCAGGGTGTCGAACTGGCTGCCGTCGGTGCGAAACCCGGGCTCCAGGTGGAAGATGTCCTTGAACACGCCCTGCACCCCGGCGATGCCCGCGCCGATGGCGATGCGCCCTCCCAGTTCGCGCTTCAGGAAGGGCGCGGCGGAGAGATGGTCGGCGTGGGCGTGGGTTTCCAGGATCCAGTCCACCGTCAGCTGCTGGCCGCGCACGAAGTCCACCACCAGCTGCGCCGACGCCGTTCCAGTGCGGCCCGACTTGGGGTCGTAGTCCAGCACCGGGTCGACGATGGCGGCGTGGCTGCCGGGAGCGTCGTAGACCACGTGGGTGACGGTCCAGGTGGCGGGGTCGAAGAAGGACTTCAGCTGGGGAGCGGCCATGGCGGTAGACCTCGGTGGTGTCGGATCGATGGCATCAGTCTATTGACAAACAATATATTAGTCAATAAACTATCTTCATCGAAATCATGAGCACGGAACCGGCCATGGCCCCCGACATGAACCTGCAGCTCGACGCGCTGCGCCAGTCCGCCGACGCCGTCTGCCGCCTGATGAAGGTCTTGGCCAACCCCGACCGCCTGCTGTTGCTGTGCCAGCTGTCGCAGGGTGAACAGCGCGTGGGCGAGCTCGAAGTCCGCCTGGGTATCGGCCAGCCCACGCTGTCGCAACAGCTGGGCGTGCTGCGCGAAGAAGGCCTGGTGGCCACGAGGCGCGAAGGCAAGTCCATCCATTACCGTATCGCCAGCGCGCAGGCGCTGGCGGTGATGGACGTGCTGCACCGGCAGTTCTGCTCGCCGCCGCACGCTGCACCCGGCAACCTGCAGCCACCCCAGACCCACCTGAACCGACCCACCCACCCCAACCCCTGCAGCTGACGCGAGGACATCACGCCGTGACCATCGACTGGACGAACTTCACCCCCTGGGCCTCGCTGGCCGGCGGCCTGATGCTGGGCCTGGCCGCAGCCGCCTTCGTGCTGCTGCAGGGCCGCATCATGGGCATCAGCGGCATCGCCGGCGGTCTGCTGCGCCCCTGGGCGCACCACAAAGGCGACCACGCCTGGCGCGTCAGCTTCATCCTCGGCCTGCTGGCCGCGCCGCTGCTCTTCATGGCGGTGGCCGGGCCGATCCCGGCACGCATCGACGCCGGGTGGGCCACGGTGGTGGCCGCCGGGCTGCTGGTGGGCGTGGGCACGCGATACGGCGCCGGCTGCACCAGCGGCCACGGCGTGTGCGGGCTGTCGCGGCGATCGCCACGGTCGCTGGTGGCCACGGGGGCCTTCATGGCCGCGGGCTTTGCCACCGTCTACGTCGCGCGCCACGTGCTGGCCTGAACCCCACCCCCGGACCCCACGCAGACACCATCATGAAAGATCGCGCCATCGAATTCGCCGTCGGGCTGCTGTCCGGCATCGCCCTCATCGTCGCCGGCATGACCGACCCCGGCAAGGTCATCGCCTTCCTCGATCTGGCCGGGGCCTGGGATCCGTCACTGGCCTTCGTCATGGGCGGGGCCATCGCCGTGGGCAGCATCGGCTTTGCCCTGGCCCGGCACCGCAAGCACAACCTGCTGGGCGGGCCGATGCACCTGCCGGGCACGAAGCACATCGACACCCGGCTGGTGGCCGGCAGCCTGGCCTTCGGCGTCGGCTGGGGCCTGGCGGGCTTCTGCCCCGGGCCGGCCTTCGTCTCGGCCGGGGCCGGCCAGCCCAAGGCCGTCGTGTTCCTGCTGGCGATGCTGGCGGGCATGGCGGTGTTCGAGCTGTTCGAGCGTCGGCGCCACGCCCAGGCCCAGACCCGGGCGCATTCGGCGGCCTGACGGCTGCGGCCCCCACCCGCACGACCGGCACCCCGCCATCGCCCGCCCCCACTGAACCCCACCGCGTGAACGCCGCCACCGTCTCTGCCCTCGTGCCTGCCTGGCTGCGCGGCTACCGCCGCGCCGATCTGCCCGGCGATGCCACCGCCGGCCTCGTGGTGACGGTGATGCTGATCCCGCAGAGCCTGGCCTACGCCCTGCTGGCCGGGCTGCCGCCCGAGGTGGGGCTGTACGCCAGCATCCTGCCGGTGCTGGCCTACGCCTGGCTGGGCAGCAGCATGACCATGGCCGTGGGCCCGGTGGCCGTGACGGCGCTGATGACGGCCAGCGCCCTGGCGCCGCTGGCGGCCTCGGCGCCGGCCGGAAGCCCGGCCTACGTCACGCTGGCCGCGGCGCTGGCGCTGCTGTCGGGGCTGATCCTGCTGGCCTTCGGGCTGCTGCGGCTGGGCTTTCTGGCGCACTTTCTCAGCCACCCCGTCATCAGCGGCTTCGTCAGCGGCTCGGCGGTGCTGATCGCGGTGGGCCAGGTCAGGCACGTCATGGGCGTCAAGGTCGACGCCCACGACGTGCCAGGCATGCTGTGGCAACTGGTGCAGGCCGCGCCGCAGGCCAAGACGGTGACGCTGGCGGTGGGCGTGGGCAGCCTGGCCTTCCTGTGGCTGGCGCGGCGCCATGCGGCGCGGGGTCTGCAGCGGCTAGGCCTGTCGCCCGGCGCCGCCGACCTGGGGGCCAAGCTGGCGCCGATGGGGGCGGTGGTGGTGACGACTGCGCTGGCCGCCGGCCTGGACCTGAGCGCGCGCCACGGCCTGGCCATCGTCGGCGCGGTGCCGCAGGGCCTGCCGGCGCCGCAACTGCCCTGGCCGGGGCTGGCGGCGATGCAGACGCTGCTGCTGCCGGCGGCGCTGATCGCGCTGGTGGGCTTCGTCGAAAGCGTGTCGGTGGCGCAGAGCCTGGCGCTCAAGCGCAGCCAGCGCATCGTGCCCGACCGCGAACTGCTCGGCCTGGGCGCGGCCAACGTCGCCAGCGCGCTGTCGGGCGGATTTCCGGTCACGGGTGGGTTCTCGCGCTCGGTCGTCAACTTCGCCGCCGGTGCGCAGACGCCGCTGGCCGGCGTCTTCACCGCCGTCGGCATGGCCATCGTCATCGCCGCGTTCACGGGGCTGTTTTTCCACCTGCCGCAGGCGGTGCTGGGGGCCACCATCATCGTCGCGGTGCTGGGGCTGATCGATACGGCCACGCTGCGCGCCGCCTGGCGCTACGACCGGGCCGACGCGCTGGCCCTGCTGGCCACCGCCGCGGGCGTGGTGCTGGCGGGGGTGGAAGCCGGCATCGCCGTGGGCGTTGTGCTGTCGCTGGCGGTGCTGGTGTGGCGCAGCAGCCGGCCGCACATCGCCGTGCTGGGCCGCGTGCCGGGCAGCGAGCACTTCCGCAACGTCGACCGCCATGCGGTGCAGACGCAGCCGGGGCTGCTGGCGCTGCGCGTGGACGAAAGCCTGCTCTTTACCAACGCCGCCGAGGTCGAGGCGCACATCGAGGCGCGTGTGGCCGACACCGAAGGCGTTCAGCGCCTGCTGCTGGTGTGTTCGGCCGTCAACGGCATCGACAGCACCGCGCTGGACATGCTGGACGAACTGGAACGGCGCCTGGCGCGGCGCGGAGTGCAGTTGCTGCTGGCCGAGGTGAAGGGCCCGGTGATGGACCGGCTGCAGCAAACGCCGCTGGGGCGGCGGCTGCAGGGGCGGGTGTTCCTGTCCACGCACGACGCCTTTGTGCAGGCCGCCGCGCCCGCCACCACCCCCTGAAGCAGCAAGGCAAGGCGCCTTCGTTGTTTGCGCTGATGCAGCAACTCCCGGAGCTTCCCGACGACGTCGGCGACACCGTTGCGACGCGCAACGTGGCGTATTTCGGCTTACCCGGTCTTGCGGTCGTCGCCCTGGGCAGAGCCCGCGCCGCGTGCAGCTGAACGCCAGCAAGCTGCCGTGGCCACACTCGCCACAGCGCCCGGCCTGAGACAGCCGTGCGCCAGGATGCCGGACCCCATCACTCGGGCTTGATGCCCGCGGTGCGGATCACCTTCGTCCAGCGCTCCTTCTCGGCACGCACGAAGTCGGTGTAGTGGCGGCTGCCCTGCTCGGGCACCACGAAGCCGTTGGACTCCATGCGCTGTCGGACCGCCGGCGAGCCCATCGTCTCCTTCATCGCCGCCTCGAGCTTCGCGACGATCGGGGCGGGCGTGCCCTTGGGCAGCGACACGCCCGACCACGACAGCGCCTCGAACCCCGGATAGCCCGCCTCGGCCATGGTCGGCACGTCCGGGTACAGCGGGTTGCGCTGCAGGCTAGTGACCGCGAGCGGCCGCAGCTTGCCGGCCTTCACGTGCGGCAGCGCGACGTCCTGGTTGATGAACATCATCGGGATCTCGTTGCCGAGGATCGCGGTCATCATCGGGCCCCCGCCTCGGTACGGGATGCCGACCATCGCGAGCGGCTGGCAGGCGCCGGCCTTGCCGCCGGCGGCCGCGCACGCGGTCTGCTTGAACAGCTCCATCGCCATGTGGCCCGAGGCCGCGTGCGTGAAGCCGTAGTCGAGCTTGCCCGGGCTCGAGCGCGCATAGTCCACCACGTCCCTGACCGAGCGGAACGGCGTTTGCGGGTTCACCACCAGCAGGTTCGGGCCGGAGTGGATCTGCGAGACGTGGATGAAGTCGGCGTTCGAGTCGTACTTCAGGTTCGGGTCCAGGCCGTGCGCCACGGCGCTCTGCCCGACGCCGGTCTGCACCAACGTGTAGCCGTCGGCGGGCGCGCGCGCGCCGCGCTCGGTGCCGATCACGCCGCCTGCGCCGCCGAGGTTCTCGACGACGACCGGCTGCTTCAGGACCTTCGACAGTTCCTCGGCGATCATCCGGCCCATCACGTCGCTGGTGCCCCCGGGCGGGAACGGGACGATCAGCTTGATCGGACGGGTGGGCCAGTCGGTCTGGGCCGACGCGGCCTGCGGCAGGGCGACGGCGAGGGCGAGCACCGCGGCCGCGGCGAAGGCTCTTCTCTGCATGGGGATCTCCTTCTGGCGCATCATGCCTTCGGATGGCGCGCAGCGGAAGCCCTCCCGGGCGGCCACTGACGCGCGCGTGCCGCCATGGCGGCGATACGCTCGCCGGCCGGCTGCGGCAGCTTCTTGGGGCCGCGGGCCCGCCACGCCTCGGTCGGCCGCCGGGAAGTCAGCGGACGGTGGGCTGTGCGCTGACGATGGCGGGGGCGCCCAGGATCGTGCCGGCGCCGGCACCGACGGCGGCGGGCTTCAGGAAGGAACGGCGAGCCATGGAAAGTCTCCTTGTTGGACGTCGCTGCGGGGTGGGGCCGGCCGGGGAACGCTGCGCGCGAGGACCGGGCGGTTCTGTCGATGTGTGGCCGTGATAAAGACGTGACGAAGATCATAGGGCGCGAATGTTCGCTGCTCAGACATCGGTTTTTTCGATGTAACGTGCGGTCATGACGACGTTCAACTACAAGCACCTGCACTACTTCTGGATGGTCGCGAAGGAGGGCGGCGTGGCGCGCGCGGCCGAGCGGCTGCACGTCACCGCGCAGTCGATCAGCGGGCAGCTGCGCCTGCTCGAGGAGGCGGTGGGCGCCCGGCTGCTGCGGCGCGCCGGGCGCGGCGTGGAGCTGACCGAAACCGGCCGCATGGTGCTC
Organism: uncultured Bordetella sp.; assembly: GCA_964399635.1. Classification (GTDB taxonomy): domain Bacteria; phylum Pseudomonadota; class Gammaproteobacteria; order Burkholderiales; family Burkholderiaceae_E; genus UBA4615. The sequence goes on from CAYNRU010000062.1 coordinate 23,217, forward strand.
GAGCACGCCGACCGCATGTTCAGCGCGGGCGAGGCGCTGGCCGAGGCGCTGCAGGCGCGGCCGGGCGCGCAGCAGGCGGTGTTCCGCGTCGGCGTGTCGAACCTGCTCGGCCGCTCGATGGCCTATTCGATGATCGTGCCGGCCCTGTCGATCGCGAACCCGCCCAAGCTGATCTGCCGCGAGGGGCGGCTGTCCGACCTGCTCGGCGATCTCGCGCTGCATCGGATCGACATGGTGCTGTCGGACCGCCCGTTGGACGCGAGCGTGAGCGTGCGCGCGTTCAACCACCAGCTCATCGACTGCGGCATTGCGGTCGTCGGCGCGCCCGCGCTCGCGCGGCGACTGCGCGGCGTCTTCCCGACGTGTCTGGACCATGCGCCCTGGCTGCTGCACGCGGAGGGCGCCGCGGTCCGCCCGCGGCTGGACCGCTGGTTCGAGGCGCACGGGCTGCGGCCGCGCATCGTCGCCGAGTTCGAGGACACGGCGCTGCTCAAGGCCTTCGCCCAGGAAGGCATCGGCGTGTTCTCGGTGCCCGCGCTGGTCGCCCCCGAGATCTGCCGCGCGCTCGGCGTCGAGACCATCGGCACCACCGAGGAGGTGCGCGAGCAGGTGTTCGCGATCTCGGTCGAGCGCCGGCTCTCGCACCCGGCGGTGCTGGCGATCAGCGAGGCGGCGCGCCAGACGCCGTACGGGGTGAGGCGGCCTGCGCCCTGAGCCTTGCGTCGGCGGACGCCGGGCGGAGCTCGGGCGAGGGCTGCGCGTCGCCCGAGCCGCGGCGCTGCGAGCGCGGCCACCGACGGGCGCATCGTCGAGCGTGTGGCGGCCGACAGCTGCCTCGAGCGCTCAGCGACAGCACTCGCGAGCGGTTGCCAGGGCGGTGCCCATGCGCAGGATGCGCGCGGGCTAGGCAGGTGTCGTCGGCGACTGGATCCGGTCGAGGGCGGCCTCGACGGCCGCCAGGGTGTCGTCCACGATCCGATCGTCGTGGCAGCGCGACATGAACCAGGCGCCGCGCTCGAGCACGCGCACCCGGTGCTGCAGCAGCGCATGCGCGAACCGCTGGTAGCCCGCCCGGTCCATCCGCATCAGGTCGCGGTAGTCGCGTGCCGGCGCGGCGAGGCCGAATGCGACGTGGAACACCTGCGGCCAGCCAGCCACCGACGCGACGATCCCGGCCGACGCGAGGCGTGCCTCGATACCGGCCATCAGCCGCCGGCCCTGCGGCTCGATGCCGCGCATCACGGCGCCGTCGGCGAGCGCTCGCAGCGTGGCCAGCGTCGCGGCCATCGCCACCGGCTGCGCGTTGTAGGTGCCGCCGTGCATGACGCCCGCGCCCGCGCACAGCGCCATGATCGATGCGCGGCCGGCGACGGCCGCAACCGGGAAGCCGTTGGCCAGGCTCTTGGCGAAGGTGGCGAGGTCGGGTGTCACGCCGAACAGCTGCTGCGCGCCGCCCGGCGCCAGCCGGAACCCGGTGATCACTTCGTCGAAGATCAGCACCGTGCCGTGGCGCGAGCAGGCGGCCCGAGCACCCTCGAGATAACCGGGCGCGGGGGAAATCGCCCCGGCGTTGCACATCGCCGGTTCCATGATCACGCCGGCGACGTCGCCGCGGGCCAGCCTGCGCTCGAGTGACGCCAGGTCGTTCCAGCCGAGCACCTCGGTGTGCCGCCACGCGGCCTCGTCCTGGCCGTCGCTGCCGGGGTTGCGCTGCGGTGCGTCGGCGGGCCCGGCGGTCTCGGGCGTGGCCGACCCCGACACCAGCACGCTGTCGAGCCAGCCATGGTAGTGACCCTCGAACTTGACGATCGTGCGGCGGCCGGTCGCGGCGCGGGCGAGCCGCAGCGCGAGCTGCACCGCCTCCGAGCCCGAGCCCGCGAAGCGCACGCGCTCGGCGCACGGCACCAGCGCGCAGAAGAGCTCCGCCGTCTCCGCCTCGATACGCGACTGCCCGCCGTACAGGATGCCGCGCTCGAGCTGGGCGATCACCGCGCGCTTGACCTCCTCAGGATCGTGCCCGAGGATCATCGGACCCATGCCCAGGTAGTAGTCGATCAGCCGGTTGCCGTCGAGGTCGATCAGGCATGCGCCCTCGGCCCGCTCGAAAACCAGCGGGCCCGGCATCATGCCGACGCGGAAGTTGCTCGAGACGCCGCCCGGCATCGAGCGCGATGCCCGCTCGATCTGCGCGCGCGAGGCGTCGAACGTGGCGGGGGCGGTGGGGCGGTCGGCGCGCGCCTGCTCGGCGCTGCCGGTGGCCAGGTCGGTGGGGCGCATCGTCGTCTCCCGGAGAGGGTCACGGGGGACAAGGCTAACCGACGGGCCTGCGCGGCGCAAAGCAGGCCCTGGCGAGCCCGACGGGTCGATGCGATACCGACTGTGCGATGGACGCAGACGGCGTATACGAGCGGCGGCACCCGCGCGGCGCACGCCGGCTGGTGTCACGGCAGGCGCTGCTGCGCAAGCTCGCGGCGCGCCGAGGCCGCGGGCGCGCCGAGGCGCTCGCCGACCTTCGGCCCGGGCAGGATCGTCAACGCAGCCGCATGACGATCAGGTAGCGCTTTCGGTTCAGGTTGCCGCACTCGGCGGTGGCCCGACAGCGGTCCTCCCGCTCGGCGGTCTCCTCCGCGGGAATCCGCAGCGTCGGCGCGAGCCGCCCCCGCGCGTCGAGCCCCATCGTCCTGCGCGTCACCGACTGCCAGGCGTTGCCCCCGACGACCTCGACCCGTCGTGCGGCGGCATCGGCCCGGGTGACCACGTCGCAGTGGGCCGGAAACGCGGCGCGGCCGGGCGGGGTCGAGGCGCTGCCACGCGCGCCCGCCTCGGCCACGCGATGCACCTCGGCCAGCTGCGCGAAGTTGCGCGGGCCGACCGCAGCGTCGCGCGTGAAGCAGAGCAGGTCTCCCGGACGCAGCGACGTGGTCTCGGGCGGGCAGCCGCGAAAGGCCCGGGGCGCCGGACCGGGGCGGGCACCGGGGTCCGGCCCCGGATCGGCCAGGTCGGCGAAGGTCTGGGACAGCGCGTCGGCGATGAAGGTCGAGTGCAGCTCGGAGTAGGCGAATGCCGGCCCGAGCTCGGCCTGGCGCATCACATGGCTGACGAATGCCGCCGACCAGGGGCGGTTCGAGATCGAGGCCTGCTGCACGAGCTGCGGGATCCGGGCGAGCCACTCCGCGCTGCTGCGGCCGATCGCGGGGTCCAGCGCGAGCCGGGGCAGGTTGATCGCGTCGAGCGCCACCTGTGCGGACAGGGCCGGCGAGCGCCCCGCGCCCAGCCCGTTCTCCCAGTAGGTGACGACCCGTTCCCAGCTGCGCGCATCGCGCGTGTCGATCTCGCGCCGGGTCGCGTCATCCAGCGGCTCGCTCTCGGCCTCGGTATTGCCGAAGCGCCAGATCCGGCCGTCGAGCCCGACTTCGTGGCCCTTGAACAGCCGGTGCTCGAGCGTCGCCCAGCGGGCGATCGGTTCGGCCTTCGCGGCGAACTCGCGCGACGGCGCCGAGCACAGGCGCTCGAGGCGCGCGGCCCAGGCCTGCGCGGGCGCCGCGCGCGGCGCGACCTCGGGCCGCGCCGGCGCGGGCGAGAGCGTCGTCAGCAGCGCACAGGCGGTGAGCAGGCCGGACAGTCGGTTCGAGCGGGGTGGCAGGACGGACATCGCACCGGGACCCTACCCCGGGCGCAGGCCGAAGTCGGTGCACAAGTCGTCGATCAGCTCGAGTTGCGCGGCCTCGGCATCGACGCCCCGCAGCGCGTCGGCGATGGCACGGGCGCGATCCGCGTGCCGTCGGTCGCCGGCCAGCGCGGTCAGCGCGTCGGTCAGCGCGACCCGGGGGTCGGCATGCGTCGCGGCGAGGTCGGCGGCGTCGACCCACCCTGCGGTGCCCAGCCCGATCAGCTGCACGCAGACCATCCGCTGCTCCGCGTTGAGCGGCAGCGCGAGCATCGGCTTGCCCTGTCCGAGCGCCCGCGCGCTGGTCAGCAGCGGCGCGTGGCTGACCACGAGGTCGCATCCGGCGAGCACGGCTTCGTCGACCGGCTCGGTCAGGTGGCGCAGCGTCGGGGACACCGGCGCCGGCAGCGCGTCGCCGCATACGAGGATCGAGGGCCAGCCGAGCGCGACCAGCGACCGGGCGAGGGGCTCGAACAGCGGATGGCCGTCGGACAGGTAGCCGAAGACGCGGGGCCCCGGTGCGCCGGGCCAGTCGACCCGCGCACCGACGATCGGGTTGGGCGCGATGCCGTAGTAGTAGGCCTGCGCGCGCGCGCCGTAGTGATCGAGGAACGGCCAGGTGCACAGGTACTCGCGGGCCGTCTGCAGCAGCCCCGCGACCGTTCCGGGGTCGCGGACCGCCAGGGTCCGGCAGGCTCCGGCGAGGGTGTCGGCCACCGCCTGCTCCGCGGCCCGCATCGCGTCGGCGGGCGGCGGCGCCCAGGGGGTCGTCGGCCGCAGCGGCGACTCGGCGGGCGGCACGACGTAGCCGTCGCCGAACTGCGCGCAGGCGAGCCCGGCCGCATGTGCGGTAAACAGCGCGCTCGGGGCGTGGTGGACCATCACGAGGTCCACCTGCCTGGCCGCGAACAGCCGCTGCCAGGCCTGAGCCTGCAGCACCAGGTGAAGCGGCCGGTCGAAGTGATTGCAGAACATCACGTCCGCATGCGAGCGCGGCGAGGCGGCGTCGATCGCGGCCAGCGGGGCGGCTATCGGTGCCGCCACCGTCTCGCAGCCGAGCAGCGCGGCCGCGCGCGCGAGCGCGTCGGGCCGCGCGGCCATCCAGGCCGGCACGCTCACGGTCAGCCGATGGCCCTGCGCCGCGAGGCCTCGGGCCACCGGCGCGATCTGGGCCAGTCGGCCGAGGCCAGCGCCGATCTCCCAGGCGATCAGGATGCGGGCCATCCGGCAATGGTCGCGCAGTCAGCGCAGACAGGCAATCGCGGTCGGACCGAGTGCGAGCGTCGCGTGCTCGATGTGGTCGCGGCGCAGCGCCACCTCGGGCGGCAGGCGGTCCGCATAGCGCGCGGGCGAGGGCAGCAGCACCGCGAGATGCGCGGCCGGGCGGGCGCCCACCCGCGCGGGCGACGCGTCCGGACCCAGGTGTCGGCGCACCGCGGCGGCGACGCCGCGCGCCTGCGGCCCCCAGTCCACCACGTTGAGGTACAGCTCGAGGATCCGGGCCTTGGGCAGCAGCATCTCTAGCCAGACGGTGAACCAGGCCTCGAGCGCCTTGCGCGTCCAGGAGCGCCCGGGCCACAGGAAGAGCGTGCGCGCGAGCTGCTGGCTGATGGTCGACGCGCCGACCAGCGGGGCGCCGGCGCGTGCCGCGGCGAGCGCGGCCTCGATGCGGCCGAAGTCGAAGCCCCGGTGCAGGCAGAAGTGCTGGTCCTCGGCCAGCACCACCGCGGCCTGCAGCGTCTCGGACACCTCGGCCAGCGGGACCCACGCGTCGACGGCCGGGTCGCGCCACCGGTACGACGCAGTCCAGGCGATGCTGGCCACGATCGCGGCGAGCAGCAGCCCGCCGGCCGTTCGGACGACCGCCCGACCGATCCGGGGCCGGGGTACCGGGGCGGCCAGCAGCGCGGCCACGCCGTCCCTCAGCGACGCCGGCGTCGCACCAGCCCCATCCCGGCGAGCCCCGCAGCACCGAGCAGCAGCGTGCCCGGCAGCAACACCTGGCCGCCGGGGCCCCCGCCCGGATTCCCACCGGTGAGCCGCTCGTAGGTCAGCCCGAGCGCGAGCGCGCCGATGTTCCCCAGCGATTGCTGGGCGCCCGAGTACGTGGCGCTGCAGCGCGAGCCCGAGCAGCAGTACCCGGTGGGCTCACTCGAGGTGGCGAACCCGACGAGGTCGTGCGTCAGCATGAAGGACTGCCCGGGCAGCAGATCCAGCAGGATGGGTATCGAGAACACCGTGTCCGACCAGCTGACGGAACTGGGTCCGATGGTGACGTCGCTCAGGCCGGTGAAGGAGTCGGTCTTGGTCACGGTATCCGGGCCGGACGCGGTGAAGACGATCCCGACCTCGCCGTCGACCGACGTCGTCACTGCGCCCGTGACCCTGATCCGGCTCGACAGCGACGCACTCGCCTGCATGCTGCTCCTGATATCGTTGAGACCGAAGCCCGTGCCGAGTTCGAGGCTGCCCGCGCCGATCAGGTAGCGATAGCTGAACCGCAGCGTGTCGCTCCCCGTCATGTTGTTGAAGCTGGTCTGGAACCCCGCCGTGCTGGTAACCGACGAAGAGCGGGACTGCCCCGCGACCTGCAGCCCCCAGTCGACGCCCGCCCGAGCGGACGACTGCGCGAGGGGCAGCAGGCCGGAAATGTTGCCGGGCGGCAGGCAGGTGACCGTTGCGGGACTCGAACCCGGCGTGGACGTGGCCGTACAGTCCAGGTTGGTGTCGCCCAGGCCATTGGTGCTGGCCGTGGCCCGCAGGTCGGCCGGGACGAGCGTCACCGGCACGGCCGTGGCGGGGTCATGCACGGCGAGCCCGGCGCCGAAGGCGAGCGCGAGGGCCGCCGACAGCGCGCTGGGGGCACTCGGGCGGGCCGGTGCGGTGCGGCTGGCGCCGGGGACGAATGATCGGCTGGACGTCATGGACGCTTCTCCGTGGCTGGGCGCGTGAACTGCGTCACGTAACACAGCAACTTACGTGCCGATTGACGCAAGTCCTTCATTTGTTTGGGAATCGGTGCACGGAAGGCCGCCGGGCCGACGGCGTGTGTAAAGCGAATCGACATTCGTCGCGAGGATGCGCGCCGCGGATGCGGCACCGATCTGGCCCATCGCGCGGTTTCGCCAGAGGCGCTCCACCTCTTGCGGGGTCCCGTGAGCCGCTCTGCCACCTCGGCCCCTGCGGCACCCCGGCAGCGGTCAGAAGTCGTGCCGCACGCCGAGCGAGAAGCGCTGCCCGTCCAGGTAGATCGACGCTGTCGCAGGCGTGCTGACGCTTGGCCGCAGGTTGGTGTCGATCGAACCCGCGACATACAGCTTGGTGCGCCTGGACAGAGGCCAGTCGTACGCAAGCGCGTACTGGACCGAGTCCTTCTGGTTCGCCTCGAACATCGACCCCACGATGTTCGCGTAGAAGCTGCCGGGACCGAACGCGATCCGGAGGCTCAGGTACGGGTAGTCGACGCGGCGGCCGCCGCCCGAGGGGTCGTTCGAGATCCATCCCGCGCCGACCTGGTGCGGGCCCGTCCGCCACGCGATGCCGGCAGCGTACTGCACGGTCGATCCGGTCGCACCGGCTGCGTCGAGGTGCTGCCAGGCTCCGGACACGACCCAGGACGTCGACGCCCACACGGCGCCTAACGCGTACTGGGCCCGCAGGTCCTGCAGGTTCTCGTCGCTGGCGGCCATCGCGTACAGCTGCAGCCCGTTCCATCCCGGCGTCCGGTACTCGAGGCTGTTGTCGAAGCGGGTCACGTAGCGCGAGCTGCTCTCGAGCGTGCCGTACCACTGATCGGCAGTCGCATCGACGGCGATCAGCGCGTTGAACATCGGCGTGTACTGGCGGCCCGCGGACAGCCGACCCCATCGGCCCTCCAGGCCGACCCACGCCTGCCCGTTCCAGAACGCCGGATTGGACTGTTCGCCGGTGTCGGGGTTGTAGCGATGCTCGATCGCGAAGATCGCACGCAGCCCGCCACCGAGGTCCTCGGCGCCGCGCAGGCCGAGCCGCGAGCCCTTGGCGTTGCCGGGCTGGCCGGCGATCAGCCGGGTTGCGCCGCCCGCTGTGTCGCCGGCGTTGGCGAACGCGCGGTTCGCGTCGGCGTTGACCCATTCGAGCGCAGTGTCGACGATCCCGTAGAGCGTGACCGAGCCTTGCGCGCAGGAAGCTCCCGCAACGACCGCCAGAACGATGCCGATCGAGGCGCGCGTGCAGCGAGCGTGGAGAACGGAGTGATGCATTGCCGCAGATCCAGTCCGTGCAGGAGCGCTGAGTGTCGCAGCCCTGTGTTTCGGAACCATCGCAATGCAAGGACTCGATCGTGTTGTCGATCAGGCGGTCGGCCGCGACGACCGGGCTGAGTCGCCCGACTCATGGGCGCCTCGCCAGCGCACGAAGCCCTGCTCCCGGATTTTCGGAGGCAGTGTATTCCCGGGCGGTTCATCCTGGCCGCGTGGCGCGCCGCCGTTCGCTCTCCAGGGCCATTTCCAGGGTCGGACAGGCGCGCGTACCGCGCGCACGCCACGCCTTGACGCACCGAGGAGCACACATGGCCTGTTCTGGCGCAGGCTGCCGGACGGACCGAAGCGACGTGGTTGATCTGGCTCAAGACCGTCCTGCCCGGGCGGATCAATCTGAGAGCGCAGAAGACCCAAGGGAGGAAACAGACCATGCGCAGACCCTTCTCGTGCCACGCGATCGCCCTCGTCGGCGCCCTGGCGGTGGCACTGCCGGCGGCGGCGCAGACCGTCGACTACGGCCGCGCCGAGTTCGCCGCCAACTGCTCGGGCTGCCATGGCGCGAGCGGCAAAGGCGACGGCCACTTCAGGCAGTTCCTGAACCGCGCGCCGGCGGACCTGACCCAGCTCGCCAGGAAGAACGGCGGCGTGTTCCCGATGAAGCGGGTCTATGACGCCATCGACGGGCGCAACCCGCTGCCGATGCACGGCGCGCCCGGCGAGATGCCGATCTGGGGCGATGCCTACGCGGTGCAGGCGCAGCGCGAGGGCATGGTCGCCGGCATGACGCAGGAGGTGTACGTGCGCAACAAGGTCAACCTGCTGATCGACTACGTGTTCCGTCTGCAGCAGATCTAGCGTCGGCGGCGCGGGCCGCCGGGCCCGCGCGACGCGGCGTCACAGCCGCACGTGCGCCGAGCCGATGCCCGGGAAGGACACGTCCACCGTGTCGCCGCGCGACGCCTCGAGCATGCCGACCCAGCTGCCGGTGGTGACGACCGTGCCGGCGCGCAGCGTGCCGTGGCGCGCGGTCGCGTGCCGCAGCCAGCCGTGCAGCACCCACGCGGGGTCGGCCATCGTGTGCGTGCCGCGCCGCTCCAGGGGCGGGCGCCCGCCGATCGTCACGACGCACGCCTGCGATGACCAGTCGCGCGGCGCAAACGGCATCCACGCCCCGAGCACCAGCGCGCCGTGCGACTGCAGGTCGGCGAGCTTCGCGAGGTCGGTGGCGGCGAGGCCCTCGGCCCAGCGCGAGTCGACGATCTCGATGGACACGCACATGGCGTCGACGACGGCCGCGGCGCCCGCGGGGTCGAGCGCCGCGGCGGTGCCCGCGTCGACGTCGCGGGCCAGGCGCAGGGCGATCTCGGCCTCGACGCGGCACAGGTGCATCGGCCGCTCGCGCAGGTCCGCGGGGCTGCTCAGCACGCCGTCTGGCGGCAGGGGCGCGTGGGTCTGGACGGCCGCGCGCGAGGCGCCGCCGCTCTTCCATGCCCGCGGCGCGCCCTGACCGAACCAGCCGAGCGCCCGCCCGACCTGGTCCTGGACGGCATAGGCCGCGCGTGCGTCGGGCACGTCGGCGGCCGCGGCGGGCACCCCCCGGCGGCGCGCGTCGATGAGCCGCAGCGCGGCGAGATGGAGGTCGGTGGGATCGGGCATGGGGACGGGGGTCGGGTGGCCAGACGGTGTGCGCGACATTGTCGCGCGCCATCCAGGTGGCGCGCGACCGCCGCGTCCCGCTCTGCCCGACTCGATCGGGGTCGCCGCGCGCGGCACGCCCTCCGACCGCCCCCGCCGCCGGATGGCGGCGGCTCTGCTCAGGCCTGCGCCGCGCCCTCGCCCCGGCCCGCGGTCTCGGCCTCGCACAGCGCCTGCTCGACGGCCTGCGCGGCCTGCAGCAGCCGGGCCACCGTCTCCTGGCCGAATCGGCGGGTGTCGGGATCGAGGGCGTCGAGGTCGACCACCCAGCCGGTGTCGACGCGCAGGATCCGGCCCTCGCGCTGCAGCGCGGCCAGCTTGCGGCGCACCGTCTCGCGCGGGATGCCGCAGATCCGGGACAGGTCGCGCAGGCGCATCGGCCGCAGCGCGGCGCCCGGCCACGGGCTGTCGGCGGGTGCCCCGACCGGGGTTGATGCGGGCGATTCCAGGTGCGCGACGTTGAGGTGACCGAGCACGCTCCACACCACCAGCGCCTCGAAGTCGCCACCGAAGCGCCGCGTGGCGCGCAGCATCTGGTCGATCAGGAAGCGGTCCGCCACGAACCCGGCGATCGGCATCGCGCGCTCGATCCGGTCGGCGGCGGGGCCGTCGCTCAGGTCGGCGGACAGCGCCATGAGGGTCGGCCCGCCGTCGAGGTGGCCGGGGGCGGTGTGGAGGTATGTCATCGCGTATCGGTTCCCTCGGGCGGGCGGCCGCCCAGCCGTGTTCGGTTCATGCCGTGCCGAGGATAGGGGTAGGCTGGATTTTCGACGATTCGATTTTTCGTTGATGCCACTTCGGTTTTTTGGAGTGGTCCGGACATGCCGAACCTCGAGGCCATCCACAGCAAGCACCGCCACCCGCACGGCGAGGGCGCGTTCAGCGCGCGAACGCGAGCGGGATCAGCACCGCCCCGAGCACGCCGTGCAGCCCCATCGCCAGGCTCGCCCACGCGCCCGCGTCCGGGTGCACGGTGAAGGCGCGCGAAGTGCCGATGCCGTGGGCGGCGATCCCGATCGCCGCGCCGCGCTGCCACCAGGCGCGGCAGCCCACGGCGTCCAGCACGTAGCGCCCGAGGGCGGCGCCCAGCACGCCGGTCGCCACCGCGTAGACGGCGGTGAGCGTGGGCGAGGCGCCGATCCGCTCGGCCACGCCCATCGCGATCGGGGCGGTCACCGACTTGGCCCACAGGCCCTGCTGCAGCGGCGCGTCCACGCCGAGCAGGCGCGCGGTCGCGATCGCGCTCGCGATCGACACGGCGCCGCCGCCCAGCAGCGCCGCCGCCAGCGGCAGCAATCGCCCGCGCAGCGCGGCCAGGCCCCGATGGATCGGCACGGCGAGCGACACGGTCGCGGTGCCGAGCAGGAAGTGCACGAACTGCGCGCCCTCGAAGTAGGTCGCATAAGGCATGTCGATCAGGAGGATGGCCCCCGCCACGGCGGCCACCGCGATCGCGACCGGGTTGACCAGCGGGTGGCGCCCGCTGCGCTCGTAGAGCCAGGTGCCGAGCTGCCACGCGGCGAGCGTTAGCGTCAACGCGAGCAGCGGGCTGCCCGACAGGTAGACCCAGATCTCGTGGATCGGTGGCAGCGCGGTGCTCACGGTCGCGCCTGCGTCACGAGGGCGGCGGGCCGTCGCGGCCGGTGGCGGCCTCGGCCCCGGTGGGCGCATCGGGCGCATCGCCCGGGCCGAGCAGGCGCAGCAGCAGGCCGCTCGTCGCGATGGTGGCCACCACGCTGACCACCAATGTCGCCGAGAGTCCCGCCAGGTGCTCGCGCAGCTGCGGCAAGAACATCACCACGCCGACCGCGGCGGGCACGAACAGCAGCCCCAGATGGCGGCTGAACGCCGTGGCCACGGTGTCCAGGCCCGGTGCCACCTGCCCGCGCAGCCTGAGCCAGACGAGCAGCCCGAGCAGGCCGAGCACCGGGCCCGGCACCGCGGGCACCAGGAAGCGCGCGAGCAGCTCGCCGATCCCCTGGAACACCAGCAGCTGAAGCAGGCCGGAGATCATGCCGCGGCCGCCGCGCTCAGTGCGCGTGCGAGTGGGGGAGCTGCAGCCAGCAGGTCCGGCCCTCGGTGGCGAGCCCGACGCGCGCGCCATGCGGCAGCGTCACGCAGGGCGCCTCGTGCCCGAAGGGCAGGCCCGACAGGATCGGGGTGCGGGTGCGCGCCCGCACGAAGCGCAGCACCGCCGGCATGTCGAAGCCCTGATCATGCTCGACGACGCGGTAGCGGCTGATCTGGCCCACCAGCACCGCCGCCTGCGCATCGAGCACGCCCGCGTGCAGCAGCTGCGTGAGCATGCGCTCGACGCGGTAGGGATGCTCGTTGACGTCCTCGAGGAACAGGATGCCGCCCTTCACGTCGGGGAACCACGGCGTGCCCAGCAGCGCGCACAGCACCGACAGGTTGCCGCCCCACAGCGTGCCGCGCGCCTCGACCTGCCTGGGGCCCGAGTAGCGAAAACCGATCAGCTCGAGCTGGTCGGACATCGCCTCGAGGAAGCTGCCCAGGGTCACCGGGTCGATGTCCTCGAGCCGCTCGGCCCCGAAGTCGGCGAGCGCCGGGCCGGCCCAGGTGACGGCGCCTTCGCGCGCGAGCATGGCGAGCTGGAAGGCGGTGAAGTCGGACAGGCCGACCCAGCGTTTGCCGCTGGCGGCCAGGCGCGTGTAGTCGAGCGCGTCGAGGTAGCGCGTGAGGCCGTAGCCCCCGCGCGAGATCATCACGATCGGGGCCTTCTGCGCGGCGGCGCGCCCGAAGGCCGCGGCCCGCTGCACGTCGGTGCCGGCAAAGCGCTGTGACCGCGCGAACGCGGCGCGATCGAAGCTCACCGCATGACCGGATCGCTCGAGATGACCGGCGGCGCGGCGCAGCGCCGCGGGGTCCCGGGTCGCGCCGGAGGGGGAGATCACGTACAGGCCGCTCGTCATGGCGCGAGTCTGCCATGAGTGGAACGCCGGCCGGGCCGGGGCGGCGGCACGCTGCACTAGAATGCTCCGATGACCGACGACCAGATGCTCGCCCTGTACCGGACGATGTGCCGGATCCGTTCCTTCGAGGACGCCGCCGAAGAGGCGAGCCGCGGCGGCGTCGCGGCCTTCGGCCAGGCGGCCGGCAACGCGCAGGTGCGCGGGCCGCTGCACCTGTCCACCGGCCAGGAGGCGGTCGCCGCCGGCGTCTGCGCCCACCTGCGGCTGGCCGACTGCCTGACCTCGACGCACCGTGGCCACGGCCACACGCTCGCCAAGGGCGCCGACCCCAAGCGGATGATGCTGGAGCTGTTCGGGCGCGCCGGCGGCTACTGCGGCGGCAAGGGCGGCTCGATGCACATCGCCGACTTCTCGGTGGGCATGCTCGGGGCCAACGGCGTCGTCGCCGCGGGCATCCCGATCGCCGTGGGCGCGGCGCAGTCGCTGAAGCTGCGCGGCGTCGACGCGCTGGCGGTCAGCTTCTTCGGCGACGGCGCGATCAACCGCGGGCCGTTCGCCGAGGGGCTGAACTGGGCCGCGGCCTTCAGGCTGCCGATGCTGTTCGTGTGCGAGGACAACCAGTGGTCGGCCACGACCAAGACGGCAGCGATGTCGGCCGGCGACGGCGCGGCGGCGCGCGCGGCGGCGGCCGGCGTGCCCTCCGAGGCGGTCGACGGCATGGACGTCGAGGCGGTGCACGCGGCGGCCGGCCGGCTGGTCGGCGCGATCCGCGCCGGCGGCGGCCCGCGGCTGCTTCATGCCAAGACCTACCGCTTCAAGGGCCACGTGTCGGTCGATCCGGCCACCTACCGCGACCCGGCCGAGCTGGCCCGCGCGGTCGAGGGCGACCCGCTGCCGCTCGCCCGTGCGCGGCTGCTCGCGCGCGGCGTGCCGGCCGCGCGCCTGGACGAGGTGATGGCGCAGGCGCGTGCCGAGCTGCGCGAAGCGATCGACGAGGCGAGCGTTGCGCCCTGGCCGGACCCCGGCGCGGCCTACACCGACGTGCAGGACGTGGGCGCCGGGAGGTGGGCATGAGCGCCGCGGGCAAGGCCGGCACCGTGGTGTCGATGAGCTATGCGAAGGCCGGCGCTGACGCGCTGGCGCGCGCGATGCGCGAGGACCCGCGGGTGATCGCGCTCGGCGAGGACGTGGGCCGCGGCGGCATCTTCGGGCAGTACGCCGGGCTGCAGGCCGAGTTCGGCGCCGACCGCGTGATCGACACGCCGATCTCGGAGTCGACCATCGTCGGCGCCGCGGTGGGCATGGCGCTGACCGGCATGAAGCCGGTGGTCGAGATGCGCGTGATCGACTTCGCGCTGTGCGCGATGGACGAGATCGTCAACCAGGCGGCCAAGAACCGTTTCATGTTCGGCGGCCAGGGCCGCGTGCCGGCGGTGATCCGCATGCCGATCGGCATCTGGAGCGCCTCGGCGGGCCAGCACTCGCAGTCGCTCGAGGCGTGGTTCGCGCACGTGCCGGGGCTGGTGGTGGTGGCGCCCGCCACCGCGCAGGACAACCACGGCCTGTTGCGCGCGGCGATCGAGTGCGGCGACCCGGTCGCGTACTTCGAGCACAAGGAGCTGTGGGGCGAGGTCGGCGACGTACATCCCGAGCAGCCGGTGCCGCTCGGCCGCGCGCATGTGGCGCGCGCGGGCAACGACCTCACCATCGTGACCTGGAGCAAGGCGGTGCACTGGTCGCTCACGGCCGCCGCCGAGCTGGCCACGCAGGGCGTGCAGGCCGAGGTGATCGACCTGCGCACCCTGTGGCCCTGGGACCAGGACACGGTGTTCGCGTCGGCCGCGCGCACCGGCCGCACGCTGGTCGTGCACGAGGCGGTGCAGGTCGCGGGCTTCGGTGCCGAGATCGTCGCGTCGCTCGCCGAGGCCGGCATGGGCCGGGTCGCCCGGCTGGGCGCGCCGCGGGCGCCGGTGGGCTACGCGCCGGGCCTCGAGGCGCAGGCCCGCATCACGCCCGAGAAGATCGTCGCCGCGGCACGCGCGCTGCTGAGGTGACGCGCCGCGGGCGCCGGCCACGGCCGACGCCCGCAGGGTCGCGCAGCCCGCAGCGTCGCCGGTCGTGACGGATGTCCTGCACCGCGCGGATCCTTGCGGCCTAGACTGCGCTGGAAGCTGGCCCGGGAGAGACGGACATGGACAGGATGCAGCACGCCCACGGCGCGAACGCGCCGCGAGGCGTGGCCGTCGCGGAAGAGCGCAAGCGGGGCACGCCCGCCGGCGAGGCGGTGGTGATCGTCGATGTCGACCAGTTCGCGGCCATCCGCGAGCGCCACGGCGGCCACGCCTGCGAGCAGGTGACCCGCGCCGTCGCCGACTGCCTGCGCTGCCTGCTGCGCGGCGAAGACCGGCTTGCGCTGCTGCGCGAGGACGAGTTCCTGGTCGTGCTGCCCGGCGCCCAGGAGGCCGCACTGCCCGAGATCGAGGCACGGGTGCGCGAGGGCGTGAAGGCGCTGCGCCTGGGCCTGGCCGGCACGGTCTGGAACCTCAGCTGCACGACCGGTGCGGCCGCGCACGGCAGCCACTCGCGCGGCCTGGAGTGCCTGGTGCGGGCGGCCGACAGCGCGCTCTATCGCGCCAAGCGGCAGGCGGGCGAGGCCCGCTGACCGCCGCGCGGGCTCAGCCCGCCTGCGGCTCGACCAGGTCGCGGTAGGCGTGCCAGGTCGCGAGGCCGACCCAGGGCACCGTGACCACCAGTCCCGCGAACGCGGTCGCGAACCCGGCGACGGTGAGCGTCACGATCGCCGCTGCCCACAGCGCCATCGGCAGCGGGTTGCGCCACACCGCGAGCGCGCTCGCCAGCATCGCGGTGATCGCGTCGGTGCCGCGGTCGAGCATCAGCGGGATCGCGACCGCGGTGAAGGCGAACACCAGCGCCGCGAACACCGCGCCCACCCCGAGCCAGGTGAGCACGAAGCCCGCGTCGCCCCGGGCCAGCTCCTCCAGCAGGATCGAGACGCTCGGCATCCGGCGCGGGAAGTGGATCGCGATCACCATCATCGAGGCGCGCGCCCACAGCGCCATCAGCACGCCCAGGCCGATGCCCAGGATCGCGACGTTGGAGAGGTTGCGGCGCCAGGCGACGGTGGTGGCGGCGAGGTCGCAGGGCAGCCCGGCCTCGCGCCGGCGGGCGACCTCGTACAGGCCCATCGCCATGAACGGACCCACCAGCAGGAAGCCGGCGGTGAGCGCCATCATCGTGCCCGGCGCCGGGCGCAGCAGCGCGCCGAGCAGCCAACCCATCGCGGCGAAGCACAGCCCGTAGAACAGGCTCGGCAGCGGGTGGTCGCGGAAGTCTGCCGCGCCGAGCGACAGCCAGCGCAGCGGCGCGAGCGCGCCGACCCTGCGCACCGACGCAAAGGCGGCGCGCGGCGCGTCGTCGACCCGCGGCGCGGCGGGTTCGGGGGCAGCGGGCGGGGAGGTCGGTGTCATCGTCGGCGCGTGGCGACTCGGCAGGCCCGGGTCCGGTCAGTGTAGGACCGGCCGGCGCGTGGGGCCATCCGCAGTGCAGCACAGCTCGGCAGTACGGCGGCCGGCGCCCGCGCGGCGAGGCGGACCGAGCCGGGCCCGCGGCGCCCGCCCGGGCATCGACCCGGATCGTCACGACTGTTACGATCCTCCTCGAGGAGATCCGCCATGACGAACCCCCTGGTCGCACCCATACGCCCGACCGAGCTGTACCGCCGCGGCGGACGCGGCGGCGCCTACGTGTTCGACCCGGCCGCCATGGCGTGGTGCGCCGCCGGCAAGGAGGGCGTGCTGCAGAAGGTCGTGCGCCGCGACGACGAGCGCGGCCAGTTCCTCGGCCTGATCGGCATGGAGCCGATGGTGCGCTCCGGGCTGCACCAGCACCAGGGCACCGCGACCAGCTTCTTCGTCGACGGCGGCCTCACCGACTACCAGGGCGCGATCCGGCTGCACCAGGCGGGCGTGAACCTGAAGGGTGCGACCCACGACGCGATCGCCTACCAGCGCACGCTGTTCGTCGCGCGGCTCGAGGCGCCGGTCACCTACCCGCCGCAGGACGGCCCGCTGCACGGCCTGCACGCCGGCGCGCGCCACGCGATCCTGACGAACCCCGCGCCCGAGGTGCCGCCGGACATCAACGTCACGGTGGACGCGCTGGCGCTGCGCGCCACCGGCTGCCCTGGCGTCTCGCGCCAGGACGTGTTCGACTACGCACAGACCGCCGACGACCACCGCTTCGTGCAGCTCGCCATCCGCCCGCAGGCCCGCATCCCGCGGCTGCAGGCGACCGCGCCCACCGAGCTGTGGGTGCGCGGCGGGCTGATCGAGGTGGACGGCCGGGTGGCCCCGGCCGGAAGCTTCGTGATCCTCGAGCCGGGCGCCGAGGTCAGCCTCGCGTGCCCGTTCGGGGCGCTGCTGCTCGCCTGGGCCGAGGGGCCGGCGCAGTGGGTCGACCCGGTCCGTCCGTCGGAGGACGGCCCGCCGGCGCGCGCCGACCTGTTCGGATACCGCTGAGCGTGGGGGCGGCCTCGGGCGGGGCGCCGGCGCCGTCGGCGCGCAGCAGCGCGTCGGTCATCCGCTCCACGAGCGCGAGCAGCCGGCCATGCTCGGTGGCGCTCAGCATGCCGGTCACCGTCTCGTCGCGGATCCTGGCCTGGCCGCTCAGCGCCTGAAAGAGCCGGCGCCCGGCGGGCGTCAGCGTGGCGAGCGCGCGCCGGCCATCGCGGCGGTCGGGCCTGCGCACGAGGCGCCCGGCCTGCTCGAGCGAGCCGAGCGCGCGCGACACGGCCATCTTGTCGAGGCCCGTCCGCTGGGCGATCTCGGTGGCCGCCGACCCGGGATGGGCGTGGAGCACGGCGAGCGTGCGCCACTCCGACAGCCCGAGCCGGTGGCTGCGCCCGATCCCTTCCTGGAACGGGCGCGCGGCCAGATTCACCAGCCGCACCATCGCGAACAGCAGGGTCCGGTCATGCGGCAGCGCCGCCCGGTCGGACCCCGCTGCGGCCTTGGGCGGGGCCACGACGGCGTCAGGCCTTGCGGCTGCGCGCCACGACTTCCTCGATCTTGCCGATCAGCGTCGGGTTGATCTGCGCCTTCCAGCGTGCGTACGGGCGGCGGCAGGCGATCTGCCACTGCTCCATCTCGGCCGGCGTGGGCACCACGACGTCCACGCCGAGCGCGCGGACCAGCTCGACGTCGCGCGAGTAGATGTCGCGGACGATCTTGATGTTGGCGGCGGCTGCATCCTGCGCCGCCTCACGCACGATCTTCTGGTCGGCCGGCGACCAGGACTGCCAGATCGGGTTGGCGATCGCGAACAGCAGGATGTCGTTGGAGTAGTTCCACTTGGTGACGAACTTCTGGCCGAGCGTGTTGATCTTCGCGGCCATGAAGAGCTCCATCGGGTTCTCCTGCCCGTCGACCGCGCCCGAGGCCATCGCCGGCTGCGCGTCGGCCCAGCTCATCGCGGTCGGGTTGGCGCCCATGCCGCTCATGATCTCCTGGTACATCGGGCTCGCCACGACGCGGATCTTCAGGCCCTTGAGGTCGTCGGGCTTGCGCACCGCGCGCTTGCTGTTGGAGAGCTGGCGGTAGCCGGTCTCGCCCACGGCGAGCGGCTCGGCGCCGGCCCGGCGGATGATGTCGAAAAAGTCCTTCTGCACCGCGTCGGAGGCGACGACCGCGTCGTAGGCCTTGTGGTCGGGCATCAGGAACGGCATCGCGAACGCGCCGCACTCCTTGACGGTGCCCGACCAGTTGATCGGGGCGCCGCACAGGACGTCGATGATGCCCTGGCGCATCGCCGAGAACTCGCGGTCCTGCTGACCCTGCACCAGGCTCGAGCCGGGGTACTGCTTGATGTTGATCTTGCCGCCGGTGCGCTCGCGCACCAGGTTGGCGAAGATCTCGCCGCCCTTGCCCCAGGCGAAGCTCGGGGGCACGACCGTCGACATCTTGTACTCGGGGCGGTACTGCTGCGCCTTGAGGATGGCCGGGAAGCCGAGCACCGCGCCGCTGGCGGCGCCGGTCTTGAGGATCTCGCGTCGATTCATCGTATGTCTCCTTGGGTTTACAGGCTGCTCAATAGCCGAGCGAGCGCGGCAGCCACAGCGCGATCTCGGGGAATACGGCCACCAGTGCGGCGGCCACCACGAACGAGAACACCAGCCAGCCCACCCACGGCACGGTCTGCTCGATGCGGACCGAGGCGAGCCGGCAGGCGACCAGCAGGTTGACCGCCATCGGCGGGGTGAACTGGCCGATCGCGATGATCATCGTGAGCAGCACGCCGAACCACACCGGGTCCCAGGCGAACAGCTTCATCAGCGGCACCAGCAGCGGCAGGAAGATCAGGAAGATCGACACGCCGTCGAGGAACATGCCGATCACCAGCAGCAGCACGGCGAGCATCGCGAGGGTCGCGGCGCTGCCCAGCCCCAGCTCCTTGATCGCGATCACCAGCGGGTCGGCGAGGCCCAGCGTCGCCACCGCGTACGCGAAGATCGCCGCGAGCCCCAGCACCAGCATGATCACCGCCGAAGTCTCGGTCGCCTCGCGGAAGATGTCCCAGAGGTCGCGCAGGCCGATGGTGCGGTGGATGAACATGCCCACCAGCAGGCCGTAGACCACGGCCACCACCGCCGCCTCGGTGGGCGTGAACCAGCCCATCCGCATGCCGCCGAGGATCAGCACCGGTGCAGCCAGGCCCCAGGACGCCTCGCGCAGCGACGCCCAGAACGGCGGGCGCGGCAGCTCGAGCTCGGCGCGGCCCAGGCCGTAGTGGCGCGACATCCACACCGCCGGCACGATCAGCGCGAGGCCGGCGAGGATGCCGGGGAACATGCCGGCGGCGAACAGCGCCGGCACCGAGGCGCCCGGCACCATCACGCTGTAGATGATGAACGCGATCGACGGCGGGATCAGCACGTCGGTGGCGGCGGCGGCGCCGACGACGGACGCCGAGAACGGCGCCGGGTAGCCGGCGCGCGCCATCGCCGCGATCATCACGCCGCCGACCGCCGCGGCGTTGGCCGGGCCCGAGCCCGAGATGCCGCCCAGCACCATCGCGACCAGGATCGCGACCATCGGCAGCATGCCCGGGCCGCGCCCGGTGCAGGCGACGGCGAAGTCGACCATGCGGCGCGCGACGCCCGAGCGGTCGAAGATGGAGCCCACCAGCACGAACATCGGCAGCGCGAGCAGCGGGTACTTGGCGATGCCGGCGTAGAAGTTCTGCGGCGCGGCGAGGGTGCCCCACAGCATGGTGTCGGGGTTCTCCAGCGCGATCGCCAGCGCACCGCCCACGCCCAACGCCACGCCGATCGGGACGCCCAGGAACATCAGCCCCAGGAAGGCGATGAAGAGGACGACGGCGATCATCGGGGCGCCTCGCCGGGGACGGTGGGCAGCACGTCGGCCGCGCCGCTGCCGGCGTCGTCCGCGCCCGGCAGCATCGCACCGCGGCGCATGCGCCCGAACACCGCCGCCGAGCGCAGCGCGATGCCCGCGCACAGCACCGGCACCCACACCGTGTACCACCAGCGCGGCACGCCGAGCGCCATCGAGGTTTCCTGGTAGCGGAACTCGTCCCAGACGACGCGCGCCGCCAGCAGCCCGAGCAGCACGAAGAACAGGCTGGTGGCCGCCGCGGCCAGCATCCCCAGGCGCCGGCGCCGGCGCGCGCTGCCGGTCTCGTAGAAGTACTCGATGCGCACGTGGCGGTCGCGGGCGGCGGCGGCCGAGGCGCCCGCCAGCGTCATCACCACGATCAGCGCGATCGAGATCTCCTCGGTGGGGGCGAGGGTCTGGTCGCTGAGATAGCGCACGACCACGTTGGCCAGGGTCAGCAGCACCAGCACCGCCATGCACGCGACCGCGACGATCTCCTCGAAGAGCACCGGGCCCCGGTAGGGCGCGAGCGGATTGGCGGACGGGGAGGCGGGCGGAGGACCGGGCTCGGTGGGTGCGGCCATCGACGGGGTTCGGGCGGGCAGCGGCGGGCCGAGACTGTAACACCCGTTACCAGCGCCCGCCAGCCGGCGCGATGTTGCGCTGCGCTATGATCGCCCGCGATGAAGCCCTTCCTGAAGGCGCTCTGCATCGCGGTCCCCGCCGGCGCGCTGCTGGCGGCGCTCGACGCGCCCCTGCCCTGGACGATCGGACCCCTGCTCGCCTGCGCGTTCGCCAACCTGGCCGGCGCGGGCCTGTCGACGCCGCGCGTCGCGCGCGAGTTCGGCCAGTGGATGATCGGCACGGTGCTCGGGCTGTACTTCTCGCCGGCGGTGGCCCTGCAGGTGCTGGCCCTCGCGCCCTGGATCGCGCTGTCGGTGCTGTGGGCGATGCTGCTCGGCCTGGGGTCGGCCTGGTCGCTGCGACGGTTCGCGGGCGTATCGCGCCCCACCGCGTTCTTCGGCGGCGCGATCGGCAGCGCGACCGAGATGGCGGTGCAGGGCGAGCGGGCCGGCGGGCGGGTCGACCAGATCGCCGCGGCGCACAGCCTGCGGGTCGTGATGGTGGTGCTGATCATGCCCGCCCTCTACCGGCTGCTCGAGCTGCACGGCAGCGACCCCTATGAGGTGTCGGCGCGCATCGTCGACCCGTCGGGCCTGGCGATGCTGGTGGCGGCCACCGTCGCGGCGGCGCTGGCCTGGCGCGCCCTGGGCGGGCCCAACGCGTGGATGCTGGGCCCGCTCGCGCTGGTGCTCGGGCTGACCGTCACCGGGAACGACTGGAGCGCGCTGCCCCGGTGGCTGGTCGCAGCCGGCCAGGTGGCGATCGGCACCTCGCTCGGCTGCCGCTTCACGCCGGCCTTCTTCGCGCAGGCGCCACGCTACGTGGCGGTGGTGGCGGCCACGACGCTCGCGGGCATCGCGGTGTCCTCGGGGTTCGGGATGCTGGTGGCCTGGGGTTGCGGCGTGCCGGTCGCGACGATGGTGCTGGCGACCTCGCCCGGGGGTGTCGCGGAGATGACGCTCACCGCCCGGACCCTGCAGCTCGGCGTGCCGGTGGTGGCGGCCTTCCATGTGACGCGCAGCGTGGCGATGATGACGCTGCTGAGCCCGGTGTATCGTCTGCTCGGCCGACTGAGGGGGTGGCAGGCATGACGACGATCGACGAGGCGCAACGGATGCTCGGCGAGCTGTTCGCGCCGTGGGTGCAGTCGCTCGGGCTGCGCGTCGAGGCCATCGGCGGGGGCGAGGCCACGCTGGTGATGCCTTTCGATCCGTCGCTTGCGCGGGTGGGCGGCACGGTGTGCGGCCAGGCGATGATGGCCGCGGCCGACACCGCGATGGTGCTCGCGGTGTCCTCGCAGCTCGGCGGCTTCAAGCCGATGACGACGGTGAGCCTGACCACGAGCTTCATGCGGCCGGTGTCGGGCACCGACCTGCGCGTCGTGGCCCGGGTGCTCAAGCCCGGGCGCTCGCTGGTGTTTGGCGAGATCGAGCTGTCCTCGGTGGACGACGGGCGCCTTGCGGCGCACGCGACGACGACCTACGCGCTGCTGTAGGCGCCGCCGCGGGAGCGGGCCGCGCGGGCGGCGCCGGGATCGCCCTGGGTCGGGTACGCGTTCCGGTTGCGGCCCGCCGTCCGGCGCGCGGGCCGGCCCTGCGCGCGGATGCCGGGCCTGTCGGGTGGCCGACCGGGCCAGGCCGCTGTCAGGCGGCGCGCTTGCGGGCGGCGGCGGCGCCGGTGGCCTTGCGGGGGGCGGGGTTGCGGGTTGCGGCGGCCCGGGGGGCGGCCGTGCCCTTCCCGGCGGCGGCGCGCGCGACGGCGGCCGGCGCCTTCTTCGCGGGGGGCTTCCCGGCGGCGGCGTTCTTCGCGCCGGTTGTCGCGCGCGTGGCCGTGTCGTTCGCGGCGGTCTTTGCGGCGCCCTTTGCCGCGCTCTTGGCCGCGCCTTTCGCCGCGCCCGTCGCCGTGCGTTTCGCCGTGCCCGCCTCCATCCCCTTCGCGGTGCCTTTCACCGCGTGCTTCGCCGCACGCTTGGCCGGGGCGCGCGCGTCGCCTCGAGGCGCACGCGCCACGCCCGGCGCGGCGTCGGCGGGCGCCTTCGCGGCGCGGGGCGCGCGCGTCCGCGTCGCAGCCGGCTTGGCCGGCGCGGGCCTGGCGGCCTGTGCCGCGGCGCGCGCGCCGCCCGCGGCCGCGGGGCCTGCGCCTTCGGCGCGACGGCGCGCAGCGGTCGCGGCCGCCGCCGCTGCGGCGCCCGCCCGCTCGGCGATCGGGCGCAGCGTCTCCATCACGTCCATGAGCCGGCGCATCGCGTCCGGCGGGATGCGCTCGGCCGCGCGCTTGACGGTCGCCTGCGCGAGCTTCTCGACGTCGCGCGCGGCGGCGCCCGATCGGATCCAGGTGTCGATCTGCGCGATCGTTTGCTTCAGGGTCGGGTTGGTCATGGGGCGCTCGCGGGTGGAGTGGTCGAAGGATCGACGATAGCGCGTACCGCCCGGGTGCGCATCGTCACGAGCAGGCGGTGGCGGCGTCGGTGCGCGCCGCAGCGATCGATGCGCTCACGGCCTGATCCAGGCGGCGCTCGCCGGCCCTTCCGCGGCCGCGGGCCACTCGAAGCGCGCGCGCCGGTGGCCGTGGCGGTCGAGCCGCAGCCACTCGAGGCCCCGCAGCCGCAGCACGATCGCGGCGAACGACGCGAAGCCGGCCTGCGCCTCGTGCGCATCGGGCAGGCGGCCGTGCAGGCGCTCCGGGAGGTTGGCGTCGGGCGCGTCGCTGACCGTGCCGGGCGTGCGCGGCGCGAGGTAGGCGCGGCGCGATGACGCGCCGAGCCGCTCCCACGCGCGCCGCGCGACCGCGTCGCCGGCGTGGACCGATGCGTCGGCCCAGGCCCGCAGCTGCAGCTCGCGCCGGCGGTCGTGGAACACCAGGCAGGCGGCGGGGCAGGCACGCAGCTGCGAGAGCTTGTGCGCGCGCAGGTCGCTGTGGATCTCGAGCGTGCGCGCGCCGCGGTCGGCGGCGCGCAGCACGACCACGCGGGCGTCGGCCCGCGGGCGGGCCGCGTCGCGCGCATCGACACCGGCGAGCACCGGCCAGTGCCAGTCCTCGGCGGACACGGCGGCGGCGCGCTCGAGCAGCCACCACGCAGCGGCTAGAATCGCTTCGAGCGTCGCGTCGTCGCCGGGCAGGTCCTGCGGATCGGAGTCGGGCACGGCGCGCAGTGTAGCCGGTGACGGCGGCCACCGGCCGCCCGCCGCGACTCGACGACGGGAGACGATCGCGATGGCAGCAGCATCTCAGGAACTGGCCGGACGGCTGGCATGGGTGACCGGCGGGGGCACCGGCATCGGACGCGCGACGGCGGCCCGTCTGGGCCGGGCCGGCGCCACCGTCGCGATCTCTGGCCGGCGCGTCGAGGAGCTCGAGAAGACCGCGGCTGAGCTGCGCGCCGAGGGGCTGAAGGTCGCGGTGGCGCCCGCCGACGTCGGCGACGCCGCGTCGGTGGCGGGCGCGCACGCGGCGATCGTCGCGGCCCACGGGCCGGTGTCGATCCTGGTGTGCGGCGCCGGCACCAACGTCCCGAACCGCAGCTGGTCCAAGCTCACCCCCGATGGCTTCGCGAAGGTCACCAACATCAACCTCAACGGCGTCGCCAACAGCGTGCACGCCGTGCTGCCGGGCATGCGCGCGGCGGGCGACGGCACCATCGTCGTGATCTCGTCGTTCGCCGGCTGGGCGTACGCGGGCTTCCCCGGCGCGGCCTACAGCGCGAGCAAGGCGGCGCTCGATCCGCTGGTCCAGAGCCTCAACGACGAGGAAGGCCCGCACGGCATCCGCGTGTGCCACCTGTGCCCGGGCGAGGTCGCCACGCCGATCCTGAAGTCGCGCCCGGTGCCGCCCTCCGACGAGGAGGTGGCGCGGATGCTGCGGCCCGAGGACGTCGCCGAGGCGATCGCCTACGTGGCCGGCGCGCCGCGCCACGTGTGCCTGGCCGAGATCGTCATCGCGCCCACCTGGAACCGCTTCTACATCGGCGGCGAAGACCTAAAGCGGCGTCCGTGAGCGGCGCGCGCCGGACCGCGCGGGGCGTCGGTTGAGCGACGCCGGCATGCCGCGCTGGGCGGGCCTGGCGCTGGTCGCGGGGATCGCGGTGGTGTTCGCGTCCAACCACGTCGCGGCGCGGCTCGCCTTCGACCACGGCACGAGCGTGACCACCGCGGTGGCGGTGCGCTCGGCCGCCACCGCGCTCGCGGTGTGGGCGCTGCTGCGCGCCACCGGCACCGCGGCGTCGCTGCCGCGGACCACGCGCCCCCGCGCGATCGCGATCGGGCTGGTGCTGTCGCTGCAGAGCGTGTTCCTGTACTCGGCGGTGGCGCGCATCCCGGTCGCGCTCGCGCTGCTTACCTTCAACACCTTCCCGATCGTGCTGGCGCTGCTGTCCTGGGCGAGCGGCGGCGAGCGCCCGACGCGGCGCACCCTGGTCGCGATGCCGGTGATCCTCGCCGGGCTGGCGCTGGCGCTCGACGTGCCGGGCGTGCTGGCCTCGGGCGGGCGCTCGCTCGAGGACGCCCCGCGCTTTGCGGCCGGGGTCGGCTTCGGGCTGGCGGCCTCGCTGTCCTTCGGGCTGGCGCTGATGCTCACGACGCGCTGGCTGGGCCAGGTCGACGGCCGGGTGCGCACCGTCTGGACGATGGTCACCGTGGCGATCGTGGTGACCGGCGCGGGTCTGGCGGCCGGCGGCTTCGCGTGGCCACGCGACGCGGCGGGCTGGACGGGCCTGGCGCTGCTGACCGTGCTCTACGGGATCGCGTTCACGTCGCTGTTCGTGGTGCTGCCGCGGCTGGGCGCGGTCAACAGCGCGCCGGTGATGAACCTCGAGCCGATCGCCTCGATGGTGCTGGCCTGGGCCATCCTCGGGCAGCGCATCGGGCCTGTGCAGGTCGCGGGCGCGGTGCTGGTGGTCGGCGCGATCGTCTGGCTGAGCTCGGGTCGGCGCTGACGCGACGCGGGCCGCGCGCTGGCCGCGGGCGGTCCGCGGTCAGTCGGCGACGGCCGGCACCGAGCGGCTCGCGAGGTCGATCCAGCCCGCGTCGTCGCGCGGCCAGGCGCGCTCGGGCAGCTCGTTCAGGCGCAGCAGGATCTGCTTGAGGTGCCAGGTGGGCGGCGCGCCGAGCGCCGGCGGGCAGTGCCGCCACAGCGCGCGCATCACGTTGTGCTGGATGCCGAGGTAGGCCGACAGCGCCTCGATCACCCATCGGTCCTGGCCCGAGTCGACCGACTGGCGCAGCGCGTCGCGCGCGTCGGCCGGACGCAGCGCGAGCCGGGGGTCGTTCTCGGCGGCGGCGATCAGGCCGGAGCGGTGCCGCGGCTGCGCGTCGATGAGCACGTCGGCGAAGAACTGCGCGAAGGCGGGCAGCCGCGACAGCACGTAGGCGCGCTGGGTGGCGTGGCGCTGGCCGGTCAGCAGCCAGTTGTAGCAGCCGAGGTGGCGCCCGGCGCGCGAGCGCCCGAGCTTGACCAGCGTGACCGGCTCGAGCGTGCCCTCGATCATCGCGGCGATGCGCTGCTCGGCGGCGGCCTCGCGCAGGTCGGTCGAGCGCAGCACCTTGCCGTAGAAGGCGACGTCGACCAGCTCGTTGCGCAGCGCGTGGCGCAACTGCGCGAGGAAGTCCGGATAGCGCGACCCGCGGTCGAACAGGCTGTCGGGCACGCCCGGCTCGAGCCGGTGCTCGCGCGCGAGGTGCCCGCCCCAGTCGTCGCGGCGCGACTCGAGGATGGTCAGCATGTTGTCGCCGAGTGCGGCGAACAGCACGTCGAGCGTCGCGGCCTCGGCCGCGCGCGCGGGCAGTTCGTCGTCGCGCGCGTCGGCGTCGTGCAGCCAGCGCGCGAGCGAGCCCACCAGCCGGCGCAGCGTCGCGTCCGACAGCAGGCTGCGGAAGTCGTAGACGCACTGGTGGCGGTCGACGCCGACGAAGCGGATGGTGTGGCCCCAGTCGCGTGTCAGCTGGCCGAAGATCGGGTTGGCCATCAGCGACAGGCGCGAGGCGAGCGGCAGCAGCAGCACGAACAGGCGCCAGTCGGGCGACGGGTTGCGCCACACGAGCGCGCGCGGTGTCGCCAGGTAGGCGTGCGCGGCCACTGCCAGGTCGGGGCCGACCCAGCCGGTGTCGGTGAGTTCGGCGTCGATCGGGAAGCCGTCGACGCGGATCGCTTCGAAGTCCATCTGCATGAAGGGCCGCGCGGCGCCGCGCCGGTGGGCACGGCGTCGCTGCCATGGGTCTCCAGAGGGAGGGCGCCCGGCCCGGCGACCGGGCCGCGGTCTGCCGCCCCGGGCTCAGTCGGCGCGCTTGGCCAGGAAGAGCAGCCCGCCGCCGATGGCCAGCAGGCCGCTCGCGATCAGGGTCCGGGCGACCGAGCCCTGCCACATCGCCTCGAGCGCGACGAGCGAGCCCGCGGTCAGCAGGATGCGGCCCGTTCCGGCGGTGCGTTGCGAAGGAGACATGTCGGTCATGGTGCTACCCGAGGTGATCGAGCCGGGAACCGTGGCGCCGCGGCGGGAACGTTGCTGCAATCCTAAGCGTTTGCGCCCCGGGCCGCCGGATCTGCCGCCGTCCGGCGGTCGGAGCGCGCGGACGAGCGGCGGACGGCCTGTCACGAAACCTATTGTGACACTGAACGCGGGGTCTCGGACAGGGGCGCAAAGACTGGCGGGTCCGGAAAGGCGCCGCGCGCGGCGCTCAGCCGGCCTCGCGGGTGACGCCTGGCAGCCGGTCGAGCGCGAGCGCGACGAGCCGCGCGCCGGTGTCCAGCACGCGGCGGCGCCACTCGGGGCTCGCCGGGCTGAAGGCCTCGAGCATCTCGGCCCGCAGCGCGCGGCCGGTGGCATCAGAGGGGTCGCCGTGAGCGTGCAGCCAGTTGTCGGCCCGCATCGCGCGGATCATCCGCATCGGCTCGTAGGTGCCGAACTCCGGGAAGCCGAACCCGAACCGGCAGCCGGGCGGCAGCGCCGCCTCGATGCCGCGGTCGAGCAGCCCGTTGAGCGGGGTGGACACCGACTCGCCCGATGCCGCCGACTTCACCCAGCCGGGGAAGACCTCGAGCGAATAGCGGTAGCAGTCGCTGTCGGCGGGTGCGCCGGTGACCACCTCGCAGTCGCCGAACGCGCCCAGGCCGGTGTGGAAGTCGAGCCAGTGCACGGTCTGCGCGCCGGCCAGGTGCTCGGCCACCAGCGCGAGCAGGTGCACCGTGCCCTGCTCGCGCCGCGCGCCGCCGTACTGCATGCCGCGCGGATGGCGGTACTGGCCTCCGAGCGCCACCTGCTGGAAGCGGCGCGCGCCGTGCGCCGCGACGAAGGCCTCGATCGCGTCCCAGCGGGCGCGCTCGGCCGCGGGGTCCAGGTCGGCCGGGTTGAGCGCGTCGTGCAGCCGCTCGTAGTCCGGGTCGCACAGCGTCGGGTCGAAGCGCTCGAGGAAGTTCCGGTTGAAGTCGACGTTGGACTCGTTGACGCGCCGGCCCCAGGCGAAGCCGTAGGGGTTGTTGGCGTGCTGCAGCACGACCGCGGTGTCCGGCGCCAGCCGCAGGCGCGGCAGCACCTGCTCGATCACGTGGTGCTGGATCGCGGCGCCGACGTAGCCCTCGACGCCGTGCGTGCCGCAGGACAGCACCAGCGCGTGGCGGGGCCGGCGCGCGCCGAGGATGGCGAAGTCGAGCGCGAGCGTGCCGCCGTCCGGGCCCCGGACGTCGAGCGCGCGGGAGTCGAGCAGCAGGCCGTGGCGGGGCGACAGCCGGTGCAGCCTGTCGAGCAGCCGCTCGCGGGAGACGGAATAGGAGGGCGGGAAATGGTCGGCGGGGTCCATCGCGGGGTCCGGGGGTGCGGAGGGTCCAGGGGTGCGGGGGGTCGGGGTTTCGCGCGCGGGGGGCCGCCGCGCCGCTCAGGCGGGCGAGGCGTCCACGACGTCGGCGAGCGCGCGCAGGTCGACGTTGGCGCCGCACACCAGCACGCCCACCCGCTCGCCGTCGGCGGGCCGCCACGCGCCCGAGGCGAGCGCCGCGTAGGCGGCCGCGCCGCCCGGCTCGGTCGCGATCCGCAGCCGGCGCCACAGCGCGGCCTGCGCGGCGGCGATGGCCGCGTCGCTGACCAGCACGCTGTCGGCCACCCAGCGCCGCGCGATCGGGAACATCAGCTCGCCCGCGCGCCGCGCGCCGAGCGAATCGGCCGCGAGCCCGCGCGGCTGGATCTCGACGATGCGCCCGGCGGCGAGCGCCGCGTGCAGCGTGGGGCAGCCCTCGGACTCCACCGCGATCACGCGCGGCACGCGGTGGCCCGCCTGCGCCTGCGCGCCGAACCACGCGGCGATGCCGCCGATCAGCCCGCCGCCGCCCACCGCGATCAGCACGGCGTCCAGGTCGGGCGACTGCCTGTGCCACTCGCGCGCGAGCGTGCCCTGGCCGGCGAGCGTGTCGTGCTGGTCGTAGGCGTGCGACACCAGCGCGCCGGTGTGCGCGGCGAAGGCCGTGCTCGCGGCCAGCGCCTGCGCGTACTCCTCGCCCTCGGCATGCACCGTCGCGCCGAGCGCGCGCAGCCGCTCGAGCTTGGCGGCGGGCGAGGTGCGCGGCACGAAGATGTCGGCGCCGATCCCGAGGCTGCGGGCGGCCAGCGCGACCGCGATGCCGTGGTTGCCGCCCGAGGCCGCGACCACGCGCGCCGGCGGCGCCAGGCCTGCACGTGCGGCGGCCTCGCGCGCGCCGAGCAGCCGCGCGAATGCGCCGCGCGCCTTGAAGGTGCCCGAGACCTGCAGGCACTCGAGCTTGAGGCAAACCCCGCGGCCGTCCAAGTCGACCTCGATCGTGGGGGTCGTGCGCACCCACGGCGCGATGCGCGCGGCGGCGGCCTCGATCGCGGCGGCGTCGGGGGCGGTGTGGGCCTCGGGGGTCATCGCGCGTCGCCCCGGGGGCGCGGTTGGACGCAGGTCGCCCGCGCGTCGGGGCCGCGCGTCATGCCGGCGTGCCGGTCACGCGCAGCGTGAGCCCCGACAGCGGGGCGTCGATCCTCGTGCGCCAGACCTGCCCCGGGGCGAGCGGCTGCGCGTCGGTGAGCGTGCCGGTGGTGACCACGGCGCCCGCCGCGATGCGCTCGCCGCGCGCGGCCAGGCCCGCGACCAGGTGCGCGAGCGCCTGCACCGGGCCGTCCAGCACCGCCGCGCCGCTGCCCTGCGCGAGCGCCGCGCCGTCGCGCGACAGCGCGACCTGCAGCCGCGACAGCGCGCCCGCCGGGTTGGCGCCGAGCGCGGCCACCGGCACGCGCGGGCCCACCAGCAGCGCGCCGTGCAGCGCCTGCGCGGCGATGCCCTGGGCGGCGCCGAACTTCCAGCCCGGCCACACGCTGTGCACGATCTCGAAGCCGTGCGCGACCCAGTCGATGCAGGCGACGAGCGCCTCCAGGTTCGCGGCGTCGCCGGCCTGCGGCGGCGGCGACGCCTTCAGGCCGATCACGATCTCGGGCTCGAGCCGCGGCTCGGCGAGGCGGGCGAGGTCGATGCTCGCCTCGGTGCCCTCGAGCAGGCGCAGCGTGGTGTCCCACACCGGGCCCCAGATCGGCTGCTGCACGCCGTAGAGCGGCCAGATCGAGCGGTTGGTGAAGCCGATCTTCCAGCCGACCGGCCGCTCGCCGCGCGCGATGCGCAGCGCGCCGATGGCGGCCTGCGTGCGCAGCGCCGCGTCGATGCTGGCCGGGTCGGCGCCGCCGGGCGCGGTGGCGGGGAGCGAGCGGCCGTCGTCGGCCGCGGCGAGGAGGGTGGCGGGGGTGGGCAGGGTCATGCCCGGACGCTATCGGAAAGCGGTGGAGGCCACAACCCGGCGGGCCTTCGCGCTGCGGGTCTGCGAGTCGGTCCGGGTCTGCGGGGGCGAGCCCGCCGCCGTCGCTGCGCGTCGCTGGCCGGACCGGGCCGCGATCGCCGCGCCCGCCCGGCCCGGCCCCTCGGGCCGGCGCTCAGCGCGCGCGGTCGCCCGTGCCGTGCACCAGCTGGTCGAGGATATCCAGCCGCCCCATCTGCCCGCCCTTGAGCATCAGCTCCAGCCCGTCGAGCGCCGGGTCGTCGGCGCGGGCGCGCAGCAGCTCGCCGCCGGCGCCGAGCGTGCCGACCCAGCCGATGCCCCAGGGCGCGAGCGCCTGCATCGCGTGGCTCGAGGTGTCGCCGCCGACCACGCCGATGCGCGCGCAGCGCACGCGGCGCGCGACCGCGGCGAGCAGCGCGCCGCTGGCCGGCGCGAGCAGCGGCTCGGCGCGGGCCGGGGCGCCGGCCTCGGGCGCGGTGGTCGCGAGCACGTGCCGTCCGCCCGCCAGGGTCCGCGCGATGTCGGCGACGGTCCGCTCGAGGTAGCCGGCGTCGCCCTCGGTCAGGCGCGCGGGATCGAGCGGCACGCGCACGTAGGCGCGGGCGGCGTCCACCTGCTCGGCGCTGCGCGGCGACAGGCTGCCGGCGAGCACGAAGACCGGGCCGCCGGCGGGCGCGACCGGGGCGGGCGGCGCGGCGTGCGCGGGCTCCGCGGCACGCGGGCGCGCGCCCGCCGCCCCCGGCGAACGCACGTCGTGCCCGGGCGCCGTGCGCTGCGCACCCCAGTGGGCGAGCATCGCCTGCGCGACGCTGCTCGCGCCCACCGCGAGCACCGGCGCGTCCTGCGCATGGCGCGCGATCAGCGCACCGATCGCGGCGAGGTGCGCGTCATTCATCGCATCGAAGAGGACCACGCAGGGCGCGTCCGGATCGGGCGCGCCGTCGAGGATCGCGCGCAGCCGGGCGTCGAGCGCGCCGGCCGGGCCCTCCAGCACGCGCCAGTCGATGGCGCCCTGCGGCGCGAGCCCCTGGCGCGACAGGTGCACGCCGAGGTCGGCCTCGTCCATCGGCGTCACCGGATGGCGGCTCATGGTGGGATGGCGGTCGATGCGGTGCACCGGGCCGCCGGCGCCGGCCTCGGCGAACAGCTGGCCGAACACGCACCAGCGCCCGAGGCTGGGCTGCCCGCCGATCACCGGCACCCAGCGGCGGTAGGCCGGGCGATGCAGCGCGCGGACCGCCTCGCCGATGCTGCCCACCTGCGGCGCGCTGTCGAAGGTCGAGCACACCTTGTAGTGCAGCACCGGTGCGCCGCAGGCCTCCAGGAAGCGGGCGGGCGAGGCGAGCGCGGCGCGCATCGCGGCGGGCGCCATCGCGCGCGCGGCGGTGGCCAGCCCGATCGCATCGAGCGGGCCGGCGGCGGCGCGCTGCGCGAGCGTGGGCACGTCGAGGAACAGCAGGGCGCGCAGGCCGCCGCGCTCGAGCGTGGCGAGCGTGTCGCTCGCGCCAGTGAAGTCGTCGCCGCACCACGCATAGCGCGGTGCGGCGCCCGCTGCCGGTACGGCGCTCATCGGACGCGGCGCGCGTTGGTGGCGCGCGGCGCGCTTGCGCGCTCATGGGCGTCCCGGAGCGCCGCGGGGTCGGGGGGCGTCGCGGCGATACGGGTGACGGTGGCGCGTTCGCAGGCGGAGGCGGTCATGCGCGGGCGAGGGCAGGGGCGGGTCGTCGATGGTACGCGCTGCGCACCGCCCGCGTCGCAGCCTGCCGGCCCGCGCGGCTCAGCGCCGCGCGAGCCCCATCAGCGCGAGCGCGGCCACCCCCGCCAGCGCGCCGCTGACCGCGAACGCGACCGGCGCGCCCGCCAGCTGCCACACCCAGCCAAAGCCCACCGACGCGGGCACCAGCACCAGGCCGGTGACGAGGTGGAACCAGCCGAAGGCCGTGCCCAGGCGTTCGGGGGGCACGAGGTCGGCCACCAGCGCCTTCTCGACGCCCTCGGTCGCGGCGAGCACCACGCCGTAGAGCAGCAGCAGCGCCGCGATGCCGGGCAGCGTCTGCACGACGCCTCCCAGCACGCCGAACACCAAGGCATAGAGCAGCCAGCCGGCCGCGATCAGGCGCAGCCGCGGGAAGCGGTCCGACAGCGCCGACAACGGCGTGCTGAGCAGCATCGCGACACCCGACTGCAGCGCCCACAGCAGCGGGATCTGCGCGGCGGGCACGCCCAGCTGCGAGGCGCGCAGCAGCAGGAACATGTTGCTCGCCTGCGAGAGCGTGAACAGCGCGACGACGGCCAGGTAGGCCTTGTAGCGGCGTGGCAGCGTGCGCAGGCTCCAGTCGATGCGCGGTGCGGGCACGAGCGTGCCGGGCGGCTCGCGCACGGCGATGGCGAGCGCCACGCAGGCGATGCCGGGCACCAGCGTCCACAGGAAGATCTCGCGCAGGCCCATGCCGCCGGCCAGCAGCGCCGCCGCCATCAGCGGGCCGGCCACTGCGCCTGCGTGGTCCATCGAGCGGTGCACCCCGAAGGCCAGGCCGCGCCGCGCCGGCTCCACCGAGCGCGCGAGCAGCGCGTCGCGCGGCGCCGAGCGCAGGCCCTTGCCGATCCGGTCGGCGACGCGCAGCCCGCCGAGCACCCAGGCCGAGCCGGCGAAGGCGATGAGGGGCCGCGCGATCGCGGGCATCGCGTAGCCGGCCACCAGCCAGCCCTTGGCCCGCGGGAAGCGGTCGTAGAGGGCGCCCGACAGCAGCTTGAGCAGGGCGGCGGTGGCGTTGGCCGCGCCCTCGATCACGCCCAGCGCCGCCGGCCCCGCCATCAGCACCGTGGCGACGAAGATCGGCACCAGCGGATAGACCAGGTCCGAGGCGGCGTCGTTCAGGAAGCTGATCGACCCGAGTATCCAGACCGAGGCCGGCAGGCCACGCAGCGCGCTCACCACTGCGGATCCCCGCCCTGGCTGCGCGCGCGCTCGATCTCCTGCGCGTCGTCCGACAGCAGCCGCTCGAGCTGCACGCGGCCGGCCTGCATCGCCGCCATCAGCTGCTTCTCGTCATCGGCCAGGGCGAGCTGCTCGGCGAACTGCTGCTCGTCGTGCTCGCGGAACCGGTGCACGATCGAGCGGGCCTGGAACGCGCCGTTGCCGAGCAGGCGCAGCGCGCGCTCGGCGGTCTCGAGCGCCGAGCCGTAGGTCTCGCGGATCACCGGCACTTTGAGCCTGGCGAGCTCGAAGGCGTCGATCCGCCCGCGTGCGCGGGCGAGCAGGGCGAGGTCGGGGTAGTGGGCGCGGCAATGCTCGACGGTGCGCCTGACGGTCTCGGGGTCGTCCATCGCAAGCACCAGCAGCCGGGCCTCGGCCGCGCCCGCCTGCGCGAGCACGTCGGGGCGGCTCGCGTCGCCATAGAAGGCGCGGAACGCGAAGCGGCGCATCAGGTCGATCTGGGCCGGGTCGTGGTCGATGACGGTGACCGGCACGTGGCGCCCGAGCAGGATCCGCACGATGATCTGCCCGAAGCGCCCGGCGCCTGCGACGATCACCGCGCGGCGCTCGTCGATGGTGTCGAAGGCGCGCGCGGCGCCGCCGCGGTAGCGCGGCGCGATCCATCGCTCGTAGGCGACGAACAGCAGCGGCGTGGAGAGCATGGACAGCGCGACCGCCGCGGTCAGCAGCGCGGCCTCGCGCGCCGGCAGGATCCCGAAGCCCCTGGCCGAGGCCAGCAGCAGGAACGCGAACTCGCCCACGTGCGACAACGCGATCGCGAACACCCAGCCGTCCTGTGCGCGCAGCCCGAAGACGCGCCCGAGCAGCGCCAGCACCGCGAACTTGAGCACGACCGCGGCCAGCGCGATCAGCAGCACGGCCAGCGGCTCGGCCGCCACCACGCCCAGGTCGATCGCCATGCCGACCGCGATGAAGAACAGCCCGAGCAGCAGCCCCTTGAAGGGCTCCATGTCGACCTCGAGCTCCATCCGGTACTCGGAGTCGGCGAGCAGCACGCCCGCGATGAAGGCGCCCAGGCCCATCGAGAGCCCCACGCTCTGGGTGAGCCAGGCGCTGCCCACCACCAGCAGGAGCGCGAGCGCGACGAAGATCTCGCGCGCGCCCACGCCGGCCGCGATCCGCAGCACCGGGCGCAGCGCCAGCCGGCCGGCCAGCACCATCGCGGCGATCATGCCGAGCGCAAGGCCGGCCTCGTGCCAGCCGAAGGCCTCGCCGCCCGGGGTGCCCGGGGGCGCCATCAGGCTGAGCAGCAGCAGCATCGGGATCACGGCCAGGTCCTGGAACAGCGCGACCGAGAAGGTCGACTGACCCGGTGGCGACTTGACCAGGCCGCGCTCGGCGAGCACCTGCAGCGCGATCGGGGTCGAGGACATCGAGAAGGCCATGCCCACCACCGCAGCCTGCGCCCAGCCCAGCCCCGCGGCCCGCGCCGCCAGCGCCACGGCCGCGGTGCTCAGCAGCACCTGCAGCAGGCCCAGCCCGAAGATGGCGTGACGCAGCGTCCACAGACGCCTGGGGTTGAGCTCGAGCCCGACCAGGAACAGCAGCAGCACCACGCCGAGCTCCGACACCTGCTGGACGTCGGCGAAGTCGGTGACGAGCCTCAGCCCCCACGGGCCGATCGCGACCCCGGCGACCAGGTAGCCGAGCACCGTGCCCAGCCCGATCCGCTTGAAGATGGGCACCATCACCACGGCCGCGGCCAGGTAGATCAGCGCGGGCAGCAGGAATCCGGAACCGTGCACCTCAGGCCCCCTGCGCGCGGGCGAGCAGGTCCAGCAGGAAGTCGCGGTAGCCGGCGCAGGCCGCCTCCAGCGCGGCCGCGTCCAGCGCCTCGGCCGAGTGCACCGCGAACGGCGGGTGCCAGCGCATGCCGCACAGGCGTGCCGACTGCAGGTACGGCTTCATGTAGTCGTCCAGGGAGAAGTAGTTGGCCCGCCCGGTGGGGTCGTCGGCCGGGTCGGCCCGGCCGCTGTAGGAATGCGCCGACCCGGCGGTGGTGAGCGCGTGGGTCCAGGTCTTGCCTGACGTGGCCGTGGCGTGCCGGCCGTAGGCCCAGCCTTCGGTCAGGGTCGTGTCCATCCACTGCTTGAGCAGGGGCGGTACCCCGTACCAGTACATCGGGTGCTGGAGCACCACTGCGTGGTGCGCCTCGACCAGCGCCTGCTCGCGGGCGCGGTCGATGAAGCCGTGCGGGTAGGCCTCGTAGAGGTCGTGCACGGTGACCCCCGCGACCTGTCTGGCGGTCGCGGCGAGCGCGGCGTTGACCCGGGAGGCGGGGACGTTGGGATGGGCGTGGAGCACGAGCACCGACATCGGGGCGGGCCTTGCGAAAATGCTGCCGGCGGCGGCGCAGCCGCCATTCGTGCGTGCGTGACTTCCGTCAATCGGAAGGCTCGCGCCCTGTGGCACCGTTGGCCGCCGACGATGGTGCCGGCATCCTGTGGACCACGGCGGTCGGTGTAAACTTTACGGTCAGCCCCGCAAAACCAAAAGCATGGCGGAACGGGTGAACGAGATGACCCAGCGACGCTCCGAAGGAGACACGATGCCGTACCGGCAGGCGGTCGGGCGGAGATCGCACAGTGGGCGGCGGGCCGGATGACGCCCCCCGCCCCAGCGGGTGCCTGCCCCCTCGAGCGTGGCGGCGCCCCGTGCCGATTGACAACCTTGACCCGGAGTCTCGCATGAACCATCCCTACGTCGCCTCGGCCGTGCAGGCCGGCGTGACCGCACCGGATCACGTCCGGCACCAGGGCCTGATCGATTGGGTCGCGTCCGTCGCCGCGCTCACGCGCCCGGCCCGCATCGTCTGGGCCGACGGCAGCCAGCAGGAGTATGACCGCCTGTGCGACGAGATGGTCGCCTCCGGGACGATGCGCCGGCTCGACCCGGTCAAGCGCCCCCACTCCTTCCTCGCCTGCTCGGACCCGACCGACGTGGCCCGGGTCGAGGACCGCACCTTCATCTGCTCGCAGCGCGCCGAGGATGCCGGCCCCACCAACAACTGGACCGATCCGGCCGAGATGCGCCAGACGCTGCGCGGCCTGTTCGAGGGCTGCATGGCCGGGCGCACGCTGTACGTGATCCCGTTCTCGATGGGCCCGCTCGGCTCGCCGATCGCCCACGTCGGCGTCGAGATCACCGACAGCCCCTACGTGGTCGTCAGCATGCGCACGATGACGCGGATGGGCCGCGATGTGTACGAGGTGCTCGGCGAGGACGGCGGCTTCGTGCCCTGCGTGCACTCGGTCGGCAAGCCGCTCGCCTCCGGCGAGAAGGACGTGCCGTGGCCGTGCAACCCCACCAAGTACATCGTCCACTATCCCGAGACCCGCGAGATCTGGTCGTTCGGGTCGGGCTACGGGGGCAACGCGCTGCTGGGCAAGAAGTGCTTCGCGCTGCGCATCGCCTCCAACATGGGCCGCCAGGACGTCGCCGCGGGCGGCATCGGCTGGCTGGCCGAGCACATGCTGATCCTGGGCGTGACCTCGCCCGAGGGCCGCAAGTACCACGTGGCGGCGGCCTTCCCGTCGGCCTGCGGCAAGACCAACTTCGCGATGCTGATCCCGCCGGCCAGCATGCAGGGCTGGAAGGTCACGACCATCGGCGACGACATCGCCTGGATCAAGCCGCATGCCAACGGCCGGCTCTACGCGATCAACCCCGAGGCCGGCTACTTCGGCGTGGCGCCGGGCACCAACGAGAAGACCAACTTCAACTGCATGGCCTCGCTCAAGGCCAACACCATCTTCACCAACGTCGCGCTGACCGATGACGGCGACGTGTGGTGGGAGGGCATGACCAAGGAGCCGCCGGCGCACCTGATCGACTGGCAGGGCAAGGACTGGACGCCCGCCGACGGCCTGGCCGGCCGCAAGGCCGCGCATCCCAACGCACGCTTCACCGTGGCGGCGTCGCAGAACCCCGCGATCGACCCGCAGTGGGACGACCCGGAGGGCGTGCCGATCGACGCCTTCATCTTCGGGGGGCGCCGCTCCACCACGGTGCCGCTGGTCACGCAGGCGCGCAACTGGACCGAGGGCGTCTACATGGCCGCGACCATGGGCTCCGAGACCACCGCCGCGGCCGCCGGCAAGCAGGGCGTGGTGCGCCGCGATCCGTTCGCGATGCTGCCTTTCTGCGGCTACAACATGGCCGACTAC
This sequence comes from uncultured Bordetella sp., assembly GCA_964399635.1. GTDB lineage: Bacteria > Pseudomonadota > Gammaproteobacteria > Burkholderiales > Burkholderiaceae_E > UBA4615. The sequence goes on from CAYNRU010000062.1 coordinate 60,718, forward strand.
TTCCGCCACTGGCTGGACCTCGGCCACCGGCTGGAGGTGGCCCACGCGAAGCTGCCGGCGATCTTCTGCGTCAACTGGTTCCGCACCGACGCGCAGGGCCGCTTCGTGTGGCCCGGCTACAGCGAGAACATGCGCGTGCTGCAGTGGATGATCGGGCGGATCGAGGCCAGGGCGGGCGGCGTCGAGCACGTCTTCGGCACCAGCCCGCGCTTCGAGGACCTGAGCTGGGAGGGCCTGGACTTCTCGCGCGGCGATTTCGAGAAGATCACCGCGATCGACAAGGCGCAGTGGCTGGCGGAGTTCGAGCTGCACGCCGAGCTGTTCAGGACGCTCTCGCACGGGCTGCCCCACCAGCTGCCCGACACCAAGGCGGCGCTGGAGAAGCGGCTGGCGGCCTGAGCGCGGGCCGGTCGGCCACCACCGGAGCCCGGTCACGCCACCCGGGTGGACGTGAAGGAGGGCGCGCTCCCGTTCATGCCGCAGGCGCGCCCCGCGACCTGCGCCCTGCGCTCAGCGCTCAGCGCGCGCCCGCGGCCTCGAGCATTCCGACCATCGCCCCGTGGCCACGCTCGCGGGCGAGCGCGAGCGGGCTGCGGCCAGCGCGGTCGGCGAGCGAGGTGCTCGCGCCGGCCTCGAGCAGCGCGCGCAGGCAGGCCTGGTGGCGCGGGCCGCCGTCGCCGAGCACGATCGCCTCGATGAGCGCGGTCCAGTGCAGGTTGTTCACATGGTCGAGCGGCGCGCCGGCGGCGATCAGCCGGCGCACCACGCCGTCGTGGCCGAGGTGCGCGGCGGCGATCAGCGCGGTGCCGTCGTAGCGGCTGGTGACGAGCCTGGCGCTCGCGCCCCCGGCGAGCAGCAGGGCGAGGGTCGGCTCGTCGTCGGCGACCGCGGCGATGGTCACCGCGTCGTAGCGGTCGGCGTCGAGGGCGGCGGTGTCGGCGCCGGCCTCGAGCAACGCGCGCACGGCGTCGCGCTGCCTGGCGAAGGTGGCCACGTGCAGCGGGGTGCGGCGGTTGGCGTCGCGTGACTCGAGGCTCGCGCGGTCGGCGGCGGCGAGCCGCCGGATCGCCTGCGCGTCGCCGGCGTGCGCGGCCGCGTGCAGGCCGGTGTAGGCGCGGGCCTCGGCGGGCGAGGGGGCGGTCTGCGCTGGCGCCCGTGGTGCGGCGCAGGCGAGTGCCGCGGCGAGGGCCGCCGCGGCGGCGAGCCGCGCGAGGCGGGACGGCACGGCGTGCGTGCGCGGGCCCACCCGGCGTCAGCCCTCCGCCTTCACGCCCGAGACCTTGACGATCTCGGTCCACCTCGCAACCTCGGCGCGATGGAACGCGGCGAACTGCTCGGGCGTCGACACCACCGGGTCGATGAACTGCGCCTCGATCTTGCTCCGCGTTTCGGGCTCCCCCAGCACCGCGGCCACGGCCGAGCCGATCGTCTGCACCACCCTCGGCGGCACGCCGGCCGGGCCGAACAGCCCGAAGAAGCCCATCCCCTCGAGCTCGCGCAGGCCGAGCTCGCTCACCGTCGGCACGTCCGGAAACAGCGGGATCCGCTGCGGCGACGACACGGCGAGCACGCGGACACGGCCCTCGCGCGCCTGCTGCACGATGCCGCCGGCGGTCGCGAACATGGCCGTGATGTGGCCGCCGAGCAGGTCGTTGAGCGCCGGCGCCGTGCCCTTGTAGGGGACGTGGCGCATCTGCACGCCGGCCGATTTGGCCAGCATGAACCCGCGCAGGTGCTGCGACAGGCCCACCCCGGGCGAGCCGTAGGTGACCGCGTCGGGCTTGGCGCGGGCGAGCTCGATCAGGTCCTTGACCGAGCGGATCGGCGAGTTTGCCGCGACCACCAGCAGGTCGGGCGCCGACGCGACGTGGGCCACCGGGGTGAAGTCGCGGATCGCGTCGTAGGGCGGGGGCTGCATCAGCGCGGGCACGATCGCATGGGTCGAGGAGTGACCCATGATCATCGTGTAGCCGTCGGGCGCGGAGGTCATCACGAACTTCGTGCCGATGACCCCGGAGGCGCCGGCCCGGTTGTCGACGACGACCGGGTGCTTCCAGCGCGTGCTCAGCCGCTCGGCGACGAGCCGCGCGAGGAAGTCGGTGCCACCGCCTGGGGCGCCGCCCACCACGATGCGCACCGTGCGGTCGGGGAAGTCCGACTGCGCGAGCGCGCCGCGCGCCGGCAGCATGCCGGCCGCGAGCGCGCCCAGCACCGCCTGGCCGAGGCGGCGCCGTGGCAGTCTCGCCCTCCCCGGGACGGTCTCGTACCGCCTCACGACAGCACCGGCTCGCCGGTGACCTGGGTGCGCCACAGCAGCCGGCGCGTCGAGGGATCGAAGCCGTCGCGCCGGTGCATGGTGCAGCGGTTGTCCCACAGCACCAGGTCGCCGAGCTGCCAGACCTGGGTCCATGCGAACTCGGGGCGGCTCGCGTGCGCCCACAGCGCGTCGAGCAGGGCCTCGCTCTCCTCGAGCGGCAGGCCGCTCAGGTAGGCGTTGCGGCGTCTGCCCAGGAACAGGCTGCGGCGTCCGCTCACCGGATGCCGGCGAACGACCGGATGCACCGCGCCGACCGTGCGCCGCGGATCGTTGATGTCCTCGTAGCCCAGGCGCAGCTGCCCCGCGCTGTTGCGGCTCGCGTCGTGCACGCAGGTGAGCGACTCGATGCGCCGGCGCGTCGCCTCGGGCAGCGTCTCGTAGGCCCGCTCCATGTTGGCGAACTGCGTGTCGCCCCCGGCGGGCGGGATCTCGACCGCATACAGCGCGCTCGCCTTGGGCGGCAGCGGGTTGTAGGTCATGTCGGCGTGCCACACGGATTCGTAGGCGCCGAGCCCGCCGATCGGCTTGCCGTCGACGACCACGTTGGAGATCACGGTGATCTCCGGGTAGTCGCCCTCGAAGGCCTTGCCCATGGCGGCGCTCGCGATGGGGCGCGCATCCAGCGTGCCGAGCCTGCGCGAGAACGCGATCAGCGCGTCGAGCGTGAGCCCGTGCTGGCCCCGAAAGCGCAGCACGAGGTGCTGCGTCCAGGCATCGAGCAGCGCCTCGAGCGCGGCACCGCCCAGCGGCGCGCGCAGGTCGATCCCGGTGATGTCAGCGCCCAGGGCGTCGCCCGAAGGCAGCACTCCGATGGCTGCGGCCGTGGCAGTCGTGCTCATGGTGGTCTCCTGTGTCCTCGTGCGATGCCTCGGCGCAGTGTGGTGCGCCGGGTCGGCGCACGTCAAACCCGTGTGCCGGATCGGGCTTGCGCGCGCCGGTTGGCCGCGCGGCCCACGCCCATCGCGTTGACGATCAGCAGCGCCTGGAACAGCGCGATGCCGAGCCAGACCGCCGCGGGCATGCCGTGGTCCATCAGCCAGCCGAAGGCCACCGGCGCGATCGCCATGCCGGCGTCGAGTCCGGAGTAGACCAGCCCGTAGACCCGCCCGGTGGCGCTCGGCGGGCTCGCGCGGCGCACCAGCAGGTCGCGCGCCGGGCCGGCGGTGCCCGAGCCGAAGCCCATCAGCCCGAACAGCACCGGCACGACCCAGGCGGGCATGGCGAGCAGCGCGAGCGCGAGCGACACGGCGGTCGCGAGCGCGTAGCCGCCGGCGACGATCGACTCGGCGCGCGACGGGTCGCCGGCGGCCCAGCCGCCCACGAGCGTGCCGGCGGCGCTCGACAGCATGTAGACCGTCAGGCAGGTCGCCGCCCAGGAGGGCGCCACCGCGTGCAGCTGGCGCGCCGCCTCGGGCCCGAAGCTCTGGATGGCGCCGAAGGAGATGGCGAGCGTGAGGAAGAACAGGAAGCTCAGCCACACCGCGGGCAGGCGCATGAACGCGAACGAGTCCTCGTCGGGGCCGGCCGCGGCGCGCGGCGCGCCGCGCGCGGTGCCCAGCACGCCGACCGGCGCGCCCGCGAGCAGCGCGCGGTGCGCCCAGACCAGCACCAGCAGGCCCGCGGCCAGCAGCGCCGCCGCCGCCACCGCGACCCGCCAGCCCGCCAGGCCGGTGATGCCCACGAGGAACACCGGCGCGAGCGCCCAGCCCAGGTTGCCCGCGACCGAGTGCACCGCGTAGGCGCGCGAGAGCCGCGCCGGCGCGATGCGGGCGTTGAGGATGGAGTAGTCCACCGGGTGGAAGGGGGCGTTGCCCAGGCCCGCGAGCGCGCAGCCGACCATCAGCGTCGCGTAGTCGGGCGCCATCGACAGCACCAGTGCCGACGCGACGAAGGCGGCGAGGCTCGCGAGCAGCACCGGCACCGCGCCGATCCGGTCGACCACGAATCCGGCGAGCGCCTGGCCCACCCCGGAGACGACGAAGAACACGGTCATCAGCAGGCCGAGCTCCGCGTAGCTGACGCCGAACTCGACCTTCAGCCACGGGAACAGCGGCGCGATGATCAGGTGGAAGAAGTGCGAGCAGGCATGCGCGGCCGACAGGACGGTCACGGTGCGCCGGTCGCCGCGGCCGGGCGTGCCGGCGTGCAGGGCGTCGCCGGGGAGGCTGGCTGCGGAGGCGGTCATCGGCCGAGGATATCGGAAGCGCGCGGGCGCCGCCCGCGACGGGCGGGCGTCGGGCCGCGCCCGGGCTCAGCCCGGCGGCTTGCGCGCCGACAGGATGATGCGGTCGACCGGGAAGCCCAGCTCGCCGGCGCGGCGGAGCAGACCCTGCAGCACCTCCTGCGGCAGGACCGGCGAGCGCGACAGCACCCACAGGTAGTCGCGCCCGGGCTCGCCCACCAGCGCCCAGCGGTACTCGGGGTCGAGCTCGAGCACCCAGTAGTCGCCCCAGCCCACCGGCAGCCAGCGCAGTGCCGCCGGCAGGAAGGACACGCGCAGCCTGGCGTTGGTCGCGTCGACCGGCCTGGCCACGCCCTCGGCAACGGACAGCGGGCCGTCGGCGCCGCCCGCGGCCGCGCCGCGGCAGCGGTTGACGACGCCGACCGTGCCGTCGTCGCGCGGGGTGTACTCGGCGGTGACCTCGGCCACGCATTGGGCCTGGAAGCGGTTGGGCAGGCGCGCCACCTCGTGCCAGGTGCCCGCGTAGCGCTGCAGGTCGACGGCGGGCACGGTGGGCAGGCGCTGCTGCTGCGCGGGGGCGGTGCCGGACAGCGCGAGCATCGCGAGGCCGGCTGCGGTCGCGCGCCAGAGGGTGGAGGCGGTGGTTGTCATGGGGGTCAGTGTGGCACGGCCGGAGCGCTCCGCGGGCGACGCGTCGATGCCGGGCTCAGCTGCGCGGCAGCAGCCACAGCTGCAGCGACCGGGCATGCACCCGCCCGTCCTTGCCGAGGATCGCGGTGCCCGCGTGCAGCTTGCGGCCGTCCTGCTCGATGGGCCAGCCCGCGACGACGTAGGTGTCGCCGGCGCGCAGCGGCAGGTGGATGGTGGCGGCGATGCGGCCGGTCATCATCGGCGGCGCCTCGGGCAGGCGGTTCGACCAGGCGAAGCCCGCCGGGCAGTCGAGCGCGGCCCACACGATTGCGTCGGAGACGGCGCCGTCGGGCAGGGCGTGCCCGGCGAGCGGCGTCCAGGCCGCTGCCACGACGCCATCCTCGCCCACCGGGCTCGGCACCAGGCGCAGGCCGTCCTCGCGCGCGATGCCGCAGCCGAAGCAGTGGTCGTAGGGGTTCCCCGACAGCGTTCGGGCCCGCATCCGGCCGATCGCGCCGGCCGCCTCGGCCTGCTCGAGCGCGGGCAGCGGGGGCAGCCGCAGCCGCGCGAGCGCGGCGTCCGACTCGACCGCCTGCGCGAGCAGCGTCTCGCCGTCGTGCAGGGACAGCCCGCCGCCCTCGAGCGCGCGCAGCTGCAGCGGCACGTCGAGCGGCGGCGGCGCGCGCAGCGTGACCTCCACCGTCCGGGCGCCCAGCCGCGCGGCGAGGATGCCTGCCACGTAGCCCCCGTTGCCGGATGCGGGCGGCCCGTTGAACCGGGCCTCGAGCGTCAGCGTCTCCATCGTGGGTCTCCTGGTCGATCGTCGCCGGCCGCGGTCAGAGCAGCCGGATCACGTAGCCGCCGGATTTCTCGTCGTGATCGAGGGCCAGCAGCCCGCGGTCGCGCGCGTCCTCGAGCAGCTCGTTGAACGAGCGGTAGCCGTAGTAGCTCTCGGCGAAGCCGGGACGCCGGCGCTTGAGGGTCTGCTTGACCATCGAGCCCCAGATCTTGTCGTCGGCGCCGCGCTCGGTGATCAGCGCCTCGACGGTCTCCAGGGCGAGGTCGACCGCCTCCTGGCGCTTCTCGTCGTCGCTGCGCGGCGGCCGCGGTGCCTCGTCGGCGGCGGGCCGCCCGCGCGCGGGCGTGTCGGCGAGCGCGAGCCAGGCCGGCTCGGTGTCGTCGGGCTCGGGGTCGGGCGTCGCGGCCGCCGGCGCCGGCTCGAGGGCCTGCGCCGTGTCGGCCTGGGGGGCGTCGCCCGCGGCCACCTTGCGGCGGCGCGGTGCGCGCTTCTTGGGCGCGTCCGCGGCGGGCGCTTCGTCGGCGGGGGCGCCGGCTGCGCCATCGGCGGCATCGGCGGCGGCGAGGTCGTCCGCGGTGACCGCGGTGTCGCCGTCCAGCCCGATCACGGCCTGCGAGACCCGCGCGCGCGAGCGACGCGGCCGGCGGGCGGGCGTCGCGGGGGCCGCGACCTCGGCGACCTCGGCGTCGACGTCGGCGGCAGGCTCGCCGGCGCCGCCGGCGTCGAGGCCCTCGGACCCGGACGCCCCAGGGTCGGCCTCGCCCTCGGGCCCGGCGCTCGACGCGTCGGCCTGCGACGGCTCGCGCGGCTCGACTGCGTAGCGGCGCCACGGGCCGCCGACCGAAGGCGTGTCATCGGCGCCGGCGGCGGGCTGGCCGGCGACGCCCGGGGGCAGCGCGAGCCCGGCGGGCGGCAGCGCGATGCCGCCCGGCACGCTGCGCAGCGGCTCGCGGTTGCCCTCGCGGTCAGGCCCGCGTCCGATGCCCCGGCCGTTGCCCCGGCCGTCGCGGCTGGCGTCACGGCCGGCGTCGCGCTGCGGCTCGCGGCCGCCGTCGCGCCGCGCGGCGTTCTGCGCGCCCCGGCGCCGCTGCTCGCGCACCAGGTCGTCGTAGAAGATGAACTCGTCGCAGTTGGCGGTGAGCAGGTCGGAGGTCGAGCCCTTGACGCCCACGCCGATGACGGTCTTGTTGTTCTCGCGCAGCTTGGAGACCAGCGGCGAGAAGTCGGAGTCGCCGCTGATGATCACGAAGGTGTCGACGTGCGACTTGGTGTAGCAGAGGTCGAGCGCGTCGACGACCATGCGGATATCGGCCGAGTTCTTGCCGGACTGGCGCACGTGCGGGATCTCGATCAGCTCGAACGAGGCCTCGTGCATCGGCGCCTTGAACTCGCGGTAGCGCTCCCAGTCGCAGTAGGCCTTCTTGACGACGATGCTGCCCTTGAGCAGCAGTCGCTCGAGCACCTTGCGGATGTCGAACTTCTCGTACTTCGCGTCGCGCACGCCGAGGGCGACGTTCTCGAAGTCGCAGAAGAGCGCCATGCTCGGGGTGTCGGGGGGATTGGCCATCGGGGCCTCCGGAAATGAATGTGCAGGCGGCGCGGGCCCGGGTCGGGCCGCAGGCCAACCCGCCATTATGGTCCCGGAGCCGCCGCCCGCTCGAACGGGACCCGGCGGGGCGCCTCGCCGTGGGGGTCGGCGGGCTTGAGCGGGCGCTCGACGCGCAGGCCGAGGCCGGAGGGTCCCGCCGGTCAGCGGTCCCCGTGCATGGCGTCGACGCGCTTGAAGTACTTGCGCGCGAAGGCGAGCAGCTCGCCCTCGCTGGGATGGTCGAGCGACTCGACGCCGACGATGCGCCTGGCGAGGGCCGGGTGCTTGTGGCCGACGTGTTCGCGGAAGCCGACCTTGGCGGTGCCGGGGCCGGTCACCAGGACGTCCTGGGCGTCGCCCACCGCGCTCACGACCGCGTCGTAGTACTGCGCGTCGTCGGCCGCGTGGCCCGAGCCGGTGGCGCCGGCGCGGTGGTGCACCGGACGATGACCGCCCTTGTGGTGGATGGTGACCACGTGCTTGTCGTCGATCGCGAAGTCGATGACCTTCGCGTTGCGGTGGTCGAGCCAGATGACGGCATGGAGATGGGACATGGGCGGGTCTCGGATCGTGGGAGGTGTATCGGGGAGGAGGGAGAGGCTGCTGCCGGAGGAGACGACCTGATTGCGGGAGCAGCCGGTTCGTGCGGGCGTCTGCGGCCCGTCACATCGAGCTGTGGTGCATGCCCTGACCGCGTTCGATGCGGTCCTGGCATGCGACGCAGCGCACGGCGAACGGCATGGCCTGCAGGCGCTCGGCGGGAATCGCCTCGCCGCAGCTGACGCAGGTGCCGTAGTCGCCGGTCTCGAGCCGCGCGAGCGCGGCCTGGCCTGCCTGGTACTCCTCGACGTCGCGGCGCGCGTCGGCGAAGTCGGTGGTGGTGGCGTCGCTGGCGACCGACAGGTCGCCCGAGTCGGCGTTGTGGTCGAGGTCGCCGTTGACCAGCGCGGCATCGCCGAGCTTGTCGGTGATCTCGCCGCGCAATTCATCGAGCCTGCGCTCGATCGTCATGCGGATGCGGGCGACGTCCTGCGGAGTGGATGCCATCGGTGGCCTCTTGCCTGAGTGTTGACGTCCATCGTAGGACGGACCACCGGCCGGGGCCTTGATCGAGGTCAAGGCGAGGCGACGCCGCCGCGTCGCGCCCGCCGCCCCGAGCTTCAGGCCGGGCGCCGTTCGCCCGCCGGGCAGGTGTTCAGGCCCAGCACCGAGTACAGCGGGCAGAACCTGAACGCCCCGGTGACGATCGGGACCACGCCGATCCAGCCCCACGCGCCGATCGTGCCGGTCGCGGCGAGTGCGACCAGGACGAGGCCGGCGACGATTCTCAGTACACGGTCGATGTTGCCGACGTTCGCTTTCATGGTGGTGCCTCTGTTGGATGAGCCCAAAGGTGCAGTGAACCCCGCGGCGGGCGCGTCGGTCTGTGACCGCGGTTACACGGAACGGGCGGGTCGCGTGCCCGCCCGCCTTCTGATAGCGTCGCGGTCCCGACCGGGTGCGCCGCGCCCGTACGCACCGCCCCCCGGAGTGCCATGAGCCTGCCCCCGCCCACCCGATCGCTGTCGGCCGACGCGCTGACGCCCGACGAGATGTACCTGCTGCTGCGCGACTCGGTGCTGCCCCGCCCGATCGCCTGGGTCTCGACCTGCGACACGCAGGGCCGCAGCAACCTGTCGCCGTACAGCTTCTTCAACGTCTGCAGCGCCGAGCCGCCGGTGGTGGGCTTCTCGGTGGCCGGCAAGGGCCGCGACGCGCGCGGCCAGCCGGTGCCCAAGGACACGCTCGCCAACATCCGCGCCACCGGCGAGATGGTGGTCAACATCGTCCCCGAGTCGCTGATGCTGCCGATGGTCGCGACCGCGACCAACCTGCCGCCCGGCGAGAGCGAGTTCGCGTTCGCGGCGCTGCCCGAGGCGCCCTCGACGATCGTCGCGCCGCCGCGCGTGGCGGGCGCGCCGGTCGCGCTGGAATGCACCGTCTACTCGATCCTCGAGATCGGGGCGAGCTGGTGGGTGATGGGCCGTGTGGTGCACGTCCATGTGGACGACCGCGTGTACCTCGGCAAGCACAAGGGCATGGACCACCGCGTCGACCTGCTGCGCGACGAGGCGATGCGCCCGGTGGGCCGGCTGGGCCGCGCGCTCTACGTGAAGCTGCGCGACATCGAGACGGTGCTGCGCCAGGACGGACCCAACGACTGAGGCGCCGGCGCGGCCGCGGGCCCGGCTCAGTCGGTGGCGGCCGTGCCGCCGTCGGCCAGCGCCCGCAGCGCGGCCGCATCGAGGATCTCGACGTGCTCGCGCGCCAGCACGACCCAGCCGCGCTGCTCGAATCGCTTGAGCAGCCGCGACACGATCTCGCGGACGGTGCCGAGCTCGTCGGCGAGCGCCTGGTGCGTGGTGTGCAGCGCGTGGCCGTGGCCGAGCAGCGCGCCTGCCAGACGCTGGTCGATGCGCTGGAACGCGACGGCCTCGGCCAGGCCGATCAGGTCGGCCAGCCGCTCGCCGAACACACCGAACACGAAGCGGCGGAAGGCCGGCCGGGCCATCCAGCCGAGGAAGACCTCGGGCGGCGCGGGCCACAGCCGCGTGGGCGCGGCGACGACCGCATGGGCCGACTGCGCCCGGTTCGAGAACGCGCAGCTCGTCGACAGCAGGCAGACCTCGCCCGGCCCCACCCGGTACAGCTCGAGCGAGCGGCCCTCCGGCGTGCCGCGAGCCACGCGCACGTCGCCGTCGATCACGAAAGGGAAGGCGCGGCAGGGGTCGCCCTCGCGAAACAGCACCGCGCCGCGGGGCGCCTGCACGATCGGGGTCGCGGCGAGCGCGGCGTCGAGCTCGGCGAGCGGCACCTCGGCCAGGCTCGGATAGGCGGCGAGCAGCGCGTCGCGCGGCGAGGCGCAGGCGTGCGCGGCCGCGGCGGGGCGCGGGGCGCCGTCGCGGCTTCCGGTGCTCACCGCCGGGTTTCGAAGAAGCCGGCCGCCACAGCGAGCGCCGTGTCGACGTCGGCGCGGCTCACGTCGAGGTGCGTGACCCAGCGCTGCACGAGTCCGGCGCCGTAGCGCCCGGTGCTGCCGGTGGTGCGCACGCCGTGCGCGGCAAGGTGGGCAGCGAAGGGCTCGGCGATCGCGTCGTCGATCCGCACGAACAGGATGTTGGTCTGCGGCGGATCGAGCGCGATGCCGCCGTGGCGCCGGCCGAGCTCGGCCAGGCCCTGCGCCAGTCGCTGCGCGTTGTCGTGGTCCTCGGCCAGCCGGTCGACGTGGTGCTCGAGCGCATGCAGGCCGCCCGCGGCGATCATGCCAGCCTGGCGCATGCCGCCCCCGAGCATCTTGCGCCATCGCCGAGCGCGCCCGACGAAGGCCGCGCTGCCCAGCAGCAGCGAGCCCACCGGCGCGCCCAGCCCCTTGGACAGGCACACCGACACGCTGTCGAAGTGGCTGCAGATCTCGCGGGCGACGGCGCGCGGGTCGGTGGCGTCGTTGCCCTGCGTGTCGCCGTCGCGCGCGCCGGCGGCGCGCCTGCGCGCGACCTCGACCGCCGCGTTGAACAGCCGCGCGCCGTCGAGGTGGGTGCCGAGCCCGCGGCGCGCGGTCAGCGCGCGCACCTCGCGCAGGTAGTCCATCGGCAGCACCTTGCCGCCGGTGGTGTCCTCCATGCAGACCAGCCGGGTACGCGCGAAGTGCGGGTCGTCGGGCTTGATCGCGGCTTCGATCGCGGCGAGCGGGATCGTGCCGTCGGCGGCGTTCTCGAGCGGCTGCGGCTGGATGGAGCCGAGCACCGCCATGCCGCCCGCCTCCCACTTGTAGGTGTGCCACTGCTGGCCGACGATCGCCTCGTCGCCGCGCTCGCAGTGCGACAGCAGGCCGATCAGGTTGGTCTGCGTGCCGGACGGCGCGAAGATCGCGGCTTCGAAGCCGAGCATGTCGGCCGCGTGCGCCTGCAGGCGGTTGATCGTCGGGTCGTCCGCGAAGACGTCGTCGCCGACCTCGGCGCAGGCGATGGCCGCGCGCATCGCAGGGGTTGGGCGGGTGACGGTGTCGCTGCGGAAGTCGGTCATGGCGCGATGCGTGGAGGAGGTGGCGGAGGCGGTCGGGCGCCGGGCGCGAGGCGCGCGGCGAGGTCGATCGCAGCGAGCAGGCTGCGGTGGTCGGCGATGCCGCGGCCGGCGATGTCGAAGGCGGTGCCGTGGTCGACGCTGGTGCGCACGAAGGGCAGGCCGACGGTGACGTTGACGCCGGTGTCGATGCCCAGGTACTTGACCGGGATCAGGCCCTGGTCGTGGTACATCGCGACCACGACGTCGAACTCCCGGAATCCGCGTGCGCGCATGAACACCGTGTCGGGCGCCCAGGGGCCGGTCGCGTCGATGCCGCGCGCGCGTGCGTCGGCGATGGCCGGCGCGATCAGCTCGATCTCCTCGCGGCCCATCAGCCCGCCCTCGCCCGCGTGCGGGTTGAGGCCCGCGACCGCGATGCGCGGGCGCGCGATGCCCATGCGCCGCAGGCCGTCGTCGGCGATGCCGATCGTGTCGCGGACCGCTGCGCGCGTGACCGCGTCGAGCGCCGCGCGCAGCGGCACGTGGATGCTGACGAGGACGGTACGCAACTCGTCGTTGACCAGCATCATCCGCACCTCGGTCACGCCGGCCAGCGCCGCGAGGATCTCGGTGTGCCCGGGGTGGGCGATGCCGGCCGCGTGCAGCGCCTCCTTGTGCAGGGGCGCGGTCACGACCGCCGCGACCCGGCCCGCCATCGCGTCGCGCGCGGCCCGCAGGATCGCGCGGTGCGCGGCGTCGCCGGCGCGGGCGTCGACGCGGCCCGCGGGCAGGTCGGCGGGCAGCTCGGAGCAGGCGATCACGGCGACGCGCACCGGGCCGGCGGCCGATGCGCCGGCTGCGACGCCCGGCCCGGGCGCCTCGATGCGCTCGATGCGCACCGGCAGCGCGAGCGCTGCGGCCTCGCGCTCGAGCACGCCGGCGTCGCCGTAGACGAGCAGCGCCGGCGCGCCCGCAGCGCCGGCGAGCGCGGCGCAGGCCTTCAGCACGATCTCGGGGCCGATGCCGCAGGGGTCGCCCATGGTGAGCGCGATCGGCAGGGGGACGGTGTCCATCGGGGCGATTGTAGGCTTGCCGCGCCGCCCGGCGTCGGGCGTGCGCGCGCCGATGGCCGCAGGGCCCGGCGCCGCGCGGGCGGGCGGGTCGGACGCTAGCCCGCCCGCGCCGCGAGCGCGGCACCCGCCGGCGCCGGGACCGGGTCGGGCTCGAGGTCGAGCGCCCATTCCTCGCCCACCAGCGCATGGCCGAAGCTCGCATGCGGCTCGGTGCCGATCAGCGTGAAGCCCTCGCTGCGGTAGATCGCGCGCGCCGCGAGCAGCACGTCGTTGGTCCACAGCACCATCCTGCGGTAGCCCGCCGCGCGCGCAAAGCGCAGGCTTTCGTGCACCAGCGCGCGGCCCAGCCCCGTGCCGCGCGCCGACGGCTCGACCAGCAGCAGGCGCAGCTTGGCGACCTCGGCCGACACGCGCACCACGCACACCGAGCCCAGCGGCTCGCCGTCGCGCTCGGCGATCCAGCAGTGCTCGCCGGTCGGGTCGAAGTGCTCGACGAAGTGCGCGACGATGCCCGCCACCATGCCCTCGAAGCGCTGGTCCCAGCCGTACTCGCTGGCATAAAGCGCCCCGTGGCGCGACACCACCCAGCCGAGGTCGCCGGGGCGGTGGGCGCGCAGCACGATGGGCGCGCCGCTTGGGCGCGCAGGGGTGCGCTCGCAGCGCAGGATCGCGGCGAGGTCGGGATCCGACGGGAGCGGGGCGGGGTGCGTGGGCATGACGGCGCGGGGCGTGACGGGGCCCGTGCCATCGTCGAGCGATCGGCGGGCGGTGTCAACGGGCCCGCCCCGGGGCGCCGGCGCGCCGGGTCAGCGCGCGGCGACCGCGGCGGGTCAGCGCGTGGCGATCGCGCCGGGCGGCGGCACGCCGGCGAGCAGCGCGCGACAGTCCGACAGGAACGCGCGGTGGTGCTCGTCGGCGCTGCGGGGCGCCGTGAACACGGTGGTCGCCGCGGTCCGCAGCAGCGCCTCGTCCTGCGCGTCGCGGGCGAACCAGCGCATCGCCGGCGGATAGGCGCGGATCGCGTGCAGGTCGCCTTCAAGGCGCTCGAGGAAGGCCTGGGCCGGGATGCCGTTGTCCCGGGACCGGGCGGCGTTGCGGATGAAGTCGGCGCCCTCGCCGCACTCCGACTCGGTCACCGTCAGCGCCTCGACGGCCGCGGGCATCGCTGCCATCGCGCCGAACACACCGATCGCACACAGAACGCGGATTCGCATCGTCGCTGCTCCCGGGCCGGAACGCCGACCGGATGGATCGACCCTACACCGCCCGGCCGGCCGCGGCCGTCGGAACAGCAGGCCTTCGGCCTGGCTGTTCGCCGCGCCCGCGGGTCGGCGCGGGGCGTGCGCGGCTTCGTGTACCGTGGCGCCTCATTGCGCCGCGCCCTGCGGTACCCCTTCCCCTGCCCCGATGCCCGGCTCCGCCCTGCATGGCTTCAACGCGCTCCAGTGGGGCCTCATGCGGGCCATCGTGGCCGGCGACGTGACTTAGGACGGTCGCCGCGCGCGCAGCGCCAGCCCCACCGCCAGGCCGCCGCGTGCTCAGCGCAGCAGCAGCAGCAGCGCCACCACCGTCAGGAACCCGAGCAGCAGGCGCCTGAACAGCTGCTCGCTCACGCGGCTGCGCAGCCGCTTGCCGAGCGCCATGCCGCCGAACATCGGCGCGAGCGCCAGCGTCGAGAGCACCACCTCGGGCAGGCCCATGACCTGGAGTGCCGCCATCGACGCGTACATCGGCACCGCGCCCGCGAGGTACATCACGCTGATCGAGCCGATGAACTGCTCGCGGGGGAGCCGCAGCGCGACCAGGTAGGTGATCAGGAACGGACCCATCATCGAGGAGACCCCGCCCATCGCACCCGACAGCGTGCCCACGACGGCGCTCCAGCGGCGCTCGGCGTGCGGGCTCACGTCGAGTTGCGGGTGCCAGGCCATCATCGCCACCGCCAGCAGCAGCACGGCGGCCAGCATCGCGTTGAGCGTCGCCACCGGCAGCCCGAGCGTGATTCGCACCGTCAGCGCGGTCACGACCACCAGCGGCAGCAGCAGCATCCAGAACCTGCGCAACGCAAAGCCCGCCTGACGGCCCTCGACCGCCTGCCACACGTTGGACAGCAGGATCGGGATGCCCATCAGCGCGATCGCCTTGGGGCTGGGGATGAGCAGCGCGAGCAGCGGCACGACCACCAGCGGCAGTCCGACGCCCAGCAGGCCCTTGACCAGGCCGCCGAGCACGAAAGCGCCCGCCACGGCCGCGAGCAGCAGCGCGCTGACCGGCTGGGCCAGTGCGCTCGAGAGCTCGCCCAGCAGGACGGCGGGCAGGATCCCGGCGAGCGTCAATTGGCGCCGGCCGCGCGCTCCGCCCGGGCCAGCACCGCGTGTAGCAGCACGTTGGCGCCCGCGTGCAGGTGGGCCGGGTCGGCGTTCTCGATCTCGTTGTGGCTGATGCCGCGCTCGCAGGGCACGAAGACCATCGCGGTGGGGCAGGTGCGCGCGACGTAGACCGCGTCATGGCCCGCGCCGCTCGCCAGGCGCTGGCGCGAGTAGCCGAAGCCGGCGGCGATCGACTCGATGCCGTCGACCAGCGTGGTATCGAAGGCGCAGGGCGGGAAGTGCACGGTCTGGGTCAGCGAGATCTGCACGCCGTCCTCGCGGGCGATGCGGGCGGCCGCCTCCTGCACCGCGGCGGCCATCGCGTCGAGTGTGCCGGCGGTGGCGCTGCGCAGGTCGATGCTCATCTCGACCCGACCGGGAATCACGTTGCGCGAGTTGGGCGACACCACCAGCCGCCCGACGGTGCCGCGTGCGTAGTCGGGATGCGCGAGGGCGATCTCGCGCACGGCGACGGTGAGGCGCGAGGCCGACAGCAGCGCGTCGCGGCGCAGCTCGAGCGGCGTCGGCCCGGCGTGCGCGTCCTGGCCCTCGATGACGACGTCGAACCAGCGCTGGCCGAGCGCCGACTGGACGACGCCGATGACCTTGCCGGCGTTCTCCAGGACCGGGCCCTGCTCGATGTGCGCCTCGAAGTAGGCGTCGAAGGCGGGGGCCGCGTCGGTGCCGGCGGCGCCGACCGCGGCGAGCGCCTCGCCGACGGTGACGCCGTCCTCGTCGCGCTGCGCGTGGCAGTGCTCGGCCGTGAAGGCGCCGGCGTAGACGCCCGAGCCCATCATCACCGGCTGGAAGCGGGTGCCCTCCTCATTGGTCCAGACCACGACCGCCACCGGCCGACGCGTGGCGATGCCGGCGTCGTTCAGCGCGCGGACCACCTCGAGGCCGGCGAGCACGCCGTACTGCCCGTCGAACCGGCCGCCGCTCGGTTGCGTGTCGAGGTGGCTGCCCATCGCGACCGGGCGGGCGTCCGGGTCGGTGCCGGGGCGGATCGCGTAGAGGTTGCCGATCGCGTCGCACAGCAGCGTGCAGCCGGCCTCGCGCAGCCAGCCGGCCACGCGCTCGCGGCCCTCGGCGTCGAGCGGGGTCAGCGCGAGGCGCCGGATGCCGCCGCGCGGGGTCGCGCCGATCGTGGCGAGCGACATGAGGGTGGACCACAGCCGGTCGGCCGACGTGGACAGCGCGCTCGAGGCGGGCAGGGGTGCGTTCATGGGGGACTCCGGAGGGGACCGGCGTCGGCGCGCCGGTGTCGAGCACCTTGCGCGAGGCGGCCCGATCCGTCAAATCGGGAAGGGCCGGCAGGGGCGCGATCCGCCTCGGCGTCGGCTGCCCGGGTCGGTTGGCGTATCGTCATCAACGGTTCGCCGTGGGTGGTCATGCTGGCGCACGGGTGCTGCGGCCGGGCGAGGCTGCGCGGCGCGGCGAGGCTGCGCGGCACGGCGAGGCCGGCACCGGCGGCGGGATCCCCGGAGCGGGCCGGGAGACGGGGCGATGCGAGGAGCGGTGATGGTGGAAGCGGGCGGGGCGCGGGGGATGGCGGCGAGGGCCGCGGGGGTTGCGAGGGATGCCGCGCGCCGCCGGAGGGCGACGCGCGCCCGCGCCGCCGCGACGGCCGCGGCGGCGGCGCTGGCCCTGCTGGCCGGCTGCGCCGCGCCGGGTCCGGCCACGCCCGGTGCGACGGCGCCAGCCGGCACCGACCCGATCCGCCTGCGCGTGATCGCCTTCAACGACTTCCACGGCCAGCTCGAGCCGGGCGGCCTCACGCTGCGCCTGCGCGACCCCGCCGATCCGGCGTCCACGCTGCAGGTCGGCGCGGGCGGCGCGGCGCAGCTCGCCACCCTGGTGCGGCGGCTGCGCGCCGAGGCGGCGCACTCGGTGGTCGTCTCGGGCGGCGACCTGGTCGGCGCCTCGCCGATCGCCTCCTCGCTGTTCAGGGATGAGCCGACGGTCGAGGCGATGAACGCCATCGGCCTGGACCTCGGCGTGGTCGGCAACCACGAGTTTGACCGCGGCGTCGCCGAGCTGCTGCGCCTGCGCGATGGCGGCTGCGACGCGGGCCCGACCGCCCTGCCGGGCGAGGCCTGTGCGGGGCCGTCCGGGCGGCATGCCGGCGCGCGCTTCACGCTGATCGCCGCCAACGTGACCGACGCCGCCGGGCGCGCGCTGCTGCCCGCCGCGGTCGTGCGCGAGGTGGGCGGGCGCCGCGTGGCGTTCGTGGGCGCGGTGCTGCGTGGCACGCCCGCCATCGTCGCGCCCGCCGGCATCGCCGGGCTGCGCTTCGGGGACGAGGCGGCGGCCATCAACGCGCAGGTCGCCGCGCTCAAGGCGGCGCAGGGCATCGAGGCCTTCGTCGCGGTGATCCACGAGGGCGGCGCGATCGACGGCGACTGGAACGATCCGGCCTGCCCGGGCGCGCGCGGCGAGATCTTCGCGATCGCCGACCGGCTGCGCCCTGAGGTCGACCTCATCCTGTCGGGACACAGCCACCAGGGCTACAACTGCGTGCGCGACGCCCCGGGCAACCCCGGCCTGCGGATCGTGCAGGCCACCGCGAACGGACGCGGCGTGTCGGTCGTGGACCTGGCGATCGACCCGGTGAGCGGCGACGTCGACCGGGCGCGCTCGGGCGCGCGCAACCTGCCGGTGGCCAACGGCCTGGCGGGCGACCGGGCGGCGGACGCGGCCTATCCGCCGCTGCCGCCCGATCCGATCGTGCAGGCGCTGGTCGAGCGCTACGTCGAGCGTGCGCGGCCGCTCGCCGACCGCCCGGTCGGGCGCCTGGCCGGCGGCGCTGAGCGCAGCCCGTCGGCGGGCGGCGACCATCCGCTCGGCCGCCTGATCGCCGATGCGCAGTTGGCCGCGACGCGCGCACCCGCGGACGGCCTCGCGGCGCTTGCGCTGATGAACCCCGGCGGCATGCGGGCCGACCTGCGCTGCGACGCCGCCGCCGCGCCATGCCAGGTGACCTGGGGCCAGGCCTTCGCGGTGCAGCCCTTCGGCAACAGCCTGGTCGTGATGACCCTGACCGGCGCGCAGCTGCTGGCGGCGCTCGAGCAGCAGTTCTCGGGGATCAATGCGCAGCGCCCGCGCGTGCTGCAGCCCTCGGCGGGGCTGAGCTACCGGTGGCGGGCCTCGGCCCCCGCCGGGGCGAAGGTCACCGACGCGCGGCTCCACGGCGAGCCGATCGTGCCGGACGCCCGCTATCGGGTGACGGTGAACAGCTTCCTCGCCGACGGCGGGGATGGCTTCGAGGCGCTGCGTGAGGGCACCCAGCGCCTGGGCGGCCCGCAGGACCTGGATGCGCTGGTGCGCTACCTGGGCGCGGCGGGCACGGTGGTGCCGCCGCGCGAGGCCCGGGTGCTGCGCGCGGACTGAGTCGGGGCGTCGCGCGCCGGCGCGGCGCCCCCGCCCGTGGCGGGCGCGCCCAGCTCGGCCGACATGCCGGCGGCCAGCCGCCGGATCGAGTCCACCAGCTCGGTGCGCCGGCGGGGCGTGAGCCCGGCCTTGATGACGCTGACCGCGACGGCCGCCTGCGCGCCGGGTCCGCGGGCGCCGAACACCGCCGCGCCGAAGCACTGCATGCCCTCGGCCGTCTCTTCGTCGTCCACCGCCCAGCGCTGGCGGCGGACCTGCTCGAGCTGGCGCAGCAGCGCGGGCATGGTCGCCACGCCGTGGCGGGTCAGGCGGCGCAGGCCGGCGGGCGCGAGCCGCTCGCGCACCGC
The DNA here is from genome assembly GCA_964399635.1 of uncultured Bordetella sp. Taxonomy (GTDB): domain Bacteria; phylum Pseudomonadota; class Gammaproteobacteria; order Burkholderiales; family Burkholderiaceae_E; genus UBA4615. The sequence goes on from CAYNRU010000062.1 coordinate 79,454, forward strand.
GTCGTCGCCCAGGCTCGCGAGCATCGCCTTGCCCGACGACGTGGCCGCCGCCGGAAAGCGCCCGCCGACCCGGAAGTTGACCGCCAGCGCGCGGCTGCCCTGGCGGCAGGCGAGGTAGACGACGTCGGCGCCCTCGAGCGTGGCGAGCATGACCGTCTCGGTGCCGAGCGCGGGGATGCGGTCGACCTGCGCGTCGAAGGCGCGCAGCACGTCCGATTGCGCGCCGTAGGCGTCGGCCCACTGCAGCGGCTTGGGGCCGAGCGAGAACTCGGCGTCGTCGTTGCGCCGGGCCAGGTCGAGCGCGACCAGGGTGGCGAGCAGGCCGTGCACGCTGCTGCGCGGCAGGCCGAGCGTGCGCGCCAGATCGGCGAGCGACAGCGGCTGGCGGGACGCCGCGAGCGCATCGAGCAGCAGTGCGGCGCGCTCGACGGCAGGCACCAGGCGGGGCCGCTGCGCGGCGGGCGCGGCGGCCGGGCCCGCCGCAGCCGCCGGCCTGCCGCGTGCCGGGGGCTCGGGGCGGGAAACGGCTGCGCGGCGGAGGGGGGCGGTTGACATGGGCGAGGTCGCTGGGGACAATCATCGCAGATGTTGAACGGTCATTCAACTGGTTGAACACGAGAGGGCGCCATGGGCAGCACTGATTCCAAGATCGCAGCAGGCGCCGGCCTGCAGCTCGCCGCCGTCGCCGGCCACTGGATCGACGGCGCGCCGCAGGCGCCCGCGGCCGGCGGCCGGTACGGCGAGGTCTACAACCCCGCTACCGGCGAGGTCGCGCGCCGCGTCGCGCTGGCCGACGTCGCCACGGTGGACGCCGCGGTGCGCTCGGCCGCGGCCGCCGCGCCCGCGTGGGCCGCCACGCCCGCGCTGCGCCGCGCCCGCGTGATGTTCAAGTTCAAGGAGCTGCTCGAGCGGCACGGCGACGAGCTCGCCGCGCTGATCGTCGCCGAGCACGGCAAGGTGTTCTCCGATGCGCAGGGCGAGGTCACCCGCGGCATGGAGGTGGTCGAGTTCGCCTGCGGCATTCCCAGTCTGCTGAAGGGCGAGTACACCGAGCAGGTGGGCGCGGGCATCGACGCCTGGTCGGTGCGCCAGCCGCTCGGCGTGGTCGCGGGCATCACACCGTTCAACTTTCCGGCGATGGTCCCGATGTGGATGTTCCCGGTCGCGATCGCCTGCGGCAACTGCTTCATCCTGAAGCCCTCCGAGCGCGATCCGTCGGCGCCGCTGTTCATCGCCAGGCTGCTCAAGGAGGCCGGGCTGCCCGACGGCGTGTTCTCGGTCGTCAACGGCGACAAGGTGGCGGTCGACGCGCTGCTCGCGCACCCGTCGGTGGCCGCCGTCAGCTTCGTCGGCTCCACGCCCATCGCCAAGTACATCCACGAGACGGCGGGTCGCCACGGCAAGCGCGTGCAGGCGCTCGGGGGCGCCAAGAACCACCTGGTGGTGATGCCCGATGCCGACATGGACCAGGCGGTGGACGCCATCATCGGCGCGGCCTACGGCTCGGCCGGCGAGCGCTGCATGGCGGTGTCGGTCGCGGTCGCCGTGGGCGACGCGACCGCAGACGCGCTGGTCGCGCGGCTCGCCGAGCGCGTGAAGAAGATCAAGGTCGGCGACGGCATGGACGCAAGCGCCGAGATGGGTCCGCTGGTGACCAAGCAGCACTTCGACAAGGTCTCGGGCTACGTGGCGGCCGGCGTGGCCGAGGGCGCGAGCCTGGTGGTGGACGGCCGCGGCCTGCAGGTCGCCGGTCGCGAGCACGGCTTCTTCCTCGGCGGCTGCCTGTTCGACCGCGTGTCGCCCTCGATGTCGATCTACCGCGAGGAGATCTTCGGACCCGTGCTGGGCGTGACCCGCGTCAACACCTTCGAGGAGGCGCTCGCGCTGGTCAACGGCCACGAGTTCGGCAATGGCTGCTGCATCTTCACGCGCGACGGCGACTCCGCCCGCGAGTTCGCCAACCGCGTGCAGATCGGCATGGTCGGCATCAACGTGCCGATCCCGGTGCCGATGGCCTTCCACTCGTTCGGCGGCTGGAAGAGCTCGCTGTTCGGCGACCATCACATGCACGGCCCCGAGGGCGTGCGCTTCTATACCCGCTACAAGGCGGTGACCCAGCGCTGGCCCGCCGGCATCCGGGCCGGCGCGGAGTTCGTCATGCCCACCATGAAATGACGCCCTCGCCCGCGCTGGCCTGGGCGCTGCTGGTGGTGGCCGGGCTGCTCGAGATCGTGTGGGCGCTGGGCTTGAAGTACAGCGACGGCTTCTCGCGGCTCTGGCCGTCGGTGGTCGTCGTGGTCGGCGCGGCGGCCAGCTTCTGGCTGCTGTCGTTGGCGATGCGCGTGCTGCCGGCCGGCACCGCCTATGCGGTATGGGTGGGTATCGGCGCGGCCGGCACCGCGCTGCTCGGCATGGTGCTGCTCGGCGAGGCGGCCACCGCCGGCCGGCTGGCCTGCATCGTGCTGATCGTCGCGGGCGTGCTGGGGCTGAAGTTCCTGTCGGGCGGCTGAGCCCCGCCGGCCCGCAACCAAGGAGAGAGTCGGGATGACGCTGCAGTTGAAGGACATGACCCTGCTCAAGCGGCAGGGCTGGATCGACGGCCAGTGGGTCGACGCCGACTCGGGCCGCGTGTTCGCGGTGACCGACCCCGCGACCGGCCGCAAGATCGTCGACGTCGCCGACATGGGCGTGGCCGAGACCCGCCGCGCCATCGACGCGGCCGCGCGGGCGCTGCCCGCGTGGCGCGCCCGCACCGCCAAGGACCGCGCCGCGGTGCTGCGCCGGTGGTTCGACCTGGTGATCGCGCATACCGAAGACCTGGCGCTGCTGATGACCACCGAGCAGGGCAAGCCGCTGGCCGAGGCCCGCGGCGAGGTCGCGTACGGCGCGAGCTTCATCGAGTGGTTTGCGGAGGAGGGCAAGCGCGCCTATGGCGACGTGATCCCGACCACGGCCAACGACCGCCGGCTGCTGGTCGTCAAGCAGCCGATCGGCGTGTGCGCGGCGATCACGCCCTGGAACTTCCCCATCGCGATGATCACCCGCAAGGTGGCGCCTGCGCTGGCCGCCGGCTGCACGGTGGTCGCCAAGCCCGCCGAGGCGACGCCCTTGTCGGCGCTCGCGTTGGTCGAGCTGGCCAACCAGGCGGGCATCCCGCCGGGCGTGTTCAACCTGGTGGTGGCCGACGCGGCCGGCGCCCCCGCGATCGGCCTGGAGCTCTGCACCAACCCGATCGTGCGCAAGGTGTCGTTCACCGGCTCCACCGAGGTGGGCCGCATCCTGCTGCGCCAGTCGGCCGACATGGTCAAGAAGCTGTCGCTCGAGCTGGGCGGCAACGCGCCCTTCATCGTGTTCGACGACGCGGACCTCGATGCTGCGGTGGAGGGGGCGCTCGCCTCCAAGTACCGCAATGCGGGCCAGACCTGTGTGTGCGCCAACCGACTCTACGTGCAGGACAGCGTCTACGACGCGTTCGCCGCCAAGCTGGCCGACAGGGTCTCGCAGCTCAAGGTCGGCGCGGGCACCGAGGCCGGTGTGATGATCGGGCCCCTGATCGAGACGGCGGCCATCGAGAAGGTCAAGTCGCATGTCGCCGACGCCCTCGCCAAGGGCGCCAGGGTGCTGCTGGGCGGCAAGCCCCACGAGCGGGGCGGGCTGTTCTTCGAGCCGACCGTGCTGACCGGCGTGACCTCGGCGATGCAGGTGGCGCGTGAGGAGACCTTCGGGCCGGTCGCGCCGCTGTTCCGCTTCAAGGACGAGGCCGAGGCGATCGCCATGGCCAACGACACCGAGTTCGGGCTGGCCGCGTATTTCTACTCCCGCGACATCGGGCGCGTGTTCCGCGTGGCCGAGGCGCTGGAGTCCGGGATGGTGTGCGCCAACTCGGGCCTGCTGTCCAACGAGGTGTCGCCCTTCGGCGGCGTCAAGCAGTCCGGGCTGGGGCGCGAGGGCTCGAGCTACGGCCTCGACGAATATCTGGAGATCAAGTACCTGTGCATCGCGGGCCTCTGACCGCGCGGCCTACACGAGGGACCATGACATGAAGGTGCGCGCCGCGGTGCTGCGCGAGATCGGCCTGCCGGCGCCCTACGCGCAGAGCAAGCCGTTGTCGATCGAGGAGGTCGAGCTCGCCGGGCCCGGGCCGGGCGAGCTTCTGGTGAAGATCCACGCGGCGGGCCTGTGCCATTCGGACCTGTCGGCCATCAACGGCGACCGACCGTGGCCGGTGCCGATCGTGCCCGGTCACGAGGCGGCGGCTGAAGTGCTGGAGGTCGGATCGGCGGTGCTCGACGTGAAAGTGGGCGATCACGTCGTGCTGATATTCAGGCCTTCCTGCGGGGTCTGCTCGGACTGCTCGGTAGGCCGGCCGGCGCTGTGTGCGCCGGGTGGCGAGTCCAATGCGTCGGGCTCGCTGCTGGGCGGCTACAAGCGGTTGTCCCTGCCGGGGGGCGGAGGGCTCAACCATCATCTGGGCTGCGCCGCATTTGCGGAGTACGCGACGGTGTCGCGCCGCTCGGTGGTTCCGGTCGACCCCGAGCTCCCCTGGGAGCAGGCGGCGCTGTTCGGCTGCGCGGTGCTGACCGGCGCGGGCGCGGTGTTCAACACCGCGAAGATCGAGGCGGGAGCGCGCGTGGCGGTGGTCGGGCTGGGGGGCGTGGGCTTCTCGTCGCTGCTGGCGGCGGTCGCGGCCGGGGCGCGGGACGTCGTGGCGGTGGATATGCTGCCCGCCAAGCTCGAGTTGGCCCGCCAGCTCGGGGCGACCCATGTGTTCGACGCCCGCGATACCGACGTGATCGCCAAGGTCAAGGCTGCCACCGCGGGTGGCGTGGACTATGCGTTCGAGATGGCGGGTGTGGTGCCGGCGCTCGAGCTGGCCTACCGGATCACCCGCCGAGGCGGCACCACCGTGACCGCGGGCTTGCCCAACCCCGCCGCCAACTGGCCCCTGCAGGCGGTGTCGCTGATCGCCGAGGAGCGTACGCTGAAGGGCAGCTACATCGGGTCCTGCGTGCCGAGCCGGGACGTGGCGCGCTTCGTCGCGATGTTCAAGGGCGGCAAGCTCCCGGTGGACAGGCTGCTGAGCGAGCGCATCCGGCTCGAGGACATCAATCCGGCGCTCGACCGGCTCGCACGGGGCGAATCGATCCGGCAGGTGATCTTGATGCATTGATCGACCGACGGCGGCGTGCAGGGCCGACCACGACTGCGGTCGGCGGTCCGGGCGCCGGCCGCGGCGTTCAGTAGGTTGAGGCGGGCACCGACCTGCCGGGAGGAGCGGGATGAATGCGAGCGATGCGCCGGCGTCGGCCGGGGCGGCGGGGGACGAGTTCGATTACGTGATCGTCGGGGCGGGTACGGCGGGGTGCCTGCTCGCCAATCGCCTGTCGGCCGATCCCGATACGCGGGTGCTGCTGTTGGAGGCAGGCGGGCGCGACGACTGGATCTGGATCCACATTCCCGTCGGCTACCTGTACTGCATCGACAACCCGCGCACCGACTGGCGTTTTCGCACCGAGGCCGAGGAGCGGCTCAACGGCCGCTCGCTGATCTATCCGCGCGGCAAGACCCTGGGCGGCTGCTCGTCGATCAACGGCATGATCTACATGCGCGGCCAGCGGGAGGACTACCGCAGCTGGGTCGAGGCGGGCAATCCCGGCTGGGATTGGGACGACGTCTTGCCATATTTTCGGCAGCATGAGGACCATCACGCGCTCGACGGCGGCGGCACCGATCCGCAGCATGGCCACGGTGGTGAGTGGCGTGTCGAGAAACCTCGGATCGCGTGGGAGATTCTCGATGCATTCCGAGACGCGGCGGAGCAGGCCGGCATTCCCAGGTCCGACGACTTCAACCGTGGCGACAATTTCGGCTGCGGCTACTTCGAGGTGAACCAGAAGCGCGGCGTGCGCTGGAACGCGTCCAAGGCGTTCCTGCGGCCGGTGCTGCACCGGCCCAACCTCGTCGTGTGGACGGACGCCCACGTGAAGCGGGTGCGGTTCGATGGGCAGCGTGCGGTGGGGGTGGAGGTGGTGCGGGGTTTGGGTACTGCCGGGACGGGTGCCGGGGTCGAGCAGTTTGCACGGTGCCGTCGGGAGGTGATCCTGTCGGCGGGCGCGGTCGGGTCCGCGCAGGTGCTGCAGTTGTCCGGGATCGGGCCGGGTGAGGCGCTGCATCGTGTGGGCGTGCCGGTGGTCCATGACTCGGCGGGCGTTGGCGGCAACCTTCAGGACCACCTCCAACTGCGGCTCGCCTTCAAGGTCCAGGGTGTCGAGACCCTGAACCGCCAGGCCAACAGCCTGCTCGGCAAGGCGTGGATGGGAATCCAGTACGGTCTGTGGCGGCGCGGTCCGCTGACGATGTCACCGAGCCAGCTCGGCGCGTTCGCTCGCAGCGATCCGTCGATGGCCACCCCGGACCTCGAGTACCACGTGCAACCGCTGTCGCTGGATCGCTTCGGCGAGCCGCTGCACAGCTTTCCTGCCTTCACCGCGTCCGTCTGCCAGCTGAGGCCGGCGTCGCGAGGCTCGATCCGGATCGTCAGCCCTGATTGGCGCAAGCCGCCCGAGATCCGACCGAACTACCTGTCCGATCCGCGCGATCGGGCGGTCGCGGCGAGTGCGATCCGCGTGACCCGACGGATCGTCGGCATGCCAGCCCTCGCAAAGTACCGGCCTGTGGAGTTCAAGCCCGGGGTCGACCACCAGACCGAGGAGGAGCTGATCCGTGCCGCTGGTGATGTCGGGACGACCATCTTCCACCCGGTCGGTACTGCCCGGATGGGGCCGGACGGAGATCCCCTTGCGGTGGTCGACGCTCGTCTGCGGGTCCGCGGCGTGTTCGGGCTGCGGGTGGTCGATGCCTCGGTGATGCCGACCATTACCTCCGGCAACACCAACGCCCCGACCCTGATGGTCGCAGAGCGTGGCGCCGAGATGATCTTGCAGGATGCAAAGATCGGCGCGCGTTCGGGCGAGGTGTTGGCGGCGGGTTGAGCGCGGCCTCGCGTTCCCCAGCGGGTACACGGTGATGAGCGTGCGTCGGGTGCGGCGCGGTCTGGCCCGGTACGCCGCCGGCACTTCCGCTGTGGGCGTCGCGGTCGGTGCTTGTTTCACGTGAAACATGCTGGGCGTCCGCCTCGCCGCCAGAACGGCCGGGATTGACGGCGACGCGCTTGTCGAGCGGGGCGACCACTGTTTGGCCCGCAGTTCGTCCCGGTGCGCCGTGCTTGGATGTCTGGTGTAGCGCCAGCACCGCGCACGCGCCCACCACTGGGTACCTCTAGGGGACTTGAGAAAGGCGAGTTCAGAAATGCGTATCGGTAGGGCGTGAGGCCGCCGCCTGATCTGACGTGGTCAGCGCTGCGTCTTTGTGCGGCACCCCCGCTGCGCTGGCCGTGGTCGATGTCTGCACGGCCCTTGTTTGGCGCGGGTGAGCCACAGCGACGGTTCCACCCGACTCTCGGTCGGGCGTCTGCAGCGCTTGGCCTCGCAATCTCGTGCTATCCGTGATTTTCTCTCGGATAGGTGCGCTCTGCTCGGATCTCATCGCGCGTTCGTGGCAGTGGTCGGGCGTGCGCTCCCCGTGCGCCGTCGGGTCAGCCTGGCAGGTCTGTGGCGACGCTGCGCATCGTGGTCGAGCGGCCCCTCCCCCCGGCTTACGCCCTCCGACCGAGATCCACCGATGTTTCACGTGAAACAGCGCCTATAATTCGCCTCCCGCTTGGTGGTCCTGCCTGCAACGCCATGGATTTTTCCGAAGAGTTCGATGTGATCGTGGTCGGTGGCGGCCACGCCGGTACCGAGGCCGCACTCGCTGCTGCCCGCATGGGCGCGCGTACAGTACTGCTGACCCACAACATCGAGACCCTTGGCCAGATGTCCTGCAACCCGTCCATCGGCGGGATCGGCAAGGGGCACCTGGTCAAGGAGGTCGATGCATTGGGCGGCGCGATGGCCGCGGCAACCGATGAGGCCGGCATCCAGTTCCGCATCCTCAATTCGAGCAAGGGGCCGGCTGTCCGGGCGACCCGCGCTCAAGCTGACCGTGTGCTGTATCGCCAGGCGATCCGTAGTCGGCTCGAGAACCAGCCCAATCTCTGGATCTTCCAGCAGGCCGTCGATGACCTGCTGCTGGAGGGCGACCGTGTCGTCGGTGCCGTGACACAGCTCGGCATCCGCTTTCGCGGCAGGGCCGTCGTCCTGACTGCAGGCACCTTCCTCAACGGCCTGATCCATGTGGGTCTCAGCCACTATTCGGCAGGCCGCGCCGGGGACCCGCCCGCGAGCTCCCTCGGCGCCCGGCTCAAGGAACTCGCGCTGCCGCAGGGGCGCCTGAAGACCGGTACGCCGCCCCGTATCGATGGCCGATCGATCGCGCTCGATCGCCTCGAAATCCAGCCCGGCGATATCGACCCGATCCCGGTCTTCTCGTTCCTCGGCACACCCGACCAGCATCCGCGCCAGTTGCCGTGCTGGATCACGCACACGAACGCTCGGACGCACGAGATCATCCGTGCAGGCCTGGACCGGTCGCCGATGTACACCGGGGTCATCGAGGGGGTGGGCCCGCGCTACTGTCCCTCGATCGAGGACAAGATCCACCGCTTCGCATCGAAGGATTCGCATCAGATCTTCCTGGAGCCGGAGGGCCTGACGACGAACGAGTTCTACCCGAACGGTGTATCGACGAGTCTGCCCTTCGACGTGCAGATCGCCCTGATCCGGTCGATGGTCGGGCTGGAGAACGCCCACATCCTGCGGCCCGGCTACGCGATCGAGTACGACTACTACGACCCTCGCGCGCTGAAGGCCTCGCTGGAAACCAAGTCGATCGCCGGCTTGTTCTTCGCCGGCCAGATCAACGGCACCACCGGATACGAGGAGGCGGCGGCGCAGGGTCTGTTGGCCGGCGTCAATGCCGCGCTTCAGGTGCAGTCGCGCGACGCATGGTGCCCCGCCCGCAACGAAGCGTACTTGGGCGTGCTGGTGGACGACCTGATCACGCGTGGCGTGGCCGAGCCGTACCGTATGTTCACCAGCCGCGCGGAGTATCGCTTGAGCCTGCGCGAGGACAACGCAGACCTGCGGCTGACGGCCGTCGGGCGGGAGCTCGGCTGCGTCGACGACCGCCGCTGGGATGCGTTCTGCCGCAAGCGCGACGCGATCGAGCGCGAGATGGAGCGGCTGCGCAGCACCTGGGTCAACCCCAGGGTGCTGGATGCGGCGCGCGCCACGGCGCTCCTTGGCGCACCGATCGAGCGCGAGTACTCCCTGGCGGATCTGATGAAACGTCCCGACGTGCGCTACGCGGCGCTGGTCGAGGCCACCGGCCCCGGCGCGGACGACCCCACGGTCGCCGAGCAGGTCGAGATCCAGCTGAAGTACTCGGGCTACATCGCCCGCCAGCAACTCGAGGTGGCGCGGCAGGGTCATCAGGAGCACCAGCGTATTCCCGAGGATCTGGACTACTCGGACGTCCGCGCACTGTCGGTCGAGGTGCGCCAGCGGCTCGCACAGCATCGTCCGGAGACCGTCGGGCAGGCTTCCCGGATTCAGGGCGTCACGCCCGCGGCGATCTCGCTGCTGCTGGTCCACCTGAAGCGCCGCCGAGCCGGCGCCGCGCGCGATGCCGCCTGAGCGTCGCGCGTCCGGTGCGCAGGCCAACGCCCTGGACCTGTCCGAATTGCTTCGCCAGGGCGTGGCGCAGCTCGGGCTGGTGCTGGACGAGCGGACGCTGCGCCAGCTGCTCGACTATCTGGACCTGCTGCGCAAGTGGAACTCGGTCTACAACCTGACCGCCGTGCGCGACCCGGCCCAGATGCTCGTCCAGCACCTGCTCGACTCTCTGGCGATCCTGCCGCCCTTGCGCCGCCGGCTCGACCTCGCCCACATGACGATCGCCGACGTCGGCTCGGGCGCCGGGCTGCCAGGCATTCCGCTGGCCATCGTCCAGCCGACCGCAGCAGTGCTGTCGATCGAGCCGGTCGGCAAGAAGAGCGCCTTTCAGCGGCAAGTATGCGGAGAGTTGGCGCTAACTAACTTTGAAGTATACGCGGGCCGTGCCGAGTCTCTGGCCCGTCCCGTCGACCTGGTGTTGTGCCGCGCGTTCGCGTCGATCGCCGATTTCATCGACGCGGCAGCCGGGCTCACCGGGCCCAATACCGTGCTGGCGGCGATGAAGGGGCAGCGCGCCGGAATAGACGCCGAGCTCGCCGCGCTGCCGCCCGAGTACGGCGTCACGATCGAGCCGCTGCAGGTGCCCTTCCTGGCGGCCGAACGCCATCTCGTGCTCATCGGCCGCGCGCCGGTCACCGCGGCCTGAACGGCCGCCGCTCTTCGAGACACGGAACCGACCTTGGCCAAGATCTTCGCCATCGCGAACCAGAAAGGCGGGGTCGGCAAGACCACCACCACGGTCAACCTCGCGGCCGCGCTGGCCAGGCTCGGCCAGCGGGTGCTGCTGGTGGATCTCGATCCGCAGGGCAACGCGACCATGGGCAGCGGCATCGACAAGCGCTCGCTCAAGCGCACGGTCTACCAGGTGCTGATCGGGCTGTCGGACGTCACCGAGGCGACCGTGCGCGCCGAGGCGGCCGGCTACCAGGTGCTGCCCGCGAATCGCGAGCTGGCCGGCGCCGAAATCGAACTGGTGGACTTCGACGAGCGCGAAACCCGGCTGAAGGAGGCGCTCGCGGCGGTCGACGATCAGTACGACTTCGTGCTGATCGACGCACCGCCCGCGCTCTCGCTGCTCACGCTCAACGGCCTGTGCGCCGCGCACGGCGTGGTGATCCCGATGCAGTGCGAGTACTACGCGCTGGAGGGGCTGTCCGACCTCGTGTCCACGATCAAGAAGGTCCACGCCAACCTGAACACCAACCTGAAGGTGATCGGCCTGCTGCGCGTCATGTTCGACCCGCGGATGACGCTGTCGCAGCAGGTCTCCGCCCAGCTCGAGCAGCACTTCGGCGACAAGGTGTTCCGCACGGTGATCCCGCGCAACATCCGCCTGGCCGAAGCGCCGAGCTACGGGCTGCCCGGCGTCGTCTTCGACCCGGCCTCCAAGGGCGCCCGCGCCTATACCGAGTTTGGCGCCGAGATGATCGAGCGCATCCGCATGCTGTGACCCTCAACCGCTCCGCCGCCACCTCATGAACGCCACTTCCGTGTCCATCAAGAAACCCAAGGGCCTCGGCCGCGGCCTCGAGGCGCTGCTCGGCGAAGACCGGCCGGCGCCCGCCGCCGGCGACACCGGCGACGCGGCGACCCGCCCGCAGGCCACGCTCGCGCTGTCGCGCCTGCAGGCGGGGCGCTACCAGCCCCGCACCCGGATGGACGAAGCCGCGCTCGACGAACTGGCCGCCTCCATCCGGCAGCACGGGGTGATGCAGCCGATCGTGGTCCGGCCGATCGAGGGCGGCCGCTACGAGATCATCGCCGGCGAACGGCGATTCCGCGCCGCGCAGCTCGCAGGCCTCGCCGAGGTGCCGGTGCTGGTCCGCGAGGTGTCCGACCAGAACGCGCTCGCGATGGCGCTGATCGAAAACATCCAGCGCGAGGACCTCAATCCGCTCGAGGAGGCGCAGGCCATCCGCCGGCTGCTGGACGAGTTCAGGTACACGCACGAGCAGGCGTCCGAGGCCATCGGGCGCTCGCGCAGCGCCACCTCCAACCTGCTGCGCCTGCTCAACCTCGCCCAGCCGGTGCAGACCATGCTGCTCGCCGGCGACCTCGAGATGGGCCACGCCCGCGCGCTCCTGGTGCTCGACCGCGCCGAGCAGATCCTCGCGGCCAACCGGGTGGTGGAGCGGCGGCTGTCGGTGCGCGAGACCGAGAAGCTGGCCGCGCAGCAGGCGGCCGAGGCGCCCGGCACGCCCGGCAACGGGGCAGCGGCCGCGCGCCGTGCCGCGGACCCCGACCTCGCCCGGCTACAGGAGCGGATCGCGGAGCACCTGCAGGCCCCGATCGAGCTGCGCGCATCGGCCCGCGGCAAGGGTCGGCTGGTGATCCACTTCGACTCGATCGAGCAGTTCGAGGGGCTGCGCGCCGCGCTCGGCCTGGACAACGACCGACTGGGCGACTGAGCGGCCGCGCGCCTCAGATGCCGGTGGACTTCTTGAGGAAGTCCGCGCGGTCGATCGACTTCACCGACAGGTCGCGCACGTCGCCGCCCTTGATCACCTTCAGCGGGATCGTCGCGCCGGCGGGTCCGACCTTCCACATCTTCCGGTAGAACTCGGCCTGGTCGGCGACCTTCTCGCCGGCGACGCCCACCACGATATCGCCCGGCGACACGCCCGCGTCCTCGGCGGGCCCGTTGCGGGCCACCCGCACCACCATCAGGTTGCCGCGCACGTTCTCGGTCGTCATGCCGACCCAGGGGCGCACACCGTCGCTGCGACGGCCGCGCGACAGCAGGTCGGCCATGATCGGCTTGAGCAGGTTGACCGGCACCCACAGGTTGCCGGGAATCCCCTGCTGGCTGCTCGCCGCATCGTTGACGATCAGCGAGCCCACGCCGAGCAGGTTGCCGTCCTCCGAGATCAGTGCCGCGCCGCTCCAGTTGTTGACCGGCGGAAACGTGAAGATCGGCGTCTCGATCAGGTACTCCCAGCCGGCGGAGAAGGTCTTGCGCGACAGCACGAAGATCTCGGTCGCCTCGGGCTCACCGTGTCCGAGCGTCAGCACCCGCTGCTTCTCGCGGACGCGGTCCGAATCCCCGAGGGCCATCGGCTTGCCGTCAAGAGGCAGAACGGTGCGCACCAGACCGAAGCCGGTGGTGTGGTCATACCCCGCAACCGAGGCCGGGATCCGCTTGCCCGACGCGGTGGTCACCAGCACCGCGTCCGCCTCGAGGGTCAGGTAGCCGATGGTCAGCACCGTCCGGTCGTCGAGGATGATGCCGGTGCCGGTGCGGTCGGCACCGAGGCTTTGCGCCGACGTTGCATCGGAGGGTACCTTCGCGTCCAGCCTGACGATCGAGCTGTTGTAGCGCGTGAGGTCGCCGCTGGCCGACGATGGAGCGCCGCGCGATCCACCGGACTGGACCGGAAGCATCGCCGATCCGGGCAGGGGCTCGGCGGCCCGCGCGGGCCCGCTGCCCGCGCCGAGCGCAACGATCGCGGCGCCCGCCACGAGAACGGCACCCGCGGCGCGCCGCAGGCGGTCGGCGCAGGCGGGCGGGGGGGAGTCAGTCGTGGTGCGGGCCATCTCACCGCCGGAAACCGGGAACCTTCGCATCGACCACCTCCAGCAACTGTTGCAGTCGATTGTTCTTCCGAAGCAACAAAAAGGCAAGGGATGGCCCTTCAGCCCGGCGGACCTGCGTCCGTCGAGGACCGACCCGTGGCGCGCAGGCACAGGGCGTGAACCGCCCACAGCGCCCCGGCAACGGTATGACAAATGACGGTCCGCCGCCCGCCGCATCGGTCCGCGGCGATGCTGCGGCGCGTCATCCGGATCACCGGCTTTGACCGACCCGGGGCGATCCCTTATAATCCGCAGTCTTTACCTGCCGCACGTTCGCCTGCGATTTCAGAGATGTTCATCGCAGTCGGTCTGCAAGCCGCCACGGTCGCCCTGCTGGCTCTCGGAGCCGGAATCTGGTTCGACTGGACGAGCGCCAAGTTCCTGGTGCTCGGCGGCGCGGCGGCGATCATTCCGAACGGCCTGTTCGCGTTGCGACTGGCGAGTCACCGGGGCAAGCCGGCCGAGTCGTACCCGGCGGTGTTCTTCCTCGGCGAGTTCGCCAAGATCGGCCTGACCACCGCGCTCATCGCGCTGGTGGCCGGGTCCTTCGAGTCGGTCCGCTGGCTGGCGCTGCTGGTCGGTCTGATCGCCGCACTGAAGGCCCCGCTGTTCGCGCTCCTGTGGGCGCACGAACGGCCGGGGCCCGGCGACACGGTCCGGGATGCCGATGGCGGTGCCGGTTCGGACGCGGTGGCGGGCGGCAGCAACAAGAACTGAATCAACACAGCGACCTACAGACGATATGGCCGACGCCGCGCACGCCCCGACCGCCTCCGAGTACATCGTCCATCACCTGACGCACTTCAACTCCTCGGGCCACCCCCAGGAGAAGGTCGTCGACTTCTCGATCATCAACCTCGACACGGTGTTCTGGTCGCTGGCGATGGGGCTGCTCGGCGCGTTCCTGATGTACCGCGCCGCCCGTGCCGTGACCTCCGGCGTGCCTGGGCGCTTCGTCGGCGCCATCGAGTCGCTGGTCGAGTTCGTGCACGAGCAGGCCCGCTCCATCGTCAAGGGCGACCTCACCTACATCGCCCCGCTCGCGCTGGTGTCGTTCGTGTGGATCTTCCTCATGAACGCGATGGACTTCCTGCCGCTCGACCTGATCCCCCGCATCTGGGAGATGGTGTTCGCGGCCACCGGCCGCGACCCGCACCACGCCTACGTCCGCGTCGTGCCCACCGCCGACCTCAACGCCACGCTCGCCATGTCCCTGGTGGTGCTCGGCTCGTCCATCTACTACGGCATCAAGGTCAAGGGCGGCGGTGGCTTCGTGCACGAACTCTTTTCGGCGCCCTTCGGCAGCGGCATCGCGCTGGCGCCGTTCAACTTCCTGTTGCAGCTGATCGAGTACGCGGCCAAGACCGTGTCGCTGGGCATGCGGCTGTTCGGCAACATGTTCGCGGGTGAGCTGGTGTTCATGCTGATCGCCCTTCTCGGAGCGACCGCCACCTGGTGGGGCTTCGGCATGCACTTCATCACCGGCCTGGGCTGGGCGATCTTCCACATCCTGATCGTCGTCCTGCAGGCCTTCATCTTCATGATGCTCACGCTGGTCTACATCGGCCAGGCGCACGAGCATCACTGAACGCGCCTCGCGCCAGATCAACCCTCCCGCTTCAACCCACCGTTCCGAAAGATCTCGGTCCAACCCCAAAGGAGTCGTCATGACCAACGTTGCATTCGTCGCGATCGCCGCCGGCCTCATCATCGGGCTGGGAGCCCTCGGTGCCTGTATCGGCATCGGCATGATGGGCGGCAAGTACATCGAGGGCGCTGCCCGCCAGCCCGAGCTGATGGACAAGCTGCAGACCAAGATGTTCCTGCTGGCCGGCCTGATCGACGCCGCGTTCCTGATCGGCGTCGGCATCGCGATGATGTTCGCGTTCGCCAACCCGTTCGCGGGATAAGGAACCTGGGGAAGCCGGCCCGCGTTGCGGTCCGGCGACTGATTCTCGGAAACCCTCATGAACATCAACGCAACGCTGTTCTTTCAGCTTGTGGTCTTCTTCATCGGCGCCTGGGTGACGATGAAGTACATCTGGCCACCGCTGATCAAGTCGCTCGAGGAGCGGCAGAAGAAGATCGCCGATGGCCTGGCCGCGGCCGATCGCGGCCAGAAGAGCCTGGACGAGGCCAATCGCAAGAACGCCGAGGAGCAGGCGGCTGAGCGTTCACACGTGCAGCAACTCATCGTCGAAGCCGAGAAGCGCGGCCAGGCCATCGTCGACGCCGCCAAGGGCCAGGCGAAGGTCGAGGCCGACCGCATCGTCGAGGCCGCCAAGGCCGAGGCGACGCAGGAGATGCAGCGCGCCAAGGACTCGTTGCGCGACCAGGTGGCCGTGCTCGCAGTGGCCGGGGCCGCGCAGATCCTGCAGCGCGAGGTCAACCCGCAGGTCCACTCGGAACTGCTCGCCCAGTTGAAGGCGAAGCTGTAAGCCATGGCCGAACTGTCCACGATCGCCCGCCCGTACGCCGATGCGCTGTTCGAGACGGCGCGCGCGTCCTCCGACGGCCTCGGGCGCTGGCTCGCGGCCCTGGAGGAGCTGGCCGCGCTGATGTCGCATCCGCAGGTCGCGCAGGTGGTCGCGGACCCGAAGCTCGGCGATGCGCAGGTGGTCGACCTGCTCGCGAGCTTCGTGAAGCAGCCGCTGCCCGCCATCGGAACGAACTTCCTGAAGTTGCTGGTGGCGAACCAGCGCCTCGCCGTGCTGCCGGAAGTCGCGGTGCAGTT
>CAYNRU010000063.1:0-23214 GCA_964399635.1 uncultured Bordetella sp.
CGCGCACCGGCTCTACGAGAGCGTCGGCTTCACGCGCACCGGTCCGTTCGGCAGGTACGCCGAAGACCCCAACAGCGTCTTCATGACGCTCGCGCTGGAACCCGCCGGCGACGCGCCCAGCGGCCGATAGCGGGCCGCCGACGTTAGAGCGGCCCTCCGCAGCGCCTAGCTCTGTCGCGAGCTGCCGGTCGTGAACGGCTGTTCCTGGCCGGCAGCGGCCGCTCTAACCGGCGCGACTGAGGTCGGCTTCAGACTGGGTGCGGTCAGTCGGTCGAGGACCGC
This sequence comes from uncultured Bordetella sp., assembly GCA_964399635.1. Lineage (GTDB taxonomy): Bacteria > Pseudomonadota > Gammaproteobacteria > Burkholderiales > Burkholderiaceae_E > UBA4615. Next base: position 283 of record CAYNRU010000063.1, read on the forward strand.
ATTTCGGCAACTGAGAACCAAGCTCGCCCAGGAGGATGCGAGTGGGATCGAGTGGTCGAGGTCGTAGGTGATGTCGCTCGGGTCAGGACATTCGGTTGAGCGACATGCTTACGAAAAAACCAACCCCGGGGCCGCTCGGCCCACCCAGCCCATCGCCCACCTGTACCTGACCACCCATGCGCAAGGCCGCTTGCCGCACGATGGCCAGGCCCAGGCCTGAGCCATTGGCGGCGTGGCCAAGGCCACGGTAGAAGCGCTCGAAGATGCGCTGGTGTTCGGTGACAGCAATGCCGGGTCCGTCGTCCTGCACCGCCAAGTGGAGGTGATCTCCGTCCTGCCGCAACGTAACGGACACGTTGCCGCCCACCTGCACGTAGCGCAGTGCGTTGTCGATGAGGTTGTGCGCGATGGACTCCAGCGCAGGCAGGTCGAGCCGCGCCTGCAGGCTGTCGGGGGCTTCCAGCGAGAGTTCGATGCGCCGCGCCATGGCCTGGGTCGCGGCGTGCGCCAGGGCAGCGCGCAGCCACTGCGCCACGTCCAGGTCGCTCGGTGCAGGGCGCTGCGCCTCATCGAGCGCCGCGAGGTCCAACAGCTGCTGCGCCAGGTGCGAGGTGCGGGCAACGGCCTCTTCCATGTGTGCCTGCGCCTGGATGCGCTCGTGCTGGCTGGGTGAGCGCGCCATCACGTGCACCTGCGCGCTGATCACGGCCAGCGGCGTACGGATCTCGTGCGCTGCGTCCTGCACGAAGGCGCGTTCGCGCTCCACCTTCTGGCGCAGGCGTGCGAACAAGTGGTCCAGCGATTGCTCCAGGGGTTTGAGCTCCCGGTGGCGAGCGTTGAATCCCACGGGCTGCAGTTCATCGGTGTTGCGCTGTGCAATGCGGCTGGCCAATTGCTGCAGCGGCTGCAAGCCGTTGCGCACCGACAGCCACACGGGCAACAACACAAAGGGCAAAGCCAGCAGCAGATAGGGCAGGATGAAGCGACCGTTGTAGGCCAGAACGGCCGAGTCCGCGCGTTTGGGCTCGATCACCCGCAGGGCCCAGCGCGCGTTGTGGCCCGTGTAGATGCGGTACACCGTGCCGCCTGCGGTGGCCTCGGAGATCACGCCCACGGCTTCGGGCGTTGAGGTGGGCAGGGCCAGGCGCTGCAGGCCGGGCGATGCAAATACGAGCTGACCGGTGGCGTCCCTTAGCTCGTGCAGCGCTGTGCCGGGCAGCAGGCCAACCTGGCGGCGGCGGATGTTGGTCCAGATGTCGGTGGAACCCAAGACAGCGGCGGCGTGCGCCGGGTCGCTCAGGCCCTGCAGCGATACCAGAAGCGCATCGCCGTACTTCTGCAGGCCGGGCTCGTTGGTGATGGTTTGTTTGTAGGTGAAGAAGATGTAGCCCAGCAGCACCGCCCACACCATCACGAAGGCCAGCACCACCGACGCCACACTGCGGCGCACCAGCGTGGGCTCGGTCAGCCGCCGCCACAAAGCGCGCAGCGGGCGGGCGGGTGGTGTTTGCGCGGTGGTGTTCATGGCTGCAGCAGGTAGCCCACGCCGCGCACGGTGCGGATCAGCTCGGCCCCGATCTTGCGGCGCAGATTGGACACGTGCACCTCAATCGCGCCGAAGTCCATGGGCTCGCCCAGCGGGTCCAGCCGCTGCGCCAACACGCCTTTGGGTACCACGGCGCCGGGCTCGCGCGCCAGCTCCAGCAGCAGTTGGAACTCGCGCGGCGACAGGTCCAGTGGCTCGCCGTCGCGCTGCGCGCAGTGGCGGCGGGGTTCGATCACCAACTCGCCCATCACCCAGCGCTCGCTCGCCTGGCGCGCGCTGCGGCGCAGAACCGCGCGGATGCGCGAGAGCAGCTCGGCCGTGGCAAATGGCTTGATCACGAAATCATCCGCCCCGCCATCCAATCCCTCCAGCCGATCTTCCACGGCCGATCGCGCGGTGATCACGATGATGGGCACTTGTTCACCCTGCCCACGCCAGCGGGTGAGCAGATCGAACCCGCTGCCGTCGGGCAGCGTCAGGTCGAGCAGCACGCAGTCCACCGTGGTGGCATCGACCGTTGCGGGGGCGTCCACGGCACGGCGCAGCCATTCGCTGGTCAGGCCCTCCACCTTCAACGCGGACTGCAGCGCGCGGCCCAGGTCCAGGTCGTCTTCGATGAGCAGGATGTGCATGCTGCGATTGTGGAGGGTCTCGTGTCTGCTGCGCCAGGCCAGAATGTGCGCCTTTGGCTGACCTTAAGACGGCCTTTTGCACAATGGCCGGATGAGCAGTTTCAACACACAGCGAGAGGTCGGTGTGACACAGAGAACAAGCACGGTGCGGCGATGGTGGGGCTGCGTGGCGCTCGCAGGGTTGGCGGCCCTCGCTGGCTGCGCTACAGGGCCCACACACCCTTCGCTGGCGGGAGCGCAACTGCCCGAGCTGATTCCGGTGCGTGACTTTGTGACCAACTTGGAGGCCACGGGCTACTACCGTGTGTCACCCGACGGTACCCAACTGGCATGGAAGGGCGTGCACGGCACACGCCCCGCTATCTGGGTTCGCACGCTGGGCCAGAACGATGCCCGCGCTTACCCCATCCGTGCACGAGGCTTTCGCTGGACTGCCGACAGCCGCTACCTGGCCGCCACCGTGGACGCCACGGGCGATGAAAACGCCCACATTCATGCAGTGGCCGTGCGCGAGCCCGGCGCCGCCTGGGTGGACCTGACCCCCTTCAAACAAACCGTCAGTCACATCCTGCAGACCGTGGACGGCGGCCCCGACCTGATGGTGACAACCAACCGGCGCGACAAGAAGGTGTTTGACCTGCACCGCGTCGACCCGCGCACGGGGTCGCACACGGTCGTGGCCACCAACCCCGGCAACGTCATTGGCTGGGTGGTGGACCGCCAAGGCGGTCTGCAGGCGCGCGTGACAGTGGCGGGCGAGGTGGCCACGCTGCAACGCCCCGATGCCCGGGCGCCCGGCGGCTGGGTCAGCGCAGCGCGATGGGATCGCTTTGATTTCGTGCGCCTGCTGGAGGTGGACGCGGGCGCCACCCATGTCTGGGCGATCTCTGCCCGGGGGCGCGACAAGACGGCCTTGGTGCGCATGCGCCTGGCCGATGGGGCCGAAACCGTGGTGCATGCGACCGCAGACGTGGACCTGGACCATGCCCTCATCAGCCAGCGCACGCACCAGCCGCTGCTGGCCTACTCGCTGCCCGGCTACCCGCGCCGCGAGGTGTTCGACGCGGCGCTGCGCGAGCGCCTGGACGCGCTGGCGGGCGGGCAACCCGCCGAGGTGTCCATCACCAGCATGGACCAGACCGAGCGCACGATGACGGCGGTAGTGGCCACCGACCGGGGCTCGCTCACCTACCTTCTGCCTGCCGATGGACCCCCGCAGCTGCTGGGCGAGAGTCGTTTAAGGCGGATGGAAAACAAGCTCGCCACCGCCAAGCCTGTGGCGTTGACCGCACGGGACGGCCTGCCGCTGCATGGCTACCTCACGCTGCCCGCGGGTTCTGCGGCGCACAAGTTGCCCATGGTGCTGCTGGTGCACGGCGGCCCCTGGCGGCGAGACCGCTGGGCTGAAGACGACGGCACCAACCGATGGATGCCTAATTTCCTGGCCAATCGCGGCTACGCGGTGCTGCAGATCAACTACCGGGGCTCGTCAGGCTATGGCCGCGCGTTCATGGAGAAGGCCATCGGCGAATTTGCCGGTCGCATGCACGACGACCTGGTTGATGGCGTGCAATGGGCCGTGCAACAGGGCATTGCAGATCCCGCGCGGGTGGCGATCTATGGGGCCAGCTATGGCGGCTACGCGGCGCTGGTGGGGGCCACCTTCACGCCTGAGGTGTTCGCCTGCGCTGCGAGCTTCGTGGGCGTGTCGAACCTGGCGCTGTTCCTGGAGAAAGTGCCCCCCTACTGGGAGTTGGGCATCATCGGCTGGCACCGCTATGTGGGCGACCCAGCCAAGCCCGAAGACCGCCGCGACATGGACGCGCGATCACCGCTCTTCAAGGTCGGCCCGCAAACCCGCCCGCTGCTCGTCATGCACGGTGTGAACGACGTGCGCGTGAAGCTGGAGCAGTCCGAACTGATGGTGCAGGCCCTGCGCAAAGCCGGGCGCCCGGTGGAATACGTCACCTTCCCGGGCGACGGCCATGGCAACCAGCGCTGGCCCAACAACCTCACGATGTACCGCAAGACCGAGGACTTCCTCGCGCAGTGCTTGGGCGGGCGCAGCAGTGGGTTCGACTACTACCAGCTTGGGGCGTGGGCGTTTTGAATGCGCCACAGAACAGACCGAACAACCCGGAGCAGGCCTTGCTGCGCAGCCAAGCGCAGGGTGTGAAATTCCGGGCCTTTGCCGGGCCCGCCGACTTCGAGGCCATGGTCGCTTGTGCCAATGCGAGCTTCGCCGCCGACCAGACCGGGTTTTTCAGCAAGGTCGAAGACGTGGCGCGTGACTACGCGGCCTTCACCAGCTGCGTGCCGGAGCGGGACGTGTGGATCGCCGAGGTCGGGACGGAGATCGCCGGCTACGTGCGTTCCTGGCACTGGGCGCAGGCAGACGGCCTGCGGCTGTATGGGCAGTTTGCCGTCATGGCGCCACAGTGGCGCCGGCAAGGGATTGGCGCAAGCCTGCATGCGTGGCTGGAGTCGCGCCAGCTCGAGACCGCGGCGGAGCACCGCAGCGCACCCAGGCACGCCCATCATGCCTTCGTCACCCAGGGTGAAACCGCGCGCGCGGCCTTGCTGGAAAAGTCCGGCTACCGACCAGAGCGCTATTTCCACACCATGGAGCGCCACACGCTCAATGACATTGCCGACTTCCCTCTGCCCGTCGGGCTGGAGGTGCGGGCGGTACAACCCGAGCACCACCGCACCATCTGGGATGCCCATGCCCGGGCGTTCCAGACCCACTGGGGCTATGCACCGCCAGACGAGGCCGACTACCAGCGTTGGCTGCTCAGCCCGGTCTTTCAGCCGCACCTGTGGCAGGTTGCCTGGGATGTGCAGACCAACCAAGTGGCCGGGCAGGTACGCGGGTACATCGACGATGCTTGGAACGCGGGCAATGGGCGCAAGCGCGGCTGGACCGAATACATCAGCGTGGGCGAGCCCTGGCGCCGCCGTGGCCTTGCGAGAGCGCTGATTTCGCGCAGCCTGCGCGCCCAGGCGGCGACGGGCATGAACGAATCGGCTCTGGGCGTGGACAGCCAGAACCTGAGCGGCGCGAACCGCGTGTATGAAGACTGCGGCTTTGTCGTGGCGCGGCGTAGCTGCGTATACCGCAAACCGTTGGAGGTGGGTGGTAAGGGGTAGGACAGAGCTGTTAGCGCCGGTGCAAAACTGACCCACAGGCCCCGGAAGTGGGTCAGTTTTCGACCGACGTTGACAGCTAACCCCTAGTCAGCGGTCGTTCGCGTAGCGGTGAGCGCATCGACGCCGGTGAACGGCTGCGCCTAATAGAGGTCAACGGCTCAACCCGACCCAAAGGCGCCGGCCGCAGGCATCGAAAGCTGACTCTGGCGTCGGCGGAACCCGACCAACGACAGCCCGCCCGCCTTGGGGCCCCGGGGCTCGACATACTTCGGCCCGGACCGAAGCATCCCGCGCGTCATCTGCTGCACAGTTGCACTCCAATCCATCCGACCGCGAACGCACACGATGACTATCACCTGTTTCATCCGCTACCAGATTGACCCCTTCCAGCGCGACGCCTTCAAAGGCTACGCCGAAGCCTGGGGCCGCATCATTCCGCGCTGCGGTGGCGAACTTGTCGGTTACTTCCTGCCGCACGAGGGAAGTAACGATGTGGCCTGGGGCTTGATCGGTTTCGACAACATGGCAGCCTACGAACGCTACCGCGCAACGCTCAAGAGCGACGCCGAGGGGCGCGTCAACTTCGAGCGCGCACAGTCGGAGCGCTTCATTCTTCGCGAGGAGCGTACGTGGCTTGAGGATGTGAGTTCGACACGCAATGTGGCGCGTCAGGTGACGCCGTGATTGCGGTCATCTTTGAAGTGGATCCGCGCCCGGGTGCAGCGCCGCGCTACTTCGAAATCGCGGCTGCGCTAAAGGCCGATCTGGAGTCCATCGACGGCTTCATCTTCGTAGAGCGGTTCGAGAGCCTTGCACGACCAGGGCGATACTTGTCTCTGAGTTTCTGGCGCGATGAAGCTGCGGTGCGCAGCTGGCGCTGCCACGGAATGCATCGCCACGCCCAGCAGGAAGGCCGCAGCGACGTGCTCGCGGGCTACCGACTGCGGGTCGCCACGGTAGTGCGCGACTACGGATTGCTCGTGCGCGACCTGGCGCCCTCGGACTCGCAAAGCGCGCTAATCTGACAGCCATGAGCGCACCCCACGAACCTCGCCTGGCCCGAGTGGCTGCCATCGTGGCCGACCCGGCGCGCTCTCGCATGCTGGCCTATTTGCTGTCTGGCGAGTACGCCAGTGCCAGCGAACTGGCAAAGACAGCATCGGTGACGCCTGCCACCGCAAGTGGGCATTTAGGCAAGTTGCTGGATGCTCGATTCGTTGTCTGCGAGCCCAGGGGCCGTCATCGGTACTACCGGCTGGCCGATGCGGAGGTGGCGCATGCCCTAGAGGCCTTGGCGCTGGTTGCGGAGCGCGATGGCCACGATCGCGCGTGGGGCCATCCTGAGCGCAAACGCCTGCGCTTTGCGCGATGTTGCTACGGGCACTTGGCGGGGCAACTGGCGGTCACGGTGTTCGATGCGCTTCAGCGCGAAGAACGCATGACTTCGGCAGCCGACGGGTACGAACTTACCGAAGCGGGAATGCAGTGGCTCCAAGGACTGGGGATGAATCCGGGTTCACCGAGTGGACGGCGCCGATTCGCGTACCGCTGCCTGGATTGGTCTGAACGGCGCGATCACCTCGCGGGCCAATTGGCAGACGAGATCTACCAGCACTTCACCAAGGCGGGCTGGCTGCGCCGCGCTGCCGGGCGCGCCGTGGAAGTTACCTTCAGTGGCCAGCAGGAATTGCTGCCTCGCTTAAGCGCCGGCGCCCGCTGACATCGTGGTGATCGCCACGAGGGTTCGCCGATCCAAGTGTTCGCCGGTGCCCACGGATCGATCTCGCGACTCGGCGGTCCGCTTTGTGGCGTCGTATCGAGCGTCGCCTCATGGCCGGGAGCGGTCTTCCATTCCTAATGACTAGCACGGCGCCCCGAGCATCCATTCCTCGACGCCACACACCAAGCGCTCCGGCGGCGACAGCGACTCCAGGAAGGACATCCAATCCGGCGCCGCCAGTAACGCCGTGGTCCGGGCGGCGGCAGAACTTCCTGTGGCGGCGCGTCCGGCGTGGCGCTGCAAAAGCGAAGGTTTTTCAGACGTTGAACCGAAAGTGCAGCACGTCGCCGTCGCGCACCACGTAGTCCTTGCCTTCGAGCCGCATCTTGCCCTTCTCCTTGGCACCCGCCTCGCCCTTGCAGGCGACGAAGTCGTCGAAGGCGATGGTCTCGGCGCGGATGAAGCCCTTCTCGAAGTCGGTGTGGATGACGGCCGCGGCCTGCGGCGCGGTGGCGCCCACGCGCACGGTCCAGGCGCGCACTTCCTTGGGGCCGCAGGTGAAGTAGGTCTGCAGGCCCAGCAGCGTGAACGCCGCGCGGATCACGCGGTTCAGGCCCGGCTCGGTCATGCCCATGTCGGCGAGGAAGACCGCCTTGTCGGCATCGTCCATGTCGCCCATCTCGGCCTCGATGGCCGCGCACACCGGCACCACCACCGACTTCTCGGCGGTGGCGAGCGCGCGCACCGCCTCGAGGTGGGGGTTGCCGACGAAACCGTCGTCGCGTACGTTAGCCACGTACATCGCCGGCTTGGCGGTGATCAGGCACAGCGGCTGCAGCACCGCGCGCTCCTCGGGGGAGAGGTCCAGCCCGCGCACCGGCTTGGCCTCGTTCAGGATCGCCAGGCACTTCTCGAGCACGGCCACCAGGCGCGCCGCCTCCTTGTCGCCGCCCGAGCGGGCCTGCTTGGCGGAGCGGTGCATCGCCTTCTCGCAGGTGGCCATGTCGGCCAGCGCGAGCTCGGTGTTGATCACCTCGATGTCGGACAGCGGGTCGATCTTGCCGGCGACGTGCACGACGTTCTCGTCCACGAAGCAGCGCACCACGTGCACGATCGCGTCGGTCTCGCGGATGTTGGCGAGGAACTGGTTGCCCAGGCCCTCGCCCTTGGAGGCGCCCGCCACCAGGCCCGCGATGTCGACGAACTCGACGGTGGCCGGCAGCACCTTCTCGGGCTTGGCGATGGCGGCGAGGATCGCGAGCCGCGGGTCGGGCACCTCGACGATGCCGACGTTGGGCTCGATCGTGCAGAACGGGTAGTTCTCGGCGGCGATGCCGGCCTTGGTCAGGGCGTTGAACAGGGTTGACTTGCCGACGTTGGGCAGGCCGACGATGCCGCACTTGAGGCTCATGGGAAACCTTTTCGGGGAGCGGACGGCGATGGCGCGACCCGGGCGGGGCGGGCGATCGCGGGCGCCGCAGGGCGCGCGTCTCGTGAACGTTCAACCTGTCATTGTATCGTTGGCGGTCCTGCGCCCCGCTCGCGGGCCGATCCTGCACCCGCCACCCGCGTACCTGCCCATATCCATGCCGCTGCCCATCCGCACCGCCGTACTAGACAGCCCCGACTATCCCTTCGTGCCGGTGGAGGCCCCGGTAAAGCTCGATCAGAACGAGGCGCCCGAGGATTTTCCCGCCGACCTGAAGGCGATGGCACTCGCGCGGATGGCGCAGGCGCCCTGGCAGCGCTACGGCGACCTCAACGCCGAGTCGCTGTCGCGGGCGATCGGCGCGCATGACGGCTGGCCGGCCTCGGGGGTGGTGGTCGCGACCGGGAGCAACGTGCTGATCTCGCTGCTGATCCAGCTGGCCGGGCTCGACCGGCGGGTCGCGACGGTGTCCCCGAACTTCGCGTTGTACGGGCTGGACGCGCGCCTGCTCGGGGCCGGGCTGGTCGAGGTGCCGCTGCGCGCGGACTTCTCGGTGGACACCGCGGCGCTGCGCGAGGCGATCGCCTCGCCCGCGGGCGAGGGTCGCCGAGACGGCGGGGTGATCTACCTGCCGCGGCCGCACGCGCCCACCGGCTCCATGCTCCCCGAGGGCGAGCTTCAGTCGGTGATCGACGCGTCGCCCGGCTGGCTGACCGTGGTCGACGAGGCCTATGGCCCCTACAGCGGCGAGGACGCGCGCGCGCTCGCCGCCACCCACGAGCGCGTGGTGGTGCTGCGCACCTTCTCCAAGGCCTGGGGCCTGGCCGGGTTGAGGCTGGGGTATGCGCTGGCCAGCGAGCCGGTCGCTCGTCAGCTGCGCAAGCTGGTGCCGCCCTTCGCGGTGTCGACGATGCAGCAGGCGGTGGCGGAGGTGGCGCTGGCCCACCCGGGCTACATGCATGACGGCGTGCGGGCCGTGGTGCGCGAGCGCCGGCGCGTCGCCGACGCCCTGCGCGCGCACCCGACCTGGACGGTGTTCCCGTCGGCCGCCAACTTTCTGCTGATCCGCACGCCGGACGCCCGCGCCGCGCATGCGGCGCTGCTTGCGCGGGGCGTGCTGGTGCGCCGCCAGGACGGGCTGCCCGGGCTGGCGGGCTGCATCCGGGTGACCATCGGGCGCCCGGCCGAGAACGACGCGTTCATCGCTGCAGCCCTGGCCTGAACGGGCCCGCTCCCGGCGCGAGGTGTACGGGGAGGAGTCGGCGCGCTGCGGGCGCTGCCGCCGAGCCGCTCAGGCCTGCCCGGCCAGGGGCGCCGTCGCCGCCGCGCGGCGCTCGGGCGCTGCGCCCCCGTGGCGCAGCAGCTCGCCCGAAAAGCACTGCGTCTGCTCGTCGTCGCGGATGGTCACCTCGCCGTTGACGAGGATCCAGCGGTAGCCGCGGGCGCGCTGGATCCGGCGCCATTCGCCGCCCGGCAGGTCGTGGACGATCTGCTCGGGCAGCACCGCGAGGCGCTCGTAGTCGTAGACGATCACGTCGGCCGGCGCGCCCACCGTCAGCACGCCGCGGCCGTGGAAGCCCGCGACCTGCGCGGGCAGCGCCGACAGCCGCCAGTGCGCCTCCTCGAGCGAGATCATCCCGTGCTCGCGCACGACCTTGCACAGCGTCTCGGTCGGATAGCGCCCGGCAGTCAGAAACTTGGTGTGCGCGCCGCCGTCCGACACGCCGAACAGCACGTAGGGGTCGGCGACGATCTCCCTCAGGTAATCGATGTTGCCGTTGGGTGGGGCCGCAAAGAACTCGGTCTCGAGGTTCTCCTCCACGGCCATGTCGAGCATCACGTCCACCGGGTGGCGGCCGGTCTTCTCGGCGATGAGGGCGAGCGTATGGTCGAGCCACTGCTGGTTATGCGGGAGCCTGGGGCCGGTGACCACGATGCCCGCGAGCGGGCCGGTGGCGCTGATCGGCATCCGGTCCTTGAGGGCCGCCCGGCGCGCCGGGTCGCCGAGCTTGGTGCGCCGCTCCTCGAGGGTGCCGGTGGTCGCCTCGCGCCAGGCGGGCGCGTCGTCGAACAGGTTCCAGTTCTCGAAGGTGAACGAGAAGCCGGCATCGGTGGTCAGCCCCTGGCCGAAGACGCGGATGCCGCGCTCGCGGCAGCTGCGCAGCCAGGCGAGGGCGCGGCGGTGCACGTGCGGTCGGTCGTCGAAGGCCTGCACGACGTTCATGATCATCGGCCGCCCGCTGATCTCGGCCATCTCCTCGTAGAAGGCCTGGTCGCGCGGATGGTTGCCCGACACCAGCAGCATCTGCATGAAGCCCGCGTTGCGCTCGCGCAGCACGCCGGCCAGCTCGCGGCAGGTGTCGTCGTGCATCACGTCGGTCGGCATCGGCGAGCCGTCGTGGTCGCGCTGTACCGACGACGGGCCGTCGGGCAGCATGCGCTGGGCCGACCAGCCGCAGCCGCCCGCGTCCATCGCCTCGCCCAGCAGCCGGCGCAGCTCGGCGTGCTCGGCGTCGGTGGGCCGGCGCCCGGCCTTGGCGTCCTCCAGCCCGAGCACCCAGATCAGCAACGGGCCGACCGGCACGTAGGGCAGGATGTTGACCGCCTTGGGCGTGCGCTCGACGCTGTCGAGGAACTCGGGGAAGGTCACCCAGTCCCAGGGCATGCCGGCGGCCATCGACGCGAGCGGGATGGCCTCGACGCGGGTCATCGACAGCATCGCGCGCTCGCGCATCTCGGGCCGGACCGGGGCGAACCCGAAGCCGCAGTTGCCGATCACGACGGACGTGATGCCGTGCCAGCTCGACAGCGTGCAGTAGGGGTCCCAGAACACCTGCGCGTCGTAGTGGGTGTGCAGGTCGATGAAGCCCGGCGCGACCACCAGCCCGGTCGCGTCGATCACCTCGGCGGCCTCGGCCGGATCGATCCGGCCGATCATGGCGATGCGCCCGTCCTTGATACCCAGGTCGGCACGGAAGCGCGGCGTGCGCGTACCGTCGACGATGATCCCGTTGCTGATGACGCGGTCGTAGCGATGCATCGTGTCTCCGTAGGCTGCCTGCGAACGGTCACACGCGCGACCACCGGTGTCAAACGCGCGCGGCGGCGCGCCGTTCCAGGGATCGGCGCGTGGCGCGGCGGCGGTTCTGCCTCCGGTGCTGCGTCCCGGTGCGGTGGCCTCGTCGGCTGGCGACCCGCCGATCGGGACGCCGGTAGGACCGCGGGGCCACCCTGCGGACGCGCAACCCGGGCGCGGCATGCACCGGGATCGGGCGCGGGCGCGCCGCTCGCGCGCCGTGCGCGCCTCCGAACCCCGGCGCCGCGCACCACGGCGGCACACGGCCGCGCTGGCACGCCGTTTGCATTCACTTGCACGCCTTCTTGTATACAACCTGATGCCCGAGTGCCCATGTCCGCGTCGACCGACCCGTCCGCCCCGACTCGTTCCGCCGCCGCCGGCGACGCGATCGGCGCCTGGCTGGCTGCCGCCTTCGCGGCCACCGACCCGGTCGCCCACGTGGCCGACGCGCTGCGCGCCCGCCTGCGCGCCGACTGGGGTCCGAACCCGGTCTGGATCTCGCGGCTGGACGAACCCGGGCTGGACGCGCAGCTCTCCGCGCTTGGCGACCGGTTGGCGAGGTCGGGCGGCGACCCGCGCGCGCTGCCGCTGTTCGGGGTGCCGTTCGGCGTCAAGGACAACATCGATGCCGTCGGCTTCGAGACCACCGCCGGCTGCCCGGCCTACGCCCGGCGCCCGGCCCGTGACGCGGCCGTTGTGGCGCGGCTGCGCGAGGCCGGTGCGATCCTGCTCGGCAAGGCCAACCTCGATCAGTTCGCCACCGGACTGAACGGCACCCGCTCACCCTACGGGCCGGTGGCCTGCGCGGCCGACGCCCGCTACATCTCGGGCGGCTCGAGCTCGGGCTCGGCGGTTGCGGTGGCCCGCGGCGAGGTGCTGTTCTCGCTCGGCACCGACACCGCCGGCTCCGGGCGCGTGCCCGCGACGCTCAACGGCCTGGTGGGCGTCAAGCCGACCCGCGGGCTGCTGTCCACCTCCGGCGTGGTGCCAGCCTGCCGCAGCCTCGACTGCGTGTCGATCTTCGCCGCCGACCTGCCCGGCGCCTCTAGGGTGCTCGCCGCCGCGCGCGGCTTCGACGTCGAGGACCCGTTCTCGCGCGACCCGGTGCGCGACGGCCTGATCGACGCCGGCTGGGCCGCGCCGGCGCGCCTGGCGGTGCCCGCGCGCGCCGAGTTCTTCGGCGACCGGACACAGCAGGCGGCGTGGGAGTCCCTGCTGCAGCGGCTGCGGGCCTCGGGCTGGGAGCTCGTGCCGATCGACGACGCGCCGCTGCGCGAGGCGGCGGAGATGCTGTACGGCGGGCCCTGGGTCGCCGAGCGCGACGCCGCGGTCGGCGACTTCATCCGTGCCCATCCCGACGCGGTGCACCCGGTCGTCGCCGGCATCGTGACCGGCACCGGCCCGTCGGCGCGCGAGGCCTTCGAGGCCTCCTACCGGCTCGCCGCGCTGCGCCGTCGTCTCGAGCCGCTCTGGCGCGACCATGCGGCGCTGCTGATGCCCGGCACGCCGACCACCTACACGATCGGCGAGATGCTCGCCGATCCGGTCACGCTCAACAGCCGGCTCGGCATCTACACCAACTTCACCAACCTGCTCGACCTGGCGGCGCTCAACGTGCCCGCCGCGCGCCGCGACGACCGCCTGCCCTTCGGCGTGTCGCTGGTGGGCGCGGCCTTCTCGGACGAGCGACTGATCGCGCTCGCGCACCGGCTGGCGCCCGCGCTGTGCGCGCCGGGCGCGGCCTCCGGCGAGGCCCCCGCGCAGGCGCCGCTCGCCGATCCGCACAGTGTGCCGATCGCGGTCGTGGGCGCCCACATGTCGGGGCTGCCGCTCAACGGCCAGCTGACCTCGCGCGGCGCGCGCCTCGTGTCCCGCACCCGCACCGCGCCGCACTACCGGCTGTTCGCGCTGCCCGGCACCGTGCCGGCGCGCCCGGGCATGGTCCGCGACCCGGCCGGCGCCGCCCTCGAGATCGAGGTGTGGGCGCTGCCGCGCGCGGGCTGGGCGTCGTTCATCGAGGGCATCCCCGCGCCGCTGTGCATCGGCAGCGTCGAGACCGAGGGCGGCGCGTGGGTCAAGGGTTTCCTGTGCGAGCCGCACGCACTGCCGGGGGCCGAGGAGGCCACCCTGCTCGGCGGCTGGCGCGCGTATCTCGCCTCCAAACACTGAATCGCCATCCGGAGAACGTCGAACATGGACCGTCGTGGATTCGTACAGGGATCGGCCGCGCTGGCCGGTATGTCGTCGCTGTCGCTCGAGGCGATCGCGCAGCAGTCGGACCGCCGCAAGGAGCTGCTGGTCGTCGCCAACGAGTTCGGGCCGAACTCGCTCGACATCCACACGGTCGGCGCCAACCGCCCGAGCTACGGCGTGTCGTGGATCTGCTACGACCGGCTGATGACCTTCGGGCGCAAGACCCTGCCCAACGGCCAGGTGACCTACGACTTCGGCAAGCTCGAGCCCGAGCTGGCCGAGTCCTGGACCGTAGCGCCCGACAACGCGTCGGTCACCTTCAAGCTCAGGAAGTCCGCGAAGTTCCACGACGGCACCCCGATCACCGCCAAGGACGTCAAGTGGTCCTTCGACCGCGCCGTGAGCGTCGGCGGCTTTCCGACCTTCCAGATGGCGGCCGGCTCGCTCGAGAAGCCCGAGCAGTTCGTCGCGGTGGACGACCACACCTTCCGGGTCGTGTTCCTGCGCCCCGACAAGATGACGATGATGGACATCGCCGTGCCCGTGCCCTGCGTCTTCAACTCGGAGCTGGTGAAGAAGAACGCTACCAAGGAAGATCCCTGGGGCCTCGCGTGGACGAAGAACAACGTCGCCGGGGGCGGCGCCTACAAGGTCGAGTCATGGCGGCCCGGGCAGGAGATCGTCTATGTGCGCAACGACGACTGGAAGAACGGCCCCTTGCCCAAGATCCGCCGCGTGATCCAGCGCGACGTGCCCAATGCCGGCACGCGACGCGCGCTGCTGGTCAAGGGCGACATCGACATGACCTACGACATGCCGCCCAAGGACTTCGCCGAGATGGGCAGGGAGCCGTCGCTCAAGGTCGTCTCCACCCCGATCGAGAACGCGATCTGGTACATCGGCATGAACGTCAAGAAGGCGCCGTTCGACAACGTCAAGGTGCGCCAGGCGGTTGCGCTCGCCGCCCCGTACGAGAAGATGAACGAGGTCGCCGTCTACGGCCGCGCCGTCAAGCTCTACGGTGGCAGCAACGACCCCAAGCTGCCGGTGTGGCCGCAGGCCCACGGCTGGAACACCGACATCGCGCGTGCCCGCGCGCTGCTCAAGGAGGCCGGCTACGAGAACGGCTTCGAGACCGTGCTGTCCTTCGACAGCGGCTCGGCGACCACCAACGAGCCGATGGCGGTGCTCCTGCAGGAGTCGCTCGCGCAGATCGGCATCAAGGTGCAGATCGCGAAGGTGCCCGGCGCGAACTGGCGCTCGGCGCTGCTCAAGAAGGACATGCCGATCATCATCAACCGTTTCGGCGGCTGGCTGAACTACCCCGAGTACTTCTTCTTCTGGTGCTACCACGGCCAGAACGCGGTCTTCAACACGATGTCCTACCAGAACCCCAAGCTCGACAAGATGGTCGAGAATGCGCGGTTCCCCGAGAACAAGTACGTGTACGACTCGGAGGTGCGCGCGATGATCAAGCTCACCAACGAGGAGGTGCCGCGGATCCCGCTGTTCCAGCCGCTGATGGACGTGGCCATGCGCAAGGACGTCAACGGCTACATGTACTGGTTCCACCTCCAGCCGGACTTCCGGCAGCTGTCTAAGGCCTGACGCGCTCGCGCCGGGCCGCCCCGCACGGGAGCACACGATGGACCATGAACGGATCGAGGCCTGGGTCGACGCGGGCGCGGCGATGCTCGGGCTGCCGGTGACACTGGCCAACCGGGCCGAGGTGGTGGCCAACCTCGAGCGGCTCGCGGCGATCGCGCAGGCGCTCGATGCGGTGCCCCTCGCCCCCGAGGTCGAGCCGCTGCCGGTGTTCGTGCGATGAGCGCGGTGGCGTCGGTCCGCGCCTGCCTCGCGCGCATCGCGCAGGTCGACCCCCGCATCAACGCGTTCACCGCGGTGCTCGCCGAGCGGGCGCTGAACCGCGCCGGCGCGATCGACGCCGCCCGCGCCGCCGGCGAGGCCCCGGTCGGGCCGCTCTCGGGCGTGCCCTTCGCGGTCAAGAACCTGTTCGACGTAGCCGGGCTGGTGACCCTGGCCGGCTCACGCATCGAGCGCGATCGCCCGGGCGCACACGCCGCCGCGACCGACGCGACTGCCATCACGCGGCTCGAGGCCGCCGGCGCGATCCTGGTCGGCGCGCTCAACATGGACGAGTACGCCTACGGATTCACCACCGAGAACACGCACTACGGGCCGACGCGTAATCCGCACGACCTCTCGCGGATGGCGGGCGGCTCGTCGGGCGGCTCGGGCGCCGCGGTGGCGGCAGGCCTCGTGCCGATCGCGCTCGGCACCGACACCAACGGATCGATTCGGGTGCCGGCCTCGCTGTGCGGCGTCTTCGGGCTGCGGCCGACCTTCGGGCGCCTGAGCCGCGGCGGCTCGTTCCCGTTCGTGTTCTCGCTCGACACCATCGGACCGCTCGCGGCCTCGGTGCGCGAGCTCGCGCTCGCCTACGACGCGATGCAGGGGCCCGACGCGCGCGATCCCGGCTGCGCGCAGCGCGCCTCCGACCCGTCGGCGCCCGCGCTCGCGGCCGACCCGGGGGCCAACCTCGCCGGCCTGCGGATCGCCCGGCTGGGGGGCTGGTTCGAGGAGATGGCCACGCCCGCCGCGGTGGCGGCGGTCGATGCGGCCTGCGCCGCCATCGAGACCTTCGTGCCCGTGGGCGCCGCCGAATGGCCGGACAGCGCGCTCGGGCGCGGTGCCGCGTTCGTGATCACCGCCGCCGAGGGCGGCGCGCTGCACCTCGACGACCTGCGGCACCGCTACGACGCGATGGAGCCGCATTCGCGCGGCCGTTTCCTAGCCGGCGCGCTGGTGCCCGCCGCCTGGGTCCACCGCGCGCACCGCGTGCGCCGCGAGTACGTCGCGCGGGTCGACACGCTGTTCCAGGACCACGACATCCTGCTCGCTCCGGCCGTGCCCTGCGAGGCGCCCACCATCGGCGACGACTGGATCGAGATCCGGGGCCAGCGCCATCCGTCTCGCGCGAGCATGGGCCTGCTGACGCAGCCGGTGTCCTGCGCCGGTCTGCCGGTGGTGGCCGCCCCGATCGCCCGCGCCGGTCTGCCGATCGCCATCCAGATCATCGCCGCGCCCTGGCGCGAAGCAGACGCGCTGCGGGTCGCCCGCGCGCTGGAGCAGCTCGGCGTCGCGGTGGTCCGCCCGCCCGCCGCGCTCGTCTGACCCCCGACCCCTCACCAGGATTCCCATGATCGACAACGCCCAGGTCAACCTGCCCGACGTGCTCGCCGAGGTCGAGGCGGTGTTCGACCGCTACGAGCGCGCGCTGGTGGCCAACGACGTCGCGGTGCTCGACGAGCTCTTCTGGAACCACCCGCTCACGCTGCGCTTCGGTGCGACCGAGAACCTGTGGAGCTTCGAGGAGATCGCGGCGTTCCGCGCGTCGCGCCCGTCGCAGGGCCTGCAGCGCACGCTGCTGCGCCGGGTCATCCAGACCTTCGGCCGCGATTTCGCCACCGCCAGCGTGCAGTTCGAGCGGGCCGGGCGGCCCGGCTGGATCGGCCGCCAGCAGCAGACCTGGGTGCGCACCGCCGAGGGGTGGCGCGTGGTGGCGGCGCACGTGAGCTTCATGGGCCTGCCGCCGTCATGATCCGTCTCGCGCTGCTGCGCATCGTCGGGGCGCTGCCCAACCTGCTCGGCGTGGTGGTGATCACCTTCCTGCTGACGCGGGCGCTGCCCGGCGACCCGGCGGCGTACTTCGCCGGCCAGGCCGCCTCGCAGGAGGCGATCGAGCAGATCCGCGTGCAGCTGGGCCTCGACCGCTCGCTGCCCGAGCAGTTCGTGGCGTACCTGCGCGACCTCGCGCGCGGCGAGCTCGGCCAGTCGCTCACCACCGGCCAGTCGGTCGCGAGCGAGATCGCATCGCGCCTGCCGGCCTCGCTCGAGCTGACCTTCTTCGCGCTGCTGCTGGCCGTGGCCATCGCGTTGCCGCTGGGCGTGATGGCCGCGGTGCGCCAGGGCTCCTGGGTCGATCAGCTCGCCCGCGTGATCACCACCGCGGGCGTGTCGCTGCCGGTGTTCTTCACCGGCCTGCTGCTCACCTGGCTGTTCTACTTCGTGCTCGGCTGGGCGCCGTCGCCGATCGGACGGCTCGACCCGTCGTTCTCGCCGCCGCCCCCGGTCTCCGGCCTGTACCTGGTCGACGCGCTGCTGGTGCTCGACTTCGAGCTGTGGTGGGCGTGCGCCAAGCAGCTGGTGATGCCGGCAGTGACGATGGCGCTGTTCGTGCTCGCGCCCATCGCGCGGATGACCCGCGCCTCGATGCTGTCGGTGCTGTCGTCGGACTTCGTGCGTACCGCGCGCGCGCTCGGGCTGCGCTCGCCGACCGTGCTGGTGCGCTATGCGCTGCGCAACGCGCTGCTGCCGGTGGTGACCACGCTGGGCATGGTGTTCTCCTTCCTGCTCGGCTCCAATGTGCTGGTCGAGAAGGTGTTCGCGTGGCCGGGCATCGGCTCCTTCGCGATCGAGTCGCTGACCGCGGCCGACTACGCGCCGGTGCAGGGCTTCGTGCTGACGATGGGTGTGCTCTACGTGCTGCTCAACCTCCTGATCGACCTGGCCTACCTGCTGATCGACCCGCGCGTGGCGGTACAGGCATGAGCGCGGTGCCGGCGGGCCTGCCGTCCGAATCGCCGCCCGCCGCGCCGCGTGGCGGCCACCTGCGCCACGTGCTGACCGAGAACCCGGTCACGCTGCTCGCGGCGGCTCTGTTCGCGCTCATCGTGCTGCTCGCGCTGGTGGGGCCCTGGATCGCGCCCTACGATCCGCTCGCCACCGCCACCACCCGCGCGCTGCAGCCGCCTTCGGCGGCGCACTGGTTCGGCACCGACGCGCTGGGCCGCGACATCCTGTCGCGCTGCCTGGTCGCCACCCGCCTGGACCTCGCGCTGGCGGTCGCCGCGGTCGCGCTGTCCTTCATGATCGGGGCGTCGCTCGGGGCCGCGGCGGGCTTCTTCGGCGGCTGGTTCGACCGCATCGTGTCGCGGGTAGCCGACACCATCATGGCCTTCCCGCTGTTCGTGCTGGCGATGGGCATCGTCGCGGCGCTGGGCAACACGCTCGCCAACATCGTGGTCGCGACCGCGATCATCAACCTGCCGTTCTACATCCGCGTGGCACGGGCCGAGGCGAACGTGCGGCGCTCGGCGGGCTTCGTCGAGTCGGCGCGGCTCGCCGGCAACTCCGAGTGGAGCGTGCTGATCCGCCACGTGTTCCCCAACCTGCTGCCGCCGATCGCGGTGCAGGTGTCCCTGAACATGGGCTGGGCGATGCTCAACGCGGCGGGGCTGTCCTTCATCGGCCTGGGCGTGCGACCGCCCACGCCCGAGTGGGGGATCATGGTCGCCGAGGGCGCGCAGTACATCCTGTCCGGCGAGTGGTGGGTCGCGCTGTTCCCGGGCGCCATGCTGATGGTCGCGGTGTTCTCGTTCAACCTGCTCGGCGACGCGCTGCGCGACCTGCTCGATCCGCGGAGGCGCACGTGAGCGTCGCCGCGGCGGACCAGCCGGCCACCGCCGTGCCGCTGCTGTCGATCGACGACCTGTCGCTGGAGTTCCGCACCCGCTCGGGCACCGTGCGCGCGCTGGACCGCGTGAGCCTGACCGTCGGCCGCGGCGAGATCGTGGGCCTCGTGGGCGAATCGGGCTCGGGCAAGTCGGTGCTGTGCCACGCGCTGCTGGGCCTGTCCGAGCGTGCGGCCAGGATCACCGGCGGCGTGATCCGCTTCGACGGCATGGACCTGCTGGCCGCGAGCGAGCGCGAACTGCAGGACCTGCGCGGCCGCGAGATCGGCATGGTGTTCCAGAACCCCCGTGCCGCGCTCAACCCGATCCGCCCGATCGGCCGGCAGCTCGAGGACGTCCTCGGGCGCCATCACGCGATCCGCAGCCAGGACCTGCGCGCCCGCGCCATCGAGTGCCTGCGCGAGGTCGCCATCGCCGACCCCGAGCGCCGCTGGAGCGCCTATCCCTTCGAGCTGTCCGGCGGCATGTGCCAGCGCGTGATGATCGCGCTCGCGATGTCGAGCCGGCCGCGGCTGCTGATCGCCGACGAGCCGACCACCGGCCTCGACGTCACCACCCAGGCGGCCGTGCTGGCGCTGATCCGGGAGCGGGCGCGCGCCGATTCGGTGGCGACGCTGCTGATCACCCACGACCTCGCGCTCGCCGCCGACTTCTGCGACCGCATCGTCGTGATGCACGCGGGCCACGTCGTGGAGACCGCCCCCACGGCGCGGCTGTTCGTCGCGCCGCGCCATCCCTACACGCGCGCGCTGATCGGCTCGACCCCGGCGGGTCGCGCGTCGCTCGACGAGCTCGAGCCGATCGCGGGCAGCCTGCCCGACCTGCGCCGCACCGACCTGCCGGCCTGCCGCTTCGTCGAGCGCTGCCCGCAGGCGTTGCCCGCGTGCCGCGACGGGCTGCGCCATGTGCCGCCCGGCGCCACCGAGGACTTCGCATGCTCCAACCCCTTGCCCGCCCTCTGAGCGCGGCACCCGCCGCCCCGGCGGCGTCCGACACGCTGCTCGAGGTGGTGGGCCTGTCGCGCCGCTTCGCGCTCGGCCGTGGCCGCACCGCGCCGCAGCTGCACGCGGTCGACGACGTGAGCCTGCGGCTGCGTCGCGGCGAGTCGGTCGGATTGGTCGGCGAGTCCGGCTGCGGCAAGTCGACGCTCGCGCGGCTGCTGGCGCGCCTGATCGATCCGACCGAGGGCGCGATCGTCTTCGAGGGCCGCGACATCGGCGCCGTGCCCGCCCGCGATTTCGCGGTGTCCAGGGAGCGCGCCCGCATCCAGCTGGTCTTCCAGGACGCCACCGACAGCCTCGATCCGCGCCAGACCGCGCGCGACGCCATCGCCGAGCCCGCCATCCGGCTGGGGCTGCCCGGCGACGTGGAGGCGCGCGTGCGTCGCGTCGCCGACGAGGTCGGCCTGCCGCCCGAGCTGCTCGGGCGCTATCCGCACCAGCTGTCGGGCGGCCAGCGCGCCCGCGTGGGCATCGCGCGCGCGCTCGCCCCCGAGCCGTCGCTGCTGGTGCTCGACGAGCCCACGGCCGCGCTCGACGTGTCGGTGCAGGCGGTGGTGCTGCAGCTGCTGGCGCGGCTGCGCCGCGAGCGCGGGCTGACCTACCTGTTCGTGTCGCACGACCTCAACGTCGTGCGGCTGCTCTGCGACCGCGTGCTGGTGATGTACCTCGGTCGGCTGGTGGAGGAGGGGCCGGCCGGGCCGATGTTCGACGACCCCGCGCATCCGTACACGGCCGCGCTGCTGTCGGCGATCCCGGGCAGCGGCCGCCAGCGCGTCGAGCTCGCGGGCGAGGTGCGCAGCCCGGTCGACCCCGATCCGTCGGCCTGCCGCTTCCACGGCCGCTGCCCGGTCGGCGACGCCGACTGCGGCCGCAGCATGCCGGTGCTCCGGGCGCTCGAGCGCGGCGGACCGGTGCCGCACCGGGTGGCCTGCCTGAAGGCCGGGGCATGAGCCGCGTGGTGTCATCGACGCCCCGCGGAGCGGATCGACCCGTGGCCGTGAACCTCGCGACGCTGGTGTACGAGCGGGTCAAGCAGGACATCTTCGACTTCCGGCTGCTGCCCGGTGACCGGTTCACCGAGACGGAGGTGTCGGAGCGTACGCAGGCCTCGCGCACGCCGGTGCGCGAGGCGCTCTATCGCCTCGAGCGCGACGGTTACGTCGAGGTGATGTTCCGCAGCGGCTGGCGGGTCAGGCCCTTCGACTTCCGGCAGTTCGAGGAGCTCTACGAGCTGCGCATCGTGCTCGAGACGACCGCGCTGCGGCGGCTGTGCGAGACGCTCGAGCGCCCGCAGCTCGACGATCTCAAGCGCATCTGGATGTGCGCACCCGAGGACCGCGCGACCGACATGCGTGAGGTCGCCGAGCGCGACGAGGCCTTCCACACGGTGCTGGTGGAGAGCGCCGGGAACCGGGAGATGTCGCGGGTGCACGCCGAGGTCACGGAGCGCATCCGGATCATCCGGCGGCTCGACTTCACCAAGACGCCGCGCATCGACGCGACCTACCAGGAGCACGCGAAGATCCTGCGCGCCATCGTGCAGCGTCGCGCGGACGCGGCGGACCTGCTGTTGCGCAGCCACATCGAGGAAAGCAAGGCGGAGGTCCGCAAGATCACGCTGCACATGCTGCACGAGGCGCGCGAGCGCGGGGTGGTGGGGGGGTAGGGGCGGCACGTCCCGCCATTCGGAGGTTGGCGCGAGGCGCCGCTGCGGGCGGTAGGTTGCTCCGCTCTTGGGTTGGCGCGAGGCGCCGCTGCGGGCGGCACGTTCCTTCGCTCGGCGGGACGCACCCCCGGCTGCGCCGGGGGTCCCCGCGCGGGGCGGGGCGGCGAGGGGGGCGGGGCAAGAACTCGCTGCGCTGCGCTGCGCTCAGACAGCTTGCCCCTCTCGGCCAGCCTGCGGCCGTCCGAGCCCCCTCGCCACCCCGCCCCGCGCGGTGCGTCCCGAGGTCGCTGCGGAACGTGCCGCCCGCAGCGGCGCCGGGCAAGGTGGATGCGCGCGCAGCCGGCAGCTGGTCGAAGGAGCCGGCCCGACGCGGGAGCGGAGGACCTTGGAGCGGGCGCGGCCGCAGGGCGGTTCGGACTGGGTTCAGGGGCGCTCGGCTGCTCGACTCGTGCCTCGAATGCGTGCCTGTTGCCTGTTGTGTGATGCGTGATGCGTGATGCGCGGGGCGCTCGCATCGCGCCACTCGCAGGCCGGACATGCGGCAGGCAGCGGCGCCACAGGCGGCCCGACCGTCGGCCCTCCATCGCACGCACCATCGCTACCGACACCGACACCGACACCCGCACCGACATCGACATCGACATCGACATCGACATCGACCGCTGCCGTCGTCGTTGATCTGCCCTTCCGTGAGATCGCCTTCGACTGTCACGACGCTCGTTCGACGGCGCCGCGGGTCGGGGGTCACGGAGCCGTTGGCCCGCACCGTGGGGTTGGTCGTCGCGGCGGGACTCGGACGGCCGCAGGCCGGCCGAGAGGGGCAAGCTGTTTGAGCGCAGCGCAGCGGAGCGAGTTCTTGCCACGCTCCCGTCGCGGCGGCCGACCCCACGGGGATCCCCCGGCGCAGCCGGGGGATGCGGGACGCAGCGCAGTGACTCCCACCCCGTGCCGGCGTCGCGCT
>CAYNRU010000064.1:0-254505 GCA_964399635.1 uncultured Bordetella sp.
CAGCTTCTTGGTCAGCGTGAAGGTCGAGTCGTGCTTGGGGTCGCAGCCGATCTGCAGCACCCGCTTGCCGAGCTTGGTGAAGGCGACCGACAGGTTCGACGAGGTGGTGCTCTTGCCGATGCCCCCCTTGCCGTAGACCGCAAAGACCTTGGCGTTGCCGATCTTCAGGTTGGGGTCGAGCTGGACCTGGACGCTGCCCTCGCCGTCCGTGCCGCGCTTGGCGGGCCGCTTGATCTCGGCGAAGGGGACGCTCGCGACATTCATGGGGAAACTCCTTCGTAGACGCCCTCGAGGCGGTCTTCAAGTTCCTCGCTCGCCTTGCGCAGCGCATCGAGCATCTGCGCGTCGGGTTGCCAGTACTTGCGCTCCGAGGCTTCGAGCAGGCGGTTGGCTACCCGCGCCGACGCCGTCGGATTCAGTCGGGCGAGCCGGTCGCGCATCTCCGGATCGAGCATGAAGGTCTGGGTCAGCTGCTGGTACACCCAGGGCTGGACCTGGCCGGTGGTCGCCGACCAGCCCATCGTGTTGGTCACATGCACCTCGATCTGGCGCACGCCCTCGTAGCCATGCTCGAGCATCCCCTCGTACCACTTCGGATTCAGCATCCGGGTGCGGGTCTCGAGCGCCACCTGGTCGCGCAGCGAGCGGACCGCACCGTCGCCCAGTGTCTGGTCACCGATGTACACGGGCGGCAGCTCCCCGCCCTTGGCGCGCTTGACCGCCTGCGTGATGCCCCCGAGCGTGTCGAAGTAGTTGTCGACCGTGGTGACCCCGAGCTCGACCGAATCCAGGTTCTGGTAGGTCAGCTGAACGTCGGCCAATACGCTCTGCAGCATCGCCGTCTGCTGGACCGGCCGGCCGCTGCGCCCGTAGGCGAAGCCCTTGCGGCGCGAGTAGGTCTCGGCCAGTTCGTTCTCGTCGGACCAGTTGCTGCTCTCGATCAGGTTGTTGACGTTCGAGCCGTATGCGCCCTCGGCGTTGCCGTAGACGCGCAGCGATGCGATCTCGAGCGTGCAGCCGTGCTCGCGCTGGTAGGCCAGCGCGTGCTTGCGCAGGTAGTTCTGCTCGAGCGGCTCGTCGGCCGACGCGGCGAGGAACGCAGCCTCGGCCAGCAGCTTGATCTGCAGCGGCATCAGGTCACGGAAGATGCCCGAGAGCGTGATCACTACGTCGATCCTCGGGCGACCGAGCTCGGCCAGCGGGATCAGCGTGGCACCGGCGATGCGCCCGTAGCTGTCGAAGCGCGGCAGCGTGCCCATCAGCGCCAGCGCCTGCGCGATCGGCGAGCCCTCGTTCTTGAGGTTGTCGCTGCCCCACAGCACCATGGCGATCGATTCGGGCAACGGGTTGCCGTCGGCCATGTGGCGATCGATGAGGCGCTGCGCCTGCTTGGCGCCGTCGCGCACCGCGAACGCGCTCGGTATGCGGAACGGATCGAATCCGTGCAGGTTGCGACCGGTCGGCAGCACTGCCGGGGTGCGGAGGATGTCGCCGCCCGGCGCCGGCCGGATGAAGCGGCCGTCGAGTGCGCGCAGGATCGCATCGACCTCGGTGTCCTTCGCGAGCATCAGGTCGGCGGCGGCGAGTTCTTCCATCAGCGCGACGCTGGCCTCGGTGCGCGCTATGGCGCCCGCCTGCAGTGCCTGCTCGATGCCGCGGCCGGCGACCAGCGTCTCGATGGCGGCGCGCTCAGGGCGGCTGCCGTGCGAGGCCTCGGCCATCGCCAGCAGCATGTCCACACGCTCCACCGGGCTTGGCGCGCGTCCGGTGACATGCAGGCCGTGCGGGATCAGCGTGTACTCCATCTCCAGGACCTGAGCCGCCAGCCGGGCGATGCGCAGGTCGGCGTCGCCCCCGACCGCCGCATCCCAGGTCGGCTCGGCCTCGGCGAGGTCGAGCTCCAGGGCCTGCGCCTGCACCAGTGCCGCCATTTCGGGACGCTCGGGCGCCGACAACTCCATCGCGCGCCACCGCTCGATCGAGGCCTTCAGATCGACCAGCCCACGGTACAGGCCGGCCTGCGCCACCGGCGGGGTCAGGTAGCTGATCAGCGTCGCGCCGGCACGGCGCTTGGCGATCGCACCCTCCGACGGGTTGTTCGATGCATAGAGATAGATGTTCGGCAGGTCGGCGATCAGGCGGTCCGGCCAGCAGGCGCCCGACATGCCGCTCTGCTTGCCGGGCATGAACTCGAGCGCGCCATGGGTGCCGAAGTGCAGCACCGCATGGGCGGCGAAATCCTCGCGCAGATACCGGTAGAAGGCCGAGAAGGCATGCGTCGGCGCAAAACCCTGTTCGAACAGCAGGCGCATCGGATCGCCCTCGTAGCCGAACGCCGGTTGCACGCTGACCAGCACGTTGCCGAACTGCCTGCCGAGCACGAAGATCGCGCTGCCGTTGCTCAGCTGGCGACCGGGCGCCGGGCCCCACTGCGCTTCGATCTGTGCGAGCCAGCGCTCGCGCCGGACGTGGTCGTCGGCGGGGATCAACGCGTGGACGTTCGCGTCGGCGCCGTACTGTGCCGCGTTGCCTTGCAGCACGGCATCGCGCAGCGCATCGACATCGGCCGGCAAATCCACCGTGTAGCCCTGCGCCTTCATGGCGGTGAGGGTGTGGAACATCGACTCGAACACCGACAGGTAGGCGGCACTGCCGATGTTGCCCGCGTTCGGCGGGAAGTTGAAGATGACGATGGCGACCTTGCGCGCGGCGAATTCGCTGCGGCGCAGTGCGATCAGCTTGTCGACGCGGGCCGCGAGCATCAGCGCCCGCTCCGGGCAGGTGTGCATGTCCTGGGCGTTGTCCGCGGCCGAGAACTCGCAGTGATGATGGCATCCGTTGCAGGTGGTGCCGGCCGCACCGGGGCGTCCGCCGAAGACGATCGGGCTGGTGGCCCCGTCGAGCTCAGGGATTGCCACCATGATCGTGCTCTCGACCGGCAGCAGGCCGCGCTCGTTGCCGCCCCACTGCTCGAGCGTCTGGAACTCGACCGGATGTGCAGCCAGGTAGGGCACGTCCATCTTCGCGAGGATCTCCTCGGCGGCGCGGGCGTCGTTGTAGGCCGGGCCACCCACCAGCGAGAATCCGGTCAGGGAAACGACCGCGTCGACCACGCTGTGCCCGTCCTTGATGAAGTACTGCTCGATCGCGGGTCGCGCGTCGAGCCCGGCCGCGAATGCAGGGACCACCCGCAGTCCGCGCGCCTCCATCGCGGCGATCACGCCATCGTAGTGGCCGGCATTGCCGGTCAGCAGGTACGAGCGCAGCACCAGAATCCCGACGGTGCCGGTGGCCGCACCGTTCGGGGGGCGGGGGAGCGCCGCCGCATCGGCCGATATCCGACCCACCATCCGAGGATGGTAGACGCCCATGTCCGGATACTCGATCGGCGGCTGCGCCTTGGCGACACCGCGCAGACCGCGCCGCGGACCGTCGGCGTAGCGATCGATCAGCATCCGGACCATGTTCAGCACGTTCTCGTCGGAGCCGCCGAGCCAGTACTGAAGCGTCAGGAAGTAGGCGCGCAGATCCTGCGCGGTACCGGGAATGAATCGCAGCATCTGCGGCAGCCGCCGCAGCATCTTCATCTGGGCGGCGCCGCCGGTGGCGGACTTCTCCTTGTTGCCGCGCAGCTTCTTGAGCAGCGCCATCGGCCCGGTGGCCGGCTTGTCCATGTCGAGATGGCCGGCCAGCGTCAGCTTCACGACCTCGGCGGCCGATGCCATGCAGACCATGGCGTCGCAGTGGTCGCGCCGTGCGCGCAGGTCGGGCAGGATCGGCAGGAAGTGCTCCTCCAGGAACAGCATGCCCGCGATGACGATGTCGCCCCGAGCGATGTCGGCCCTGCAGCGTTCGACCTTGTCGGGCTCGCCGGCGAACTCGGAGGCGGCGTGCACCTTTACCGAGATGCCGGGCAACTCGCGCCGAAGCGTGGTGAGCGCCCGCTCGAATGCGCTCGAAAGATGGGTGTCCATCGTCACGACGACGACGTTCACCGCCGTTGTGTCAACGGCTGAAGTGCGATTTCGCATCATAGAGCGTGTCCACCGTGATCAATGTGACGCCGTGCTCCAGCGCGAAGCGCTCGGTGTTCCGGCGAGCCTTACCCCGGACGAAGAACGGAATCTTCTGTAGTTCCTTAAGTGCCGCGTCCGCCCAGACGGTCTCGGTCACGGTTGCGGCGGCCGGCACGACCTGCTGCGTGCCGATCGCATCGGTCGCCGCGGCGACCGTGTTGACGTGCTCGTCGAGGGCGACTTCGCCGTCGGTGCCGACCCCGAGGGCAGGCTCGGCTGTGGCACGCTGCGCCGGCTGAGACAGCGCCTCGGCCATCGCCTGCGGCAAGCGCTGCATGGGTGCCGAGGTGCGCCCGAGGTGCGACGCGGCGGCATCCTCGTGGAACTCGAAGTCGCCGCGGAACATCGTCAGCAGATGTTCCTCGAGACCCATCATCAGCGGCTGGACCCAGGTGTCGAACAGTACGTTGGCGCCCTCGAAGCCCATCTGCGGCGCGTAGCGGGCCGGGAAGTCCTGCACGTGCACCGGCGCCGAGATCACCGCGCAGGGCAGGCCCAGGCGTTTTGCGATGTGCCGCTCCATCTGCGTGCCCAGCACCAGCTCGGGCTGCAGCTCGGCGACGCGCTCCTCGATCTCGAGGTAGTCGTCGGTGATCAGTGCCTCGAGCCCGTAGAGCTTGGCGGCCTCGCGGACCTCGCGGGCGAACTCGCGGCTGTAGGTGCCCAGGCCGACCACCGTGAACCCGAGCTCGCGGGCCGCGATGCGCGCGGCGGCCACCGCGTGCGTCGCATCGCCGAACACGAACACGCGCTTGCCGGTGAGGTAGGTTGAATCGACCGAGCGGGCGTACCAGGGCGCGCGCGACGGGGCGCCAGCCAGCACCGGCTCGGGATCGACGCCGGCCAGCTGCGCGACCTCCCGGATGAACTCGCAGGTAGCCCCGAAGCCGATCGGAACGGTCTTCGTCATCGGCTGCTTCAGGTTCTTCAGCAGCCACTGCGCGGCCTGCGATGCGGTCTCGGGGTAGAGGACCACGTTGAACTCGGCCTCGCCCAGTCGCGCGATGTCGGCTGCGGTCGCGCCCAGCGGCGCCACGACCGCGACGTCGATGCCCAGAGCGTCGAGCAGGCTGGTGATCTCGCGGACGTCGTCGCGATGCCGAAAGCCCAGCGCCGTCGGCCCGAGCAGGTTGCAGCGCGGACGCGCACCCGGTGCGCGGGGTGCGCGCTCGACGGGCACGGCGAGGTGGCGGACAAGCTGGTAGAAGGTCTCGGCGGCGCCCCAGTTCTCCTTCTTCTGGTATGAGGGCAGCTCGAGGGCGACCACCGGGATCGGCAGCGCAAGCGCACGGGCGAGCCCGCCCGGATCGTCCTGGATCAGCTCCGCCGTGCACGAGGCGCCCACCAGCATCGCCTTGGGCGCGAAGCGCTCGAAGGCTTCACGCGCCGCGTTCTTGAACAGCTCGGCGGTGTCGCCGCCGAGGTCGCGGGCCTGGAACGTCGTGTAGGTGACCGGCGGGCGCTTCTGCAACCGCTCGATCATCGTGAACAACAGGTCGGCGTAGGTATCGCCCTGCGGGGCGTGCAGCACGTAGTGCACGTCGCGCATCGCGGTGGCGACACGCATCGCGCCGACATGTGGCGGGCCTTCGTAGGTCCAGAGGGTCAGCTGCATGGCGCGCTCAGGCGATCAGCTTCGAGCGCCGCAGCAGCGGCCTCGAGAACAATTCGGCGAGGTCGCCCGCCTGGTCGTAGCCGTGCACCGGCGTGAAGACCAGTTCGATCGACCATTTGGTGGTCATGCCCTCGGCCTCGAGCGGATTGGCCAGTCCCAGGCCGCAGACGACGATGTCCGGGCGCGCCGCGCGGCAGCGGTCGAGCTGGCGCTCGACGTCCTGGCCCTCGGAGAGCTGCGTGCCGGCCGGCAGCAGCGCGAGCTCCGCCGCCATGTGCTGACGGTGCAGGTAGGGCGTGCCGACCTCGGCGAGCCGCATGCCCAGCTCGTTGGCCAGGAAGCGCGCAAGCGGCAACTCGAGCTGCGAGTCGGGAAAGAAGAACACGCTGCGCCCGGCGAGCATCGAGCGGTGCCGTTCGAGCGCACGCCGGGCGCGCTCCTGCGAGGGCGCCACCGCGCGCCCGAAGCGCTCGGCGTCCACGCCCCAGGCGTCGGCCGCGGCGCGCAGCCAGCCGGTCGTGCCTTCCTCGCCGAACGGGAACGGTGCATCGAGCCGCTGTGCGCCGCGCTCCTCGAGCGCGCGCGCAGTGTCGGCAAGGAAGGGCTGGGCGAGCAGCAGCCGCGTGCCGGGGCCAACCGTCGGCAGCGCATCCGAGCGGCGCGGCGGAAAGAACACCAGCGGCCCGATGCCCAACTCGTCGAACAGCCGGCGGAACTGGTCCTCGACGACATCCGGCAAGGTGCCGACGATCATCAGCGCAGGCGCATCGGTCTGGGCCGCGGGCAGCGCCGGCACCATCGACGCGAGGCAGGCATCCTCGCCCTGCGTGAAGGTCGTCTCGATGCCGCTGCCCGAATAGTTCAGGATGCGCACGTCGGGCGAGAAGCGCTGGGACAGGCGCGCGGCAGCGCGCGAGAGGTCGAGCTTGATGACCTCGGACGGGCACGATCCGACCAGGAACAGCATGCGGATGTCGGGGCGCCGCTCGAGCAGCCGCGTGACCACGCGATCGAGCTCGGCGTGGCAGTCGGCGAGGCCCGCGAGGTCGCGCTCGTCGATGATCGCGGTGGCGAAGCGCGGCTCGGCGAATATCATCACCCCGGCGGCCGACTGGATCAGGTGCGCGCAGGTGCGCGAGCCAACCACCAGGAAGAACGCGTCCTGGATCTTGCGGTGCAGCCAGATGATGCCGGTCAGCCCGCAGAAGACTTCGCGCTGACCGCGCTCGCGCAGCACCGGCAGGTCGTCGCAGCCCGCGCCAGCGCTGCTGCGGATCGGAATGACCGCGCTCATGCCTGGGCGCCGCCGATGGAGGCCGGACCCGCCGCCACCTTAGCCGCCTGATCGAGACGGGCTGCGCGCAACTTCAGGATGAACTGCGTCGCGTTCACGACATAGGTCGCATACGCGGCGAGTGCGAGCATCATCTGGCCCCGTGCATCCAGGGCATCGGTCGCGAGCGCCACCAGATAGGCGGTGTGCAGCGCCAACACCAGCATGCTGAAGACGTCTTCCCAGTAGAAGGCCGGCGCGAACAGGTACATGCCGTACACATCCTTTTCCCAGAGGCAGCCGGTCACCATGATCGCGTAGAGCGCGATGGTCTTTGCAACCACCGACAGCGTCGCCACGTCATGGCCCTCGCCGGTGGCGAGGAACCGGATCACCAGCACCAGGCTGACGATGAATACAAGGAACTGGAGCGGTGCGAGCATCCCCTGCACGTTCGTCCAGGGCGATGCGTCCCGCCGCCTGCGCTCCTCCTCGGTGTACAGGGCCGGCCTGCCGGACGGGCGCCTTCCCTGACCGCGACTGTCGTTCGTCGTGCTCATGAATCGAATCTAGTCCGGTCCTTGATCAATGTCAACCTGGCTTGACGTAAATCATGCGTGACACTCGTGTCTTTTCAGGCCCCCCAAGAACTTGACAGCCCGAGCGCACGCCCTTGACACTGGCCCGGGTGCGGCGGGGGATAACGCGTAACAGTCGCTCGCCCCGACTCTCCCCCAGGTCTGTTCCGTTCAAGAAAGGTCCGGCATCCCGACCTGAGTAGGCGACCTGCAGGGCGGATAGCGGGTCGCCGCATTCGGAAGGAGGGGGAGATGGAACAGTCGATCGAGGATGGCTCGCCGGTAGAACGGCGTGAGCCATCGCTGATGCGTCGCGGGCTGCTGGCGTTCGAGCCAGGGACCGGCGGGCTTCACGAGGAATGGCTGCATCGGACGATCGAGCTGGAGATCGTTCCCCGTCTGATACTCGCGCATCGGCGCGCCGGAGCCGGCGCCCCGGGCGCCAGCGCCGAGCAGACACTCTGTCCGGGCAGCGCCGACGTCGAGGCCCTGACCAACCTGATCCTGCAGGACGACAGCCCGGCCTGCACACTGTTCGTCGATCGGCTGCGAGATCGAGGCGTGGCGCTCGAGGCGCTGTTTCTCGAACTGCTCGCGCCCGCCGCGCGCAGGCTGGGCGACTTGTGGGAGCGCGACCAGTGCGACTTCACCCAGGTCACGCTCGGACTGTGGCGGCTGCAGAACCTGCTGTTCGAGCTCAGCCCGGACTTGCCCGAATTCCTGGTCGATCCGGCCGGCGGCCCCCGCCGTGCGATGCTCACCTCGGCACCGGGGTCGCAGCACACGCTCGGCCTTCTGATGGTGGCGGAGTTCTTTCGCCGCGCCGGTTGGGACGTCTGGTCGGAGCAGTCGGCGACGCCGGATGAGCTCGCCGACGTGGCGCGCAGCGACTGGTTCGACCTCATCGGTGTATCGACCAGCACTGACGCGCAGATCAGCGCCGTAACCGCGCTGATCCGGTCGCTTCGCAAGGCGTCCAGGAATGCCGGCGTCGGCATGATGGTCGGCGGGCCGATCTTCGTTGCGCGTCCCGAACTCGTTTCAGTGGTCGGTGCGGACTTCACGGCCATCGATGCCCGCCAGGCCGTCGCGGCGGCCGAGGCGTTCGCCGCGGGCAAACCGGGGCGCTGCTAGGCCCTGTCCGTGCCGGCGCCCAGGAGCGATGCTGCCTTCGCTCACGCCTCAACCGATATACGTTCGTGAATCAAGCGTTCCAGGCGGTGTCCTAGGCGGTGCTGATTGTCGATGCGACCAGCCTGAAGGTGGTCGATTCGAACCCGGCCGCCGTTCGCGCTTTCGGCGACGGCCAAGCCGCGCTGGCACGCCGCACGGTGCTGTCGGCCGTCGAGCGTGCCCCCGACGGCCTGGTGGTCACCGACCCCGGCGGTTGCGTGCTGTATGCCAACGCCCGCTTCGCAGAGATGGCGCAGATGGATTCGTCCAAGCGCATGGTGGGCGAATCGTTCGACCGCTGGCTCGGGCGCTCATGGGTCGACCTGGGTGTGCTGATCGCCAAGCTGCGGCAGAACGACTCGGCGTGATCGACGAGGACGGGCCGCGCTTGGGCAAGGTGGTGGGCGTTCGGTGAGTCGACGGCAGGTGACCCGAAGACGCCCTCCAGCTTGAACGTGGCGCGTCGCCGTGGGCAAGGCATGGCCGGGCTGAGCCGGGCGGGCGGCGCGCACGGCCACGCCGCAAGGTCCCGTTACATCTGCAACAGGTGCGCGGTCGACGTGGGCGAACCGGCTGCGTTGAACAGGGATGCGCCGTCGCGTCGCATCCCGCACCGCGACGGCGTGCATCCGGAGCGCCCGATGAAGCCTCTCTTCTCAGTCCCGTGTGCCGCGTTGCTCGCGGCGGCCGTTTCAGGCTGCGTGGTGGCGCCGGCGGCACCCTATCCGCAGGCCTATCCCCTGCCGTACCCACCCGCGCCGGTCGTGGTGCAGCCCCCGCCCGTCTACGTGGGGCCCGCGTACCGGTTCGCGGCGCCCCGCCATTACGGCGCGCCCTACCGGTGGGGCGGGGGCTACCGCTACTACGGTGGCCACGGCGGCTGGCGCTGAAGCCTTCGCGCAAGGGCGAGCTCCGGCGGCCCGGACCGCGCCCTGCGGTGCGCCGGGCAGGATTGGCGCCAACCACCGGATCGCGGCCCTGCGGGCCACGGGGTCTACACTGCGCGCTCGCGTCCCGGCGTCCAGGGGGCCGGGACGCTCCCGGCGGTCCCGCGTCGGGGCCCGACCCGGCACCGATCGAACTCCGCATGAAGCACATCGCCATCGATACCGAGACCACCGGCTTTTCCAGCCCGCGTGTGATCGAACTCGCCGCGGTCGAGTTCGATCCGCTGACCGGCGCCTGCCTGGACCGTTTCCACGCCTACCTCGATCCGCGCGGCACGCCAGTCGAGCCGGGCGCGTTCCGGGTCCACGGCCTGTCGGACGACTTCCTGCGGGGCCGGCCGAGCTTCACAGACACGGCGCCGGGCTTCGTCGCCTTCGTGGCGGGCGCGCGGCTCTACGCCCACAACGCGCCGTTCGATCAGCGCATGCTGGACGCCGAGCTCGCGCGGATCGCCCATCCGGGCCTGTACGCGGTCGCGGGCGAGGTGGTGTGCACGCTCGCGATGGCCAACCAGGTGCTCGCCCACCTTCCCAGGAAGCGGCTCGATGACCTGTGCGACCACTTCGGGATCGACCGCGGCGCACGGCAGCGCCACGGCGCGTTGGTCGACTGCGAGCTGCTCGCACAGGTCGCGGCCCGGATGGGCCGGCTGAGCCTGCCGGTCACGCTGCGTACGCAGCGCGGCGCGGCCCGCGCCAGCAACGAGCCAAGCGGGCCGCGCGGGGTGGCCGCCGGCGCCGGACGCGCTGGATGGAAGCCGGGTGGCCCGTGGCTCCCCGACGAGACCGAAGCGCTGCGCGCGGCCTGGGCCGGCGGCGACGCGGTGGCTGCCATCGCGCTGCGCCACAACCGCAGCGTCCGCGCGATCGCGATGCAGCTCCACCGGCTCGGCGAGGTCGCTGCGGACGCGGTCGACGGCCTGATCGATGGGGGTGGGGCAGGGCGTGGCCCGGGACCCGCGGGCTGATCGAGGCCCGACGCGTCGCTGGGCCCGCGGGTTGCCGCGGACGCCCGATTTGCCCCGGACGCGGCAAATGTCCTGGTATCCGGGCGCGGGCCGGGCTACACCAGACGGGTCTCGCCTGCCTCGCCCGGGATCCACCTTGAAGCCGCTCCTCGTTGCGCTCCTGATCGCCTTCCACGCCGCCGGCGGCGCGCAGCCGCGCGAGCGCGTCGACTCGACCCTGCCGTCGCTCGAGACCCGCCAGCCGGGCGAGCGCGTGACGACGACCCGGCCGCTGCGAGAGGCATCCGAGGCGCGGCTGCGCGAGCAGCTGCAGCGCCAGGCCGAGCTCGACCAGCTGGCCAACCCGCACTTCGCCCATCGGGGCGCCTACACACCCGTCTTCCCGTCCGTGTATCCGCCGCCGTTCGGGGTGGTGCGTCCGCCTTGCGTCGGGCCAGGCTGCGTGCCGCCGCGGCCCTTCCCGCCGCAGCCTCGCTGACGCACACGGCGACCAGACCCGACCCCGGGCGTGTGTCCGACGCCCGCGGCGCTACAGCCCGCCCGTGTCGAGCGTCCAGCGCGCCGTGTCGTCCTGGCGCAGCACGTCGGTCAGCCAGGGCAGGCAGCCGCGCAGCGCGGCGGGCAGCGTCCACGGCGGGTTGACGACGAACAGGCCGCTGCCGTTGAGGCCCAGCCCGTCGGCGGACGGCGCGCGCACGGTCAGGGTCGCATGCAGCCAGCGCAGCTCGGGCAGCCGCGCGAGCTGGCGCACCAGCTCGCCGGGCTCGCGCCGCTGCACCTGCGGATACCAGATCGCGTAGCAGCCGGTCGCGAAGCGGGCCAGCGCGTCGCGCAGCGCCTCGACGACGCGCGCGTAGTCGCGCTTGTCCTCGTAGGACGGGTCGATCAGGACCAGCCCGCGGCGAGGCGGCGGGGGAAGCAGCGCGCGCAGGCCCGCGAAGCCGTCGCTGGCCGCGCAGATGGTGCGCCGCGCGGCCGCCCGCCCGGCCTGCGCGACGTTCTGCTCGAGCGCGACGATCTCGTTGACGTGCAGCTCGAAGAGCCGGAGCCGGTCGCGCTCGCGCAGGTGCTGCAGCGCGATGAAGGGCGACCCCGGGTAATGGCGCAGCTGCCCGTCGGGATTCACCGCGCGGACCGCCTCGAGGTAGTCGGCCACCGGCGGCGGCGCGTCCGTCCGCGTCCACAGGCGCGCGATGCCGTCGGCGAACTCGCTGCGCTTGGTCGCCCAGTCGCTGTCCAGCGCATAGATGCCCGCACCCGCGTGCGTGTCGACGACCCAGAACGGCGTGTCCTTGGCGGCGAGGTGACGCAGCAGCTGGACCAGCACGACGTGCTTGAGCACGTCGGCGTGGTTGCCGGCATGGAAGGCGTGGCGATAGCTGAACATGGAGGCTGGAGAGGCGCCGCGGGCCGTGCGCCGAGGGCTGCCGCAGGGTCGGGTCGCCGGATCAGCGCAGTCCGCGAGGGCGCAGTCTAGCGCAGGCGCGACCGGCGCCGCCCGGGTTTGCGCCGACCCGGCGCAGGGGCCACCATGACGGCGAGCCGACACCGGGGACCCGATCATGAGCTTCGACTTCGCCGCGCACCGCCTGTGCGGGCAGCGCTGGTTCGACGACTTCGAGCTGGGGGAGCGCTTCCCGCTGCCCTCGCGCACCATGACCGACGCGCTGTTCGCCGCGTTCCAGCTCGCCAGCGGCGACAACCACCCCATCCACTACGACGCCGCCTACTGCCGGCGCCTGGGGATGCCGGACATGCTCGCGCACGGCTACCAGGTGGTGATCCAGACCGCGGCCGGCGCAGGGCTCTTCCCGCACATGGTCGAGGAGTCGCTGAAGGCCTTCATCGAGCAGTCGAGCCGCTTCCTGCACCCGGTGTACGTCGGCGACACGCTGTACTCGGCGCTCGAGGTGGCCGGGCTCGCACCGGGGCGCACGACCGGCGTGCTGACGATGCGCACCGAGGTCGTCAACCAGGAGGGCGTGACCGTGATGGACGGGATGCAGAAGTACCTGCTGCGCAGGCGGCCTGCCTGAGCGCGGCGCGGGGCCGCCGGATGGCGGTCCAGCGGGAACCGGAACGCGCGTGCGCGCCCCTGGCATGCCAAGGTCCGGCGTGCAGTGCATGATCGGCGCCTCTGACCGGACCCAGGAGCGCGGCGATGATGGAACTCGGATTGAAGGGCAAGGTTGCGATCGTCACCGGCGCGTCGCAGGGGATCGGCCACGCGACCGCGCTGCGGCTCGCCGCCGAGGGCGTGCAGCTCGTGGCGGTCGCGCGCGGCCGGGAGCGGCTCGACGCGCTGGCGGCCGCGATCCGGGCGGCCGGCGGCGCCGTGCACCCGGTGTCGGCGGACGTGAGCCGAGCCGAGGACTGCACGCGGGTGGTCGAGGAGGCGGTCGCGACCTTCGGCGGGGTGGACATCCTGGTCAACAACGCGGGCACCTCGGCGGTCGGCCCCTTCGAGGCCGCGACCGACGCGATCTGGCAGGCCGACCTCGACCTGAAGCTGTTCGCCGCGATCCGGCTGATCCGCCTCGCCGTGCCGCAGATGAGGACGCGCGGCGGCGGGCGCATCGTCAACGTCACCAACATCGGCGCCAAGGCGCCAGGCGCCAACACGACGCCCACCACCGTCACACGCGCTGCGGGCCTCGCGATGACCAAGGCGCTGTCCAGGGAGTTCGCCCCGAGCGGCATCCTGGTCAACGCGGTCTGCATCGGACTGGTCCGAGCGGGGCAGCACGAGTCGCGCGCCGCGCGCCAGGGCGTGGACCTCGAGGCGCTCTACCGCGACATGGCCAAGACCGTGCCGCTCGGGCGCGTAGGCGAGGCCGACGAGGCCGCGAACGTGATCCTCTTCCTCGTGTCGGGGGCGGCGAGCTTCGTGACCGGGTCGAGCGTCAACATCGACGGCGGGGCGTCGGCGGTGCTCTGAGGTGGGCTCAGATCGACCCGCTGCTCGCCTTCACGAGTGACCCGGGAACGGCCCGCCAACGTGACCCGCGTGCCGGAACCGACTTAACATCGACAGGCCGTCCCCCCGGCACCCTCCACATCGCGCCGCCATGACACCGACCGCCGACCGCTACCCGCACCTGTTCGCCCCGCTCGAGCTCGGCTTTACGCGCCTGAAGAACCGGGTGCTGATGGGCTCGATGCACACCGGGCTTGAGGAGGCCGAGAACGGCTTCGAGCGGATGGCCGCGTTCTTCGCGGAGCGGGCGCGCGGCGGCGTGGGCATGATCATCACCGGGGGCTTCTCGCCCAACGCCGAGGGCGGCGCCGGCGCCGCCCTGGCCACCGCGGACGACGCCGCCCGGCACCGGACGATCACGCGTGCGGTGCACGATGCCGATCCGGACGTGAAGATCTGCCTGCAGATCCTGCACGCCGGCCCGCTCGCCGGCACGGCGGCCTGCGTGGCGCCGTCGGCGGTCAAGTCGCGCCTCGGGCGCTTTCGCCCCGCCGAGCTCGACGAGGCCGGCATCGAGAAGCAGATCGCCGACTTCGCCGAGTGCGCGCGCCTGGCGCGCGAGGCCGGCTACGACGGCGTCGAGATCATCGGCTCCGCTGGCTACCTGCTCAGCACCTTCCTCGTGCAGAAGACCAACCTGCGCACCGATGCCTGGGGCGGGTCGTGGGAGCGCCGCATGCGCTTCCCGGTGGAGGTCGTGCGGCGGGTACGCGCAGCCGTGGGTTCCGACTTCATCCTGATCTTCCGGATCTCGGCGATGGACATGCTCGACGGCGGCCTCGCCCGCGACGAGGTGGTGTCGCTCGGCAAGGCGGTCGAGGCGGCCGGTTCGACCATCATCAGCACGCACTTCTGCTGGCACGAGGCGCCGGTCCCCACCATCGCGACGATGGTGCCTCGGGCGGCCTTCGCGGGTGTCACCGGCAGGCTGCGCCGCGAGCTGAGCGTGCCGATGATCACCAGCAACCGCATCAACATGCCCGACGTCGCGGAGGCCGTGCTGGCGCGCGGCGACGCCGACCTGGTCTCGATGGCGCGGCCGATGCTCGCCGACGCCGAGCTGGTGCTCAAGGCGATGCAGGGCCGCGAGGACGAGATCAACACCTGCATCGCCTGCAACCAGGCCTGCCTGGACCACACCTTCGGCGGGCGCAAGCAGGTGAGCTGCCTGGTGAACCCGCGGGCGTGCAACGAGACCCTGCTCAACTACCGGCCCGTGCGCGCGGCGCGGCGCGTCGCGGTCGTGGGCTCCGGGCCGGCGGGTCTCGCCTATGCCACCGTCGCCGCCCGGCGCGGCCATCGGATCACCCTGTTCGAGGCCGGCCCCGAGGTCGGCGGGCAGTTCAACCTCGCCAAGCGGATCCCTGGCAAGGAGGAGTTCCACGAGACGCTGCGCTACTACCGCCGGATGATCGACGTCGAGGGCGTCGAGCTGCGGCTGAACACGCGCGCGGACGCGGCGATGCTCCAGGCGATGGGCTTCGACGAGGTGATCGTCGCCACCGGCATCGAGCCGCGCCGCCCGCAGGTCGAGGGCATCGGGCATCCGATGGTCGCCGGCTACGTCGACGTGATCCTCGGCCGCAGGGAGGTCGGCCGGCGGGTCGCGATCATGGGCGCGGGCGGCATCGGCTTCGACGTCGCCGAGCTGATCAGTCACGCCGGCGTCTCGGCGGCGCTCGACATCGACGTCTTCGCGCGCGAGTGGGGCATCGACTTCGTCAACCATCCGCGCGGCGGCGTGACCGGCGTGCAGCCGCGGGTCGAGGCCGCCGACCGCAGCATCTTCCTGATGCAGCGCCGCTCCGAGCCGCTCGGCACCACGCTCGGGCGCACGACCGGATGGACGCACCGTCTCACGCTCACCCGGCGCGGCGTGCAGATGATCAACGGCGTCGAGTACCTGCGCATCGACGACGCCGGCCTGCACACGCGCGTCGACGGCGAGCCGCGGCTCTTCGAGGTGGACACGGTGATCGTCTGCGCCGGTCAGACGCCGCTGCGCGCGCTGCACGACGAGCTGCGCGCGGCCGGCGTGAAGTCGAGCCTGGTGGGCGGCGCCTTCGAGGCGGCCGAGCTCGACGCCAAGCGGGCGATCGACCAGGCGAGCCGCATGGCCGCCGAGGCCTGAGCCCGGTGGCGCCCGGCGCGCGTACGGTCGTGAACCGCTCGGGCGCGAGGCGATGCCCGTCCGCCCCACTGGTTCGCCAGCGGCGGGCCGCGGCCCGGCGGTGGCGGTGACCGCGCCGCGCCCCGACAGCGCGCCTGCGGACGTGGTGGACGGCCCCGTCGCGCGGCGCCGCCGCGCGGTGGCCGCGATCGTCGCCGCGACCGTGCTGACCCTGCCGTTCGGCACCATCTACGCGTTCAGCGTGCTGCTCGCGCCGATGGAGGCGATGCTGGGTATCGGCCGCGCGGACATGGCCTTCGTCTTCTCGCTCGCGACGGTCACGCTGACCGTCGGCATGGTCAGCGCACCGCGCCTCTATCGCCGCGTCGCGCCGGTGACGCTGCTGCTTGCGGCCGGCCTGCTCAGTGCGGCCGGGCTGGCAGTCGCGGCCACCGCGGGCAGCCTGCTGCAGCTCGCGCTGGGCTATGGCGTGTTGTTCGGGCTGGGCGGCGGCATCGTGTTCACGACGCTTCAGCAGGGCATGAACCAGGCGGTCGTGTCGCGCACGGGGCTGGCCAACGGCTACTTCGTCAGCCTCTATCCGCTCGGTGCGATGATCGGCGCGCCGCTGCTCGGCTGGGCGATCGCCGCGCACGGGCTGCGCGTGGCGCTGGTCGCGCTGTCGGTCGCCATCTTGCTGTCGAGCGCCGTCGCGGCCTGGCTGTACCGCGCTGCCGCGCTCACGATGCGCGATCCGGGCGCGCCGCCCGCCGCCGACGACGCCCGTCGCTGGGACGTGTTCCTGCGGCTGTTCGGGGTCTTCTTTCTCGCCGCGGCCGCGGGCCTGACGGTGATGAGCCAGGCGGTCGGCATCCTCAAGGCCTACGGCGCGGACACGGGCCTGGCGATCGCCGCCACATCCGCGCTCACCGGCGCGATCGCCGCCGCGCGACTCGGCGGGGGCGTCCTGGTCGATCGCTTCGCGCCGCCGCAGGTCGGCGCGTGCGCGCACCTGCTCGCGCTGGGCGGGGCGCTGCTGCTGCTCGCGTGGCCCTCGCCGTCGATGGCGATCGCGGGGCTGACGATGATCGGCTGCGGCTACGGGCTCGTGTCGGGCATGACCGCGGGCGCGATCGCGCAGTACTGGCACCGCAACGCCTTCGGGCGCGTGGCCGGGCAGATCTACATCGCCTGGTGTCTCGCGGCGACCACCTTGCCGCTGCTGGCCGGATGGATCTACGACCGCAGCCACAGCTACCAGGGCGCGATGATGCTCGCCGCCGCGGTCAACCTGCTCGGCGCGGTCGTGGCGCTGTCCCTGCCCGGGCGCGGCACGCGCCGCACGGAGCCTGCCGCGCCGCCTTGAGCCGGGCCGCCCGGCTATCTGGCGCCCCGGGCGGGACAGGCCCTGCAGGAAGGCGACGGGACGGTCGCGTGGGTCGTAAAGCGACTCGCCGACCGGGACGTCGCAGCGCGCGGACAGGCGCGGGGTGAACTGCGCGATCGGCGCCGTGAACGGGCACTGCTGCCGCCGCGGCTCGGTCATGGTCAGCGACGGCCACAGGGATCGCGCGGCGGCTGCCTTCCCGCAAGCGGATTCGCGGAATCTGACGCTCGCTGACAGTCCGCGGGGCGACGCCCCGGCATGTGGGCGATACGATCGGGCCTGTCGAGACGCAGCCCGGCGCGGGCCCCGTCCCAACGCATCCGAGGAGCATGCCTGCATGGTCGGGTCCATCGTTCGAACCCTGTCGGTCGGGGCGCTGCGCGCGCTGGTCTTGGCCTCGGCGCTGCTTGCGGCGATGCCGCATGCGGCCTCGGCCCCCGCGCCCGCGCTCGAGGACCGGTTCACCGACGACTGGTCGCCCGAGGACTGCGGGATCTTCAAGCTCGCGGATGCCAACCCGTCGGTGCTGTGCGGCTACGTGTCGGTGCCGCTTCGGCACGAGGAGGCCGGCTCCCCGCGCATCCGGCTCGCGGTCGTGGTCATCCCCGCTGCCGACCGCGCCGCCCGCAAGCCCGACCCGCTCTTCCTCGCGCAGGGCGGGCCGGGCGGATCGACGATCGGCGGGTTCGCGTCGGTGCTGCTCGGCGACCCTTCCAAGCGGCCGGTGCTCGATCGCGACCTCGTGCTCTGGGACCAGCGGGGCACCTACTTTTCGCAGCCGCGCCTGCTCTGCAGGGAGGCGTCGCGCCTGCCGCCCGACGCCTCGCCCGAGCAGGAGCGCGAGGCGACGCGCAAGTGCGGCAAGCGGCTCGCGGCCGAAGCCGGCGACCTGTCGGCGTTCAATTCCGTGGAGAACGCGCGCGATGCCGACGCGGTGCGCGCGGCGCTCGGCTACGAGAGCTTCAACTTCTACGGCGTGTCCTACGGCAGCGAGCTCGGCCAGTTCCTGATGCGCGAGCGGCCCCGGCACCTGCGCGCCGTGATCCTCGACGCGGTCGTGCCGCTCGGCTTCAACCTCGTGACCGACGTGCCGGCGGTCAAGCAGCGCGTGATGGACCAGTACGCACGCAGCTGCGGCGAGTCGGCCCAGTGCAACGCCGCGTATCCAAACCTCGGCGCCCGCTACCTCGCGCTGCTCGATCGCCTGGACAAGGCGCCGGTGCCCCTCGCCCCCGAGCGCCGCGGCCTGGCCGGCAAGGCCGCCGAGGCGGACAAGATCAGCGGCAAGGACCTCGACGAGGCCCTCTACCAGTCGATCTACGCCCGCGAGGCGGTGCCGCTCGTGCCCTACATCATCGAGCGGGCGGAGCAGGGCGACTTCAGCTTCGCGCTGAACTTCGTGCAGCTGATGCGGGCCGCCCACAGCGACATGGCCGACGGCATGTACATGACGGTCGTGTGCTCCGAATTCGGCGACACGCCGGTCGGCGCGCTGAAGTTCACCGGCGTGATCGAGCGCGTTGCCGACTCCGCAGCCGAGGCGGGCCGGCAGATCCTCGAGGCCTGCGTCGACTGGCGGATCCGGCTGCTCGACAAGTCGGCCCTGCAGCCGGTGAAGTCCGACATTCCGACGCTGCTGCTGTCGGGCAGCTTCGACCCGATCACGCCGCCGGCGCACGCCGAGCGGGTCGCGCGCCACCTCGGGCGCGCCTACACCGTCACCTTCGCCCGCGGCACGCACGGGCAGGCCTTCTCGCTGCCCTGCGCCAACCGACTCATCGCAGCCTTCCTGGACGCCCCCGGCGAGCGCCCGTCCGCGGCCTGCGCGAACGAGGCGGCCCCGACCTTCTTCACGCCCGATCAGCTGATCAGCCTGCCCTCGCGCACGCACGGCGGGAGCGCCACGATCCAGGAGCACCTGCTCGCGCTGGCCGGTTCGGCGGCCGTGGTGGCGATCGCGCTGGCCTTGCTGTTCAGCGCCGTGCCCGTCTATGCCGTGACCGAGAGCCTGCGGGTGTTTCGCAGCCCGGCGCGCGCGCGCCCCGAGGGCTGGCGCGGCCGGCTGATCGCGGCCGCGCCCTGGATCCCGGTGCTGTCCGGGCTGACCCTGCTCGGCTTCCTCGCGATCGCGGTCGTCCGGATCGCGGGGGCGGTGGAGCGCAACCAGTTCCTGCTGCTGGTCGGCGCCGTGCCGGCCGGCGTCAAGGCGCTCACCTGGCTGCTGTTGCCCTATGCGCTGGTGCTGGCGATGATGACGGTGGCGATGATCCAGCTCTGGCGGCACCAGGCCCGCAGCACGGCGGGCCGGATCTATTACACGCTGCTGGTGATTGCCGGCTGGGCGGTGTGCGCTGCGCTGCTGAAGACCGGTCTGTTCGGATGGTAGGCGAGTCGACCCGCGACGCGCCGGCCCGCGGCTAGGCTGCGCCGCAGGTCTCGACGTACAGCGCGTATACCGAGCGGCAACTCGCCATGTACAGCCGGTTGCCCTTGGGGCCGCCGAAGGTCAGGTTGGCGCAGCGCTCAGGCAGCCGGATGAACCCGATCGGCTTGCCGGTCGGATCGAACACCTTCACGCCGTCGAGGTCCTCGGGCCGGCCGCGCAGCGCGTGGGCCTTCATGCCGCCCACGTCGGTCGGCTCGGCCTGCAGCGCGCCGTTGCTGCCCCAGCCGCACCACAGGTTGCCGTCCCGGTCGACCCTGAAGCCATCGAGCGCGCCCTGGTCGGCGGCGTCGATCAGCTTGGTCCTGCCCGACAGCGTGCCGTCCGCGCCTACGTCGTAGCGCCAGATGCTGCGGTTGGGCGTGCCTTTCCATTCGACCACGTACAGCGCGTCCTCGTTCGGGGAGAACGCCAGCCCGTTGGGGTTGACCAGGTCGGTGGCCACGGCCGAGAGCATGCCGTCCGGACCGATCCGGTAGACGTTGGTCGTCGGCTGCTCGGACCGGGCGCGGTCGCCTTCCCAGTCGCCGTTGATGCCGAACAGCGGGTCGGTGAACCAGATGCTGTCGTCGGACTTCACGACGACGTCGTTCGGGGCGTTGAGCCGGCGGCCCTCGAAGGCATCGGCGAGCACGGTGATCGTCCCGTCGTGCTCGGTGCGGGTGACGCGGCGCGTGACCGAGTGCTCGCAGGTGACCAGCCGCCCCTGTCGGTCGCGCGTGTTGCCGTTGGCGTAGTTGGACGGGCTGCGGAAGACCGTGAAGCTGCCGTCGCGCTCGTCGTACTTCATGATCCGGTTGTTGGGGATGTCGCTCACCAGCAGCGTGCCCGACTCCGGGAAGTACACCGGCCCCTCGGCCCATCGCATGCCCGAGGCGACCTGCTCCAGGGCGCTGCTGAAGATCCGGTAGCGCGCGAAGCTCGGGTCGAGGATCAGCACCGCCGGATCGGGGTAGCGCTCGTTCGGCCGGAAGTCGAAGGACGGCGAGCGCGCCGTGATGGGTGTGCGGTCCATGCTTGCCTCGCTTTACTCAGAGTGCGTCGATCCCGGCATGCGTGGGCCTGGGGCATGGCGCGGTCTCTGGCCGGGGGCGCGGACGTCATGGGGTGGCTCCGTCGGACGCTCCGGCGGCAGTATATCGGGCGACACCGGATCGGCCGAGGCGGCGCCCGCGGCGATGCCCGACCGGTCCGGTGCCTTGGCATCGCGCAGGCCGGGCGTATGATCCGCGGCACCAACGCCAACGGATCGGCCGACCGATGACGAGCGACAGCCACGACACGAACGCCAGCAAGCCGCGCCTGGGCGCCTTGACCCTCGGCGCGATCGGTGTCGTCTACGGCGACATCAGCACCAGCGTGCTGTACGCGGTCAAGGAGGTGTTCAACTCCGGGCATGTCGAGTTCACCCCCGACAACGTCTACGGCGTGCTGTCCATCTTCGTGTGGACGCTGACGCTGGTCGTGTCGCTGAAGTACGTGACCCTGGTGCTGCGCGCGGACAACCACGGCGAGGGCGGGCTGGTCGCGATGCTCGCGCTGGCCTCGCAGTCCGTGAAGGACCGGCCGAAGCTGCGCAGCGTGCTGCTGCTCGTGGGGATCTTCGGCACCTGCCTGTTCTACGGCGACGGTGTCATCACGCCCGCGATCTCGGTGCT
The DNA here is from genome assembly GCA_964399635.1 of uncultured Bordetella sp. Taxonomy (GTDB): domain Bacteria; phylum Pseudomonadota; class Gammaproteobacteria; order Burkholderiales; family Burkholderiaceae_E; genus UBA4615. The sequence goes on from CAYNRU010000064.1 coordinate 21,206, forward strand.
GTCGGCGGTCGAGGGCCTGGAGGTCGTGTCGCCCGCGTTCAAGCAGGCGGTGATTCCCCTGACCCTGCTGATCCTGTTCGGGCTGTTCGCGGTCCAGAAGCACGGCACCGCCGGCATCGGCCGCTTCTTCGGCCCGGTCACGCTGCTGTGGTTCCTGACGATCGGCGCGCTCGGCGTGTCCCAGATCGTGCTGAATCCCGCGATCCTGTCCGCGGTCAGCCCGCACCATGCGCTGCGCTTCATGTGGGCGCAGCCCGGCATCACCTTCGTGATCCTGGGGGCGGTCGTGCTGTGCGTGACGGGCGCCGAGGCGCTGTACGCCGACATGGGGCACTTCGGCAAGACGCCCATCCGGCTCGCCTGGTTCCTGGTCGTCATGCCGTCGCTGATCCTCAACTACTTCGGGCAGGGTGCGCTGCTGCTGGCCGATCCGGCGGCGGTCAAGAACCCGTTCTTCACCATGGCGCCGGCCTGGGCGCTGCTGCCGCTGGTGGGGCTCGCGACGCTCGCCACCGCCATCGCCTCGCAGGCGCTGATCACCGGGGCGTTCAGCGTCACCAAGCAGGTCGTGCAACTCGGCTACCTGCCCCGCCTGCAGGTCGAATACACCAACGAGGCGCAGGCCGGGCAGATCTACATGCCCTTCGTGAATTGGGGCCTGTTCGTCGCCATCGTGCTGGCCGTGGTGATGTTCAGGAGCTCGAGCAACCTCGCCGCCGCCTACGGGATCGCGGTCACGCTCGACATGCTCATCACGACGGTCCTGACCTTCTTTGTGATCCGCTACGCCTGGGGCTATCCGTGGGCCCTGTGCATCGGCGCGACCGGCTTCTTCTTTGTGATCGACCTCGCGTTCTTCGCCTCCAACCTGCTGAAGCTCGTCGACGGGGGCTGGTTCCCGCTGGCGATCGGCGGCGCGGTCTTCCTGCTGATGACGACCTGGAAGACCGGCCGTGCGCTGCTCAACCACTCCATCGAAGGCGAGGCGATGGAGATCTCAGGCTTCCTCGACACGGTCTTCATCGCGCCGCCGCCGCGCGTCGAGGGATCGGCCGTGTTCCTGTCCGCCCGGCCCGGCATCGTGCCCCATGCGCTGCTGCACAACCTCAAGCACAACAAGGTGCTGCACGAGCACAACCTGTTCGTGACGGTGCGCAACCACGAGGTGCCGAGGATCGAGGAGAGCCGGCGCCTGGAGATCGAGTACCTCGGCCACAGCGCCTGGAAGGTCATCGTCCACTACGGGTTCAAGGACGACCCGGACCTGCCGGCCGCGCTCGAGCTGCTCAAGGAGAACGGCGTCGACCTCGATCCGATGACCACCAGCTACTTCCTGTCGCGCGACATCATCATTCCGACGGTGGGCCCGGGCATGGCGCTCTGGCGCGAGAAGCTGTTCTCTCAGATGCACCGCAACGCGAGCTCGGCGGCCGACTTCCTGAAGCTGCCCAACAACGCCGTCGTGGAGTTGGGCAGCAAGATCGCGATCTGAGGGCCGGCGCGAGCGGCCCGCCCGGGCTTGCGGGCACGGGTTCGCGGCCGCTCCTCGCTCCATATCCAGGCCATCGCAGCGCGCTTGAACGACGACACCACCCATGCGCCGGCACGCTGTTCGAACTGAGCGCCTACGATGCTGCATACCTGGCGCTTGCGCTGCGCATGCAACTGCCGCTCGCGGCCGAGGATGGCTCCGATGATGCCGAGGCGGGACAGCGCGCCCGCGCCCCGCCTGCCGCCCGCGCCGCCGCCTTCAGTCGGTGCGGCGCGTACGCTCGACGAACGCGAGCAGCTCGCGGCCCAGCAGGTCCTCGGCCGTGTTCAGGTGCGCGATGATCGAGGTGTGGTTGTGGCCGGGAAGTTGCAGCACGCGTGGCGCCGCGCCCCGACCCACCGACAGCGCGTGCGCGAGCTCGAGGCAATAGCAGTCGAGCAGCGGATTCTCGTACTGCGCGAACCCGATGAAGGTGGGCATCCGCGGATCGGCGAAGCCGACCGCCGAGCGCTCGTCGTAGCGCGATGCGTCGGTGCCGTAATAGGCCTCGACCTTGCGTGCGTTAGGGTTGTCGGGCCGGTTGTCGGCCCGGACGCGGCCGCTCACGACGATCAGCCCGGCCAGCTGCGGCGCGGCCTCGGCGCCGGGCGCGCCATAGGCGCAGGACGCGGCATGGGCGGCTCCGGCCGAGTGCCCGAACAGCACCAGCCTCCGGGCATCGACCCCGACCGCGCCGGCATGTTCGGCCAGCCAGCGGCAGGCCGCGGCCACGTCCTCGGTGCCCGAGGGATAGCGCGCCATCGGCGCGAGGCGATACTCCATGTTCACGCACGCCACCCCGTGCCGCGCGAACCAGTAGCAGACGTTGGCATAGACCTCGGGCGAGCGGTCTTTCTCGCCGTCCACGAACGCGCCGCCATGGACGAACATGACCGCAGGCACGCCGCCCGCGCCCCGCGGCAGGTACAGGTCCAGCCGATGCGCGGGATCCGGACCGTAGGCGATGTCCCGGCGGACCTCCACCCCATCCTTCGGGCACCGTGCGAGCACCGGGTCGAAGGCGTCGATCATCCGACGCACGTTGCGCGGCACGTCGGCGGCCCAGATCGGTCCGATCTCGGCCATCGTCCGACGCAGCGCGTCTGGGATCGGGATCTCCATGGGCGTGTCCGGATCGGGTCTAGAGGTCGAAGCGCAGGCCCACGAACTTCAGCTGCGAGAGCTCCTCGATCGCATAGCGGATCCCCTCGCGTCCGTTCCCCGATTGCTTGACGCCCCCGAACGGATACATGTCGAGACGGAAGCGGCTCGCCTCGTTGATCCAGAGGGCACCTACATCGAAGTCACGGGCGAACCGGAAGGCCCAGGCGAGGTCGCGGGTGAACAGCGACCCCTGCAGTCCGAAGGGCGAGTCGTTGGCGAGGTCCAGCGCTTCCTGGGGGTCGGCGGCCGGGACGACCACCGCAAGCGGGCCGAATGCCTCGGCCTGCCAGATGGACGCGGTCTTGGGCGATCCGACCAGGATGCCGGGGCTCACCAGGCAGTCCTGCCGGGTGGGCGCCAGCGCAAAACGGCCGCCGGCCGCGACCGACTCGGTCGCCATCCGCATCACGCGCTCGGCGGCCTCCGCGGACACCATCGGGCCGACATCGGTGGCCGGATCGTAGGGATCGCCAACGCGCAGCGCACCGGCCGCCGCCACGAAACGGTCGACGAAGCGATCGAGCACCGCCGCGTCGACGATGATCCGCTGCGCCGACACACACTGCTGGCCGCTGGCCTCGAATGCGGCCGAGGCGATGCGTGTGGCGGCGTCGGCGAGATCGGCATCGGCCAGCACGACGTTGGCGGCGTTCGAGCCCAGCTCGGCCACGAACTTGCGCGCCCCCGCGGCGCGCGCCAGCGCGTCGCCGGCCGCGGTCCCGCCGGTGAACGTGACCGCCGCGACGTCGGGGTGCGAGACGAGCCGCGTGGCCGCGTCGCGATGACCGGTCACGACGTTGAACAGGCCCGCAGGCAGGCCCGCCTCGACGAGCAGTGCGGCGACCCGCAGCGCCACCCGTGTGCCGGCGGGATGCGGCTTCACCACGACGGCATTGCCCGCGGCGAGCGCCGGCGCGACCTTCTGCGACAGCAGGTTGATCGGTGCATTGAACGGCGTGACCGCGGCGATCACGCCGAACGGCACGCGTACCGTGTAGCCCAGGCGTCCCGCGCCGTTCGGGACGGCGTCGAGCGGCAGCGTCTCGCCGCCCAGGACCGATGCGGTCGCGGCGCAGGCCCGGAAGAACTGCGCCGAGCGCTGGACCTCGAAGGCGGCTGCGCGCCTGGGCTTGCCGATGTCGTGGATGATCAGCTCGACCAGCTCGTCGGAGGCAGACTCTATCGCCTGTGCGGCCGCGGTCAGCCAGTGCATCCGCTGGTGCAGGGCCGACCGGCGGTGCCGGAGATATGCGGCGCGCGCATCGGCCACCGCCGCGTCGATCGTTGCGGAGGACGACTCCACCAGACGTGCGTACTCCCGGAGACTGACCGGGCTGATCAACGCACTGTGTGCGCCGTCGTGCGCGGCCGCCCGGCCGGCGACGTAGTGTTGCAGCGGTTCGGTCATGGCGGATGGCTGCACGGAAGTGGGGTGTCGAACGCGCCGGCAGTGGACCACCACGACGCCGGCTTGACCGTAGTATTGATTGACCAACTAGTCAAGGGTAGACTCGCACGACGCATCTGGGCATCGCCGTCCGGCAGGAGTGACCATGACCGTCGCAAGGCATCCGAGACCCGCCGAGCTGGTGGGCGTCTCGCTGGAGGAACTCTCCACGCGGTTCATCGCACGGTTCCGCGACCGCAAACCCGACTGGAACGCGTTCGAGGACGCGAAGGTCGAAGGCTTCAAGCGCGCCCAGCATCGGTTCATCGGCGCAGGCGGCTCGGGCAAGCACACCGACAGCACCGTCATTCCGCCGCGCGCCTTCACGCTGAGCATCATGTACGTCGAGCCGGGCCAGGGCAACGCCGCGCACACGCATGAGGTCGAGGAGGTGTTCTTCGTGCTCCAGGGGTTCCTCGATGTGTTCCTTCAGGATGAGACCGGACGCGAGGTGACGCATCGGCTCGGGCCCTGGGAATGCATCGCGTGCCCGCCCGGCGTCGTGCACGGGTACGTGAACGCGAGCCTCGAGCCGGTCTACTTCCAGGTGATGCTGGGCAAGGCGAAGCCGGAGACGATGGGGTACGTGGATGAATCGCTGTACCAGCGCCGGGATGCCCACCTGAAGCAGTGACCGGGATGGGTACCGCCAAGTCAGCCCGGGCGGGCGGCTCGGCAGCCGCGCCGCCTGGCGCCGAGCCGGCACCGCGCAGACCCCGCGAGAGCTCGATCCGGACCCGCGCGATCCTGCTGGACGCGGCGTTGCGCGAGTTTGCCGACAAAGGCTTCGACGGCGCGCGGATGGACCAGATCGCGCTGCTCACCGGGCTCAACAAGAACGTCCTGTACCACCACTTCGAGAGCAAGGAAGGGCTGTTCGCGGCCGTACTGGAACGTACCTACGCGGCGATCCGCGCCAGCCAGAACGACATCAGCCTGCGCGGCATGGATCCGGTGGCCGCTACCCGCAAGCTGGTGATCTCCACCGGCCGGATCTGGATCCGCTATCCGGAGTTCCAGAGGCTGCTCTACAGCGAGAACCTGCGCGGCGGCAAGCATGTGAGCCAGTCGGGAAACATCCGCAAGATGTACAACCCGCTGCTCGACACGCTGCGCGGGCTGCTGGCCCGCGGCCAGGCAGACGGCCTGTTCCGGCCGGACCTCGATCCGGTGGACCTGTACATCTCGATCACCTCGCTGACGGCGCATTACATGAACAACCGCTTCACGTTCGAGGCGATCTTCCAGACCGATCTGATGTCACCGAGACGGGTCAAGCAGCGGCTCGACCATGCCGCCGACATGGTGCTGCGCTACATGATGGCGTAGGCGCTCAGCTGCCCGGCCCCAGGGCGGCCAGCGGGTTGCCGTGCTGGTCGCCCCGCTGCGAGACGTGCCAGGGCAGGCACAGTGTCTCCGCAAGGTCGACCAGGTAGAACAGCACCGTGCCCAGCAGACCCAGCAGCACCAGGGAGGCGAACACCCGGGGTGTGTCGAAGTTGCCTTGGGCGATCAGGATCACGTAGCCGAGCCCGCTCGAGCCGGCGACGAACTCACCGACGATGGCCCCGACCAGCGCGAACGAGATCCCGACCTTCATGCCCGAGAAGATCGACGGCAGCGCGTTGGGAAAGCGGATCTTCCACAGCGTCTTCATCGACGACGCCCGGCAGGATCGGGCGAGGTTCAGCATCTCGGGATCGACCGACTTCAACCCCATCACGGTGTCGATGACGATGGGGAAGATCGCGATCATCACCACGATGGCGATCTTCGGCTCGACGCCGGTGCCCATCCAGATGACGAACAGGGGCGCGAGCGCGACCTTCGGCACCGAGTTCAGCGAGACCAGCAGCGAGGACAGCAGGAGGTTGAGCACCTTCGAGTAGACGATCCCGATCGCGCCGGCCACGCCGCCGACGACCGCGATCGCGAATCCGAGCAGGGTGGTGCCCATGGTGTAGGCAGCGTGGCCGAGGAAGTAGCCCGAGGCCGTCACCAGTTCGCGTCCGATCTGACTCGGCGCCGGCAGGATGAACGGCTTGACCCCGGTGAACCACACCATGGCCTCCCAGAACGCCAGCAGGCCGGCCAGCATCATCAGCAGCCACCGGACCCGCTCGCTCCGAACCCACCACTGGTGCATCAGTCCCCCTTGAGGATTCCCATCGACGAGAACATCTTGAAGATGCGGCCCGTGTAGCTGCTGAAGTCGGGCTCGCCGCGCAGCGACAGCGGCCGTTGCTGCGGCAGGTCGACCTCGATGATCTCGGCCACCCGCCCCGGGTTTCGCGACATCACCACGATCCGATCGGACAGATAGACCGCCTCGGTCACCGAGTGCGTGATGAACAGGATGGTCTTGTGCGTCTCCATCCACATCCGGCGCAGCTCGAGGTTCAGTTCGTCGCGCGTCATGGCGTCGAGTGCCCCGAACGGCTCGTCCATCAGCAGCAGCTCCGGATCGACCAGCAGCGCCCGACAGATCGACGCGCGCTGACGCATCCCGCCCGACAGCTCCCAGGGGTAGCGGTCGGCGAACTTCTCGAGGCCGAACAACCGCAGCAACTCCATTGCCCGGGCTCGGAACTGCCGGCCGTCGAGCCCCCGGAGCTCCGCCACCACCAGCACGTTGTCCAGCACGGTGCGCCAGTCGAGCAGCACATCGCGCTGGAAGACGATGCCGAGGTTCTCGGGCGACTGGCTGACCCCGACTCCCGCCACCTCGATCCGGCCACCCGACACCGACTCCAGGCCGGCGACGCACTTCAGCAGCGTGCTCTTGCCGCAGCCGCTGGGCCCGAGGATGGAGACGAACCCGCCTTTGGCGACCGTGAAGTCGATGTCCTGGAGCGCGTGCACCGGACCCCGCCGCGACTCGTAGGTCTTGTCGACATGCGAGATCCGGATGTACGGCGCGGCGGTCGCGCCGTGCGTCGTGTCAGTCGACGAGTGCATTCGTGAAGAAGTCGCTCGGTTTCTGGCCCGGCTTGATCGCCCCGGCCGATTCCATGGAACTGATCGCCTGCGCCCAGTCGGCCTCGGACTGCCAGCCGGTGCGCTTGCCGCGGGTGTTGGGCGTCTCGAAGAAATCGCGGTAGGCCACGATCTGGCCGCGCAGCAGGTCCGGATCGAGCTTGGCGGTGGGCCGCTGCGCGATGATCGCCTGGACCGCTTCTTCGAGGTTCGCCGGGCTCTGGTAGATGTAGTCCCAGGCGCGGATCTGCACCTGCACCAGCTTGCGCAGCGCCTCGGGACGCTTCTTGAGGGTGGCCTCGTTGGTCACCAGGCCGTAGCTGGGGAAGTGCACGCCGTAGTTCTCGGCCAGGATCGCCTTGCCGGGACGCGTCTTGGCCACCAGCGGCACCCCGAACGGCGCCAGCGACAGGAAGCCGTCGGCATCCCCGGACGCGTAGGAGGCCACCATCGCCGGCGGGGCGACCATGGTCACGGCGAACTGCTGCTCGCTCATCTTGGCGGCCCGCCGGAACGAGTCGATGAATGGCACCCAGGGGCTGCCGGTGAAGGAGACGAGCTTCTTGCCGGCGAGGTCCTGGGCCTTGTCGAGCTTGGAGTCGGCCGCGACGATCACCGCCAGGTCGCCACGGCGCGCGAAGCCGGCGATGGCGATCAGCGGCAGGCCTTTTTCGCGTGCGAGCGCCATCGGCCCGGTCTGCACGGCCCCGACATCCACCTGCCCGACGGCCACGAGTTGCAGGCCGGGCAGCGTGCCCTTGCCGTCCTGCACGTCGACGTCGAGCCCGGCCTGATCGAACCAGCCCTTCTGCTTGGCCAGATGCATCGCGGCGTGGATGCCCCACGGCGTGAAATCGAGCACCACGCTCAGCTTCTCGCGAGGCTGCGCGACCGCGATCGGCACGAGCGCAGCGGTGACGGCGACAGCCGCGGCGGTCTTCAACAAAGCCCGGAACCCTGTGGCAATCCTCATCTTCATCCTCCCCGTGGGCGTTTGGTCGAACATTCGGTGGCGCGGGCGGCCGACAGCACGGCGTCGACGATGCCCTGATACCCGGTGCAGCGGCAGATCGCCCCCGACAGCGCCTCGCGGACCTCGTGTTCGGTCGGCGATGGGTTGTCCTGGAGCAGGTCGAGCGAGAGCATCAGCATGCCGGGCGTGCAGAACCCGCACTGAAGGCCGTGACAGGCACGGAATGCCTCCTGCAGCGGATGCAGCGAGCCGTCCTTGTGCGCGAGCCCCTCGACCGTGAGAAGCTCCGCGCCATCGGCCTGCACGGCGAGCGTGGTGCAAGAGCGCGCCGCCTCGCCGTTGAACATGACGGTGCAGGCGCCGCAGATCCCGTGCTCGCAGCCGGCATGCGTGCCGGTGAGCCCGAGGTCCTCGCGCAGGAAGTCGACCAGCAGCTTGCGCGACTCGCAGCGGCCGGTGCGCACCTCGCCGTTCACGGTCAGCCGGATGTCGTTCATCGGGTCCATCTCGTTCGCTCGATTCACGTGGGTTCAGTGCGCCAGCCAGGGGCCGGCGGTCGACGCCGCCCGCTGCAGCGCGCGCTCGGTCAGCACCTGGATCAGGTGCCTTCGATAATCGCCCGATACACGGGGATCGGACATCGGGGTACACGCCTGGCTCGCGCTGACGGCGGCGGCGGCGATCACGTCAGGGGACACCGTGCCCCGGCTCACGAGCCGCTCCGCGTCGTGCGCACGATAGACCGTCTCGGTGGCACCGGCCACGGCGATCCGGGACCTGAACGATCCCCCGGCCATCGGCTCGAGGACCACCGCCACCGCCACGATCGCAAAATCGCCCGGCCGGCGCGCGAACTCCTCGATCGCGCAGGCAGCGCCCTCGGGCATCCGCGGTATCCGCAGCTCGGTGAGGATCTCGTCGACGGCCAGCGCGGTCGTGAACATCGAGTGGAACAGTGCCTCGGCGGGGATCACGCGCTCGCCGCGAGGTCCGGCCGCGACCACCTCGCCATCCAGCGCCCGCAGGACCATCGGCAGCTCCGCGCTGGGGTCCGCATGGGCGATCGACCCGCCGAGGGTGCCGCGCGAACGGGTGGGCGCATGCCCGACCCACTTCAGCGCGGCGGCCATCAGGGGCAGGTGCTCGATGACCAGCGCTGATTTCTCGGCCTGCCGCTGCCGGGTCATGGCGCCGAACCGGATCCGGTCGGCGTCGGCGGTGATGCCGGCCAGCCCCGGGACGAGCCGCAGGTCGATCAGCGCGGCGGGCTGTGCGAGCCGGAAGTTGAGCATCGGCACCAGGCTCTGCCCGCCGGCGAGGACCCGGGCACCGCCGTCGTGCCGCGCGATCAGGCCGATCGCCTCATCGAGCGTGCGAGGCGCGTAGTAGTCGAATTTCGGCGGCTTCACGTGCCGGTCTTCGCGACGAACAGCAGACTGCGGAGCCGATCGCACATGGGCTTGAACGTGCCGTGGAAATCGATGAGGACGCGCTCGGCGGCGTGCCGATCCGAGCGCCGTTAAAGTGGGGCAATATTGACTGTCCAGTCAACGAGTGTCAAGCTGGCCGCGCGCTGTCGGGGCGGTCTCGTGGGGGTGTGCAGATGCAGGAAGAAGCTGGCGTTGGCTATGTCGGCAGTTCGATGCCGCGGCGCGAGGACGAGCGCCTGCTTCGCGGCCAGGGCCAGTACCTGGCCGACATGGTGTTACCCGGGATGGTGCATGTCGCGTTCGTGCGCAGCCCGATGGCGCATGCCCATATCCGGGGCATCGATCTGTCGGCCGCGGCCGCCTTGCCCGGCGTTGTGCTGGCGATCGGCGGGGCCGAGCTCGCGGGGCTGCTGCCCCCGGTGAAGGATCAGCAGCTGCCGCTGCCGGCGAAGTGGCGTACCAGCGTGCCGCACCGCATCGTCGACCCGCGCCAGCCGTTGCTCGCCATCGACAAGGTGCGCCATGTGGGCGAGGCGGTCGCGGTGATCGTGGCGGTGAACCGCTACGTGGCGGAGGACGCGGTCGATCTGGTCGAGCTCTCGCTCGATCCGCTGCCGGCGGTGGTCGATCCGGAGCAGGCGATGGCGCCGGACGCGGCGCTGATCCACGAACAGGCCGTCGGCAACCTGTTCGCGGAGTTCTCGCTCGGCAAGGGCGATGCGCCCAGGGCGATCCGCGAGGCGCCGCTGCGCCTGAAGCGCCGCTTCCGGCACCACCGGTACGCCGGGATGCCGATGGAGTGCCGCGGCGTGCTCGGTCAGTATGATCGGCGCACCGCGCACTTGACCGTCTGGTCATCCACGCAGGTGGTGCACTGGGTCCGTCGCGAACTGGCCCACACGCTCGCCATGCCCGAGGCCCGGATCCGGTGCGTCGCGCCCGATGTGGGCGGCGGCTTCGGCACCAAGGGCCACGTGTATCCGGAAGACCTCGTGATCCCGTTCCTGGCCATGAAGCTGGGCCGGCCGGTCCGGTGGATCGAGGATCGCCGGGAACACCTGCAGAGTGCCTGCCATTCGCGCGACCAGATCCACGACATCGAGGTGGGCTTCGACCGCAGCGGGCGGATCCTCGCCGTGCAGGACCGGTTCATCATGGACTGCGGCGCCTGGAACCCGGTGGGCGTCGGCATCCCGTACAACACCGCATCCCATCTGATCGGTCCCTACAAGGTCGAGCACCTGCAGATCGACGCGCGGGTGGTGGCCACCAACAAGGTCCCGAACGCGCCCTACCGTGGAGCAGGGCGCCCGGAGGCGGCGCACGCGATGGAGCGCATGATGGACCTGATCGGACGCGAGCTCGGTCTCGAGCCGTCCGAGGTGCGCCGCCGCAACCTGGTGCGGGCCGACGAGATGCCGTACGCGGTGGGCATTCCCTACCGCGATGGCGAGCCGATCGTGTACGACACCGGCGACTATCCGAGGGCGCTGCAGCAGGCGCTCGACACGCTGGGCGGCCTGGCGGCGTTCAGGCAGCGGCAGGCGCAGGCGCGCGTCGAGGGCCGTCATCTCGGGCTCGGGCTGTGCGTCTACACGGAGGGCACCGGCGTGGGCCCCTTCGAGGGCGCGATGGTCCGCATCGACCCGTCGGGCAAGGTCTACATCGCCGCCGGGTCCTGCCCGCAGGGCCAGGGCATGGAGACGGTCTTCTCTCAGATCGCCGCCGACTGCTGGAAGGTGCACCCGGACGACGTGGTCCTCACCTTCGCCGACACCGCCGCGATCCCGATGGGCTTCGGGACGATCGCCAGCCGTTCCACCGTGACCCTGTCGGCCGCGATCCACGACGCGAGCGAGCGGGTGCGCAAGAAGGTGTTCGCGATCGCCGCGAACGCCTTCGAATGTTCGGAGCAGGACCTGGAGCTGCGCGACGGCAGCGTCGGCATCGTCGGGGTGCCGGGCGCGTCGATGACGCTGGCCCAGGTGGCCGCGGCCGCGCGGCCCGGCTGGGATCACCGCCGTCCCGCCGACATGGACGCGGGCCTGGAGAGCACCTGCTACTGGGAGCCGCCCACGGTCACCTGGTCCTATGCCGTGCACGCCGTGGTGGTCGACGTGGATGTCGGGCTCGGTCGGGTCCGGCTCGAGGACTACGTGGTCGCCCACGACTGCGGGGTCCTGGTCAATCCCATGCTCGCCGAAGGACAGATCGTCGGCGGCACGGTCCAGGGCATCGGCGGCGGAATGCTCGAGGAACTGATCTACGACAGCGAAGGCCAGCTGTTGGCCGGGTCGTTCCTGGACTACCTGTTGCCCAGTGCCGCCGACACGCCCCGGATCCGGGTCGTGCACGAACAGTCCGCGTCGCCATCCAACCCCTTCGGCGTCAAGGGCCTGGGTGAAGGCGGGGCGATCGGGCCGCCGGTGGCGATCGCGAACGCGGTCTGCGACGCCCTCGCGGCCTATGGGGTGGAGTTCAACGACACCCCGATCACGCCCGAGCGGATCTTCGAGGCGGTGAGGGTCCGCGCGCGGGCGGCCTGAGGCCGCCTGTGGGGGCGCCTCAGACCGCCTTGGCTGCGCGGGGCCGGGCGCTCAGGCCCCGGCGCCCGCCCGCAGCGCCCGCGTGGCCGCCTCGTCGAGCACCCCCGACGGACCGTCGACCACGACCGCATGATGGCGGCGCGCGAACGCGGCCGTGATCTTGCCGTTCCAGACATCGCGCGCCACCCGGGCCGGATCCCGCTCGAGAGGATCGCCGAAGCCGCCGCCGCCCGGCTGGTCGTGCACGACCAGTGCCCCCTGTCGCAGCCAGCCGGTCGTCTTCGAGGGCAGGTCGCGTACCGTGCCGTCCTCCTCGAGGCGATTCCGGGCGAACGAGCCCGGCTCGCCGCCGGCCAGCGGATACGGCGCGAACTTCATCCGGTCGGCGCGCAGTTGCATGAACGCCTCGTCGGCAAGCACCCGGAAGCTGCGCCGGATGCCGAGCCCACCGCGCCATCTGCCCGCGCCGCAGCTGTCCTCGATCAGCTCGTACGCCTCGATGCGCACCGGATGCTGCGACTCCAGCGTCTCGACCGGCGTGTTCGACAGGTTCTGCGAGGCGTTGGTGATCGCCTCGATGCCGTCACCGCCGGGCCGCCCGCCCCAGGCGCCGCAGATCATGTCCACGATGATGAACGGGCGGCGGTCGGCCCGGCGGCCCGACAGGCAGACTACCGTGTTGCCGCCTTCGCCCGCGGCCGGGATCCGATCGGGGACGATCTGCGCGAGCGCACCGAGCATCGCGTCGAACACCCGGTAGCCGGTCAGTGCCCGCGCCGCGACCGCGGCCGGCGGCTCCGGGTTGAGCACGCTACCCTCCGGCACCTTGACCTCGATGCATCGGAACACCCCCGCGTTGTTGGGGATGTCGCCCTTCAGCGCACAGCGCACCGACAGATAGGTGCACGACTTGGTGTACGACAGGGTCGAGTTGATCGCGGCCTTCACCTGCGGCGACGATCCGGTGTAGTCCACCGACACGTGCTCGTCGTGGACGGTGATGGTGACCCGGATCGGGATCGGATCGGGCGACAGGCCGTCGTCGTCGATGTGGTCGAGGAACGTGAAGCTGCCCTTCGGCCAGCGTCTGATCTCGTCGCGCGTGAGCCGCTCCGCGTAGTCGAGGAGTTCGTCGAGGTAGCGGTGCATGGTGGCGGCGCCGTACCGGTCGAAGAGCCGGCCCAGCTCGCGCACGCCCACCCGCGACGCCGCGTACTGAGCCTTCAGGTCCCCCAGCACCCGGTCGGGCACGCGCACGTTCAGGCCGATCAGACGCTCGAGCATCTCGTTGACCTGCCCGCGCTGGTAGAGCTTCACCACTGGGATCCGCAGGCCCTCCTGGTAGATCTCGGTGGAGTCGCTCGCGTTCGAGCCGGGGACCCGGCCGCCCACGTCGGTGTGATGACAGATCACCACGCAGAACCCCTCGATCGCCCCCCCGTGGAAAAACGGCACGAACATGAAGATGTCCGGCAGGTGCATCCCGCCCTGGTACGGGTCGTTGACGATCACCGCGTCGCCGGGATGCAGGTCATTGCCGTACTGCGCGAGCATCGCGTCCATCGCTTCGGGCACGGCACCGAGGTGCAGTGCGATCGTCTTGGCCTGCGCGATCATCCGCCCCTTGCGGTCGCAGATGGCCGCCGAGTAATCCATCACGTCCTTGACGATCTCGGAGCGTGCGGTGCGGATGACCGTGTAGGCCACCTCGTCGACGATCGCATCGAGCGCGTTCTTCAGGACCGCGAAAGTGATCGGATCGAGGTCGGTGTCGGGGCGTGCGGCGGCGGTGGTCATGAGTCGATGTCGATGGTGAGGTTGCCGATCGCATCGGCGCTGGCGCGTGCCCCCGGGGGCACGACGATGGTGGTGTCGTAGGACTCGACGATGAGCGGGCCCTCGATCACCCGGCCGGTCATCGATCCGCGGGCGACGATCGGGGTCTCGAGCGCCGCGGCGCCCCGCTCGAAGCTGACCATCCGCAGGCCGCCGCCGCCCTCCACCGCCTCGGCCGTCAGCCGGATGCGGCGGAAGTCCAGGCGGTCGGCGCTCAGGCCCCGTGCCCCGAGGCGCAGGTTGACGAGCTCCAGGGGCTCGTCGCTCGAGTAGCCGAAGGTCTCCAGGTACGAGCGCTGGAAGTCGTCGCGCAGCGCCGCGAGCGTGGGGCCGTCGAGCAGGTCGCCGCGCACCGGGATCGTGAGCTCCGAGGACTGGCCCAGGTAGCGGCAGTCGGCGCGCAGCGAGAACGCGACCGACGAGGGCGGATAGCCTTCGGCGGCGAGGGTGGTCTCGCCGAGCCTGCGAAGTTCCGCGATGGTCACGGCGGTCGTCATCGGGTCGATGCGGTCGAAGGGCTTGAGCAGCGCCCGCATGAAATCATGCTCGGCATCGGCGGCGAGCATGCCGGCGGAGCAGAAGACACCGGCCATCACCGGCGCGATGACGCGGCGCACCCCCAGCAGCCGCGCGACGTCGACCGCATGGACCGGTCCGCCGCCACCGAACGCCACCATCACCAGGTCGCGCGGATCGCGCCCCCGCTCCACGGTGACCGCTCGGATCGCCCGGGCCATGTTGACGTTGGCGATGTGGCGGATGCCGTGGGCCGCGTCGAGCACGTCCAGGCCCAGCGGCCCGCCGATGTGCCGTGCGATCGCGGCGCGCGCCGCCCCGGGGTCGACCTTCAGGCTGCCGCCGGCGAGCGCGACCGGATTCAGGAGCCCCAGCGCCATGTTCGCGTCGGTGACCGTCGGACGGTCGTTGCCCAGGCCGTAGCAGGCCGGTCCGGGCCAGGCGCCGACCGACTCCGGCCCGACGGTCAGCAGCCCCCCGGCATCGATCATGGCGACCGAGCCACCGCCCGCACCGACCTCGGCGATGTCGATGGCGGGCACCTTGAGCACGTACCCGCCGCCCTTGACGAAGCGGCTGGGCGAGGAGATGCCGTCCCGGAACTCGTACTCGTTGGTGAGGGCGGGCTGGCCGTCGGTGATGATCGAGGCCTTGGCGGTGGTGCCGCCCATGTCGAACACGATCGCATCCCGCGCACCGGTGACGTCGGCGAGCCGCGCCGCGCCGGTGACGCCTCCGGCAGGCCCGGAGGCCACCGCGAACACCGGCCGCTCGCTCGCGGCGGTGAGCCCCATCATGCCGCCGTTGGAGGCCATGACCTGGATCGGCGCGTGGACACCGAGCGCAGCGAGGTCTTTCCTTAGCCGTGCGAGATAGACCCGCATCGCCGGCAGGATGTAGGCGTTGACCACGGTCGTGCTGGTGCGCTCGTACTCGCGCAGCTCCGGCAGGACCTCGCACGAGGCGGTCACCAGCAGCTCCGGATACTCCGATTCCAGGATCCGCTTGGTGGCGAGCTCGTGGACGGGGTTCGCATAGCTGTTGATGAACGAGATCGCCACCGCCTCGATGCCTTCGTCGCGGAAGAACGCCGCCACGCTGCGCACCTCCTCCGGATCGAGCGGGCGGACCACCACACCGTCGGCGCCGATGCGCTCGCCTACCTCGCGGCGCCAGCGCCGGGGGGCGAGCGGCTCCGGCTTCGACCAGGTGAGGTCGAACATCGTCGGGGTGCGGATGCGGCCGATCTCGAGCACGTCGCGGAACCCGCGGGTCGCGATCAGACCGACCCGCGCGCCCGCCTTCTGCAGGATGAGGTTCGACGCCGCCGTGGTGCCGTGGACCATCTCGGTTACCGCGCCGGGCGCGATGCCGGCACGCGCGAGCACCGCACGGATCCCCTCGACCACCGCACGACCTGGGTCCTCGGGGGTGGTCGAGGTCTTGTTGATGTACAGCGAGCCGTCGGGGAGCTCGACCACGATGTCGGTGAACGTGCCGCCGATGTCGCACCCGATCCGCAGCCGCGGGCCGCGCTCGGACGACCCGGGATGCCCGGGCGAGGCGCGCTCGGCGGCGTCTTCCACGCGTGATTCAGGGGCGCCGGCGATGGGGATCGGCGGCGCAGCGGGAGCACTCGACATAGGGGAGATCCTGCTCGAAGCGGCCGACCGTCGTGGGGACGGTGGCCATGAACCGAAGGGGTCCGCGGACGTGACCGTGTGCAGTGGGCGATGGCCGGGGTTGCCGGATAATTCGTGAATCGCGGCGCACTGTCAAATCCGTGCGCCGCCGTGAACCACGCCGCCTCGCGCGACTCGTCCTGGGCGGCGTCGGCCAGTCGCGCCGGCTCCAGTCCAGCACCGCTGTTCGGGCATCGACCGAGACCTCGCGGAACTGCAGCCCGCGACCCGGGTCGCAGCGGTAGGCCCGCTTCCGGGGATTCATTGACGCTCGGCCGCGCCGCCGTCGCGGCCGACGTCGTAGCATGCATGGGGCCGGGCGTGTCGACGGATCCGCGGGCTGGCAGCCGCCGATCGCGTCGATGGCCGAGTCTTGATCGTTCATTCCGATCGGTGCGATCGAAACGATTCACTGGACAGATATTCCGCCGGACGCCACGCTGCGAGGGTCGCTCTTGCGAGAGACGCTCCGCGAGCGCCTCCGGCGACCACCGCAACATGAAGGAAAAATTGATATGTCCGATGCAGTGAAGTGCCCGTTTTCCGGCCCCGGCGCCGCCCCTGCGCGAGGGCGCGCCAACCGTGACTGGTGGCCGGACCGCCTCGACCTCGCGATGCTGCGCCAGCACTCGCCGCTCGGCGACCCGATGGACCCGGGCTTCGACTACGCCCGCGCCTTCGAGTCGCTCGACCTGAAGGCGGTCAAGCGTGACCTCCACGCGCTGATGACGACGTCCCAGGACTGGTGGCCAGCAGACTGGGGGCATTACGGCCCCCTGTTCATCCGCATGGCGTGGCACAGCGCGGGCACCTACCGGATCGCCGATGGCCGCGGCGGCGCGGGCTCGGGCACGCAGCGCTTCGCGCCGCTCAACAGCTGGCCCGACAACGGCAACCTCGACAAGGCGCGCCGGCTGCTCTGGCCGGTCAAGCAGCGCTACGGCCGCAGCCTCTCCTGGGCCGACCTGATGATCCTGGCCGGCAACTGCGCGCTCGAGTCGATGGGCTTCAAGACCTTCGGGTTCGCCGGCGGCCGCGCGGACGTCTGGGAGCCGGGCGAGGACACTGACTGGGGCAGCGAGGACACCTGGCTCGGCGACGCGCGCTACAGCGGCGATCGCGAGCTCGCCAATCCACTCGCAGCCGTGCAGATGGGCCTGATCTACGTGAATCCGGAAGGCCCCGGCGGCAACCCCGACCCGGTGGCATCGGGCCGCGACGTGCGCGAGACTTTCGCGCGGATGGCGATGAACGACGAGGAGACCGTCGCGCTGGTGGCCGGCGGCCACACCTTCGGCAAGGCCCACGGCGCGGGCGACCCGGCCCTGGTGGGCCCGGCGCCCGAGGGCGCGCCGATCGAGGCGATGGGCCTGGGCTGGATCAACCGCCTGGGCACGGGGCGCGGCGCGGACACGACCACCAGCGGCATCGAGGGCGCCTGGAAGCCCAACCCCACCACCTGGGACAACGGTTACTTCGACATGCTGTTCGGCTACGAGTGGGACCTGGTCAAGAGCCCGGCCGGCGCGCACCAGTGGGTCGCCCGCGACGCCAGGCCCGAGCACATGATCCCGGACGCGCACGACCCCGCACGGTGCCACCCGCCGATGATGACCACGGCCGACCTGTCGCTGCGGATGGACCCGCTCTATGAGCCGATCGCGCGCCGCTTCCACCGGCACCCCGAACAGTTCGCCGATGCGTTCGCCCGCGCATGGTTCAAGCTGACCCATCGCGACATGGGCCCGCGCGCCCGCTACCTCGGGCCGGAGGTGCCCGCCGAGGTGCTGATCTGGCAGGACCCGGTGCCGGCCGTCGATCATCCGCTGGTCGATGCGGCCGACGTCGCGGCGCTCAAGGCCGAGATCCTCGCCACGGGGCTGACGGTGGCGCAACTGGTCGCAACCGCCTGGGCGTCGGCCTCGACCTTCCGCGGCTCCGACAAGCGCGGCGGCGCCAACGGCGCGCGGATCCGCCTCGCGCCGCAGAAGGACTGGGAGGTGAACCGGCCGCAGCAGCTCGCCTCGGTGCTCGAGGCGCTGGCGGGCGTACAGCGCGCGTTCGACGCCCGGGCCACCGGCGGCAAGCGTGTCTCGCTCGCCGACCTGATCGTGCTGGGCGGCTGCGCGGGCATCGAGCAGGCGGCCAGGGCCGCCGGGCATCCGGTGACGGTGCCGTTCACGCCGGGTCGCACGGATGCGTCGCAGGCGCAGACCGACGTCGCGTCCTTCGCGGTGCTCGAGCCGGTTGCCGACGGCTTCCGGAACTACCGCGGCGCCGGCGTGACCCGACCCACCGAGCTGGCGCTCCTCGATCGGTCGCAACTGCTCGGCTTGACCCCGCCGCAGATGACGGTCCTGGTTGGTGGCCTGCGGGTGCTGGACGTCGACGCCGGGCGCTCGCATCACGGTGTCCTTACCCGGCGTCCGGGCGTGCTGAGCACCGACTTCTTCGTCAACCTTCTCGACATCGGCACGACCTGGTCGGCGGGGCAGGGCGCGGGCGAGGTGTTCGAGGGACGCGACGCGGCCGGTGTGCTCCAGTGGAGCGCGACCCGGGCCGACCTGATCTTCGGCTCGCACTCGGAGCTGCGCGCGATCGCCGAGGTCTACGGCTCGCACGATGCGGGCGGCAAGTTCGTCCGCGACTTCGTTGCCGCATGGACTAAGGTGATGAACCTCGACCGGTTCGAGCTGGACTGAGTCGCGGTGCAGGGCAATGCGGCCGACAATGCAGGCGCCGCGTCTTGCGGACCCCGTGCAGGTCGCGCTCTGGATGTTCGCGACCGACCGTCACGGCTTTCAGCCAGCAGCCCCGCGCGGCCAGCCCCCCACCCATGCACCGAACGCTCTTCGACACTCCGGTGGTCAACACCCTGCTGCGGGCCGCCTCGCGCGGCTTCCTGCGGCTGAACGGCTGGACGGTGCAGGGCAGCCTGCCGCCCGAGGCCGGAAAGAGCGTGCTCATCGCGGCGCCGCACACCAGCAACTGGGATCTGCCCTACACGCTGATGGTGGCCTTCGTGCTGAACCTGAACGTCTACTGGATGGGCAAGCAGAGCCTGTTCGGGTTCCCGTTCGGCCCGGTGATGCGCTGGCTGGGCGGGATCGCGGTGGACCGCGAGCGCAGCACCAACCTGGTGTCGGCGTCGGCGGCCGCCCTGATCGCGGCCGACGGCCCGGTGCAGCTGGTGGTGCCTCCCGAAGGCACCCGAGGCAAGACCCGTCACTGGAAGACGGGCTTCTACTACATCGCCCTGGAGGCCGGCGTGCCCATCGTGCTCGCCTACATGGACTACGGCCGCAAGGTCGCCGGCCTGGGTCCCGTGTTCGTGCCGACGGGCGACGTGGACGCCGACATGGCCGAGATCAAGCACTTCTACGCGGGCGTTCAGGGGCGACGCCCGCAGCAGTTCGAGGCGGGCTGAGCGTCCTGCGCTCGCCAGGCGGGCGGGTCTTTGCTTCAGCGGCTCGCCAGCAGGCCGCGGCGAGCGCGCCTCAGCCCAGCACGACCCAATGCGGACAGTGATCCGAAGGAAACGCCCGCTCCGGCGTCATCCTGAGCGGCTGGCCGTCAACGTCGAGGTAGGGGAGCAGGCGCAACTCGAGCGCGCCCCGCGACAACCGGCGCTTGAGGCTCTCGCTCAGCAGCACGTGGTCGATCCCGTCGTGCGTCAGGTCGGCGTCGCCCTTCCTGGCGGGCCTCACGCTGCGGATGCTGCAGTCGCCGGGGCCGCCGGCGCGGATGCGGCCGCCCTTCAGGTCCGTGAACACCGCCCGCCACAGCGCGGCACCGGGCGGATCGTCGTCGTTGAGCTCGGGAAAGAGCGCGCCCGTGCGGACGGGGCAGCGCGCCCGATACCGCAGTCCTTCCCTTACGAGCTCGCAGGGGCCGTTGGGGCTGGCCACGCTCGTGCCGTCCAGGCGGGTCGGGCGGCCGGGGCGGTCCTTGACCGGCTCCTGGAAGATCGACCGGTTGAAGTCGCCGATCACCACGAAGTCGCGTCCCGCACGGGCGTCGATCCAGCCCTCGAGCGCCGGCACCTGGTTGCGGAGCATCGCGCAGTCGCTCGCGATGGCGTCCAGGCGCTCGGGGCGATCGTTGCCCCGCAGCGGATCGTCGATCACCCGGCTGCGGCACCCTGCCTTGAGGTGGACCACGAGGACCTCCACCGGACGGCCCGCGATCGGCAGCCGGAACACGAAGCCCGGCCGCAACGGGCGCCCAGGTACGCCGCTCTCGGCGAGCTTGCCGTAGGCGGTGAATCCGTCCGGGTCGATGCCCGGTGCCCAGGCGACGCCGACCTGCTGTGCGACGTCGGGGCTGCCGGGCAGGCCCCGGCTGGTGCGCACCGACCACCCGGGCGGCAGGATCTGGCGCACCGCGGCGTCGTCGTGGACCTCCTGGAGCGCGACGACCTGCACGCCCTCGGCGGCCAGCCTGAGGAAGCTGCGGCGCAGCGACGCGAGCTTCGCTTCGTAGTGCGTCCAGTCGACCAGGTCGGCCGACTCCCGGCATGGATGGCGCGGGCTGTAACGGGCCTGCTGCGGCCAGCCCTCCGCGTCGCTCGCGCAGGACTCGGGCGGCCAGGCCATGCCGTTGTGCACGTTGCAGTAGGGCAGGGCCAGCAGCTCGCGCCGCGCCTCGGGAGCGAGCCCGTCAGCGCTGGTGGGCCACCCATGGCTGGCGCAGGTCGACACCCAGCGCGCGTGCGCGGCGCGGTCCATCAGCCAGTTGAGGTTCCAGGTCGCGACGCCCACCGGCTGGGCGGTGGTGACGCTCGAGCAGAGCAGCGCCGCGGCCAGCGCGGCCAGCGCGGCCAGGACGCCCCGGCGCGCGATCACCGGCCGACTCTGTCGGGAGCGGCCCGTCCGGTGCGAGCCGGGTCAGGATTCACCTGGCTCCAGCACGGCGAGCGCCGCCTGCGCCCGTCGCTTGCTGAGGGAGCGAAGCCCCGCGATGGCCTGCAGCTGCTCCGGGCGCGGCGTGGCCTTCATCCGCTCCCAGTTGTAGATCGACTGCCCGGTGACCCCCAGCAGCCTGCCCATCGCCTGCGCCGACAAGCCGAGGCGGCTGCGGTGCGCCTGGAAGCGCTTGGCCGACCAGCGCGGCGACGTCGCTTGGCCGGCGCCCTCGACTGGATCGGCGGTGTCGGGTCGCGCTCGAGCGGCCTTCTTCAAGGCCCTGCCAGTCTGCTCCAGGGCCTTGACCTGGCGCTTCAATGCAGCGATCTCGCGTCGGTGCAGGGCCGACGCCTTTCGCATCGACTCGGTTTGAAGCCTGATCTCCTTGCGGGCGATCCGTTGGACTTCCTGCTTCAGGGCGGTGGCGATGTCGGACATGATTTCCTGGTCAACGATAGCGGCAACGATGCCTTCTCGAGTCGATTCGGCGGCTCGAGCTCGCATCCGAAACGGCAAGCAGCGCTTCGCGGCCTGGGGGCGATGCGTCAGGGGCGATGCGTCAGGGGCGATGCATTAGGCAGTTAGGTCGTCTCCCATGTCATTCTAGACCGTATGGCCCGGGACGCCGAGACGGCTCAATGCCGACAGCCGGCGGCTCGGCAATGGCGCCGACATGAACGGGCGTTTCAGCGCTGAGGGCTTTCCACCCGGCGATATCTCCGCGGCCAAGTACCGGGCGATGATCGCGCAGAAGGTCACGCGCATCAGGGCTCGCAGGGCGCAGGCGACGGGCTGCGTGCCACCGGCGACGACCGGGACGTCGGGTACTGCGACCGCGCCGCCGACGACCCGGCCGCCCGCATGATCTACGAGGGCGCGGCGCGCCCGGTGCTCATCGCGTGGCGGAGCGAGCGGATGCGGTGGGAAGCGGACCGCTGGATGACGGTGCACCGGACGTCGGTGCCGGTGTTCCAGGGGTAGGCGCGCCACGGCGCCCATTTTCCCGAGGCCGGTCGCGCTGGCGTTTCGCGGCGCCGGCCGCGGCAGGTCTTCCGCCGCCGCCCCGCGGGCCCCATTCCTGCCGATGAAAAACCCATTGCACATCGTGGTAATTGGGGCGTGCGCCGCAACATTCTCGTTTTTCATCGTGAAAGAGCATATTTCACGATGTGCAAATATCCGCTCAACCCATTGTTAGTAATAGAGAAAATCTCCCTCTCAAAGCGTGCGAAACGCCTGCTGTCATGCAGCAGGCTGCCCGTAACCTAGAGCCATGGTTGCACGCAGCAATCGCCCGCATCTCAACCCGTACGGAGCTCCAAGCCATGTCATCGCGTGAACTCGAAGCACAGAAACTCCAGAAGGAATGGGCCGACAACCCCCGTTGGCGCGGCATCAAGCGCGGCTACAGCGCGGAAGACGTGGTTCGCCTGCGCGGGTCGGTGCACGTCGAGCACACGCTGGCCAAGCGCGGCGCCGAGAAGCTCTGGCGCCTGATCAACGACGAGCCCTTCGTGAACTCGCTGGGCGCACTCACCGGCAACCAGGCGATGCAGCAGGTCAAGGCCGGTCTCAAGGCGATCTACCTGTCGGGCTGGCAGGTCGCGGGCGACGCCAACCTGGCCGGCGAGATGTACCCCGACCAGTCGCTGTACCCGATCAACTCGGTGCCGTCGGTCGTCAAGAAGATCAACAACGCGCTCACCCGCTGCGACCAGATCCAGTGGATGGAAGGCAAGAACCCCAAGGACCCGGGCTACACCGACTACTTCGCGCCGATCGTGGCCGACGCCGAGGCCGGGTTCGGCGGCGTGCTCAACGCGTTCGAGCTGATGAAGTCGATGATCGAGGCCGGCGCCTCGGGCGTCCACTTCGAGGACCAGCTCGCCGCGGTCAAGAAGTGCGGCCACATGGGCGGCAAGGTGCTGGTGCCGTCGCGCGAGGCGGTCGCCAAGCTGGTCGCCGCGCGCCTGGCCGCCGACGTGATGGGCGTGCCCACCGTGCTGCTGGCCCGCACGGACGCCGAGGCCGCCGACCTGGTGACCTCCGACGTCGACGACATCGACAAGCCCTTCATCACCGGCGAGCGCACGGTCGAGGGCTTCTTCAAGACCCGCCCGGGCATCGATCAGGCGATCTCGCGGGGCCTGGCCTACGCGCCGTACGCGGACCTGATCTGGTGCGAGACGGGCAAGCCCGACCTCGCGTTCGCCAAGCAGTTCGCCGAGGCGATCCAGAAGCAGTTCCCGGGCAAGATGCTGGCGTACAACTGCTCGCCGTCGTTCAACTGGAAGCGCAACCTCGACGAGGCGACGATCGCCAGGTTCCAGCGCGAGCTGGGCGCGATGGGCTACAAGTTCCAGTTCATCACGCTGGCCGGCTTCCACAGCCTGAACTACTCGATGTTCAACCTGGCCTACGGGTATGCGCGCAACAACATGAGCGCGTTCGTCGAGCTGCAGGAAGCCGAGTTCGCGGCGGCCGACAAGGGCTTCACCGCGGTCAAGCACCAGCGCGAGGTCGGCACCGGCTACTTCGACGCGGTGACCACCACGATCGAGCGCGAGTCCTCCACCGCGGCGCTGAAGGGCTCGACCGAGGACGAGCAGTTCTTCGACGGCAAGAAGAAGGCCGCCTGAGTCCAGGATGTGACGGTTTGAAACGGGGCGCCTGCGGGCGCCCCGTCCGTTTCGGCGTTCGGGACCGTTGGCCGCATCGCACCAACTGCTACCCTCGCGCCGATGGATTCGGAACCTACTCCACGGCCCGCCGTGGCCGCCGGCCGAGGGCTGCGCCGCCTGAAGCGCGGGCTGGCCTGGGCCGTGCTCGCGCTGGTGCTGCTCGCGGCTGCACCGCCCTTGCTGGTCGTGCTCGGCGTCACGCTGGACGCGTCGCGCTGGCGCTCGGAGGTCGCGCGTGCCATCGGTGAGGCGCTGCATCGCGAGGTGAGCTTCGACGGGGAGGCGCGGCTCACACTGTCGCTGCAGCCGGAGCTCGTCGTGGGCGGCATCCGCATCGCCAATCCGCCCGGCTATTCCGCCCCCGATCTGGCGACGCTGGGCGAGGCGCGGTTCAGGGTCGAGCTGCTGCCGCTGCTGGGCCGGCGCCTGCGGATCGGCGAGATCACCGCGCGGGACCTGCGGGTGCGCCTGGAGGTGCTGGCGGACGGACGCGCCAACTGGCAGCCCGCCGCAGGCGCCGTGGCACCCGTGGAGCGCGCGGCGGACGGCGCGGCACCGCAGTCGCCCGCGCTGCAGCGCGAGGACATCGCGGGCCTGGGCCTGGCGCGCGCGACCTTCGAGCGGATCGCGGTGGAGTTCGTCACCGCCCGCGGCACACGGCACCACTTCGGCCTCGACAGCCTCGTTGCGACGGCGCCCGAGGGCCAGCCGCTGCAGCTCGCGCTCAAGGGGCAGGTGCAGGGCAGCTTCCCGTACGCGGTCGACCTGCAGGGCGGCACGCTGTCGGCGCTGGTGGCCGCCCGCGAGCCGTGGCCGCTGAAGCTCGCGCTGTCGTTCGCCGGTACTCGGCTCGCGCTCGACGGCAGCGTGCCGACCGGGCCGCGGGGCGGTCCGGCCGACCTGGCGTTCACGCTGGGCACGGACGACCTGGCGCAGCTCGAGCGGCTGCTGCAGGTGGACCTGCCGCCGGTGGGCGAGACCCGGCTCGCGGCCCGGGTGACCTGGCGGCCCGGGCTGCTCGAGCTGACCGACGTGGACGGGCGGATGGGCGACACGGCGCTGAGCGGGCAGCTCAAGCTCGACACCACCGGCAAGGTGCCGCGGCTGAGCGGCGCGCTGAGCGTACCGGCCCTGGACTTGCGGCCTTTCCTGGGTCAAGCGCCGGTGCGGCGCGAGGCGCCGACCAACCTGCTGGACACGTATCGGCAGTTGCAGTCGGAGACCTTCGACCTCAAGCGCCTCGCCGCGCTCGACGTCGACCTGCGCCTCGCGGTCGGGCGATGGCTCAGCCTGCCCGGCGACGTGCGCGACGCCGAGCTCGCGATCCGGCTCGCCGACGGCGTGCTGCAGGCGCCGATGCAGGTCACCGCGGCCGGCGTCCCGCTCACGGGGCGGCTGGACGTCGATGCCAGCGCCGCCTTGCCGACCTTCGCGCTCGCGCTGTCGACCCGGGCCACGCGCCTGGGCGGGCTGGCCGCGCTGCTGGCGGGCATCCGGGGGGTAGAGGGGCGCGCGGAGCGCTTCGACCTGGGCCTCGCGGCTCAGGGCGGCACGCTCGGCGACCTGACCCGCAGCCTCGCCGTGAAGGTGTCGCTGGACGGCGGGCGGCTGTCCTACGGCAACGAGTCCGGCGGGCGCCCGGTGGAGTTCAGGCTCGAGCGCTTCGAGGTCGCGATGCCGGCCGGGAAGGCATTGCGGGGCAAGGCGCGCGGCGCGCTGCTTGGCGAGCCCTTCGAGGCCAAGTTCGGCGCCGGGGACCTGCCGACGCTGGCTGCAGGCGGCCGCTGGCCGCTGACCGTGCGCGCCAAGGGCTCGGGCGCGCGGCTCGACCTCGAGGGCCAGCTGCCGGCGGCATCGGGCCAGGGCGCGACCGACCTCACGTTCGTGTTCGAGGCGCCGCGCGCCGGCAGCGTCGCCCGGTGGCTGGGGCTGGCGGCGGATGCGCAGGCCCCCGTGCGCATTGGTGCACGGATGGTGTCCCGCCCCGACGCGCTGTGGTTGCGGGACGTCTCGCTCGCGCTCGGGCGCACGCGCATGAGCGGCGAGGTCGGCCGGATAGCGCGCGCCGGCGGCGCGGCCACGGTGCAGGCCCGGCTCGACATCGCGGAGGTCGACGTCGCGCAGCTGCAGACGCTGATGCCACAGCCGCGTCCCGACACCAAGGGCAGCGCGCCCGCCGAGCCGCGCGCCATGCTGGACCTGCCCATCCTGCCTGCCGGCATCGTGCTCGACGATGCGGACCTGCGCATCACCCTGCAGCGCCTGCTGCTGCCGAACGCGGAGGTTACCGACCTGCGGTTCGAGGGGCAGGTGCGGGAGGGTCGGATGGCGCAGGCGCCGTTCGGGGCGACGGTGGCCGGCACGCCGTTCACCGGCCTCGCGTCGGTGGACCTGCGCGGTCAGGTGCCCGAGGTGGCACTGACCCTGGCCGCGACCCGGGTCGACGTGGGTCGGCTGCTGCGTCGGCTGAAGGTGGCCGAGGAGGTGGACGCGCAGGTCGACGCGCTCGACCTCGCGCTGCTGCTGCGCGGTGCGAGGCTCGGCGACCTGCTGGAGGGCTCGTCGCTGAAGGCGTCGCTGCGCGGGGGCCAGCTCACGCTGCGCGATCCGGCGGGCAAGGCGATGGCGGCCATCGCGATCGAGCAGGGCAGCGTCGAGGCGCCCCCCGGCGCGCCGATCGCGGTCGCGCTCGATGGCCTCATCGACACCACGCCGATCACGATCCGGATCGGCAGCGGGCGCCTGTCGGAACTGGCCAGGCCAGGCGCGCGCGTGCCCTTGACGTTGTCTGCGCAGGCTGCGGGCGCCACGCTCACCCTGGAGGGCAGCGCCCGGGTGCCGTTTACGCGGCGCGACGGCGACCTCGTGCTGCGGCTGTCCGGCGAACGGCTGGACACCCTGAACACGCTCGCCCGCACCGCGCTGCCGCCGTGGGGGCCGTGGTCGCTCTCCGGACGGTTCGCGATGACTGCCCGCGGCTACGAGATGCCCGGGCTCGCGCTGCGAGTGGGGGCGAGCCGGCTCGAGGGCCGGGGCTCGCTGGATTTTGGCGGCGAGCGGCCAAGGGTGGCGCTTGCGCTGAAGGCGCCGACGCTGCAGCTCGACGACTTCCGCTTCGGCGACTGGTCGCCGACCGGTGCCGCACCCGCCGCGCCCGCGCCCGCGCCGGCGCCCGCGCAAACTCAAGCGCAATCGCAAGCGCAGAACGCGGAGCAGCTGCGCGAGCGGGCGCGCGCGGCCGCGCAGCAGGGTCAGGGGCTGCTGTCGCGAGCGACGCTGCTCAAGCAGGACGCCGAGCTCGAGGTCGAGGTCGGGCAGGTGCTGTCGGGCGCCGATCGGCTCGGCGGCGGGCGCCTGCGTGCGCGCCTGGAGTCCGCGCGACTCGAGCTGTCCCAGGTGGAGGTGGCCGTGCCGGGCGGGTCGGCGCGGCTCGAGATGCGCTACGAGCCGCTGCCGGGCGACCGCGACGTCGCGCTGCGCACGCGCCTGCGCGTCGATCGCTTCGACTACGCGGTGCTGGCCCGTCGGATCCGGCCGCAGACCGACCTGCAGGGCCTGTTCAGCCTGCACATGGACCTCGCCGCGACCGCGCCGCTCGAGCGCCTGATGCAGCACGGCGACGGCCGGCTCGACATCGCCGTGTGGCCGGTCAACCTCAAGGCCGGGGTGTTCGACCTGTGGGCGGTCAACCTGTTCGTCGCGGTGCTGCCCGCGCTGGACGGGTCGGCCAGCTCGAAGGTCAACTGCGCGGTCGCGCGCTTCGACCTGCGCGGCGGACGCATGACAGAGAACCTCGTGCTGGTCGACACCACCCGGCTGCGTGCGGGCGGTACGGCGCGGGTCGATTTCCACGATGAGTCCCTCGCCGTGCTGCTGCGCCCGACCCCCAAGCAGCCGCAGTTCTTCAGCCTCGCCACGCCGGTCGAGGTGACGGGCCGCCTGACCGACTTCAAGGTCGGACTGCCCAGTGGATCGGTCGTGAGTACGATCGGGCGCTTCGTGGGCTCGATCGTGACCACCCCGTACGCGATGCTGACGACCCGCCCTCTTGCCGCCGATGGCGCGGACGTCTGTACCGAGCCGATGCGCCCCGCCGACTGACCGCGCCCGAGCAACCCAGCTTCATACCGCCAGGAACCGCCCATGCAGAACGATCCGTCACCCGCCCCCTCCGATGCCGAGCCGGTCGGCGCCTGGGGCCTGACGTCCCGCGAACGCCTGCTGGGCATCCTCGCGCTGCTGGGCGCGCTGCTGTTCGTGATCGCCGTGATCGCGACGTTCTGGCGGCCCGGGCCGCCGAGTCGGGTCGTCATGTCGACCGGCTCGGTCGACGGTGCGTACCACGGGTTCGCAAAGCGCTACCGCGATATCCTTGCCCTGTCCGGCGTGGAGCTCGTGCTGCTGCCGTCGGCAGGCGCCGCCGAGAACCTCGAGCGGCTGCGCACGGGCAAGGACGACGTGTCCCTCGCGCTCGTCCAGGGCGGCCTCGCGCAGCCCGGCGACTCGGAGCAGCTCGTGTCGCTCGGCGCGGTCGCCTACGAGCCGCTGTGGATCTTCCATCGCAACGGCCTGCCGCTGCAGCGCATGACCGACTTCCAGGGGCTGCGGGTGGCGGGCGGCGCCCCCGGCAGCGGCACGCGCAAGCTGCTCGATGAGATGCTCGAGCGGCACGGGCTGGGCAAGATGAACCCGCCCGTGTCGTCGCTTGGCGGACTGCAGGCCGCCCAGGCGCTGGAGCAGGCTGAGCTCGACGTGGTGGTGCTGGTGTCGGCGCCGGAAGGCCCCGCGGTGCAGCGCCTGCTGCGGGCGAGCAATGTCGCGCTGTTCAACGTCCGGCGGGCCGACGGCTACGTCAGGCAGTTCCCGATCCTGACCCGGATCGAGCTGCCCGAGGGCGCGGCCGACCTCGCGCGCAACCTGCCGCCGCAGGCGACCACGCTGCTGTCGCTCAAGGCGAGCCTGGTCGCGCGCGAAGGCATTCATCCGGTCCTGGTCGACCTGATCCTGGACGCGGTGCGCGAGGTCCACGGCTCGGGAGGGCTGGTGTCGCGCCCGGGCGAGTTCCCGTCGGGCGAGCCGGCCGAATACCCGATGTCGCCCGATGCAGACCGCTACTACAAGACCGGGCCATCCGTGCTGCGCAGGTTCCTGCCGTACTGGGCGGCGGTGTGGATTCAGCGGCTGGTCTTCTTCGGGCTGCCGCTGCTGGTCGTGGGCATCCCGCTGATGCGTGCAGCGCCGGGGATCTATCGCTGGACCGTCAGGCGTCGCATCTTCCGCTGGTACGGCGAGCTGTCCTACCTGGAGCGCGCGGCGGCGCAGGGCCCGGGGGAGCGCGAGGCACTGCTCAAGCGCCTCGCGGAGATCGAGCAGAGCGTCAACAGTCTGCGGATACCGCCGGCATTCGGCAGCGAGGCCTACACGCTGCGCATGCACGTGCAGCACGTGAAGGAGCGGCTGCAGGGGTCCTGAGCGGGGCGGGGTGCGTTCACATCGGCCGCGACATCGGCTGCAGGACTTAGGCCGCGCGAGGTGTCACTCGGCCCTTCGTGCAATGGTCTGAAACCGCCGGGCTGCGGATCATCGGGTCTCCCATCCACCGGATCCAGGAGCCCACCATGAACCCCGCACACCCCATTGCCCGCCGCCCCCAACGTGGCCAGGGCATGACCGAGTACCTGATCGTCGTCGCGCTGATCGCCGTGGGCGCCATCGGCGTCTACACCCTGTTCGGACAGACCATCCGCAACCAGACCGCGGGCCTCGCGCTCGAGGTGGCGGGCCGCGACGCCGCCGCCGCGATCAACGGCGCGCGCACCAACGCAACCGACGCGCAGGCTGCCGCCGCCATGCGCAAGGGGCTGTCCAACTACAACGAGGACAACCGCTGAGCCGCAGGGATCGGACACCCCCGTACCCGTCCCGTCGCCCCGGGCCATGGCTCCCCCCCGCCGCGCCGCGCGCGCCGTCCAGACCGGCCAATCGCTGGTGGTCGCCCTCGGCCTGCTGCTGGCCGGCGCAGCGATGCTCTTTGCGATGTTCAGCGCGGGGCAGGTCGCCGCCACCAAGCAGCGGCTGGTCGACACCGCCGACGCCGCCGCCTGGAGCGCCGGCCTGTGGCGGGCACGGGTCCTCAATTACCACGCGTATGCCAACCGCGCGATCCTGGCCAACGAGGTCGCGATCGCGCAGGCGGTGACGCTGCTCGCCTGGTCCAAGTACTTCGAGTCGCTGACGCGCAATGCGGCGGTGTTCGCCACCTACCTGCCGCCGGCCGAGCCGGTGCTGATCGGCGCGGCCGAGGCGGCGCTGCTCGCCCGCGCGTCGGCCGAAGTCGCCGCGAACCTCGAGATTCCCGCCCGCGGCGCCGTGGCGGTCGGCTACAAGGAGATCCTGCAGACCAGCCAGGAGATCCTGCACCTGTCCACGCAGGGCTTCGGGCTGAGCATGGTCGCAGCCGAGGTGGCGCGCGCCAACGACCCGGCCTTCTTCGCCTGGGTGCTGCCCGACCCCACCGCGCAGTGGCTGCGCTTCACGCACCGCGCCACGTCGCAGCAGGACCGTCGGCGCTTGGCCGACCTGGTGCTCGCCTCGCTCGATCCGTTCACCGCCGGACCGCGCACCGAAGACATCCGCACGCCCGTGCCCTCGCTGTGCCTGAACCTGATGCGCCTGCGCAAGCGCGGCGCCACTACCCTGTCGGAGGACATGGAGCGCTGGGAGGCGGTGGACACCATGTCCTTCCACCTGCGCTCGCCGCGTGGGCTGCGCTGCCGCGAGAGCGAGGCCGTGCCGCTCGGCTGGGGTGCGGCCGAGGCGGGCACCCTGCGCGGGACGGTGGTCGGCGGGGCGGGGGAGGTCGAGATCAATCCGCGGGCCAACGCGTTTGCCGGCGCGTCGATGTCGAGCTTCGCGTCCTACGCCGGCATCGCGCGGGTCCGTGAGCTCGACTACGAGCAGCTCGCCAACACCCTCTTTCCGACCAGCGGGCTCGCGGTGGTGGCGCGCGAGCGCGGCGCGGACGTGCCCACCGCTGGCAACCGCGGCCTCGCCACGGGCGCCATGCTGCCGCCCGACCGGTTCGCGGGCGACGGTGCGCCGCACCTGTGGGCGCTGTCGGCGGCGGAGGTCTATTTTCGCCGGCCGCCAGGCGCGCCCGAGCGGCTCGAGTACGCGAGCCTGTTCAATCCGTACTGGCAGGTCCGGCTGGTTGCGCCGAGCGTGGCGCAGCGGGCGACCGCGATGGCCTATGTGCGCTGATCGATCCCGGCGCGGGCGCCGGCGCACGGGCGGCCAGGCGATCGTCGAGCTGCTGGTGGCGCTCGTCGCGATCGTGCCGCTGTACCTCGGCGTGGCGTGGCTCGCCAAGGTGCTCGACATGCAGCAGGCCACCATCGCCGCAGCGCGCGCGCTGGCGTTCGAGTGCACGGTGCGCCTGCAGGCCTGCGCCGATGCCGATGCCCACCCGGAGCTCGCCCACGAGGTCCGACGGCGTTTCTTCTCGTCGCACGACACCGTGCCGCGCAGCGGCGAGCTGGCCGCCGGAGCGCCCGCCGCGCCCGACGCGAACGCCTTCTGGACCGACCGGCAAGGCGGTCGGATGCTCGAGCGCTACGAGGACGTGACGGTGTCGGTGCGGCGCGTGCGCTTCGACAGCCCGCTCGCGTTCGCAGGCGGCCAGGGCGAGCAGGCCTTTCCCGGCGCGGCGCGCGTGATCTCCGAGCTCGCCGGCCCGGGCCGCTTCGGCCTGGACATCGGGGCGGGCTTCGTCGATGCCCGCGTGGCGGCACGCGTGTCGCGCAGCCGGCCCGCGGACGGCTGGGTGTCGCGGCTCACCGCGATGCCGCTGACGCTGGACGCCCACCTCACCGTGCTGACCGACGCATGGAATGCGTCGCAGGCCTACGGCCCCGAGCCCGACTCTGTCGAGACGCGGGTCGTGGCCGGGGCCCGCGTGCCGGGGGTCGAGCCTCTGCTCGCGGTCGGCTGGCTGCCGGTGCGCGGCCTGCTCGCCACCGGGGCGCTGCTGGGCTTCGAGTCGCGCGCGGATGCGCTGCGCTGGCACGAGATCGACGTCGACCTGGTGCCGCCCGATCGGCTGGGCCTGCAGGCGCCCTTGCAGCCAGGCACGCCCGACGGACCGGTCGCGGCCGACCCGCGCGATCGCCCCTGATTCCCCTGCTTCGCCAATCCGGAGACCCCCATGGACATGCTGCCCCCCGAGGTTCGCCAGGAGATGGTCATGAGCGCCGCCGCGCTCGATGGCCACTCGGTCACCACCCACCGGTTCCGCGCCGCCGGACCGCCCGAGCCCCTGATCGAGTCGATGCGCGCGCGCTGGCGCGACGAGGGGCTGCGCTTCGTCGAATCGCGACGCGGCGAGTGGACGATCCTGTCCGTGCGGGACGACGCCGGCATGCGGACGGTCCAGATGCGCCGCACCGATGCCGGCGTGGAGGGCCTGGCATCGCGCTGGTCGCGCGCCCCCGGGTCGGCCCGGAGCGCATCGGCCGCAGAGGCGTCCGACTGGCCGCAGCCGCCGGTGATGGGCCTGCTGCCGCCCGATGCGCGCATCCTGCGGCGCATCACCCACCGCGACCCGCAGCGCGATGCCGCCACCGTGGTCGCGCTGGTGGACGCGACGCCCGAGGCGGCGGCCGATGCGCTCGTGCGCGGCGCGGCGCGGGCGGGCTTCGAGGCCGACCCGATGCTCGGTCTGCCCGCGCAGGCTGCGGGGTGGTACCGCGGCGGCAGCGCGTCGGGCGCGGCGCTCGCGTTCCGCCGCAAGCGCGACGAGGTGGTCGCCACCGTCGCGGCCCACCGCGAGGGCACCGCGCTCGTGCTGCACTGGAGCGCCGCCCGATGACCCCGGCCATGCCCCGCATCGGCAGGCGTCCGCTCGGGCAGGCGGCCGTCGACTACCTGCTGGTCGTCGCGCTGGTCGCGATCGCGCTGGGCACGGGCGCGCGCAGCCCCGTGCGGCAGCTGGTCGCGGCCATCGCCGAGCACTACGGCCGCTTCACCTGGTCCATCTCGCTGCCATGATGACGCTGCGCTCCCTCCTGCAGCGTGCCTGGTCGGCGGTGCGCGCGCGGCGCACCGCCTTGATGGCGCTCGGCGCGCTGGCCTTCGGCGCGCTGGCCGTGCTCGGCGCACGCAACTACATCGGCGAGCGGCTCGCGCTCGAGCGGGCGCGCCTGCAGCCGCGCCACGAGATGGTCGAGCTGGTCGTCGCGCGGCGCGACCTGCGCCGTGGCGAGACCGTGGGCCCGGAGAGCATGGCGGTCCGCGCGATCCCGCGCGAGTACGCACCGGGCGGGGCGGTGGTGCCCGAGCGCTTCGAGGCGCTGAGCGGCGCGAGGCTGCTCGTGCCGATGAAGGCGGGCGAGCCGCTGCTGCCGGGCGCCGTCGCCACCGTCGAGAGCGCCGGCATCTCCAGCCGCGTGAGGCCGGGCATCCGCGCGATGACGATCGCGGTGGACGAGGTCAACTCGCTGTCGGGCATGCTCCAGCCCGGCGACCGGATCGACCTCATGCTGTCGGTGCGCCCGCCGTCGGTGGCCGGCATCGTGCAGCCCGAGGTCACGCGGACCGTGATGCAGGGCGTCGTCGTGATGGCGACCGGGCGCCAGTCCCGCGCGTCGTTTGCCGAGGAGGCCGGGGCAGGGCGGGCCTACACCTCGATCACCGTCGAGGTCGACCCCGATCAGGCGCAGAAGCTCGTCGTCGCGCAGCGCAGCGGCAAGCTGACCGCGGTGCTGCGCAACCCCGAGGACCACCGCACGGTCACCGAGAAGCGGCTCGACGTGAACATGCTGCTGGGCCTGCCCGCGCAGCAGGTCGCAGCCGTGCCGCGCGGTGGCGCGGAGGTCATCGTCGGGGGCCGCGGCAGCCTGCCCGCGAGCTCAGGCGCCGCGCCGGGCGTCGAGCCCGCCCCGGGCGGCGGCCCGGGGGCCGCCGCCGGGCCCGCGCCGGCCGATGCGCCCCCGGGCGGCGTGCCGCGCATCGGGGCCGTGCCCGGCGCCGGCGGGCCCTCGGGCGCCGGGCGCGGCGCCATCGCGCCGCCCGCCGCGGGCGAGGGCATCTGGGTGCCGCTGGAGCCCCCGGCCACCATCCCCCTGTATCGCTGAGCGTCGAGCGATGCGTCCCCAAAACGACCTTCCAACAGGCCCGTCCATGCATGCGTCCCTGATTCCTCCCTTCCTGCCTGCGTCGGGC
This sequence comes from uncultured Bordetella sp., assembly GCA_964399635.1. Classification (GTDB taxonomy): domain Bacteria; phylum Pseudomonadota; class Gammaproteobacteria; order Burkholderiales; family Burkholderiaceae_E; genus UBA4615. The sequence goes on from CAYNRU010000064.1 coordinate 55,110, forward strand.
CGAGCGATGCGCCGGTGGATGGCCGTCGTCACCGCGGTCGCGACCGCGTTCGCGCTGGCCGCGATGGCGGCGCCCGGGGCATCGGCCCAGGCCCCGGAGCGCGCGGCACCGATCACCCTGTACGTCGGCGAGGCGCACGTCATCAACGAGCCGGGCGTGCGCCGGATCGCGGTCGGCAACGGCAAGGTGATCCAGGCGACCGCACTCGACGAACGTCAGGTGCTGGTGCTGCCGGAGGCGCCGGGCCAGAGCACCCTGGTGCTCTGGGGGCGCAGCGGCCCGGAGCGCACCTACGTGTTCAACGTGCTCGCGGCCGACACCGCGCGCCTGCTCACGGAGATCCGCGCGATGCTGGGGGAAGGCGGGCTGGTCAAGGCCCGGGCCGTGGGCGACAAGGTGCTCATCGAAGGGTCCGAGGTGTCCGAGGAGCTGTCGGCCCGGATCGCCGAGATCGCGAAACGTTACCCGCAGGTGGTCAACCTGCTGCCGCGCATCGGGCTGGAGCGGATGATCGCGATGGACGTGAAGTTCGTCGAGATCCGCCGCGAGCTGCTCGAGAACATCGGCATCAAATGGGGCGGCTCCGCGCAGGGCCCGAGCTTCCAGATCCTGGGCGACCTGCATCGCAGCGCGGCGCTGCAGCCGGGCGGCGCGGGCGAGGGCAGCGGGCTCGTCATCAGGCCGCGCGTGCCGCCCTTCGCGACCAGCCTGTCGTTGCTGTCGTCGCTGAGCTCGATGCTGAACTTCCTGGTGCAGAGCGGCGACGCGGTCATCCTCGCAGAGCCGCGGCTGTCGTGCCGCTCGGGCGGCAGCGCGCGCTTCGTGGCGGGCGGGGAGCTGCCGATACCGGTGTCCGGGGCGCTCGGCACCGCGTCGGTGGGCTTCAAGGAGTACGGCATCAAGTTCGACGTCAGCCCGATGGCGAGCGAGTCCGGGCTCATCGCGGCCAAGATCGCCACCGAGATCTCCGCGATCAACTTCGAGGTGGCGGTCAAGGAGGTGCCCGGCCTCACCAAGCGGCGCGCCGAGACCGACGTGAACCTGCGCGAGAACGAGACGCTGGTCATCGCAGGCCTGCTGGCCGACGAGAGCACACGCAACATGGACCGCGTGGCGGGCGCGGGCGAGCTGCCGATCCTGGGCCCGCTGTTCCGGTCCCGGCAGTTCCGCGATCGGCAGACCGAGCTGGTCGTGTTCATCACGCCGCGCTTCGTGAGCGGCGGCCCGATGCCACCCGGGGGCGAGGCGCTCGGCATGGGGCCGATGCGCGAGCCGAGCCGCCTGCTGCCCGGCTCGTCCGAGCGCTCCGGCCAGCCCGCCCTCCAACCGGAGCGCATGCCCTCCGGAACCATAGACACCGGCCAGCCGCTGCGCGCCACGCCACCGTCAGCGGCGAGCCTGCCCTCGGTCAAGGCGTCGCCGACGGGGCCGACCAGGCCGGTGCCGCCCGGTCGGGAGGCCGCCGCTCCGGCCGGTATCTCGCCCGCGCCCGCGCCCGCGCCTGCGCCTGACCCCGAACCCGAACCCGAGGCGGGCGCGTCCCGGCAGGACGAGGATCGCGGCACCGTGCGCCGATACCGCGCCACGCGGGAACGGCTCCGGATGGTCGAGTGAACGCCTCGCGCAAGGAGTGGAACCCATGTTGCTGATCGCCATCGAGCAGCCCGGCCAGGCCGCCCGCACGCAGCATGTCGATCGTCTGCCCTGCCGGATCGGCCGAGGCCGCGACTGCGAACTGCCCCTGCCGAGCTGGCGGGTCGGGCGCGTGCACGCCGAGGTCCACGTCAGCGGCGCCGCCGCCCGGATCGTGGACTCCGGCACGCTGGGCGGCACCCTCGTCAACGGCGAGCGCATCACCGAGTTCGGCCCGCTGTCCGCCGCAGACCTGATCGAGATCGGCGGCTACCGCCTGCGGATCCAGCTCGAGCGCGACGCGTCCGCGGGCGCCGGGCCGCAAGGCGGCGCCGTCCCGCGGGAGTCGGTCGGCTGGCGCCGGCTGGTGCACCGGCAGCTGCTCCAGACGATCGACCTGCGCCGACGCGACCTGCGCCTGGCCGATCCGCAGGCGCTGCGTGCCGAGATCCGCGGCCTGGTCGAGCAGCTCCTCGAGGACACCATCACGCTGCCCGAGGACGTCGATCGCGAGCGGCTGGTCGTCGACGTGCTCGACGAGGCGGTCGGGCTGGGTCCGCTCGAGCGCCTGCTCGAGGATGGCTCGATCAGCGAGATCATGGTCAACGCCGCCGACGAGATCTGGGTCGAGCGGGCAGGCCGCCTGCATCGTCATCCGGCGGCGTTCTCGGACGACGACGCGGTGCGCAGCGTCATCGACCGCATCGTCGCCCCGCTCGGGCGGCGCATCGACGAGGCGTCCCCGATGGTCGACGCCCGCCTGCCCGACGGCTCGCGCGTCAACGCCATCATCCCGCCGCTCGCCATCCGCGGCCCGGCGCTCACCATCCGCCGCTTCAACCGCGCGCTGCTGCGGCCCGCCGACCTCCTGGCCGCGGGTGCGGCCTCGGGCCCGATGCTCGAGTTCCTGAAGGTCTGCGTCGAGCGCCGCCGCAACATCGTGATCTCGGGCGGGACGAGCTCGGGCAAGACGACCCTGCTCAACATCCTGTCCAACCTGATCCCGGACGGCGAGCGCATCGTGACCATCGAGGACGCCGCCGAGCTCAGCCTGCGCCACGAGCATCTGGTGCAGCTCGAGGGGCGCCCGCCCAACCTGGAGCAGCGCGGCGCGGTCACCATCCGCGATCTGGTGCGCAACGCGCTGCGCATGCGGCCCGACCGGATCGTCGTCGGCGAGTGCCGGGGCGGCGAGGCGCTGGACATGCTGCAGGCGATGAACACCGGCCACGACGGCTCGCTCACCACGGTGCACGCCAACAGCCCGCGCGACGTGGTCTCGCGGCTGGAGGTGATGACCCTGATGGCGGGCATGGACCTGCCGGTGCAGGCGATCCGCGAGCAGATCGCCGCCGCAATCGACGTGGTCGTGCACCAGGCCCGCTTCGCCGACGGCAGCCGCCGGATCACCTCCGTGATGGAGGTGACCGGCATCGAGTCGGGCCGGGTCCAGATGCAGCCGCTGTTCGAGTTCCGGGCACGGCTCGGGCGCCGGGGGCAGGCCATCGACGGCGAGTTCAGGGGCTGCGACGCGATCCCGACCTTCTACGAGGCGCTGCGCGAGGCGGGCGTCGCGCTCGACCTGTCGCCCTTCGCAGGAGACGGCCATGCACGCTGAGCTCTGGCCGGTCCTTGCCGGCGCGTTCGTCGCGGTGGCGCTCGGCAGCCTCGCGCTCGCAGGGACCCTGGGCAGCCGGGGCAGCCGCTGGCGCGAGCGCTTCAACGCCGACCTCGGGCTCGGGCTGCGCCAGTCCTTCGTGTACCTGGACGTCGGCCACCTGTTCCGGCTCAACCTGCTGGCGCTGGGGGCCGCCGCCGGCGGCGCCTTGTGGCTGACGGGCCAGCCAGTCGCCGCGCTGATCGCGCTGCTCGCGGTGGGCGCCGCGCCGAGCCTGGCGCTCGGCTGGATGCGCCGCAACCGGATCCGGCGGCTCGCCGTGCAGCTGCCCGACGCGGTGATGATGGTGTCGGGCGCGCTGCGCGCCGGCTCGAGCCTGCCGCAGGCCATCGCGCAGGCCGCGCGCGAGCTGCCCGCGCCGGTGGGCCGGGAGCTTGACCTCGTGGTGCGCGAGCAGCGCCTCGGCGTCGGGCTCGATGCGTCGATGGCCCACCTCGAGCGCCGCGTGCCGCTCGAGGACGTGACCCTGTTCGCCGCCGCGGTGCGGATCTCGCAGGAGACCGGCGGCAACCTCGCCGAGACGCTGGAGCGGCTGGCCGAGACCCTGCGCCGCAAGTACGCGATCGAGGGAAAGATCGACGCGCTGACCGCTCAGGGCCGGCTGCAGGGCTGGGTGATGGCGGTGCTGCCGCTCGGCGTGGCCGGCGCGCTGTTCGCGATCGAGCCGCAGGCGATGCGCCCGCTGCTGACGACCTGGCAGGGCTGGTCGGTGTGCGCGCTGGTACTCGTGCTCGAAGGGCTCGGGCTGCACTTCATCCGCAGGATCGTGAACATCGATGTCTGATCCCGCCCTGATCCTCGTCCTGTCCGCGGCGGGCCTGGCCGGCCTGCTCGGGTGGATGGCGCTGCGCCGCCTGATCGCATCGCTGCCGGTCGCGGACCGGCGCTGGCACGACCGCCCGCCGCTGCTGTGGCGCCTGGCCGGGCCCGTCGTGCGGGTGATCGCGGGCCTCGCCGCGCCGCTGCTGCCCGCGCGCTGGCGCGCGGCCGAGTCCAGGCTGCTGCGCCAGGCCGGCCTGGACCTCGCGCTCGACACCGGCGAGCTGCTCGCCGGGCGGCTGGTCGCGGCGGCCGTGGCGGCGTGCCTCGCTTGGGTCGCGACCCTGCCGTTCGCAGGGGGGCCCGCGGCTGCGCTCCTCGCATCGCCGCCCGGCGACGGCGCGGGCACGTCATGGCAGACCCTGGCCATCGTCGGGGCGGCCGCGATCGGCTGGCTGCTGCCCGCCTCCTGGGTCGCCGAGCGCCGCACGCGGCGCCTGCGCGCAATCGGCCGTTCGCTGCCGTTCTACCTCGACGTGATCACCCTGTCGGTGGAGTCGGGCGCCAACCTGACGGGCGCGCTGCAGCACGCGGTCGCCAAGGGCCCGCAGGGCCCGCTGCAGGCGGAGCTCGAGCGGGTGCTGCGCGACGTCCGCGCGGGCCGCACCCGGGCCGACGCGCTGCGCGCGATGGCCGACAGGCTCGAGCTCGCGTCCATCGCGAGCTGGGTCGGCGCGCTGGTCGCGGCCGAGCGCCACGGCAATGGTCTGGGCCCGATCCTGCGGGCCCAGGCCGAGCAGCGCAGGCAGGAGCGCTTCCAGCACGCCGAGAAGCTCGCGATGAAGGCGCCGGTGAAGATGCTCTTTCCGCTGCTGGTCTTCATCTTCCCCTGCACCTTCGTGCTGCTGTTCTTTCCGGTCGCGGTACGCCTGCTCGAGGAGGGCCTGCTGCGATGAACCCCACGCCTCGTTCCAAAGGAGATGCTCGATGAACGCCGTGCACGTACCCGTCTTCAGGGCCATGACGCCATGGGCGCGCCTGCGGGGCCTGCTGGGAGCCAGCCCGCTGCCCGCAGGCCACGGGCTGCTGCTCGATCGATGTCGGGCGGTGCATACCGTGGGCATGCGCCGCGCGATCGACGTGGTCTTCGTCACCGCCGACGGCGTCGTGATCGACCTGCGCCGCGGCATGGGCGCCGGGCGGATTGCGTTCTGCCGAGGCGCGGCCGGGGTGCTGGAGCTCGCGGCGGGCGATGCCTGGCGCCTTGGCCTGAGCCGCGGCAGCCGGATCCGGTTCGTCGAGAGCGGGGTCCGCCGATGAACGTCCGACATCGTTGGTGGCTCGCCGGCGCGCTGCTGTGCGCGTCGGCCGTCTGCGCGCAGCGTGCGCGTGCCCAGGAGGCGCCGGTCGGAGCGCCACCCGCGTCCGCGTCCGCGCAGGCGCCCACGCTCGGTCCGCTACAGCTCACGCGCCCCCTCGCGCCCGAGACGATCGCCCGGCTGATCGACGAGGCCGAGTCCCTGTATCGGTCCAGGAACCTCGTCCGGGCGCGCGACGCGTACCTCGCGATCGTCGAGCTCGATCGCATGAACGTGCACGCCTGGCTGCGGCTCGGCAACCTGCACCAGCAGGCCGGACGCAGCGTCGAGGCGCTGGATGCGTACCGGCAGGCGAGCCTGACCATTCCCGCGACCGCGGCCGATGCCGAGTCCCGGGGCAAGGCGCTGCTCAACATCGCGCTCCTCAACGTCGCGCAGGCGAGCCGGGCGATCGACGAGCTCGACGCGATGAATGCCGCGGCGCTCAAGCCGCAGCGCGATACGGTGGGCCGGCAGATCGGCGCGGAGCGCCGGCGCGCGAACGCGGCGGCGGCCCGCGGCGTCGTGCCGGAGGACGAGGCGGCGGTGGAAGCCGCGGGCGCAGTCGAACGGCGCTCCGCCACGCCCCCTTCATTGCCTGCCGCGCGCGCCGCGGCCGCCGATCCGCCCGCCGCACCCCCACGGCTCCGCGGCGAGCGGGCAACCGCCACCACCGCGGGGCCGTCCGACGCCACCGCGCCCGGCACCGACTTCGAGCCCTACACCGTCGATCGCTGGGTCGCGAGGGCTCGGCGCGCGCCGGTCCGGGCCGAGACCGCGCGCTCGGCAATCACCGACCCGATCACCGAGACGCCCTTGCCCGAGCTGCCGCGGGTGGAGGTCATCCGAGGCGTCCGCTCGGGCGCGGCCGTCCGATGAGCGCGCATCGCATGCAGTCCGGCATCGCGGGCGTCGAGTCGCTGGTCGCGCTGCCGATCCTGCTCTTCCTCGGGCTGGGTGCGCTGCAGTTCGGGCTGGTGTTCCAGGCGCGGCACGCGCTCAACCACGCACTGGTCGAGGCGGCGCGGGCCGGCAGCGTCGCCCATGCCGACCCCCAGGCGATCCGGACCGGGCTCGCGCGAGGCCTGCTCCCCTGGCTGTACGGTGCGGCGGACATCGGCGAGTACGCGGTCAACCTCGGCCGGGCGGCGGTGCACGTGACGCAGGGCCAGGCCCTGGGCTGGCTGCGCCTGGAGCGCGTGTCGCCCACCGCAGCGAGCTTCGACGACTGGGCCGAGCCCGCCCGCGACGCCAACGGCGCCCCGATCGCCGGGCTGCGCGAGATCCCCAACGACAACCTCGCGATCCGCGCGACCCGGATGCAGCCCGCATCGGGCAGGGCGGGCGAGCGGTCGGGCGAGCCGATCGGGGCCGCGTCCGGGCAGACGCTGAGCGACGCCAACCTGCTGCGGCTCAGGCTGGACTACGGCGTGCCGTTGGTCGTGCCGGTCGCGGGGCGGCTGATCGCGTGGGCGCTCGCGGCCTGGGACGGATGCGGCCTGGGCGTGGCGCGCCGATACGGCGCGCTCGGCCTGGACGCGCCGCCCGCGGGCGGCTTGCCCCGCCTCGGCACCTGCGCGCTCCTCGCCGCGCCGGGCGGCCCGCGCATCGCGGTCACGCTTGCATCGACCCTGCGGATGCAGTCTCCTGCGAGGGAGCCTTGAGCGCGCGCCCCGCCGGGCCCGCGCGAGGCCGCGTTTCACCGGGCGGCGCCACGGAGCGCGCCGACCGTCGGTCCGAGGCGGATCGCCGTCCGTGCGTCGTCGGCGCAGCCGTGCGACATCCGTCACCACGTCCCATGCGACCCTGTGCGTGTCGTGGCCCCGTCGTCGATCCGAGGCGAGGAGGGCCCATCGGCGTCCGCCGCCGTCGGCCGCTTGCCGTCGGCGATTCGAGCCGACCGGCAGGTCGGGGGCGCCCCGAGCAACCTGGGATACCCGACACATGACGCAGCGCGAAGCCCCCCATGTCACCGGCCTGCCTGACACCGACCGCGTGACCCCGGGCCGCGGGCCCGCCGGGCGCAGGCCCAGGCTCGGCGCGTTCAAGGGCGTGCCCGCGGGGCTGATCCTTGCGGCCGCGCTTGCCACCGGCTGCGGCGGCGGCAATGCAGACGCTGCGCCCGAGCCGGTCGCCGCGAGCGGCGCCGTCGACACCCTCGTCGCGGCCGCGTCCCCGATGGCCCGCAGCCCGACGGGCTCGCCGGCCTCCGCGCCGTCGCCTGCTCCCGCCCCCGCCCCGGCCTCTGCGCCGGCCCCCGCGCCGGCGCCGACAACCGCGACCCGCGCCCTCCCGCTCAAGCAGGTGGCCGTCGCCACCGTGACCGCGCTGCGTGATGCCGTTGCGCAGGCCAACGCCAGCGGGGGCGACGTGACGATCGTGATCGCCGACGGGGTCTACCTGTTGCCCGACACGCTCTACGTCAACGCACCCAACGTCGCGCTCGTGTCGGCCTCCAACGACCGGACCCGGGTGACGATCCGCGGCGACGCGATGAGCGCCACCGCGACGGTGAAGAACCTCGTGCGCGTCGCCGCAAAGGGGTTCCAGCTGCGCGGCATCTCGCTCGAGCGCGCGGGGTGGCATCTGATCCAGATCGTCGGCGAGGCGGATGCCGACGGCGCCGTCATCCGGGACTGCGCGATGCGCGACTCCTGGGAGCAGATGCTGAAGATCAGCTATGACGCCGCCCGGCCGACCATCAACGCCGACGACGGCCTCGTCGAGAACTGCGTCTTCGAGTACTCGGCAGGCATCGGGCCGCAGTACTACATCGGCGGCATCGACGGGCATGGCTCGCGCAACTGGGTGATCCGGAACAACGTCTTTCGCAACATCGCGAGCCCCACCACCACCGTCGCCGAGCATGCGATCCACTTCTGGAGCAACTCGGCCGACATCCTGGTCGAGCGCAACATGATCATCGACTGCGACCGTGGCGTGGGCTTCGGCCTCGGCGATCGCGGCAACGTCGGCGGCATCATCCGCAACAACTACATCCACCACACGGCCAACCGCCATCCGGCGGCCGATTCGGGGATCATCCTCGAGAACAGCCCCAACACCGCCGTGTACAACAACACGGTGCTGCTGGAGCACGCCTATCCGCGGGCGATCGAGTACCGGTTCCCCGGGACCTCGGGCGTACGCATCGTCAACAACCTGTCGAACAAGGCCATCGCGTCGCGCGACGGGGGGACGGGCACCGTGTCGACCAACGTGGTCGGCGCGACGCGGTCCATGTTCCGCCTTCAGTCGCCGGGGGACCTCAACCTGTCCGCGCCGCACGCGGGCATCGTCGATGCCGGGCAGGCGTTGACCGGACTGGTTGACGACTTTTCGGGCGACGCACGCCCCCGCGGGGCGGGCATCGACATCGGGGCCGACGAATACTGAGCCGCTCGCCCGGCCCGGGCGGCACGGCGGCCGTGGCCGCTCGCCATCCGGCCTGCGCGCCCGTCCGCCCGTCCTGTCCGCGCGCCGCCGTGGCAGGTGCCCGAGCGCACCCGCGGTAAGCTTCAACGCCTGCCCGCTGGGCTCCAACCTGCGCGACCCGCGCGACACCGGTGCTCCGACCAGCCGACTTGCCGCCCACCACCGCACGCGCCTGGATCCCCGCGCTCGGCGCGCTCGCGCTGGGCTTGGTGGTGATCCTGGTTGCGTTCGCGGACACCTGGCGGGCGATGGCCGGCGTCTGGTGGGTGTCGGAGACCTTCGGCCACGGCCTTCTCGTCGCACCGATCTCGGCCTGGCTGATCTGGCGCCGGCGCGCGCAGCTCGCCGCCCTGCAGCCGAGCCCTTCCTGGCTGGGCGTCGCGATGCTCGCCGCGGCCTGCATCGCCTGGCTTGCGGCCGAACTGGCCGGCATCAACGTGGTTGCGCAGTTCGCGGTCACCGGCATGCTGGTCGCTATGGCGGTCACCGTGCTCGGGTGGCGGATCGCCTGGTCGATCGCGTTCCCGCTGGCCTTCCTGTTCTTCATGGTGCCCGCCGGCGAGGCGCTCAACCCGCCGCTCATGGATGCGACGGCCGAGGCCACCATCCGTGCCATTCAGGCGGTGGGCATCCCGGTCTTTCGCGAGGGCCTTCACTTCACCCTGCCCACCGGCCGGTGGTCGGTTGTCGAGGCCTGCAGCGGGCTGCGCTACATCATCGCCTCGGCGGTGCTGGCGTCGCTGTTCGCCTACCTGAACTTCCGTCGGTTCCACAAGCAGGCGATCTTCGTCCTGGTCGCGCTCGCCATCGCGGTGTTGGCCAACTGGATCCGCGCCTTCCTGATCGTGATGCTCGGCCACTTCAGCGGGATGACGCTGGGTGTGGGCGACGACCACGTGGTCTACGGCTGGATCTTCTACGGGGTGGTGATGTTCGCGGTGTTCTGGATGGGCACGCGCTGGCGGGACGAGGACGCCGCGACGGACGGCGCCACGGCCTCGTGGCTGCGCGGCTCGCAGCCGGCCTGGACGCGGCCTGGCCGCGGCGGCCGAGGCGCGCTGCCCGCGGTGATCTGCGCGATGGCGCTCGGCGTTGTGGCGCTCACCTGGGTGGGGCTGCGCGAGTTGCGCGACGTCCAGCCGCACGCCGACCTGGCGGCACGCGCCGCAAGCGCAGTCGGCCCGCTGCAGCCCGGCGCGCCCGCCGTGCAGCCCCGGTTCGAGGGCGCGCGCGGCACGCTACAGGGCGTGCTCGACCCCGCCTCGGGCACCGACCTCTACCTCGCGTACTTCGCGCGCCAGGGCGAGGGCGCCGAGATGATCGCGTTTGGCAACGCGGTGCTCGCCGACACCGACAAGACCTGGCAGACGATGACCCGCACCCAGCGCACAGTCGAGATCGACGGCGCGAGCCTGCCGGTCACCGAGTGGCGTGTCCGCTCCGGCCAGTCCAACCGGATGCTCTGGTCGTGGTACACGGTCGGCGGCACGCACGCCAACAGCGACTACCGCGCCAAGGGGCTGACCGCGCTGGCGATGCTGAGCGGGCGGGGCGACCACTCGACCGTGGCCGTCGTGGGCACGCGCCTGGACGACGGCACCGAGCCCGCCGGCGACCGCGAGCTCGACGCCGCGCGAGCCAGGCTGAGCGGTGCGGCCCAGAAGGCCAGCCGCCTCGCGACCGCCGTCACGTCGCGCTGACGTGGCTTGCCCCAGGCGGCCAGCTGCAGATCGCGGCCGTCGAGGCCTTACAGGACGGGTGCTGGATCCGGAGCAACGGATGCCCTCGGAGTCGGTCGATCAGCGAGGGCGCGTGCCCCGCAGCGGCGCGCGCTGCATCTCCGGAATGCGTGCCAGGTCGTCCGGGTCGTCGCCGAGCCAGCTGCGCTTGACCCGGCGGGCAAAGCCCTCGAGCTGCAGCCGCCAGCGGGGCCGCTGCAGCACCAGCCACAGCGTGCGGTCCTGCCCGGTCGACAGGCTGCGCTTGTACCGCGCATCGCCCGCGAGGAAGTCGTAGACGTGGTTGCCCGCCTCGAGATTGCGCTCGATGGCGAGCCAGTGCGCCATGAGCCCAGGCCGGTAGGCCTCGCCGACGCCATAGTCAATGCCGCTCAGGTAGAAGTGCACATGCCCTTCGGCAACGAAGTTGTACAGGTAGGCGAAGGTCCTGTCGGCGACCTCGAGCCGCAGGTACTGAACCGCCCGTGTCGGGAACGCGTGCTCGATCAGCCGATGATGGAACTCCACGAAGGCGGGATTGTCGAAGCCGCTGTCGAATTCCCTGGCGTCCGCAGAGCCCCAGCGCGCCCGGTGCAGCGGGGCCGTGGCGTCCAGCCATGCATGGGCTTGCTCGACCGTCGCGGCCTCGGTCAGCCGCAGCGGGCCCAGCTCGCGCTCGACGAGCCGCCGGGTGCGGCGCAACTGCTGCCGCGTGTTCCCGCTCAAGGCCGCGAGGTAGTCGCCGCCATGCCGGGTGCGGATCGCGTCCAGGTCGATCGAGTAGCTGGGCTGCTCCAGATCGAGCCGGCTAGACAGGCCGTTGCGTGCGGCGAGGTAGAGGGCCTGGTGCGCATGGTCCGATGTCAGCCCACCCAGGCGGATCTCGTCCCACCCCGGCTCCTCGCACAGCAGCTCAAGCAGCCGTGCCAGGTTGGCATCGAAGTGCTCGGGCCGTCCCCCGAAGAAGCCGTTGCGCTCGATCCAGGGCTGGTCGAGGTCGGGCAGCGTCGACTGGTTCAGCGCCAGCACCCTCACCGGCAGCACGCCGTGACGCACCTCAGTGCGCTCGCCGATCAGCGCCTCGACGGGCGTGCCGGTCGCACCGGTGAATTCGATCCGCCGGAACCGGGCGCGTCCGGACCAGCTTTCGAGGCAGGCATCGTGCCAGGCCCGGGACAGAAAGAAGGAGTCTGGCGCCACCTCTGCGGCGGCCACGGCGGCCACCGCGGGCTGCCGAAAATGGCTACCCATCCGATCGGCTTGCGAGCGGCTCGAGGCCTGGAGCAGGCGGTTGGCGGGGAGGTCGTCGGGGTTCATCTGTGCTGTTGCATTCTCGCAGACTGGGCGTCGGCGGAGTGCTCACTTCGTCCCCTCTGAGCGGCCGTCCATGACCTTGCGGGTAAGCCCGAGGGGCCCGGGTGATAACCTCGCTCAATAGCGTTCTATTCGGAATTCCGTGCACGAAATCGCGGTCAGGGCAGTCGTCGATTCGGACGCCGATGCGTGGGAGCGGCTCGTCGAGCGGCACCCGGGCTCCCACTTTTTCCACCGGTTCGCGTGGCGGCACCTGCTTTCGACCGTCCTGAGGTATGAGGACCGGTACCTGTGTGCCACGCAGGCCGGCACCATCGTGGGGATCCTGCCTCTGGTCGGCGTCAGGAGCCGTCTGTTCGGCAGCAGCCTCACCAGCCTGCCGTTCTGCTCCTACGGCGGCCCGCTCGCCGAGGGGCCTCTGGCGCAGCAGGCCGAGCACGCGCTCATCGACGCCGCTGTCGATCTCGGCCGACGTACCGGCGTGAGGCATGTTGAATTGCGCGGCCTGCGTCCGTTCCGGGAAGGCATGCCCACCCAGGACCTGTATTCGACCTTTCGGGCGCCGATACCGGCCGAGCTCGACTCGATGAAGGGCATCCCGCAGAAGCGCCGAAACGTGGTGCGCCGTGCGGTGACGCTCGGCCTGCAGGCCAGCGTGTCGCGGGAGGCCGACCGGTTCTTCGAGCTGTATGCGGAAAACGCGAGGGCCCACGGGACCCCGGCACTGGGCCGTGCCTTCTTCCATGCGCTGGTGGCTGCGTTCCCGGCCGATTGCGACGTGCTGTTCGTGAGCGACGCGCGCGGGCACGACATGAGTGCCATCCTCAACTTCTATCACCACGGCGAGGTGCTGGCCTATTTTGCAGGCGAGGTCGAGGCGGCGCGCGAGACCAATGCCAACGACTTCAAGTACTGGTCCTTGATGCGCCACGCGTCCGCGCGCGGCTGCACCCGGTTCGACTTTGGCCGCAGCAAGGCGGGCACCGGGTCGTTCCTGTTCAAGCGGCTCTGGGGCTTTGAGCCCCAGCCGCTCCATTACCAGTTTCCCTATTTGCCCGCCGGGCAGATCCCTCAAAACAATCCCATGAATCCCAAGTACAAGGCAGCGATAGAAACCTGGAAGAAGTTGCCGCGGGCGGTCGTCGATCGTGTCGGGCCGCTTCTGGTGGGAGGGTTGGGATGAGTACGCTGCCGTATGTCAGGCCCATCACGATCGTCCGGGCGCGCACAGGCTGGTTCGATCTCGGATTGGGCGAGGTCTGGCAGTCCAGGGAGTTGCTCTACTTCCTCGTGTGGCGCGACCTCAAGGTGCGCTACTCTCAGGCCGCACTCGGCACCGCATGGGCCATCATCCAGCCGCTGATCGCGGTCGCGATCTTCACGGTGATCTTCGGTGTCTTCGCACGATTGCCGAGCGACGGGATCCCATACCCGGTATTCGCGTTCGCGGCCATCCTGCCGTGGACCTATTTCTCGGAGGCGGTCCGCCGAAGTTCGTTTGGGCTCGTCGGTGACTCGGAACTGGTCAAGAAGGTGTATTTCCCGCGGCTGCTGATTCCGATGGCCAACATCGTGTCGCCGCTGCTGGACTTTGCGGTCACCCTGGTCGTTCTGTTCGTGCTCATGGCCTGGTACGGCATCCTGCCAGGACCGACGCTGCTGTTCCTGCCGGTGCTGCTGGCCATGACCGCGGCGCTGGCCCTGTCGCTCGGGCTCTGGCTGGGGCCGGTCAACGTCCGGTACCGCGACGTGATGCACACGCTGCCCTTCCTCCTCCAGATCTGGATGTACGCAACGCCCATCGTGTACCCACTCTCGATGGTGCCGGAGCGCTTCAGGACGCTCTACAGCCTCAACCCCACGGTCGGCCTGATCGAAGGGTTCCGGTGGTCGCTGCTGGGCACGGGGTCGATCGACATGGCCGCACTCGGCATCAGCGCCGTCGTCATCGCCGTGCTGCTGGTCACCGGCGTGCTCTGGTTCAAGCGGGCGGAACGATCCTTTGCGGACGTGATATGAGCAAGCCGGATGCAATCGTCGCCGAGGGTCTCGGCAAGCGCTATCGGATGTGGTCCGCCGAGTCGCATCACGATCACCTGCGGACCATGCTGGTCGAGCGCGCGCGTGCGATCTTCAGCGGGCGTGGCGGGCGCAAGGCGCAAAACGACTTCTGGGCGCTGCGCGACGCCAGCTTCCGGATCGGCCATGGCGAAAACGTCGGGATCATCGGGCTCAACGGCGCGGGCAAGAGCACGCTGCTGAAGATGCTGTCTCGAATCGTCGAACCGACGACGGGGTCGGCACGGATCGACGGCCGGGTGGGCGCGCTGCTCGAGGTGGGGACGGGGTTCGCGCTGGAGTTGTCCGGCCGGGACAACATCTTCCTGTACGGGTCGATTCTCGGCATGAAACGTGCCGAGGTCGCGCGAAAGTTCGATGCGATCGTCGAGTTCTCGGGTGTGGAAAAGCACATCGACGTCGCGGTCAAGCGGTACTCGAGCGGCATGTACGTCCGCCTCGCGTTTGCCGTCGCGGCGCACCTCGACCCCGAGATTCTCTTCCTCGACGAGGTCCTCGCAGTCGGCGATCTCGCCTTCCAGCGCAAGTGTTTCGACTTCGCCAAGGATCTGCAGCAGCGGGACGCAACCATCCTGTTCGTGTCGCACAACATGTTCAACATCAAGACCATGTGCGATCGCGTCATCTACCTGCGCAATGGACAGATCGAGTACGACGGGCCGGTCGATGCAGGCATCGAGCTCTACGAGCGCGACTGCCGCCTGAGCGTCGTGTCCTGGGACGGGGCGGGGCATCCGGAAACCTGGCCGGTCTTCATCGATCGCTGCGAGCTCATCGGCGGCGACGGATCGGCGAGGACCATCTTCGACATTGGCGACCGTCTGAAGGTCCGAATCGCGTACCAGGTCCGCTCGCCGATGCCCGACCCCAACTTCATGATCTCGTTCGTGCGCTCGGACGGTGTCAACTGCTGCACTTACAGCACTGAACTCGATGGCATCTCGCTCGGCACCCTGTCGGCCGACGGGACGCTGGAGCTCGATCTGCCACCCCTGAAGCTGGTCGCCGAGATGTACTCGGTTCAGATCACGGTCCGGCACAAGGGCTACCAGGACATCGTCTGCAAGCAGGTGGGCACCACCTTCCATATGCGTGACGAGCTGCTGAACCACCATTTTGGCGTCTTCCACGAGCGCGGCACGTGGCAGGGTGATGCACTCCCCAAGGGCGTCGCAGCAGTCGAGGAGCGACGGCACCTGACCGTGGTGCAGGATTGACTGGAAGCGTCGCGGCGGGCGAGGCGGGTGGCCGATGAGTCGCCTGCTGATGCTCGTCCACCGGATCCCGTTTCCGCCCAACAAGGGGGACAAGATCCGGACCTTCAACGTGCTGTCGCATCTCCTGCGGCATCATGAGGTCTCGCTCGCCTGCCTCGTCGACGATCCCGATGACCTCGCCCACCTCCCGGCGCTGCGCGCGCTGGTCGCGCGGCTCGCGTTCGCGCGGATCGACGGCGCGGCGCGGCGGGTCGCCTCATTGCGCGCACTGTGGCCCGCGCGGTCGATCACCGTCACGCACTTCCACAGCGCCGCGCTGCAGCGCCAGGTGGACGCCTGGATCGAGGAGGGCGGCTTCGATGGCGTCCTGTGTTGCTCGGCGGCCATGGCGGAGTATGTGTTCCGCTCGCGCCACTGCAACGACAGGCTGCGCGCCACGGTCAAGGTGATGGACTTGATCGACGTCGATTCCTGCAAGTGGGCCCAGTACGCGCAGTCGGCCCGCCCCTGGATGGCCTGGCTGTACCGGCACGAGGCAGCGCAGCTCGCCGCCTACGAACGGCGCATCGTGGGCGCCTTCGACCGGACCTTTCTGGTGAGCACCGCGGAGGCGCGCCTGCTCCAGGACACGGGGGGGGCAGGGCGCGTCGGGGCATTCAGCAACGGCGTCGATCTGGACTATTTCTCGCCCGCGACGTCCCGCCTGGCTCCACCCGAGGCGCCCGAGCCGATGCTCGTGTTCACCGGGGTGATGGACTACCTGCCCAACGTCGAAGGCGTCGAGTGGTTCGTGCGCGACGTCTTTCCGCTGATCCGGTCGGTCAGGCCGGATGCCCGGTTCGCCATCGTGGGCAGCAAGCCGACCCGCCAGGTGCAGAGCCTCGCGTCCGTCCCGGGGGTCATCGTGACCGGTTTCGTGGACGACGTGCGCGTCTGGCTCGGCCGGGCCGCCGTCTGCGTCGCGCCGCTGCGGATCGCCCGGGGCATCCAGAACAAGGTGCTCGAGGCGATGGCGATGGCGCGGCCGGTCGTCGCAACGCGGCAGGCGTTCGAGGGCGTCGAGGCGACCGCCGGGCAGGACCTGCTGGTGGCGGACGATGCACGCGGCTTCGCGGACGCCGTGCTGGCCTTGCTGGGCGACCCAGTGCGGGCCAGGGCGATGGGCGCGGCGGCTAGGCAATGCGTCGAGCGCGGCTACCGCTGGGAGTCGAACCTCGCGGTGCTCGATGAGGTGTTCGCGTGAACGCCGAAGGCCCGATCATCCGGGTCGCCCCCGGCGGCGCCGACGCGCCGGCGGTGCTGCGGGTGGGCGTGCCGCTGCCCCGCGGCTGGCTCGCCGATCCGGCCCGTCTGGTGGCCTGCGTTGCGGATGCGAGCGAGGGGCCGCTCGCGCTTCAGGGCAGGCCCCTCGCACGCTGGTCGGATGGCAGCATCCGTTGGCTGCTGGCCGACGTGGCGGTGCCGGCGACGCTGTCCAGGCAGGGCGGCGCCGTCCGCATCCGTCGGCAGGACGATACCGCTGCGGCCCCCGGCGTGCCGCGTGCGCACGGTCCGGCGCCCATGCAGATCCTGGAGGAACGCGAGTCGCTCGCCGTGCGCACCGCCGGCGCGGTGTTCAGCTTCGATCGCCGCGGCGACGCCCTGCTCAGGCAGGCGAGCACGGCGGACGGGCAGGCGCAACTCGGGCCGCTAGGCCTGCAGCTGAGCCTGACGGACGATCGAGGCGAGCCGGTCACGGCCCGGATCGACGCGCTCGACATTGAGTCGGACGGGCCGCTGCGGACGGTCGTGCGGCTGAGCGGCGGCTTTGGGCAGGGCTGCCCGCTCAGCTTCGTTGCGCGGTGGGAGATCGACGCGGCATCGACGGGCGCGGTGCTCGAGCTGCGGATCCGCAATCCCCGTGCCGCGCGCCACGTCAAGTGCCAGTGGGACCTCGGCGACCCCGGCTCCGTGCGCATCGGTGACCTGTCGCTCGCGCTGAGTCCGGCGTTCTTGCCCGCCGGCGTCGAGTGGCAGACGAGCGCCAGCGCGGCGGTGCTCCGCGGCAGCTCGGTCGCCGGCAGCATCTACCAGGATTCGAGCGGCGGCGAGCACTGGGACTCGCCCAACCACCGGGAGGCCGACGGGTCGCTCGGCGTGCGCTTGCGCGGCTATCGGGTCGAGGGCCTGGATGCCGGGGCCGGCGAGCCCGGGCGAGACCGTGGCGCATCCGCGACCGCAACGGACTTTAGGGCGCAGCCGGTCCTCGCCGTGACCGGGGGCGCTGGCCGCCTTGCCCTGTCCGTGCAGGATTTCTGGCAGAACTTTCCCAAGGCCTTGCGTGTGTCGCAGGGGCGCCTGTCGGCCGGCCTGTTTCCTCGCGAATGCGGGCATGCCGTCGAGCTGCAGGGGGGCGAGCAGAAGCGTCACCGCATCTCGCTCGCCTTCGGGGACACCGCGATGCGCGATGCGCGAGACTTGCTGGACCCGCCGCAGGTGTGGGTCGACCCCGAGTGGGTCGAGGCGAGCCGCGCCGTCCAGGGCTTCGTCACCGACCTGTCCGGGAGCGCTGCCTGGACCGAGCACGTGCGCACCATCGTCGATGGCCCGCAGCCCTTCGCCGAGCGCCGCGAGGCGATCGACGAGTACGGCTGGCGCAACTTTGGCGACCTCTGGGCCGATCACGAGGCCGTGCATCACACGGGCGCCGAGCCCTTCGTCTCGCACTACAACAACCAGTACGATTTCCTGTTCGCGGCCGGCGTGCACGCGATGCGCACCGGCGACGCACGCTGGGATCGGCTCGCGCGCGAATGCGCACTGCACACGGCCGACATCGACGTCTATCACACGGACGGGGACCGGGCGGCCTTCAATGGCGGCCTGTTCTGGCACAGCGACCACTACCTGACCGCAGGGACCGCGACCCACCGCACCTACAGCGCCGCCAACGCCCAGGGCCGGGACTACGGCGGCGGGCCGAGCAACGAGCACAACTACGCTGCCGGCCTGCTGCTGCATCACTACCGCACGGGCGACCCCGACGCGCTCGAGTGCGTCGTGGGCCTGGCCGACTGGGTCATCGCGATGGACGACGGGGCCAGGACCCTGTTCGCGCTCATCGATGCGGGGCCCACTGGATTCGCGAGCCAGACCCTTGATCCCGATTATCACGGCCCTGGCCGCGGCGCGGGCAATTCGATCGCGGTGCTGCTGGACGGGTTCGCGGCCACCGGCCGACGCCGCTACATGGACTACGCCGAGGCGCTGATCCGACGCTGCGTGCATCCAAACGACGACGTGGCCGGGCGCGGCCTGGACGACGTCGAGAACCGATGGTCCTATCTGGTCTTCCTGCAGGTGCTGGGGCGATATCTCGATGCCAAGCGGGAGGCCGGCGAGATCGACTTCATGTTCCATTACGCGCGCGAGAGCCTGCTCGTCTACGCCGACTGGGTGCTCGAGCACGAGGTGCCGTACAAGGAGGTCCTGCACAAGGTCGAGATGAAGACCGAGTCCTGGAGCGCGCACGACATCCGCAAGTGCCACGTGCTGCATCTGGCTGCGCGTCACGACCTGCGTGGGCGCGCAGCGCGCTATCGCGCCAAGGCGGGCTTCTTCTACGAGCGTTGCCTCCAGGACCTGGATACCTTCGAGACCCGGCACCTGACGCGCCCGCTGGTGCTGCTCGCAGCCTATGGGCACCTCCACGCCTACTTCGAGCGGGCCGCCCCCATCGCCGAGGAGGAGAAGGCCCGCTGGCGGCACAGCATCGATTTTGGCGTGCCCGTGCGGTTCGTCAGGCAGCGTGACCGCCTGGGCGGCACGCTGCGAGAGCGCCTTGCCACCACACGCTTCGAGGTGCTCAGGACGATCCGGGAGCGCTTCGGCCGACGCCCCGCGGCGCGCCGTGCACGCGACGGGGCCTCGCGATGAGCCGGCCCGCGCTCGCCTACGTCGTCAACAGCCTCAACCCGGGCGGCACCGAGAAGCTCGTCGTCGAGATGGGGTTGGCGTTCAAGGACGAGTTCGACCTGCAGGTCTGGTGCCTGGACGAGCCGGGCGCGTGGGCGCCTCGCCTGCGGTCGGCGGGCGTCCCGGTACACGGGTTGTGGCGACAGCCGGGGATCGATCTGTCCGTGCCGGCCCGCCTCGCGCGCCAGCTGCGGCAGGCGGGCGCCGACATCGTCCACGCCCACCAGTGCTCGCCGTGGTTCTATGCGGCCCTGTCGCGGGTGATCAACCCGCGCCCGCGCCTGCTGCTGGAGGAGCATGGCCGGTTCTGGCCCGAGCCCGACAGCCCCCGCCGGCGCAGGGTGAACCGTCTCGCCATCAACCGGCTCACGCACCGCTTCATCGCCGTGTCCCAGGACATCGCGCAGCGGCTCGAGCGCTACGAGGGGATCCCGCGGGACCGCATCGAGGTGATCTACAACGGCGTGGCGCCGGCCGAGCCGCTGGAGGCGTCCGCGCGCGAGGCCCTGCGCGCGACGCTGGGCGTGCGTCCCGACGAGATCCTGGTCGGCACGGTCGGCCGTCTGGATCCCATCAAGAACCTGCCGATGCTGATCGAGGCGCTGCGGCAGGTGGGCGCCACGTACCCTGGCGTGCGCGGCCTCATCGTCGGGGACGGGCCCCAGCGCAGCGAGACTGCGCGGCGCCTCGGGGAGGCCGGGCTGTCCGACCGGGTCATCATGACCGGTCACCGTGACGACGCGTGCCTGCTGTTGCCCTGCATGGATGTGTTCGTGCTCGCGAGCCTGAGCGAGGGGACGTCGGTTGCGCTGCTCGAGGCGATGTCGGCGGCGGTGCCGCCGGTGGTGACCGCGGTGGGCGGCAACCCCGAGCTGGTGGAGGACGGGCGCTGCGGCTGGGTCGTGCCGTCCGGCAATGCCGGCGCCCTCGCGGCCGCGCTCACGCAGGCCGCAGATGACCCGCAGCTCAGGCTGGCCCGGGGGCTGGCCGCCCAGCGCCGCTTCACGCGCCGGTTCACGCTGTCCATGATGATCGATGCCTACCGCGCGCTGTACCGAGACATGCTCGACGGCGCGCCCGCCTCCAGGCCCTCGGACCGGGTGAGCGCGGCATGAGCGCGACGCAGGCCCTCAAGCGCCTGGCCTTCGGGCTCGCGGCGGTGCTGGTCGCGCCGCTGTCCCTCGCGGCTTGGCTGGAGCACAAGGGCCGCGCGGGCGAGCAGGTGTTTGCCTTCGGTGCGCAGCTGCTGGCGCTCGCGCCGGGCCTGCCGGGCGCCTACCTGCGTCTCGCCTACTACCATGCCACCCTCGAGCGCTGCGCCTGGGAGGCACACATCGGCTTTGGCTCGCTCTTCGTGAGGCGGGCGGCGGTACTCGGCCGCCATGCGTCGATGGGCTGCTACTGCGTGATCGGCAATGCCGAGATCGGCGAGCGCGCGATGATCGGCAGCCGGGTGAGCGTGCCCAGCGGCAAGCGCCAGCACCTGGACGAGTCGGGCCGCCTGTCGTCATCGCAGGGCCGGTTCGACCGCGTGACGATCGGCCCCGATTGCTGGGTGGGCGAGGGCGCCATCGTGATGGCCGACATCGGCGCTGCCTGCATCGTCGCGGCGGGCGCGGTCGTGTCCTCGCCGATGCCGGGCGGCAGCCTCGTGGCGGGCAACCCGGCCCGGCCGGTGCGCAGCCTCGAACCCATGGCGGAGGCCTGAGCATGTGCGGCATCGCGGGTTTCGTGGAGTTTGCGGGGCACAGTCGCGATGCGGCCGCGCGCAGGGTCCGGGCCATGACCGACGCCATGCCGTATCGGGGGCCCGACGCCGACGGCTTCTACGTCGACGACCATGCGGCGTTCGGCCACCGCCGGTTGTCCATCGTGGACCTCGCGGGCGGGCACCAGCCGATGGCCGCAGCCGACGGCGCGGTGCAGATAGTCTTCAACGGCGAGATCTACAACTTCCAGACCCTCAGGCGCGAGCTCGAGGCGGCAGGGCACGCCTTCCATTCCAGGTCGGACACTGAGGTCATCCTGCGGGCTTACCTGCAATGGGGCGATCAGTGCCTGGAGCGGCTCAACGGCATGTTTGCGTTTGCGCTGTGGGACCTGCGCACGCGCCGCCTGCTGCTGGCCCGCGACAGGGTGGGCGAGAAGCCGCTCTATTGGCACCGCCAGGGCTCGCGGATTGCGTTTGCGTCAGAGCTCAAGGCGCTGCGTGCCGGAGGCGGCTGCCCGGACGAGCTCGACCCCGAGGCGCTGGACTGCTACCTGACGCTCGGCTACATCCCGTCGCCACGCACCATCTACCGCGGCGTCTCCAAGCTGCAGCCGGCGCGCGCGCTGACCGTCACGAGCGGCGGCGTGAGCGAGCGGCGCTACTGGCAGCTGAGCTTTGCCGAGCCGCGCCAGATCGGTCTGGACGAGGCCACGGAGGAGCTGGCGACCCTGCTGGACGACGCCGTCCGCTGCCGGATGGTGAGCGACGTGCCGCTGGGCGCCTTCCTGTCGGGCGGGCTGGACTCCTCGCTCGTGGTGGAGGCGATGAGCCGCCTGAGCAACCGCCCGGTGATCACCAACTCGGTGGGCTTTGGCGAGCGCGAGTTCAACGAGCTGGACGTGGCGGCCGTGACCGCCGCCCGCCTCAAGACCGACCACCACGAGGAGCTGGTGCTGCCCAGGGCGGCCGAGCTCCTGCCGCGGATCGCGTGGCACTTCGATGAGCCGCTGGCCGACTCCAGCGCGGTGCCCACCTGGTACGTGTGCCGGATGGCGCGCGAGCGGGTGACCGTGGCGCTGTCGGGCGACGGCGGCGACGAGTCCTTCGGCGGGTATACCTTCCGATACCTGCCGCATGCCCATGAGTCGCGCATCCGGGCCGCGGTGCCGGCCGCCGTGCGCAGCGCCGTGTTCGGGCCGGCCGCCGCGCTGTGGCCTGCATCCGCCCGCCTGCCGCGGCCCCTGCGCCTCAAGACCATCCTCGGCAACCTCGCCCAAGGCGACGCCGAGGCCTTCTACCGCGACCTCGCCTGGCTGCGCGACGACACCCGACGCAGCGTCTATGCGCCCGACTTCATGCGCTCGCTGGCCGGGTTCAGCGCGCGGGAGGCGGTCATGCCGCTCTACGCGGCCAGCAACGCGCCCGACGCCATTGGTCGGGCGCAGCAGACCGACATTCACCTGTACATGACCGACGACGTCCTGGCCAAGGTCGACCGCATTAGCATGGCGCATTCGCTCGAGGTGCGCTGCCCGCTGCTGGATCCCGCGATCCTGGAGTTTGCCGCGCGCCTGCCGGCGTCGGTGAAGATCGCAGGCGGCCGGGGCAAGATGCCCCTGCGCCGCCTGGCCGAGCGCCGCCTTCCGGCCGAGGTCGTGAACATGCCCAAGCGCGGGTTCTCGATCCCGGCCGCACGGTGGCTGCGCGAGGATCTGCGCCCGATGACCGAGAGCCTGCTGTTCGACGGGAGTGCCGGAGTGCTGGACTGCCTGGATCGCACCGCGCTGCGCCGCACCTGGCAGGAACACCTGCGGGGCGATCGCGACCACAGCGTGTTCGTGTGGGGCGTGATGATGCTGGCGCTGTGGGATACGCAGCGGGACCGTCCGGCAACGAGGTGGGCCGATGCCGCCTGACGCCGGCGTGCGCCTGCCGATCCGCGTGCTGCAGCTGGGCAGCCCCACGGGCATGTTCGGGGCCGAGCGCTGGATCCTCGCGCTGGCCAAGCATCTGCCGAGGGAGCAGGTCCACACCACGATCGGCGTGATCCAGGACGAGCCGGGCGGCACACCGGCGCTCTGCGAGTACGCCGCCGCGCTGGGGTTCGACACGGTCGTGATCGAGGCGCCCGGCAAGCTGAGCCCGTCCGCCGTGCCGCAGATGCGTGCGCTCATCCGGGAGCGCGGCATCGACATCGTGCAGACGCACTTCTACAAGACCACGCTGCTCGGCGCCGTGGCGGTCAGGGGAACGGACTGCGCGCTGCTGGCCACGCCGCACGGCTGGAACACCGATGCCGGATTCAAGCTGCAGGTCTACGAGTGGCTGGAGCGCATCGCCTTTGGCTGGGCGGACGCCGTGGCGCCGTTGTCCGTCGATCTGGAACGGGGCCTGCGCAAGCTGCCGTGGCTCAGGTCCCGGTTGCACCTGATCACGAACGGTGTCGACCTGTCGGAGGTGACCGCCTCGGCGCAGGCCCATCCGGATACGGTGACGGCCTATGCCCGCGGCGAGTTCGTCGTGGGCTACGTGGGGCAGCTGATCGCGCGCAAGCGCATCGACACGCTCATCCATGCCTTCGCCGGGCTCGAGCTTGCGAACCGGCGTCTCTTCATCGTTGGTGATGGTCCCCAGCGCAGCGAGCTGGAGGCGCTGGCCCGAGAGCTGGGCATGTCGGAGCAGATCGTATTCCTCGGGTTCCGCGACGACCGGCTCGCATTCCTGCGTGGCTTTGATGCCATCGTGCTGCCGTCGTCGCTGGAGGGCATTCCGCGGTGCCTCATGGAGGCGATGGCCGCCGGCGTGGCCATGGTGTCCTCCGACATCGATGGCTCGAGGGACCTGGTGATCGACGGCGACACCGGGTTGATGTTTCCGTTGGGCGATGCCGCTGCGCTCGGGGCAGCGCTCCAGCGCCTGGCGGCCGACCCAGGGCTGCGGGAGCGTCTTGCCAGCGCAGCCAAACACAGGGTCGATACCCTGTTCTCAGCGGCCAGGATGGCCGACCGATACCTAGACCTCTACCTCGATCTGCGACGCAAGGCCAAGCTGCCGCGCGCATTGGCTATGCCAGCGGCTGCGCGTGGCATCTCCGGGAGCGCGGGGAGTCATAAGCCATGACGCATCCCGTGCTGGTGATGACCACCGTCGATACCGAGGAGGAGTGGGACTGGTCTGCCGCGTATCCGTTGGATGGCGCCTCCGTCTCCAACATCGATCAGCTCGGTCGATTTCAGGCGTTGTGCGAGCGGTACGCGATGGCGCCGACCTACTTTACGAACTTCGCGGTCATCAACGACCCGCGTGCACGCGCAGCGATGCAGCAGATCGCTTTGCGGCCGGGTGTCGAGATCGGCATGCACATCCATCCGTGGCATACGCCTCCGGTCGATGCGAGCCGCCCCGTCGTGCAGCGGGACACCTTCCTGCACAACCATTCCTCCGACGCTGTGCTCGCGAAGCTGACGACCGCGTACCGCGGACTCGTCGATGCAGGCCTGCCGCCCACCAGCTTCCGGGGAGGCAGGTACTCGAGCGGCGGCGACATCCACCGCTTTCTGCAAGCCAACGGATTCGTCGCAGACTGCTCGGTCGTCCCCTTCACGACCTGGCCGGACGATGGCGCCCCCGATTTCAGGGGCCGCGGGCTGGCGCCGGTACGGATTGCACCTGCCGGAGACGGTCAGACGCCGCTCTGGGAGCTGCCGCTGAGCATGGGGTTCTCGCGGACGCCCTTCGAGTTGTGGGCTCGGGCTTTCGAGACGATCGAGCGCGGCCCGTTGCGTAGTCTGCATCTCATCGGGATCGCAGAGCGGTTGCGCCTCGTACGGCGAGTCTGGCTCAACTTCGAGATCGACGATCCCTACGACTGGACGCCCTTCATGTTGCTGCTGCAGCGACTGGGCGTCCCGTGCATCACACTCACGGTGCACAGTTCCTCGCTGGTGGCGGGGCCTGGACCCTATACGCGGACCGCTGCGGACGAGCAGCGGATCTACGGAAAGATCGAGACTGTCTTTGACGCGATCCGTCGGTTGCCCGGCTTTGTCCCGGCAACGGCGAGCAGGGTCGCGCACTTCCTGGAGAACGAGCATGCGGGTATTGGGAATTAGCCCTCTCGACAAGGACGCCACGGCGTCCTTCGTCGAGGACGGCAAGGTGTTGTTCGCATGCGGCGAAGAGCGGTTGTCGCGCGTGAAGCTTCAGGACGGGTTTCCTCATCGTGCTGTGCAGATGGGTCTGGAGAGGACCGGCTGGGCGCCCGAGTCAATCGATGCCGTTGCGTACGCGTTCTTCGACGCCGACGGCGAGACCAAGCTGATCCGCCAGGCGATCGAGCGGGACGCAGAGCGTTATGGACCCAACGACACCGCAGCGTCCCTGGAAAAGCTGGCTGAAATCCGCCGTGCCGGGTACCACTGTGACCGGAGCGTGCTGATCCCGGGTATCGACTCCGAGATCGACGAATTCATCCCGCGCAAGGCGATGTACAAGCGGGTGGTCTATCAAACCGTTGGCTCATCACCCCGGGCCGATTGGCTGGCGCACCGCAAGGGAATGCGCGAATGGGTCGATGCTGCCATTGCGGACCATCGGCTCCGGACCCAGCAGCTGAACGACGGATTGGCCCAGTACGGATGGGGAGCCAAGCTTCGACGGTTCAACCACCACAGCACGCACGCCGCCAACGCCTTCTATGGGTCCGGGTACGACGACGCGTTGATCGTCACCCTGGATGGCTACGGATCCGGCAGCGCCGGAGGCGTCTTTCAAGGCGGGCCCGACGGCATCAAGAGCCTGGTCCGCTTCAGCTTCCCCAACTCGCTGGGCCAGTTCTACGAGCACGTCACCAGTGCCCTGGGGTTCAAGCCGAGCCGCCATGAAGGCAAGATCGTCGGGCTCGCGGCGTACGGGGACTGGAGCATCCTGACACCGGCGCTTCTGGACCGGTTCGATACCTCGGACGGCGATATCGTGATGCGTGCGGCCGGCAACTATCTCTTTGCGCGGTCGCTGACCCAGACGTTTGCCAAGCGCGACATTGCCGCCGCTTACCAGAAGGTTCTCGAAGTTATCGCGACGCGGGTGGTCGAGGCTTGGTTGAAAAAGACAGGCGCCCGCAACCTGGTGCTGTCGGGCGGCGTACATGCGAATGTGAAGCTGAACCAGCGCCTGCGGGAGCTCGATCAGGTACAGCAGGTCTTCGTCTATCCAAACATGGGCGACGGCGGATGCGGCACCGGCGCGGCGATGCTTGCGTTCGATAAACCGGTGCGGTTCGGCCCGTTGCACGACGTCTACTGGGGCCCCGACTACACCGAAGCCGATATTCTCGCAGCATTGAAGGCCAACGACCTCAAGGCCGACCGCTTCGAGGACCTCGAAGAGCGAGTGGGCGAGTTGCTGAGCCAGGACGCGATCGTTGGGCGGTTCAACGGCCGAATGGAATATGGACCGAGGGCCCTTGGAAACCGGTCTGTCCTGTATCCGGCGAAGGATCCTGAGGTCAACCAGTGGCTTAACCACCAACTCGGGCGGACAGAGTTCATGCCGTTTGCGCCCGCTGCATTGGCGAGCGAAGCCCACCGTTTGTTCTTGAATTTGCCAGGTGCCGAAAAGGCCGCTCAGTTCATGACCTTGACATTTGACTGCACGGACGAAATGAAGCGCCAGTGTCCGGCGGCTGTGCACATCGACGGTACAGCGCGTCCCCAATTGGTGTCAGCAGACAGTAACCCGAGCTTTCACCGGATCCTCAAGCGGTACCACGAGCTGACCGGAATCGCAGCAGTGATTAACACCAGCTTTAACATGCATGAGGAGCCGATCGTTTGTTCACCAGCAGATGCGATCCGTGCGTTTCTGTTGGGTAACATCGAATATCTGGCAATCGGGAAGTTTCTGGTGCGACACCCGACATGGCCGGGCAACGCGTCTACTCGTCAGCCTGTACCCGAGCCGAAGTGACCGACATCATCGTCAGCCAGGATTGGGAACCCCGTGTTGGTGGCGCCCACTACTGGCTGCTAGAAGTGTATCGAAGGTGGGGCTCGCCAGTATCTGTCTTCACGGCTACACCGGCAGTGGACGGCGATGGGGGCAGTGATGTCGTAGAGGGGGCGAGCGAAACTTGCGATTCATTAGTAGTGATGCGTAACGCCGATTTTGTCGACTCCGTTGGGCTATCCCCATCGACATGGTTGCCGGTGTTTCGAAATGTCATTCGCTTGCTCCGCCAGATCGATGGAAAGCAGTCCACGTTGCACTGTAAGGCGCAGTTCCCGGAAGGGCTGATTGCTCTACTTGCACGATCGATCGGAGCGCGCACGTCGAAAGTCGTCGTATATGCCCACGGCGAAGAAATTCTTGTTGCACGCTCAAGTCGGCTGCTTTCCCGTATCGCCCGATTCGTCTACCGACATGCAGATCTCGTGATTGCGAATAGCCAAAATACAAAAAAATTGGTGCTCGGGTTTGCCAAGGTGGAGCGAATCAAGGTTATCCATCCAGGAGTGGATAGCCGTGCATTCGTCCATAGTGGGAGTGAACGCTCTGCCTACCGCAAAAAGCTCGGTTGGAGCGATGACGAGTTGGTCGTGGTCACGGTTGCACGCCTGGAACCCAGGAAAAATATTCAACGTGTCATCGAGGCCTTGAACACGCTGCGTGAGGAAGGCATCCCAATTCGATATCTCTGCGTAGGCGATGGAGTGGAGCGCAGCGCCCTGCGACAGTTTGTCGAGGCAAACAGACTGCAGCAGTGGGTGACATTCGTCGATAGAGTCACAGAAGAACAGAAGCGTCTGCTTTTTTGCAGTGCGGACCTGCACGTAATGGCGTCTGTGCAACATGGCGAGATGTTTGAAGGGTTTGGCATTGTGTTCCTGGAGGCTGCAGCAGCAGGGTTAGCGAGCGTTTCCGGAAACACCGGGGGACAGAGAGAGGCGGTGCACCACGGACTCACTGGACTGAATGTGGACGGTGAGGATACCGACGCGCTCGTGCAAGGTTGTCGGCGCCTGTTGACCGATCGCATTCAGCGCCACGCGATGGCAGAAGCCGGAAGATTGTGGGCTGCGGCCAACGACTGGCAGTTGGTCTCAGGTGCCACACGCAGCGCGCTCGAAACACTGCGCAACGATTTCAATAGAGGGGCGTCACCTTGAGCCGAGCAATCTGTACGGCAGACAAGGACAGCGTTGCATTCGATTCGCACGCCGACGAAATTCTTTGAAACAGTTACACGTGCCAGCTACGATCCGACACGATTATTCGAAGGGTTCTGCTAGTGGCGGTACATTGCAGTGTCGTCTAGTTTCTATGTCCTCTAGACGAGTTTGGGCCAACTCGATCAAATTTCGAGAGGCAGTAAGTAGAATGCCAAAGGAATCGTATTGGTCACGGCAGCCGTCTATTTAGTTTTGGCGCTCAACGCGCTTTGGTCGCTGGGATGGCCGTGGGTTGGCGTAATCGTCACGTACGGTATCATTCTCCTGACGCCGCACAATATCTGGTTTTGGGCATTTGAAGGGGTGCAGCCGGTGCAGTGGGCGATACTTCCGGCGCTTGCGGGGTTTGGACTGGCAACACTTCGTGGGGCGATTGATTTCCGAATGCTTCGGGCTTCGACCGTTTACATGATGGGCGTACTGCTCTTTAGCTTGACGATAGCGTATTACTTCGGACCGTATGTTGATGTGGTGAACGCATCTCGTTATTACGATTCAGCGGTGATGTTCGATGTGCTAGTTAAGGCGAACCTTCTGTTCTTTGTCGGCGTCTGTCTTATCGATACGCCAAGAAAACTAATGTTTGCGACGCTGCCTTTGATAATTACGGTCGTGTACATGACGTACTGGACCAACGCACAGTATTTCTTCGAAGGAAGATTCGGCCGAATTGGAGGGCCTACGCCTCCGAACGGGCATAGCATCTATTTTGACGAGAACATCTTTGCAACTTTGTTCGTGGTTGGATTTCCGTTTCTGATTTCCCTTTCTCGCCTGACGGGAAGCCGGGTGCTGTTGCTCGCTTCTCTATCCATTGTGCCGCTTGCTTGGCATGCTGCATTCTTGACTGCATCGCGAGGAGCGTTAGTTGGAATTGGCGTAGTGCTCTTGGTGTTGACAATGCGCTCACGCAGGAAGTCTGTCGGAATATTCATTGCAGTCGCTTTTGTCGCCGCGTTCTATTTTCAAGGTGGAGACACCCTCCACGAGCGGTCTGGCACTATCGCCGATCTCGGCGACGAGGCCTCTACGAACGACAGATTCGAGGCTTGGGCTGCGGCTACCAACATGATTGTTGCCCATCCAATAACCGGAGTGGGTTTGGCAGCTTTTGGGCAAGCGTTTCCATATTTCTCCGACAAGCCACCGCGCATCGCTCACAATACATTTCTTCAAATTACGGCCGAGTGGGGCGTGGTTGCAGGAGTCGCCTACCTTGTCTTAATAGGAGGTACGTTGTTACGCCTGATGCGCAACGGCAGGCTACTGCGCGCAAGTTCGTCTCCCGAGAGCCGCGCGCTTGAGGCCATCAATGAGGCATGCTTTCTGGGGCTTACTGGATTTGTTATCTGTTCACTTTTTCTCTCTCTCGAGAAGTTCGAGTTGTTTCACTATCTTGTCTTGTTATCGAATTCGGTTGTTATATTAGGTACTCGAATGGTTGGCAATGAGGTGGCGTTGTGGGACTCCACTGGTCCAGTCAAGCCAAGCCTTCCCAGGCTTTTGCGATAGCGCCTAGGCGTTTCAGTATTCTGCGGCAGCAACTCTTAAACGCGTGTAGTCTCGGATGACACTACGAATCCATTCGATCAAAGTTCAGCATCGGTCGTGGATTTGGCGAGCCTACTAGAATGAAATATCGACCTGAGGTAGATGGGTTACGCGCCCTCGCAATAATTCCTGTAGTTCTATTTCATGCCGGGTTCTCTTCCTTCAGTGGCGGGTTTATTGGTGTCGATACGTTCTTTGTGATTAGCGGGTACTTGATAACCGGAATCCTCGTTTCGGACCATGCTGATGGCCGTTTTTCATTTAAAACATTCTACGAGCGGCGCGCCCGGCGAATCTTGCCCGCTCTGTTTTTCGTAATTGGATGTTGTATCCCGGTCGCTTGGCTTCTTATGATGCCGAGTGATATGTTGCAATTTTCGCGCAGTGTCAGCGCAGTCCCTCTTTTTGTTTCAAACATACTCTTTTGGCGTGAGAGCGGCTACTTTGAGGCAGGGGTTGAGTTGAAACCGCTGCTCCACACTTGGAGTCTTGCTGTCGAAGAGCAGTTCTACCTCGTTTTTCCGATTATTCTGGCGGTCCTATGGCGACTAGGGCCCAGGTTGTTGACTGCATTGGCGTTTGTCGGCGGTTGTGCCAGTTTTGCGCTCGCGCAATGGGGGGCGTCTAATCGTCCTGACGCTGCGTTCTATCTGCTCCCGACACGTGCTTGGGAACTATTGATTGGGGTAATGGTAGCGTTAATCGTCCATCAGAATTGGGGCCAACATGTAGGTATTGGGCCACGGAATTTTGCAAGCATTCTCGGCTTGGGAATGCTTGCTGCTGCTGTATACGCGTTTGACGGAAACACGCTTTGGCCAAGCTACCACACGCTTTTACCGACTTTAGGAACCGCTCTGATATTGCTGTTCGGTACCGGCGGCACGGCTGTCGCATGGGTGCTTGAGCGTAAGTGGCTCGTGGGCGTGGGCTTGATTAGCTACAGCGCCTACCTCTGGCATCAGCCGCTATTCGCCTTTGTCCGATACTGGCTGTCTGGGGAGCCCGATGCCTTAACTGCGACTGCAATCTGCGTGGCTACCTTCGTACTGGCGTATGCCACGTGGCGCTATATTGAGCAGCCATTTCGGCGTGGGCGAGTCGCTGGCGTTCGATCACACGTTCTTTGGTACTCTGTTGCGGGAAGTTCGCTTCTTGTGCTGATCGGATTTGGCATCAGAGATTCGACGTATCTTGAGTCGCGTATGTCCAGTCGGCAAAAGGAGACGTATTCGGCGTTGCATTACAACGAAACATCTGAATATAAGCAGGGCTGGCGTCCTGGTACCTGCTTTATGGTTCTGGGCGTGAACGGGCTCGATAGATTTGATCTGGAGGGCTGCCTTCAGGAGGCTCCAGGGAAGAGAAATTACCTGTTGCTCGGGGACTCGTACGCGGCACAGTTTTGGGCGGCATTGCAGCTGAAGTTTCCGGAGGTCAATGTTATTCAAGCGACTGCTGCAGGTTGCCGACCACTACTATCGACCTCACGTTCCAATGATTGTACAAAGTTGATGAAATATCTATTGACTTCATATCTGAAAAGTGGAGTCAAGATCGATGGTGTGATTCTGTCGGCTAAATGGGACGTATGGGATGAGGCTAGCTTCATTGATACCTTGCAATTGTTAAAGCGTGATGTTCCACGGGTGATAGTTCTCGGGGAGATGGCGAGCTTTACGCGACCGTTGCCTACGCTGATTGTTCGATATATGAGCGATAGCGGTGAGTTGAGTCTAGTAGGGAATCGCTTCGTGCGGAAGGATCGCTTGGAGCTGGGTCGCCGAATTCGGGAAGTAAGTCGCGAGGCGATGGTTGAGTATTATTCCGTTGTCGATGCGGCCTGCCCCGATCAGCGTTGCAACGTGTTTACCGCTTTGGGTGTACCTATTCTCTTTGATGATGAGCATTTCACTCTCGGTGGCGCGATACGCACCATTGATCGGCTAACAGATGGAGCTGGTTTTTCGTTGAATTAAGACAGGCTTCTGAATATTCTGGACCAAGGCTACGAGGAGTGATTTGAAATGTTTTGTCGTAGTCTTGTAGAATATTTTGCGGACTGGCGAAAGAATCGCGTGGGTTCCTGTGGGCGTAAGTTCGTGATGTGTCCTCAAGGTTTTTGCTTGAGGCGGGCGGTCGTCCCACACGCTGCCTTCGTTGATGCGTATGTTTTCCGCAAAATACGTGGTTCTTGCGCTTCAGAGGGGCGCGGATTTGGCGATAGCCTTACCGGGCCTGCTGTTAGGTAACCGGTTCATCATGACGATGGGTTGCGAGTCTCTCCCGACGCGTAGATGCCGAGCGCCGCGTTCCGCAGAAGCCACTCGGCTCGAGCCAGTGATAATTTGCCTCCTGCGTCAATCGACGTCTAATGGCAATCGACGCCAAGAGGTCTTGTTTCTTGTGCTAGGCGTTGATCGCTCGTTCGCTGGCGTAGCGAAGTGCCGGAAGCGTTCGTCTGTCGAGGTATTGGCGTTGCCCAGTGGGTGGCTTACAAACCCGGGCAGCTAGTCTTCCTACCATTCAGTGGCGTCGAAGTCGCTGGAAGGTGAGGTGGTTATTGATCACTGCCGAACGCGGGTGCAGATGTTAGCGGTGGTGCAGAGCGCTCTCTTCGTAGCGGCATTAGTCCGCCCAATTCGACCGTTGGCTATGCTGCGTCAACAAATCGTGAGTTCATCCGCGTATCTTTAACCCCTACCCCGGGCGTTCGCCTGAGCGGCTTGTGATGTCTGATCTATCCAATCTTGAGTGGCGAGAAGCATGAATTCATCAATTAGCCCGTCAATGTTGAGGTTATCTGCACTAAGTGCTTCAGCCTGCGCATTCTTGCTAGCTACCGCTTGCGGTGGCGTGATCGACCCAAATTCGCGTGCTGCTGCAGAAACTCCTGCCCTGGCCGCAGTTTCAGCAGCCGCGGTGTCTGCTGTGCCGCTGACATCCCAAGGACAAGCTGAGCAGATGTCTACGGATGTCAAAACTACTGGCCTGATCACGAGCGAGCACATGATCTACCAGGGAGCGTTTGCGCTTCCCGAGGGCACTATTGGGACGTCGCGCTTCGGTTATGGAGGCAACGCGTTGACTCCCTATCGGGACCCTCAAACTGGGAAGTTGACGCTGTACATGCAGGGGCATGTGCACTTCGAGGGCCAGGTGGCGCAGGTCGAGGTGCCTTCTGGATTCGTGAAATCAGTGAACCGTACGGATCTTCCCTTGGCGAAGATTTTGCAACCGTTTTCGGATATCACTGACGGGGAATTGGCTCGGCGACCGAACTCCTTGGGTAATGCTGCTAATGGCTCTCCCGTGTATGGACTACTGCCATATAACGGACGCCTTATTGTAGCTGCAACGATGTATTATGACGCGACTCAAAATGCTTCGCATGGTGTGTCTGCTCTGGACTTAAGTCGGCCAGGTGACTTCAAGGGGTTCTTCCCCTTCGCTTCGAATGTCGTAGCGCCTCCCCGGGCGTTGGGCGGCGCGATGGCGGTAGTGCCCGCGGAGTGGCGTGCCAAGTTGGGCGGGCCAGCTATAACAGGCAACCAATCTGTACCGTTAATTGGCGCCACTTCCGCAGGGCCCGCATTGACAGTGTTTGATCCTGACGCCGTTGGCTCTACAAGTCCGATTCCTGGGCAAACTCTACTTTTCTATCCATTATCAAATCCTCTGTGTGGTCCGTTGGAATGCGAGTCAAACAAAAATTCTATCTACAATCAGACTTCTGTCATTCGCGGCGCGGCGTTGGTGTCCCAGTCGGGCAGCGTGCTCTTCATTGGTAAGCATGGTGTCGGCGAATACTGGTACGGTGGAACGACATCCCCTGAGGGGTATATCGCTGCTCCAGGTTCGGACGGCTATGGCCCCAAGAGCACGAGATTCGAGTATCGGGTATGGGCGTACAAGGTTGATGATCTTGTTGCTGTTAAGAACGCACTGAAGAAGCCTTGGGAGTTGCGGCCTTACTCGATCTTTGCGCTGCCCGAGGTATCTGGCTTGAATCCAGGCGCTAACTTGCGAGGTGTGGGTTACGATGACGAGTCAGGTTTACTGTTTATCGCTCCAGACTTCGGGGAGCAGGGGCGTATCGAAGTGTATAAGGTCAATAAGCCCCTGTGATATCAGTGCGCTTCTATCGGAATTGGTTCCCTGACTTTGCGTCGCGTGATTGGGTACTGCTTGGTATTGCAATTGATTTATTCATCGGGTGGGTCTGATACATGTTGCTCTCCCTGTATACATCTGTTCGAAACGGATTGTACTTCGACTATCACGTAGTCGAAATGATAAGGCATCATCTTGCGCTTGCGGACGAAATCATCGTGCATGACGGCATGTCCGATGACGGAACCTTTGAGGCCATCAGTAGTATTGATCCAAAGGTTCGTGTGATTCGTTCGGACTGGGGTGCACCAAGCGGATTTGATTGGATAACAAGCTTCAAGAATCGAGCTAGAAACGAGGCGCGTGGTAGGTGGTGCATAAACATTGACTGCGACGAGTTTATTCCGGAGTGGGAGTTTGAGTCACTCCGGGCTTATATTGAGGATTGTAAGTTCGACGTCTGTTCATTAAGGCAGGTAAATTTTTACGGAAATTATCGAGTTTTTCATGCGCACCCTGCACGTGTTCCCTGGCCGGATATCAAGAACAATATCCACCGGAATTTGCCTTACATTCAGGTGGTCGGTGATGGATCAAATGTGGAGTCCGTAGATCCGACTAAGACAATGTCTGTAGATCCGGACGTACGCTTTGATTGCCATCATTTTGGATTTGTGCGTAATCCAGCGAGACTTAGGCAGAAGTGGCGCAACGTGCTTGGAAACATTTACAGTTCAAGCTTCGGGGGCAAGAGAAAGCTTTTTAAGCTTCCTTCTTTCCTGTTTGATCTCTGGCCACATAGTTGGCTGGATGAGCAGTTCCTTTCGGATCTAGAAATCTACGATGGACCGTATATTCGGACAGTGCTAGACAATCCGGCGGAGTTTACGCGAGACAAGATGCAGACCTTAAGTTACCTGCGCAAGATCGCTGGAACAAAGGTGGTCCGCTAATCGGGCTGATCGTGTTGTTTCTTGCTGTAAAACGGGGTGCCGCGTGATTTCGGGGTCGCCTTGCGGAATTGGTTCAATATTTTACAGGCTGGTGATCGACTTTCTTGAGGTGGCGGGCCTGCCAGTTATTCCGCAGTTCACTATCGAATGCCCATTCTGTGTCGCTCGGGGGAAAGCTAATGTCGATGGCTAGTGCAATGAAGACAGTCTTCTTGGAGCGCCGGGTGCCTTATCGGGTTGACCGTGCGATAAATAGGTTGTTGAGTGTGGCGGGATTCTCAGAGCGGACAATTCAAGTGAATGGCCTGAAATTTCGCGTGCGGCGCCTTTCAGTCGATGAAGATATTGTTTCTAACGTGGTTGGGCTGAGGGAGTATCTGCCTCATGGTATCGCGGTTGCGCCTGGTGACACCGTCATCGATATAGGAGGCAACATAGGGACGTTTGCCGTGCTCGCCGCCTCACTGGGAGCGAAGGTAATTGTCGCTGAGCCGGATCCTGAAAACTTGGCGCTGCTTCGTGAGAATATCAGTCTTAATGGATTGGACGCGGCTGTCTTACCGGTTGCGATTTCGCGCGAACGAGGTCAAGCTACGTTGAGTTGTTCTGAAGGGGGCGGGGCTTATCACTCGATAATGCGAAGTGCCGCTTCAGAGCGGACGTACCGTGTAGATACAATTTCCTTGGCGGATCTGTTTGATCAGTGCGAGGTCGAGCGATGCGATTTGTTGAAGATCGACTGCGAAGGAGCTGAATATGCAATATTCGAGTCGTTTCCTGACTTCAGGAGGATCCGGCAGTTAGCGATGGAGTATCATAGTCTCGCAGGTGGGGGGTGCGAGGACATGCCGGGTTTGATGGAAGGTGTGATACAGAAGTTTTCGCACCTCAAGGTTGTGCAGCATGAGTCATTTGCGCCTGCTTTCCCCTGCGGGCACCTATTTATGGCATAGCGGTCGTGGTGCAAGGGGCAATGTGTAATGACCCAGCGGTGTCTCTTTAACTCAGGGCTCTGGTGCAGGTCCGTGAGTGTCTAAAAGTCTATGATTGATTCATCGCGATCGTCCATTCTCAGGGCGATCTTCTTGGCTTGCTCATCACATTGAGCAGCGCCAGTCACAGCAGCTTAGTGGTCGCGTCGTCAATAAGGAAATGACCTCGTATTTTGCTTGGCTTCCTGAGTTGCATTTGCAGGCTCTCGATTACGTTCGTTGTGTAGTTGACTCGGCGGGACTCGGGCGGGAACCAAGAACGGGATCACCTGCTGTCAGGTCCGGCGCCACGAGTGTACGATTGTCGAGTATTCAAAGCCCCACTGACCGGTTGCGAAGGAGCCGAGCTCGGTTAGGCTGTCGTGTCGCTAGCAGCCGTTTAGACCGGTCTGAGGGCTGCGGCCATTGTCTTGCGGTCCTCCCAGTCCGCGGATTCGAGATTGTTTCGGATCAGCTTCCCGGTGTAGGGCTGCAATGACCTGCAAATGACGGGCGGACAGGCGTATCACTTTCTGCGAACGACCCCACGGATCGTGTCGATTTTCAGGTTACGTTTTGCTAGCAACTTTCTGAGCTTTGAGTTGTCGGCCTTCAACCCCTTGAGCTTGCGCACGTCGCTAATCCGCCCTGAACAACCCGAAGACCGAGTACTGGAGCGGGTTTCCAGTCTATTTGAGTGCGTGGAAACCGCAGGCATGAGAAAATGGTCGAGCTTAGGCGCGCGAACGCAGGCTGCTAGCGATCGAAGCTGAAGACGTCGTATTCGCCATGCGTAGTACGGCGATATTCCGTCTCTGCCAGTCGAGTCGTAATCGCTTGCGTGCAGCCTGGTCGCATCCTGTCGTGCGTTTCGATAGCAAGTACGCGTACTCGGTGAATCCATTGCCCTGCAGTCGCCATAAGTTCTATCTCAGCGCCTTCAATGTCTACCTTCAGTAGATCGACGGTTTCAACAGAAAACGTCTGGAGTATGTTGTTGATTGTAGTGGCCTCAATTGCACCGGGGTCGTC
The DNA here is from genome assembly GCA_964399635.1 of uncultured Bordetella sp. Taxonomy (GTDB): domain Bacteria; phylum Pseudomonadota; class Gammaproteobacteria; order Burkholderiales; family Burkholderiaceae_E; genus UBA4615. The sequence goes on from CAYNRU010000064.1 coordinate 91,814, forward strand.
CGGAAGTGCATCAACAACTTGATAGGCGTTCACGTCAACCGTTGGGTCGAGTATACGAACGAACCCTGCGGTGCCCCATAGGGCCTTTTTGATACAAGTGACGTTAGGGTAATGCCTGCAGTTAGCTTCCAATACTCTGAAATTATCATTGTCCACTTCGAGTGCTACGATTCGGGCATCAGGAAAGCGTGACGCAAATCCGATCGCCGTTAGTCCGATGTTTGCCCCCGCATCAATGATGAATGACGGCTTCTTTGATAATGACAGGTCACCCTGCTCATGCACCAATATCTGAAGAAAAGTACCAATGTCGTTCCTTCCGGCGCGCATCGAGACGGGGTGCGGCAGATTCGGAACTTTGACAGTAAACAATTCATTACGCGGACGCGTATGGTCTTGGCGGAGTGCATTCCAAACTCTTGCGCCCGCAAAATTCCCATAGCGTGAGCGACATTCCGCAGTTTCGCTGAGAAAGTTTTTGATTCGAGTCAGCATGTTGCTTCACATTCGTGCTGTTGAGGTGGAGGGCTGAGCAGCGAGACTCAGTCAGGTGAAGGTGCCGCAGGTCTTGAGTTGGCTAAATCAGCATACGCCGCGAGTAAGCGCGACTTGTAACTTTCGATGCCAAAGCCCTTGGTAACAGATTCCATTGCGCGGGTACGAATGGACTCGCTCAAGTGCGAATCCTGCAACAGTGAACTTATCCTTTTGGCATAGGCATCAGCATCGTTTGCTGCAATCAAGTAGCCGGTCACCGCGTCCTGCACAATTTCCGGTATACCGGCGGTCGGAGCGGCAAGGACGATTGCTCCGCATGCCTGGGCCTCGAGTATGGATAAGGGCAAGCCTTCGTTCGTGGACGGCAGCAATAGGAAGTCCGAAGCGCGTAGAAGATCCGGAACGTCATCACGGGCGCCCAGCACTGAGACGTATGGCTGGACGCCAAGCTTCTGGATCAAGTCACGCAATATCAGTGGAAAGTCCGACGCTGTATCGCGGCACTCGCCAATCAGCATCAACCTTGCTTTTACGCCGGTGTGGTGCAGCGTAGCGAGTGCATGCAGGGCGGTTAGCTGTCCTTTGTGTGGCGCAAGGTTGGCGACCATTGATATCACGGCGCCTTCCTGCGGAAGGCCGATCTTTTGCCTTGCTGCGCGCCTGCTCCCGGGTGAGAAGCGAGTCAGATCGACTGCATTGGGCAATACAGTCACCGTCGTTACGGATCTGCGTTGTGCGGGTAGGGCGTCGATTACTTGGTTCTTCAGGTAGGCAGCGCAGACGAATATCGCATCAGGTGGTCGGCCAAACGCCCAGGCAAGCGAGTCCTTGGGATACTCGAGATGGACATGGACGATCGTGCGTGCCCCAGAGGCGGCAGCGACGCGGCGAAGGGCCCCGTACACGAACGGAGAATGGATATGGAGGATTCTTTCGCGGCGTAGTAATGGGCGTCCAATGGCATGCCAGCCCTCGATCAACGACGTCGGAATGCTTTTTCTGAACAACCGTTGTTCGTTGAACCCATTGAATTTCAGCCCGCGTTCCAGCAGATGTTTTTCCGTAGTCCCCCCAACGGGAGCTGCCAGGGCGGCATCGAACTTGGTGGCGCGTGCGACGGTATCGTACATTTGCAATGCGATGCGTTCACCTCCACCGATGTCGCGGCCGGCGAGAACATGGAGGCATTGCATAGGGCGGCCAGAGGCGTTCATGAGTTCTTGATGCGAGGTCGAGTCGCAAGCCGTGGTACGTCTGCCTCCGGTCTCAAGCGCTCAGCAGTCTTCACTGCGCGACGATCTCGAACGCTGCTTCCGGACCGCGCGATTCGGTCGATGTGACGACGCGTGCCTCGATCGACGCCCGTGTTCCCTGTGGGAGTTTGGGCAGATCTATCCTGCCCTCGGTGCTCGTTGTCCAGTCACCGGATCCGAGTCGATACTCGAATCGGCTGAAAGCCGGAGCGTAGGTAGACAACTGGACCGAGCCGCTGGAATTCGCAGTTCCGTTGACGTTGATGGTGGGCTCGAAGATCACGCGATTCAGTGGCCAGTCGAAGGCTGCAATATCGTCGACCCGTAGGCTTGGGGATAGTTTGGGGCCTCGCCCCGGTCGGGCCGTCCACCACGTCGACTTGTCGCCGCCGGCAGGGCTGCCCCTTCGCAGGGGTCTGCTGCACCAGTCCGTTCGCATGTCGACGTGGACATAGTCGAAGAAGCGCAGGAGGTCCTGAGGCACCAGGCCTTGTTTGAATGCCGCGAATCGCCGGACAGTGAGTTGGTCGCTTCGCCGAAGCTCAGGACCTTTATGCGCCAACTCGAACGCAGACAGCGGCACCCCGCCGTGTTCGAACACGACATTGAAATCGGTGTCGATCACGAACCATTTGTCGTGCTCGGTCGACCAGAGCTCCGTGACCGCATGCTCCCATGTGTATCCGTCTGATGACGTGGTGATGACCCTCGCGGGCCATCCCACGGCAGCAGCGGCGTGTGCCATCGTCCGTGCGGCGATCTCGCACCAGAAACTCGCTCCGCGTCGTCCTGCCTCGATCACCGCGACGGAATCGCAAACGTAGTTGCCACCGGGTACGGGATCGGTCCCATGCTGATACTGGGACCCTACCCATGCGGCGAGGCGCAGCATTGCGTCGTATTCGCCGCCGGGCCCCTCTATGACCTTACCCAACTCGTACTTGTTCCGGAAGGCCACGAGATGCGGTGCGTCGGCCCGTTCGAACACGAATGGAATGATCGTCTCCGGCACCCGCCCGACGTAGTTCTTCTTCGCGAGTTCACGAGCCTCGGACGCATCGCTGTGGTATACGATGTCGCCCACTTTCACGAGCGCAATTCGAGCGGATTGTTCGAGCGCGCGTGCAGCCGGCATGTCGAGGTGCCGCACGAATGCGGTAAACCCGGCTGCCGCGAGCACGACCGGGGATAGCCAGAGCAGCAGGCGTCGTCGCATCCGGATCAGCCCGTCAGCGCTCGCGGGCGCGCTCGATCAGCGATTTCGATGTTGTCGATCCATTCGCTCAGTGCCCCAGCCTTGGCCGCCCAGCTTTCCGCTTCCAATCGGGTACGCGCCGGGAGTTGATCCGATGGGAGGCCACCCTCGAGCCGTGCGATCACCGCCGCGGCAAACTGCGGTGCGCTGTCGCACACGTCGCAGGCATCCGCCCACACCTCGGTCGAGGGCAGGCGCCGGACGACGGCGGGCTTCCCGGTGGCGAGGTATTCCTTAAGCTTCAACGGCTGCATCGCACGAGTGACGGGTGCATCCAGATAAGGCATGACCAACGCTCCAGCTGCGGCAGCGATGGCGGGGAGGCGATGGAAGGCGACGGGGGGGCGCAGCGCCACGCGTGGCATCGTCCGCAAGCTGGGGTCCGCGTTCTCCTCAGGGCCGAACATGACGATGCTTCCCCGTTGCATGGAGCGGCTCAGTGCCGACACCCATTCGAGATCCATCCGTCGATCGACGACGCCCCAGAACACGACGAATGGGGGCTCGAGGTTCTCGAACTCGACCGGTGTCGATGTGTCGGCGAGGGGCCTCCAGGCCGTCGTGTCCACGCCATGGGTGAGCACCTTGGCCGAGGCGCCCAATGTCCGCAGGCCGTCTGCCAGCGCGTCGCTGGCAGCGATCGTCAAGTCCATCCTCGGCACGAGCTCGCGCTCCATCACCTGCATGGTCGCGCCGTCGTAATCGGGCCACACGCTGAAATCGTCGACGCAGTAGTAGACCCAGGCCGCTGCCGGAAGCACATCGACCAGGTCCGCGGTGATCGGTAGCGTCGTGATCACGGTGGGGAGTTCCGGCATCCGCAAGATGTCTGGCGTCAATGCCTTGGCGAGCAGGTGACGGTTCAGCCGCCGGCTGGCGTCGCTTGCAAAGGACGGCCACATCCTGGGCGAGACGATCGACGGCGACGATGCGGGAGTGGTGGGACCGATTAGAGGCGCGGTGTGCGCACCAGCGGGTCCCATCCAGTGCCGGAGCTTCTCGACCACGCGGTGCGCGGTCCGCAGGTCCAGCCGTGGTGGTCGGGTTCCGATCGTGTTGACCCACAGCACCTCCCGGTCCGCCAGCAGGTGGGAGACGAGATGCTGGCAACTCGAAGGGTGCCGTCCCCAGTCATCGGAGAAGACGAGCAGGGGCCTGCGGGTTCCCGTTCTTGATGCCCTTGCGTCAATGGGCAACTGCTGAGCCATCGGCCGTCACTCGCCCGATCGGGCCGCCTTCCAAAGACCCGTCCGGCGCGCGCGAGGCGATCGCGTCCGATACGGTGCCCCACCGGAAGTCCTTCAGCAGGCGCTCGATCTTGGGCAGGAGTCTGGACTGGTTGACGTGATGCCGGAAGCGCGCCTTGGCGCTCGCTCCCGCAACGCGCGGATGATGCGGGTCGATCTCCCACGGGTGGCAGTAGAACACGGCGGACTTGCGATCGACACGGTTGACGCGGCGCAGGCTCCATCGGGAGACCGGATAGGGCAGCAGCCGGAAGTACCCGCCGCCCGACGCAGGAAAGTTCCGCTCGAACATGCGGATCGAGGTGGCCGGGATCTCGAGCAGCCCGTTGGATCTGAGATGCGCAAAGCGCGGCGCCTCAGGCATGCCGTAGAGGTCGTGCTTGATCGGATAGATGCTGGAGCTGTAGCGGTGCCCGGTGTCCTGCAGCACGTCCAGGGCCCAGAGCGTATCTCGCCCCACCGAGAAGCTCGGGGCCCGGTACCCGAGCACGCCAACGCCTCCAACCTGCTCGAGCAACCCCTTGGCACGCACCACGTCGTCGCGGAACTCCGTGCGGGAAAGCTCGCCGATCATCTGGTGGCCGTAGCCGTGGCTTGCCAATTCATGCCCGCCCGCCACGATGCGCCTGACCATTGCCGGGTAGCGCTCGGCAATCCAGCCGAGGGTGAAGAAGGTCGCGCTGACCTGATGTCTGTCAAGCGTCTCGAGCAGGATGTCGACGTTGCGCTCGATGCGGCACTCCAGGCGGTCCCAGTCCGCCCGATCGATGTTCCTGGCAAACGCCGCGACCTGGAACCAGTCCTCCACGTCCACCGAGAAGGCGTTGACGATCTCGCTCATGACCCGGTGGATTCGTTGTTGCTCGTCCCCCGCAGGATCCGCAGTACCTTCTTGATGAGGTTGAACATCATCCCGCTCGAGGCCTCGAGCATCGCCACGCGCTCCTCTAGGCGCACGATCTGCTCCTGCTGGCTGCGCTCCGTGATGCTGGAGATTCGGGCAATCTGTGCGCCGCCTGCCGCGTTGGCCGGCTGCCCGCCGGGCGCGTTGCCGCCCACCGGCAAGGGATACACGGGCGCGAGCGGCATCGAGCCGAGCGCCACGCCGCCGAGCTCCTCATCCATCTCGCTGGCGACGGTGCCCACGTCCTCGACGCTGATCTCGTGGCGCTCGCCCAGGTAGGCGGCGAGCAGCAGGCGATCGCACAGCGTGTTGATCCGCCGCGGCACGCCGCCGCTCTCGATATGGATCCGCTCGAACGCACCGTCGTCAAACCTGGGGTCGGCCTGCCAGCCCACGTGATGCAGCCGATGCTCGATGTAGCTGCGGGTCTCCTCGGCGTCCAGCGGACCGAGGTGGTACGACGCGATCACGCGCTGCTTGAGCTGCTGCATCTCCGGGCGCTGCATGATGCCGCGGAACTCGGGCTGGCCCACCAGGAAGCTCTGCACGAGCGAGCGCGTGCCGATCTGGAAGTTGGACAGCATCCTCAGCTCTTCCACGGCGCTCTGCGTGAGGTTCTGCGCCTCGTCCACGATCAGCAGCGCGCGACGGCCCTCGGCGTTCAGCCCCTCGAAGTGCCCTTGCAGCCGGGTGAGCAGGGTCGATTTGTCGATGCCGGCCGACTCGAGCCCGAATGCGGCCGCCACCAGCCTGAGCAGGTCGTCGGAGTCCACCTGGGTGCTGACGATCTGCACCGGCACGATGGCGTCGTTCTTGATCTGGCGCAGCAGGCCCCGCACCAGGGTGGTCTTGCCGGCGCCCACTTCGCCTGTGATGACGATGAAGCCCTCGCCCTGGTGCAGCCCGTACTCCAGATACGCCAGCGCACGCTTGTGCCCCCGGCTGCCAAAGAAGAAGTCCGGATCGGGGTTGAGCTGGAAGGGCTTGGCGCTCAGGCCGAAGTAGTCTTGGTACATCGCCGTGCCTGGCCGTCTAGAACCGGTAATCGATCGATGCGAGCAGCGCCGCCTCGTCGTAGACGACGGTCGTGCCATCGCCTCGCTGGCGCTGGATGCGGCCGCCGATAGACGTGAATGCACGCGGCGTGAGCCGGTAGTCCCAGGTCGCCCACAGGCTGCTCAAGGTCGCGTGCGAGGCCAGCAGCGGCGAGTCCGACACCGTCTGGCGAGCGGCCAGGTTGAGCGAGTTGCGAGCGTCGAGCCGGTGGGTGAAGGCGAGCGACGCGCCGTACTGGTCGGTGTCCTCCACCGGCCCGCCCGCGAACGCGACCGCGGTGCGCCGGTTGTTGATGAACACCGAGGCGAGCACCGAGTTTCGGGTGCCGAGCCAGCCGACCGACGCCAGCAGGGTGTCCACGTAGACAATGGGGCTGTTGGCGATGCCGCTGCCGTAGCTCGTTCCCGCGGGCGAGGTGAGGTTCTGGTCGATCAGGCCCTGCGCGACCGGGTTGCTGGTCGAGGCGGACGGCGTGCCGGCGGCGCTCGGGATGTTGAAGAGGCTGCTGCCGCCCGTTCCGTACAGGCCGGACCGGTTGCCGTCGTTGATGCCATTGAAATAGTCGAGACCGAAGGTCCAGTTGGCGGCACGGTGGGACGCGCGTGCAAAGCCCGTGCTGCCGTAGTAGCGATCGGCCCAGCGTGCGCGGACCGATGTGCGCAGGTCCGGGTTCCATTCGATGGCGAGGGAGGGCCCCCAGCCGCTGTTCTCGCCCTTGTTGTTGTACAGGATCTCGTTCTGGGAGTAGGCGGCGCCGGCGCCCAGGCGCAGCGTGGGACCCACCCTGTACCAGCCCAGCAGGTCGACGTCCGCGCCGTTATATGACAGGCCGTCCTGGTAGGCGACGGTATACACGTCCGCGAACGCGGACCAACCGATCTGCCGGCGGGTGAGGTCGCTGCGTACGTTTCCTGACAAGGACTGCGAGGTGTTGCTCTGGGAGTTGCTGCCCGGATCGATGTACCTCAACCGATAGCGCGCTGTCCAGGTGCCGTCTCCGTCGAAGCGGCCGAACAGGTAGGGCGACAGCTCGAAATCCTGGTACTGCGTGCGGTTGGTCCGCTGCGCACCTGGGTCGAAGGACGACACGCCAAACGGCGAGGCGTTGATGTCGAACACGCTGGCCCGCGCAAACACCCGCAGCGACTCCTCCGTCAGCTTGAAGTCGCCCCAGGCGCGCAGGTCGTGCCGGATCTCGTCGGTCGGATTGATGCCGCCGTCGCGTATCTGCCCGCGCAGGCCGTAGAACGCGTAGCCGACGGCGCGCGGGCTGTTGAGCGACGCCTGGACGTAGGGCATCAGCTCGAACAGGGTGCCGGTTGTCTTGGCCGGGTCGGGCAGCAGGTCGATGTTGTCGCTGGCGACGACCGAGGCCCGGATGCCGGGCGTGACGGTGTAGGCGCGTCCTTCGGGGTTGGTTCCGATGGCCGAAGGTGTCGTGCCCGCAGCCCCTGGCGCAGCCCCGCCCATCTGCGCACCGGCGAGCAGCGGCGCCATCAGCGCCGTGGCCAGTGCCAGCCTGATGCCCGGATGCGTCCGGTGAGTCGTGTCAGCCCGCGCCATACCCGTATCCCTGGTATCCGTATTGGTTGCCCGCACGCGCTTCACGGGACTTGTTGAGCACCAGGCCGACGACTTCGGTGGTGCCCAGGGTCGCGAGCGCTTCCTTGACCGACTCCCGCGGCGTCTTGCCGGCCTCGACGACCATGACGATCTGGCCCATGTAGGAGGCGAGCACGCGGGACTCGGTGGTGATGAGCAAGGGCGGCGAATCGAAGATGATGACCCGGTCCGGGAACCGTGTCGACAGTTCTTCCAGCAGCCGGTTCATGGCCTGGCTTGCGATCAGCTCGGTCGCGTGATCGTCTCGGCGGCCGGCCGGCAGCAGGGACAGGTTCTCGATGTTGGTCGGGACCACCAGGGAGGCTATGTCCGGCGAGCCGTCGATCAGCCAGTCCATCAGGCCCGCGCCGGTCACGATGCCGAGCTCGCGCGGGATGGACGGGCGTGCCACGTCGGCGTCCACCAGCAGGACCTGATGGTCTCGCTCGGAGGCGATGCTCAAGGCGAGGTTGATCGCGCAGAAGCTCTTGCCCTCTCCGGGGAAGGCGCTGGTGACCATGACCCGCCTGCCGTTGAGCAGGGGGAACGAGCCGCTACGGCCGAAGGCATTGGTCAGGAGCGGGCGCTTGATGACCCGGAACTCCTGGCCGATGACCGACGGCGTGCCGTCGGGCATCACGAAGCCCCTCGCGCGCAGGGGCTCGAGCTGGATCGTGACGGCCGGCGGCGTCCGGCCGGCCGGGGGCTGCGGCGCTGCCGGTGCCGAAACCGTGGTCATGGCCGGAGCATCCGGCTGACTGCCACCGGGTGCGGCGGGCACGCTCCTGACGCTCGGGTTGGCCGGGCCGGGCAGGCGAGCCGCCGCATTGCCGGCGCGCGCCATCGCCTCCTCGATCAGCGGCCCCGCCGCGCCCTGGATCGGGCCGGCCTGACCGGCCCGATCGGTCGGCGACCCCGGCTCGGGGCGGCCCGCGCCGAGTTTGTCGACCGCTCGTTCGATCAGGCTCATCGCGGGTCCGTCCTATGTGTCATTGCGCGAAGGCTCGCATCGCGAAGAAGGCGATCAGTGCGCCGAAGGCGCCGAGATACAGCAGGCCGGTCGTGGAGAACGCGACCACGGCCATCCGCGCGCGCGTGCGGCTCGCCGCGTCGCTGATCATCGATACCGAGCCGAGCAGCGGTATGCCCGTATAGGCACGCAGGCTGCGTGAATCGAAGAACGTGGGTTTGAGCTGATCCAGCACGAAGGTCATCGCGAGGCCCGCCGCGATCGATGCGAGGAGCACCGCCGCCAGCAGCGCCGGCCTGTTCGGGAACACGGGCTGCGGCGCGACGCGCGGCGGATCCACGATCCGGAACTCGCCGACGCCGCCCTTGGAGTCCATGTCACCGGAGATCGCCGCGGATTCGCGGCGGGCGACCAGCGCCTCGTAGTTCTTCTTGTTGATGTCGTAGTCGCGGGTGAGCTGCGTGTACTCGGCCTCGATCTTCGGGACCGTCTGCGCCGCGCTCCGGGCCTGGTTCAGCCGCAGCTCGGCGTCCGCCACCCGTGCCCGCAGCGCGGCGATCTTGGCCTCGGTCTCGGCGAGCTGGATCTTGATGTCCTGGTAGACCTTGTTGGGGATCACCGTCGTGGTGCCGGGGCGCGCCACGCCAGCCGGCCTGATGCCCTTGCGCTCGGCATCGAGTTGCTGCTCGAGGTCCTTGAGCATGCGCTGCAGGTTGATGACGTCCGGGTGGGCCTCGGTGTAACGCAGCAGCAGGTCGTCCAGCCGCTTGCGCCCGATCTCCAGGCGCTGCTCGGTCTCGGTCGGGCCGCGTGCGGCCGGCGGCTCGGGGGCGACGGACGAGGTGAAGGAGGGCGGCTCGTCGGCCAGCTGCTTGCGCAGCGCCTCGCGGCTGTTCTCGAGCTGGCGCAGCTCGAGCCGCGAGGCATTGACCTCGGTCTGCGCCGCGCCGGCGGTGGCGACGTAGTCGTTGGCGATGTTGGGCATCATCGCGAGGTTGCGGACCTTGAAGTCCTTCAGCGCCGACTCGGCTTCGACCAGGCGCTTCTCGTACTGCGCGATCTGGTCGTCGATGAAGCGCCGGGCCTGCTCGCCGTCGCGCCGCTTGTCGCCGAGGTTGCCCTCCACGAAGATCGAGAGCAGGGACTGGACGACCTTGCGGGCGGACTCCGGCGCGCCGTCCTGGTAGGCCACGCTGTAGAGGTTGCTGTCGCCGCCGCCCACCGGCCTGAACTTGATCGACTTCATCAGCGAGTCGATGAGTTGTTCACGCTCCTGCGGGGTCCTGGCCTTGAGGTCCAGGTCCGACATCCGGACCACGCGGTCCACGTTGGGCCGGTTGATGAGCGTGCGCGCCATCATCTGGACCTGCTGGTTCAGGTTGGGCTGCACCGCCAGGCCCGCCATCAGCGGCTTGAGGATCGACTGGGTGTCGACGTAGACCCGCGCGGTCGCCTCGTAGCGGTTCGGGATCATCAGGACGGCGACCGCCCCGAGCGTGCCGACCGTGAGGGCGGCCGCGAGGCCCCACCAGCGCTGGCGCCACAGGCCGGGCAGCAGCGAGCTGAGCTTGAGCCAGAGGTCGGTCATGTCAGAACCAGCTCTCGGGAATCATGATGACGTCGCCGGGCAGCACTTCGACGTTGGCCGAGACGTCGCCGCCCTTGAGGAGGTCGCGCAGGCGCAGCGCGTACTGCTTGTTGTCCTCGGCCTTGCGGATCAGCACCGCGCGGTTGCCCGACGCGTATTCGGTGACGCCGCCCACCTGGATCATCACGTCGAGCAGCGTCATGCCCTGCTTGTAGGGCAGGGCCGCCGGCTTCATGGCCTGGCCCACCACCCGAACCTGCTCGCTCGAGTTGCCGACGAAGTTGGAGACCCCGACCGTGACGGTGGGCTCGCGCACGTATTTCTTGAGCCGCTCCTCGATCTCGCGGCCGAGCTCGGACGGCGTGCGGCCGATCGCGACGAGGTCTTCGATGAGCGGCGCGGTGATCTTGCCGTCGGGGCGCACCGGCACCTTGGTCGACAGCTCCGGATGGCGCCAGACGCTGATGTCCAGCGTGTCGCCGGGGCCGATCTGGTACTGGTAATTGGGCTGGGACGCCTTGGCGGGTGCGGGCGGCAGCGCGGACGACGCGCATCCTGCGAGCACGAACGCCGCGAGGACTGAGGCCAGGAGTCGGGTCATCGTGGAGCTCCGAACGATCGGGATGGGGAAGGGGCGACCGGTTTGGACGACACCATCTTGACCTTAGCCTGCTTCACGAGGGCATGAAGCGCTGAAGCCATGATCGGTCGGCCTCGTCGGACGGGCGAGGAATATTGTCGCTTCCAGGGTCCAGGGTGGATCCGGCCCGAGCCGTCCGGATGCAGGCGTGAAACCGGCCATGAATCGAGCGGGAAAGGCCTCGAATCCACGGTCCGCGCGACCCATTTATGCATTGTAGGCTGTGCCCGGCCGCGCCTGCATTCCGGCTCGCCGATTGCTCGGCCTGCGACCTGCCCGACATCGATTTCCCAGGTCTGCAGCCTTGAATTCCGATATCGTGTTGCAATGCAGCAACGGTTGCTCCGGCATGGGCTGCGGCACGCTTTGCTGCGGGTCGCGCCGCTGTCAGGCGACCCCCTGCCGGCCGGGAACGTCCAGGTGCCCGGCCAGCGCCCGGCTGAAGCTCCGCCCGCCGGTGGCAGGATGCTTGGCGGGAGGTACCGAGAACCAGTCGAGCACAGTCGGCAGCCAGTCGAGGATCGACACCTTCTGCTGGTGCACCGCATGCGATCCGGTCTTTATCCAGATCAGGCTCTCGGGATGGTGCGTCGTGGCCTTGGTCGTGGGGAGCCGCGAGAAGGTGTCGCCGAAGCGCATCCGCCCGCCGTCGTGGAACCCTGAGATCTGCGCTTCGTCCGGGATGGCGGTTCGCGTGTTCGCTCCGAAGAAGACCGAATCCGGATTGGACTGCCCGACGAACAGCGCCTGCTTGCCGTCGATCGTCAGGAGGTTGAGGGTTGCGCGTGCGGCGGTCGCCTGCTGGGCAGATGCCATGCGCACGTTCACCTGTTCCGACATCACCGGCAAGGTCTCCACCGGCGTCAATCCGGCGCGTGCAAGGAAGGCAGCCGGGTCGGCGAACTTGTAGAAGACCTGCTGCGCATGCGGCAGACGCTGCTGGCTGAGTGCCGTACAGAGCATGAGGGTCGCGCCCTGGGACTCCAGTTCAAACATCTCGGCGAGCAGCTTGTCCATCTGCTGGTAGCCGTACAGCACGGCCGAGCCGAGCATCTTCGCGTCTTCGCCCGTGGGTGCGTCGGGATACTCGTTGGGAAAAGCGTAGTGCCAATAGGCGTGCTGGTAATGGGCGGTGCTGTTCAGGAAGAACGACGCGAAGTCCGGCTGGCTCCCTCGCCAGTACTTTCGGAAGACATCGAACTGGATCAGGTCCAGCAGCGCCGCCCTGCGCCATTTGGTGTCCTTGGCGACGGTGCTGTCCGACAGGACCTGCCCGACGAGCTTGAGGACGGTCTTGGGCCGCAGCCCGTTCGAGATGAGGAAGCCCAGGAATCGAACGAGCGTATCGACGGGTACTCGCGTGCCGGCAGCGTCGCTGCTGGTTCTGACCAGATGACCGATCGCCTCGTGGTACGCAGACCATTGCGCCGGAAAGGGGGCCTGCGTTGCGCACCAGGGATCGGGTATGAACAGGCTGCCCGGGTTGTGGAACGCCTTGACGTTCATGCTGGCGAAATCGGCGACCCGGTATCCCTCGTTGGCTAGGATCTGCCAGACGTCGGGGAAACCCGCGGTCGGGCCGTCGGTCAGGTTCTGTACTCCATGCGCCTCGTAGGGCATGCCGGTGTGCATCGAGTACCACTGGATCCACGGCTCGAGATTGTCTGGGCCAGGCTCGTCGGCCACCGCCGTGAAGACTTGCGACGCGTCGTGGAATCGCTTGAAGTTGGGCAGTAACCCCTTCGCCATCCATGTGGAGAGCAGGGGGGCGCAGAGTTCGTTGAACTCGAGACAGATCAGCTTCTTGCCCATGGCCGATGTTCCAGGTTGTTCAGGTTCCGATACGACTTAGAAGTATTCCTCTATCCCGCGACTGTGACTAGAACGTAATGACATCTGCCAGGCTCCGATGCGAATAACACCGAGAGTACGTTCAGGAAAGAGGTCGGCGGGCCCCGCGGGGGCAGTTCCCTCCTAAGTCACAGCGACTTTGCGAGCTCCCGCGCAACCTTGGCTTGTCCGGACTCCGGAAACTCCGCGATCAGCGCCTCGGCCACCCCCCTGGCCGCCGCCTTGTCCCCGCTGCCCGCCAACGCCTGCGCGTAATGCAGTCGATAGTCGGGCACCTTGGGCGCGAGGTCGGTTGCCTGCTTGAGCAGCTCGACCCCGCGCTTGGCGTCGCCACGCTCCACCAGGATCATCGCCAGCGTGTCGATGACGGGTGCGGCCTTGGGCGCCCGCTTGTAGGCGTCCTCGGCGACCTGCAGCGCGCGCGGGTCCTTCAGCTCCTTGAGCGACCAGGCGAGGTTGTTGAGCGCGACCACGTTGGCCGGGTTCGCCTTGACCACCACGTCGTAGTGCTCGGCCGCACCCTTCCACTGGCGCGCCGCCACGGCCTGCTCGCCGGCGTACATCCGCAGCGCGATGTCGGCCGGGGCCGCGCGCACCCCGTCCTTCAGGGCGGCCTCCGCATCCGGCGCCTTGCCCCCGCGCAGCAGGGACTGGTGCTGCTTGACCACCAGCGGCGTGCTCCGCTCGATGACGATGGCCTTGCGATAGGAGGCGGCCGCATCCAGCCAGCGCTTGTCGGCGGCGAACAGGTCGCCCTCCAGGGCCAGGCCGGCGGAGCTCGAGGGCAGGGCCTTCTGCAGGTTCGCGGCGATCTTTTGCGCCTCGTCCTTCTTGCCGTCCTTCAGCAGCATCGCGGCGATACCAAACTGCGGCCCCGGCGCCTTCGGGTCCAGCTCGGCGGCCTGACGGAAGCTGGCCATCGCGCCGGCGTTGTCGTCGAGCGAGGCCTTGAGCTCGCCCATGCGCAAGTGCATCTGCGGCGACTTGGGGCTGAGGCGGACCAGCTTCTCGAAGGTCTCGATCGCCTGCTGCTTCTCCTCGGACCGCAGGAAGGCGGTGCCCAGCGCATCCAGCAGCTGGGCATTGTCGGGGTGCTGCGCGAGCGCCTGCTGCAGCAGGGGCACGGCGTCCTTGGGCTTGTTCTGCTGCATCAGCTGCTGCGCCAGGCCCAGCACCGGCTCGATGGCAGCCGGGTTGGCGGTCTGGGCCTGCTTGAGGAGTCGGGTCACCTCCTCGGCGCCGCCACCGCTGCGCGCGGTGAGCTCGGCGAGCGCCAGGTAGGCCTGGACGCTCTTGGGGTCCTTCTGGATCACGGACTCGAAGCGCTTGCGGGCGTCCTCGGGCTTCTTGTCGCGCAGGTCGAGCTGCGCGAGGTTGGCGGCCGCGGCATAGAAGGCGGGGTCGATCTGCAGCGCGCGCTCAAAGCTTGCGCGTGCCTTGGGAACGTCGTTCTTGCCGAGCAGCGCGGTGCCCCGCAGGTTGTGGGTCAGCGGCTTGTCGGGCTGCTTCTTCTCGAGCCGGTCGATGGCCGCGAGCGCCTCGTCGAACTGCCTGGCGCGCATCCGCGCCATGATCAGCGCGAGGTCGGCCTGCGCGGAGTCCCGGTCGAGCTCGGCCGCGGCCTCGAGGTCGGCGAAGCCGGCCTCGGACTTGCCGGCCGACAGCAGCGCCAGGCCCAGGCCCGTGCGCTTGCTCGCGTCCTTGGGGTCGAGCCGGGCCGCGCGCTCGAAGTAGCCGGCTGCACCCGCGGTGTCGTTGCGCCGCAGAGAAGCCTCGCCGGCGATGCCCAGCAGCGCGGGATCCTGGGCGCCCTTGTCCAGCGCGGCGCGGGCGACCTGCAGCGCGCGTTCCGGATCGTTCTTGCGCAGGTGCACGGCGGCCATCAGGCGCGCGCCCTGCAGGGAGCCGGGCGCCTTGTCCATGACCTGGCGGGCGTACTGCTCGGCCAGCTCCGTCGAGTTCTGCATCAGCGCCACGTTTGCGGCGAGCGCGATCGCCGGCAGCATGTCCGGGGCGATCTTCAGCACCTGCTGGGCGCCGTCGCGCGCGGCATCGAGCCGGCCCTGCCTGAAGTCGAGCACCGCCTTCAGGTAGACGGTCATCGGCAGCCCGGGCGCGAGCTTCTGGAGCGCCTCGTGCTGGGATTCGGCGGCCGGGTAGTCCTTGAGGTCGGTCAGCAGCGAGACCATCTTGAGCCGCGCCTGCAGCCCGCGCGGATCGGCCTCGATGGCCTTGGCGAGCGTGTCGCGCGCGCCGGCGGCGTCGGAGGTGGCCAGCTGCAGGTCGGCCTTGAGCAGCAGCGCCTCGAGCAGCGCGGGCGCCCGGGCGAGCAGCGCGTCGATGGCGCTCGAGGCGCCGGCGATGTCGCCGCGGGCGGCCTGCAGCAGGATCAGGCCCACCTCGGCGCGGGCAAAGTCGGGCTTGGCCGCCAGCGCGGCGCGGTAGGACAGCTCGGCCTGGGCGCTCTGGCCGTTCTGCACCTGCGCCCGGCCGCTCCAGTAGGCCACGGCGGCCTTGGCCTCGGGCTGGGTCACCGGGTACTTGGCCGCGGCCTCGAGCGTGCCCTTGGCGTCGCCGGTGGTCATCAGCGACTCCAGCAGGCCGGGCAGCGCCCGATCGGGCGGGATGCCCAGCTCGAGCGCGCGGCGCCACTCCTTCTCGGCCGAGCGGGGGTCGCGGTTGGCGGCGTGCAGGCCGGCGAGCAACGCGCGGGCCTCGCCGTCGTCGGGCTTTTGCTGGAGCAGGTTCTTGAGGTGGATCTCGGCGGCCTTGCCGTCCTGCTTGGCGAGCGAGGCGCGGGCCTGCTCCATCAGCTTCTCGGGGCTGTCGGGGCCGCAGCCCGCCAGCAGCGCGACCGCCACCAGGGCGGCGGCGAGCGTGGCGGGGCGGGCGCTGCGTCGGAGGGTGGTCTTCATTGTGCGATGGCTCCCGGGCGCGTCAGCGCAGCCCGAATCGGTTAAGCAGGTCGTACAGGGTGGGGCGGCTGATGCCGAGCATCTCGGCCGCCTTGGCGATGTTGTTGTCGCAGCGGGCCATCACCTTGATGACCGCGTGCTTGTCGGATTCGTCGCGGATCTGGCGCAGGTTGAGGATCGGGGCCTCCTCGGTCGGGCCGATGCCGAGGTCCTCGGCGGTGATCGCGGTGTCGTCGGCCATGATCACCGCCCGCTTGATGGCGTTCTCGAGCTCCCGGACGTTGCCGGGCCAGCGGTGCTGCTCGATGGCGTTGAGCGCATCCTCGCGCAGCACCATGCGGTCGCGGCCGTTGGCCTTGGCAAAGCGCTGCACGAAGGCGTGGGCGAGCAGGGCGGCATCGCCGCTGCGCTCGCGCAGCGGCGGGATGGTGACGATCATCTCGGTCAGGCGGTAGAACAGGTCCTCGCGGAACGCGCCCTCGGTGATGCGCTCGCGCAGGTTGCGGTGCGTGGCGCACACGACGCGCACGTCCACCGGGATCTCCTCGCGGCCGCCCACCCGCTCGATCACGCGCTCCTGCAGAAAGCGCAGCAGCTTGGCCTGCAGGCCCATCGGCAGGTCACCGATCTCGTCGAGGAAGAGCGTGCCGCCGTCGGCGGTCTCGATCTTGCCCGGCGTCTGCTTGGCCGCGCCGGTGAACGCGCCCTTCTCGTAGCCGAAGAGCTCGGACTCGAGCAGGGCGTCGGGGATGGCCGCGCAGTTGATCGCGACGAAACGCCTGTCCTTGCGGGCGGAGGTGGTGTGCAGCGCGCGGGCCAGCACCTCCTTGCCGGTGCCGGACTCGCCCAGCAGCAGCACGCTCGCCTGGGTGGGCGCGAGCTTCTCGATCTGCCGGCAGACCTTCTGCATGCCCGGGTCGCGGGTCATCAGGCCGCTCACGCTCTCGCCCAGGTGCGCCTCCAGCAGGCGCCGGTTCTCGCGCTCGAGGTCGGCCACGCGGAAGGCGCGCGCGAGCGCCAGCCCCAGCACCTCCGCCTCGAAGGGCTTGGCGAAGAAGTCGTAGGCGCCCTTGCCGATGGCGCGCACGGCGTTGGCGCGGTCGTTCTGGCCGGTCAGCGCGATGATCTTGGTGGCGGGCGCGAGCGACAGCACTTCCTCGAGGATGCGAAAGCCCTCCTCGGTGGTGTCGGTGTGCGGGGGCAGGCCCAGGTCGAGCGTCATGACCGCGGGCTCGCAGCGGCGCAGCGCCGCGATCGCGCTGTCGCGGTCCTCGGCGAAGACGACCTCGTACTGGTCGAAGCTCCAGCGCATCTGCTTCTGCAGGCCGCGGTCGTCCTCGACCATCAGGAGAAGGGGGCGTTCGGTGTCCATCTACGCGTCCCGGGAAGGCGGTGAGGCGGTGCCGTGGATCGGCAGCCGCAGGGTGAAGGTGGTGCCGCGACCCTCGGTGCTCGCCACGGCCAGCGTGCCGCCGATCTCGCGGACATAGTCGCGGCTCTCGAAGGCGCCGATGCCCATGCCGTACTCCTTGGTGGAGGTGAACGGCCGGAACAGTTTGGTCTCCACGAACTCGCGGCTCATGCCGCGGCCGGTGTCGATCACCTCGACGACTGCATGACGCCCGTCGCGGCGCGCGGCCAGGCGCACCGACCCGCCGGGCGGGGTGGCTTCGACGGCGTTCTGCAGCAGGTGGCCGACCACGCGCTCGAGGCGGTCGCGGTGTGCGACGACCTCGGCCTGCTCGACCTCCGGTGCGATGTCCAGGGCGGGTTCCAAGCGGAGTCCTTTCTTGGCGGCGATCGCGGTGCGCAGCGTGTCGCCCAGCGGCAGCGGGGCGGCTTGCTCGATCGGACGGGTGCCGACGCGCAATTGCATCAGCAGGCCCTGCATCCGGTCGAGGACATTCTCGACGGTTTCGAGCATGTCGCGCTGGAACTCCGGATTGTCGCGGTGCCGGGCCGCGTTCTTCAGGAGAAGGGCGAGCTGCGCGACCAGGTTCTTCAGGTCGTGCACGACGAAGGCACTCATCCGGTTGAATGAGTCGAACTGCCGCGCCTGGACGAGCTTCTCGACCGCCTGGCGCACGGCGAGGTAGCCCGCCACCTGCCGGCCGGCGGTCTTGAGGATGTCGCGGACCTCCCAGTCGAGGGTGACCGGCGCGACCGGGCGCTGCAGCTGCACCAGCCCGACCAGCTGGTCGTGCAGCACCAGCGGCACGATCAGCCAGGCGTCCGGGTCGGAGACCAGCCACTGCGGCAGCACGAGGTCCTCGTAACGCGTGCGATGGGCGTGCCACTCGGGGATCTCGACGATCCAGTGTCGCCTGGCCAGGAAGCGGGGCAGCGGGTCGTCGGCGGGGATCGGCTCGCGCGCCGGCACGCCGTCCCGGGCGTCGCAGGCCCAGGCGCCGTCCTCGCCGCGCAGCCACAGGGCGCCGGCGGGGCTGTCGACAAGCGCCGCCAGGCCGCCCAGCGCACGCTGCGACAGGCTGCCGCCGGCGGCGCCGGGTTGCTCGGGCTGGGCGATCAGCTCGGTGAGCTTGAGCCACTCGCTGCGGTAGTCGTAGCGGTAGGTGAAGAAATTCTTGGCGACCAGCACGCGCAGCCTGGCCCGCAGGGCCCCGGAGGCGATCAGCGCCACCAGCGCCACCAGCGAGGCGAACGCCAGCAGCGTCTGCGCGACCGCGCCCCAGGCGTCCCCGAAGAAGCGCAGGCCGTAGCCGATCGCGGCGACCGTCAGCAGGAAGACGCCGGAGGCGAGCAGGGTGGCGGAGTGGAACACCACGCCCCGCGACACCTGGATGTCGAGCCGCCAGTCGGGCATCCGGGCCGCGGTGACCGCCACCAGCGGCGCGAGCAGGGCGTTGGCGTAGCCGCGGCCGGCCCACCAGGTGAAGTCGAGCCGTCCGAAGAGCAGTGCGTCGCTGTACAGCACGAGGTCGAAGGCGAACAGGGCCGCGAGCGCCAGGCACAGGAACTTGACCGCCCAGCGGCGCGCCACGGGGGTGTTGCGGTAGACCTGCTCCACGCAGAGCAGCCCGAACACCGTGCCGACCAGGCCGGCGCCGAAACGCTGCTGCGGCCCCAGCTCGAGCAGCTGCGCGGCGAGGTGGGCGGCGGCGAGGGCGACCGACAGGCCCATCGCCGCGAGCAGGGTCGAGCGGCGCGCGCCCTGCCAGAGCATGGCGATCAGGAAGCAGGCCCAGGCGGCCGGGCGCAGCGCCTCGGTCAGCAGGGCGAAGCTGCGCGGCGGTGCGAGCGTGGTCAGCGAGGCGCACATCGCGATGGCCCAGACCACCTGGCAGAGCACGGCCGCCACGAGCACCCGCCCTGGGCCATGCCCGCGCCCCCGGACCGTCAGCAGGACGGCGAGCGCCGTCCAGGCGAGCGCTGCGGCGCCGTAACCGAGGAATCCGATCAGCGGCGGGCCGATCAGCGTGCGCCCTTGCCGAGCGTCACCACCTGGATCGTCTCGACCAGGATCATCAGGTCGAGGAACAGGGAGTGGTTCTTGACGTAGTACAGGTCGTACTGGAGCTTGGCCAGCCCGTCCTCGACCGAGGCGCCGTACGAATAGCGGACCTGCGACCAGCCGGTGACGCCCGGCTTGACCGAGTGGCGCACGTCGTAGAACGGGATCTGCTCGGTCAGCTGCTCGACGAAATACGGACGCTCCGGCCGGGGGCCCACGAAGCTCATGTCGCCGCGCAGCACGTTCCAGAGCTGAGGCAGCTCGTCGATGCGGGTGCGCCGCAGGAAGGCGCCCACCCGGGTCACCCGGCTGTCGTTGACGCCCGCCCAGCGCGGCTTGCCGTCGGATTCCGCATCCTGGCGCATCGTGCGCAGCTTGATGATGTTGAAGCGCCGGCCGGCGTGCCCGACCCGCTCCTGCGTGTAGAAGATCGGAAAGCCGCTCTCGATCACCACCGCGACCATCGCGATCAGCAGGATCGGGAGGGTCAGCAGGATCAGGGCGGTCGCTGCGGCCAGGTCGAACAGGCGCTTGACCACGTCCCGGGTCAGGCCCTGGTCGAAGCCGTTGCCGAAGATCATCCAGCTCGCGCGCATGGTGTCCACCCGGAGCACGCCCTGCTCGCGCTCGTAGAAGGACTGCAGGTCCATCACCTTGATGCCGCGCAGCTTGCAGTCGAGCAGGTGGCGCAGCGGGAGCACGCCGCCGCGACGCTCGCGCACCGCGATGACGATCTCGGACACACGCAGGTCTTCGGTCGCGCGGCGCAGTGCCTCGTGATTGAGCAGGCGCTCCTGGCCGGAGGCGTCGCGTTCGGCCATCACCGGGTACAGGCCCGCGTACTGGATCGACTGGCGGCTCTCGCCGTTGTGCAGAAAGCGGATGACGTCCTCGGCCTCCTGGCCGTTGCCGAGCACCAGCACGCGGCGCTTGGGCAGGCCGAGGTCGGTGATCCGGAAGAACAGCACCCGGATGCCGAGCACGCTGCCCAGCGCGAGCAGCGAGCACCAGGCCATCACGCCGCGCCCGATGTAGGTCTCGGGGAACAGGTAGAACACCAGGCTGATCAGCAGCAAAGACAGCCCGTAGGCGATCAGGATGCGGTGAATGGTGGTCCGGAACGGCTCGCCTTGGAGCTGGTAGAGGCCGAGCGCCGACATTGCCAGCAGCATCACGACGGTGAACACGCCGGCCTCCAGCCGCGCGGACTCGTTGAACCCGGTGGGGAACCGGAGCTGGAATCCGAGGATCACCGACTGGAACAGCACCAGCGCCTCGAGCCCCGTCAGGAGCAGCAGGCGGACGGAGAGGTAGTGGTTGAACAGTCGGATCATGGCGTCATTGGATCCTGCGGGCGCATCCGGCGGCGCCGCGAGGCATAACTTCACGGCCGTATTGTCTCCGATAACGTGTTACGGGACGCCCCGCCCCTGCGAGGGCGGTCGCGAACGGTCGCAGGGCCGGCTGCGGACGGTCGGACCGTTGGGCGGCTGCGACGGATGGGCCGGCACCGGCCCCGCTGCCGCGTCGGGGTCGGGGAGCGTGTCCGGCGGGCGGTCAGGGCGCTCGCAGGCGTGCCTGCGGGTCCTGCATGAAGTAGCCGACGAAGCATCGATACAGCTCGGGGAACCGGTCCGCCAGCACGTCCGGTTCCACGAAGAAGGCCTCGGCCGCGACCGCGAAGAACTCCGCCTCGTCGGTGGCGGCATAGGGGTCGAGGGCCAGGCGGCCGTACCAGCGGTCCGCCGCCTCGCTCTCGGGGTCGACGTGGCGGGGGATGGACGCCTCGACCCGGTCCAGCTCGCCCGTGAAGTCGTCGTAGGCCGCGTGCAGCGCGTCCCGCCACCGGGCGAGGGCCGCCCCGGGCATCGGCGGGCAGCCGTCGGCCACGCCGTCGGCCATGTCCAGCTTGTGCGCAAACTCGTGGATCACGACGTTCGCGGTCGATCCGGGCTCGCCTCCGGCCACGTCGTCCCAGGAAAGCACCACCGGGCCGCCATCCATCGCCTCGCCGGCCAGCACGTCCTCGAACTCGTGGACCAGGCCGTCCTCGTCGGTGATGCG
The DNA here is from genome assembly GCA_964399635.1 of uncultured Bordetella sp. Taxonomy (GTDB): domain Bacteria; phylum Pseudomonadota; class Gammaproteobacteria; order Burkholderiales; family Burkholderiaceae_E; genus UBA4615. The sequence continues at coordinate 113,129 of CAYNRU010000064.1, forward strand.
GCGCTTGACCGCGAAGGCCGAGGGATAGACCACGATCTCCACGAAGTCCTGGTAGTGGCCGAGCCCGATGTGCAGCACCGGCAGGCAGGCCTGCGCGGCGATCGTGAGGCGCATGGCGTCGTCCGGCACGAGCGCGTGGGCGCCGCTGAATGTCTTGCCGGACAGGAAGCCGGCGATCAGCCCGCGCAGGCGGTCCGCCTCGGGGGGCGCCAGGCCCCGGAGGTAGGGGAGCTCGGCCTGGAGGCGCTCCCAGGCGGGCAGGTCGATGGGGAGGAGGCGGCGAGCGCTGCGGGGCCAGATCATGGCGGCGGATGGGTCCTCGGAGCCGGTGGCCGGGGCGGGCAGGCCCCCTATAATGCCTCGAAGGCAATGCGGGCCCGCCCTGGCCCGCGCATACTGCATGGCTGCCCCCGCACCTCCCACCTCCCTCCCGAGCGCGCCGGGCGTGCCCGGCGCCGGTGTCGCGCTTGCCCCGGCGTCAGCGTCGCAGGGCGGGGCGGCGCTCGCGCCCGCCGGTGCGGTGGCCGACGCGCTTGCGCTCGTGCGCGAGCGGGTGGGCGAGGTGCGCGGGGGCAGCGGCGAGCCGATCCTGGCCCACGCCGAGGGCACGCTCGCGATCCTCGAAGGGCTGCGGGTCGACGAGCCGACCCGGGTGGCCGCCGTGCTCTTCGGGCTGGGCGAGCGCCTGCCGGCGGCCGAGATCGAGCGGCGGTTTGGCGCCGAGGTCGGCACGCTGGTCGACGGGATGCGCAAGCTGCTGCGCCTGAAGGACCTCACGCTCAAGGCCACCGGTGCCAGCTCCGGCGTCGAGCTGGAGACGCTGCGGCGCATGACGCTCGCGATGGCGAGCGACATCCGCGTGGTGCTGCTGCGGCTGGCCTCGCGGCTGCAGACCCTGCGGCATCACGCGACCGTCAAGGAGCCGCCCGAGCCGAGCATCGCCCGGGAGACGCTGGACGTGCTGGCGCCGCTGGCCAACCGGCTGGGGCTCGGTCAGCTCAAGTGGGAGCTCGAGGACCTGGCGTTTCGCTTCCTCGAGCCTGACCTCTACAAGAGCATCGCGCGCCAACTCGAGGAGCGGCGGGTGGAGCGCGAGGCGTTCGTGCTGGGCGCCGTGGAGCGGCTGCGCGCCGACCTGGCCGCGCAGGGCATCGGCGCCGAGGTGACCGGACGGCCCAAGCATATCCACAGCATCTACAACAAGATGCGTACCAAGGGCGTGAGCTTCTCGGAGGTGCAGGACCTGCGCGCGTTCCGCGTGCTGGTGGGCGATGTGAAGGACTGCTACACGGTGCTGGGCATCGTCCACCAGATCTGGCCGCCCGTCCCCCGGGAGTTCGACGACTACATCTCGCGCCCCAAGCCCAACGGCTATCAGTCGCTGCACACTGTGGTCATCGCCGAGGACGAGCGCCCGCTCGAGATCCAGATCCGCACCCGCGCGATGCACCAGCACGCCGAGTTCGGGGTGGCCTCGCACTGGCGCTACAAGGAGGCGTCCACCGGCCTGGCGGGCGGCGCGCAGGGGGAGTCGGCGCGGGCCGGCAAGGCGGCGGGCGGCTCGGCGCGCGCCCGCCCCGGCGAGCCGACGCGGGCCGGCGGCGCCTCGGGCAGCCAGGACGAGCGGGTCGAGTGGATGCGCCAGCTGCTGATGTGGCAGCAGGAGGTGGGCGCCACGCTCGGCGGCAAGGTGGCCACCTCGGCCGACGGCGAGGTCGAGCGGATCTACCTGCTCACGCCGCAGGCGCGGGTGATCGAGCTGCCCGCCGGCGCGACCCCGATCGACTTCGCCTATCACGTGCACACGGCGCTCGGGCACCGCTGCCGCGGCGCGCGGGTCGACGGCCAGATGGTTCCGCTGAACACCGCGCTGCGCAACGGCCAGACCGTGGAGATCGTGGCGGTGCGCGCCGGCAGCGGCTCGGAGGGACCCTCGCGCGACTGGCTCAATCCGCAGCTGGGCTACGCGCGCAGCCAGCGCACGCGGGCCAAGGTGCGGCAGTGGTTCAACGCGCTGGAGCTCGAGCGCGACCTCTCCGCGGGCCGCGAGAAGGTCGAGAAGATGCTGCAGCGCGAGGGCCGCACCGCGCTCGCCTTCGACGAGCTGGCCCGGCGGATGGGCTTCGAGCGGCCGGACGACCTCTTTCTCGCGGTCGCGCGGGAGGAGGTGGGCCCGCGGATGCTCGAGGAGGCGGCGCGCGCGCCGCCCGAAGGCGGCCGGGGTGCGGCGGATGGCGCCAAGGGGGCGGGCCGCGGCGCGTCCGGGGCGTCCGGCGCCGAGCAGGGTGCGCTCGCCGGCGCCCTCGAGCTCCCGGTGCCACGCCCGCCGCGCGGCGGCACGGCCACCGGCAGCGGCGTGCTGGTGGTCGGGGTCGACTTCCTGATGACGCAGCTCGCCCGCTGCTGCCGGCCCGCGCCGCCCGACCCGATCGTGGGCTTCGTGACCCGCGGGCGTGGCGTGTCGGTGCACCGGGCCGAGTGCCGCAGCTTCGCGGAGATGGCCCGCCGCGCGCCGGAGCGGGTGCTCGAGACCGGCTGGGGCGACTGGGACACCCCTGCGCCGGGCGCGAAGGGGTCGGCGCCGCGCTTCAGCTACCCGGTCGACGTGGTGCTGCGGGCCCGCGACCGCCAGGGGCTGCTGCGCGACGTGTCCGATGTGTTCGCACGTGACCGGCTCAACGTCACCGCCGTGCAGACCTTGAGCCGCGACGGAATCGCGCAGATGCAGTTCACCGTCGAGGTGCCGGGCATTCCCCAGCTCAAGCGCACGCTGCTGGCGGTGCGCGACGTGAACGGGGTGATCGAGTGCCGCCGCCGCTGACGAGGCGGGGCGGGCGCTGACGCGCCGCCAGGCCGGCTGCGCTCGGCCCGGCCGCCCGGGTCGGTCTTCAGGCCGCCGCGGGCCGCAACGCCGACTTGGGCCTGAACGCCTTGCACACCGCGTCGTGAGTCTCCACGAACGGCGCCCCGATCAGGTCGAGGCAGTACGGCACCGCCGAGAAGATTCCGTGCACGGTCGCCTTGCCGTCGGGCCCCCTCAGCCCCTCGAGCGTCTCGGCGATGGACTTGGGCTGGCCCGGCAGGTTGATGATCAGCGCCCCGCCGCGGATCACCGCCACCTGCCGCGACAGGATGGCGGTCGGCACGAAGTTCAGGCTGATCTGGCGCATCTGCTCGCCGAACCCGGGCATCTCCTTGTCGCCCACGGCGAGCGTCGCCTCGGGGGTGACATCGCGCCGCGCGGGTCCGGTGCCCCCGGTGGTCAGCACCAGGTGGCACCCGGCGACATCGACCAGCTCGATCAGCCTGCGCTCGATCCCGTCGCGCTCGTCCGGGATGAGGCGGGTCTCGGCCACCCAGGGCGAGGCGAGCGCGGCCGCGAGCCAGGCCTGCAGCGCCGGTATGCCGGCGTCGGCGTAGACCCCGCCGGAGGCGCGATCGGAGATCGAGACCAGGCCGATGCGCAGCGGGGCGGTCAGGGTGGCGGCGACGGGAAGCTCGGGCATGGGCGCGGGGCGGGGCTGGGGTTGCGGGCGGTCCGCGCGGTGGCGCAGCGGGGTCGGGACGGTCAGCGCTCGCCGTGGGCGTCGGGCACCGGGCGCGGCGCCAGGTCGGCCAGCAGGACGTCGCGCAGCTCGCGGAACAGCTCGCGGTAGTGCCGGCCGTGCTGCTGGCGCGCCACCTCGGCGCTGGCCGAGCGGATCATCGGATGCAGGTCGCGGGCGATCGCCTGGGGGTAGCGGCCGGCGAATTCGGCGAGCCGCTCGGGCGATGCGATCAGCGCATCGCGCCAGCGCTCGGCCGCATGCATGACCGCGGTCTCGGCGCGGTGCTGCACGTCGCCGACGTCCAGCTGGGCGCGCACCGCCTGCGCATCGACGCGGCGCATCAGCTTGCCCAAGTACTGCAGCTGGCGGCGGCGCCCCTCGCGGGCGGTGATCTTGCGGGCCATCACGACCGCCTCGATCAGGTCCTGCGGCAGGTCCAGGCGGGCGAAGGCGGAAGGCGCGAGCTCGACCAGGCGCTCGCCCAGCGCCTGCAGCTCGTGCGAGTCGCGCTTGCGCTGCGACTTGCTCGGGCCGTCGTAGTCGTCGCTCGGTTCTTCGGCGGCGCCGGGCAGCGGGATGTCGTAGAGGGGAGGCTTCATGGTCGGCACGTTATGATAGCCCGATCCAATTCTGCGACCGACCGACACGATGTTCGACCACAGCCGCGCCCGATTCGAGGAACTGACCCGCTCGGTGCTGGACCAGGCCGCAGGCCTGGGCGCCACCGCCGCCGCCACGGATGTCTCCGAGAGCTCGGGCCTGTCGGTGAACGTCCGCAAGGGCAAGGTCGAGACCATCGAGCAGACCCGCGACAAGGGCCTGGGCGTGACGGTCTACGTCGGCACGCGCCGCGGCCACGCCAGCACCAGCGACTTCAGCGCGCATGCGGTGCGCGAGACGGTCAAGGCGGCCTTCGAGATCGCCCGCTTCACCGGCGAGGACCCGTGCGCGGGCCTGCCCGACCCGGACACGCTGGCGCGCAAGCCCCTCGACCTGAAGCTCTTCCACCCCTGGACCATCGAGGCGGACGAGGCGATCGAGCTTGCCCGCACCATGGAGGCCGCGGCCTTCGATGTGAGCCCGGCGATCGTCAACTCGGAAGGCGCGGGCGTGTCGGTCAGCCACGGCCACTTCGTGTCGGCCAACAGCCTGGGCTTCGTGGGCGGCTATCCGTACAGCCGTCACTCCATCGCCTGCGCCCCCATCGCCAGGCGCGGGCGCGCGATGCAGCGCGACGACTGGTACTCGGCGGCCCGCCGCTCGGAGCGCCTCGCCGACCCCGAGGCCCTGGGCCGCTATGCCGCGCATCGCGCGCTGGCGCGCCTGGGCGCGCGCAAGCTGAGCTCGCGCAAGGTGCCGGTGCTGTTCGAGTCGCCGCTGGCCTGCGGGCTGGTCGGGCACTTCGTGCAGGCGGTGAGCGGCGGCGCGCTCTATCGCAAGGCGAGCTTCCTGCTCGACTCGCTGGGCACGGAGGTGTTCGCGCCGCATCTCGACCTCGTCGAAGATCCGCATCGGCTGGAGGCGTTCGGCAGCACGCCGTTCGACGACGAAGGGGTCGCTACGGCGGCGCGCAAGGTCGTGTCGGGAGGGGTCGTCGAGGGCTGGTTCCTGTCGACGTATTCGGCGCGCAAGCTCGGCATGAAGTCCACCGGCAACGCGGGGGGGTCGCACTCCCTGCACTTCACGAGCCGCGACACGCGCCCGCGCGACAACCTGGTCGCGATGCTGCGCAAGCTGGGCACGGGGCTCTTCGTGACCGAGCTGCTCGGCCACGGGGTCAACGGTGTGACCGGCGACTACTCGCGGGGCGCGAGCGGCTACTGGGTCGAGGGCGGCAAGATCCAGTATCCGGTCGAGGAGATCACCATCGCGGCCAACCTCAAGGACATGTTCCGAGACATCGTCGCGGTCGGGGCCGACGAGGTGGTGCGGGGCAACAAGCGCAGCGGGTCGGTGCTGATCCGGCAGATGTCGGTGGCGGGCTGACCGGCATGCCCGCCCGGGTGCGCCGGACTCAGGCCTGGTCGTCCAGCCGGTCCGTCAGCACCGGCGGCAACTCGTCCAGTGGCTCGTCGAGGCGCCAGCCGTGGAACGCGAGCGCGGTCTCGAACCCATCCTCGATCTCGGCCAGCTCCCAAAGGCGCTCGGTGAGCGGCGGGTCCGGCACAGGCCTGATCATCGGGGCGAGCTGCGCGATGTCTTGCTCGAGCATCGCCGCGAGCGAGCCCACGGTCTCCGCGGGCCAGCGATGCAAAGCGCTGCCCAGACCGCTCGTCGCCTCGAGCGAGTCGGCCGTGCAGACGAGGAGGGCCTCGCAGCGGCGCAATTCGTTCGATAGGACCGGCATGTTCACATTCTGCTCCCATCGTGTGTCCAGCGATCGAACTGTCCGCCACGCGGTCGGGATCAGCGGATGAACAAGGCCTTCGTCAGAGAGGATGCCGAGGACGACGACGAGCTCGAGCCGCCCGAGCCCGCCGGCCCGCCGCCTCGCAACTACATCACCCCGGCGGGTCATGCGCGGATCCGGGCGGAGCTGCTGCAGCTGCTCGACGTCGAGCGACCGGAAGTGGTGCGCATCGTGTCCTGGGCGGCCTCCAACGGCGACCGCTCCGAGAACGGCGACTACCTGTACGGCAAGAAGCGACTGCGCGAGATCGACCGGCGGATCCGCTTCCTCACGCGCCGGCTCGACCGTGCGGAGGTCGTCGACCCGCTGCAGCAGGCGGGCAATGACCAGGTCTTCTTCGGGGCCAGGGTCACCTACGAGCAGTCGGACGGCGTGGTGCGGACCGTGCGCATCGTGGGCATCGACGAGGTCGACCCGCTGCACGGCCGGATCAGCTGGATCTCGCCGGTGGCCAAGGCGCTGATCAAGGCGCGCGAGGGCGACACGGTGTCGCTGATGACCCCGGCGGGTCGTCTGGACCTGGAGATCCTCGATGTGCGCTACGACGCGGAGGCGGTCGACGCGCCCACCGGCGGGGCGGGCTCGGACGCCTGAGGAGGCGGGGCGGCCTGCGCCCCTTGCGCGCGCCGCCCGCTGCGCTGCGCGGCGCTAGAGTCGGGTGATCCGGGTCACGTCCGGCTGCTTCCTCACCTGCCTGAACACCTGGGCGAGGTGCTTGCGGCTGCGGACCTGCAGCGTGAAGCGGATGGTCGCGACCTGGTCGGGCTCGTCGTCCATCGCGACATTGATGATGTTCGATTCGGAGGTGGCGATCTCGGCCGCGACCCGGCCGAGCGCACCGCGATCGTCGCGGATCTGCACCTCGACCACCGTGCGGAACAGCCCGCGCACGTCGTCGTCGGCCCACTCCACGTCGATCCAGCGCTCGGCATCCTTCTGGCGCTGGCGCCCCGCCGATTCGCAGTCGCTGCGATGGACCACCAGGCCGTGGCCGCCACGCATGTGCCCGATGACCGAGTCGCCGGGCAGCGGCAGGCAGCAGGCCGAGCACTGCACCGCCATGCCCTCGCTGCCGTGGATCACGATCGGCAGCGGCCGCGGCACGAACGCCGCCGCCGCGGGGCGGGCGCTCATCTCGAGCGCGATGCTGCGCGCCACCACCGGCGCGAGCCGACGGCCCAGGCCCACGTCGGCATAGAGATCGTCGATGGTCTTGGCACCCGCGTCGCGGGCGGTCTTCTCGAGCAGCGCAAGCGGCAGCGACCCGGAGTCGATGCGCAGCGCCGCAAGCGACTGCTCGAGCAGGCGCTTGCCGAGATCGGCGGACTCCCCGTACTTGGTGGTCCGCAGGAAGTGGCGGATCTCGGAGCGGGCCTTGCCCGTGCGCACGAAGCCCAGCCACGCGGGGTTGGCGCGCGAGTCCGGGTCGGTCACGACCTCGATCACGTCGCCGTTCTGCAGCTCGGTGCGCAGCGGCACCGGCTCGCCGTTGACGCGCGCGGCCACGCACTGGTTGCCGACGTCGGTATGCACGCTGTAGGCGAAGTCGATCGTGGTCGCGCCGCGCGGCAGGGCGCGGATCTGCCCCTTGGGCGTGAACACGTAGACCGCGTCCGGGAACAGGTCGACCTTCACGTGCTCGATGAACTCGAGCGAGTCGCCGGTCTGGTGCTGGATGTCGAGCAGCGACTTGAGCCACTGGTGCGTGCGCACCTGCAGGTCGGTGAAGCTCTCCTTGTCGGCCTTGTAGAGCCAGTGCGCGGCGACGCCCGTCTCGGCGAGCTGGTTCATCTCGCGGGTGCGGATCTGGAACTCGACCGGCGTGCCGTAGGGCCCGACCACGGTCGTGTGCAGCGACTGGTAGCCATTGACCTTGGGGATCGCGATGTAGTCCTTGAAGCGCCCCGGGATCGGCTTGAAGGTCTGGTGCAGCGCGCCCAGCGCCAAGTAGCAGGCGGGCAGGCTGTCCACCAGCAGCCGGATGCCGAAGACGTCCATCACCTGCGAGAAGGACAGGTGCTTGTCCTCCATCTTGCGGTAGATGGCCCACAGCGCCTTCTCGCGGGCGCGCAGCTCGGCCTGCACGCCCATCTGCGGCAGCGACTTCTGCACCGCCTCGATGATGCGGCCCAGTCCCTCGCGGCGCATGCCGCGCGCCGCCGCGACGGCCTTCTTGAGGGTGCGGTGGCGGTACGGATGGAGGAAGCGGAAGGCGAGGTCGAGCAGCTCGCGGTACAGCTCGTTCAGACCCAGGCGGTTGGCGATGGGCGCGTAGATGTCCAGCGTCTCGGCGGCGACGCGGCGCTGCTTGGCCCGATCGACCGGACCGAGCGTGCGCATGTTGTGCAGCCGGTCGGCCAGCTTGATCAGGATGACGCGCACGTCGCGCGCCATGGCCAGCAGCATCTTGCGGAAGCTCTCGGCCTGCGCCTGCTCGCGGCTCGCGAACTCGATCTTGTCGAGCTTGGACAGGCCGTCCACGAGCTCGGCCACCTGCGTGCCGAAGCGCTCGACCATCTGCTGCTTGGTGACGCCGGAGTCCTCCATGACGTCGTGCAGCAGCGCCGCCATCAGCGCATCGGCATCGAGGCGCCAGCCGACGCAGATCTCGGCGACCGCGATGGGGTGCGAGATGTAGGGTTCGCCGCCGGTGCGGAACTGCCCGAGGTGGGAGCTGTCCGAGAAGCGGTAGGCCTCGCGGACCCGCTTGAGGTCGTCCTCGCCGAGATAGGCGGAGGCGGCCTGGGTGAGCCCCGCGAGCGAGACGATGCGTCGCTCGTCGAGCGGGGCGGCGAAGCCCTCGGCGCTGGCCGCGGCCTCGGCCGCGAGCGCGGCGGCCGCGCTCGCGCGGGCACGGCGGCTCGTAGCAGCGATCGAACCGTCCTGCTTCATCGGTTCGGCGTCGCCGCGGCGCGCGTCAGGTGGGGACGCGGCGCAGCATCTCCTTGCCGACCTTGGCGGCGGCGATCTCGCGCAGCGCGGTCACGGTGGGCTTGTCCTTGCTGTCGATCTTGGGCGAGTGGCCCTGCGCGAGCATGCGTGCCCGGTAGGTCGCGGCCAGCGTCAGCTCGAACCGGTTGGGGATGTGCTTCAGGCAATCTTCGACGGTGATGCGGGCCATGGACGCTTCCTGAAACGATGAGTCGGGGGGAGTCTTGCCCGGACGCCCTCAGGCGGCCGGGTCGGAGCCTGCGGCGGACATGCCCAGCTGCGAGAAGAGGCCGACGTGCCGCTGGCGCTGCTGGGTAAAGCGGCAGCGCGCGGCATCGACGATCCCGACCAGAGCTTGGCAGGCCGCTGCAAAGTCTTGATTGATAATAACATATTGGCATTCGCCCGCGTGCTGCAGCTCGGTGCGCGCGGCCAGCAGCCGGCGCTCGATCACTTCGGCCGAATCCTGGCCGCGCGCGGTCAGCCGCTGGCGCAGCACCTCGAGCGAGGGCGGCGCGATGAACACGCTCACCGCGTCGGCAAACAGCTGTCGGATCTGCGCGGCGCCCTGCCAGTCGATCTCAAGCACGATGTCCACGCCGGCCGCCATCTGTTCGACGATCCAGGCCCGCGACGTGGCGTAGTGGTTCCCATGCACGTGGGCCCATTCCAGGAACTCGCCCCGGTCGCGCCGCTCGAGGAACGCCCCGGGCGACACGAACAGGTAGTCGACACCGTCGCGCTCGCCGGCGCGCGGCGCGCGGGTGGTGAACGACACCGACAGGCGGATGCCATCGCGCACGCTCAGCAGGTGACGCACCAGGGACGTCTTGCCGGCCCCGGAGGGGGCGACGACGATCAGCAGGCTGCCGCGGTAGGCGGGGGAGGGCATCGATCGGGAACGACGGTTTCGCGCTAGCCGCGCATTCTCGCAGGTTTGCGCAGACCCGGCCCCTACTCCAGGTTCTGCACCTGCTCCCTGATCTGCTCGATCAGCAGTTTGAGCTCGACCGAGGCGCGCGTGACCTCCAGCCCCGCGGCCTTGGAGCCGAGCGTATTGGCCTCGCGGTTGAGCTCCTGCATCAAAAAGTCCAGCCGCTTGCCGACCTGCCCGCCGCCCTCGACGATGCGCAGCATCTCCGCCACGTGGATGTCCAGGCGGCTCAGCTCCTCGGCGACGTCGACCCGCATGCCGTAGACCGAGACTTCCTGGCGGATGCGCGCCATGGCTTCGTCCAGCGGCACGGCGGTGCCGTGCAGGCCGCCGGTGGCGGCCTCGCGCAGCCGCTCGGTGAGCCGCTGGCCGAACTCGGCGACCAGCTCCGGCGCGCGCGGCTTGAGCTCCGCCACGATCGCGGACATGGCCTTCGCGCGCTCGCGGATGGTGTCGGCGAGCCGCCCGCCCTCGCGCTCGCGGCTGGCGAGCAGCTCGTCGATCGCGGCGGTCACCAGCGGGCGGAAGGCGGCGACCCACTGCGCGGGGTCGGGCTGCGGGTCGTCGACCACGCCGGGAAAGCGCAGGCAGTCGGCCACGCCGAGCGTCGGCGCGCCGGGGAACTGGCGCAGCACCTCGGCCTGCGCCGCTGCCAGGGCCTCGAGGGCGCCCGGGCGCAGCACCACCTCGGGCCGCGCGGCGACTCGGTGCTGCACGCCCGCGCGGCAATCGATCTTGCCGCGCGTGACGCGCGCGAGGATCGCCTCGCGCAGCATCGGCTCGAGCGCCCGCAGCTCGTCGGGCAGCCTGAAGCTCAGGTCGAGGTAGCGGGAGTTGACCGACCGGAGCTCGAGGGCCAGTCGGCCGAGTTCGTGGTCGCGGGTGACCGTGCCGTAGCCGGTCATGCTGTGCACGACCGCGGCCCTGGAGTTCATTACAATCGATCCCTTATGGCGACTCAGACAAACGCGCCTCTTCCCGAAGGGCTGGAGGTCGGCGGTTACCGCATTGTAAGGAAGATCGCCAGTGGCGGCTTCTCGATCGTCTATCTGGCCGACGATCCGGACGGCCAGACGGTGGCATTGAAGGAGTACCTGCCGAGTTCGCTCGCGACGCGCGGCCCTGGCGAGCTCGTGCCCTCGGTCTCGGCCGAACACCTCAACACCTACCGCAACGGCCTGAAGTGCTTCTTCGAGGAGGGGCGGGCCCTCGCGCGGGTGCTGCACCCCAACGTCGTGCGCGTGCTCAATTTCTTCCGCGCCAACGACACCGTGTACATGGTCATGGCCTACGAGCAGGGGCGCAGCCTGCAGGAACTGATCATGCGGTACCGCGGCAAGCCGGGCCGCGAAGTGATCCCGGAGCGGCATATCAGGCGGATCTTCTCGCAGGTGAGCAACGGCCTGCGAGAGGTGCACGCCAACCGCCTGCTGCACCTCGACCTCAAGCCAGCCAACGTCTACCTGCGTCGTGACAGCTCGCCGATGCTGCTCGACTTCGGCGCGGCGCGCCAGACGCTGACGCAGGATGCCCCCAAGCTGTTTCCGATGTACACGCCGGGCTTCGCGGCGCCCGAGCTCTACCGGCGCAACCAGCAGCTCGGCCCCTGGACTGACATCTATGGGGTGGGGGCGAGCATGTACGCCTGCATGGTCGGCGCGCCGCCGCAGCCCGCCGACCAGCGCGGCCTGCACGACAAGGTCGACGCCGCGCTGCACGTCGCGCTGCGCCTGTACTCTCAGCAGCTGATCGACATCGTGCACTGGTGCCTGAAGCAAAATCCGCTGGAACGGCCGCAGAGCGTCTTCGCGCTGCAGCGGGCGTTGCGCGAACCGCAAGTCGCGGCGCCGCCCGTACCCGCCAGGACGCCGCCCGGCGGCTTCTCCCGGTGGCTGGACAACCTCGGCGGCGGTCGGCGGCGCGCCGTCCGGCACGACACCACTCAGATGTGGCCGACCCAGAAGGTCGCGCCCTGAGGGGGCAGGGATGAGATTCTCGATCTTCCAGGACACCGCGGTCGGCGCGCGTACCCAGAACCAGGACCGCATGGGGTACTGCTTCTCGCGCGAGTCGCTGATGATGGTGGTCGCCGACGGCATGGGCGGGCACGTGCGCGGCGAGGTCGCGGCCCAGCTCACCCTGCAGGCCTGCGCCGCGCTCTTCCAGAAGCTCGCGCAGCCGCGGCTGGCCGACCCGGCCGACTTCCTCGACACCGCGCTGCGGGTCGCGCACCGCGATCTGCTGCGCTATCAGTCCTCGCACGGCCTGCCCGAGGCGCCTCGCACGACCGTGGTCGCCTGCGTCGTGCAGGACGACAGTGCGTGGTGGGCGCACGCGGGCGACTCCCGCCTGTACTGGCTGCGCGAGGGGCGGATCCTCACGCGCACCCGCGACCACTCCAAGGTGCAGACCATGGTGTCCCTCGGCCTGATCACGCCGCAGGAACAGGAGACGCATCCGGAGCGCAACAAGGTCCTCAACTGCCTGGGCTCGCCCTACGAGCCGACGATCGAGATCACGTCGCGGGCAAGGCTGCAGCGCGGCGACACGCTGGTGCTGTGCAGCGACGGCTTCTGGTCTGGCATTCCGGAGGAGGGCCTGGCGCGGGCCTTCGCGCAGGCGCCGGTTGCGATCTCGGTGCCCGATCTGGTGCAGCGGGCAGTCGCGCACAACGGCCGGCTGGCCGACAACACCACCGTGGTCGCGCTCACCTGGGAGAGCGGCGAGTCCGACGACGACGTGCCGACGCTGTCGTCGCTGAACCTGCCCGACGGCGCGGTCACCACCACCATCTCCATCGGCCAGCTCGAGGACGGCGAGGGCGATACCCCGCTGTCGGACGAGGAGATCGAGCGGCAGATCGCCCAGATCCAGCAGGCGATCCAGCGCACCAACGAAGGTTCCAACGGAGGTTCCACTTGACATCGACGTCCTCGCCCGCGGCACTCGCCGGGTTCGCACGGCCCAGCGGGCGCAGCCCCGACGCGCTGCGCCCGGTCCGGCTCACCCGCGGCTTCACCCGCCATGCCGAGGGCTCGGTGCTGGTCGAGTTTGGCGAGACCCGGGTGCTGTGCACCGCGAGCGTCGAGGAGAAGGTCCCCGGCTTCCTGCGCGGCAAGGGGCAGGGCTGGCTCACCGCCGAGTACGGCATGCTGCCGCGCGCGACCAACACCCGCAACGACCGCGAGGCGGCCCGTGGCAAGCAATCGGGCCGCACGCAGGAGATCCAGCGCCTGATCGGCCGCAGCCTGCGTGCCGTGGTCGACCTCTCGCAGCTCGGCGAGCGCACGATCCAGATCGACTGCGACGTGCTGCAGGCCGACGGCGGCACCCGCACGGCGGCCATCACCGGCGCCTGGGTCGCGGCCCACGACGCGATCGAGTGGCTGCGCGCGCGCGGCATGATCGAGGGCACGCCGCTGTCCGACTCGGTCGCCGCGGTGTCGGTCGGGCTTTGGCGCGGCGAGGCCGTGCTCGACCTCGACTACGACGAGGACTCGAGCTGCGACACCGACATGAATGTCGTGATGACCGGCTCGGGCGGCATCGTCGAGGTGCAGGGGACGGCCGAGGGCCGGCCCTTCTCCCGCACGCAGGTCGACACGCTGCTCGATCTCGCCGCGACCGGGATCGGCCGCCTCGCGCTGGCGCAGCGCCAGGCACTGGGCCTGGTGGCCTGACGGCGATGGCCGCGGCCGTGCCGCTGTCGCGGGTGGTGCTCGCCTCGGGCAACGCGGCGAAGCTGCGCGAGATGCAGGCGCTGCTCGAGCCGACCGGCGTGGCGCTCGTCGCGCAGTCTGCGCTCGGCGTGGGCGACGCCGAGGAGCCCTTCGGCACCTTCGTGGAGAACGCGCTCGCCAAGGCGCGCCACGCGAGCCGTGCCACCGGCCTGCCCGCGGTCGCCGACGACTCGGGCGTGTGCGTGCCGGCGCTCGGCGGAGCGCCGGGCGTGCGCTCGGCGCGCTACGCCGCCGACCGCGACGGCGGCGAGCGCTCGGACGCCGCCAACAACGCGCGGCTGGTGCAGGCGCTGGCCGACTCGCCCGACCGCAGCGCGTACTACTACTGCGCGCTGGTGCTGGTGCGCTCGGCCGACGACCCCCAGCCGGTCATCGCCGACGGCCTGTGGTACGGCGAGATCCTCGCGCAGCCGCGCGGCGCGGGCGGCTTCGGCTACGACCCGCACTTCCTGCTGCCCGAGCTCGGCCTGACCGCGGCGGAGCTGGACGCCGCCGCCAAGAACCGAGTCAGCCACCGTGGCCAGGCGATGCGCGCGCTGCTCGCCAGGCTCGTCCAGGCGAGGCTGATCGCACCCGGCGCCGACGGCGCACGCTGATCCCCGGCGCCATGAGCATCACGATCGTCCCGGTGGGGGCGCTGGCCCGCAGGTCGGCGCCCACCCGCCTCACGCAGCTGCCGCCGCTGTCGCTGTACGTTCACCTGCCGTGGTGCCTGCGCAAGTGCCCGTACTGCGACTTCAACTCGCACGAGTTCGACGAGCTGCCCGAGTCGCGCTACCTCGACGCGCTGCGCGCCGACCTGGAGGCGAGCGTGCCGCTGGTGTGGGGTCGCAGCATCCAGACGGTGTTCATCGGCGGGGGCACGCCCAGCCTCTTCTCGCCCGACTCGATCGACCGGCTGCTGGCCGACGTCCGGATGCTGCTGCGGCTGTCGAGCGACGCCGAGGTGACGCTGGAGGCCAACCCCGGCACCTTCGAGCGCGACAAGTTCCGCGCCTTCCGGCAGGCCGGCGTGAACCGGCTGAGCGTGGGCATACAGAGCTTCGAGGAGACCGCGCTGCGGGCGCTGGGCCGCGTGCATGATCGCGCGCAGGCGCTGGCCGCCGCGCACGCCGCAGCCGAGCTGTTCCCCACCTTCAACCTCGACCTGATGTACGCGCTGCCGGGGCAGGGCGCGGCGGGCCTGGACGCCGACCTCGCGCAGGCGCTGTCCTTTGCGCCGCCCCACCTGTCCTACTACCAGCTGACGCTCGAGCCGAACACGCTGTTCGCGAGCCGCCCGCCGCCCGGCCTGCCCGACGATGACACCGCCGCCGACATGCAGGCCCGCATCGAGCGCGCCACGCGCGAGGCCGGTCTCGCGCACTACGAGATCTCGGCCTACGCGCGGCCCGGCCACCGCTCGCGCCACAACCTGAACTACTGGGGCTTCGGCGACTACCTGGGGATCGGCGCGGGTGCGCACGGCAAACTCTCCTTCCACGACCGCATCCTGCGCCAGACGCGCTACCGGCATCCCCGGCGCTACATGGACGCCGCGCTGGCCGGCGATGCGATCGAGGAGCACCGCAGCCTGGGTGTGGCCGACCTGCCGTTCGAGTTCATGCTCAACGCGCTGCGCCTGGTGGACGGCGTGCCCGCCGCGAGCTTCGCCGAGCGCACCGGCATGCCGCTCGCCGCGATCGCGCAGCCGCTCGCGCAGGCCGTCGGGCGCGGGCTGCTCGACCCGGACCCGACGCGGCTGCGCGCCACGCCGCGCGGCCTCGACTTCCTGAACGACCTCCAGCAGCTGTTCCTGGCCTGACGCCCCCGACTCGACGAGGAGACCGAGATGCACAGCACGATGATGCGCACCCCGTTGTCGCTGAACCACCTGCTCGAGCGCGCCGGCACGCTGTTCGGCGAGACCGAGATCGTGTCTAGGCTGCCGGACAAGTCGCTGCGGCGGCACACCTACGCCGAGTACTACCGGCGCACGCGCCGCCTCGCCGCGGCGCTGCTGGCCGCGGGCCTGCAGCCGGGCGACCGCGTCGCGACCCTGTGCTGGAACCACCACGCGCACCTCGAGTGCTACTTCGGCATCCCGGCGGCCGGCGGCGTCATGCACACGCTGAACCTGCGGCTCTCGCCCGAGGAGATCGGCTGGATCGCCGGGCATGCCGAGGACCGTTTCCTGGTCATCGATGACGTGCTGCTGCCGCTGTACCGGCAGTTCGCCAGGCACCACGCCTTCGAGCGGGTGTTCGTGTTCCCGTTCTCCGGGGCGCCGGTGCCCGCAGACGCCGGGTCCGAGGCCGGCGGGCCGCCGCTCGAGGACTACGAGCAGCTGCTCGCCGGCGTGTCCCCGCAGGCGCTCGAGCGCTTCGAGTACGTGCGTCACGACGAGGATGCGCCGACCTCGATGTGCTACACCTCGGGCACCACCGGCAGGCCCAAGGGCGTCGTCTACTCGCACCGCTCGACGGTGCTGCACACGCTGGCCGCGTCCGTCCCCGACATGTGGGGCCTGTCGGCGCGCGACGTCGTGCTGCCGGTGACGCCCATGTTCCACGCCAACAGCTGGGGCATCCCGTACGGCGCGGTGATGTTGGGCGCCAAGCTGGTGTTCCCGGGGCCGCACCTGCATCCGGAGGACCTGCTCGACCTGATGCAGCTCGAGCCGCCGACCTTCACGCTCGGCGTGCCGACCATCTGGCTGTCCATGATCCAGCTCTACGAGGCCCACCCCGGGCGCTGGCGCTTCCCCGCGGCGCTGCGCAGCCTGGTGGGCGGCGCTGCGGTGCCCGAGGCCCTGATCCGCGCGTTCGCGCGGCACGGGGTCTCGATCGCCCAGGGCTGGGGCATGACCGAGACCTCGCCGGTCTGCTCGCTCTTCTACGAGAAGCCCGAGCTGATCGGGCGCATCTCCGAGGACGAATGGTTCCGGCGCCGCGCGATGGCGGGCGTGATCGCCCCGCTGGTCGACCTGCGGATCGTCGCGGACTCGGGCGAGGCGCCGTGGGACGGCGAGACCGTGGGCGAAATCCAGGTCAGCGGCCCCTTCATCACCGGCTCCTACCACGCGGGCGGACCCGACCCGGACAAGTTCACCGGCGACGGCTGGCTGCGGACCGGCGACGTGGGCTCGGTCGACCCCCATGGCTACCTGCGGATCTCGGATCGGACCAAGGACCTGATCAAGTCGGGCGGCGAGTGGATCAGCTCGGTCGACCTCGAGAACGCGATCATGGGCCACCCGGCGGTCGCCGAGGCGGCGGTGATCGCGGTGCCGCATCCCAAGTGGTCGGAGCGCCCGCTCGCCTGCGTGGTGCTCAAGCCCGGCGCCACGGTCGACGCCGACGCGCTGCGCGCCCACCTCGCCCCGCATTTCGCAAAATGGCAGCTGCCGGACGCCTTCGAGTTCATCGACGCCATTCCCCGGACCTCGACCGGCAAGTTCTGGAAGGCCCGGCTGCGCGAGCGGTTCGACGGGTACCTGCTGCCAGGCTGACGGGGCGATGCACTAAACTGGGGTGTTTCGGCCGCTGATGCACCGGCTGTGGGCGCACTGGTCCGGTGCGGCCCCGTCCCCGGGGGCGAGGTCCGCCCGGAGATCGGCTCCATTCCGGGGCGCAGCCCGACCCCGGGCGGCTCTGCAATGGCACGGTTCCTGCTAATTTGCCTGCTCGAGGGAAAACTCCCACAATCTCGCCTCTTTTCCCCGCCCCAAGTTTCAGCCCCCCTTTTGAACATCTGGAGAATGGATCGATGGCTTCAGCCAAGGACGTCATGAAGAAAGTCGCGGACAACGAAGTCAAGTTCGTTGATTTCCGCTTCACGGATACCCGCGGCAAGGAGCAGCACGTCACGGTTCCGATCTCGCATTTCGACGAGGACAAGTTCGTCTCCGGCCACGCCTTCGACGGCTCGTCGATCGCCGGCTGGAAGGGCATCGAAGCCTCCGACATGCTGCTGATGCCGGACCCGGCCACCGCGAACATCGACCCGTTCCGCGAAGAGCCGACGCTCATCCTCACCTGCGACGTCGTCGAGCCGTCCGACGGCAAGGGCTACGAGCGCGACCCGCGCTCGCTCGCCAAGCGCGCCGAGGCCTACCTGAAGTCGACCGGCGTGGGCGACACCGCCTACTTCGGCCCGGAGCCCGAGTTCTTCATCTTCGACTCGGTCACCTGGTCGGTCGACATGTCGGGCTGCTTCGTCAAGGTCAACTCGGAAGAAGCCTCCTGGTCCACCGGCAAGGAGTTCGAGGGCGGCAACCTGGCGCACCGGCCGGCGGTCAAGGGCGGCTATTTCCCGGTTCCCCCGATCGACTCCTTCCAGGACATGCGCTCGGAGATGTGCCTGATCCTCGAGCAGATGGGCGTGCCGGTCGAGGTCCACCACCACGAGGTGGCCGGTGCCGGCCAGAACGAGATCGGCACCAAGTTCAGCACGCTGGTGCAGCGCGCCGACTGGACGCAGATCCTGAAGTACGTCGTCATGAACGTGGCGCACAGCTATGGCAAGACCGCGACCTTCATGCCCAAGCCGATCGTGGGCGACAATGGCTCGGGCATGCACGTGCACCAGTCGGTGTGGAAGGACGGCACGAACCTGTTCGCCGGCGACAAGTACGCCGGCCTGTCGGACTTCGCGCTGCACTACATCGGCGGCATCATCAAGCACGCCCGTGCGCTGAACGCCATCACCAACCCTGGCACCAACTCGTACAAGCGGCTGGTCCCGGGCTTCGAGGCGCCGGTCAAGCTCGCCTACTCGGCGCGCAACCGCTCGGCATCCATCCGGATCCCGTACGTCAGCAACCCCAAGGGCCGTCGCATCGAGGTCCGCTTCCCGGACCCCACCGCGAACCCCTACTTCGCGTTCTCGGCGATGCTGATGGCCGGCCTGGACGGCGTGCAGAACAAGATCCACCCGGGCGAGGCCGCCGACAAGAACCTGTACGACCTGCCGCCGGAAGAGGACGCGAAGATCCCGACCGTCTGCTCGTCGCTCGACCAGGCGCTCGATTACCTCGACCGCGACCGCGAGTTCCTCACCCGCGGCGGCGTGTTCAGCGACGCGATGATCGATGCCTACATCACGCTGAAGATGGAGGAGGTCACGCGCTTCCGGATGACCACGCACCCGGTCGAGTTCGACATGTACTACTCGCTGTGATCGCCTGACGGCGACACGACGAGGGCACGGGTCTCCAGGGGTCCGGGCCGACGGGGGGCGGGCGACCGCCCCCTTTTTTTGTTTTAAACTCGCTGGATGAATCCGCCCCGCTTCGTGCGCCTGATCCTGAGTGCGGCCCTCGTCGCCACGCCGCTGCTCGCGTCTGCGCAGATCTACCGCTGCGAGTCCGCCACCGGCGTGCCGCTCTACCAGAACGCGCCCGGTCCCGGGTGCAAGACGCTCGATCTCCCCAACCTCACCACGATCCCCGCGCCCAAGCTGCCGGCCCAGCCGGCAGGCGCCCGCCCGGGCGGCGGCGGGCAGGGCGGCGGCACCCCCCAGGGCAGCGCCACCGGGCAGGGCGGCTCCGGCACCGGCGCCAACGGCACGGCGGCGGGCTTTCCGCGCGTCGACCCGGGCGCGCAGCGTGCCCGCGACCTCGACCGGCGCCGCATCCTCGAGGACGAGCTGAAGAAGGAGGAGGCGCGCCTGGGCGAGCTGCGCGCCGAGTTCAACGCCGGCGAGCCCGAGCGCCGCGGCGACGAGCGCAACTTCCAGAAGTACCTCGACCGCGTGCAGCGCCTCAAGGAGGACATCGCCCGTTCCGAGAGCTCGGTGTCCTCGCTGCGCCGCGAGATGGCGTCGCTGCGCGACTGATCCGGTCTCGACCGCGCGGCCCGGCGCCGGGGCGCGCCTTGGTTCGCCTTTCCGTTCCCGCCTCGCAGTGCTCCCCCCTCAGACCCCCATCACCCGGAAACGATGCCAGCGCCGAACCGTCTGCCCCAGGGCATCGAGCGCCGTCGAGACCCCTGGTCGCGCCTCGCCGGCCTCGACCTGCTCGCGTGCGCGGTGGTGCTGCTCGACGCCGAGGGCCGCACCCGGTTCGTCAACCAGTCGGCCGAGCAGCTGTTCGAGACGCCGCAGCGCGTCATCGAGGGCACCCTCTTCGCGCGGCAGTTCACCAACGGCGGCGTGATCGACGGGCTGCTCGAGGAGGCCTGCAACAACGCGTTCGGCCAGAAGCGCCAGGACATCGCGCTCGAGCGCGCAGGGCGCGAGCCGCTCGCGGTCCACTGCGTCGCGGTGGTCCTCGAGAGCGACCTCGGCGCACTGCTGCTCGAGTTCCGCGAGATCGACCAGCGCATCCGCATGGACCGCGAATCGCGGATGCTGGAGTCGGTCCGCGTGAACCGGGAGCTGGTCCGCAACCTCGCCCACGAGATCAAGAACCCGTTGGGCGGCATCCGGGGCGCGGCGCAGCTGCTCGAGACGGAGGTGTCCGGCACCAGCCTGCGCGAGTACACGCAGGTGATCATCAAGGAGGCCGACCGCCTCCAGACGCTGGTGGACCGGCTGCTCGCGCCGCACCGTCACCCGCGCCTGGTGGGCGACGTGAACATCCACGAGGTGCTGGAGCGGGTCCGCTCGGTGGTCACCGCGGAGTACCCGTCGGGCCTAGAGATCGAGCGCGACTACGACGCCAGCCTGCCTGATTTCCGCGGCGACAAGGAGCAGCTGATCCAGGCCGTGCTCAACCTCGTCCGCAACGCGGCCCAGGCGATGCACGGTCTCGGGCGCATCCGGCTGACCACCCGGATCGCCCGCCAGCTCACGATCGACAAGGTCCGCTACCGCCTGGCACTGGACTTGCATGTAGTCGACGATGGCCCGGGAGTGCCGGAAGAAATCCGCGATCGGATCTTCTATCCGCTGGTCTCGGGACGTGAGGGCGGAAGTGGTCTCGGGCTGACGCTGGCTCAGACTTTCGTGCAGCAGCACGGCGGGCTGATCGAATGCGAGAGTCGCCCGGGCCGCACCGATTTCCGGATACTCCTGCCACTGCCATGACGTGCGCCCGCGAGGGCGGCTCGGGCAGTGCAGCTGAGGGAAGCCAGCGCGAATGAACGCAGTATGGATCGTCGACGATGACCAGTCGATTCGTTGGGTGCTCGAGCGCGCCCTGTCGCGCGAGGGGTTCGATGTGCGGGCCTTCGGGAGCGCGCGGGAGTGCCTGAGCGCGCTCGACCTGGACTCTCCGCAGGTGGTGGTGTCCGACATCCGGATGCCAGGCGAGTCGGGTATCGAGTTGCTGCAGCAGGTCAAGCAGCGCAGGCCCGGCATGCCGGTCATCATCATGACGGCCTTCTCCGATCTCGACAGCGCGGTGTCCGCCTTCCAGGGTGGCGCGTTCGAGTACCTGCCCAAACCCTTCGACCTGCCCAAGGCGATCGAGCTGATCCGCCGCGCGGTGGAGGAGAGCGAGCGCGAGGCGCTCGCCGAGGATACGGTTGCCGAGAACCCGGAGATGCTGGGGCAGGCGCCCGCGATGCAGGAGGTCTTTCGCGCGATCGGCCGCCTGTCGCAGTCCAACGTGACGGTGATGATCACCGGCGAGTCGGGCAGCGGCAAGGAGCTGATCGCCCGCGCCCTGCACAAGCACAGCCCGCGTGCCGGCCAGCCCTTCGTGGCGCTGAACACAGCGGCGATCCCGCGGGACCTGCTCGAGTCGGAGTTGTTCGGCCACGAGCGCGGCGCCTTCACCGGCGCTCAGCAGATGCGCCGCGGGCGCTTCGAGCAGGCCGAGGGTGGCACGCTGTTCCTCGACGAGATCGGCGACATGCCCGCCGAACTCCAGACGAGGCTGCTGCGGGTGCTGTCCGACGGGCACTTCTATCGGGTCGGCGGCCATCAGCCCCTGAAGGCCAACGTGCGCGTGATCGCAGCGACCCACCAGCACCTGGAGGAGCGGGTCCGCCAGGGCCTGTTCCGGGAGGACCTGTTCCACCGCCTGAACGTGATCCGGCTGCGGCTGCCGCCGCTGCGCGAGCGCGTGCAGGACGTGCCGCTGCTCGCGCGGCACTTCCTCGCTCGCAGCGCCCGCGAGCTCGGCGTCGAGCCCAAGCGGGTGTCCGAGGAGGCGCTCAACCGGCTGGCGATGTTCTCCTGGCCCGGTAACGTCCGCCAGCTCGAGAACGTCTGCCACTGGCTGACGGTGATGGCGCCCGCCCAGACCGTGGATGCGAAGGACCTGCCGCCGGAGGTGCAGGCCGCCCCCTGGCAGGACCTGCCCGGGGCCGGCATGGCGCCGGCCGCGGGGACGCAGGGGCTGGAGGCGCCCGGCACGCTGGCCGGCGCGCCCGCTGGACCCCTCGCCGGCGCGCCGCAGCCCATGCCGGTCCGTGCGAGCGCGCCCCCTCCCGGCGGCGTCCCGGCGCACGAGGCCACCGGCGCCGGCATGCCGCCCGGCGTCACGGCCTTCGGCGGCGTCCCCGCGGGATTCGGCGCGATGCCCCCGACGGGCGGCGCGGCGCATGCGGACGGCGCATCCGTTTTGCGCGAGTCGGGCTTCGCAGCGGCCCCGGCGCCGGGGATACCCGCAGGTCCCTCGCGTCCGGGCTGGGCGACGCTGCTCGAGGCGGAGGTGAGCCGGCTGCTCGCGGCGCAATCGGCCCGCGGCGGCGAGCCGCCAGCGTCCTCGGAGGTGATGGACCAGCTGACCCGCAGCTTCGAGTCGACCATCATCCGCACGGCGCTGCGCCACACCCGCGGCCGCCGCATCGACGCCGCACTGCGCCTGGGCATCGGGCGCAACACCATCACCCGCAAGATCCAGGACCTGCGGCTCGAGGACGACGACTGAGGCGAAGACGACGGGCGCGCGGCGTCCGTCGTCGGTCATGGTCAAATACGGGCTCCCGAACCTCCCAGGAGTCACGATGTCCGGAAGTCAGTTCCACGTCCACGGTCCGCATGACCACGAACTCGAGCACGCCGCCTCGCATGGTGCGCAAGACGCGATGTCGAGCCGCATCGCCGTGACCACTGCCATCCTCGCCACCGTCGGCGCGCTGTTTTCCTACCAGGGCGGCAAGACGCAGGCCGACGCGATGCTGTTCAAGAACAATGCGGCGATCGGCAAGACCGAGGCGTCCAACCAGTGGAATTACTACCAGGCCAAGAGCAGCAAGCAGAACCTGGCCGAGCTGTCCGCCGAGATCGTGCCGCCGGGACGCCAGGACGCGTTCAAGCGACAGGTGGAGCGCTACGATTCCGAGAAGGCGCAGATCCGCAAGGACGCCGAGAAGCTCGAGGCCGAGTCCAAGGACTGGAACCGGCGCAGCGACGAGGCGCTGCACCTGCATCACCGATGGGCCCAGGCGACGACGGTGATCCAGATCTCGATCGCGCTGTCGGCAATCGCGCTGCTGACGCGTCGGCACTGGCTTCTGCGCGGTGTCTACGGCGTCGCCGCCGCGGGCCTGGTGCTGGGCGCGATGGCCGCCGCGCATCTTTGAGGGCAGGGCGCGGCCGCGCCGCTCGCCGCGTCAGTCGGCCAGCTCCACGGTCACCGGCGCATGGTCCGAGGGCTGCTCGAGCTTGCGCGGCGCGCGGTCGATGGCGCAGGCGCGCACGCTAGGCGCGAGCGCCCCGCTGACAAGCAGGTGGTCGATGCGCAGCCCCTTGTTGCGCGGGAAACCGAGCTGCCGGTAGTCCCACCAGCTGAACGTCTTGGCGGGCTGCTCGAACATCCGGAATGCGTCGGCGAGCCCCAGGTCGATGAGGTGCCGGAAGCGCTCGCGCTCGGGCTCCGAGCACAGCACCTGGCCCGCCCAGGCCTGCGGGTCATGGACGTCGCGGTCGTCGGGGGCGATGTTGTAGTCGCCGCCCACCACCAGCCGCGGCGACGCGACGAGCGTCTCGCCCAGCCACGTGGCGAGCGCATCGAGCCAGCGCAGCTTGTACGCGTATTTGTCGGTGCCCACCGCCTGACCGTTGGGCACGTAGGCGCTGATCACGCGCAGGCCGGCGAAGGTCGCCGCGATCAGGCGCTTCTGCTCGTCCGGGAAGTGCGGGTTGCCCACCTGCACGTCGGCCGGCTCCCAGCCGGTGTCGGCACGCCACAGCAGGGCAACCCCGTTGTAGGTGGGCTGCCCGCTGAAGACCGCCCGGTAGCCCGCCGCGGCGAGCGCATCGACCGGGAACTTCTCGTCGACGAGCTTGGTCTCCTGCAGGCACAGCACCTCGACCGGATTGGACTGCAGCCAGGCGAGCACCTGCGGCAGGCGGACCTTCAGGGAGTTGACGTTCCAGGTGGTGACTTTCAAGGGACTCCCGAGTGGTCGTGTGCTTGAGGGTGCTGTCCGGATGGCCGGGGCCGGCAGGCCACGGCGCGCTGCCGCCATCGTACAAGGCGGTGGCCCCGCCGGCTTGGCGGGCGCGCGGCGAGGGCCTCGCGTCGGCCTCGCCCGATGCCGTTCCCAAGTTCAGAACAATCGGCCCTGCGCGTCGTCGATCGGGGTGGTGCGCCGGGCCCGGGCGCCGGACGGCGGCAGGCCGCTGCGGCGCGAGCCGTGCTTGTGCTGGATGGCGCCGGCCTCGGCATGGGCCTCGTGCGTCTGGCGCAGCGCGTGGAGCCGCTGCCTGGCAGCAGCCAGCGCATCGCGCTCGATTACGATCGGCGCCGGGTAGGCGGCGGTGCCGAACTCCGGCACCCACCGCCGGACATACAGGCCCAGCGGGTCGTGGTCGCGCGCCTGCTTGGCCGGCGAGTAGATGCGCAGCGTGTTGATGCCGGTCGTGCCCGACTGCATCTGCATCTGGCTCCAGTGGATGCCGGGCTCGAAGTCGAGGAACTGCCGGGCGAGGAACAGGCCCGGCTCGCGCCAGTGCAGCCACAGGTGATAGGCCGCGAAGCTGACCAGCATGGCCCGCATGCGGAAGTTCAGCCAGCCGGTGGCATGCAGCTGGCGCATGCAGGCGTCCACCATCGGTAAGCCGGTGCGTCCGTCGCACCAGGCCTGCAGGCGCTCGCGATCGATCGGGCCCGGGTCGGTGCCGTCGCCCGGCCGCAGACCGTCGGCCGAGCGCGCGAAGTTGCGCCACTCGATGGCGGGCTCGTCCTCCAGCTTCTGCATGAAGTGGCAGTGCCAGCGCAGCCGGCTCGCGAAGCCGCGCAGCCCGTAGGCGAGCTCGCGGCTCGCGGTGTCCCGCAGGGCCGCTTCGGTGGCCTGGTGCACCGTGCGCATCGACACGGTGCCGTAGGCGAGGTGCGCCGACAGCCGGCTGCAGCCCTCCTCCGCGCTGAGCGGGCTGGACAGATGCGTGCGGTAGCCGAGCGCCCGTTCGTCGAGGAAGCTGCGCAGCACGCCATGCGCCGCGGCTTCGCCCCCCTGCGGCGTGTCGGGTGCTGCCGCGACGCCCAGCTCGCGCAGCGCGGGCAGCCCACGGGGCATCGACGCGGGCGCGAAGCCCGGTGCAGCACGAAACCCCGCCGGCACGGGCACGCAGGGCGCGTCCATGCGCTGCTGCCAGCGCCCGGCCCAGCCGCGGCGGTCCTTCAGGCGGCGCACCACGCCGGTCTGCGGCCACTCGGCCCACGCCACGCCCTGCGCGCGGCACCAGCGCGCCACCGACTTGTCGCGCTCGTAGCTCCAGCCGGGGCCGGTCTCCTCGTGGCTGAGCAGCCGCTCGAAGGCGAACTCGCGCCGAAGCGCCTCGAGCACCTCGACCGCCTCGCCGCTGCGCACCAACAGCGGCAGGCCGCGCGCGGCGAGCGCGTCGCGCAGCGGCGCCAGGCACTTCAGCAGCCAGGCCACCTGCCGCGGATGGCACTCGGGGCTCTCCAGCCAGGCCGGCTCGAGGATGAACAAGGCCAGGGCGGCGTCGCAGTGCGCAGCCTCGGCGAGCGGCGCGTGGTCGGCGACCCGCAGGTCGCGCTTGAACCAGACGACGGCGCGTGTCATGCGGGGCCGGCGCGCGTCAAAGCAGCGCCTCGGCGCGCTGCAGCCCGCGCGTGGCGCGGGTCCACCACTGCGAGAAGCTCCGGCAGCGCTGTTCCACCTGCGGGAAAAGGCTCGGCGCGGCATCCAGGCTCGCCACGCCCTGCAGCCACCGCGTGACCTGAGGGTCGTCGACGCTGCGCACGCTTGCCGCACCGGCCAGCGCGCTCGCCAGCCCGGCGGCATCGACGAGCCAGCGCTCCGGGGCCACCTCGGCCATCGCGGCGTCCACCCACGCCCAGCGCGCCTCGGGCCAGGGCCACACGCGGTGGTGCTCGCGCGGGTACACGCCGATGACCGCGGCGTCGGCCGGCAGCTCGGCCGGCGGCGCGCGCAGCGCCCACGGGTGCACGAGCCAGACCTCCCGGCCGCGCAGCCGCTGCGCGGCGGCGCCATCGGGCGCGCGCAGCCCCAGGCTGGCCGGGGGCTCGTGGTGCAGCGGCGGCTCGGGCGTGGCGCACCGGTCGGTCGTGCCCGAGCCGGGCATCGCCGGCACCGCATGCGTGCCGCGGGCGATCCGCTCCAGCGCCTCGTAGGACTGGTCGATCACGGAGCCGGCGCTGTGCCAGTGCGCGGGGGCGTAACGCGCCACGTTGTCGGCGTTGAACAGGTAGGGCTTGTGGCTGCCGGTGCCGGCCACCCACTGCCAGCTGAGGTGGTTACTGGCGAGGTCGCCATCGAGCAGGTGCGCCACCATCCAGTCTGCGCCCGCTCGCCAGTGCACGTGGCGCAGGTGCACCACGTAGCTCGCGAGCCACATGCGTGCGTGGTTGTGCAGCGTACCGGTTGCGTAGAGCGTGCGTACGGCCTCGTCGATGGCGGGCACGCCGGTGCGCGCCTCGCGGACGTCGGCCGGCAGCACGGCGTCGCACGCTGCGTCGGGGCGCGGGCCCGGGTGCAGCGACTGCAGGATGCCATCGCCCGCGTGGCGCCTGACGTGACGGAAGAACTCGCGCCAGCCGAGCTCGAACACCAGCTTGTGCTGCACCGTCAGCGACTCGCGCTGCAGCACGCCGCCCAGCACCTCGCGCAGCGTGACCACCCCGTGCGTCAGGTAGGGCGACAGGCCCGTCACCGCGCCCTCGAGGTGGTTGCGCGTGCGGGCGTAGGCGGCGGGCCGCACGCGGGCGATGCGCGCCAGCGCCGCGCTGCGCGTGGGCGGCAGCGCGTCGGTCCAGGCGCCGGGCACGTCGGCGAGCAGGGCAGCCGGGTTCATGCCACCTCGCCGCGGCGGATGGCCGCCGCGCGCTCGCGTACGGCCTGCTTCTGCGCATCGTCCAGGCGCGCCAGGTTCTTCACCTGCAGCGCCATGCGCGGGTTGGCGGCCAGCAGGGGCTGGTGGCGCATCAGGAAGTCCCAGTACAGGGTGGTGAACGGGCAGGCCCTGTCGCCCGTGCGCAGCGCCGGGTCGTAGCGGCAGCCCTTGCAGTGCGGGCTCATGCGCTGGATGTACTTGCCGGTGGCCACGTAGGGCTTGCTGGCCATCAGGCCGCCGTCGGCGTACTGGCTCATGCCCAGGGTGTTGGGCAGCTCCACCCATTCCACCGCGTCGACGTAGACCGCCAGGTACCAGGCATGCACCTGCTGCGGCTGCACGCCGTACATCAGCGCGAAGAGCCCGGTGACCATCAGGCGCTGGATGTGGTTGGCGTAGCCGTGGGCGAGCGTCTGCGCCAGCGCGTCGCGCAGGCAGGCCATGTCGGTGGTGCCGCTCCAGTACCAGGCGGGCAGGTCTTCGCGCGCGTCCAGCGCGTTGAGGCTGGCGTAACCGGGCATGCGGGCCCAGTAGATGCCGCGCACGTACTCGCGCCAGCCGAGGATCTGCCGCACGAAGCCCTCCACGCCGGCGAGCGGCGCGGCACCCGCGCGGTACGCGTCGACGGCCGCCGCCACCACCTCGCGCGGGTTCAGCAGCTTCAGGTTCAGCGCGGCCGACAGGTGCGCGTGGTAGAGCCACGGGTCGCCCGGCCACATCGCGTCCTGGTAGCGGCCGAACAGCGGCAGGCGCTCGGCCACGAAGCGCTGCAGGGACTCGAGCGCCTGCTCGCGCGTCACCGGCCAGGCGAAGCCGTCCAGCCGGCCGGGGTGGGTGGCAAAGCGTGCCTCGACCAGCGCGATCACCTCGCGCGTGAGTGCATCCGGCTCGAAGCTCGCACGCTGCGGCACGGCACCGGGGCCCGCCGCGCCGAAGGCCTCGCGGTTGTCCTCGTCGAAGTTCCACTGGCCGCCCTCGGGCTCGTCGCCGCGCGCACCGCAGGTGAGCACGCCGTGGCGCTTGCGCATCTCGCGGTAGAAGTACTCCATGCGCAGCGACTTGCGGCCCCGCGCGTGCGCCGCGAACTCGGCCGCGCTGCAGTAGAAGTGGCGGTCCTCGCGGACATCCAGCGGCAGGGCCCGGGCCAGCGCCACCGCCTCGATCGCCTTCAGCACCCGCCAGTCGCCGGGCATCGTCATCACCAGCCGGGCAGGGCGCAGGCGTTCGATGTCGGCATGAAGCTGCGCCTGCAGGCTGCCGTGGGCGCCGGGGTCGTCCAGTCGGGTGTAGTGCAGCGGACGGCCGGCCGCGCGCAGCGCCTGCGCAAAGTGGCGCATCGCGGCCAGGAAGGTCACCGTGCGCGCCTTGCCCGACCAGACGTGCGTCGATTCCTCGGGGACCTCGGCCATCCACACCGTGTCGTGCGCGGCGTCGAAGCCGTCGAGCGCCGCGGCGTCCGGATCGAGCTGGTCGCCCAGCACGAGCACCAGGTCGCGCAGCTCAGCCACGGGCGCCCCGCGCCCGTCGGCAGGCGTCGGAGCAGTACTTCACCTCGTCCCAGGTGCGGGCCCAGCGACGGCGCCAGGTCATCGGCCGGCCGCAGGCGACGCAGGGCTTGCTCGGGAGGCCGGCCTTGTTGCCGCGGAAGGCTGGGGGGGCGGGGGGTGTCATCGACGAGGCACTCGGAGGGCGGCGGCGGGGCCGCTGCTCGGATCAGCGTGGATGTTACCCGGGCCCGGTTCGACCGCCCCGCGCGGACGGGAGGCCGGGGCGCGGCAGGATGCGATGCGCAGCGGTGATCCACCCCCACGGGCGCCGCGTCACTGCCGATCCCATCCCGCAATGCGAAAACGAGGCTCGACAAACGGAAATATGGACGAATTTCCTTGTTTGTCCAGGACAGTTCGGGGATAACCCTTCCGGTCTGCCGGCGCACCCTCATGCCGGCCGAGGTCGCCCCGGTCCACCCCCGGGTCGCGCGCCCCGACGACGACCGGTCGCACGGCCCCGCAGGCCCCTGACCGGCTTGCCGCCCGCATGTGCTTCATCCTCCGCGCCGGCCATCAAGCGGAATGCGGCATTTCGTGATCCCCGATACGGGGCGCTGCGCGCGGGTTCATTAAGCTGCGGTTCCGTCCAGCCCATTTCGGGTCCGGACGCCTGTCGAGGAAGCGATGCAACAGACCCTGATGGACCTGCTGGCCGCCGGTGCCGAGGACGCCCCCGCGATCGGTGCGCCCGGCCGCGCGCCGCTGACCTACGGCGCCCTGCGCGCGCTGACCGACGCCACCCGCGAGCGGCTCAATGGACTGGGGATCGGGCGCAACGACCGCGTCGCGATCGTGCTCGACAACGGCCCCGAGATGGCGGCCTGCTTCGCGGCCTGCGCCTGCGCAGTCGCCAGCGCCCCGCTCAACCCGGCCTACCGCGCCGAGGAATTCGAGTTCTACCTGGCGGACCTGAAGGCCGCCGCGCTGATCGTCGCGCAGGGCAGCACGTCGCCGGCAATCGGCGCCGCCAACAAGCTGGGCGTGCGGATCATCGAACTGGTGCCGCAGGCCGGCGCCGGTGCCGGCGCGTTCACGCTCGCCGCGTCCGGCGCCGCGTCCGCCGCGGCCGCGCACCCTGGCCCGGCGCAGCCCGACGACGTGTCGATGGTGCTGCACACCTCGGGCACCACCTCGCGCCCGAAGATCGTGCCGCTGTCGCAGCGCAACCTGGCCGCGTCGGCCACGCACATCCGCAACACCCTGCAGTTCGTGCCGGCCGATTGCGGCCTGAACATCATGCCGCTGTTCCACATCCACGGCCTGATCGCGGGCGTGCTCGCGCCGCTGTCGGCCGGCTCGCAGGTGTTCTGCACGCCGGGCTTCAATGCGCTCAGGTTCTTCGGCTGGATGGAAGAGGCCAGGCCCACCTGGTACACCGCTGTGCCGACGATGCACCAGGCCATCGTCTCGCGCGCCTCCAAGAACGCCGAGACCATCAGGCGGCATCCGCTGCGATTCCTGCGCTCGTCTTCGTCGTCGATGCCGCCGCAGGTGATCAGGGAGCTCGAGGAGGCGTTCGGTGCGCCGCTGATCGAGGCCTACGGCATGACCGAGGCGACCCACCAGATGGCGTCGAACCCGCTGCCGCCGGCCGTACGCAAGCCCGGCACCGTCGGCGTGGCGGCCGGCCCCGAGATCGCGATCATGGCCGAGGACGGCAGCCTGCTTGCGCGCGGCGAGACCGGCGAGATCGTGATCCGCGGCCCCAACGTCACCGCCGGCTACGAGAACAATCCCAAGGCCAACGCAGAGGCCTTCGCCAACGGCTGGTTCCGCACCGGCGACCAGGGCGTGATGGACGCCGACGGCTACGTCAGCATCACCGGGCGCCTCAAGGAGATCATCAACCGCGGCGGCGAGAAGGTGAGCCCGCGCGAGATCGACGAACTGCTGATGGATCACCCGGCCGTGGCCCAGGTGGTGTGCTTCGGCATGCCGCATGCCAAGCTCGGCGAGGAGGTCGCCGCGGCGGTCGTGCTGCGCGAGGGCCAGCAGGCGACCGAGCGCGAGCTGCAGGAGTTCGTCGGCAAGCGGGCCGCCGATTTCAAGGTGCCCAAGCGGATCCTGCTGCTCGACGAGATCCCCAAGGGGGCCACCGGCAAGCTGCAGCGCATCGGCCTGGCCCAGAAGCTCGGCCTGGGCTGAGACCGTTGTTGCGGCCGCAGGCGACGCTCGCAGGGGCGGCCCGCGGCCTGCCGAGCCTTCCTCGTTTCCGCCGATGCGCACCGCGCCCCGGCCCGCCCCACCCAAACCCGGAGATTCCGATGGCCACGATCCGATTCCCGTCGTTCCGCGCAGCCGCAGGTGCAGCGACCGCTGCCGCGCTCTGCCTCGCCACCTCGTCCGCGGCTCGTGCGCAGACCTGGGAGCCCGTCAAGCCGATCGAGTTCGTCGTGCCCGCCGGCACCGGCGGCGGCGCCGACCAGATGGCCCGCTTCATTCAGGGCGTGGTCGCCAAGCACTCGCTCAGCAAGCAGCCCATCGTCGTGGTCAACAAGTCGGGCGGCGCCGGCGCCGAGGGGTTCCTGGCGTTGAAATCCGCCACCGGCGACCCGCACAAGATCGTCATCACGCTCTCCAACCTGTTCACCACCCCGCTGGCCACCGGCGTGCCGTTCAACTGGCGCGACCTCACGCCGGTGACGATGCTCGCGCTCGATCAGTTCGTGCTGTGGGTCAACGCGGAGTCGCCGTACACGACGCCCAAGGAATTCTTCGAGGCCCTCAAGAGCCAGCCCTCCAACACCCTGAAGATGGGCGGAACCGGCTCCAAGCAGGAGGACCAGATCATCACCGTGATGCTCGAGAAGGCCGCCGGCAAGAAGATGACCTACATCCCGTTCAAGGGCGGTGGCGACGTGGCGGTGCAGCTCGTGGGCAAGCACATCGACGCGACCGTCAACAACCCGATCGAGGCCGAGTCGCACTGGCGCGCGGGCAAGCTGCGCCCTCTGTGCGTGATGGACACGCAGAAGATGCCCTACACCGCGAAGATGACGCAGACGCAGTCCTGGGCCGACGTGCCGCCCTGCGCGTCGGCCGGCATCCCGGTCGACTACCTGATGCTGCGCGGCATCTTCATGGCGCCTGGCGTCAAGCCCGAGCAGGTCGCCTACTACAACGCGCTGTTCGCGAAGGTGCGCGCGCTGCCCGAGTGGAAGGAGTTCATGGACAAGGGCGCCTTCAAGCAGACCTCGCTCACCGGCAAGGAGTTCTTCGACTGGCTCGGCAAGAACGAGCAGATGCACCGCGTGCTGATGAAGGAAGCCGGCTTCATCGCCAACTGACGCGCCGGGGACGACCCCGGCGCAACCGATCACCGGCCGCCCGCGCGGCGGCCGCAGGAGCCCACGATGAGCGAACCAAGCCCCGAACCCGCCACCGACGGCGTCCGCAACCGCTGGCCCGAGGTATGCGTCGCGGTGGCGCTGCAGGCGCTCGCGGTGCTGGTCATCGTGGACAGCCTGCGCGTGGGCATCGGCTGGGCGGACGACGGGCCGCGCTCGGGCTACTTCCCGTTCTGGATCGGCCTGTTCCTGTTCGCCGCCGGCAGCGCGATCCTGATCGGCGAGCTGCGGCGCTGGCGCACGGAGTCGCCGGTCTTCGCCGAGCGCGAGCAGCTGCGCCACGTCTGGTCGATCTTCCTGCCGATGGTCGTCTACGTCGGCGCGATCGCGCTGACGGGCATCTACGTCGCGTCCTTCGCGCTGATCCTGTTCTTCATGATCCGCCACGGCCGTTACCGCGTCCCGGCGAGCCTCGCGGTCGCCGCCGGCGTGCCGCTGTTCTTCTTCCTGGTGTTCGAGAAGTGGTTCCTGGTGCAGCTGCCCAAGGGCCCCCTCGAGCAGCTGCTCGGATTCTGAGGCGCCGGAGACCCCATGCAGGAACTCATCGACCTCGGCCACGGCTTCGGCATCGCGCTGACGCTGCCCAACCTCGCCTACATGCTGATCGGCATCGTGCTCGGCGTGCTGATCGGCGTGCTCCCCGGACTGGGCGGCGCCAACGGGGTGGCCATCCTGCTGCCGCTCACCTTCTCGATGAACCCCACGTCGGCAATCATCATGCTGTCGTGCATCTACTGGGGTGCGCTGTTCGGCGGGGCGATCACCTCGATCCTGTTCAACATCCCAGGCGAGCCGTGGTCGGTCGCGACCACCTTCGACGGCTATCCGATGGCCCAGCAGGGCAAGGCCGCGCAGGCCCTCACCGCGGCCTTCACCTCGTCGTTCGTGGGCGCGCTGTTCGCGGTCCTGCTGATCACCTTCCTCGCGCCGGTGCTGGCGCGGTTCGCGCTCAAGTTCGGCCCCGCTGAGTTTTTCGCGGTGCAGCTGCTGACCTTCTGCAGCTTCGTGGGCATGAGCAAGGAGGCGCCGGCCAAGACGCTCGCCGCGATGATGCTCGGCTTCGCGCTCGCGGCGGTCGGCATGGACACCGTGACCGGCACGCTGCGCATGACCTACGGCTACCCCGAGTTGCTCAAGGGCTTCGACTTCCTGATCGCGGTGATCGGGCTGTTCGGCATCGGCGAGATCCTGCTGACGATGGAGGAGGGGCTCGCCTTCAAGGGCAAGACCGCGAAGATCAGCACCAAGGTGGTCCTCGAGACCTGGGTCGAGTTGCTCAGGCACTGGAAGCTCTTCCTGCGCTCGACCGCGATCGGCTGCTGGATGGGCATCACGCCAGGCGGTGCCACGCCCGCGTCGTTCATGAGCTACGGCATGGCGCGGCGCCTGTCCAAGGATCCGTCGGGTTTCGGCCGCGGCCGCATCGAGGGTGTGGTCGCCCCCGAGACCGCCGCGCACGCCGCCGGCACCTCGGCGCTGCTGCCGATGCTCACGCTGGGCATCCCCGGATCGCCGACCGCCGCGGTGCTGCTGGGCGGACTGCTGATCTGGGGCCTGCAGCCCGGCCCGATGCTGTTCGTCGAGCAGAAGGACTTCGTATGGGGCCTGATCGCCTCGATGTACCTCGGCAACATCGTGGGGCTGATCGTCGTGCTCACGACAGTGCCCTGGTGGGCCGCGATCCTGCGGATCCCGTTCGCGGTGATCGCGCCGGTGATCATCGTGATCTGCGCGATCGGCGCCTATACAGTGCACAGCTCGATGTTCGACGTGGCGATGATGGTGGTGTTCGGCGTGGTGGGCTATGTGTTCAAGAAGTTGAAGTACCCGCTGGCGCCGCTGGTGCTCGCGCTGGTGCTGGGCGACATGGCGGAGGCGAGCTTCAGGCAGTCGATGCTGATCTCGCAGGGCAGCCTCGCGATCTTCTGGGCCAACCCGCTGGTGGGCTCGCTCACCGGGCTGGCGCTGCTGATGCTGGCGTGGCCGCTGATCGGCCGGGTCCAGAGCGCGGTGCGCAGCGCGCAGGCGCGCCGCTACGAGGTGGGAGAGAGGCGTTGAAGATCGCAGTCGTCGGAGCGGGCGCCATCGGCGGTTACCTGGGCGCGAAGCTCGCCATATCGGGCGAGGAGGTCACCTTCATCGCCCGCAACCGCAACCTCGAGGCCATCAACGCCAACGGGTTCCGGCTGATCCTCGAGGACGGCACCGAGGCGCACGCGCCGACCGCGCGCGCGATGCAACGGCCCGCCGACGCGGGCCCGCAGGACGTGGTGCTGCTGACCGTCAAGGCGCACCAGGTGGCCGACCTGCTGCCCGACCTGCGTGGCCTCTTCGGGCCCGACACCATCGTCGTGACGATGATCAACGGCATCCCGTGGTGGTACTTCCAGCGCCTGGGCGGCGCGTGGGAGGGCCGCGGGCTGGAGAGCGTCGACCCGGGCGGGCGCATCGCGGCTCAGATCGAGCCCGAGCGGATCATCGGCAGCGTGGTGTACCCGGCGAGCGAGCTGGTGGCGCCCGGGGTGGTGCGCGTGATCGAGGGCAACCGCTTCACCCTCGGCGAGCTCGACGGCACCCGCAGCCCCCGGATCGAGGCGCTGTCTCAGGCGATGATCCGCGCCGGCTTCAAGTCCCCGGTCTCCAGGGACATCCGCAGCGAGATCTGGATCAAGCTCTGGGGCAACCTGAGCTTCAACCCGATCTCGGCGCTGACGCACGCAACGTTGGTGGACATCTGCCGCTTCCCGCCCACCCGGGCGCTCGCGGCGGCGATGATGACCGAGGCGCAGGCCGTGGGCGAGAAGCTCGGGGTCGAGTTCAAGGTGTCGCTCGACAAGCGCATCGCCGGGGCCGAAGCGGTCGGTGCGCACAAGACCTCGATGCTGCAGGACGTCGAGCACGGGCGCGCGATCGAGCTCGAGGCGCTGGTCGGATCGGTCGTCGAGCTGGGCCTGATCACCGGCACCCCGACGCCGACCATCGACGCGATCCATGCGCTCGCGGCGCTCCTCGCACGCAGCCTCGCGGCGCAACGCGGGCGGCTGGCCATCCAGCCCCTCGGGTAGGGCGCTCGGTTGCGCGGCTGCGGCGCGTGCCGCGTCGTGCCGCGATCGCGGGTGCGCTAGAGCGGCGGCGCGTAGACGTTGGACAGCGTGCCGAGCCCCTCGATCGAGACCTCGACGCGGGCGCCGGGCTTCATCGGCAGCACGCCGAGCGAGGTGCCGCACAGGATCACGTCACCGGGCTCGAGCGTCACGTCCCGCGACAGCAGCGAGACCAGCTCGTGCGGCGAGAAGAACATGTCCGAGACCGGGTAGTTCTGCCGCTCGCGGCCGTCGACGGTGGTGCGCACGCTGGCGCCCGCGAGCTCGAAGGCGGTGTCGATCACCGGGCCGAACACGCCGAAGCCGTCGAAGCCCTTGGCCCGCGCCCACTGCGGGAACGACGGGTCGCGCTGCAGCAGCTCGAGCGCGGTGACGTCATTGGCGCAGGTGTAGCCGAGGATATGCGCGGCGGCGTCGGCGACCGACACAGCCCGGGCGCGCCGGCCGATCACGATGGCGAGCTCGCCCTCGTAGGCTACCCGCCCGTCGTAGCCGCGCGGCGGGGGGATGGCCTGCCCGTGGGCCGCGAAGCTGTTGGGCGACTTGAGGAACCACAGCGGCTCAGCGGGTCGCGTCCAGCCGTTCTTGGCTGCGGCCGCCCCGAAGTTGTTCCAGAGCGCGAGCATCTTGGTGGGCTGGCACGGCGGCAGCCAGTCCACCTGCGCGAGCGGCAGGCGGCGGCCGGTGTCGGTGTGATGGCCGAAGGGCGAGCCGTCTACGATCGAGATCGAGTCGCCCTCGAGCAGGGCCCATGAATCGGTACCGCGTTCGCGGCAGCGCAGCCACTTCATCGTCGTCTCCACGCCGCACCGCCGTCGGTGCGCTCCGGTGCGATGGTATCGCGTCGGGGGCCCGGACCGGGAGGCGCGCGTACCGGCCGCGGGCGGCCGGGGTGGACGATCAGAAGCGGATCGACACCGATCCGCCCGGCGGGGCGCCTGCGCCGGGCCCCTGCGCGGTGGGCATCGGCGTGGGCGAGCGTGCGCGCGCCGCTGAATCGGCGGTCTCGCCCGTCGCGGTGCCGCCGGCGTCGTTCGCTTCCCTCTGGCGGGGGGCCGCCGGCGGCGCCATCGCCTGTGCCGGGGGCTGCTTGTAAGACGGCGGCAGCACGGAGGTCTTGGGATAGCCGGCGCTGTCTAGGAGCCGGTCCCACTCGCCGCTCTCATAGCCGACGCTGCGCTCGCGCCCGACGCTGAGCGACGGGAACGAGTTTTCGGTGAAGCCGCTGCGCCGGAAGGCGGTGGTGTCGGCCGAGGTCTTGACCGTCTTCTCGGCGTACGGGATGCCGCGGCGGGTGAGGTGCGCGCGCGCCTGCTGGCAGGGCGCGCACTCCGCAGTCGTGTAGAGGATCGCTGGGTATTTCTCGGCGGCCTGTCGCAGCGATGCTGGCACGTCGCCCTCGCGTGACCGGGGCGCGGGTGCCGACTGCGTCGCGGTCACCTGGACGCCGGCGGGCGGGGGCTGGTCGCTGTAGGTGACCGAGCCATCGGGGGCGACCCACTTGAACTGAGCCATCGCCGGCGCGGCCACGGCGGCGAGCATCATCGACAGCGCTACGATTCGGATAGGGCTAGGCGTCCGCATTGGTGGTCTCCTGGACCATCCCATTATGTCGCAGGAGTGCGTCGAGGCTGGGCTCCCGACCGCGGAACGCCTTGAATGAGTCGATGGCCGGTCGACTGCCGCCGACCGACAGGATCTCGGCGAGGAAGCGCCGGCCGGTCGCCGGGTTGAACACGCCTTCCTCCTCGAACGCCGCGTAGCAGTCGGCCGACAGCACCTCCGCCCACTTGTAGCTGTAGTAGCCCGCCGCGTAGCCGCCCGCGAAGATGTGCGAGAAGCTGTTCTGGAAGCGGTTGAACTCCGGCGGCACCACCACCGCGATCTCGTCGCGGACCTCGTCGAGCAGCCGCTGCACCGAGCGGCCGTCAGGACCCTGCGTGAACTCGGCGTGCAGGCGCATGTCGAACAGCGAGAACTCCACCTGACGCAGCGTCTGCATGCCGCTCTGGAAGTTCTTGGCGGCCAGCATCCGGTCGAACAGCGCCCGCGGCAGCGGTGCGCCGGTGTCGAGGTGCGCGCTCATCGCCTGGACGATGTCCCACTCCCAGCAGAAGTTCTCCATGAACTGGCTGGGCAGCTCGACCGCGTCCCATTCCACGCCCGAGATGCCCGAGACGCCGAGCTCGTCGACCCGCGTCAGCATGTGGTGCAGACCGTGGCCAAACTCGTGGAACAGCGTGATCACGTCGTCGTGCGAGAGCAGCGCCGGCTTGTCGCCGACCGGCGCCTGCACGTTGCAGGTGAGGTAGGCGACCGGCGTCTGCAGGCCGGCGGCGAGGCGCTTGCGGCCGCGCGCGTCGTCCATCCAGGCGCCGGGCCGCTTGCTCGGGCGCGCGTACATGTCGAGGTAGAACTGGCCGAT
This sequence comes from uncultured Bordetella sp., assembly GCA_964399635.1. Lineage (GTDB taxonomy): Bacteria > Pseudomonadota > Gammaproteobacteria > Burkholderiales > Burkholderiaceae_E > UBA4615. Next base: position 150,312 of record CAYNRU010000064.1, read on the forward strand.
CAGCGCGCCGGCGCGCTCGATGCGGAAGAAGCGCACGTCCGGGTGCCAGGTCTGCGCCGTGTCGGGCGCGAGCTTCACGTCGAAGAGCCGCTCCACCAGGCCGAACAGGCCCTCGAGCACGCGCGGCAGCTGGAAGTACTGCTTGACCTCGTTGTCCGAGAACGCGTAGCGGCTCTCCTTGAGGCGCTCGCTCGCGAAGGCCATGTCCCAGGCCATCAGCGGGTCCAGGCCCAGGCGCTCCTTGGCGAAGGCGCGCAGCTCGGCCATGTCGCGGTGCGCGGAGGCGCGTGCCCGCGTGCCCAGGTCGCGCAGGAAGCCGATGACCTGCGCGGGCGACTCGGCCATCTTGGGCACCAGCGAGACCTCGGCGAAGCTCGCATAGCCGAGCAGCCCTGCCTCCTCCGCCCGCAGCGCGAGCGTCTCGTCGATGATGGGCCCGTTGTCGAGCGCCGGGTCGGGCCCGAGCTCGGAGGCGCGCGTCACGTAGGCGCGGTACATGGACTCCCGCAGCGTGCGGTCCTGCGCCGACTGCATGACCGGGAAGTAGGACGGGAACTGCAGCGTGAAGCGCCAGCCCGCGACGCCCGCACGCTCGGCCTCCTGGCGCGCCGCGGCGCGGGCGTCGTCCGGCAGGCCGGCCAGCCGCGCCTCGTCGGTGATGTCGAGCGTGAAGGCCTTGGTCGCGTCCAGCACGTTCTCGCCGAACTTCTGGCCGAGCGCGGCCTGGCGGTCCTGGATCTGCGCGTAGCGCTCGCGGCCCGGCGACACCAGCTCGGCGCCGCCCAGGCGGAAGTCGCGCAGCGCGTGCTCGACGATGCGCTGCTGCGCCGGCGTCAGCGACCGGAAGTCCGGGGAGGCGCGCAGCGCCTTGTACTTGGCAAAGAGCGCGGCGTTCTGGCCCACCGCGGTCCAGAATTCGGTGACCTTGGGCAGGTTCTCGTTGAACACCGCGCGCAGCTCGGGCGTGTCGGCCACGCCGTTGAGGTGCCCGACCATGCCCCAGGCACGGCCCAGCCGCTCGGTGGCGTCCTCCAGCGGCTGCACGAAGCTCGGCCAGGCGGCCGGCGTGTCAGGATGCTCGGCGATCGCGACGGCCGCGCGGGCCTGCTCGAGCAGCCGGTCGATCGCGGGGGTCACGCACTCGGGCGTGAAGGCGCCGAAGCGGGGCAGGCCCCCGAAGTCGAGGAGGGGGTTGTCGGCGACGGTGGGTGCGGAGTCGGTCATGGCGTAGCCTGTGGCGGTTCGATAGGAGCAGGTGGTGATTGTCGCGCAGGCTTCAATGACCGGCGATGCGCGGGGGTTGGCCGGCCTGCGCCGCGCCCGGGATCAGCCGGCCAGGCGCTCGGCGGCCTCGATGGTGTTGACCAGCAGCATCGCGCGCGTCATGGGGCCCACGCCGCCGGGCACCGGCGTGATCGCGCCGGCCACCTCGCGTACGCCCGCGAAGTCCACGTCGCCGCACAGCTTGCCTTGCGCGTCGCGGTTCATGCCGACGTCGATCACGATCGCGCCCGGCTTGACCATGTCGGCCGTCACCAGGTTGGGGCGGCCGACCGCCGCCACCAGCACGTCGGCGCGGCGCGTGTGCGCGGCGAGGTCTCGGGTGCGGCTGTGGCAGATCGTGACCGTGGCGCCCGCCGCCAGCAGCATCAGCGCCTGCGGCTTGCCGACGATGTTGCTGCGACCGATCACCACCGCCTCCGCGCCGTCGAGCCTGGCGCCCGCGTGCTCGAGCATCTTCATCACGCCGTAGGGCGTGCAGGGCCTGAAGAGCGGCTGGCCGGTGAGCAGCAGCCCGACGTTGCTGACGTGGAAGCCGTCTGCGTCCTTGGCGGGCGAGATCGCCTCGATGACGCGGTGCGCATCGATGTGGGCCGGCAGCGGCAACTGCACGAGGATGCCGTGCACCGACGGGTCGGCGTTGAGCACCGCGATGCGCGCCAGCAGCGCGTCCTCGGTGGTGTCGGCGGGCAGGCGGTCGAGCGTCGAGGCGATGCCGACCTCGCCGCAGTCCTTGACCTTGTTGCGCACGTAGACCGAGGACGCCGGGTCTTCGCCGACCAGCACCACGGCCAGCCCGGGAACCAGGCCGCGGGCGGCGAGCCGCACGACCCGGCGGGCGACGTCCTCGCGGATGGAGCGGGCAAGCGCGTTGCCGTCGATGAGCTGTGCGGACATGGTCCGACGAGGTTAACACGCAGGCATCCGCGCACCGGGTGGGAGCCGCCACTGCTGCCGTCGGCCTGCTGGCCGGGAGCCGCTCGAACGGCGCGGCAGCGGCGGTACCGTCGCCAATCTCACGGCGCTGCGCGAGCCGTCCTCGGACGTCGCCTTAGCCTGCGTGCAGGGTGACGCGACCACCGAAGGCGAGGGTGGCCACGAAGGCCTGTGGGGTCCCTCGGCAGCCTGTGCCACGAGCCGGTATGGCTGCGCCACCGCAGGCCGCCGGTCGAGTCGCGGCCCGTGTCCTTCGTCGAACCGCCGAGTGCCGAGCCGCTTTGGGTACAATCGATGCTCGGGGTGGTTGAAGGCGCTTCTCACACGGACGCGACTTGCAGCGGCCCTGACCCGTCGCTATAATGGCGGGCTGTCGTCGGGGGTATAGCTCAGCTGGGAGAGCGCTTGCATGGCATGCAAGAGGTCAGCGGTTCGATCCCGCTTACCTCCACCATCGATTAACGGTAGTACGGCAGCACCACGCAACACGCCTCGTCCCGTTCGTCTAGAGGCCTAGGACACTACCCTTTCACGGTAGTTACAGGGGTTCGAATCCCCTACGGGACGCCAAGTTATCCCCTGTAGTGCTGTCGGTTTCCACGGCTTCGCCGGTGCGGAAAGCCAGATCGCCCTTCAGTGTCAGCGGGTCGAGCACGATCCGCTCCAGCAGCATCGAGAGCGCGCGATGGGCACGGGCTGCCCGGCGGCTTCGATCCTCGCCTTCCTCCAGGGCATGAAGCAGGCCGGGATAGGCACCTTCAGCATGGGCATCTGTATCGGCTGGCGGAAGCGGCGAGCCCGCGCGAGCCGCACTTCGTGGGCTTGAGCGGAGTGCGGTTCAACACAGTCCACGCCAATGGCTTCTCCTTCCGAGAGGAGCTCAACGCCGTGGTCCAGTGCGAGCCGGCCGAGTCGTTCAACCCCGAGCTGGTCGGCGCTGCTGCGCCTCTACGGGCCGCTCGAGCCCTGGTTCGACAAGTCGGCAAAGCCTGGTGACTGCGAGCTGGTGCAGTGAACAAGCCAATGAGCAGCTAAGATGCAAAAACCCTAAGCGAACTGTGATCCCGGTGCAAACCAATCTGCCCTACTACCATTTGCTCGCCAAGCCTGCCGGTGCGGCCTGCAACCTGGGTTGCAAGTACTGTTTCTTCCTGTCGAAGGAAAACCTCTATCCGCCGCGCGAAAGTCCGCTGATGGACGAGGCGACGCTCGAGACCTACATCAAGCAGCTGATGGAATCCTCGCCCGGACCGCAGGTCGATGTCGCCTGGCAGGGCGGCGAGCCGATGTTGCGCGGCCTGGATTTTTACAAGCGTTCGGTGCAACTGGCCGAAAAGCATCGCCAGCCGCACCAGCGTGTCCTTCACACGATGCAGACCAACGGTACGTTGGTGGATGACGAGTGGGCCGCCTTTTTCAAGCAGCATGGCTATCTCGTGGGGCTCAGCGTCGACGGTCCGCGCGCGATGCACGATGCCTACCGCATCGACAAGCAGGGCAAGGGCAGCTTCGACGATGTGATCCGCGGCTGGCACTGCCTGCGCAAGCACGACGTCGATGTGAACATCTTGTGCACCGTCAATGCCGCCAACCAGGACCACCCGCTCGAGGTTTACCACTTCTTTCGCGACGAACTCAAGGCGCAGTACATCCAGATGATTCCGATCGTCGAGCGCGCCACCGCCGACACGATTGCCTTTGCCAACCAGGGCTGGGGTGGTCTGAAAGGCACCGATCGGCCGCTCTACACGCAGGAGGGGAATCTGGTCACCGAGCGCACCGTAGACAGCGAGAAATTCGGACAGTTCCTCATCGCGATCTTCGATGACTGGGTGCAGCGCGACGTCGGCAAGGTGTATGTGACGACATTCGATGTTGCGCTCGGGAGCTGGATGGGACAGCACAACGCCTGCATCATTTCGCCGACCTGCGGTGGCGCGCTGGCCATGGAACACAACGGCGACGTCTATTCCTGCGACCATTTTGTCGAACCCGGCCACAAGCTCGGCAACGTCAAGGACACCCCGCTCAGGACGCTGGTCAGCTCGGAGCAGCAGCGCCGCTTCGGGCAGAGCAAGTTCGACACGCTGCCGACGTATTGCAAGGAGTGCCCGGTGCTGTTCGCGTGTTACGGCGAATGCCCGCGCAACCGATTCATCCAGACCCCCGACGGCGAGCCGGGCTTAAACTACCTGTGCGCCGGTTACAAGGCGTTCTTCACCCATATCGCCCCGTCGATGAAGACCATGTCGAGCCTGATCAGACAAGGCCGCTTTGCCGACGAGATCATGGGGGCGCAGACGCCCGGCTGAAGCGGCGTTGAGGCGAATGGGCGTTCCCGATGCAAAGTCCACACACCCTTCAGATGACCAGAGGAGAAACACGGTGAGTTCAAACGACACGCTTGCACGCACAGTACTTCCCATCCCGGATCAGCCGCACGTCGGCCTGACGACCTACGATGCCAGGGATCCCGACGCCCATTTCCCGCCGATCAAGGACGTTCGGCCGCCCAAGGGCGCGCCGAACGTGCTGGTCATCCTGCTCGACGACGTCGGGTTCGGCGCCACCAGCGCCTTCGGCGGCCCCTGCCACACGCCCAACTTCGAAAAGCTCGCGGCGAACGGCCTCAAGTACAACCGCTTCCACACCACGGCGCTGTGCTCGCCCACTCGGCAGGCGCTGCTGACGGGGCGCAATCACCATTCATGCGGCATGGGGTCGATCACCGAGCTTGCGACCTCTGCGCCCGGCGCGAGTTCGTTCCTGCCCAACACGATCTCTCCCCTCGCGCGCACGCTGAAGCTGAACGGCTATTCGACCTCGCAATTCGGCAAATGCCATGAGGTGCCGATCTGGCAAAACTCGCCCGTCGGCCCGTTCGATGGCTGGCCCACCGGGGGCGGCGGGTTCGAGTATTTCTACGGCTTCATCGGCGGTGAGACCAACCAGTGGTATCCCGCGATCTACGAGGGCACGACGCCTATCGAGCCGGAAAAGACCGCCGAGCAGGGCTATCACTTCACCGACGACATGACGACCAAGGCGATCCGTTGGATACACCAGCAGAAATCGCTCGCCCCGGACAAGCCGTTCTTCACCTATTTCGCCCCCGGCGCGACCCATGCGCCGCACCATGTCCCGAAGGAATGGGCGGACAAGTACGCGGGCAAGTTCGACCAGGGCTGGGACAAGGTGCGCGAAGAAACCTTTGCCCGCCAGTTGAAACTCGGCGTCATTCCAAAGGGCTCGGTTCTGACCGCGCGCCATGCCGAGATCCCGGCCTGGGACACGATCAAGCCGGCGATGAAGAAGGTCATGGCGCGGCAGATGGAGGTCTATGCCGGCTTCATGGAGCATACCGATCACCATATCGGGCGGCTGATCGATGCCCTGCGGAACCTCGAAATCCTTGACGACACGCTGATCTACGTGATTCTTGGCGACAATGGCGCCTCCGCCGAGGGCACATTGCAAGGCTGCTGGAACGAAATTGCGCCGCTGACGGGGTTCGGGAATCTCGAAACGGAAGAGTTCCTGGTGGAGCGGATGGACAAGTTCGGCGGGTTCGACTCCTACGGCCACTACGCCGTGGGTTGGGCGCATGCGATGAACACGCCCCATCAATGGACCAAGCAGGTCGCTTCGCACTTTGGCGGCACCCGCAATGGGACCATCGTGCACTGGCCGAACGGCATCAAGGCCAAGGGTGAGGTGCGCAGCCAGTTCCACCATGTGATCGACTTTGCACCCACCATCCTGGAAGCGGCGGGCCTGCCGCAACCGGTGTTCGTCAACGGCGTGCAGCAGCGCCCGATCGAAGGCGTGTCGATGGTCTATTCCTTCGATGACGCGAAGGCGGGCGAGCGGCGCGAGACCCAGTATTTTGAGATGTCCGGCAACCGCGGCATCTATCACAAGGGCTGGACCGCCGTCACCAGGCATCGCACCCCGTGGGAGACCGGGGCCGTCAAGCTGCCGCCGTTCGATGAGGACGTGTGGGAGCTTTATGACACCAATACCGACTGGACCCAGTCGAAAGACCTGGCCAAGGAAATGCCCGAAAAGCTGGCCGCGCTGCAACGCCAGTGGCTGATCGAGGCGGTGAAATACAACGTGGTGCCGCTGGATGATCGGTTCGCGGAGCGGGCCAACCCGGACACCGCCGGTCGCCCGCAACTGGTCAAGGGCAACCGCCAGCTGCTGTTCGGCGGCATGGGGCGGCTGACCGAAGGCTCCATCGTCAACTACAAGAACAAGTCGCACGCGATCACCGCCGAGGTGGAGGTACCCCCGACCGGAGCCGAGGGTGTCATCGTTGCGGTGGGCGGCAATATCGGCGGCTGGAGCCTGTATGCGAAGGGCGGCAAACCGATCTACCACTACAACTTCTACGGCGTGAACCATTACACGACCCTCGGAACCGCCGACATTCCGCCGGGGGTCCATCAGGTCCGGATGGAGTTCAAGTATGACGGCGGGGGCCTCGCCAGGGGCGGCGACGTCACCTTGTTCATCGACGGCAAGGAAGCCGGCAAAGGCCGGGTCGAGAGGACCGAGCCGATGGTCTTTTCCGCCGACGAGACGCTGGATATCGGGGATGAGTTCGGATCACCGGTGACGCCGGACTATCCGAAGGAAAGGAAGTTCAACGGTGAAGTGAACTGGGTTGCGATCGACATCGACAAGGATGCGATCGACCTCGACCACCTCATCTCGCCCGAGGAACGCCTGAGGGTAGCGATGGGAATCCAGTAATCGCAGTCAGGACCGGTGGCCGGTGGCCCGAGCGGGTTGCCGGCCACCGTCTGATTTCCGCCGCGCCAACGGCTGCTGCGCAGACCGGCGCTTGCTCTTCGTGCCATGGCTGCGATGTACGTGGCCCCGCCTGCCTTCGTGCTCGTGCTGGTGCGGCTGGTGCCGCTCCAGACAGGCGTTGGCGCGGTGCTGCTGGGGTTCGCGGTCTCGCCCCTGCCGCCTCCGTGGGCCAGGAAGGGAATGGCGGCCGGCGGCCAGCCGACTACGTCATCGGTCTGCGGGTGCTGGCATCCGGGGGATAAGAATATTCACGCGCCCTCCCAAGGCCCGGCAGGGGCAGCAAGCGCCATGGGCAGGGGGGCTGCACGACGCGAACGCGCCCATTCCCCTGCAGCACCACCCGCGAGTGCAGCGTGGCGTTGTCCGCCAGCGCGTGCCAGAGGGTGACGCAGCGTACCTCGAGCGGACCGCGCACCCGGAGTTGCGGCGCTACGCATCCGTCCGGGTTTCTGGCCATCCCCCTCGAGTTCCTGCAGTCGCTCGAGTTGCGAGCCCGATGTGCGGCAGCACTTCGACTTCAAGCGGCTGTGATTCGCACCGTCGACAATGCGAGCGGCTAAGGGGCGAAGTCGTCGGTCAGCGATGCGCGGCCACGCAGTCCTCGAGGAGCTGGTCCATGCGAGCCTGCCAACCGTCTCCGGTCGACTTGAAGTACTGCACGACTTCTTGGCTGTAGCGCACCGAGAGGAGCACCGTCGTCGGCGCATTCTAGTCGCAGTGCCGTTACCTTTTCCTCGAACTGAGCTAGGTCTCGTCGGGACCGGAGTGCTGTTTGCCTCTGGTGGGCAGCTACGCGGTCTGGGCGGCCTTCGGGTACAAGGACGGGAAGAGAAACTGCAACGCATCCAGTGGCAGGCCCAAGGCCCGACGCACGCCTCGAAACTCAAGCCACCTCGTGGCGCCACGTGTAGCCAGTGACATATCGCTGTGGCATGCTCGTCGGCCGTTCGAGTACGGGCTGCAGTGCCCGAGTTCCGTTTTCCATCGGCGTGGCCGCCAACGAGGCGGGCGTGTCGCTGGGCCAGGGCCTGGGCTTGCGAATCGTGCTCTGGGTCGTGCTCACCGCGATGTCGGTCGGCTGGGTACTGCGCTATGCCGCCAAGGTGCGCAAGGACCCGAGTGCTTCGCTGGTGGGCTGGAATGAGCCTGTTGCGGCGGACGGCAGCAGCGCCGAGGCAAGCAGCGAGCAACCGGCCGTGCATCCGCAGCTGACGCGCACACAGAAGTGGGTGCTGGCGATCACCGCCCTGGCCTTCGGGCTGATGATCTTCTCGGTCATCCCCTGGTCGAGCGGGCTCGGTGGCCGCGCCGCCCCCGCCGACTATTTCGTAGAGCACGCGGTGGCGGGTGCTCAGCCTTTCTGGTTCGAGCTGAACTGGTGGTTTCCGCAACTGGCCATGCTGTTCATCCTGGCCTCGGTGGCGGTGGGCTTCGTGGCCAGGCTGGGAGAGAAAGAGACGGTGCGGCTGATCGCGGCCGGCGCCTCGGACATGATGGGGCCGGCGCTGGTGGTGGTGCTGGCCGGCGGCGTGTCGGTGATCATGAACAACACGCAGACGCTCGATACGATCCTGCATTCGATGGAAACGGCGGTCAGCGGCGCCTCGGCCGCCGTTTTCGTGATGCTGACGATCCTGGTGAACATTCCCCTGGCGGCACTCATCCCGTCGAGTTCGGGGCACGGCGCGCTGGCCATGCCGCTGCTGGCACCTCTGGCCGACTTTGCTCAGGTCAGCCGGGCCAGCACCATCACCGCATGGATCATGGGCCACGGTCTGGCGCTGCTGGTGTCGCCTACCAGTGTCGTCCTCGTCGGCGGGTTGGCAATTGCGAAGGTGGGCTACGACAAGTACCTGCGCTTCGTGTGGCCGCTCGTGCTGGCGCTGTTCGTGGTTTCGACACTCATAATCGGCGCAGCCGCGAGCATCGGTTGATGAAGCCTTGACGCTCGCATGAGGCCCTCGCGCCGCCGTCGCTCTTCTTTGAGTAGTGCGCGTTTCACTGTCTGGTTCTTGCTTTGTCGCTGCCTGCTTCGGCGCGTCCAGCTCGCCCCCCGCGGGCTAAGGAAGGGCCGGCCTCGAGTCGGCCCTTCCTGCATTGAGGCTCCGATCACGCGCACCGGTCGGGATGCGCCGAGGCGTGGACGCCGTCACTGGACCAGGGCGGCCCGGCGGGCCGACAGGTCGCAGACCGAGGGCTTCGGGTCGGTCTCAGGTCCAACTCGATCGCCGAGAGCTTGGGCAGGGGGGCGGTCTGCGGCCAGGGCAGTGACGCCCACGCCGCGCGACTGCGAAAGGGCTGGCGCGGCGCGCAACTCGACCTTGCTCGCGGCGCGCGGCCTGACGACCGAGTCGGTGCGCTCGCGGATCTGCGCTGCGGTCCAGGCGCTGGGTGCCGGTAGAGCGTCGTGGCGGCACGGGTGAGCAGGGACATGCGATTGACTCGGTCGATGCGTGTGTCGGGTCAGTGGGCGAACGCGTGCGCGATTTCGGACAGATCCAAGACCGGCGCGCGCGGCCGCCTCGTTCCGTGCCGAGTCGCCCTGTCCGATCGGGCCGTCATGACGGGTCGGCTGGCTTCGGCCGGCAGGGCGCGCGCGCACGCCGGTGAGATGTTGGTTTCGAGTGTCCGGGTCGATACGCTCGAGGTGCCTCGACGTTCCAGACTTGCGCATTTCCGCACAATCCCCACCGGAGCGACCTCTTTTCGACTGAAAGGGTCTCCAGGCTTTACTCGCGGGCGAGGAGCAGCGCTACCTGTCCGACGCGGAGCACGAGCTGCTCTTCAACCTGTACAGGCTTCGCCTGCTGGATGCCGGCAGGCGCCCGGGCAGGCGATCGGCATAACCGGCCTAGCCCCGATCGGTGGGGCTGCGAGCCGAGTGCAGGTGGCGCTTGACCTTCACACGGTGGCAAGGACCACAGTGGCTCCTCCAACCCGATATCCCCAGGAGCCAGGCGATGCTGACCTTCGAAGTGAACGACATGACCTGCGGCCATTGCGTGGCCACGATCACGCGGGCCGTTCAGGCCGCGGACCCGGGCGCGCGGGTCGAGGTGGACCTGGCGAGCCGCCGGGTGCGCGTCGAGCCGGCCGCCACGGACGCGGGCCGGCTGCGCACCGCGATCAGCGCGGCCGGCTACACGCCGCGCGTGGTCGAGGACGCCCCCGTCGCGCCGACACCCGCAACGCTCCGGTCGCCGTCCTGCTCGAGGTGCTGATCGGCGACGCGTCGTCTCGGCGCGTGGCGCTCGACGTGCTGCGCCAGGCCGGGCGCGCCCTCCGACGAGAGCAGGTCGAGCTCGAGGTCGAGGCGCCGGCGGCCTGAGCCTGCCGGCCCGAGTGGCTCAGGCCGCCTGTGCCCGCCTCTGCGCGCCGGCGTCAGTCGCGCCAGCCGGGGGCGCGCCGATCGAGCAGGCGCAGCATCGCCGGCCACTCGGCACGCCCGAGCGGGCCCGTCGGGCTGCCGAAGCCGCGCGCGGCGGTCTTCGCGCTCACCGCGTCGGTGGGCAGCGTCAGTGTGCGCCCGGTGGCCATCGCAGCGAGCTGCGCGTCGCAGGCCCGCTCGAGGTGGTGGCACATGCTGTACGCCTGCGCCACCGAGTCGCCCGCGATCAGCAGGCCGTGGTTGCGCAGGATGAGCACCGGGTGCGGGCCGAGGTCGCGCACCAGCCGCTCGCGCTCCTCGAGCTCGGTCGCGAGGCCCTCGTAGGTGTGGTAGCCCACCCGTCCGTGGAAGAGCTGCGCGTGCTGCGACAGCGGCAGCAGGCCGCACTCGAGCATCGAGACCGCCATCCCCGCGCGGGTGTGGGTGTGGATCACACAGGCCGCGTCCGGGCGGGCGCCGTGCACCGCGCTGTGGATCACGAAGCCGGCACGGTGGATCGCCGGCGGCTCGCGCCCGGCCGGCGGGTTCACGAGATTGCCCTCGAGGTCGATGCGCACCAGGCTCGATGCGGTGATCTCGTCGAAGGCCAGGCCGAAGGGATTGAGCAGGAAGTGCTCGTCCGGGCCCGGCACGCGCGCCGAGATGTGGGTGTAGATCAGGTCGGTCCAGCCGTTGAGGGCGGCCAGCCGGTAGCACGCGGCGAGGTCGGTACGCATCCGCCACTCGGCCTCGGACACGGCGCCGCGCAGCGAGGGGAATTCGGCGGCGCCCATCAGACGAGGTCCTCGTAGCGGATGCCGGCGCGGCGCAGGCTCGCGTCGAACATCGCCTGGCCCGGACGGGCCTGGCCGGCGAGCATGGCCTGGCGCTGGCCGGGGATGGCGCGCAGCACCGATTCGGGCACCCGGTGGTTGGGGCCGGCGATGCCGTCGGCGGCGGCCTGTACTTCGCAGGCGCGCTGCAGCGACCACAGCGTGCGGAAGGCCTCGGGCACGCTGCCCCCGGTGACCAGCAGCCCGTGGCTGCGCAGGATCAGCACGTCGCGCTCGCCCAGGCTCGCGACCAGGCGTTGCTGCTCGCCCAGGTCGGTCGTGACGCCCTCGAAGTCGTGATAGGCGACGCGCCCGAAGAACTGCGCGCCGTAGAAGTTGTCGTGGCTGAGCCCCGCCTCCTTGCAGGCGACCGCGATGCCCGCGGTGGTGTGGGTGTGCATCACGCAGTGGGCGTCTTGGCGGGCGCGATGGATCGCCGAGTGGATCACGAAGCCCGCCGGGTTGACCGGCCAGGGCGCGTCCTCGGCCTTGTTGCCGTCGACGTCGATCTTCACCAGGTTGCGCGCGGTGACCTCGGTGTAGTGCAGGCCGTAGGGGTTGATCAGGAACAGCGGGCGCTCCCCGGGCAGGCGCAGCGTCAGGTGGTTGAAGATCATCTCGGCCCAGCCGAGGTGGTCGAACAGGCGGTAGCAGGCGGCGAGCTCCAGGCGGCCGACCCACTCGGCCTCGTCCATGCCCTGGGGGCGGGCGCGCTGCACGTCGATGCTCATGTCCATGTCGCGTGCTCCTGGGTTCGATTCAATCGACGCGCGCGCCGGAGCGCTGCACCAGCTCGGCCCAACGCACCGCGTCGCGCCGGATCAGCTCGTTGAGCGCATCGACCTGCATCGGGTTGGCCTCGACCCCCACGCCGGCGAGCTGCTCGCGGAACTCGGGGGTGGCGAGCGCCTTGTTGAGCTCGGCGTTGAGGCGCCCGACGATCTCGGCGGGCGTGCCGTTGGGCACCGCGATCGCCTGCCAGGCCTGCAGGTCGATCTGCGGATCGAATTCGGTCATCGCCGGCACCTCGGGGGCGAGCGGCGAGCGCTTGGCGCCGGTGACCGCGATCGCCTTGACTCGGCCGGCGCGGATCTGCGGCATGGCGATGGCCACGTCGATGAACATGAAGTCGATGCGCCCGGTCATCACGTCGGAGAGCGCCTGGACGCTGCCGTTGTACGGGATGTGCGTCGCGAAGACCTTGTGGCGGCTCTTGATCATCTCGGTGATCAGGTGGTGCACCGTGCCGTTGCCGGGCGACCCGAAGTTGTAGCGCCCGGGCTTGCCGCGCAGCTCGGCCACCAGCTCCTTGACGGTCGCGGCCGGGAAGTCGGGGCGGGTGACGAGGAACAGCGTGACGTTGCCGATCATCGCCGCCCCCGTCAGGTCGGTGGACTTGATCGGTGCGTTGCGAAACAGGGCCGGGGCGATACCCAGCGTCGTGGTGGTGGCGACCATCATGGTGTAGCCGTCGGGCGCGGCGCGCGCCACCTGCTGGCCCGCGACCAGCGTGCCGGCGCCGGGGCGGTTCTCGACGATCACCGGCTGGTTGAAGGCGATGCGGTAGCGCTCTGCGACCGCGCGGCCGAGGTTGTCGGTGAGCGCGCCCGGCGGGAAGGGCACGAGCAGGCGCAGCGGCCGGTCGGGCCACGCGGACTGCGCGGCGGCGGGCCGCGCGCCGGCGACGGCGAGGCCGGCGCCGGACGCCAGGCCTGCGAGCAGCCTGCGGCGAGGCCCGCGGGCGGGGGTCGTGCGCCGCGGCGCGGTCGGTTGGTCGGTCATGGCGTCTCGCTCCTCCTGGGGAGCCGGCGCCGCGTGCAGCGGGCGTCCGGCGTCGTGCTCGGGGCGGGCGCAGGCGTGCGCCCGTTGGCTGCGTTCAGCCGCGCTCGAACTCGCGGATCGGGCGCTTGCCCGGGTTGGCCGGCCGTGAGTCGTGCCCGTGCGGCAGTGGCGCGACGCCCGACTCCGGCTCGTAGTCGCCGGTCACGCCGACCACCGGTTCGCCCGCGATGGTGACCCGCTCCATCGTGCGGCGCTGCGGGTAGTAGTCGTGCGGCGCGTAGTGCTGCACCGAGCGGTTGTCCCACATGACGATCGTGTGCGGCGCCCACTTCACGCGCAGCTGGAACTCGGGGATCGAGGCGCGCGCATACAGGTACTGCAGGATCATCTGGCTCTCGTCGTCCTTCATGCCCTTGATCCGCAGCGTGAACTGCGCGTTCACGTTGATGATCCGCCGACCGGTCACCGGGTGCACGCGCACCACGGGATGCGAGGGGTTGGGGAATTGCGCCTCGAGTTCCCGAAGCTTCGCCTGGTGGCGCTCGGAACTGGTGAACAGCGGCCGCCAGGGCTTGAAGTCGTGCACGGCCTCCAGACCGTGCAGGTAGCGCTTCATGCGCTCCGACAGGCCGTGGTAGGCCGCCGTCATGCTCGCGAACATGGTGTCGCCGCCGTACTCGGGCACCACGCGCGCGCGCAGCACGGTGGCGATGGGCGGCTCGGCGCGGAAGGTCTCGTCGGCGTGCCACTGGTCGGTGAGCGCGGGCGGGTTGTCGGCCGAGTAGTCCAGCACGATGACTTCGCGCCGGTCGTCGAGGTTGGGCGAGAACGGGTGGATGGACAGCGAGCCGAAGCGCTGCGCGAACGCGATCTGCTGGTCGAGCGTCACGTCCTGGTCGCGAAAGACCAGCACCTCGTGCCGCACGAACGCCTCGTGCACCGCCGCGAACTGGGCATCGTCGAGCGGGCGGCGCAGGTCGAGGCCCGCGATCTCGGCGCCGATGTTGCCGCCCAGGCGCGTGACGCGGACGGACTTGGCCGCGACGGCGGGCGGCGGGGAAATCGTGCTCATGTCTCGCTCCTTCGGTGGCCCGGCCAGGGCTCGCCGGCCGATTCTCGCATGACGCGTGCGCCCTCGGGTCAGCCTGCGCCGGCGGGGCCGTCCTTGCGCGGGCGGTCGAGGAACGCACGGATGCCGGCCCGGGACTCCGGGGTCGCGGCGACGTTGCAGAAGTTCTCGACCGCGGCCGCGACGCCGCGTCGGTAGTCGGTGTCGTTCTCGCGCATGAAGGCCTCCCGGGCCATCCGCATGATCCGAGGCGGCTTGGCGGCCAGCACGGCCGCGAGTGCGTGCGCCGCCTGCAGCGCGGTACCGTCGGCCACCAGCCGGGTCGCCAGGCCCAGCTCCAGCGCCTCCTGGCCATCGAAGCTGCGGCCGGTGAACAGCAGCTCGAACGCCCGGTGGCGACCGACGATGCGCGGCAGGTGGGTGAAGTGGATCGCCGGGATCACGCCCACGTCGATCTCCGGATAGCCGAGGCTCGCGCCGCGCTCCACGACCATCATGTCGCACGAGATCGCGAGCGTCATGCCGCCGCCGCGCGCGGTGCCCCCGACCGCGGCGATCGAGGGCTTGCCGAGATTGAAATGCGCATCGGTCATCCGTGTGTAGAGCCGCTCGAGCAGCGCGCGCACGCCGTCGCCGTCGGCCCTGGCGAAGGCCTTCAGATCGAGGCCCGCGCAGAAGCGCCCGGGCACCGCGCTGCCCAGCACCACCGCGCGTGCCGCGTCGTCGCGGCCCGCGCGCTCGAGGCACTCGAGCAGCTCGTCGAGCATCGGCAGCGTGAGCGCGTTGACCGGCGCATGGTTCATCAGGATCTCGGCGACGCCGTCGGCGACGCGGTACTGCAGGAAACGCAGGGCGGGGGGCATGGTCGATCCTGTCGGGGAGAGAGGCGGGGAGCCGCGCGCGGCGGCGCCCCGCAGCCGGCGTCAGTGCGCAGCCGCCTTGAGCTCGAGCCTTCGCCGGTGCAGCACCGGCTCGGTGTAGCCCGAGGGCTGCCGGGTGCCGAGGAGCACCAGGTCGCAGGCGGCCTTGAAGGCGATCCCCTCGAAGCCGGGCGCCATCGGCCGGTAGGCCGGGTCGCCGGCGTTCTGGCGGTCGACCACGGCGGCCATCCGCTTCATCACCTCCATCACGCGGGCCTCGCTGACCACGCCGTGGCGCAGCCAGTTGGCGATGTGCTGCGACGAGATGCGGCAGGTCGCGCGGTCCTCCATCAGTCCGACGTTGTTGATGTCGGGCACCTTGGAGCAGCCCACGCCCTGGTCGACCCAGCGCACCACGTAGCCCAGGATGCCCTGGGCGTTGTTCTCCAGCTCGGCGGTGATGTCCGCGTCCGACCAGTCCGTGGACGGCGCGAGCGGGATCGCGAGGATGTCGGCGAGCCGCGCACGACGCCCGCCGCGGGCGATCTCGGCCTGCCGGGCCAGCACGTCGACCTTGTGATAGTGGGTCGCATGGAGCGTCGCCGCGGTCGGGCTGGGCACCCAGGCGCAGTTGGCGCCGGCCTGCGGATGGGCGATCTTCTGCTGCAGCATCGCGGCCATCAGGTCGGGCATCGCCCACATCCCCTTGCCGATCTGGGCGCGACCGGCCAGCCCGCACTGCAGGCCGACGTCGACGTTCCACAGCTCGTAGGCGGCGATCCAGGCCTGCGACTTCATGTCGGCCTTGCGCACCATCGGGCCGGCCTCCATGGCGGTGTGGATCTCGTCGCCGGTCCGGTCCAGGAATCCGGTGTTGATGAACACCACGCGGTTGCGCGCGGCGCGGATGCATTCCTTGAGGTTGACCGTCGTGCGGCGCTCCTCGTCCATGATCCCGATCTTCACGGTGTTGGCCGGCAGCCCGAGCGCGCGCTCGACCTGCGTGAAGATGCGGTCCGCGAAGGCGACCTCGTCCGGGCCGTGCATCTTGGGCTTGACGATGTAGATCGAGCCCGCCACCGAGTTGCGCGGGCCGCTCGTGCGGCGCAGGTCGTGCATCGCGATGGTCACCGTGCACATCGCATCGAGCAGGCCCTCGAAGGCCTCGTTGCCGTCGCGATCGAGGACCGCGGGGTTGGTCATCAGGTGCCCCACGTTGCGCACCAGCATGAGCGAACGGCCCTTCACGACCAGCGGCGAGCCGTCGGGTGCGACGTACTCGCGGTCGGCGTTCAGGCGCCGCTCGAAGGAGCCGCCGCCCTTGGCGACGGTCTCGACCAGCGTGCCGTCCATCAGGCCCAGCCAGTTGCGGTAGGCCAGCGCCTTGTCGTCTGCATCGACCGCGGCGACCGAGTCCTCGCAGTCCATGATGGTCGTGATCGCCGACTCCATGACGACGTCGGCCACGCCGGCCGGGTCGGTGCGCCCGATCGCATGCGCGGGGTCGATGCGGATCTCGAGGTGCAGGCGGTTGTGCCGCAGCAGCACCGCCGACGGCGTGGCCGGCGCGCCCCGGTAGCCCGCGAGGCAGGCCGGGTCGGCGAGGCCGGTGGCGCCGTCGGGGGTCGTCGCCTGCAGGCGCCCGTCGACGATGCGGTAGGCGGTGACCGCCGCGTGGCTGCCGCGCGCCAGCGGCGCGACCGCGTCGAGGAAGGCCTTGGCCCAGGCGATCACGCGCGCGCCGCGGGCCGCGTCGTAGCCGCCGGGCTGCGGGGCATCGCCCATGGCGTCGGTGCCGTAGAGCGCGTCGTACAGGCTGCCCCAGCGGGCGTTGGCCGCGTTCAGCGCATAGCGCGCGTTCATCACCGGCACCACCAGTTGCGGCCCGGGGATGGCGGCGATCTCGGGGTCGACGCCGCTGGTTTCGACCGAGAAGTCGGGGCCCTCGGGGAGCAGGTACCCGATCTCGCGCAGGAAGGCCTCGTAGGCGGGCGCGTCGTGCTTCTGGCCGCGGCGCGCCTGGTGCCAGGCGTCGATCTGCGCCTGCAGCGCATCGCGCCGTGCGAGCAGCTCGCGGTTGCGCGGGCCGAGCTCGTGGACGAGCGCCGACAGGCCGGCCCAGAACGTGTCGGGGGCGATGCCGGTGCCAGGCAGCGCCTCGCGCTCGATCATCTGGTGCAGGCTGCGGGCCACTTTCAGGCCGTGGGTGTCGATTCGGTCGGTCATGGGTCGGTCCTCGGAGGCGTGGGTATGGGTCGGAATCGGGAAGGAGTCAGCGCCGCGGCCACGACGTCGGTGAGCAGGCTGCCGGTGTGGTCGGGCTCGGTGTCGAGCCGGTCGAGGGGCGCCCCGGCGCGGTTGATCCAGAACGAGGTGTAGCCGTACCAGCGGGCGCCGATGGCGTCCCAGCAGTTGGACGACACGAACAGGATCTGGCGCGCCCGGCAGCCGAAGGCTGCGGGGCCGAGCGCATACAGGCGCTCGGCGGTCTTGAAGGCCTCGACCTGCTGCGACGACAGCACGTGGTCGAACAGGCCGGTCATGCCGGCGCTGCGCACCGACACGTCGATCATGTCGCGGTTGCCGTTGGTGAGGATGGCGAGCGGCAGCCCGGCCGCCTTGAGCGCACGCAGCGCGTCCAGGTTCTCGGGGAAGGCCGACAGGCAGGCGTACTGGTTCATCAGGCGCGTCTCGGCGGCCATGTCCAGCGGCAGCGCGAGCCGCGCCGCGGCGTGGCCGAGCGCGTCCCGCGTGATGTCCCAGAACGGCTTGTACCGGCCCGACATCGTGCGCAGCCACGAATACTCGAGCTGCTTCTGGCGCCACAGCTGCGACAGCGCCTCCCCGCGGCCGGGGAACAACTGTTCGGCGAGGCTGGACACGGAGTGGACGTCGAACAGGGTGCCGTAGGCGTCGAAGACGACTGCACGAATGGCCTGCGACGGAGCGGATTCGGTCATACCGACATCCTGAGGGCGTGATTCGTGATGAAAAAGTGGGTAATGCGCGAAACAGTAGCGACTATTTTGCACGAATGGGTTGGAGTGGGGCCGCCTGCGGCCCGGGTCGGCGCAGCCAGGGCGGCTCAGGTGCCCGGGGTGGCAGCAGGCGCCGGCTCCCTGCGGGGTCGGGTCAGGGCCGCGGTGACCAGCACCAGCCCGGCCGTCAGCAGCGACAGCCCGGCGGCCGCCCACACGACCAGGTCGGGAGCCCCGGCTCGATCGGCCCAGGCGCCGACCGCCCGCGGCCCGAGCGCCATGCCGACATAGAAGAGCGTGTAGAAGACGCCCAGGCCGACCGGCCGCGATGCGGGCGACAGGAAGCGCGCCGGTGCGGCCACCAGCACGCCGGCCGCGGTCCCGCCGGCCAGCCCCGCGAGCGTGACCCACATCAGGGTGGCCTCACCGTGCAGCAGCGCCGGCAGCAGCGCGGCCCAGGCCAGCAGCCCGAGCACCGCCACGCGGGTGGCGTGGCCGATCCGCGCGATCAGCCACCCGCTCGCCTGGATCGACACGATCAGGGTCACGCTCAGCACCGCGGTAATGGCGCCCGCGTCGGACACGTTCAGCCCGCGCAGCGACAGCAACGTGGGCAGGAAGGCGACGAGCAGTGCGAACGCCACGTTGTAGAGGCTCCAGCCCGCGCTCGCCACGCACAGCAGCAGCCACTCGCGGCGCGACAGCACAGACAGCCGGGGCGGCGCGACCGCGGCGGCGCCGGGCGCGGACCGGTACAGCGCCGCGATCAGCAGCAGCGACACGGCTGCGAAGACCGCGGTCAGGCCGAAGGCCACCGGCACCGAGGCGGCGGCCGCGACGCCGCCGAGCGTCAGCAGGCCGATGCCGATGCCGATCGGCCAGGTGCTGACGAAGATCGACATCGCGAGCTCGATCTCGCGTCCCGCGAACCAGTCGGCGATCATTTTCGAGGCGGTCACGTTGAACAGCACGCCGCCCATGCCGCCGATCAGCCGGCCGGCCTCGAGCATCGTCATGTCCTCGGCGAGCGCCGACACGACGCCGCCCGCGACCATCAGCGCCATGCCCGCGATCGCGATGCGGCGATCGCCGAAGCGCGCGCTCAGCATGCCCCCGGGGAGGGCGAGCACGACGCCGGGCAGCAGGTAGATGCCCACCAGCCAGCCGATCTCGGCGAGGCCCACGCCGAACTCGCCGCGCAGCAGCGGCGCGGTCGAGCCGACGACCTGGAACTGGAAGCCCATCGCCACGCGGGCCGCGGACAGGACCCAGAGCGCCTTCCACCGATCGGTCATCGTCGCTTTCCCGGACGGGTCGAAGCCGGCAGTCTAGGCGAGCAAGGTCCGGCCGGGCATCCTCCGTTCCGGTGAGCGGGCGCGGCCGGCTGCGTCGAGGCCGGGTGCCGGCCCCGTGCGCGGCGCCGCGGGCCCGCCCGCCGGCGGCGGTACGATGCGCCGATGCATGCCCCCCCGATGTCGGCCGGCCGGCGAGCGCTGCTCGGGCTCGGTGTCGGCGCGAGCCTGCTGTCGCTGCGGCCCGCGCGTGCGGCCGAGCGGCTCCTGCTCGAGCGCCGCTCGCGCTTCGGCACGGTCCTCGTCCACGAGGACGGCTCCGGGCTGCGCACGCTGCGATTCGACCCGGGCGGCGCCCGCCAGAGCGTGGTGCGCCCCGGCGACCCGGATCATCTCGAGCTCGACTACGTGCGGGCGATGCCGGTGGCCTTCGCGTACGCGCCCCGCGCGACCCGCGCGCTGCTGGTCGGGCTGGGCGGGGGCTCGATGGCGATGCTGCTGCGCCATCGCCTGCCGCAGCTGCGCACCGAGGTGGTCGAGATCGACCCGGTGGTGGTGGAGGTGGCTCGCAGCCACTTCGGGCTCGTCGAGGACGAGCGGCTGCAGGTGCACGTCGACGACGGGCGCAGGTTCGTCGAGCGCACGCCGGGCCGCTGGGACGTGCTGGTGCTCGACGCCTACGACGCCCTCAGCGTGCCGCGCCGGCTGGCGACGGTGGAGTTCCTCAGCGCGGTGCGGCGCGCGCTCGCGCCCGGCGGTGTCGCCCTCGCCAACGTGTGGTCGGGCCCGGTCAATCCGCGGTATGACGCGATGCTGCGGGGCTGGCGGGAGGTGTTCGACTCGGTCGCGGTGCTGGAGCTTGCGGGCGTCGCGAACCGCTGGATCATCGGGCTGCCCTGGGCGCCGGCGCCGACGCCGGACGACGTGGTGGCGCGCTGCGCCGCGGTGGGGGCGCGGATGGCGCTGCGGCACGACCTGGCGGCGCAGGTGCGAGCAGGGCTGCGCCCGGTCGGGGGCGACGGCGACGGCGTGCGGCCGCTGCGCGACGCATCGGCCGGGCCCGGCCCGGCGCCGGGCGCGGCATAGGGCGTCGGCGCTGCTCGGCCCGGCCCCGGGCGACGCCGCAGCGGCGCCGCCGCCCGGTGACACCGTGACCTGCACACGCGGCGCCCGCCGGGGGGCCGCTCCGCTATGATCGGGCCACTGCCGCCGGCCCGAGGCGGCGCGATGGGGCCGCCGCGCCCCTCTGGACCCGATGACGTCCCGATGACCGCCACCCCCGTCCTGCCCCTGTCCCCGCTCGAGGCCCGCCTGCTCGCCGTCCTCGTCGAGAAGCAGCACACGGTGCCGGACACCTATCCGCTGTCGCTCAACGCCCTGGTCTCGGGCTGCAACCAGAAGACCAGCCGCGACCCGGTGATGGACGCATCCGACGCCGAGGTGCAGTCGGCCCTCGAGGGCCTGCGCGAGCGGGTGCTCGCGATCGAGTCGAGCGGTGGGCGGGTGATGCGGTATTCCGAGAACGCGCGGCGCGTGCTCGGCGTGCCGAACGAGAGCGTCGCGCTGCTCGCGACGCTGATCCTGCGGGGCCCGCAGACCGCGGCCGAGCTGCGCGCCAACTGCGAGCGGCTGCACCGATTCTCGGACGTCTCCGCGACCGAGGGCTACCTGGAGGAGCTGGCGGCGCGCGCGCCGCAGCCCTACGTGCGGCTGCTGCCGCGCCAGCCCGGCGCGCGCGAGAGCCGCTGGACGCATCTGCTGTGCGGGGAGCCCGAGGCGGGGGCGGGCAGCCCCGAGCCGTCGCGGGCGGTACGTGCCGATGCGCCCGCCGCGGCGCTCGACGCGCTGCGCGAGCGCGTGGAGCGGCTCGAGTCGGAGGTCGCCGCGCTGCGGGAGGCGCTGGCGCGGCGCTAGCCGCCCCGCCGCGCCCTCAGGTGCGGCAGGCGTCGGCCAGCCGCTGCCCCTGCCTGGAGTCGAGCAGCATCGACTTGCTCGGGATCATCAGCCACACCAGTCCCGACTCGGCGTTCTCGTAGCGCAGCGCGCCGCTGCGCACGCCGACGGCGCGCATCGGGTAGTCGCGCTGGTTCCATTGCAGGACGGCCGTCTGGGCGTCGGCCGAGACCTCGCGGAACTGCAGCTGGCGGCCCTGGTCGCAGCGGTAGGCCCCGTCCTTGAGCTTCACGAGCCGCTTGTCGACGGCGGCGGGCAGTTCGGTGATGTGGATGTTCTGGGCCGACACGGGCGCCGCGGGCAGCAGGCCGAGCGTGGCCGCGAAGGTGAGGGCGATCCGGTTGCTGCGATTCATGCGGGTACTCCTCGATGAGCCGGGGCCTTCGGCAGGGGTGCCGCGGCCATGCGCGTCCACCCGGATGGCGGGCGAACGGTCGTACGGTGCCCGGCGTGGCCGTCGCGCGGCAACGCGGCCTCGCCGGACGGTCGCCCGGCGCCTGCGGACGGCATGACCCTGCCGCGCCGGACCCGGGGCGAGTATGCGCGCCCGCGGGCGGCCGAGCCGTCCGGCGCGGGGGCTCGGTTACCATCGGCCGCGAGGTGCCCGCGGCGACGGTCGGCGCCCGCCCGCCGCAACCGCTGTCCGGAGCCACGCCATGATCGAATGCTTCTTCGACTGCTCGAGCCCATGGACCTGGCTCGGCGTGCACAACCTGCAGCCGATCGCGGCAGAGCACGCCGTGCCGATCCGCTGGCGGCCGATCCTGGTGGGCGGCGTCTTCAACGCGGCCAACCCGAGCGTCTACGCGGCGCGCGAGAACCCCGTGCCGGCCAAGCAGGCCTACATGCTGAAGGACCTGGGCGACTGGGCACGGCTTGCCGGCCTCGAGATCCGCTTCCCACCGAGCGTCTTCCCGGTCAACAGCGTCAAGGCAATGCGCGGCTGCCTGTGGCTCGAGCCGAGCGGCCGGCTGCCGGCGTTCGCGCAGGCGGTGTTCGAGGCCTACTGGACGCGCGACGAGGACATCTCGCGCGACGACGTGCTGGCCGCGATCTGCGGGCGGCTGGGTATCGACCCGGCCGCGTTCTTCGCGGGCATCGCGACCGCGCCGGTCAAGGACGCCCTGCGCGCCAACACCGAGGAGCTGGTGGCGCGTGGCGGCTTCGGCTCGCCGACCTTCTTCGTCGACGGGCAGATGTTCTTCGGCAACGACCGCCTGCCGCTGGTGCGCGAGGCGCTGCGCCGGCGCGCGGTGTCCCCGCGCCCCTGAGCCCGCGGCCCGCGCGCCTCAGGCCGGCGTCGCCTGCTGCAGCCGCTCGCGGTAGGCGGTCGGCGACGCCCCGGCCCAGCGCCGGAATGCCCGCGCGAAGGCGCTCTGCTGCGAGAACCCGAGCTCGAAGGTGATCTCGCCGATCGGGCGCCAGCGGTCCTCGATCAGCCGCATCGCGAGCTCGCGACGGGTCTCGTCGACCAGCTGCTGCCAGGTGGTGCCGGCTTCGGCGAGTCGGCGGTGCAGCGTGCGCCGGCTCATCGCGAGGTCGCGAGAGACCTGCGTCGCGGTGACCTCGCCGCTCGCCAGCCGGCGCAGCAGCAGCGCCTTGCAGCGCGCGACCGTGTCGGTACGCTCGAGGCGGGCGAGGTCGTCGGCGAGCATGCCGTCGAGCAGGCCGACGAGCTCGCGGTTGCCGGTGGGCAGCACGGCCTCGACCGCCTCGCGGGGCAGCAGCATGCTGCGCTCGCGGGCTCCGAACACCACCGGGCATCCGAATGCGGCGGCGTAGCGCGCGGCGCCGGGCGGCTCGGGTCGCACCAGCCGGACCACGATCGGCGCGAACGACGCGCCGGCGTTGGTGCGGCACATGTCGAGCAGCACCGAGAAGGCCATGTCGGTGGTGATCGCGGCGACCACCGGGTCGCGGCGCGGGTTGTTCAGCACCACGGCCACGCCGCCTGGCTCGTCGCGGACGGAGCAGCTCGCCCGCTGGCCGAGCAGGCGGCCATAACGCGCGAGGCGCTCGAGGCCCTTGCGCAGGGTGGAGCTGGCGAGCCACGCGTGGCCGAGCGGCCCGAGACTGCCCGGATGCCAGCAGCGCGCCGCATCCAGCCCGAAGGCCGGGTCGTCGATCAGCCCTGCGATCGTTGCGATGAGGGCGTCGGTCTTGTCGACGGGCAGACGCGCACGCGGCTCGGCCAGCAGTCCGGGGTCGATGCCGTGGCGAATGAACTGGGCGCCGGCGTCGATCCCGTGCAGGCGCATGAGCCTGTCGAGGATCTGCTGACTCGTCGCGAGCGTCGTTTCCATGGGTTTCTCCTCGCCCGGCACGATTCTGGCACAGCCGGTGCGGCGACTGGCGCGGTCGGTCGGGCGGGCCGTCCCCGGCGGTCCGACACTGGCCTGGCGCAACACGTGGAGGTGGAGCATGGTCGACTGGAAGCTGATGCTGTTCTGGGTCGCTGCGCTGAGCCTTGGCGTCGCCACCTGGTGGTTGCTGCTGTCGTGGTTCGGCCTGCATGGCGCGCTCGCGGCGATCGGGCTGGTGGGGCTCGCCGCGAGTGCCGGCGCCGGGCTCGATCACCTGCCTCCGAGCTGACGTCTGCGGGCGGCCTCGCCGGGGTGGTCGTCCGAGAATCGAGTCTTTGCAGGGCCGGCCGGGCCGGCGGGCCGCGGGTTTGCTAGTCTTGCGAAGGTGTGGGCACGCAGGGGCGTGCCGGACACCGACGGAGGACGACATGGGACAGATGATCGAGTTCGAGCGGCCCGACGGCGGCCGCACGCGCGGCTACCACGCCTCGGCCGGTGCCGGCCGCCCAGGCGTCATCGTGATCCAGGAGTGGTGGGGCCTGAACGACCAGATCTGCGGTGTCGCGGACCGCTTCGCGCGGGCGGGCTACAACGCGCTCGCCCCCGACCTCTACCAGGGCCGCGTCACGCAGCAGCCCGACGAGGCCAACCACCTGATGACCGGGCTCGACTTCCCCGGCGCTACGCACCAGGACATCCGCGGCGCGGCCCGCCATCTCGCGGCGCAGGGCGGCAAGGTTGCGGTGATGGGCTTTTGCATGGGCGGCGCGCTGACCGTCGCGACCGCGGTCCACGTGCCCGAGGTGTCGGCGGCGGTCTGCTTCTACGGCATCCCGCCCAGGGAGTTCGCCGACCCCGCCGACATCAAGGTGGCTTTCCAGGGCCATTTCGCCGACCAGGACGACTGGTGCACGCCGGCCGCGGTCGATGCGCTCGAGCAGTCGATGAAGCTTGCGGGGCGACCCGCCGAGCTGTTTCGCTATGCCGCCCACCACGGCTTCTTCAACGAGCGCCGCGGCGACGTCTACGACGCGCCCTGCGCGCAGCTCGCCTGGGATCGGATGACCGAGTTCCTCGGCCGCAGGCTCTAGGCGCCGGCGCATGAGTGGCTTCCAGGATGCCGCCTCGCGCTGGAACACGCGCTACGCGGCCGACGGCTATCTGTTCGGCACCGACCCCAACGATTCGCTGGCAGCGCACGCTTGCGCCTTCGGCCCGGGCGACCGCGTGCTGTGCGTCGCCGACGGCGAGGGCCGCAACTCGACCTGGCTCGCGCAGCGCGGCTGCCGGGTCACCGCGTTCGACCTCTCCGAGGTCGGACTGGCCAAGGCGCGCGGGCTGGCGCAGGCGCGCGGCGTCGAGGTCGACTTCCGCCACGGCTCGATCGAGGACTGGGACTGGACGCCGGCGAGCCCCGGCGAGGCCTTCGATGCGGTGGTGGCGGTGTTCGTTCAGTTTGCGACGCCGGCGCAGCGCACGGCGATGTTCGAGGGCTTCGGGCGCGCGCTGCGCGCAGGCGGCGTGCTGCTGTTGGTGGGCTACGGCCCGCGCCAGCTCGAGTACCGCACCGGCGGGCCCGGTATCGCCGAGCATCTCTACACCGAGCCGATGCTGGGCGAGGCCTTCGCGGGCTGGCGCATCAGGCACCTCTCGCGCGCGCAGCGCGCGCTGCAGGAAGGCAGCGGCCACGCCGGCATGTCCGACGTGGTCGAGCTGCTCGCCGAGCGCCTCTGAGTCCCGGAGCATCCGATGTCAGAAAATCGCAGATCGATCCGCCTCGTCCAGCAGCAGGACTTCCGGGTCGCGATCGAATGGGATCCGTCCCGTCCCCCGCTGACCGGCGACGAGCCGCCACCGATGGGCGGGGGGGCCGGCCCGTCCCCGTCGCAGCTGCTGCTGGCCGCGGTCGGCAGCTGCATGACCGACTCGCTGCTGTTCGCGTCGCGCAAGTTCAAGCTCGAGGTCGAGCCGCTGTCTGCACAGGTGACCGGTGAGGTGGGACGCAACGCCGAGGGACGCCAGCGCGTGCTGTCGATCGAGGTCGCGCTGCAGCTCGGGCAGCTGCCCGCCGACGCGTCCAGGCTCGAGCGCGCGCTCGCGCAGTTCGAGGACTTCTGCACCGTGGGGCGCAGCGTCGCCCAGGGCATCCCGACGCGCGTGACGGTCCGCGGTCCCGACGGGGCGCTGCTCCACGGCGAGGTCACGCCGTGAACGTCGCCTTCGACTGGATCGAATTGCCGCCCGCCGCGCATGCGCTGCGCGTCGACGTGCGCGCGTTCCTGCAGCGCCAGCGGGCGGCGGGAGCCTTCGAGCCGCGCTGCTCGGGCTGGACCGCGTTCGATCGCGGCTTCTCGCGGGCCTGCGGCGAGGCGGGGTTCATCGGCCTCACCTGGCCGCGCCGCTGGGGCGGCCAGGCGCGCTCCACGCTCGAGCGCTACGTGGTGGTCGAGGAGCTGCTGGCGGCGGGCGCGCCGGTGGCCGCGCACTGGATCGCCGATCGGCAGAGCGGCCCGCAGATCCTGCGCCATGGCAGCGAGGCGCTGCAGGCAGCGGTGCTGCCCGGCATCGTGCGCGGCGAGGTCGCGTTCGTGATCGGGATGAGCGAGCCCGACTCCGGATCGGACCTCGCGAGCATCCGCTCCAGGGCGCAGCGCGAGCCCGGGGGCTGGCGGCTCGACGGCCGCAAGATCTGGACGACCGCGGGCCATTTCGCCGACTACATGATCGGCCTGTTCCGCACCGAGGCGCCCGACCCTCAGCGCCGCCACGCGGGCATGACGCAGTTCGTCGTCGACCTGTCGGCGCCGGGCGTCACCCGCCGGCCCATCCTGAACATCACCGGGCGCGAGGAGTTCAGCGAGATCACCTTCGACGGCGTCTTCGTGCCCGACTCGCACGTGCTGGGCACGCCGGGCGACGGCTGGCGGCTGGTCACCGGCGAACTCGCCTTCGAGCGCAGCGGGCCGGAGCGGTTCCTGAGCGTGTTTCCCCTGCTGGTCGAGTGCCTGCGCGCAGGGCCGCGGTCCGACTCGCCTGCCGTGCAGGCCGAGCTCGGCCGCTCGGTCGCGCACCTCGCCGCGCTGCGGCGCATGGCGCTGTCGGTCGCGGCGACCCTCGACGCCGGCGGCGACCCCGCCACCGAGGCGGCGCTGCTCAAGGACCTGGGCAACGCGCTCGAGCGCGAGATCCCGGAGCGGCTGCGCCTGTTGCAGCTGGTCGAGGCCGGCGCGCCGCGGGCGACGCCGTTTCGCGAGATGCTGGCCGACACCATCGTCGACGCGACGTCCTACACCCTGCGCGGCGGCACGCCCGAGGTGCTGCGCGGCATGATCGCCCGCGGGCTGGGGCTGCGATGAGCGAGGGGACTTCGATGATCGGCGATGCGGTGGCGCGGATGCTCGGCGAATCCGCGCCGAAGGGCCCTGCGGACGGCGCGCTCGATGCGCGCGTCTGGCGCACGCTGGTGGATGCGGGCGTGCCTCGGCTGTTGCGCCCCGAGGCGCAGGGCGGCGCGGGCAATGCGGTGCGCGACGCAGCCGCGGTGCTGCGCGCGTTCGGGCGTCACGGACCGGAGGTGCCGCTGGCCGACGCCCTGGTGGGCCACGCGCTGCTTGCGCGGGCCGGCCTGGAGGCCGACGACGCGCCGATGCGCGTGGTGGTCGGTGGCCCCGACGGCGCCCCCGATCCCCAGGCCGCGGTGCCTGCGGGCTGGCACCGGCTGGCCGTGGCGCCCTGGGGCGACGTGGCGCTTTGCGACTGGCGGCCCGCCAATGGGACGGCGGCCGGGTCGTTCGTCATCCAGGACGCGGCCGCGGTGCGTGCGCTGCTCGGTGTTGCGGGCGCGGCGGTGCTGGTCGGCGCGATGCAGCGCGCCCTCGAGCAGTCCGTCGAGTGGGCGGGCGTGCGCAAGCAGTTCGGCCGCCCGATCGGCGCCTTCCAGGCGGTGCAGCACGCACTGGCGGTCGCCGCGGAGGAGGTGGCCGCCGCTTACGCCGCGCTCGACTGGGCGGCCGCGGCGCTGCAGGAGGGCCGTCCGATGCCCGCGCCCGCGGTCGCCAAGGCCCGTGCGGCGGAGGCGGCCGGCAAGGTCGCCGCGGTGGTCCACCAGGTGCACGGCGCGATCGGCTTCACCGCCGAGCATCCGCTGCACCGCTCGACCCGGCTGCTGTGGCGCTGGCGGGATCGCTGGGGCGACGAGGCGCACTGGTGCGCGGTGCTGGGCCGCGAGGCGCTCGCCGCCGGCCCCGACGGGCTGTTCGACCTGGTGATCGGCGAGCCGCGGTGACGGCGGGTGCGGTCGGCCGCGCGCCGTATCCGCGCCCCGATCGGCCCATGGCATGATCAGCCGGTTCGGGGAGATGCGCTTCCCGCAAGGAGTGCAGGCATGAACCGGTCCGTCCCCCGCCCGCCGTCCGGCCCCGCTGTCGCCGCCCGGACGGCGCGCATGCGCGCGCGGGCCCCGCGGTGAGCGGCACCGCGCCGGGCGCCCCCATCGCCCCACCCGGGTCATCGGCCGTCGCGGCCAGCGAGGCGGAGCTGGCCCGCATCGTCGCCGAGGCCGACCTCGGCGGGCGCGAGCCCGTGGGCACGGTGGGTCGGGCGCTCGCCCTGATCGCGGGGGCCTGGTCGCTGTTCCAGCTGTGGTACGCGTCGCCGCTGCCCTTCGTGCTCGGCTTCGGAATCCTGAACGACACCGAGGCGCGTGCCATTCACCTGGCCTTCGCGGTGTTCCTCGCCTTCGTTGCCTACCCGGCCGGCAAGCGCTCGTCGCGCACGGTGGTGCCCGCCACGGACTGGGTGCTCGCCGCGGTGGGCGCATTCTGCGCCGCCTACCTGTTCGTCTTCTACATCCAGCTCTCGACCCGCCCGGGTCAGCCGACCACGCTCGACCTGTTCGCCGCGCTGGCCGGCGTCGCCATCATGCTGGAGGCGACCCGCCGCGCGATGGGCTTCGGCATGCTGGTGACGACCGGTCTGTTCATCGCCTTCGTGTTCGCCGGGCCGCTGATGCCGGAGGTGCTCCAGCACCGCGGCGCCTCGCTCAGCCGGTTCGCATCCCATATGTGGCTGACCACCGAGGGCATCTACGGCGTCGCCCTCGGCGTGTCGGTGCAGTTCATCTTCCTGTTCGTGCTGTTCGGCACGCTGCTCGATCTCGCGGGCGCCGGCAACTACATGATGCAGGTGTCCTTCGCGTTGCTCGGCCACCTGCGCGGCGGCCCGGCGAAGGTCGCCGTGGTGTCCTCGGCGCTCAATGGCATCGTGTCCGGGTCGTCGGTGTCCAACGTGGTGTCCGGCGGCATCTTCACGATCCCGCTGATGAAACGCACCGGCTATCCGGGCGTCAAGGCGGGCGCGATCGAGGCGGCGTCCTCGATCAACGGCCAGATCATGCCTCCGGTGATGGGCGCGGCCGCCTTCCTGATGGTCGAGTACGTCGGCATTCCGTACACCGAGATCATCAAGCACGCGGCGCTGCCGGCGATCATCTCCTACGTGGCGCTGTTCTACATCACGCACCTCGAGGCGCTGCGCTACGACATGAAGCCGATCCCGCGCGGCGGCACGGCGACGCGCGCCCAGCGCATGCTCGCCACGGCGCTCGGCACCTCGGGCACGCTGGTCGCGGTCGTGGTCCTGTACTACGCGATCCAGGCGATCGAGGCGCTGGCCGGCGGGTACACGACGGCCGCGATGATCGCCGCCGCCATCGTCGTCTACCTGGGCCTGCTCGCATATTCGTCGCGCTTCCCCGACCTGCCGCCGGACGATCCGTCGGCGCCTGTGCTGGTGCTGCCCGAGACCTGGCCCACGGCGCGCTCCGGCCTGCACTTCCTGCTGCCGATCGTGGTGCTGCTGTGGTGCCTGACGGTCGAGGAGCTGTCGCCGGCCACCTCGGCGTTCTGGGCGACCGCGACGACGATGCTGATCGTGGTGGCCCAGCCGCCGCTGCTCGCGCTGTTCCGAGGCACCGGAGGCGCCGCGCAGGCGCTGCGGGGCGGGTTCGCGACGCTCTGGAAGGGCCTGGTGCTGGGCGCGCGGAACATGATCGGGATCGCGGTCGCGTGCGCGAGCGCGGGGCTGATCGTAGGCGCGGTCACGCTCACCGGCATGGGCCTGATGATGACCGACTTCGTCGAGCTGGTCTCGGCGGGCAACGTGCTGCTGATGCTCGTGCTGACCGCGGTGGTGTGCCTGCTGATCGGCGCGGGCGTTCCGACCACCGCCAACTACATCCTGGTCGCGACCCTGATGGCGCCGGTGGTGGTGGAGCTCGGTTCGCGCAGCGGGCTGGTGATCCCGCTGATCGCGGTCCACCTGTTCGTCTTCTACTTCGGCATCATGGCCGACGTCACGCCACCGGTCGGGCTGGCGTCCTACGCCGCGGCCGCGATCTCCGGCGACGACCCGAACGCGACCGGCCTGCAGGCGACCTGGTACAGCTTCCGCACCGCGCTGCTGCCCTTCGCGTTCATCTTCAATCCGCAGCTGCTGCTGATCGGGGTCGGCTCGTGGTGGCAGCTGGTGGTGGTCTGCCTGTCGGCCACGCTCGCCTCGCTCGCGTTCGCGGCCGCGACGATGGGATGGCTCCGCGTGAAGTGCACCTGGCTGGAGATCGGGCTGCTGCTGCTCGCCTCCGGCGTGCTGCTGCGTCCCGACTGGGTGCTGGACAGGATGTGGGAGCGCTACGAGCCGCGCCCCGCCTCGCAGATCGAGCAGGTCGCCGACGGCCTCGGGGTCGACGCGTGGCTGATCATGAAGGTGCGCGGCACCGACATCGAGGGCGACGAATTCGGCAAGACCGTCGCGCTGCCCATGGGCGAGGGCGCCACCGGCCGCGAGCGTATCCGTGCGGCGGGCGTCACGCTCGCGCGGCTCGGCGACACGGTCACGATCTCCAACGTGCGCTTCGGCAGCCGGGCCCGCAAGCTCGGCCTGGAGGCGGGCTACCAGGTGATCGAGTTGGACCTGCCCAACCCGGCCCGACCCGACACCAGCTGGGGCCTGCTGCCGGCGCTGCCGCTGTTGGCGCTGGTCTGGTGGCTGCAGGGGCGGCGTATCCGTGGCGCGGTTCCCGCCAAGGCGCAAGGAGCCCGACATGGCTGAGCACGGATCGGCCGCGCGCCGCGCGGTCCTGGTGGTGGGCGCGGGCGATGCGACCGGCGGCGCCATCGCGCGGCGCTTTGCGCGGGAGGGCTACGTCGCCTGCGTGACGCGGCGCAATGCGGACTCTCTGCAGCCGCTGGTCGAGCGCATCCGTGCCGACGGCGGCGAGGCGCACGCTTTCGGCTGCGACGCGCGCAAGGAGCCCGACACGGTCGCGCTGGTGGACCGCATCGAGCGCGAGATCGCGCCGATCGAGGTCGCGGTGTTCAACATCGGCGGCAACGTGCGCTTCGGGATACTCGAGACCACCTCGCGCGTGTACTTCAAGGTGTGGGAGATGGCCTGCTTCGCCGGCTTCCTGATGGGCCGGGAGTCGGCGCGCGTGATGCTGCCGCGTGGTCGGGGCACGATCCTCTTCACCGGAGCGAGCGCGAGCCTGCGCGGGCGCGACGGGTTCTCGGCCTTCGCCGGGGCCAAGTCGGGGCTGCGGGCGCTGGCGCAGAGCATGGCCCGCGAGCTCGCGCCCCGGGGCATCCACGTCGCCCATGCGGTGATCGACGGCGCGATCGACACCGCCTTCATCCGCGACACCTTCCCCGAGCGCTACGCGCTGAAGGACCGGGACGGCATCCTGAACCCCGACCACATCGCCGAGAGCTACTGGATGCTGCACTGCCAGCCGCGCGACGCGTGGACCCACGAGCTCGACCTGCGCCCGTGGACCGAGAGCTGGTGAGCCCGACGCAGGAGACTCCGATGAGCGACCGACCCCGCCCCGCCGTCCCGGCGTTCGAGTTCTGGTTCGACGTGGGCAGCCCCTACACCTATATCGCCTGGCGCGCGCTGCCGGCGCTGGAGCGCAGCACCGGCGCGCGGGCGCAGCTGCGCCCGATGCTGCTGGGCGGCGTCTTCAAGGCGACCGGCAACCGCAGCCCGGTCGAGGTCGCCGCGAAGGGGCGCTGGACCGGCGCCGACCTCGCACGCTGGGCGGCGCGGCTGGGCGTGCCCTTCGAGCACAATCCGTGGTTCCCGGTCAACACGCTGGTGCTGATGCGGGGGGCGGCGGGCCTGCGGCTGCGCGATCCGCAGTCGCTGCCCCGCTACCTCGACGCGGTGTTCGACGCGATGTGGGCGCATCCCCGCAACCTGGGCGATCCGGCGGAGGTGGCGGCGGTGCTCGCGGCGGCCGGCTTCGATCCGCAGGCCTTCATGGCGATGGTCGAGGATCCCGCGGTGAAGGACGCGCTCAAGCGCGACACCGAGGAGGCGGTTGCGCGCGGGGTGTTCGGCGCGCCGAGCTTCTTCGTGGGGGACGCGCTGTTCTTCGGGCAGGACCGGATGGAGTTCGTCGCGGACGCGCTGGCCGGGCGCTGAGCCCCGAGCGTGGGGGTGGGCCTGGGCGCGGCGCTCGATCCCGACGTTCCCGCCAGCACGATCGCCACCCGAGCGTCCTGCCACGACACCGCGCCGCCCCGTCCGGGCGGGGAGCCCGACCCGACGCGCCGTTCAGTCCGCGGCGTCCTTGGCGCCAGCAGCCGCCCGCGCGTCGCGGGACGGCGCGAACCGCCGCTCCAGCAGGTCGGGCTCGTCGAAGTGGCGCCGCCCCACGAAGGCTGTCGCATGCCGTCCCCACTGCCGCATCGAGCCGGCGTCGGCGATGCCCATCGGCCAGAAGAGCCAGCGCTCGGCACGCTCGGTGCCGGGCACTCGCCCGCGCGGGTCGTACAGGCTGCGACGCCCGCCGGCCGAGTTGGGGAGGCTGCGCAGCGCGTCGTCGTCGAGCAGCCGGTAGACGGCGTCAGCCGCGGCGGTGGCGGTGCCGACCGTGTCGATGCCCTCGACCGCATGCGTGCGTGCCGCGATCCGGACCCGCAGCCGGGCACCCGGCGGCACCGCATCGAGCCGCTGTGGCACGAACGCCCACTCGTCGAGCCCTGCGGGCGACGGCCGCTCGCGCAGTGCGCCCACCGGCACGAACAGGTGCCAGCAGCCGCAGGCATGGATGCTGTCGACCATCGCGACTCCGCCCGAGTCGTCGAGCGTCAGGCGCAGCAGCACGCCGTCGAGATGGCCCGCGAGCGGGTCGAGCGCACCGGCGGGCGGGCGCCTGGGAAACCATGCGGTGTAGACGAGCTGCACGCGCACCGTACCCTGCCAGCGGGTGAACGCGACGCGCCCGTAGACCGCCGGCCGGCTGCCGTCGACCTGGGCCCGGCCGGCCGGGCCCAGGGCCAGCTCGCCGAAGCGGTCGTCGGGCCCGCTGCCCGCCAGTGCGAACACCGGGGCATGGGCGGCGAGCAGCGCCGCGCGCAGGCGCGCATCGAGGCGCGGCACGCCGAGCGCGTCGCGCGGAAGCGGCCCCTCGACCCGCTGCCCGCCCACCGGGTCCGGCGCGGGCCCGACCCGGTGCGCATCGCGTGCGACGTCGGCCGCGCCCGCCGCGAAGGCGGCGATCGAGGCGGCTTCCTCGCGACGCACGCCGGCCGCGAACGGCAGCGCGGTCAGCGGATACAGCCCGAGCACGCGCAGCCAGTCGACATAGTCGTCGGGCACGCGGGCGCCGGCGCGGATCGAGGCGAGGGCGGCAGGGTCCTCGCCCAGCCGCGCCACGAACGCGCGGCCGCAGCGATCGACGCCGGCGGCCAGCGCGGTGCGAGCGGAATCCGCGCCGTCGGCCGGGGCGCCTGGCGGGGCGTCGCCCGGGGGCAGCGCCGGCGTCGACGCCGCGGGCAGCGCCGACAGCGGCCGCAGCGAATCCGGCGGCAGGTTCGCGATCTCGACCCGTCGCGCGGCCGCGTCGCGCGCCCGCAGGCGCTCGAGCCACAGGGCGGTGCGCGTCGCGTCGGTCGTGTCACCGGCGAGCGAAGCCTCGAATCGGTCGACTCGCAGCCAGTGGGCGCTGGCGATCCGGGCGTCCTGCGCATCGCGTACGCCGGCGCGCGACACCGCTGCGTCGAGCGCATCGGCCAGCGCCGCGCAGGCCTGCGCAGCGTCCGCCGCGGCCGCGCCTCGCGTCGTCGGGCCGTTCGCGGCCAGGGCCGCGCCGCTCGCCGACGGGGACGGCTCGCCAGGCGTCTGGAAGGGGGCGCTTGCGCAGGCGGCCAGCCAGACCGACAGCGCGGCCGCGGCCGCGGCCGATCGTACTCGCAGGGGGACCCGGTACATGCCCCGGATTCTCCGCCGCGGCGCGCCGCCGCGCCACCCGGGCGCCGCAGGCTGCGCGGCACGACCTGCTAGAGTCTCGGCCGCATCCCGCCACCTGCGCAACCGCCTTGCCGCCACGCGTGTCCCCCGAGCCATGAACGATCTGTCGGCGAGCCTGCAGCAGGCGTTCGGCCTGATGCTCGGCGCCAACACCGGGCTGTGGCCGATCGTCGGGCTGAGCCTGCAGGTGAGCGGCCTCGCAACCCTGGTGTCGGCGGCGATCGCGCTGCCCCTCGCGGCCTGGCTCGCGCTGACGCCGTTCGCGGGGCGGGGCGTGGTGATCGCGGTGCTCAACGCGCTGATGGGGCTGCCGGCGGTGGTGGTGGGCCTCGTCGTGTACCTGATGCTGTCGCGCGCGGGTCCGCTCGGCCCGCTCGGGCTGCTGTTCACGCCGACCTCGATGGTGATCGCGCAGTCGCTGCTGGTGCTGCCGCTGATGGCCGCGCTCGCGCGACAGACGCTCGAGGACACGCTCGCCGAGTGCGGCCCCTATCTGCGCTCGCTCGGCGCCTCGCGCGCGCAGACCATCGGGACCCTGCTCTCCGAGGCGCGCTTCTCTCTGCTGACCGTGGTGCTCGCGGGATTCGGGCGCGCCGCGGCCGAGGTCGGCGCGGTGATGATCGTCGGGGGCAACATCGACGGCGTGACGCGGGTGATGACCACCGCGATCGCGCTCGAGACCAGCAAAGGGGACCTGCCGCTCGCGCTCGGCCTCGGCCTGGTGCTGGTCGCGGTGGTGCTGCTCGTGAACGCCTGTGCATCGGGGGTGCGCCACTATGCCGGCCGACGCTTCGGCTGACGCGGCCCGCGGGCCGGCCGCGGGGGAAGGCGCGGGCGTGCTGATGCGCCTTCGCGGGGTCGTGGTGGACCTCGGGGGCCACGCCGCGCTCGACGGCGTCGATCTCGACGTGTCGCTCACCGGGCGCACCGTCGTCGTGGGTCCGAACGGCGCGGGCAAGAGCACGCTGTTGCAGGTGCTGCACGGGCTGGTGACCCCGCGGGCGGGGCGCCTCGCCGGCGAGGACGCGCTTGGCCGGCCGGTGCGACCGCGCTTCGCGCTGGTCTTCCAGCGCCCGGTGATGCTGCGGCGAAGCGTGCTCGGCAACGTCGAACACGCGTTGCGCATCGCGGGCGTGCCGGGGGCGCAGCGTGCGGCGCGTGCGCGGGCGGCGCTCGCCGACGTGGGTCTCGCCCACGTGGGGTCGCGCCCGGCGCGCCGGCTGTCGGGCGGCGAGCAGCAACGCCTTGCCGTCGCCCGCGCGCAGGCCCTGGAGCCCGGGTGCCTGCTGCTGGACGAACCGACCTCGAGCCTCGACCCGGCCGCGGGCGCGGCCATCGAGCGTCACCTGCTCGCGCTGTCGGCACGCGGCTGCGGGCTCGTGATGAGCACCCACGACCTGGCTCAGGCGCGGCGGATCGCGCAGCACGTCGTGCTGCTGCATCGGGGCCGCGTGGTCGAGGCCGGCCCTGCTGCCGGGTTCTTCGCCGCGCCTCGCACGGCGGTCGCGCGCCGCTTCCTGGCGGGCGACTGGCTGGAGTAGCGGCAGCGGCCCCGGAGGTCTCGGGCCGGGCCCCGCGCCCGTCAGCGCGCGTGCATCACGCGACGCAGCTTGCCGCTCACCGGCTCGCGCATCGGCGGCTCCGGGTCGTCGACGATCTGCACGCCCGGCAGGCCGTGGCGGTCGAGGTAGGCGCGCAGCGCGTGCCGGCAGGCCAGTCGCTGCGCGTGCTGCGCCGCCTGCGTGCCGAACGGCTCGAGGCGCAGCGCGAGCGTGCGGCGGTCGCGGGCGAGCAACTGGAAGTCGAAGGCCTGCGCCTCGTCCTCCATCACAGTGACCAGCGCGAGCGGCAGCAGCTTGACCGACCCGTGCGTGCCGTCGAACTCGAGCACGTCGTCGCGGCGGCCCTCGATGCGCAGCGTGGGGAAGGGCGAGCCGCAGGCGCATCGCCGCATGCCCAGCGTCACGCTGTCGCCCAGGTCGTAGCGGATCAGCGGCTGCACCCGATTGGCGAGGTTGGTCAGCAGCACCGTGTGCGACGCGGTGCCCGGCGGCACCGGGCGCCCCGCCCGGTCGACCGGCTCGAGCACGACCCAGTCTGTGTTGACGTGCAGCGCGCTCTGGTCGCAGTCCCAGGCGATGGACAGGCACTCCGAGGCGCCGTAGCTCTCGCGCACGCGGCAGCCGAAGGCATGGGCGATCCGGGCGCGCGTCGTCTCGCCCAGCTGCTCGCCGCCCAGCCAGATCTCGCGCGGCGCGAGGCGCAGGCGACCGGCGAGGCGTTCCTCGGCGAGCAGCTCGGCGGCGGTCGGATAGGTCGCGATCACGCTGGGGGCGAACGCCTCGAGCTCCCGCACCAGCTCGGGCAGCGGCTGCATGATCGAGAACACGCGCGCATGGCGGGCCGCCCAGGGCCAGATCCGGCGCATCCGCTCGACGCTGGCGTTGCCGGCGAAGTGGCCGCCGGTCGCGCCGACCATCGCGTAGCGCTGCTCGGCGCCGAAGGGCTCGCCGAGCATCGATGCGAGCCATTGCGTGTGCCGGGCCGGATGGTCCAGTCCGCACAGTCGAAGCGATTCGAGCGCGTCATAGACCGCGAGGGCGCGCGTGTCCTGCAGGTAGATGCCGGGGATGCTGGTGGTGCCCGAACTGGTCCAGACAGCGTAGCGCCCGAGGTAGGCCTCGCCGAGACGACGGGGGTCGGCGAGAAAGCCCCGCACCCCCTCGAGCGTCACCCGCGGGTCGGTGCAGCCCTCGTCGAAGTGGGCCATCGTCTCGGCGCGGTCGATCGGCCGGATCGCCTCGAGCGGCAGCCGCGAGGCGACGTGGGCCGCCTTGGCCGAGCGCCCCGGGTCGCCGCTGGCGGCACCCGCGGCCTCGCGCAGTCGGCGCGCGTGCAGCGGCGCTGCGGTGGCCGCCGCGAGCAGCTCGCGCAGCCGCCAGCGCGCCCGACGCTCGATGCCGGACTCGTCTGCATGGCTGCCCGACCAGACGTCCCACAGCGCATTGACGGACTGCCAGGGATCGAAGGGTGCGGCCGCGCGCGTGAGCGGCCCGTCATGGTGGAGATGGCTGCGGACGGGTGCGGGCATCGGACGCTTCATCGCGGTGTATGGCTCGATTATCGGCCGGCTCGATCACGGCGCCCCGCAGCGTGTTTGATGCGTGTCAACGATTCCGCACCCAATCGCGCACGACGGCGGGAACACCTACAATCCGGACTCGATGCAAACCCCTGCAGAAGTCCTGGACGCCGCCGCGGTGCGCGTCGTCATGATCCGGCTGGGCCTGTGCGGCCCGGACGATCCCCTGTCCTGCGAACCGCTCGCGGGCGGTGTCTCGTCGGACATCCTGCGGGTCGACCTTTCCGGTGCCAGCCTGTGCATCAAGCGTGCGCTGCCCAGGCTCAAGGTGGCCGCCGACTGGCGGGTCCCTGTGGAGCGCAGCAGCCACGAGGCCGAATGGCTCAGGATCGCGGCAAGGGTCCGTCCGGCCTGCGTGCCGCGGCTGCTCGGCTACGACGCGCCCTCGGGCTCGCTCGCGATGGAGTGGCTGCCGCCCGAGCGCTACCCTGTCTGGAAGGGCCTGCTGCGCGACGGCCATGCCGACCCGGCCTTCGCCGCGCAGGTGGCCGAGGCGCTCGCCGCGATCCACGCGGCCACCGCCGGCGACGCCGCGATCGCGGCCCGCTTCGACACGGGCACGCTGTTCCACGCGCTGCGGCTCGATCCCTACCTGGTCGCGACCGCGGCCCGTCATCCGCGGCTCGCGCCGCGTCTGCACGCGCTGGTCGAGACCACCGCGACGACGCGCCGCGCGCTGGTGCACGGCGACGTCAGCCCCAAGAACCTGCTGGCGGGCCCGGCGGGCCCGGTGCTGCTCGATGCCGAATGCGCGTGGTACGGCGACCCGGCGTTCGACGTGGCGTTCTGCCTGAACCACCTGCTGCTCAAGTGCCTGTGGAACCCGTCGGCGCGCGACCGGTTGCTCGCCTGCTTCGAGGCCTTCGCCGCGCGCTACCTCGAGGGCGTGGACTGGGAGCCGGCCTCGGACCTCGCTGCGCGCGTGGCGGCGCTGCTGCCCGGGCTGATGCTCGCCCGCGTGGACGGCAAGTCGCCGGTCGAGTACCTGACCGACCCGCTCGACCAGGACCGCGTGCGCGCATTCGCGTCGCGCCTGCTGCTGGCGCCGGTGGCGACGCCGTCCGCGGTCGCCGCGGCCTGGCGCATGGCGCTGGGCGGCTGAGTAACCGTGTTCGACGTCAAGCGATAGCGAGCCGATCGTGAGCGTTCAGATGGTCGCGGGCGATGGCATTGAGGTGGGTGATCAGCTTGCGCATGCAGGCGATCAGAGCCACTTTCTTGAGCTTGCCCGCGGCCACCAGTCGTTCGTAGAAGTCTCGGATCGGCGGGTTGTAGCGCACGGCCGTGAGGGTGGCCATGTACAACGCCCGTCGCACCTCGAAGCGCCCGCCGGCGATTCGCCTTCGACCTCGACTCGAGCCGGAATCGTTGGCGTAAGGTGCCACGCCCACCAGCGCGCAGATCTGGCGCCGGTTGAGCCGTCCGAGCTCGGGCAGTTCGGCGATCAAGGTGGCGGCGGCGACCTTGCCGATACCGGCCACGCCCTGCAGGAGTGCCGCCATCTGGGCGTGATGCTG
Organism: uncultured Bordetella sp.; assembly: GCA_964399635.1. Classification (GTDB taxonomy): domain Bacteria; phylum Pseudomonadota; class Gammaproteobacteria; order Burkholderiales; family Burkholderiaceae_E; genus UBA4615. The sequence continues at coordinate 188,754 of CAYNRU010000064.1, forward strand.
CTCGACGTGGCGAGCCATCTCGGCCTCGACGTCGTCGAGCTGGTGCTTGATCGCCTCGATCATCGCCTCGATGCTGGGGCGGGCCACAGGGCGTGCCAGGCGCAGCCGCTGACGCTCGGAGAGCTGCATGGCCACCAGCTGGCGCCGGCGCGTCACCAGCGCCGCCAGATCCTGCTGCTCGGGCTCGCTGACCGGACGGATGAAACGCTCCGCGTCGGGCCTGCGCGCCAGCACGCCGGCGAGCTCGGCGAGCGTGGCGGCGTCGATCCGGTCGGTCTTGGCCAGCCGCTGCATGGCGCGTGCGAAGTCGCGTGCCATGCGCGGGTTGATCACCGCCACGCGCAGGCCCGCCGCCTGCAGCGCGCACGCCAGCGCCGCCTCGTAGCCGCCGGTGGCCTCCATCAACACGAGACCCGGTGCCAGGCGTACCAAGCCGTCGGCCAACGCGCTGTGGCCCTCGGCGTCGTTGCTCACTCGGGCAAGCGACGCCGGCAATTCGGCACCGATCGCCGCCACATCGACGTGCAGGCTCGCGACGTCGATCCCCACCATCACGGATGATCCAGACATGGCCTTCTTAACCCTTCCTTGTGAATGCGAGCCGGCGAGTGGCCGCTCGACTAACCGTTCGGGCATCGGGAAGACCAGCACGGAGGCCGTGCGCAATTCACTCAGCCACGGGCTTCAAAACCCTAGGGCCGTTCAGGCTGCACGGTCCGGTCCGGTCACCTCATCGGTGATCGGACTCTACCGCGCTGGTCTGGCCTAAACATACAAGGTCCGGGCGGTCGCCCTGGACGTCCGCGAGGCGCACCCGCAACGGTCCCGCTCCAGCACCCCGAACCCCCGTCGCCCGCAGCCGGGCGAGCGACGCTCCCCTTCCGACGCCCCTCACCAGGACATCGCCTTGAACCCCTCAGCTTCTCCCGCCACCGCCTCCGGCCACGTCGCCGGCGTCCACGCTCGCCGCGTCTGGGATTCTCGCGGGCGCCCGACCGTCGAGGTCGAGGTGCGCCTGGCCGGCGGCGCGAGCGGCCGGGCGATCGCGCCGGCGGGCGCTTCCACCGGCTCGGGCGAGGCCGTCGACCTGCGCGACGGCGGCACGGCCTTCGGCGGGCTCGACGTGCAGCGCGCGGTCGGGTCGGTGCTGGCCGAGATCGGGCCGGCGCTGGTCGGCATGGATGCGGCAGACCAGGCCGGCATCGACGCGCGGATGATCGCCCTGGACGGCACGCCGGACCGCTCCAGGCTCGGCGGCAACGCGCTGGTCGCCACCTCGATGGCGGTCGCGCATGCGGCCGCCGCCGGCGCCGGTCGGCCGCTGTGGGCGTGGCTCGCCGGTGACGCGCCGGCCGTGCTGCCGCTGCCCGAGATCCAGATCTTCGGTGGCGGCGCGCACGCGGGCGGGCGGCTCGACGTGCAGGACTTCATGGTGGTGGCGGTGGGCGCGACCGATTGGCGCTGCGCGCTCGACTGGACCGCTGAGGTCTACCGCTGCGCCGGCCGGCTGCTCGCCGACGCGGGCCGGCTGCAGGGCGTCGCCGACGAGGGCGGGTTCTGGCCGGCCTTCGACGACAACGCCCAGGCCCTGACGATGCTGGTGCGCGCCATCGAGGCAGCGGGGCTTCGCCCGGGCGAGGACGTAGCGATCTCGCTCGACATCGCTGCCAGCAACTTCGGCCGTGGCGGGCGATACCGCCTTGCCCGCGGCGGCGCGGGGGAGGGCCCGCGCGAGCTCGCATCGGCCGAGCTCGCCGACATGCTGCTGGGCTGGCTGCGCGCCTATCCGATCGTCTCGATCGAGGACCCGCTCGCCGAGGACGACCTGGCCGGGCTGGCCGCGTTCACGGCGGCCGCGGGCGAGCGCGTCCAGGTGGTGCTCGACGACGCGGTAGTCACTTCCGCCGACCGGATCCGCGCGCACGCCGCCGCGGGTGCCGGCAACACCGCGCTGATCAAGCCGAACCAGGCGGGCACCCTGACCGAGACGCGAGCGGCGCTCGAGGCGGCGCGCGCGCTCGGCTGGGACTCGATCGTGTCGGCCCGCTCCGGCGAGACCGAGGACGTGACCATCGTGCATCTCGCCGTGGGCTGGGGCGCGCGCCAGCTGAAGGTCGGCTCCTTCACCCGCTCGGAGCGGATGGCCAAGTGGAACGAGGGCCTGCGCATCGGCGAGTCGCTCGCCGGCGGCTTCGCGCTGCCGCCGCGCAGCGCCTTCCCCTGGGGCTGACCGGCCGCGCCGCACCGCCCCCGCCGGCACATCGGCGCCTGAAAATCAGGGTCACACCCCGTTTTTGAAAATCGGGGTCAGACCCCATTTTTGCCGTTCGTGGAGTACTTCATGCACGAGCACGCGTTCCGTCGGATTCAGCCGTTCTTTCCCGGGCTGCGGCAGGCGGACCTGCCGGATGCCGCGGTGTGGGCCATCGAGAACGTCCGGCTGTGCCTGCACAACGGCACCCACCTGGGCGCCGCGTACCACGCCATCCGACGATGAACCGCGGCGTGTCGGACGATGCATGGCGCGCGGCCGGTGCACGACTCGCCGCCGACTGTGCCGCGGTATGGGCCGAGGCCGAGCTGATCGTGAAGGTCAGGGCGCCACAGCCGTCGGAATTCGGGCTGCTGCGGGCGGGTAGCATGCTGTTCACCGGTCTGCAGCTGGCGCCCGATCCAGTGCAGGCGCACGCGCTGCTCGCTTCCGGATGCACCGCGATCGCCTACGAGACGGTGACCGGACCCGGCTGGGGCCTGCCGCAGCGCGCGCCGATGAGCGAGGTCGACGGGCGCATGGCGATGCTGGCTGGCGCCCACTGGCTCGAGCGCACACAGGGAGGCAGCGGCGCGCTCATGAGGGGCTTGCCGGGCGTCGCGCCCGGCGATGTGGTGGGCCTCGGCGGCGGGGTGTTCGGCTACAACGCCGCGCGTGTTGCATCGGGCATCGGCGCACGGATGACCGTGCGCGGCCGGTCGCCGGGCCGCGCCCGATTCGTGCGCCGCAGGCCGGCCTCGCGTGGGGTCAGTCCGGCAGCCGCAGCCCGAGCCGGTTGGCGGCGAGCACCGCTTGCGTCCGGTTGCGCACGCCGAGCGCGCGCAGCACGGCGCTCACGTGCACCTTGACCGTGCCCTCGGCGAGCTGCAGCTGGCGGCCGATCAGCTTGTTGGGCAGCCCCCGAAGGATCAGCCGCAGCACCTCCGCCTGGCGATCGGTCAGGCCGAGCTGGCGTATGTCGCCGGTGACGCCCACTCGGGCGAGCGCCCTCGCTGCCCAGCCGGCGTCGACGGCCTCCTCGATCTCGGGCGGCAGGTACAGCTGGCCGGCCGAGACGGCCCGCACCGCGGCGGCGAAGCGCTCGGGCGTCGCGGTCTTGGGCACGAACCCCGCCGCCCCGGCCGCCAGGCAGCGGTCGATGGTCGGGCGGTCGTGCGCGCCCGACAGCACCAGCACCGGCAGTCCGGGGAAGCGCCCGCGCAGCGTTTCGAGTCCGGCCGTGCCCACCGTGTCCGGAAGGCAGAGGTCGAGCAGCGCGATATCGAAGCGCGCGCCGGCGCCGATCAGACGCAACGCATCGGCCAGCGTGGCGGCTGGCTCGCATCGGACGGTGTCGTCGAGCGTCTCGAGGTTGTTGCGGATCGCGCCGCGCATCAGCGGGTGATCGTCGACGATCAGGAAGTGCAGGCCCATGTTGCAGTCCGTCCCGGAAGCTTCACTAGAGGATCCATGGTCACGAATCGGCACGGACGGTGTCAACGCGCCGTCATGCGACCGGCGGGCTAGTACCTTCGGTTCGCCGGTCGCGGCGCGCCATGTGGCAGGGCGCATCGACCCATTTGCGCTGCGCTTTCGACGAAAAGCGGTCGAGCGCCAGACGCGACCTCGGCACGGTTGAATCGAACATTTAACGGTGGCGCCGCGCGCCGCGCGGGCGTTGCGTGCTGGACGTGGCGCCGACCCCCGGCCCATGGCATGTCCGACCGCCCGCGGCCTGAGACAATGCGGCTCGCACGCCCGCCCGGCCTGGTCAGGTCGGTAGCGGCCCGCGTCCGATGAACGAGGCATTGATGGATCTGCAGCCGCGCGACTGGGCATTCTGCGTCGCTCCGATGATGGACTGGACCGACCGCCACTGCCGTTACTTCCATCGGCAGCTGTCGCGCCACGCCCGCCTGTACACCGAGATGGTGACCACCGGTGCGGTGCTGCACGGCAATCTGGAGCGCCTGCTCGGCTTCGACCCCGCGGAGCAGCCGGTGGCGCTGCAGCTCGGCGGCAGCGAGCCCGCCGACCTCGCACGCAGCGCCCGCATCGGCGAGGCCTTCGGCTATGCGGAGGTGAACCTGAACTGCGGCTGCCCGAGCGAGCGGGTGCAGCGCGGCGCATTCGGCGCCTGCCTGATGCGCGAGCCGGCGCTGGTCGCCGACTGCCTCAAGGCGATGCAGGACGCGGTGTCGGTGCCGGTCACGGTCAAGCACCGGATCGGGCTGGGCCGGGAGGCGTCCTACGGTCTGGTGCGCGACTTCGTCGGCGCGCTACACGCCGCGGGCTGCCGCGTGTTCGTGGTCCATGCGCGCAACGCCTGGCTCGAGGGACTGAGCCCCAAGGAGAACCGGGAGGTGCCGCCGCTGCGCCATGACGTCGTGCACGCGCTGAAGGCCGACTTCCCCGACGCCATCGTCGTCGTCAACGGCGGCCTCGACACCGTGGCCGCCGCCATCGAGCATGCCCGCGGCCTCGACGGCGCGATGCTCGGCCGGGCGCCGTATCACGACCCCTGGTTGCTCGCGGAGGTCGACGCGCAGGTCTTTCACGACGCACCGCGCGTGACCGCCCGGGCCCAGGCCGTCGAGCGGATGATCGGCTATGCGGCTACGCAGGCGGCCCTGGGCGTGCCGCTGCGCTCGATCGTGCGCCACATGCTCGGGCTGTACCACGGTCGGCCCGGCGCCCGCATCTGGCGCCGCACGCTGAGCGACTCGACCCTGCTCGACGGCGCCGACGAGGGGTTGCTGCGGTCCGCGCTCGATGCGGTCGAGGCCGCTGGCGCGCGCGACCCTCGGCCGGTCGGTGCGCTCGCCGAGCGGTAGCGCGCGGTCCCCGACGCGTGGCGGCGCGCCGCCTGAGCGGACGATCAGCGGACCATCGGCGCACCATCAGCGGACGGTCAGCGCGAGGTCAGCGCGAGGTCAGCGGCACGGGCGGCTGAGGCGCCCGCGCGGCTCGCGCGTAGGCCAGGATCGCGCCGTAGGCGGCACCGGCCAGCGCCGCCTCGATCCAGCCCAGCATCCGGCCCATCTCGGTCGGATCGCTGATGCCGCGGACCAGGCCTTCGCACAGGTACACGAGGATCAGCATCGACCACCACTGATAGGCCCGCACCGTGCCGCGCATCAGCGCCGGCAGGACCACGAGCAGCGGCAGCGCCTTGAGCACCATCAGCGAGCCGCCGGGGCGCAGCGGGGACAGCCAGGCCTCCCACGCGACCGACAGCAGCGCGAGCCCGGCGACGCAGGCGATGGTGAGGCGGCGGTAGCGGTCGGTGGCGGGCATCGGCGCGAAGGTATCATGCCGTCGATGGAGGAGTTCCGGGTTCGTCTGGGCAGCATGCTGACGGCGATGGCCCGTCAGGCGGGCGAACTGCGCCTGCAGCAGGCAGCCGGCAGCCTCACGCTGCTCACGCTGATGGCGATCGTCCCGACAGCGGCCTTCGGGCTGCTGGTGCTGACCGCGCTGCCGGCCTTCGAGTCGATGCGCGAGAACGTCAAGCGCTTCGTCGCCGACAACCTGTTCCTGCCCTCGTTCAGCGTGACGGTGGCCGATTACATCAACGAATTCGCCGGCGCCGCCGAGCAGCTGTCGGCGATCGGCACCGTCGTGTTCCTCGCGACTGCGATGTCCGCGATGCTGACGATCGACGGTACGCTCAACAGCATCTGGCGCACCCCGCGACCCCGTCCGCTCGCGCAGCGCCTGGCGCTCTACTGGTCGATGCTGACGGCCGGCCCGGTGCTGCTGGGCGCGGCGCTCGCCCTGCAGTTGCGGGTCGTCGCCAGCCTGACCGGCATCCCCTGGATCCTCGAGGCCTTCGCGCAGGTGCTCGCGCCGCTGCTCGGCGTGCTGGGCCTCACGCTGCTCTACCGGATGGCGCCCAACGAACGGGTGCTCTGGCGCCATGCGCTGATCGGGGCGCTGGTCACCGGGATGCTGCTCGATATGCTGCGCCGCCTGCTGGGCGTGTACATCGCCCAATTCCCGAGCTACACGGTCGTCTACGGGGCCTTCGCCGCGCTGCCGCTGTTCCTGCTGTGGGTGTTCTCGATCTGGATGAGCGTGCTGGTGGGCGCGCTGGTGGCGTCCAACATGCGCTTCTGGGCCACGCCGCTCGGCAGCCCCCACCTGACCACGCCGTCCGGCGAGTTCGACCGGATCGTCAGGGTGCTCGCCGAGCTCGTGCGCGCCGCGCCGCAGCGTGTGCCGAGCGCGCGCTTCATGCCCGAGTTCGACGGCGACGGCGCGGCCGCCGACCGCGTCGCCTCGCTGCTCGCCGCGCAGGGCTACATCGTCAGGGTGTGGCCGGTCGCGGCGCACGGCGGCCCGTCGGGCGTCTGGGACGAGTACTGGCTGCCCACAGTCGAGCTGCCGGGCAAGACGCTCAGGCCGATCTTCGAGCGCGTGTGGCAGGGCGCCACGACCGACGCGGCGCGCCGGCGGGCTGGCGCGCCCCGCGAGCACCTCGACCCAGGCAGTGCGCTGCTCGCACGGCCGCTCGCCGAGGTGCTGGCGGCGCGCGCCTGAGCCTCAGAACCGGATCCTGCCGGTCAGCATGTCCCTGAACATCACCCAGTCCCCGGCGAAGCTGTAGAACGGGTGCTTGAAGGTGGCCGGACGGTTCTTCTCGAACACGAAGTGACCGACCCAGGCGAACGCGTAGCCCGCGACGACCCCGGCCGCGAGCCAGCCCCAGCGGCCACTCCCAACGAACATCACCAGGCACGCCACACCGAGGCTCGAGCCCGCGAAGTGCAGCCGCCGGCAGGTCCGGTCGGTGTGCTCGCCCAGGTAGTAGGGGTAGAACTCGGCGAAGGATCCGAAGCGCCGGTCGGCAGGCGGTGGCGCGGGCTCGTTCATGGCGTGTCCTGGAAAAGGGCGGCGGGCCGTCGCCGTCGGGCCGCAGGGCTAGGCCGCCCGCGCCGCGGGCAGGTCGGTCATCGCCGGGCTGCGCAGCCACGCGAACAGCGCGTCGCGCACCTCGTCCGGCGCCTCGCCCATCGCGTTGTGGCCGCAGCCCGGGATCTCCACCACGGACGCCCCCGCGATCGCGCGGGCGAGGTCGCGCGCGGCGCGCGGCGGGGTCATCGCGTCGCGCGTGCCGATCACCAGCAGCGCCGGGCAGGCGAGCGCCTGCGCGCGCTCCAGGCCCTGCGCATAGGCGTCGCAGGCGGCGAAGTCGTTGAGCAGCACGCCCGGGCGCTGGCGCTGCATCAGACGCAGGTTCTGCACGAACAGCGAGAAGCCGGGGCCGGGCGTGCCGGGCCGGTGCACCAGCCGGGCATGCGACCACTGGTTGATCATGTCGAAGGCGGCCTGCTCGTCGTCGCGGGCCGCCTTCAGCAGCGTGTCGGACACCTTCATCGGAAACGCGGTGCCGAGGAGCCCGACGCCGCGCACCACCGCCGGCGCCTGGCCCGCCGCCTCGAGCGCGATCAGCGAGCCCATGCTGTGGCCGACGATCGCGGCGCGGCGTGCACCCGCCGCGGCCAGCGCGCGCAGCACCCAGCTCGCCATCGACGCGATGTCGGGCAGCACGGGTCCGGCGCTGCGCCCGTGGCCGGGCAGGTCTAGGGCGAGCACCGAGAAGCCGTGGTGCGCGAGGAAGCGGCTCTGCAGGATCCAGACGCTGTGATCGAGCTGCCCGCCGTGCACCAGCGCCACCACCGGGCCGGACGGATCGAACGGGCGCCCGCCGGTGTAGGCATAGGCGCTGCGGCCATCGACGTCGAACTGCATCGGGTGTCTCCTTCAGGCGCCTTTCTGCGCGGCGCGAAACCCGCGCTTGAGGTCGTCGAGCAGGTCGTCGACGTCCTCCAGCCCGATCGAGAGGCGCAGCGTCGCCTCGCCGATGCCGGCCGCGGCGAGCGCCGCCGAGTCCATGCGGAAGTGCGTCGTCGAGGCCGGGTGGATCACCAGCGACTTGGCGTCGCCGACGTTGGCCAGGTGCGAGAACAGCGTCAGGCTCTCGACGAAGCGCCGGCCCGCCGCGCGATCGCCCTTGAGGTCGAAGCTGAAGACCGCCCCGCAGCCGCGCGGCAGCAGGCGCTGCGCGAGGGCCTTATCGGGGTGCGAGTCGAGCTCGGGCCAGCCGATGCGCGCCACCTGCGGGTGGGCAGCGAGGAAGGCCACCACCGCGCGGGCGTTCTCGACGTGGCGCGCCATCCGCAGCGGCAGCGTCTCGATGCCCTGCAGGATCTGGAAGGCGTTCATCGGCGACAGGCAGGCGCCGAAGTCGCGCAGGCCCTCGCGGCGCGCCCGCAGCAGGAAGGGCGCGACAGTGGATTCCTCGGCGAAGACCATGCCGTGGAAGCCTTCGTAGGGCTCGGTCAGCTCCGGGAACTTTCCGCTGGCCTGCCAGTCGAAGCGCCCGGAGTCGACCAGCAGCCCGCCGATCACCGTGCCGTGGCCGCACAGGAACTTGGTCGCCGAGTGGTAGACGAGGTCCGCGCCGTGCTCGAACGGGCGCATCAGCCAGGGCGTGGTGAAGGTGGCGTCCACCAGCAGCGGCACGCCGTGGTCGTGCGCCACCTGCGCCACCCGCGGGATGTCCAGCACGTCGAGCCCGGGGTTGCCGAGCGTCTCGCCGAACAGCAGCCGGGTGGTGGGGCGCAGCGCGGCGCGCCAGGCGTCGATGTCGCGGGGATCGACGAAGGTGGTGGCGATCCCGAAGCGCGACATCGTGTAGTGCAGCAGATTGTGCGAGCCGCCGTACAGCGCCCGCGAGGCGACGATGTGCGACCCCGCGCCAGCCAGTGTCGCCACCGCCAGGTGGAGCGCAGCCTGGCCGCTCGCCGTCGCGATGGCGCCCACCCCCTGCTCGAGCGCCGAGATCCGCTCCTCGAGCACCGCGACCGTCGGATTGCTGATCCGGGAGTAGACGTGGCCCGAGCTCTCCATGTTGAACAGCGCCGCGGCGCGGTCGGAATCGGGGAACACGTAGGCCGCGGTGAGGTGGATCGGCGTGGCCCGGGCGCCCGTGGCCGGATCGGGGGCGGCGCCGGCGTGCAGCGCCAGCGTGGACAGGCCTTGCGGATCGCTTCGGGACATGGCGGACAACGGCTCTGGGGGCGGCTCTCACCGGGGTCGGATGATGCTATCACGCGGGTTCTGTGCGGCCCGAGGCGCCGCCGGTGGCCGTCCGCGCCAGTCCGTGGCCCGCCGATCGGGCCGCATGTCGCACCGTCGCGCGCATCCGACGGTCCGGTCGCGGCGGCACGCCGGCAGGCTCACAATCATGAGCGAGACGGGCCTGTCGCCCGATTCGATCCATGAGCGCTCGTCCGACCTTCATTGTGGCCATCGCCGGCCTCGACCCGCAGCACCTGCGGCTCGTCGAGATCGTGTTCCGTCACATCCAGTACAACCGCTTCGTGTTCCGGCTCGCGCAGCCCGGCGAGATCGATTCCGGCGACATTCTGATCGCCGGCGTCGGTGACCCGTTCGGGCGCGAGGTGCTGGCACGGACCCACGCCGAGCGCCCCGGCGTACCCACGATCGCCGCGATCGGACCCGACGAGTCGTCCGGCACACGCCATGCGATCGAGATCGGCCAGCTGACCCGGCAGCTGCTGCCGATCCTGAACCGCGTCGTCGAGATCGAGCGGCTCGGCGATCCGGGGCGGCCCGCCGGCTCGCGTCGCGCCGCGTCGGCGGGTCGGGACGATTCCGGCCGGACGCCGCCCCGTGTGCTGGTGATCGACGACTGCGCGGTGATGCGAACCCACCTGGCCGGCGCCTTCGAACGCATGGGCGTCGCGGTCGAGTCGGCCGCGAGCGGGACCGAGGCGATGAGCCGCCTGGCCGCCTCCACGGTCGACCTCGCGATGCTCGACCTCATGCTGCCCGACACCGACGGCCTGAAGCTCGCCCGCCGCATCCGTCAGGAGGACCGCTGGCGCAGGCTGCCGATCGTCGTCCTCAGCAGCCGCAGTTCGGCGCTCGACGTGATCCGGGGCGCCGCCGCCGGCTGCAGCGCCTTCCTCGCAAAGCCCGTCGAGTTCGGCGACCTGCAGCGTACCGTCGCCCACCAGCTCGGCCGCGTACTGGGCGCCGACGCGCTGCCGCCCCAGCTCCGCAACGTCGCCAGCGCGATCCGCTGAGCGCCGGCCGCCGAGCCCCGGTCGCGCGGCTTGCCAGCCCCGTGTCGAGTCGATACGATCGACCGGACTCGGGCGGTGGTACAGGGGAGGGCGGCCATGCAAGTCAGCGAGATCCTGAAGGTCAAGGGTACGACGCTCTACACGGTGACGCCCGAGACGATGCTGTCGGAGGCAGTGATCGTGATGGCCGACCACGACATCGGCTCGCTCGTCGTGATGGAGCGCGGCCGGCTGGTCGGCATGCTGACCTTTCGTGAGGTGCTGCGCGTGCTGGCCCGTCGCCAGCAGGAGCACCGCAGCGGCCCGACGCCGCCGGTCGCCGAGATCGTGGTGCGCGACGTCATGAATCCGTCGCCCAAGATCGCCCGCCCGGATTTCGACGTCAATGACCTGCGCCGGCTGATGATCGAGCACCACCAGCGCTACCTGCCGGTGATGGACGGCGAACTGCTGCTCGGGGTGATCTCCTTCCACGACGTCGCCCGCGCGGTGCTGGAGGAACAGAGCTTCGAGAACCGGATGCTCAAGGCCTACATACGCGACTGGCCGGCCGAGGGCTGAGCGCGGGCCCGGTCTTCGAGGCGCCGCGGGCGCGGGCGTTGCGGCCAACCGACCGATGTCACCCCGGCGGTTGATAGAATCGAGTCATGCGCATCCTTGTCAGCAACGACGACGGCTACTTCGCCCCCGGCATCGCCGCACTCGCGGAGTCCCTGCGGGACTTCGCCGAGGTCATCGTAGTCGCCCCGGAGCGCGACCGCTCCGGCGCGTCCAACTCGCTGACCCTCGACCGCCCGCTGTCGGTCCGCAAGGCCGCCACCGGCTACCTCTACCTGAACGGCACGCCCACCGACTGCGTCCACATCGCGGTGACCGGGATGCTCGAGCAGCGCCCCGACCTGGTCGTCTCCGGCATCAACGACGGCGCCAACATGGGCGACGACACCATCTACTCGGGCACCGTGGCCGCAGCCATGGAGGGTTTCCTGCTCGGCATCCCTTCTATCGCGTTCTCGCTGGCGCACAAGGGCCACGAGCACCTCGACAGCGCGGCCCGCGTCGCCCGCGACGTCGTCCGGCGCTTCGTAGAGCGGCCCTATCCTCAGCGCGGTCCGGTCCTGCTGAACGTCAACATCCCCAACCTCCCCTACGACCGGATCGGCGCGGTCATGCCGACGCGGCTCGGCAAGCGCCACCATGCCGAGGACGTCGTCAAGGCGACGAACCCGCGCGGCGAGACCGTCTACTGGATCGGCCCGGCCGGCAGCGCCAAGGACGCCGGCCCCGGGACCGACTTCCATGCAGTGGCCGCCGGTAACGTGTCGGTCACCCCGCTGCACATCGACCTGACCGCCACGGACCTGTCCGACGCGACGCGCCAATGGCTGGCGGACTAGCCCGCGTGCCGGGCTCCGGTCTGACCTCAGACCGCGCGCGCGAACGCATGGTCGATTCGCTTCGCGTACTGGGTATCCGCCACGACGCGGTCCTGCTCGCGATGGGCAGCGTGCCCCGCCATGCCTTCGTCGACCAGGGGCTGGCGAGCCGCGCCTACGAGGACGTCGCGCTGCCGATCGGTCAGTCCCAGACCATCTCCAAGCCGAGCACGGTCGCGCGCATGATCGAGCTGCTCGCGCACGGCCGCGACACGGCCGCGCTGCGCGGGGCCAAGGTCCTGGAGGTCGGCACCGGCTGCGGCTACCAGGCGGCGGTGCTGGCCGGGGTGTTCGGCGAGGTGGTGTCCATCGAGCGGCTGCGCTGGCTGCACGAGGCCGCCCGCACCCACATCCGTCCGCTGCGCCTGCCCAACCTGCGTCTCGTCTTCGGCGACGGCAACGACGGCGTCGAGGCGGCGGCCCCCTATGACGCGATCGTCGTCGCCGCGGCGGGCGAGCGTATCCCCGATCCGCTGCTGCTTCAGATGAAGATCGGCGGGCGGCTGATCGCTCCGGTCCTGACCCCCGCCGACGGCACGCAGGCGCTGCACCTGGTCGATCGTCCCGGCCGCGACGACTGGACCTTGACGGTTCTGGACGCGGTACGATTCGTTCCGCTGCGCCGCGGCACGAACTGACCGCCCGGCGCCCGGCCCTCTCCGCCCAAGATGCCATTCAAACGCCTCCATCTCCGTCCCGCAGCTGCCGTCCGGCGGCTGGCGCTCGTCGCGCTGGGCCTTGTCGTCGCGGCCTGCGCGAGTGGCCCGCCGGCGCCTGTGGTGCCGCGGACCGCACCCGGCACGGCGGGCGCCCAGCGGCCCCCGGAGCCTCCCCGCGGCTCGGTGCCCCCGCCCGCCGTCGTCCCTCCGCCCGCCGTCCTCCCTCCGCCGGCCGCGCCCGAGGTGCCGACGGTGCAGACCGCCCCGGTGCGGCCCGGCGCCATCGAGTCCCGCGGCATCGAGTCGCGCCCCCTCGACGCCAGGCCGGCTGGGCCCGGCGCCGTGACCCCGCCGCCGTCGGCGCCGGTTGCGCCGGCCCTTCCCCCCAACACCCGGACCGGGCCGCGGGGGCTCAAGGTGCCGTACTCCGTCGTCGCTCTCGCCGAGCTCAAGGCGGCAGAAGGCACAGCGGCGCTCGCTGCCGCTCCGGTGGCGGGAGCCGCGCCGGCAGCGTCCGTGCCGGGTGCCGCTGCCCCGGCCAAGCCCGCGGAGCCCGCCAAGCCCGCGGAGGCCAGCGCAGAGGAGTGGTCCTGGCCGTCTGCCGGACGCGTGCTGCAGACCTTCGACGAGTCGAGCAGCAAGGGCATCGCCCTCGGCGGCAAGCTCGGCGACCCGGTACAGGCCGCAGCCGACGGTCGCGTGATCTTCAGCGGCAACGGTCCGCGCGGCTACGGCAACCTCGTGATCGTCAAGCACGCCAACGATCTGCTGTCGGTGTACGCCCACAACCGCACGCTCGCCGTCAAGGAGGGCCAGTCGGTCAAGCGCGGTCAGAAGATTGCCGAGTTGGGCGATTCCGGCACCACGTCGGCAAAGCTGCACTTCGAGATCCGCCAGCAGGGCAAGCCGATCGACCCGATGAAGTTCCTGCCGCGTCGCTGAACGCAGGCGTCCCCGAGCCGTGGTGCCGACCCTGGTCTTCGACATCGAGACCGTTCCCGACGCGGCCGGGTTGCGCAGCGCCTGGGGCCTCGCCGGCGACGACGACGCGGTCGTCGAGGCGGCGCTGGCACGCCGTCGCGAGCAGACCGGCGGCGCCAGCGACTTCCTGCCCCTGCACCTGCACCGGGTGATCGTGATCTCGATGCTGTTCCGCGACAGCGACGGCCTTCGGGTGCGGTCCCTGCACGGCGGGCCGGACGACGAGGCCAAGGTCGTCCAGGCATTCTTCAGGACGCTCGCGAAACACACGCCGACGCTCGTGTCCTGGAACGGCAGCGGCTTCGACATGCAGGTGCTCCACTACCGCGGCCTGATGCACAAAGTGCAGGCGCCGCGCTATTGGGAGCAGGGCGAGGACGATCGCGACTTCAAGTACAACAACTACCTCAACCGCTACCACTCACGGCACACCGACCTGATGGACCTGCTCGCGCTGCACAACGGGCGCGCCAACGCGCCGCTCGACCAGCTCGCCAAGCTCTGCGGCTTCCCCGGCAAGCTGGGCATGGACGGCTCCCAGGTCTGGCCCGCGTGGCGGGCCGGGCGCCAGGACGAGATCCGCGACTACTGCGAGACCGACGTCGCGAACACCTGGCTGCTCTATTGCCGGTTCCAGCTGATGCGCGGTGCGCTCGAGCTCGATGCGTACGAGGCCGAGATGGCGCTGACCCGCGAGACCCTCGCCGCGCTGCCGGGCAGCCACTGGCGCGAGTTCATCGCCGCGTGGCCGGCATGAAGACCGAGGTCACGCTGCACCTGGACGTCGAGTCGATCGACCTGGAGGCCAACGGTGTCGCCCGCAGCGAGGGCAAGGTGGTGTTCGTGCGCGGCGCGCTGCCCGGCGAGCGGGTGACCGCGCGGGTCGTGCGACGCAAGCCGCGCTTCGACGTTGCCGAGACCGTGACCGTCGAGCGGGCCAGCCCCCAGCGCGTCGCGCCGCGTTGCCCGCATTTCGGCACCTGCGGCGGCTGCTCGATGCAGCACGTCGAGCCACGCGCGCAGGTCTCGATCAAGCAGCGGGTGCTGGAGGACGCACTCTGGCACGTCGGCCGCCTGCGCCCCGAGACCATGCTGGCCCCGATCGCCGGCCCTGCCTACGGCTACCGCTACCGGGCGCGGCTGTCGGTGCGCGACGTGCCCAAGAAGGGCGGTGTGCTGGTCGGCTTCCACGAGCGCGGCTCGAGCTACGTCGCCGACATGCGCGAGTGCCACGTGCTGCCCCCATCGGTGGCCGCGCTGCTGCTGCCGCTGCGCGAGCTGGTCGCGGGGCTCTCCATGCGCGACCGGATGCCCCAGGTCGAGCTCGCGCTGGGCGAGACGGTGCTGGCGCTGGTGTTCCGCGTGCTGCAGGAGCCCACCGAGTCGGACCGCGCGCTGCTGCGGGCCTTCGGGGAGCGCCACGGCCTCGAGATCTGGCTGCAGGACTCCGGCCCGGACACCATCGAGCTGTTCTGGGCCCCGACCGGCGCTGCCTCGGACCTCCACTACACGCTGCCGGAGTTCGGCGTGCGGATGCCGTTCCGGCCCACCGACTTCACCCAGGTCAACCATTCGATCAACGTGACGCTGGTGGGTCGGGCGCTGCGCCTGCTCGATCCCCAGCCGCAGGACCGCGTGGCCGACCTCTTCTGCGGGCTGGGCAACTTCACGCTGCCGCTGGCGACACGCGCGGCCGAGGTGCTCGGCATCGAGGGCAGCGCGACCCTGGTGCGCCGCGCTCAGGAGAACGCGCTGGCCAACGGGCTGCAGGGCCGCACGGCATTCCGGGCGGCCAACCTCTTCGAAATGACGCCGGCGGCCTGGCAGGCGCTCGGCCGCTTCGACCGCGTGCTGGTCGACCCGCCGCGCGAGGGCGCCCATGCGGTCGCCCAGGCGCTCGCCGCGCCCGACTCGGCGCGCCCGTCCCGGCTGGTCTACGTATCATGCAACCCGGCCACGCTGGCCCGGGACGCGTCGGTGCTGGTCCACGAGGGCGGCTGGACGATGCGCAGCGCGGGCGTCGTCAACATGTTCCCGCACACCTCGCACGTCGAGTCGATCGCCGTCTTCGAGCCCTGAGCCGCGCCGGCGGGCAAAAAAAGAGCCGCCCGCGGGCGGCTCTCTTGCCGGACGCCGGGCGGGCGGTACCCCGCCTGGCCCGTCCGTGTCGTCGTCGTCGGGTCAGTCGCGATCGCCGCCCACGATCCCCAGCAGCGCCAGCAGGTTCGAGAACACGTTGTAGACGCTGAGGTAGACCCCCAGGGTCGCGCTCACGTAGTTCGTCTCGCCGCCGCGCACGACGCGCTGCAGGTCGACCAGGATCAAGGCCGAGAAGATCCCGATCGCCAGCACCGAGATGGTCAGCATCAGCGCGGGCATCTGCAGCCAGATGTTGGCGAGCGCCGCGACGATGATGATCAGCATCCCGACGAACAGGAACTTGCCCATGCCGCTGAAGTCGCGCTTGGACACCGTGGCGACGGTCGCCATGGCGCCGAACACGGCCGCGGTGCCGCCGAAGGCCGTCATGATGAGCTGCGCGCCGTTCGAGAAGCCCAGCACGTGCCCGATCAGCCGGGACAGCATCAGGCCCATGAAGAAGGTGAAAGCGAGCAGCAGGGCGACGCCGATGCCGCTGTTCTTGAACTTCTCGATCGCGAAGAAGAACCCGAACGCGATCGCCATGAACAGCACGAAGCCCATCAGAGGGCTGCCCGACAGCAGCGAGAATCCGGTGGTGACGCCGATCCAGGCGCCCAGCACGGTCGGGATCATCGAGACCGCGAGCAGTGCGTAGGTGTTCCGAAGCACCCGGTTGCTCGAGCCGGCGCTCAGGTCGCCGGCGCGGCCGAAGGGCATCGACTGGTTGGACTGGGGTTCGTAGGCCATCTTGACTCCGTCTAGGGGAAACAGCGGGTTGCGTGAGAAATGCGTAAGCGCAATGTAGGGCAGGCTGACCCCGAATTCAACCCGATCGTGCGTAGGGTCGCCCGCGCCCCGAGCGGCGCCGTGGCCGGAAATCGCTCCGGGCAGCTGCCCTATGCTAGAATCGAAGGCTAGAGTTTTGTCAAGATCTTTACGCTAACCCCCTCATTTTGAAGAATATTCCGGGAGCGCCCATGACCGTAGAACGGACCTTGTCCATCATCAAGCCCGATGCCGTCGCAAAGAACGTCATCGGCCAGATCTATGCACGATTCGAATCCGCCGGCCTCAAGGTAATTGCGGCCCGCATGGCCCACCTGTCCCGCGGCGAAGCGGAGGCGTTCTACGGGGTGCACCGCGAGCGGCCGTTCTTCAAGGACCTGGTCGACTTCATGATCTCCGGCCCGGTGATGATCCAGGTGCTCGAGGGCGAGGGCGCGATCCTAAAGAACCGCGACCTGATGGGCGCGACCGATCCCAAGAAGGCCGCTCCCGGCACGATCCGCGCCGACTTCGCCGACAGCATCGATGCCAACGCCGTGCACGGCTCGGACGCCGCCGATACGGCGCGGGGCGAGATCGCGTTTTTCTTCGCCGGGATGAACGTCTACAGCCGATGATCGACGCTGGCGCTCCCGGGCGCATCGACCTGCTGGGCCTCGACAGGGCCGCCCTCGTCGCGCAATGCCGTGACTGGGGCGAGAAGCCGTTCCGCGGCCAGCAGCTGATGCGCTGGGTGCACCGTCGCCTTGAGTCCGACTTCGACGCGATGTCCGATCTGGCCCGCAGCTTCCGGGAGACGCTGCAGCAGCGGGCACGGGTCGACGCGCCGCCGGTGATCTCCGACCACCTGTCCGGCGACGGCACGCGCAAGTGGCTGCTGGACGTCGGCCAGGGCAACGCGGTCGAGACTGTCTTCATCCCCGAGGCCGCGCGCGGCACCCTGTGCGTGTCGACCCAGGCGGGCTGCGCGGTCAACTGCCTGTTCTGTTCCACCGGCAAGCAGGGCTTCGCGCGGAACCTCACCGCCTCCGAGATCGTCGGTCAGTTGTGGCTGGCGAACCGACTGCTGGGCGCCCGCCCCGACTCGGGAGCGGCCGAGCCCGACGAAGGCGCGCCCGACGACCACGACCGTCGCGTGACCAACGTGGTCTTCATGGGCATGGGCGAGCCGCTGCTCAACTACGACGCGACGCTCGCGGCGCTGCGGGTGATGCTCGACGACCATGGCTACGGCCTGTCGCGCCGGCGCGTCACCGTGTCCACCTCTGGTGTCGTGCCGATGATGGACCGCCTGCGCGAGGACCAGCCGGTGGCGCTGGCGGTCTCGCTGCATGCGCCCAACGACGCCCTGCGCGATCGCCTGGTGCCGCTCAACCGCAAGTACCCTCTGGCCGCGCTGCTGGCCGCCTGCACCCGCTACCTCGAGCGCGCGCCGCGCGACTTCATCACCTTCGAGTACGTGATGCTCGACGGCGTCAACGACTCCGACGATCATGCTCGGCAGCTGATCGAGCTGGTGCGCGACGTCCCATGCAAGTTCAATCTGATCCCGTTCAATCCCTTCCCGCAGGCGGGCCTCGGCCGCTCGTCGCCAGAGCGCATCCGCGCCTTCGCCGGGCGGCTGGCGGATGCGGGCCTCGTCACGACGGTGCGGCGCACCCGCGGCGACGACATCGACGCGGCCTGCGGCCAGCTGGCGGGAGACATCCTCGACCGCACCCGGCTCGCGGAGCGCGCTGCGCCGCGGCAGGTCATGATGGTCCGGGGCTGAACAGCCACGATGACGCACGATGATGCGCGGGGGTAGCCGCAGATGAATCCGAACCGCACCGGGCGCACGACGGGGGCGTTCGCGCGCCTGCGGGCCGCGCTCTGCGCGATGGTCGCCGGGACGGCGCTTGCCGCCTGCACCACGGTCGAGAAGCCGCCGCAGGTCGTGCGCGAGCTGCGCGGCGCTCCCGAGTCACGGGATGCGCGCGACGCCCGGCGCGATGCCCCGCCGCGCGCCGATCAGCGCGCCGCGACCTCCATCGCCGGGACCCCGCAGGCCGACTCCGAAGGGCGGCGCCGAGCCCAGATCCGGCTCGAGCTCGCCTCCGGGTTCTACCAGCAGCGCAACTACAACCAGGCGCTCGAGGAGCTGCGCTCTGCGCTCTCCAACGACCCGTCCTACGCGGCCGCGTTCGGGCTGCTCGGCCTCGTGTACATGGAGATCGGTGAGCGGCCCAAGGCCGAGGAGAGCTTCCAGCGAGCGCTGCAGATCTCGCCTGACGATTCCGAGATCCGGAACAACTATGGCTGGTACCTGTGCCAGACCGACCGGCCGCGCGAGGCGATCGTGCAGTTCGAGGCGGCGCTCAAGGATCCGCTCTACGCAACCCCGGCCCGCCCGCTGCACAACGCCGGGATCTGCGCGTTGCGCGCCGGCGACGCCGCTGCGGCCGAGGTGTATTTCCAGCGCGCGTTCCAGCTCGACCCCCGCAATCCGGTCTCGATGTACCACCTGGGCGAGCTGTTCCTGAAGCGCGGCGACATCGAGCGCGCGCGTTTCCATGCACAGCGGCTGCTCGCGAGCTATCCCGCGAGCGCCGAGACCCTGTGGTTGGGGATCCGCGTGGAGCGTCGTGCGGGCGACCAGGACGGGCTCGCGAGCCTGTCGTCGCAGTTGCGCCGGCAGTTTCCCAACTCGCGCGAGGCGAGTCTCTTGCAACGTGGAGCATTCGGTGACTGAAGAGGCGACCGGACCGGCTCAGGCCGACGCGCAGACGATGACCATCACCTCGGCCGAGCAGCTTGCCGCCTTCCGCGAGCAGCGCGGGATGAGCAAGGGCGAGGTCGCGCAGCGTCTCAAGCTCCATCCCCGACAGCTCGACGCGATCGAGCGTGGCGACTGGGCGGCGCTGCCCGGGCGGGCCTTCGTCCGCGGGTGCATCCGCTCCTATGGCCGCCTGCTGGGCGTCACGGTCGAGCCCCTGCTCGAGTCGGTCGGCGGTTTCGCCGAGGCGGAGGAGCTCAAGCCCACCTCGACGCTGGCCCGGCCGATGCCGCGCGGCGGTGCCTTCGGTTTCGCCGGGGAGGGCAAGGGCAGCAAGCTGCCCTGGGCTCTGCTTGGCGTGATCGGCGTGATCGCGGTCGCGCTGTTCTTCGGGCGCGACGGCGACGTCTCCAAGGTCACGTCCTGGATCGGCAAGACCGACGCGCCCTCGGGCACGCCGTCCCCGGCGAGCGGCGCCTCGAACAGCGCCCAGCCCGGTACGCCCCCGGGCACGCTGCCGCCCGGCACGCCGCTGGTGCCGCCTCCGCTGATCCCGGCCCCGGGCGCGCCCGCCGCGGGCGCCGCGCCGGACCCGACCGCCCCCGCGTCGGCGGCACCGCTCGCGCCAGCCGCCCCGCCGGTCGCGGCGCCCGCCGCCCCGCCGCCGCCCCCGATCCGCCTGACGGTCAAGCAGGATGCCTGGGTCGACGTGCGTCAGGCCGATGGCAAGTCGGTGTTCATGGGCACGGTCAAGCCGGGCCAGCCCGCCGAGGTCAAGGGCACGGCGCCGTTCTCGCTGACCATTGGCAATGCCGACAAGGTGGCGCTGGAGTTCGAGGGCAAGCCCGTCGACCTCAAGCCCTCCACCGGCGTCCCCAGCAACATCGCCAAGGTCAAGCTGCCGTGAGCCCGGCCGACGCGGCACGCGCGATGCCGTCGACGCCGTGCGTCGAGCCGATGCCGGCGGGCCCGCTTGCGCGCCGGATGTCGCGCCAGGTGGCGGTCAGCTGGGGTTCGCGCACCGTGCTGGTCGGAGGCGGCGCGCCGGTGGTGGTGCAGTCGATGACCAACACCGACACCGCCGACGCGATCGCCACCGCGATCCAGGTCAAGGCGCTCGCGCAGGCGGGCTCCGAGGTGGTCCGCATCACGGTCAACACGCCGGAGGCGGCGCGCGAGGTGATCGCGGTCCGCGAGCAGCTCGATCGCATGGGCATCGACGTGCCGCTGGTCGGCGACTTCCACTACAACGGCCACAAGCTGCTGACCCAGTACCCCGACTGTGCGCAGGCGCTGTCCAAGTACCGGATCAACCCGGGCAACGTCGGCGCGGGCAGTCGCCGCGACGGCAACTTCGGGCAGATGATCGAGGTCGCTATGCGCCACGGCAAGCCGGTGCGCATCGGGGTCAACTGGGGCAGCCTCGACCAGTCGCTGCTCGCGCGGATGATGGATGCCAACGCCGCGCGCGCGGTGCCCTGGGACGCGATGCAGGTGATGCGCGAGGCGCTGGTCACCTCGGCCATCGACAGCGCCCGGCAGGCCGAGGCGCTCGGCATGCCTGGTAACGCGATCGTCCTGTCCGCCAAGGTCTCGAACGTGCAGGACGTGGTCGCCGTCTACCGCGAGCTCGCGCGCCGCTGCGACTACCCGCTGCACGTCGGGCTCACCGAGGCCGGCATGGGCAGCAAGGGCATCGTGGCGTCCACGGCCGCGCTCGCGGTGCTGCTGCAGGAGGGCATCGGCGACACCATCCGCGTATCGCTGACGCCCGAGCCGGGCGGCGATCGCAGCCGCGAGGTGATCGTGGCGCAGGAGATCCTGCAGACCATGGGCCTGCGCGCGTTCACGCCGCTGGTGATCGCCTGCCCGGGCTGCGGACGCACCAGCAGCACTTTCTTCCAGGAGCTGGCCGAGAGCATCCAGGCTTACCTGCGTGCCCAGATGCCGGTCTGGAAGTCGTCCTATCCTGGCGTCGAGTCGCTCAGCGTCGCGGTGATGGGCTGCGTCGTGAACGGCCCCGGCGAATCCAAGCACGCCGACATCGGCATCTCCCTGCCCGGCGCGGACGAGGCGCCGGTGGCTCCGGTGTTCGTCGACGGCGAGCGCACGGTGACCCTCAAGGGCGAGCGCATCGCCGAGGAGTTCCAGGCGATCGTCGAGGCCTACGTGAGGCGGCGCTACGGAGTCGCGGTCGCCACCGGCCTTCCCGCCTGAACGGTCGCGGGCGCCCGCCGCGCCCGCCGGCCAGAACCACCGATCCCCGCGAACCCTCCACACATGTCCGACGACGCCCCCCGCGCCCCGACCGAACCCGCCCCCGCCGCACGCCGCTCCGAGCGGCTCTCCGGCGTGAAGGGCATGAACGACCTGCTGCCCGGCGACAGCGGCCGCTGGGAGCGGCTCGAGCAGGTGGTCGCGGCCTGGGCCCGCAGCTACGGCTACCGGCAGATCCGGACCCCGATCGTCGAGCACACCGCGCTGTTTCGCCGCGGCATCGGCGAGGTGACCGACATCGTCGAGAAGGAGATGTATTCCTTCGAGGACGCGCTGAACGGCGAGCACCTGACGCTGCGTCCGGAGAACACCGCGGGCGTGGTGCGGGCCGCGCTCGAGCACAACCTGCTGTACGACGGCCCCAAGCGGCTCTGGTACACCGGTCCGATGTTCCGGCACGAGCGGCCTCAGCGCGGGCGATACCGCCAGTTCCACCAGATCGGCATCGAGGCGCTGGGCTTCGCCGGCCCCGACATCGACGCCGAGGTGATCGCGATGGGCCAGCGGCTGTGGGACGACCTCGGCGTCGAGGGTATCCGCCTTGAGCTCAACAGCATCGGCGACCCCGACGAGCGCCGTGCGCACCGCGTTGCGCTGATCGCGTATTTCGAGCAGCACGCCGACCGGCTCGACGACGACGCCAGGCGTCGGCTGCACAGCAACCCGCTGCGCATCCTCGACACCAAGAACCCGGCGATGCAATCGATCGCCGAAGGCGCGCCGCGGCTCGCCGAGTTCCTGGGCGAGGCGTCGCGCGAGCACTTCGAGGGCGTGCAGTCGCTGCTGCGTGCCGTCGGGATCCCGTTCAGCATCAACCCGCGCCTGGTGCGCGGCCTCGACTACTACAACCGCACCGTGTTCGAGTGGGTCACCGATCGCCTCGGCGCGCAGGGCACCGTGTGCGGCGGCGGACGCTACGACCCCCTGGTCGAGATGCTGGGCGGCAAGCCAGCCCCGGCCTGCGGCTTCGCGATCGGCGTGGAGCGGCTGCTCGAGTTGATGCGCGAGTCCGGCGATCCTGTCGAGGCGCCGGGCTGCGACGTCTACGTTGTGCACCAGGGCGAGGCCGCGCGGGCGGTCGCGTTCACGGTTGCCGAGGGCTTGCGCAGCGCTGGCCTCGACGTGGTGATGCATGCGGGCGGGGGCAGCTTCAAGGCCCAGTTCAAGCGGGCCGACGCGAGCGGCGCCGAATTCGCCGTAGTGATCGGCGACGACGAGGCCGCGGCCCGCAAGGCCACGGTCAAGTCGTTGCGTGGCCCCGACGGCGAGCGCGGCGCGGGCAGCCAGGACTCGGTCGAACTGGATGCGCTGACGGACTATCTGGTCGATGCACTGGTCGCCACCGGCGACTGAGCACGACCGCACACGGACAGGTGAGGGCACATGGCCTACGATCTCCAGGAACAGGACCAGCTCGACGCATTCAAGGCGTACTGGAACAAGTACGGCACGCTGGCCTTGACCATCGTGACGGTGCTGCTGCTGGCCGTTGCCGGCTGGCGCGGGTGGGGCTGGTGGCAGCAGAAGCAGGCGGTCGAGGCGTCGGCGGTCTACGAGCAGCTGCGCCAGGCCGTCGAAGGCAAGGACGTCGGCAAGGTCAAGCAGGTGTCCGGCGAGCTCTTCGAGCGTTACGGCGGCACTGTCTACGGCTCGATGGGTGCGCTGCTGGCGGCGCGGGCCTACCATGACGCGGGCGACCTCAAGGCGGCCAGAGCGCCGTTGCAGTGGGCGGTCGACAAGGCCAAGGATCCCGAGCACCGGATGCTCGCGCGGCTGCGGCTGGCAGGCATCCTGCTCGACGAGAAGGCCTACGACGAGGGCATCAAGCTGCTGACGGTAGGCGACGCCGGCAAGTTCGCCGGCTCCTTCGCCGACCGGCGCGGCGACCTGCAGCTCGCGGCGGGCAAGCGCGACGAGGCCCGCGCCGCGTACCGCGACGCGCTCGCCGCGCTCGAGCCCAACAGCGCGCTGCGACCGATGGTCCAGATGAAGCTCGATGCGCTCGGAGGCGCCTGAGATGGCCCGTCTAGCGCGCCTGCTGCGCCTGGCGGCGGGCATGGCGGCGGCCGCGGCGCTCGCTGGCTGTGCGTTGTTCTCGACGCCAAAGCGCCCGCCCGACCCGCTGCCCGCCGCCTCCGGCGAGGCCAAGGTCGCCCCGGCCTGGACGGTGTCGCTCGGCGCGCCCTCGGGTATCGGCTTCGCGCCGATCGCGATCGGAGACTCGGTGTGGGCTGCTGCCCAGGACGGCACGGTCGGGCGCTTCGCGCTCGACACCGGGCGCGCGATGTGGCGAGTGTCGGTCGGCAAGCCGCTGACCGCCGGCGTGGGGTCCGACGGCACGATCGCCGTCGTGGTCACGCGCGACGGCTCGCTGGTCGCGCTCGACGCCGAGGGCAGGACGCTCTGGACGGTGCCGATCGGCGGCGAGGTGGTGACGCCGCCAGCGGTGGCCGACGGCACGGTGGTGATGCGCACCAGCGACAACCGCGTGCTGGCCTTCGAGCTCGACAGCGGCAAGCGGCGTTGGGCCTTCCAGCGGCAGAACCCGCCGCTCGTGCTGCGCCAGTCGGGCGGCATCGCGATGGTTCCCGGCTTCGCGTTCATCGGCATGCCCGGCGGGCGGCTGGTTGCGCTGTCGCTGGCCACCGGCGCGCCGCGCTGGGACGCGCCGCTCGCGCAGCCGCGCGGCGCCACCGAGCTCGAGCGCATCGCCGACGTCGTCGGCACGCCGCTGGTGATCGGCACCGAGCTGTGCGCGGTCACCTACCAGGGCCGGATCGGCTGCGTCGACGCAAACACCGGCAATGCGGTCTGGGTCAAGGACTTCTCGTCACCGGTCGGGCTGGACGTCGATTCGCGCGGCGTGGTCTCGCCCGATGCCGATGACGTCGTGCATGCGTTCGACCGTGCCGGCGCACCGGTCTGGCAGCAGAAGTCGTTCGCTCGGAGACGGCTGTCGGCGCCGCTGATCGCCGGGCGGGTGATCGCGATCGGCGATGCCGAGGGCAATCTGCTCTGGCTGTCGCGCGCCGACGGCAAGCTCGCGGCGGTGAGCCGCACCGACGGCAAGCCGATCGTGGCGCCGCCCGCGGCCGCGGGCCCGGTGCTCGTCGTGCAGACCTCAGGGGGAGCGCTGCACGCGTTCCGGCCCGAGTGAGTCCCACTCCGGTCGTCGCGCTGGTGGGCCGCCCCAACGTGGGCAAGTCCACCCTGTTCAACCGGCTCACGCGCAGCCGTGCCGCGCTGGTCGCGGACATTCCTGGGCTCACCCGCGACCGCCATTACGGCCAGGGCATGGCCGGCGAGCGCAAGTTCATCGTGATCGACACCGGCGGCTTCGAGCCGGTGGCCAAGACCGGCATCGCGGCCGAGATGGCCCGCCAGGCCCGTCAGGCCGTGGTCGAGGCCGATCTCGTCGTGTTCCTCGTCGACGGCCGCCAGGGCATGGCTGCCCGCGACCGCGACATCGCCAACGAGCTCAGGCGCACCGCGGCCCGCGTCGTGCTGGCGGTCAACAAGACCGAGGGCATGCAGCGCGACACCGTGATCGCCGACTTCTGGTCGCTCGGGCTGGGCCAGCCCTACGCGATCTCGGCGGCCCATGGCGACGGCGTGCGCGACCTGATCGAGTTGACGCTGCCCGCGGCCGCTGAACCCGCCCAGTCCCTAGAGGCCGACGGGCCGCCGGGCGGCTTTCCAGCCGACGCGCCGCCGCCGACTCCGGAGGAGCTCGCCGCGTTGTGGGAGGCGGGCCCGGAGAGGGCCGCTGCCGATCCCTTGCCCGAGACCGGACCGCCGTCGCCGCGGCGTATCCGGATCGCGGTGGTCGGGCGGCCCAACGCCGGCAAGTCGACGCTGATCAACACGCTGCTCGGCGAGCAGCGGATGATCGCCTTCGACCAGCCCGGCACCACGCGCGACGCCGTCGCGGTCGACTTCGAGCGGGCAGGTCGGCCCTACACCCTGGTCGACACCGCGGGTGTGCGCCGCCGCGGCAAGGTCACCGACGTCATCGAGAAGTTCTCGGTCGTCAAGACGCTGCAGGCCATCGAGGACAGCCACGTGTGCGTGCTGCTCCTCGATGCGTCGGAGGACGTCGCGGACCAGGACGCGCATATCGCCGGCTTCCTTCTCGAGGCCGGCAGGGCCGTGGTGCTCGGCGTCAACAAGTGGGACCTGGCGGACGACCACATGCGCGACCGGATCAAGGTCGAGCTCGGGCGCAAGCTCGGCTTCCTGTCGTTCGCCCGGACCCACTACATCACCGCGACCGAGGGGCGCGGCGTGGGCGCGCTGATGAAATCGGTCGACGAGGCCTACGCCGCAGCCACCGCCAAGCTGTCGACTCCGCGCCTCACGCGTGCGCTCTACGAGGCGGTCGAGCGCCAGCAGCCGCCGCGTCGCGCTGCGGTCCGCCCCAAGCTGCGCTACGCCCATCAGGGCGGTCAGAATCCGCCGGTGGTCGTGATCCACGGCAACTCGCTCGACAAGATCCCGGACAGCTACCGCCGCTATCTGGAGGGCTGGTTCTGCGACAAGTTCGGCCTGCAGGGCACGCCGCTGCGGATCGAGTTCAGGACCAGCACGAACCCCTACGCGCGCTGACCCCGCGCGCTCGCGACCTCCTCGCGCAGGGGCCTCGGCGGCCCATCCCCCTTCGGTAGCCAACCCCCATCGATTTCGGTAGAGTCGACCGGGGGGGCTTGATATCTCGCAGCGCGCCCCGACAACACATCGAATTCCCCCGGAGTCTCCATGAGCAACAAAGGGCAACTTCTACAAGACCCGTTCCTGAACCTGCTTCGCAAGGAGCACGTTCCCGTCTCCATCTATCTGGTCAACGGCATCAAGCTGCAGGGCCAGATCGAGTCGTTCGACCAGTACGTGGTGCTGCTCAAGAACACCGTCACCCAGATGGTCTACAAGCACGCCATCTCCACCGTCGTCCCCGCTCGGGCCGTCAACTTCCAACAAGAAAGCTCGGAAACCTGAACACCACCACCGCCACCACCTGCCCGGAAAACGCCGCGCTGCTCGTCGGCGTCGCCATCGGCCGCGACAAGCGCGACGACGCCTCGCTCGACGAACTCGCCGCGCTCGCGGTCTCTGCGGGCCACACGGTATGCGGGCGGGTCGTGTGCCACCGGCCCAGGCCGGACGCGGGCCTCTACATCGGCAGCGGCAAGGCCGACGAGATCGGCGCCACGCTCGAACAGACCGGCGTGCCGCTGGTGCTCTTCGATCACGAGATCTCCGCGGTCCAGCAACGCAACCTGGAACGCCTCTGGAAGGTCAGGGTGCTCGACCGCACCGAGCTGATCCTCGACATCTTCGGCCAGCGTGCACGCAGCACCGAAGGCAAGCTCCAGGTCGAGCTGGCCCGGCTGCGTCACCAGTCGTCGCGCCTCGTGCGCGCCTGGAGCCACCTCGAGCGCCAGCGCGGGGGCATCGGCGTGCGCGGCGGCCCCGGCGAGACCCAGATCGAGATGGACCGTCGGATGCTCGGCAACCAGATCAAGCAGATCAAGGAGCGGCTCGACCGCAGCGAGCGCCAGCGCCGCACGCGGCGCAAGTCGAGGGCTCGCCGCGACGCGTTCACCGTCTCGCTGGTGGGCTACACCAACGCAGGCAAGTCGACGCTGTTCAACGCGCTGACCGGGGCCGGCACCTACGCCGCCGACCAGCTCTTCGCGACGCTCGACACCCTGACTCGCAAGCTGGTGCTGCGTAGTGGCGCCGAGGTGGTGCTGTCGGACACGGTCGGCTTCGTGCGCGACCTACCGCACCAGCTGGTCGATGCATTTCGCGCCACCCTCGAGGAGACGGCCGAGGCCGACCTGCTGCTGCACGTCGTCGACGCCGCAGCGCCCGATCGGGCTGAGCAGATCGCAGAGGTCGACAAGGTCCTCGCCGGTATAGGCGCCGATCGCGTGCCTCAGTGGCTGGTCTGGAACAAGATCGACGTGGCCGGCCTTGTGCCCGAGGTCCAGCTGGACGGCTGTGGTAACATCGAACGCTTGTTCGTCAGCGCCCGCACGGGCGCGGGTCTAGACCTGTTGCGCCTGTCCCTGGACGGCGCGGCGGTTCGCGGGCCGGGCGGACGGGCCGACCGAAAGGTCGACGGCGAATCTGGCGACCCAGTCGTCGATCCCGATGCGCCGGACGGCTCCGACGTATCTCCCCGGGCTGTGCAGCTCCTTCCCAACGGCAAGCCAGATGTGGACCCGAATTCGCGCTTTGTTGTCGCTCAATGATCCAGGCTGGGGCCGCAGTGGCTCCAGCGGACAGGACGAGCAACGCCCCCAGCAGCAGCCGCAGCGGCCGGGCGGGCGTAACGACGGCCCGCCCGACCTCGACGAGCTGTGGCGGGACTTCAACCGTCGCCTCAACCGCATGTTCGGCAAGGGCGGCGGCGGGGGCGAGCCCCCGCGCGGCGGCGGTCCGCAGATGCCCACCCTCAAGGGCGCCGGAGCGGGCTTGGGGCTGATCGGCGGGATCGCCTTCCTGCTGTGGCTTGGCAGCGGTTTCTACATCATCCAGGAAGGGCAGGCGGCCGCGATCCTGCGCTTCGGCGAGTTCCGTTACATGGTCGAGACCGCCGGCTTCAAGTGGCGCCTGCCGTACCCCATCGAGAGCGCCGAGCTGGTCGACGTCCAGCGCCTGCGCCAGGTCGAGGTCGGCTATCGGACCAACGTGAAGAACAAGGTGCCGCGCGAGTCGCTGATCCTGACCGGCGACCAGGCCATCGTGGACCTGCAGTTCGCGGTCCAGTACCGGATCTCGGACCCCAAGGCGTTCCTGTTCAACAACAACCCCGGCGGCGCGCCCGAGGAGATCGTGCGCCAGGCCGCCGAGACCGCCACCCGCGAGGTGATCGGCCGGATGGGCATCGACCAGGTGCTCTACGAGGAGAAGGAGCAGGTCGCCAAGGAGGCCCAGAAGGTGATGCAGAGCATCGCCGACCGCTATCGTGCGGGCATCGGCATCGTCGACGTGACCATCCAGCAGGCACAGCCGCCCGAGCAGGTGCAGGCCGCCTTCGAGGACGCCAACAAGGCCGCACAGGACCGCGAGCGCCTGATCAACGAGGGTCGCGCCTACGCCAACGACGTCATCCCCAAGGCCCGCGGCACGGCCGCGCGCCTGCAGCAGGAGGCCGAGGGCTACAAGCAGCGCGTGATCGTGTCCGCCGAGGGTGACGCCTCTCGTTTCAAGCAGGTGCTCACCGAGTACGCCAAGGCGCCGGCGGTCACCCGCGAGCGCCTGTACCTGGACACCATGCAGCAGATCTTCGCCAACACCAGCAAGGTGTACGTCGACTCCCGCGTCAACAACAGCATGCTCTACCTGCCACTCGACCGGCTGGTGCAGCAGGCGGGCTCGGATGCCGCGCGCGTCGCGGCGGCCGGGCAGGCCGCAGCTCAGGTCGCCGAGCCGCGCCCCGATTCGCCGCAGCCGCCGGCGGTCGCGCCGGGCCGCGAAGGCCTGCGTGGCCGCGACCGCGAAGCCGGTCGCTGAGGAGAGCCCCCCATGAACCGCATCGTCCCCATCCTGATCGGCCTGCTGGTGGCGCTGGGCATCGCGTCCACCACCCTGTTCGTCGTCGACCAGCGCCAGTACGCGGTGGTGTTCGCGCTCGGCGAGATCAAGGAAGTCATCTCCAAGCCGGGCCTGCACTTCAAGCTGCCCCCGCCGTTCCAGAACGTCCAGTATTTCGACAACCGGATCCTGACCATCGACACCACGGACGTCGACAGGTTCATCACGTCCGAGAAGCTGAACGTCCAGATCGACACCTTCGTCAAATGGCGGATCGCCGACCCGCGCCGCTTCTTCACGTCGGTCGGCGGCAGCGAGCTGATTGCGAGCGACCGCCTGCAGCGCAGCCTACGCGACACCCTCAACAACGAGATCGCCCGCAAGACGGTCGCCGACGTGATCTCGGGCAAGCGCCAGGAGCTGGTCGACGCGGTCCGCGTCAAGATGAACGAAGACGCCAAGCAGATCGGTGCCGAGGTCATCGACGTCCGCCTCAAGCGCGTCGACTTCGCGCCCGAGGTGTCCGAGCGGGTCTTCGACCGGATGCAGTCCGAGCGCAAGCGGGTTGCCAACGAGCGACGCGCCACCGGTGCGGCCGAGTCCGAGAAGATCCGTGCCGATGCCGACCGCCAGCGCGACGTGATCGTCGCCGAGGCCTACCGCGATGCGCAGCAGGTCAAGGGCGAGGGCGATGCGCGTGCCTCGACGGTGTTCGCCGATGCGTTCAACCAGAACCCCGAGTTCGCCAGCTTCTACCGCAGCCTCGACGCCTACCGAGCAAGCTTCCGCACCCGCAGCGACGTGCTGGTGCTCGATCCGTCGTCGGAGTTCTTCAAGTACTTCCGCACCCCGGGCACGACAGGGTCCGCCGCGCAGCGCGGCAAGTAGGCTCGATGGGCGCCCATCTGCTCGCAGCGCTCGGCCTGATGCTGATCCTCGAGGGGCTCATGCCCTTGGTGTCGCCGCCGCAGTGGCGTGAGGCGATGCGCCGGATCGCGTCGCTGCGCGACGGCCAGCTCCGCTTCATGGGGCTGGCGGCGACGCTCGTGGGTGTGGCGCTGCTGGCTATCGCCAGCTGACCGCGCGTCGCAGCGCGCGTCCGCCGCCCGTCCCGCCTCGGACCACGTCCATGCCGCGCTGGCTGCTTCCCGAGAGCATCTCCGACATCCTGCCCAGCGAGGCGCGGCGTATCGAGGAGCTGCGCAGGCGCCTGCTCGACCTGTACCGCAGCTACGGCTACGAGCTGGTGATGCCGCCGATGATCGAGTACATCGAGTCGCTGCTGACCGGCAGCGGTGGTGACCTCGACCTGAAGACCTTCAAGCTCATCGACCAGCTCTCCGGGCGCACGATGGGCCTGCGGGCCGACATCACGCCCCAGGTGGCGCGCATCGATGCGCACCTGCTCGACCGCTCCGGCGTCACGCGCCTGTGCTACGCGGGCAGCGTGCTGCAGACCCGGCCGGCGGGGCCGCTCTCCACGCGCGAGCCGCTGCAGGTCGGCGCCGAACTCTACGGCCACGCGGGTCTCGAGGCGGACCTGGAGGTCATCGAGCTGCTGCTGCAGTCGCTGCGGCTCGCCGGCGTGACCAGGGTGCGCATCGACCTCGGCCACGTCGGGGTCGTGCGCACGCTGCTCGCGCAGCTGCCGGGACTCTCGGAGGACGAGGTATTCCCGCTGATCCAGTCCAAGGACGCGCCGGGGCTCGCGCAGGCGCTTGCGTCGGTCCCCGATTGCGCCGCCCGCCGCGCGCTGCTGGCCTTGCCAGGTCTGTTCGGCCCGGCTCCGGAGGTGCTCGCGCGGGCCACGGGCTGTCTGCCGGCGCTGCCGGCGGTGACGCTCGCGCTCGAGCAGCTCGGCCGGCTGGCCGGTTCGCCGCTCCTCGCCTGCGGCGCAGGCCCCGAGGTCGAGGTCGCGCTCGACCTCGGCGATGCGCGCGGCTACCGGTACCATGGCGGGGTCATCTTTGCGGCCTACGTCGACGGCTTGCCCGACGCGATCGGCCGGGGAGGGCGCTACGACAACGTGGGCGGGGCCTTCGGTCGCGCGCGGCCCGCGACCGGCTTCTCGCTCGAGCTGCGCGAGCTGGCCGGGCAGCTGCCCGACCGGGCGCCGAGCCCGGCGATCCGGGCACCGTGGGCGCTCGACGAGCGGCTCGCCGAAGCCGTCCGCGCTCTGCGGGACGCCGGCGAGATCGTCGTTCAGGTACTGCCGGGCCACGAGCACGAGCAGCAGGAATTCGAATGCGACCGAGAACTCGCAAGGGAGAGCGCAGGCTGGCTGGTGAGGCCGCTTCGCGAAACATGAGACATGGGTAAGAACGTAGTCGTGATCGGCACCCAGTGGGGTGACGAAGGCAAGGGCAAGGTCGTCGACTGGCTGACCGAGTCGGCGCAGGGCGTGGTCCGCTTCCAGGGGGGCCACAACGCGGGTCACACCCTGGTGATCGGGGGCCGCAAGCAGGTGCTGCGGCTGATCCCCTCGGGCATCCTGCGGCCTGGCGTGATCTGCTACATCGGCAGCGGCGTGGTGCTCTCGCCCGAGGCGCTGATGCAGGAGATCGACGAGCTCGAGCTCGCCGGGGTCGCAGTGCGCGATCGGCTGCGCGTGAGCGCCACCTGCCCGTTGATCCTGCCCTACCACGTCGCTCTAGACCGCGCGCGCGAGGCGCGGCGCGGCGACGCCAAGATCGGCACCACGGGGCGCGGCATCGGGCCCGCCTACGAGGACAAGGTCGGTCGGCGCGCCGTGCGCGTGCACGACCTGTTCTCCCCCGGGACGCTGCGCGAGCGGATCCGCGAGGTGCTCGACTTCCACAACTTCGCGCTGGTGCAGTACTACGGGGCCCCTGCGCTCGACCCGGACAAGGTGACCGACGAGGCGCTGCTGCTCGCGCCGCGGGTCGCCCCGATGGTGGCCGACGTGCCCGCCGAGCTCGCGGCAGCGGCGAGCCGTGGCGATGCGCTGCTGTTCGAGGGCGCCCAGGGGGCGCTGCTCGACGTGGACCACGGCACCTACCCCTATGTGACCAGCAGCAACTGCATCGCCGGCGCCGCCGCGGCGGGGGCGGGCGTCGGCCCCCAGCAGCTCGACTACGTGCTCGGCATCGCCAAGGCCTACACGACTCGGGTGGGCGCGGGGCCATTCCCCACGGAGCTGTTCGACAGTGTCGGCAAGCACCTCGCCACGCAGGGCAACGAGTTCGGATCGGTCACCGGCCGGCCCCGCCGCTGCGGCTGGTTCGATGCGGTCGCGATGCGCCGCTCGATCCAGCTCAACGGCGTGAGCGGCCTGTGCGTCACCAAGCTCGACGTGCTCGACGGCCTGCCGTCGGTCAAGATCTGCACCGGCTATACGCGCGCGGGCCGCGCGGTCGGCCTGCTGCCCTTCGGCGCCGACGAGGTGGCGCAGTGCGAGGCGCAGTACGAGGAAATGCCGGGCTGGCCCGGCACGACCTTCGGAGCGCGCACCTGGGAGGCACTGCCCCTGCAGGCCCAGCGTTACGTGCAGCGCCTGTCCGAGTTGGTCGGTGCGCCCATCGACATGGTGTCGACCGGCCCCGACCGCGACGAGACCATCCTGGTGCGTCATCCCTTCAAGCGCTGAGAGCCGAGCCGATGCGTGATCTGCACGTTTCCTGGGACGAGTACAACCGACTGGTGGAGAAGCTCGCGGTCCGCGTCCATGACGCCGACTGGAACTTCGATGCGATCGTGTGCCTCGCGCGGGGCGGGCTGCGGGTCGGTGACGCGCTGTCGCGGCTGTTCCGCCGGCCGCTGGGCGTGCTGTTCACCAGCTCCTACCGCGAAGCCTCGGGCACGCAGCAGAGCCGGCTGATGATCGCCGAGCACATGAGTTGTGCCGAGCCGCTGCCGGGCTCGCGCTGGCTGCTGGCCGACGATCTCGTCGACTCCGGCGCGACGCTGGTGGAGGTCATCCCCGCGCTCAAGGCAAGGTATCCGCAGGTCACGGAGATCCGGTCTGCGGTCATCTGGCGCAAGGGCCAGTCGGTGGCCGAGCCCGACTTCTACGTCGAACACCTGCCCACCAATCCGTGGATCCACCAGCCGTTCGAAGAGTACGACCACCTCCGGCCGAGCGACCTGAAGGCCCGATGGGCGTCCTGATCGCGACGCGCCGACCGGCCAAAGAAAAAGGCCCCGCAGAACGGGGCCTTTCTCGGAATGCTGGTGCCCAGAAGAGGACTCGAACCTCCACACCATTGCTGGCGCTAGGACCTGAACCTAGTGCGTCTACCAATTCCGCCATCTGGGCAATGCCCCTGGCGACGACAAACGAACACCGCCAAAGAGCCGCGCAGTATAACCGCATGAACCAATCTGTCAAATCGTGATCAAGACCTGGACACCCCCGACGCGGGAAGAGATCCTGGAGGCGCTTCGCACCGCCGATGCGCCGCTGACGCCGGAAGAACTGGGCGATCGCCTCGGCGTGCCGGCGCGCCACTTTCCGGCCCTGGAGCAGCGCATCGTCGCGATGGAACGCGACGGGCAGCTGCTCCCCAACCGCAAGGGCGTGCTGCTGCTCGCCGCCCGCCTCGACCTCGTCGCCGGCCGCATCTCCGGGCACCGTGACGGATTCGGTTTCCTGATCCCCGACGCTGGCGGTCCGGACCTGTTCCTGCCGCCCCGCGAGATGCAGAAGGCGATGCACGGCGACCGCGCACTGGTCCGGCCCACGGGCCTGGACAACCGCGGCAAGCTCGAGGGCACCATCGTCGAGGTGACCGAGCGCGCCAGCCGCCGCCTGGTCGGCCGGCTGGTGCTCGAGCGCGGCGTGACCGTGGTCGTGCCCGAGGACCAGCGCATCAAGCACGACATCGTGATCGCGCCGGGCGACGCCAACAAGGCGCAGCCCGGCCAGGTGGTCAGCGTCGAGATCGTGCAGCCTCCCAATGGGCACACGCCACCCATGGGGCGCGTGGTCGAGGTGCTCGGCGCGATCGACGACCCCGGTATGGAGATCGAGATCGCGGTGCGCAAGTACGATGTGCCGCACGAGTTCTCGGCCTCCGCGATCGAGCAGTCGGCGCGCCTGCCGGGCGTGGTCCGCGGCACCGACCTCAAGCGCCGGGTCGACCTGCGCGACGTGCCGCTGGTCACCATCGACGGCGAGGACGCTCGCGACTTCGACGACGCGGTCTACTGCGAGCCGCTGGAGACCTCGGGGCGCCGCGCCGGCGGCTGGCGGCTGCTGGTGGCGATCGCCGACGTCAGCCATTACGTGACGCCCGGCTCTCCCATCGATGTCGATGCGATCGAGCGCTCCACGTCGGTCTACTTCCCGCGCCGCGTCATCCCGATGCTGCCCGAGAAGCTGTCCAACGGGCTGTGCTCGCTGAACCCCCAGGTGGACCGGTTGGTGCTGGTCGCCGACATGGTGGTGACCGCGCGCGGGCAGGTGAAGGCATACCAGTTCTACGAGGCGGTGATGCATTCGGCCGCCCGCCTGACCTACGACGAGGTATGGGCGGTGCTGTCTGGCCGGGACCCGTCGGCGGCGCGCCAGCGGGCCGCGCTGGTGCCCCACCTGCAGAACCTCTACGAGCTGTACCGATCGCTGGTCAAGGCGCGTGGCGAGCGTGGCGCGATGGACTTCGAGTCGATCGAGACCAAGATCGTCTGCGACGTCGCCGGACGGATCGAGCGCATCGTCGCGCGCACCCGCAACGACGCGCACAAGCTGATCGAGGAGTGCATGCTGGCCGCCAACACCTGCGCGGCCGACTTCCTCGCGCGCAGCAAGCACGCGGCGCTCTACCGGATCCATGAAGGGCCGACGCCCGAGCGGCTGGCGCTGCTGCGCGAGTTCCTGCAGGGCGTGGGCCTGTCGCTCGGCGGCGGCGACGACCCGTCGCCGGCCGACTACGCCGCGCTGGCGGCACAGATCGCGCCGCGCGCCGACGCCGGGCTGCTCCAGACGATGCTCCTGCGCTCGATGCAGCAAGCGATCTACTCGCCCTACAACGTCGGTCACTTCGGGCTGTCGTACGAGTCGTATACGCACTTCACCTCGCCGATCCGCCGCTACCCCGACCTGCTCACGCACCGGGTGATCAAGTCGCTGCTGCGCGGGGAGCGTTATTCGCCGCCCGAGCCCACCGGCGACATCGCGCCGCGCCCACCGCCTCGGGGGCGCCGCGGTGCACCGTCGCAGCCGTCGGCCAAGGTCGTCGCGCGCACGCAGGACCGCGCCGCCGACCGCAGCCGCATGAGCATCGCGCAGCGCGAGGAGCTCGACCGCTGGGAGCAGCTCGGGCTGATGTGCTCGGCCAACGAGCGGCGGGCCGACGAGGCCTCGCGCGACGTCGAGGCCTGGCTCAAGTGCCAGTACATGCGCGAGCGCGTCGGCGAGCAGTTCCGCGGCCGCGTGACCGGCGTGGCGTCGTTCGGCATCTTCGTGACGCTCAACGAGCTGTACGTCGAGGGCATGGTCCACGTGTCCGAGCTGGGCAGCGAGTATTTCCAGTACAGCGAGGCGTCGCACGAGTTGCGCGGCGAGCGGACGGGCAAGCGCTATCGGCTGACCGACGAGCTCGACGTGCAGGTGTCGCGCGTCGACCTGGAGGCGCGGCGGATCGAGTTCCGCATGGTCCGCGCCGATGGGGTGCGCGCGGATCTGGCCAAGGGCGCACCGCGGGTACCGAGCGCGGCCGAGCTGGGGCCCGCCCCGGCGGGCCGCGGAAGGAAGGCGGCCGGCCCCAAGGGCGAGGCTGCGGTGCAGGCGGTCGCGAAGCGGCAGGCCACCAAGCGGCGTGGCGGCGGGCAAGAGCCCCGCGGCGGCAAGCGCAAGCCGCGCCGCTGACGCGCCCGGGGACCGACGGCGATGATGGTGTTCGGGTTCCATGCGGTCACGGCGCGCCTGCGCCAGGGGGCCGGGTCGGTCGGCGAGCTCTACATCGACGCGCGGCGCGATGACGGGCGCGTGCGCGACCTCCTCGCCCTCGCCGCGAGCAAGGGCGTGGAGGCCCGGCGCGTGGAGGGCGCCCGGCTCGACAAGATGTGCCCGAGCCGGCGCCACCAGGGCGTGGTCGCGGTGGTGGAGGCGCGTGCGCCCTCGCTCGGGCTCGAGGACCTGCTCGACTCGATCCAGGGGCCCCCGCTGCTGCTGCTGCTCGACGGCGTGACCGATCCGCGCAACCTCGGCGCCTGCCTGCGGGTGGCCGACGGCGCCGGCGTGCATGCGGTGATCGCGCCCAAGGACCATGCGTGCCCGCTCAACGACACGGCGATCCAGACCTCGAGCGGCGCGGCCGACAGCGTGCCCTACATCATGGTCAC
Organism: uncultured Bordetella sp.; assembly: GCA_964399635.1. GTDB lineage: Bacteria > Pseudomonadota > Gammaproteobacteria > Burkholderiales > Burkholderiaceae_E > UBA4615. The sequence goes on from CAYNRU010000064.1 coordinate 224,999, forward strand.
CAATCTCGCCCGCACGATCGACACCCTGCAGGAGCGCGGGATCTTCGTGATCGGGACGGCCGACGGTACGCCCGACACTGTCTATGGCATCGACATCCCGGCCTCGGTCGCCTGGGTGCTCGGCGCCGAGGGCGTCGGGCTGCGGCGGCTCACGCGCGAGCGCTGCGACATGCTGGTGTCGATCCCGATGCTCGGGCAGGTGTCGAGCCTCAACGTGTCGGTGGCCGCGGGGATCGTGCTCTTCGAGACGGTGCGCCGAACACGGCTCGACGCGAAGGGCGCCGTGCCGCAGTGAGCCCCGGCGCGGCGCCCGGACCCTCGGCGCCGTTGCCCGCGGGCGTCGATCCGGTCGCGTTCGCGCGGGCCCGGTCCCTGCTCGACGAGGCCCGCCGGCTGGTGGTCTTCACCGGCGCCGGGGTGTCGGCCGAGAGCGGCATCCCGACTTTTCGCGACGCCCTCGAAGGCCTGTGGGCGAGCTTCGACCCGATGCGGCTCGCGACCGAGGAGGGCTTCCGCGCGGACCCGCCCCTGGTGTGGCGGTGGTACGGCGAGCGGCGCGCTCGGATCGGCGAGGCGCGCGCCAACGCCGCCCATGTCGCGATCGCGCGGGCGGTTCGGATCGGGCGCGAGGTGACCGTCCTGACGCAGAACATCGACGGACTGCACCAGCGGGCCGGCAGCCGGGACGTCGTCGAGCTGCACGGCAGCATCGTGAAGGCGCGCTGCCTCGAGGGCTGCGGGCCGGCGCCGGCAGGCTGGGAGGCCGACCCGCGCGAGCCACCGACCTGCCCGGGCTGCGGCGCGCCGCTGCGCCCCGACGTCGTGTGGTTCGGCGAGATGCTCCCGGAGCGCGCGTTCGCCCGCGCCCAGTCGGCCGCGCGCGAGTGCGACGTGATGCTGGTGGTGGGCACCTCCGGGCTGGTGCAGCCGGCGGCCAGCCTGCCCTGGATCGCCGCGCGGCATGGCAGGCCGGTGATCGTGGTCGACCCCAACCGGACCGAGCTCGAATCGATCGCCTCGGTCAGCCTGCGCGGGCCGGCCGCGGCGTTGCTGCCGGGGCTGCTTCGCCACGACGCAGCCGCGCCCTGAAGTCCCAGGGCGCCTCGGGCGCATCGTCGCGCCACAGCCCGGCGCGCTCGGCGCGCGCCGCGCGCTCGGCCTGCGCGTAGCGCACCCGGTCATCGGGCGCCTGCTCGGCCTTGAAGCGCGCGAAGTGCCAGGCGAGTCCGGCCTCGACCTGGGCCAGGCCGAGGTCGCGCCCGGCGTCCGGGCCGTCGAGCGCGACCACCCGCGCCAGGGTGCGCCCGAAGACGTCGGACTTGATCGGCTCGACGAGGATCCGGCGGCCCCGCAGCATCGCTCCCAGCCCGCGGCGCGACGCGTCGGCGAAGGGTTGGTGCTTCTCGGGCGCGTCGATGCCCGACACGCGGATCCGGCGGCGCACGCCGTCGTTGCCGCGGAACACGAACGAGTCGCCGTCCTGGACGTCGAGCGCGACGCCCTCGGTCGGCGCCTCGCCCTTGGGCGCCGCCCCGCGGGCGACCCAGGGCAGGCCCGCACCGGCAGCGAGCGTCGCCAGCAGCAGGGCCCGGCGCAGGCGCCGCACGGGAGGCAGGTCAGGGGTCACGGGGCGGGGACGCGCAGGGCGGATTCGGCCGGCGAGGCTAGCATGCCGGCCCGGGCGGCCAGCCGGCGCGAGCACCGCGCCAGCCGCCCCGGCGCGGGCGCGCTAGGATGCGGGCATCATGACCGTCACGAGGCGAACGATGGATCCGAACCGACCCCGACGCATCGGCCTGCTGACCGGCGGGGGCGACTGCCCAGGCCTGAACGCGGTGATCCGCGCCGTCACGCGGACCGCGTGCGGGCGCCATGGTGCGACCGTCATCGGCATCGAGGACGGCTTCGAGGGACTGCTCGAGCGCCGCCTGCGCGAGCTCGACTACACCTCGGTCGCGGGGCTGATCAGCGAGGGCGGCACGATCCTCGGCACCACCAACAAGGGCGATCCCTGGCATTTCCCGCAGCGGGCGCCCGATGGCAGCCTGGTCATCGCGGATGTGTCGGCGCTGATGCTCGAGCGGATTCGCGAGGCTGGCCTGGACACCCTGGTCGTGGTCGGCGGAGACGGCTCGATGCATATCGCGCAGCGCTTCGTCGAGCTCGGCGTGGCGGTCGTGGGCGTGCCCAAGACCATCGACAACGACCTGGCGGCGACCGACACGACCTTCGGGTTCGACACCGCGGTGTCGATCGTCTCCGAGGCGATCGACCGGCTGCAGACCACCGCCTCGTCGCACCACCGGGTGATGGTGATCGAGGTGATGGGGCGCTACGCCGGATGGATTGCGCTGGCCGGTGGCGTCGCCGGCGGGGCCGATACCATCCTGATCCCCGAGATCCCGTTCCGGTGGGAGGCGGTGTTCCGCCATGTCCGGCACCGCGCGCAGCGAGGGCGGCGATTCTCGATCGTGTGCGTGGCCGAGGGCGCCAGGCTCCCGGACGGGGCCGAGGTGGTCAAGGGCATCGACCACCAGCGCACCGACGCGCGCCAGCTGGGCGGCGTGGGCGCGGTGGTCGCGCAGCGGATCGAAGCGGGCACCGGCCTGGAGACGCGGGTCACGGTGCTCGGGCACCTGCAGCGCGGCGGCTCGCCGACGGCCTACGACCGGATCCTCGCGACGCGCTTCGGCGTGGCCGCGGCCGAGTGCGCGTGCCGCGGCGAGTCGGGCGTGATGGTCGCGCTGCGCGGCACCGAGATCGTGAGTGTCCCGATCGCCGATTCGATCGCGTCGCTGCGCACGGTCCCGCCGGACCATCCGCTGGTGGTGGCGGCCCGCTCGGTGGGCACGCGCTTCGGGGACGAGGCGGGCGGCTGAGCGGCCGGCCCGGCGCTGCCCCGCGCTACCAGACGCCGAGCAGCGTGCCCGCTGCCAGCGTCGCACCCAGCTCGCCCGCCCGCGCGCAGTCCGCCTCCGGCACCGACTTGGGGGCGGCGATGGCATCGGGCGTCTGCGCGCCGGTGATCGCGAGCAGCGGCTCGGCGATCCGGCGCAGGCGCCAGCCAGTCGCGATCCGGTCGATCTGGCGGATCGCGCCGTGGCCGTCGGTGCCTGCGCACACCATCGTCGCGTAGGGTCGACTGGTGAGCAGGTCCAGCGCGGGGTAATAGCAGCGGTCGAAGAAGGCCTTCATCGGGCCGGCCATCGAGCCCAGGCACTCGGGCGTCGCGAACATCAGCGCATCGGCGGCCAGCAGGGCGGGGGGCGCGACGAGGTCGCAGCGGCAGGCCAGCACCTCGAATGCGTCACCGCCCGGGGCGACGTCGGCCGCGGGCACCGCCCGCCCGGCGCCGTCCCTGGCGGCTGCGAGCACCGCCTGCCTCGCCCCGTCGGCGGCCGCTGACACCAGGCTCGCCGTGCCGCCTGTGTTCGACCACCAGACGATCAGCAGTCGGCGCCCCCGCGCAGGCGCCCTGACCACCTCAGCGCCCGAACAGCCCGCGCAGCACGCGCACGCCCTCTTTGACGCCCTGCTCGACCGCGTCCGTCGGCATGCCGCCCGCACCCTGTGCCGGCTGCCCGGCGGGCGCGGTGCCCGCCGACGCGTCGCTGCCGCTGCCCAGGGCGGGCGCGGGCGCCGCGCCGCGCGTGGTCCCGGAGCCGCGGCCTGCGCCGCTCATCCCGCCTAAGCCTTCGCCAAGCGGCGTGAGCGAGGTCGACTTCAGCCGCAGCTTCACCGCGTACTGCTGCTCCCACGGCACCTTCGGGTCGGCGGGGCGGGGCGGGAAGACCACGTCGAGCTGATCGCCGTAGGCGATGAAGTTCAGCATCCCGGCCGGCATCGCCGCCGTGGCTTCGGCAGGAATCTGGCAGTCGGTGCGCTGCGGCGGCAGTACCACGCGCTCGCGGATCATCCGGGCCACTTCAGCCGGTGGCAGGTGGTCGGTCAGCGAGCCTCCCATCTCCTGCACCGCGCTCGACGTCCACATCACGATGTCCGTGCCGCCGCCCCCGCTTTCGCTCGTGCCCGCGCCGAAGGCGGACATGAAATAGCCGGTCGCCCCCTCGATCGCCTTCCAGGACAGCTGCTGGGACCCGGCGGGCGTGCGCGCGGCGGTCAGCTCCACCGGCGCCATGAAGTCCTGCCGCTCGACGACGAACCGGATATCGGGCGAGTAGTTGCCCTTGACCAGATGCTCGCCGCGCAGCGAGGCATTCGCGGGAACCTGCGTGCGGTCGGTTTCGTTCGGCCACGCGCCGTAGGTCTTGCTGGTGCCGAAGGACGGTCCGCGCGGCAGACGGATGCTGCGCGACACGAGATTGGGCATCGACTGGCCGGCGCCGATCTTCGAGAAGTCGATCACCACCGGCTGTCCGGGGCCGGCTTTCTCGCCGCAGCCCCAGAAGATCAGCATCCTGCCCTTGGGCTGCTCCATGCCTTGCGGCAGGTCGCGCTCGCCGGGCTCGGGGGGCGCGGCCCTCGTCGGCTCGGGCGTCAGCAGCGGCAGCGATGCGCCCATGGCGAGGCCCGGCGGGATCGCGTGCGCGGCCGCCGGCGGACCCGAGGAGGCCAGGGTGGACCCCAGCCGCAGGTCGAGGCTGCGGACCGCACTCGGCGCCCGGCCGCCCAGCATCCCGAGCATGCCGCCCAGGCCAGCGCCGCTCATCGCGCCCAGGCCGGCGGTGGTGTCGGCGGTGACCCAATAGGTGGCGATCGGACCGCGCACCACCTGCTGCGGCGCGCTCTGCGCGGCGACGAGGGCTGGCGCGCCGATCACCGCCGCAGCCGCGGCGCCGCGCAGCCGGCGCCGCACGGCGCTGTGGTGACGGGCTCGGGTCGGTGTGTTCGGACGGTGCATGGGGTCTCGCCTCGCAAAGGGGCCAACGATGATTCTATGTTCGGACCGTAGCGCTCGTGCTGACCTAGGTCAATGGGGCGCCGTACTGCCCCGGGGGCGAACCGCGCCCGCGGCCGCGCTGTCGGGCAGAAATCATTAGAATCGTTCGAAGCGGCGTTCAGAATCCCGGATCGGTCGGATCCTGGAAGTCAGAAGGGGTCGGTCGACCGGCCGAGGCTCAATGAATCGAAAGGGCATTGGAAACCGGGCCCGACTCGGGCGATGATGGGTGCCCAGGAGTCCCCTCGCCGTGGTCCTTCACCCCATCGTCATGACGGCCCAGCTTCGCGAGCTCGCTCTGTCGGAGTGCCTCGAGCTGGGTCCCTACACCATGGTCGTGCGCGAGCTTACCGCCGAGCAGATGCCGGTACGACGCCGGCACGCCTGCCTCGATCTCACCGAGGGCCGCATCCTGGTCCGCGAAGGGCTCGGGCCCGTGCAGTGGCTGCGCGCATTCGTCCACGCGCTCGTGCGCCTCGTCCACTACTCGCAATCCGCGCTGCTGCACGAGAGCACCGAGGAGCACCTGACGCATTCGCTTGCAAGCGGCCTGTCGCAGCTCGCACGGCGCAATCCGAGGCTCGCCTGGGCGCTGCTGCGCGCGATCAGCCCGCATGTGCGTCGCAGCTCGCGCGTGCCGCAGCGCCTGGTCGTCGGTGCGGCCGGCTGGACGGTGCGCACGCTGCCCGTCAAGACCGCGACGCGGCTGCGCGTGTTCGGGCAGGCCGACCTGGAACGCCGGCGCATCGAGCTCGATCCCGCGTTGTCTGGCACCCAGCTCGCCGTGATCTTCCTGCACGAGGCGATCCACGGCCTGCACCACGAGGCCGGCGTGACCGATCAGACGCCGCTGCGCACCGCGCATTCGCGCGAGGCCGATGCGCTGCTCCAGTTCTTCGGCAGCAATCCGCAGGCGGCAGGGTGGTGGTACGGACTGCTGCAGCCGCGCATCGGCACGGCGCCCGCACCCGGGGCCCTGCGGCCCGCACCGGGTACCCGGCGCCAGGGCGCGCGCTGAGCGTCTTGCAGGGCCCGCGCGCCGCCTGCGCACGGCGCGGGTCGCTGCCGCAGCCCGCCCTGCGCCCGATCCGTATCAGCGCTCGGCCTCGTCCTGGCGCAGCGCGCGGACCATCGCCACCAGCTTGGGCGCGATGGTCTCGTGCAGCCAGGCCGCGGGGGCGCGCCGGCCCTGGAACGAGCAGTTGAAGACGATCAGCTCGCCGTCGGCGCCGCGCCCGAAGGGCACGCCGACCGCCTGCACGTCCGCGAGCAGCTTCCCATCCACGACGCAGTATCCAAGCCGCGGCCACGCCGCCAGCGCGTCGCGCACGCCCGCGCCGTAGCGCGTCCAGTCGGCGGGCGTCTTCACGCGGATCTCGTTGATCAGGCCCTCGCGCACCGCCGGCTCGCAGCCGGCGAGGTAGGCCCGCCCGATCGCCGAGCCCGCGATCGGCAGGGTCAGACCGGTGTCCGCGAGCGATGCGTGGACGGTCGCGCGGCTGCGGCCGGTCTCCACCAGCACCACGTCGAGCCGGTCGCGGATGCCCATCGACACCGATCCGCCGGTGGCCTCGGCCAGTTCCGTCATGCGTGGACGCGCGGCCTGGCGCAGCCCGATCGACGCGAGCAGCGGATAGGCGGTCGAGACCAGCGCGGAGCCGAGCTGGTACTTGCCGTAGCGGGGGCTCGCGCGCAGGTGGCCCAACACCATCAGCGTGTAGGTCAGGCGCGAGACCGTCGAGCGCGGCAGCCCGGTGCGCTCGGCCAGTTCCTTGTTGCCGAGCACCGGCTCGCGCGGCGTGAAGCACCGCAGCAGCTCGATGCCGCGCGCCAGCGTCGTCGCGAACTGCTTGTCGCCCGCAAACGACTCATAGCCGAGCGGCACCCTGGCCGGGTCGCGGTTGGAGGGCGGGCGCAGCGAGGAAGGCGGATGCATCGCGTCGTGGTCCCGGCGCGGCGGTGGCGCGCTCCCTGGCATGGTAGGGCAGTTGCGCGAATATCGGAATTCCTCCGGCGCCGCCGGGCGGGCCCGCCTAGACTCGACACACCGGCCCCCGAGGCGCGAAGGAGACAGCCATGCAACGCGACGACCTGCCGGTTCACGACATCCCCGCTCTCGACGGCAACAACGCGCCGGTCCACGAGGAGCTCGTGCTCGAGGACCTCCCGGCGATCGGCGAGGTCCCGCCCGACCTCAACGGTCTGTACGTGCGCAACGGCCCCAATGCCTACTACCCGCCGGACTGGCGCTATCACGCCTACGACGGCGACGGCATGCTGCATGCGGTCTCGTTCGACCATGGCCGCATCGGCTATCGCAACCGGTGGGTGCGCACCGCGGGCCTGGACGAGGAGCGCCGCGCGGGCCACGCGTTGTGGCGCGGCCTGAAGGAGCGCCCGCGCGCCGACACGCCCGGTCAGCCGCTGAAGAACACCAGCAACACCGACGTCAAGTACCACGCCGGCCAGCTGATCACGATGTGGTACCGCTCGGGCATGCCCTACGCGGTCGATCCGCGTACCCTCGACACGCTGGGCACCGCGGACTTCGACGGCGCGCTCGAGCGGATCTCGGCGCACTCGCGTCCCGACGCGCGCACCGGCGAGCTGATGTTCTTCGACTACGACGTGAAGCCGCCCTACATGCAGTACGGCGTGATCGGCCCCGACCGCAGATTGCGCCACAAGATCGACATCCCGCTGCCCGGGCCGCGTCTGCCGCACGACATGGCGATCACCGAGCACTGGTCGATCCTGCACGACTTCCCGCTGCGCCTCGACGAGGAGGCGATGCGGGCCGGCCGCTACAAGGTGAGCTTCCAGCCGGACCAGCCGACGCGCTTCGCGCTGGTGCCGCGCCACGGCCAGGCCAGCGAGATCCGCTGGTTCGAGGCGGCGCCCGCCTACATGCTGCACGTAGTCAACGCCTGGGAGGAGGGCAGCGAGGTAGTGATGGTGGGCACGCCGTACCGCCTGCATCGCGACGCGGCGGGCATGATCGACGCGCGCCGCCTGGAGCACACGATCCACCTGCGCCAGCGCGACTTCACCGTCCACGAGTGGCGCTTCGACCTCGCCACCGGACGGACCCGCGAGCGGGTGATCGACGACGTGCTGAACTCCGAGTTCCCGGTGATCAACGCCGACTACCAGGGCCGGCCCAGCCGGTGGTCCTACCACATCGTGTTCCCGCCCGGCGGACGCGAGGAGCCGCGCTTCCCGGGCCTCGCCAAGTACGACCTGCGCACCGGCGGCTATGTCGCGTTCAGCGAGGGCCCTGAGTGGTTCTACAACGAGCCGGGATTCGCGCCGCGCGACGGCGCCACCGCCGAGGACGACGGCTGGCTGGTGACCATCGCCTGGAACGCGCCGCAGTCGCGCTCCGAGATCCAGGTCTTCGACGCGCGCGGCCCGATGCTCGCGCACGGGCCCATCGTGCGCGTGCCGCTGCCGTGCCGCGTGCCGCATGGTTTCCACGCCACCTGGGTGTCGGCCGACACCCAGCGCCGCTGGCCTGGGCCCACCGCGTGATCCTGGCGGATCCGGCACGGATCGAGGCCTACACCCACCAGGGCTGGTGGGGTACGCGCACGCTCGGAGACTGGTTCCGCGAGGCGGTGGCGGTCCATCCGGAGCGCGAGGCGGTCGTCGACCCGCCGGATCGTACAGCGCTCACGGACGGCGCGCCCCGCCGGTTGAGCTGGGCGGCGCTCGCCGGCGAGGTTGACGCGATGTCGGCCGTCCTGCGCGGCTGCGGCCTGCGGCGCGACGACGTGGTTGCGGTGCAGCTCGTCAACTCGGTCGAGCAGTACGCCGTCTATCTCGCCTGCCTCGAGCTTGGCCTGATCGTCAGCCCGCTGCCGGTGCAGTTCCGCGAGCACGAGCTCGAGCAGGTGCTGACGCTCGCCCAGCCGCGCGCGGTGGTCACCGCGACTCGCGTGGCGCGCTGCGCCGCCGCGCGGATGTGGGTCGCGCTCGCCGTCCGCCATCCGTGCCTGCGCACGGTGCTCGCCTACGGCGAGGACGTGCCGCCCGGCGCGCTCGCGCTCGCGGCGCTGCTGCGCGACACGCCGCGCGAGGACGCCACGCCGGACCCGGCGACGCAGCGGCCCGGTGCCAACGACATCGCCACCCTGTGCTGGACCTCCGGCACCGAGGCGAGCCCCAAGGGCGTGCCGCGCAGCCACAACGAGTGGATGATCGTGTCGCACGCCATCGTCGAGGCGGCCGAGCTGCAGCCGGGCTGCCGACTGCTGAACCCCTTTCCGCTGGTCAACATGGCCGGATGGTCCACCTGCATGGCGGCCTGGCTGCGGCTGGGCGCGACCGTGGTCCAGCACCATCCGTTCGGGCTCGCGACCTTCCTGCAGCAGTTGCGCGACGAGCGCATCGACTACACCGTCGCGCCGCCTGCGATCCTGACCCGACTGCTGCAGGACGAGCGCCTGCTCGAGGGCATCGACTTCGGGCGCCTGCGCCGGATCGGCTCCGGGTCGGCGCCGCTGTCCGAGCCGATGGTCGAGGGCTGGGCGCGGCGCGGCGTCGAGATCGTCAACTATTTCGGATCCAACGAGGGCGCGGCGCTCACCGGCTCGCCGCGCGACATCCCCGACCCCGCACGGCGCGCGCGCTGCTTTCCGCGTGCCGGCGTCCCCGGGTACGAGTGGTCGGTGTCCACCGCGCGCAAGATCCGCACCCGCCTCGTCGACCCGCAGACCGGCGAGGACGTCACGCGAGCCGGTGTCCCCGGCGAGCTCCGGGTGTCCGGCCCCACCATCTTCGCGGGCTACTGGCGTGCGCCCGAGGCCACGGCGCGGGCCTTCGACGCGCAGGGCTACTACCGTACCGGCGACCTGTTCGAGATCGACGGCGAGCGCGGCGAGTACTACCGATTCGCCGGCCGCCTGAAGGACCTCGTGGTCCGCGGCGGCATGAAGATCTCGGCCGAGGAGATCGAGGCGCTCCTCGTCGCCCATCCGGCGGTCGCCGAGGCCGCGGTCGTCGGCATCCCCGATCCGGTGCTCGGTGAGCGCGTCTGCGCTGTCGTGGTGCTGCGGCCGGGCGCGAGCCTTGCGCTCGGCGAGCTGGCCGCGCACCTCGCCGGCGTCGCCCGCTACAAGCATCCGGAGCGCCTCGAGATCGTCGACGCGCTGCCCCGAAATCCGGTCGGCAAGGTCCTCAAGCGCAGCCTGCGCGAGCGCCTGGCCGCCGCCATGTCACAGCCCGCAGCAGGAGACGCACCATGAGCAACGATTCCGACCGCCGCAGGCTGCTCGGCCGCGCCGCCGCCCTGTCCGCCGCGCCCGTGCTGGGCATGCCGCTGCTGGGCGCGCCGCGCATCGCCCGCGCGCAGGGCTTCCCCGATCGGCCGATCCGGGTGATCCAGCCCTTCGCCGCGGGCAACACGCTCGACGTCGCGCTGCGGCAGGTGGCCGAGCCCTTCGTGAAGTCGACCGGCCAGCCGCTGATCATCGACAACAAGCCGGGCGGCTCGGGACTGATCGCCGCGCAGGCCTGCGCGCAGGCCGTGCCCGACGGCCATACGCTGCTGCTGGCCAACACCAGCATGCTGACGATCAACCCCCACACCTTCTCGAAGCTGCCCTACGACCCGGTGCGCAGCTTCCGCCCGGTCACCAACTTCCTCGGTGCGACCATGGTGTTTGCCGCGCACACCGGCGTGCCTGCCGACTCACTGAAGGCCTGGATCGCCTGGGCGCGCGCCAATCCCGGGCGCAGCAACTTTGCCTCCTTCACCGCGGGCAACTCGTCGCACTTCGCGGGGGTGCTGCTCAACCAGCGCGCGGGCATCGACATGGTCCACGTGCCGCACAATGGCACGCCGCCCGCCGTGCAGAACCTCCTGGGCGGACAGGTGCAGACCGCCTTCTTGCCGCTGCTCGCGGTCAAGCCCCATGTCGACGCCGGCAAGGTCAAGGTGTTCGCGGTCACCAGCGCCCGCCGCTCGCCGCTGCTGCCCGACGTGCCGACCTTCGTCGAGGAGGGCTTTCCGGATCTGGAGATCTACATCTGGGCTGCGCTGGTCGCCCCGGCGGCCACGCCGGACGCCGTGGTCGCGCGCCTAAATGCCGAGTTCACCCGGATTCTCGCGAGCCCCGAGATCCGGGAGCGCTGGCGCGCAGTCGATTTCGAGCCGATGCCGACCAGCCCGGAGGAGTCGGGCCGCTTCTTCGCCGCCGACTCCAGGCGCTGGGCCGAGGCGGTGCGCCTGTCCGGCTTCAAGGCCGCCGACTGATCCGCCGGTACCCTGCCATGTCCGCTTCGCTGCCGTTTGCGCTGCGTCTGCCCGTCGTCGCCGCACCGATGTTCCTGATCTCCGGCCCCGACCTGGTGGTGGCGGCCTGCGCGGCCGGCATCGTCGGCGCCTTCCCCACGCCCAACGCCCGCCCCATCGAGGTCCTCGAGCGCTGGATGACCGAGATCACCACGCGCCTGGCAGCGCTGCGCGCCGAGCGGCCGGAGGCGACCATCGGCCCGTGGGCCGCGAACCTGGTCACCCACTCGTCCAACCAGCGGCTGGCCGAGGACCTCGCGCTGGTGGCACGCTTCAAGCCGCCGATCGTGATCACCGCGCTGGGCAGCCCGCGGCCCGCCATCGAGGTCGTGCACGCCTATGGCGGCATCGTGGTGGCCGACGTGGTCGACCTCAGGCTCGCCCGCAAGGCCGTGGCCGCAGGCGCCGACGGCCTGGCCTGCGTGGCCGCGGGGGCGGGCGGGCACACCGGCTTCCTGTCACCGTTCGCGTTCGTGTCGGCGGTGAGAGGCTTCTTCGACGGGCTGGTGATCGTCGGCGGCGCGATCGGCGACGGGGCGGGTGTGGCTGGGGCCGTCGCGGCCGGGGCCGACCTCGTCTACATGGGCACGCGCTTCATCGCGACCGACGAGAGTCTCGCGCGCGACGCCTACAAGCAGATGCTGGTCGACAGCAGCGCCGACGACGTCATCGTGAGCGCGGGCCTGACCGGCACGCCCGCGAGCTGGCTGCGCCCGTCTCTGATCGCCAACGGCCTCGACCCCGACGCGTTGCCGAGCGCGCCGCCCCGCTCCTACGACAGCACCCAGTCGATCGCGAGCAAGCGCTGGATGGACGTCTGGGCTGCGGGGCAGGGCGTGGGCGCGATCCACGGCGTGCTGCCGGTCGCGGCCCTGGTCGACGAGCTCGAGCGCGACTGGCGCGCCGCCGCCCGTCGGCTGGCCGCCCGCGTCGCGGGCTGACGCCGCAGCCGGAAGTCAGAGCCCGACGTCGCGGCGCCGGCCCGCGCCGGCTGCCGCGCCGGTCGACGCGACCGTTGCGTGGCCTGCCGGCGTCGACGCGCCGTGCCGGGCGACTGCGCTACAGTGGCGCGGGCCCCGTGGTCCGAGGAGGAGACGCGATGCAGCAGTTCCTGGTGTACCAGTCGATGTGGGCGATGGAGCGCAGGCGCCCCGACGGGCAGGAGTGGACGCTCGACCAGAAGCTCGAGATGATCCGAGCGGCGGGGTTCGACGGCGCGGGCGTGCGCTTCTTCGATCGCGACTACGTGCGCACCGTGACCGGCTTCCTGCGCGAGCACGGCATGAGCTGGCAGGCCCAGTGCTATCCGCAGACCGTCGACGATCTCAAGCCGATCATCGAGCACGTGCAGGAGTTCGGCGCCGACCACATCAACCTTCAGCCCGACGTGCGCCCGCAGCGTCTGGAGGATTGCATCCCCTACATCGAGGGCTGGCGCAGGCTCGCCCGCGATGCCGGCATCACGCTGCAGATCGAGACGCATCGCGACCGGATGACGACCGACCTCTTCTTCACGCTGCGGCTGCTCGACTGCTTCCCGGACCTGCGCCTGACTGCCGACCTGTCGCACTACCTGGTCGGCAGGGAGTTCGCTTGGCCGGTCAGCGACGAGAACCACGCCTTGATGCACCGCATCCTGGACAACAGCTGGGGCTTTCACGGCCGCGTGGCGAGCCGCGAGCAGGTCCAGATCCAGACCGGCTTCGCGCATCACAAGGACTGGGTCGACCTGTTCATGGGCTGGTGGGCCTACGGGTTTCGCAGCTGGCGTCGACGCGCGGGTCCCGAGGCGACCCTGACCTTCCTGTGCGAGCTTGGGCCCACGCCCTACGCCATCACCGGCGCCGACGGCTACGAGCTCTCGGACCGCTGGCAGGAGGCGCTCGCGATGCGCGACGCGGTCCGCGCGCTGTGGCTGGACACGGCGGCCCAGGCGCCGGGCGTGGCGCTCGCGGCCGGCTGACGTCGCATCGGGCCAGGGCCCGCCGAGGTACAACCCGTCATGATCGGATCCGCCACGCAGCTCGTCGGGACCTGGGTCGTCCTGGCGGTGCTGTCGATCAATCGCGGCGAGGAAGACTGAATCGATACTCAGGCTCCGATCGATCGCCTCGATCACTCCCGTGCAAGGTGGTGGGCCCGCGCCGACCGGGGCGCCACCGGCGCCTAGTCGGGGCATGCCCCGCCAAAGACAACGCGGGACGGCGAGCGCGGTTCGAGCGTGGTGGCGGCGCGCCAGGTGCCAGCCTCACGCAACCTACATCATCGGGGGGTACGTCGCGGCAGGCGTCGATCGGGCTGGCACCGGCCTGGCCCGCGTACGCGAACCGCACCGAGGCTCGGGCTTTCCCGCAGGGCTCAGGCAGCGGCTCGCTCGTCCCAGCCGCCCGGGCGGAGCGCCGCGCTGAGCAGGGAGCGGGCGGTGGCGCCATCGATGGCGCCCTGGTGCTGAAGCTGGCGTGCGACCGCTTCGACCGAGCGGCAATGCCGTTCGGCGAGGTCTCTGAGTGACTCGCCACGGCGCCAGGCCCGGGCCAGGGTAAGCCGCTCGTCGTCGCTCCAACGGCCTTCCGGCGTCCAGCCGGGTCGATCGAACAATCCAGAAATCATGGCTGTATCGGCAAGTGCCGGTTCGTCTCCATGTGCCTTCAACGCACGAGCACCGCGGATGGTTGGCAGAATCCGTAACAAATAACTTCACAGATCGGGCTCGGTGGACTGACCCGGCGGGCTGCCCGGGCTGCGCGGGCGGCCTCGGCCCCCGCCTCCCTCGCAAGCGGGGCGCACGCCCGGCCCGGGGTCTTCCGGCCTCGCCGCTCCCACTGGTGGGCTCGCCCGGCATGGCCGCCCCCACGGGCGGGTCGCTGGGCCCTGCTGCGGCGCGGATGCGCCGCGCCGCTAGCCGGCCGGCAGCGCCGCCACGTCGGCATCGCGCAGCATGATCGGCTCGCGGGCGCCTGCGGCAAGGCGGCGGCGGACGACCGCGTCGATCTCCGCCGCGTTCTGGGTGTAGGTCGTCAGTGGGTCGTCGCTCGAGCTGTTCTTGTGCCACCGGTAGTGGAGCGTCGACTTGCCGATCGTGGCGCCGATCAGCGCGTCGTCGACCTCGACCCAGAAGCGGACCGTGGCGGAACCCGGGTCGTAGTACGGTACGTGCGACATGACGGTTGCCTGGGAAACGTGCAGCGGGTGGGTGACGCGGACGGCGATCCTGCTCCCTTCGGAGGCCCGCGTCCACAACGACGCCGCGCTCGGCGCAGGGCGACCCGAGCCGCGGCCAGGGTAGGCTCGCTTGTCCGGGCCCCTGTGCGGGTCCGCCGCCGCCTGCAGCCCGGTGTGCTGCGGTCCGATGGGCTGCGGTCCGGCCCGGACCCCGCCCACCGCGCACCCGGTTGGCTGATCCCGGTGGCGGCCTGCGGCGCGGGCACCACGCACTTCATCGATCGCACATGCGCGCTCGTCCAAGCCGCCGGAGGTCGGGTGGCGCCAGGCAGGCTGACGAGGGGCGCAAGGCAGCGTCGGGGTGCCAGGGTGCCGTCGGTCTTCTGCGGCTCCCGAGCCCCGCGAACCGGCCCTCAGGTCGGGCCCGATGCGTCGCGCATCGACCGGGCGAGCCCTGTCTCGCCGCGCGCGTCCAGGGTGTCGGCCGCATTCAGGCGGTCGCGCGCCTCCCGGTTCTGGCTGAGCTTGGCCTTGCACACCAGCGAGGTGATGGTGATCTCGATGCCGACGATGTTGCGCAGCATGCCGTCGATGTACTCGGGCGCCGAGTCCCCCATCTTCCACGGCGTGGGCTCCGTGGCTTCGTGGTGCCGCGTCAGTCGCGCGACGAGGCCGCGGACGTATCGCTCGTCGTCGCGCACGGCGATGGTCCCGTGGGCGTGCACCACCTCGTAGTTCCAGGTCGGGACCTGGCGGTGGGTCTCGTGCTTGCTCGGGTACCAGTTGGGCGAGACATAGGCCTGCGCGCTGCGGAAGACCACCATCACGCCAGTACCGGTGGGGCATCGCTGCCACAACGGGTTGGCACGGGCCACGTGGGCCGACAGCAGGCCCAGCGCGCCCGCGCCGGGATCGAGCTCGAAGGGGATGTGGTCGGCGTCGAACCCGTCTGACCCGTAGTGGACGATCATGCCCAGCGGATGCTCGCGGATGATGCGGTGGATCACCTCGGGCCGGGTTTCGGCAAAGTGGGGGGGTATGTACATCGTCGGTGACCGGTTGCGGGTGAGGTACGAAACCCCGCCACTGTTGCCGCGAACCGGCACAATCACAAGATCCAGTTCCGCTTCTTTCCAATGGTCCAGTCGAGCCGCGCTTCCAGGCGACGCACCGGTGCGACCGGCGCGGAGCGCCGCATCTACGAGATGGTGCGCACGCGGATCGCGGGCGGCGTGCTGGCCGCCGGCGCACCCATGGCCTCGACGCGTGCCCTCGCGTCCGAGCTCGGCGTGTCGCGCACCACCGTCACCGCCGCCTACGAGCAACTCGCGGCCGAGGGCTACCTCGTCACCGCCGCCGGTCGCGTGGCGCGAGTCGCGGGCCCGCCGGCCGGCCCGGCAGCGCGCGGCCGGCGCGCGGCCGGGCGTGCGCGCACGGCGCCCGCCCTGTCCGGATTCGGGCAGCGCGTGGCGGGCGTGGCACCGGCTGGGCCGGTATCGGCGGAGCCCGTCGCCATCGACTTCCTGTACGGCGCGGTGGCCTCGCGCGACTTCCCCGTACTGGTCTGGCGGCGCGCCTACCGTGCCGAGCTGGTCCGCCGCGTGGCCAACCTCTACTACGTGGCGCCCGAGGGCGACGCGTCGCTTCGCAGGTCCCTCGTTGGGTACCTGCAGCGATCGCGGGGACTGGTCTGCGACGTCGAGCAGGTCATCGTGGTCAACGGCTCGCAGCAGGCCATCGACCTGTGCGCGCGGCTGCTGCTGGATCCCGGCGATGCGTTCGTCTGCGAGGAGCCGGGTTACCCGATGGCGCGCCGCTGCTTCGAGGCCGTCGGCGCCACCCCGCTCGCCATCCCTGTGGACGGGCTGGGGCTCGACACGGCCTGCCTGCCCAGCGACGACCGGGCGCGACTGGCGTACGTGACGCCGTCCCACCAGTTCCCGCTCGGTGGGGTGCTGCCCGTCGGCCGGCGCCGTGAACTGCTTCGATGGGCCCGGCAACGGCGCGCCTGGATCGTCGAGGACGACTACGATGGCGAGTTCCGCTACGGCCAGCGTCCCATCGACGCGCTGCAGTCGATCGATACCGATGGGCGGGTGATCTACGTCGGGACCTTCTCCAAGACGCTCTCGCCGCAGCTTCGACTCGGCTACATGGTGCTGCCGCCTGCGCTTGTGGCCGCGTTCCGGCAGGCCAAGCTGCTCACCGATCGCCATGCCCCCGTCCTTGAGCAGCGCGTGCTGGCCTCGCTGATCGACGGCGGGGCCTACGAGCGCCACGTGCGGCGCAGTCGTCGCGAGCACGAGCGCAGGCGCTCGGCCTTGCTGGAGGCCGTGGCCCGGCACCTGCCGCGCGAGGTCCAGGTCGCCGGCACCGCGGCCGGGCTGCATGTGATCGTGTGGCTGCCATTCCTGGGCCAGCGGGACGAGGCCTTGCTGGTCGCCGCGGCTCGCGCCGCGGGCGTCGGCGTCTACCCGGTGTCGCCGCTGTTCGCCACGCGTGAGGCGCCTTCACGGCCCCGGCCGGCCGGGCTGATCCTGGGCTACGCCAGCCTGACCGGCGAGCAGATCGAGCAGGGCGTGCGGACCCTGGGATCGGTGATCGCCGCACCGGGCTCGACCCGGGGTGTCGGTTGATGACGCGCGATGGCCCGCCCGGCGCATCGACCAACCAGGACGGCATCCCCCGGTCGCTCGCGGAGCGGTCGACCCGAGTGCCACGGGCATCGGCAAGCCCGGTCTCATGGTCTCGGCGAGCGCATGCCGCCGATCAACACGATCGTCGTGGATACCCCGGCTGCACGTAGAATTCGAGCCTTCCAGGAGGAGCAAAGGATGTCTGCAAGCAGGAATGTCTTGGCTTCGTTCGCGGCCGCCTTGGCCTTGGTGTTGCCGCTCGCCGCACAGGCGCAGGCCTGGCCGTCTCAGCCGATCCGGCTCGTCGTGCCTTTCCCTCCTGGCGGGACCACCGACCAGATCGCGCGTCACGTGCAGCCCCTCCTCCAGCAGGCGCTCGGCGTGCCGGTGCTTGTGGAGAACCGCGCCGGGGCGTCGGGCGCGATCGGCACCGCCGCGGTGGCAAAGTCGCCGCCCGACGGTACGACCTTTGCGGTGGTCTTCGACACGCACGGCGTGAACCCGAGCCTCATCCCGAACATGCAGTTCGACACGCTCACCGACCTCGCGCCAGTCATGCTGGTCGGCAAGTCGCCGATGGTGTTCGTCGCGCATCCTTCGACGCCCTACAAGACGCTCGCCGAGGTGCTGGCCGCCGCGAGGGCAAAGCCCGATGCGGTGGCCTACGGCACGATCGGTTCGGGAAGCCTCGCGCACCTCTTCGTCACCATGGCCGGACGGCAGCACGGCTTCTCGATGACGCATGTGCCCTACAAGGGCGGCGGCCCGCTGATCGTCGACTCGGTTGCCGGCCATGTGCCGGTGTCGATCGCCACGGTCGCGCTGTTCGCGCCGCACATGCAGTCCGGCAAGCTGCGTCCGCTGGCCGTGACATCGGCCAGGCGCTTCCCGAACCTGCCTGACGTGCCCACGGCCATCGAGTCCGGGCTGCCGGGCATGGAGGCCGAAGCGTGGTGGGGTGTGTTTGCGCCAGCCAAGACACCCGCGGCGATCATCGCGCGCATGAATGCCGAATTCGCCAACGCGCTGCGCAATCCTGGCGTGAACGAGAAACTCGTCGCGCAGGGGGTAGTGATGTCGCTGTCGCAGCCCCAGGAACTGGGCAAGTTCGTCGCCGACGAAGTCGAGCGCTGGGGCAGGGTGGTCCGCGACAACAAGATCACGGCCGGGGATTAGCGAGGCTTAAGGGGGGAGCCTGGTTTCCCCCGCTCCTATCCGTTGTAGAAGCGTCGTCCCCGGCTGCGAAGCCACAGCCGGACCAGGTGGCGCTTGCGGTCGTCTTCCGGGTAGTCCTTGAAACCGGTGCGACGGTGGCCGCAGCGAATGTTGTCGACGATCTGGATCTGCCCCGGCTCGAAGAAGAACTCGCGCGTGAATCGAGGGTCCATCATCGTGCGCTCCAGCGTCTCGAGCGCTTCAAGCCCCTCGGCGTCGAGGTCCTGGCCAGCCATTCGATGGCCGTTCACGACCTGGCGGTGCGAGAGCCGGCAGACCAGCCGTCCGCCCTCGTACTGGAACAACGGATGGCTGAGCACTTTCGGCTCGTCGGGCGCGTGCTCGCGCTGGCGGTCGAACAGGTAAGGCCGGAAAAGGCGTGCGACCAGCCCTGGATGGCGCTTCAGCATCTCGTTGTAAACCGCATAGAAGCTCACGATGCTGCTGACGCCGCCCTCCATCGCCGGGCGCAGGCACAGCAGCGCCACGTAGTCCGGCGGGCACAGGTTGTAGCTGTTGTCGGTGTGGAAATTCTGCTCGGCGTTGGTGACGTCCGGACGCACGCCGTTGCCCGGCGGCTTGCCGAAGTCGCGTACGTCGTAGATCAGCTTGCCATCCCAGCTCTGCGCGACCGGGCGCGAGACGAGTTGCGCGAGCAGCCAGTACACCGCGCGCGCCTCATCGACCGAATAGTCCTGCAGAGGCAGGCGGTCGATGATGACGAAGCCGACACCCTCGTCGAGCACCTTCTTTACGCGTGCCATCATCGCTCGGCACGCTGGCATATCGAACTCATCGGGCGCCAGCATCGACGTGGGCAGCGGATTGTGGCGCAGCACCTCGATGATCGCGTCGAGCTCGGCGCGGCTCTTGGCGTCAAGGCGCACCAGGCCGTCTTCCTCGCCCAGGGTGCCGCGCTCCCATACGATCGGCCCGGCAAACGGCGTGCTGCGCAGGGCAGGGTCTGCGGCGTGGGCCGGCTGGTTCAATACGCGTTCCGGGGCGTTCATGACCTCTCCGGTCGGTCGGATGAGAGGATTCTAGGCGAACCCTGCCCATCCGAAAAAGCGGTATGGCAAGCCGATCGCAATCAAGAAGGGAAAAAGGCGTCCGGGCCGACGGCACCCTCACTCCGGGTCATCCGGCTGCCGCAGGAACCGCAGCAGCGCGGCGTTGCGCGCGAGCGCCGCGCGTTCGGGCGCGGCCAGCGCGGTGATCGTGGTGCCGAAGCGGGTGACCGGCGTCCACTCCCCGAGCGCCCGGACCAGGCGCCCCTCGCGCAGGCCCTCGGTGCACAGGTAGCCGGGCAGCAGCGCCACGCCGATCCCGGCGAGCGCCGCCTCGACGACCGCCTCCGGGTTGTTGACGTGGTAGCGCCCCGCGACCCGCACACGCTGGCGCTCGCCGCCGGCGCGCCGCTCCAGCACCCACTGCTCGTCGGCGCTCTCGCGCCAGTAGCCCAGCCCCGGGTGGCCGGCGAGGTCGGCCGGCGTGCCGAGCGACGGCGCTCCCGCCAGGTACTCGGGCGAAGCCACCAGCAGCCACTCGACCCGCGCCACCGGCACCGCCGACAGGCCTGGTGGCGGCGGTGAGCTCGACCAGCGCAGCGCGAGGTCGATGCGCTCGTGCGCGACGTCCATCACCCGGTCCGACAGCTGCAGCTCGACGCTGACGCCCGGGTGCTTGCGTACGAACTCCGGCAGCCGGCGTGCGAGCACGCGCTGTCCCCACGACACCGGCGCGGTCAGCCGGATCGTGCCGGTGAGCTGCTGCCGGAGCTCGCGCACGCGCTCCTGCGCATCGGCCACCTCGGCCAGCGCGCGCCGTGCGCCGCCGAGGTAGGCCTCGCCGGCCGGGGTCAGCGCCACCCGTCGGCTGCTGCGGCTGAACAGGGTCGCGCCCACCAGCGTCTCGAGCTGCGCGATCCGCTTGCTCACCAGCCCCTTGCCCACGCCGAGCTCGGCCGCAGCCGCGCTGACGCTCAGGGTATCGGCGACCTTCGCGAAGGCGGCGAGCATGTCGGTGGTGACGACCATCGTTCTCGATCCGAGGACAATTCGTTCGCATTCGACCGACTTCCTCGACGGCGGTCAAGTCGCGGACACTGCGCGGCAGGCGACGCGACGACGCCGCCGCACCCCCATGAGGAGACTCCGGACATGCAGATCTACGCGGACCCCATTACCGTCAACTGTCGCAAGGTACTTGCCGGCCTTGAGCTGATGGGCGCGCCCTACGAACTCAAGCACGTCGACTATTTCAAGGGCGAACAGAAGGCCGAGCCCTACGTGTCCCTCAACCCCAATGCATCGATCCCGGCGATGGTGGACGGCGACTTCGTGCTGTGGGAGTCGAACGCGATCCTGCAGTACGCGGCCGACAGGAACGGGGCCACATCCGCCTACCCGACCGACCTGCGCACGCGCGCAGACGTCAACCGCTGGCTGCTGTGGGAGTCGTCGAGCTGGTTTCCGTCGTGCTACGTGTTCCTGGTCGAGAACTGCGTGAAGCCCCTGCTCGGCGGCGCGGCCGACCCGGCCGTGTTGGAGGCCCAGGCGGCCAACTTCCGCAAGCTCGCCGATATCCTGGACGCGCGCCTGGCCAGGCACGACTGGGTCGCCGGTACGAAGACGCCGACGATCGCGGACATCGCGCTCGCCTCGCCGATGCACCTGCACGGCTGGCAGCAACTGCCGCTGGGCGACCATCCCAACCTGCGCCGCTGGATGCTCGAGCGCGTCGAGCCGCTCGCCTGCTGGCGAAGGACGAACATCGACCAGGGCTTTGTCGCGCGCCCCCTCAACTGACCCATCGAAGCGTATGAACACGCCACGACCGGTCCGCGCGACGATGCACTACAGCGTGGACAACGGCATCCCGCCGGACTACTACTTCTACGAGCCCGACCCCGGGGTGAAGCTCAACCCGCCGGGCACCGACCTGCGCGAGGTGGAGGTCGAGGACGGTTGGTCGCGGGCCGGCTCGTACTCGGCCGACCGCGAGGGCTTCGAGATCCATCCGTTCGAGGGCCGCTTCGACGAGTTCGACGACACCGCCGCGGTGCATGCGCGGTTCTACCCGCAGGTGGTCGACTTCGTGAAGGCCCGCACCGGCGCAAGGCGCGTGGTCGTCTTCGACCACACGCTGCGACGCCGGCTGCCGGCCGACCTCGCGGCGCAGACCACGATCCAGCGCCCGGCGGTGCTGCTGGTCCACAGCGACTACACGGTCCGCAGCGGGCCTCAGCGCGTGCGCGACATCCTGCCCGAGGCGGCCGATGCGCTGCTGTCGCGTCGGGTCGCGTTCTACAACGTCTGGAAGCCCCTGTTCCGGAGGGTCGAGGAACTGCCGCTGGCGATGTGCGACGCGACCACGCACGATCCGCAGGACATGCTGCGGATGGAGCTCAAGTATCGCGAGCGCACCGGCGAGATCTACGTGATGCGCTACTCCCCGAAGCACCGCTGGGTCTACTTCCCGTTCATGGAGCACGATCAGGCGCTGCTGCTCAAGACCTACGACTCCGAGACCGACGGACGCGCACGCTTCATGGGTCACAGCGCTTTCGAGGACCCGGACACTGCGCCCGACGCGCAGCAGCGTGAGAGCATCGAGGTCAGGACGATGGCGTTCTTCTGATCCGGGCGCCGCCCGCCTTGACCTGTCGCGGCGGCGACCTGCCCGCATTCCGCGCTGGCGAGTTGTTGGCGAGCTCGCTGTTCGTGAGCCAGCGATTCGGTGACACCCCGCGTGTGCTGGTCGGCACCATCAACGTGATCGACCTCCGCGCCAGCCACCCGTTCCTCGGCGGTTGGGGTACCGACCGCTTCTGGATTCCGGCGTACGACAGCGCACAGACGCCGCGCCGTCACGCATTCACAATGGCTGATGCGGTGTCGGTGGCCGGCCACCGCAGACGCCGCGTGCCCGGCGTGAACCCATGACTGGGTCATCCGCTACCTCATCGTCGAGATCCCATCATGACACTCTGCCCCATTGCGATTGCCGTCACCTGCCGCAAATGCCCGATCCTGTCGGCCTGCCCGGTCAAGACGGTGATCGGCGACTATGTCGAGACCAAGGCTGCCAAGCCTGCCGCGGCGACGACGAAGAAGAAGTAGTCGAACGACCGCGGCAAGCGGCAAGGTGACGATCGCGGTTCCGTTTGCGATGCAAAGCAAAGGCGAGGGTGACCGACCGCTCAAGGATCCTTCAGATATTCATGCGCCGATGCGGCGTGGGAGGGTTGCGCCGACCGGGATCTTCCAGTCCGGGGCGTCGCTTCGGGAGTGCGGAGCGTCCGGACCTGCAGCTCAGGCCCGCCTGAGCAGATATCCCGGTGCTCGGCGTTTCGAAGTCGCCGACGCTGCGAACCCAAGCCGCGGCAAGGCAAGGCCGGGGCCATTTGTCTCAACCCTTTCGAACGAGGTCCGGTCAATCAGCTGTGACGGCGGCGAGCCCATTCACCACTGGGCGGGCAGCCGTCGTTAGGTGTGGAACACGCGCAGGGTCTCGACCGACTCGCCCCGCACACGGTAGGGAACGATGTAGCGCGTCTTTGCGACGATCAACTCGCGGGTGCCGGGCACTCGACCAGGGCGACCGAGACCGGGCTGCTCCGCAAGACTTGAAACGGCATCGAGCACGCGCTTGACGACGAGACGCGCGGCCGCTGCGTCGTCGGTCGAGATGTAGGTGGCCTCATCGTCAAGGTTTCGCAGTGCCTTGCGCAGCCACCTAACCCGCATTCACTTTCCACTTCTTGGCCAGTGTGGTGACGTCCTTGTCGCTGGCAAAGTCACCGGCATCGGCTTCCTTCAGCGCAGCCTGGATCTCGCCAACCTGCCTGGTTCGTCCCGGCCATAAGCAGTCACGCAGCGTTATGAAGAGCTGCCCTTCGGCAAAACCGTGAAGGCATCACTACCGGTAATGTATTACCATTTCGGATGGCGGTAACACTAAAGGGAAGCGAATGACAACCACGCTGACTTCAAAAGGCCAGGTCACCATCCCCAAGCGGATACGCGACGAACTGCAATTGCTGCCCGGAGCGCCGGTGCAGTTCTCGGTTAACGCGGCGGGCGAGGTGGTCCTGCACCGGCCCAGGCCAGTGAAGGGTCTTCGGCGGCCTAAGCCCGACCGATTCGAAACTGTGCGTGGCCGCGCAGAAGTCCGCTGGCGGACGGACGATTTGATGAAGCTGCTGCGCTCCGACGACTGATGTTGCTGGTCGACACCAACGTCCTCGTGGACGTACTGCAGAACGAACCGCAGTGGGCGGACTGGTCGATCGCCCAGATGCGTGCTCAGTCCAGTCTTCACGCGCTGGTGATCAACCCCATCATCTACGCAGAGGTGTCGTTGTCCTTCTCGACCCTGGAAGCGTTGGACGATGTTGTGGGCACACTGGCGCTGGAATTGCGCGAAATTCCGCGGCCTGCACTGTTCTTGGCGGCCAAGGCTTTCGCCCAGTACCGCAGACGAGGTGGCAGCAAACTGCAGGTGCTGCCGGACTTCTTTATCGGCGCCCATGCGGCGGTCGAGGGTTGGCCGCTCTTGACGCGCGACACCAGGCGATTCAAAACCTACTTTCCCACGCTTGAGGTGTTGGCGCCCTGAGGACTGCTCCAGGGCACGAGCTCGAACGGCGGCTTCAGGTCGGGAGCAGACCCACACGAATGACTGCTGACTGGTATCCGATTCATGTGGCTCTGGCGCTCCGAAACCGCCGGGAGGTTACTGGCTTGGCCGCTGCCCATGTGAAGCGCATCCTCGAGAAGCGACGGCCAGCGTTTGCAGATGGCCGAGCCTTGCCTGTCGCGGCTGGCAGCTTCTGCCCATTCGAGCGAGCTTGACCCGCCGCAACAGCGGCCAGTTGCGCCGACCCCGGTCGATGATCGCTGCGCCCTGCTGGGCACTCGTCCGGACGTTTGTCTCGAGCGCGAAAGATGGGCGTCTATCCGCCGCTCTACGGCGCGTCGCATCTTGGGCCTCAGCTTGTTTCCTATTGGTAGACGGCAGCTGTCTTGCACGGGCCAGCACGAGCACTGAAGACCTGGATACGGGAGGCTTCCAATACATCGCCGGCAACAAAAAAGGCCTTGCATCGCTGCAAGGCCTTGATCCGACTGGATTGTTTTGGCTCCCCGACCTGGGCTCGAACCAGGGACCTGCGGATTAACAGTCCGTCGCTCTACCAACTGAGCTATCAGGGAATAGCCCCCGAGTGTACCAGAAGAGCGAGCCCCGCTCCACTCAGGGGCGTGCCGCCGCAGCGAGGCCGAGCCGACACCACGGGTGGCGCCGGACCTCGGAATTGCCCGTGCCGGCATGCCGTCCAACCCTGAAAAACGTCAGCCAGCCCCCGAATCCTGCCGATCGTCGCCTCGGCGAGAAGTTGACCGCTGCGCTGGGTACATTCCATTCCACTCGAACCGTACAGGTGGGTCATTGCCGCGCAACTAGGGCATGCCTGCCGGGTTCGTCGGAACAGTCGCGCAGCACAACGCCGCGCATTCACCGAAGGAGTCGGGACTTGCTGCAGCATCGGTCGGTCGACGCGAACGCTCGGTGGCTCGGGGCACTGATGCCGGTTCGTCGGCGTGCCGTCTCCGGTTACACACTGGTCGAGCTGCTGACCGTGGTCGCGATCGTCGCGATCCTGGCCGGCACGGCAGTGCCGAGCCTGCAGCGCTTCTCCGCCGGGGCTCGATTGTCCGAGGCGGGCGCCGCGCTGCGCGGCACGCTCGAGATCGCCCGCTCAGAGGCGGCCACGCGGTCCCTGCGGGTGGGCGTCTGCCGCAGCGCCAATGCCAACGATCTCGCACCGACTTGCACCGCCGGCATGGCGGGCGGCTTCGGCGCCGCCGACTGGGCGGCAGGCTGGATCATGTATGCCAAGACCGCACCGAACGTGGCCGACCAGTTCGAGGCGAACGACGTGCTGATCAGGCGCCAGCCAGCGCTCGCGGACGGCGCCTCGGGCGGCAGCAGGGTGATGATCTGGGCGCCGGCGGCGGCGCCCATCGTGTTCGACTGGAACGGGATGCGCGCGGCGGGCCCGGTGGGCACGTTCGCGATCGACTTCGGGCCGCCGTTGACGGCACAGCCGGGCTCGCTGCAAATTGACATCGCACGCTGCCTCGGCGTCAACGTCATTGGCCGCCTGGAGACGCGCAAGTCGGTCTCGGGAGTCTGCACATGAGGCACGCACCGCAATCACAGCGCGGCGTCAGCCTCATCGAGGTGGTGGTGTCGCTGGTCATCGTGGCCTTCGGGCTGCTGGGGGTCGCGGCGCTGCAGGCGCGCTCGCTGTCGCTGCAGGTCGACTCGGAGTCGCGGCGGGTCGCGACCGGCCTGATCTCGCAGCTGCGCGAGCGTGTGTCGTCGAATCAGCAGGGCTACGCCCAGTCGCTCGCCACCGGCTACTCCAGGACGCTCGATCCGGGCGAGGCGGTCGTGATCCCGGCCTGCGCCGATGCCAACGCCTGTGACGCCGCCACCGAGGTGCCAGCCGTCCAGGTCGCCCGCTGGATGGCGGAGGTCCGCCGCCAGCTGCCGGAGGCAGCGGTGAACGTCGGCCCCACCGACGCGGGCAGCCTGATGTCGATGACGGTCACGGTCGGCTGGCTCGAACCCAACGCCACGGTCGTCGCGGGCGATGCGGCCTGCGCGCGCATCCCCACCGTGCAGGCCGACGCGCGCTACCGCTGCGTGACCTCCACGTTCTTCCCCGGCTGACCGATGCGACGCCTCCGACCCACACCCTCATTCCGGCGCGTTGCGCGCGGACCTCAGTCGGGCCGCACGATCGTCGAGCTGATGGTCAGCATCGCCATCGGGCTCGGGGTGACCGCTGCCGTGGCGAGTGCCTACCTGAGCACCACCCAGACCGCGCGGGTCGCCGGTGAGCTCTCGGGCATGTCCGACACCGGCCAGATCGCGCTGTGGATGATCGGCGATCCGGTCCGTCAGGCAGGCTACGGCGAGATCGTCGGCTCGGAACTGGCGCTCGGCCCGGGCGACGTGGGCGCCTACCGGTCGCAGACGCTGTTCGCGGACGGCGCGCACCTGATCGGCTGCAGCGGCAGTCGCTTCGTCGACGAGACCGTGCCGACACCCGTCTGCGGCGCGGCGCCGGATCCCAACTTCGATGCCCTGATGGTCCGGTTCCAGGGTGATGCCGTGCTGCCGCCCGCCCAGGGCGCCATCCCCGACTGTCTCGGCGCGCAGGTGCCGCTCGAGGCGCTCCCGGCCGCCCATCCGGGTGCGATGCGGGCCGCCGCCGGGCGACCGATGGTCCAGAACGCCTACTGGGGCGCCGCCGGCGCCCTGATGTGTCGCGGCAGCGGACGGGCGCTGGCCACCGACCCGTTTCCGGCAGCGCAGCAGATGGCCGCGAACATCGAGCAGTTCAAGGTCTTCTACGGATTCGACGATGCCCGCTACGCCAACCCCGCGACCACCGTGGGCGCGAGCGCGCGCAGCGTCCGGGACGCTGCCTTTCTCAATGGACTCCCCCAGGCGACCTCGCCCTGGGACTTCGTGGTGGCGGTGCACATCTGCATGGTGATGCGCTCGGCGCCCGACAACAGCGGGGGACTTTCGATGAATGCGACGCAGACCTATGCGCGCTGCCCGCTGACTGCCGCCGAAGCGGCTGCAGGCCTGCCGACGGCCACAGTGACCGACCGCATGCTGCGCCGGACCTATGCGCAAGTGTTTACCGTGCGCTCCCGTTCCACCGCCAATCCGCTGCAGTTCCTGCCGTGATGCCGACACCCTCCGCCCCGCGATCCATCCGACCCGGCCCGTTTGCCGAGCGCCCGCGCATGCACGTGCGAGAGCGCGGCTTCGTGCTCGTCATGGTTCTGGTGCTGCTGGTCACGTTGACGCTGCTCGTCGTCTCGCAGGTGCGGCAGTCTGCTGTCTCGCAGAACATCGCGATGAACTCGAGCCGCTACATGCAGGCCGAGACCGCCGCCCAGTCGGTGCTGCGCTTTTGCGAGGCGGCGGTGATGCAGTCGATCGGGCAGCCGCAGAGCGTGCGGGTGACCACGCCGGGCCTGCGCGGCACCGATCCCGCCGCGTGGCGGGACGCCGCCAAGTGGGCCGCGTCGGCCGTGAGCTTCGATCCTGCCCAGGTCACCTTCCCGGGCGTACAGAACTACAGCTGCCTCTTCGAGGATGCGACGG
This sequence comes from uncultured Bordetella sp., assembly GCA_964399635.1. Lineage (GTDB taxonomy): Bacteria > Pseudomonadota > Gammaproteobacteria > Burkholderiales > Burkholderiaceae_E > UBA4615. Next base: position 252,402 of record CAYNRU010000064.1, read on the forward strand.
CCGACCTCGTGCCTTCGATGATGGCCAACGATGTCAACCCGGAGTCCGGCGCCTTCGTCCCGGTCTGCGAGGTGCAGGCCGGGATGAGCCCGCGTCTGTGCAAGTACCGCATCACCGCCCGGGTCACCCTCGACCAGGGCCGCCAGCTGCACCTGCAGAGTGAGATCAGATTTGCGATATGACCGCAGCTCAGACATCGTGGACCCGGAGTTCGCCATGACCACGTCCCTCCCTACCGGCTGGCTGCAGACCTTGCGTACTGCCGCGACCAGGTGCCTCGTCTATTTCATCTGCCTGACGAACGCGCTGCCTGCGTGGTCGGCAACGACCCTGGTGCAGGAGCCGCCGTTCACGGCGACCCAGCCCGCGGCGAACCTATTCGTGATGCTGGACGACTCGGGGTCGATGGGTGACCATCAGTTGCCCAGGCCGGCCGGTGTGACGCTGGTGGGCAGCGCGGGCACGACCGTCACGATGACGGGGCTCGGTGCGGATTCGACCGGGACTTGGGCGACGCGCTCTTGGCCGATCAGCCGCGACTTCGACTGGGTGCTGCGCGCACCTGCGCTCAATCCGCTCTGGTATAACCCCGCGACGCGCTACCGCCCCTGGAACAAGGATGGCGTGCCGCTGCCGAACGCCTCGATCGGCGGCAGCGCAGCGGGTACCAACCAGGGCGAATTCACCTCGCGCGCCAATCCGTTGCAACTGACCGAGCGCGACCCGCGGCAGGTCCCGGTCAGCTCGAGCTACGTATCCGTCTCGACGGGCGCCGGCCGCGGCCTGCTCGGCACCGATATGCTCAACCTCACGAGCCCCATGAGTCAGGGGCGGCGGGTGACGCTCGCGTCGCCGAGCGCGGACTTCCGCTACTACAAGATGCCGTTCGACTTCGGGCCGACGCTGTCGGGGGCGACCACCGCGCCGCGCAACGGCCATGCCGACATGGCCTGGACGGTGCACAACGACACGACCAGCCCGCTCGATCTCTTCAGCCGGCCGCTGACGAGCACCACGGCGACGACCCGCACCGGTTGCTTCACCAACTCGGCGCAGTGCCTGGCCGGCACCGCGGCATCGGCCCCGATTCTCACGACCACCTGGACGCGGAACAATTGCGACGGCACCCCGGTGACCTACGGGAGCGACCCGGGCCCGCTGACTTGCCATCGCGCCCGGTGCGGGCCTACCGGCACCTGGTCGGCCTGGTCGCCGTCGCCGGTCACGCTGTCCTGCGCCTGGACCTGGACCAGCTGCACGGGCGTGGCCCAGTCTTCGCCTACGAACCCCGGCCCGATCAACTGCCCATGGCGCCGGACGAACTGCTCCGGCACGGTGGAGTTCTTCGGTCTCAACCCGGGTCCGCTGACCTGCTACAGGACGCGGAGCTGCGCGACGGGCAGCGCCTGGTCGGCTTATTCGGCGACCAACCCGGGCGTGCTCCCCGCGTGCTTCACGCGCCAGAACTGCGCCGGCACGACGCAGTTCTTCTCCGGGACAAACCCCGGGTCGCTCACCTGCGACTGGACGCGGCCGGACTGCTTCGGCGTGCCCCAGACCTTCAGCGGCCCGAGTCCCGGCAACCTGACCTGCTACAAGCGCACCACCTGCGCGGGCGTGGTCCAGAACTTCACCACCAGCCAGCCCTCGCTCGTCTGCGGCTACACGCGCAACACCTGCGCCAACGTGCTCACCAACTTTGGTTCGAATCCCGGCACGCTGACCTGCTACGCCCGCTCCAATTGCGACGGCACGACCACCGGGCCGACCGAGACCGTGCTGTCGCCGCTCAGCTGCGCGTCGTTCGGCGAGCTGCCGGTCACCTACACCGTCGCCACGTCCACGCGTACGGTGACCACGCTGCAGAACGACACGACCACCTTCACGCAGAGCCCGTCTGGCGGCGGCACCAAGAACCCGTCCGCCTACTCGCGGATTCAGACCGCCAACATTTCCGGCGTTCCGCCGTCCACGATCACGCCGGTCAAGCTCACGCAGGGGAACGAAACATCGACGAACAGCTCGAGCTCCACCACGACCAGCGCCTGCCCCGGAGGCACGTCGACCCTGACCTGCACGATTCCGGCGCCCATGGGCGTGCCCG
>CAYNRU010000065.1:0-6442 GCA_964399635.1 uncultured Bordetella sp.
CGTGAAGGTCTGAACCTCACCGACATCGACGCCGGTTGCCTCGGCCAGCACTTCGCGCACATAGCGTGAGCAGAACTGCCGGCGGGAATGGAGGTCGAATCCGGTGTCGTAGACCACGCCGGTGCGCCGCCTGGCCGCGACTGCGTAATCCGGCCGATCGTGACCGGTCGGTCCGGGAACGTGACCGCCGATTCCGGGATCGTGACCGCCGATTCCGGGATCGTGACCGACCGGTCCGGAATCGTGACCGGGGGGGTACTGGAGGGGTTCGAGGGTTGCGTATGACTGAACTGCGGGGACGTAGGCTGCCGGCTTTTTGCCGGAGCGCCGATGCCCCCGCCGACGATGGACATACGCATGATCAAGGACGTATTGCGACTCAAGCTGCACGGCAAGCTCCCGCACGAGGCGATCGCTCGCAGCCTGTCGGTCTCCAAGGGCGTGGTCGCCAAGTACGTGTCGCTGGCGACCGCCGGCGGCCTGCAGGACTGGGAGTCGATCGCGGCTCTCAGTGAAGCCGAACTCGAGCGATGGCTGTTTGGTGCGGGCCCCGAGCAGCGCCGCGTGGTCGAACCCGACTTCGGCCGGATTCACCTGGAGCTGCGCCGCAAGGGCGTGACGCTGACGCTGCTGTGGGAGGAATACCGCGCGGCCAACGAGGGCCGCCGCACCTGGGGCCTGACGCAGTTCTGCGAGCACTACAAGGCCTACACGAAGACGCTGCGCCGTTCGATGCGCCAGCAGCACCGCGCCGGCGAGAAGCTGTTCGTCGACTACGCGGGGCCGACGCTGGAGTTGGCCGACGGCGGCCGTGGGCAGGTGTTCGTCGCGGCGATGGGCGCGTCGAGCTACACGTTCGCGTGCGTGACCGCCGACCAGTCGATGCGCTCGTGGTTGGGGTCGATCGGACGCACGCTGCGCTTCTTCGGGGGCGTGCCGCAGATGATCGTGCCGGACAACGCGCGGGCGCTGATCGCCGAGCCGGACCGCTACGAGCCGCGCGCCAACGACACGGTGCTGGACTTCGCCCGCTACCACGACATCACGATCCTGCCGGCGCGTCCGTACGCGCCGCAGGACAAGGCCAAGGTCGAGAGTGCCGTGCAGGTCGTCGAGCGCTGGATCCTGGCGCGGCTGCGTCACGTGCGGCTCGCCGATGTGGCGGCCGCCGACGCGGCGGTGCAGGCGCTGCTGCCGATGCTCAACGGGCGGCGCTTCCAGAAGCTCGACGCCACGCGCGCGAGCCTGTTCGCCTCGATCGACGCGCCGGCGCTGCGGGCGCTGCCGGCGCGCCCCTGGCAGTGGGCGACGTGGAAGACGGTGACGGTGCACATCGACTACCACGTCGAGATCGACGGGCATCGCTACAGCGTGCCGCACGCGCTGGTGGGCACGAAGCTCGAGGCGCGCGTGAGCGACGCGCTCGTGGAGGTACTGCACAGGGGCGAGCGGGTCGCTGCGCACGCGCGCAGCGACCGGCGCGGCGGCTTCACCACGCGCGACGATCACATGCCCGCGGCGCACCGCGCCCACAAGGACTGGACGCCGCAGCGACTCGTGCACTGGGGCCAGGCGATCGGCCCGCACACCGGCGCGTTCGTGGCGGCGATGCTCGCGCGGCACCGCCACCCGGAGCACGGCTACCGCGGCTACCGCGGCTGCCTGGGGCTGCTCAGCCTCGCGCGGCGGTACGGCCGCGAGCGGCTCGAGGCCGCCTGCGGCATCGCCATCGAGCTCAACGCGGTGTACTACCGCCACGTGCGCGAGATCCTCGCGCGCGGGCGCGATCGCCTCGAGGCCGGCCCCGCCGCCGCCTGGACCAGCCCCGCGCACGACAACGTGCGCGGCCCCGGCTACTACCACTGACGGGGGGCTCGCAGACATGTTGCTCAACGACACCCTGCAGCGGCTGCGCGAGTTGCGGCTCGCCGGCATGGCCGGCGCGCTCGAGGAACAGCTCACCAACAGCGCCTGCGCGGCGCTGGGCTTCGAGGAGCGCTTCGCGCTGCTCGTGGACCGCGAGGCGAACCACCGGCACGACAAGCGGCTGGGCGCGCTGCTCAAGCGCGCCCGCCTGAAGTACCCCCAGGCCTGCATCGAGGACGTGCGGGACGGCGCGGGCCGCGGCCTGAACCGTAGCGTGTTCATCCAGCTCGCGCTCTCGCGCTGGGTCGAGCAGGGGCTCACCATCGTGATCATCGGGCCGACCGGTTCGGGCAAGAGCTGGCTGGCGTGTGCGCTCGCGCAGCAGGCCTGCCGGCGCGAGCACTCGGCGCTGTACCTGCGCGTGCCGCGCCTGGCCGAGGAGCTGCGAATCCTGCACGGCAAGGGCGGCTTCGCGGTCTGGCTCGCCGCGCTCGCCAGGACCGAGGTGCTGGTGCTCGACGACTGGGCGCTGGCGCCGCTCGAACCCGCTGCTCGGGCCGACCTGCTGGAGATCATCGATGACCGCGCCGGCAGCCGCTCGCGCGCCACGATCCTCACCACGCAGTTGCCCGTCGAGCACTGGCACGCCTGGCTGGGCGATCCGACGATCGCCGATGCCATCCTCGACCGGCTGCTCTCGCGCGAGCATCGCATCCGCCTCAAGGGCGAATCGCTGCACAGGCAGCCACCCGAGGCCATCACCCGAACGGAGGCCGACGACACCGCGAACTGACCCACGAACCTATACTCGACACCGCGCAACCCACCCCGATGGGCTCCCACGGTCACGATCCCGGACGCGCCGGTCACGATCCCGAATTGGCCGGTCACGATCACCGGAATGCGCAGGGTGACACGCGACAGCCAGCGTTTCATGCGCCGCACTATATCGGCGGCGGCCCGCGGTGTGGCACAACCCGCCGCTGTCCGCCTACAATCCGTGGGCATCGCAACAGCACGAGGCGACCCCACGATGACGCAGCCCGCCCCCACTTCGTCAACGCCGGCGCGTGCGGTGCGCTGTCCGCGGCCCGCCGTTTGGCGCGCCGGTCTGGCCGCGTTGGCGGTCACCATCGCCGCCACAGGCAGCCTGGCGCAGGCACCTTCGCCGCCCACCGAAGCACCCGGCGCCACGCAGCGCCTGGCCGACGCGCCGCGCCGCGCGCAACTAGGCGGCGGGCCGGGTGGACGCAAATTCACCAACGACGCAGGCCCGCCGACGCTGATCGTCTTGAACCCCTATCTCGACCCGCTGCGGCCTGCGCTGTTCGTCAGGCCCGTGGGCATGCAGTGCGCGGCCGACGGCAGCATCGTGGTGTCGGCGCGCGGCGGGCACGACGCCAGGGGCGACTCCCACTTCGTCGGCTGGTGGCGCGTGGCGCCCGATGGCGCGGTCAAGCCGCTGCTCACCCGCAGCACGGCCGGGGGCGCGGCCGGGCGCCAGCAGTGCAACACGTCCTTTGCCGAGTCGAACCTGGGAAGCATGCGCTTTGCGCTGGACCGCAACGGCACCTTCGTCACCCACGCCGAGCGAGGCGTGCTGCGCATCGCCGAGGGAGGCAGCGTGCAGCGCGTGGCCGGCGCGCCGAGCATCTGCACCAGCGAAGAGAGAGCCGCCAATGCCGCCGGCATGGAAGACGGCCCGGCCGATGCCGCCCGCTTCGACAAGGTCGTGGCGGTGGCCGTCGACGGCGAGGGGGCCACCTGGGTGACCGACCAGGGCGGCTGCGCGCTTCGCCGCGTGGCGGCCGACGGCAGCGTCACCACGGTGCTGACGCCGCAGCGGGTGTGCACCGTTGGCACGCCGCCGGCCGAGCGTGTGACGCTCAGCCACCTGGCCTGGGACGCCACGCGCAGCGAACTCGTCGCCGGCGGCGCCATCCTGACGCACAACCAGCTCACCACCACGGTGTGGCGAGTCCGCGCCGACGGCACGGTGCGCCGGGTGCTGCTGGGCCACAAGCTGGGCGCCAGCCCGGCTGGCGCGCAACTCGACGGCGTGCAGGCCCTGGCGGTGGACCCGCAGGGCCGTATCCACATCGCCAGCCGGCGCATGGAGCAGGACGTGCCCGCGCTGCTGCGCGTGGACGAGGCGCGCGGCAGCGTGCAGCAGTGGACCGGCATGCGTGTGCGGCCGGGTTCGTCGATGGGCGGCGAGGTGCTGGACGGCCCGGCCGACCGCGCCCGCTTCGTGAAGATCAACGGTCTGTGCTTCGCACCCGACGGCACGGCCTATGTGCAGGACGACGGCGTGGTGCGGCGCATCGAGCGCAGCGGCACCGTGTCGACCTGGGCGTTCTGAGGTGCCGGCGACGTGCCTCCAGCCCCCTTGCGCCCGGGCGACGGGCCGCGCCGCCGGCCGGCGTGCCATGCGGGTGTGTACCCTGGGCAGGCAGCGCAGCCAGCGTCTGCTCATGCAACCACGCACGGGTGTTGAATGAAACGAGCCGTCCTGCTCCCCGCCCTTCTGCCGAGCCCCGCCGTCTGGGCCGCCGACCCGCCCGCGACGAGCAAGCCGCCGAAGAAGACCCCGGTCAACAGGGCATAGAATATTCAAAGGCCCTCGGCAACGCCCAAGATGGGCCTTCGACGGCCTGAACCGCCGGGATCTGGCGTATGCGCCGTCACCTCGCGCGGTGTCGGCAGGTCTTTGGACCGCTCACCGGGAGCGCTCGCGGTCCGATTTCAGGGTTGATCCTGCCTCCGATGGAGCCGCGCTGAAGCGTCGTGCAGCGCCGCCCCGGCTGCGGTCTTGCGTTGCAGCCCAAGGGGCGTGGTGTTTGTGAAGGCCGGCGTGGTTCAGGGCATGGCTCAGGCTGCAAGGGCTTGCCCCGCTTCGCACGCCCTCCCTCGGGGTGGTGGCTTAGGATGCAGGCCCAGGTGAGTCAGGATCTTCTTGATCACCGGCCGCCAGGACACGGAGGCCCTGGCGTTTGCCAGGCACAAACGGTCCTCGGGACCGTTTGTGTCCGGGCTCACCCCGAAGGATGGCCGCGCTGATCTTCAGTTCCCCGGCGCGGCAGTTGGGGCAGCGCTGCATGTCGATGTCGAACACCCGCGTGAGCAGCCGAGCCCAGGTGATGCGGCCGAGTCGCGCCTGGGCGGTCTCGATCTCGCATTCGGCAGCGGCTGCGGGTTCGGTGCTCTGTTCTGTCTGAGCCGGCCCCTGCGGCACCACAAGCGGCCGTAGCTTGGCGTTCGGGGCCAGAACGCCGTGAAAACGCATGAGGTGCAGGCGCGGCCGCGGCAGGAGCGCAGACAGCCGCCGCATGAACACCAACGGCGTCATCACCAGGTGCGTGGTGCCATCGCGCCGCGGCGTCTTGAGCTTCAGTTCTACCTGCCCGGCGGCGTTGACTTTCACCCGTTCGTCCGACAGCGCCGGGCGGGTGATGTAGCGGCACAGTTGCTCCAGCCGCTTGCGGTCATGTGCTTCGACCCGCACCCCGGCGTGTCAGCAGCTTTAGGAGCCGCGTGATGACCGTCTGCAGCAGTGCGTGCAACCCGTCGTAGGTGGGCGCGTGCGCCTCGACAAAGGCCGGCACGCCATGGGCGTCGCACCGGTACACGCCGTCAAGCACCAGGCAATGTAGATGTATGTTGAGGCTGGCGGCGGAGCCAAAGCGCTGGAGCAGAGTGACGGCGCCGCCGCGACCTTCGTCGGCCTTCCGCCCGGCTCGGCCCAACACATGGCGCGTGACCAGGCGCTGCACCACCTGCAGCACCGGCGTGACCAGTTCCGGCTGCGCGGCCAGCAGCAAACGGAGCTGCATCCGCAGCGTCAACACCCACTGTCGCACCGGAACATGTCGGATGACGTGGTCCACCAGGTGCGCCGCGGTCTGCGACATGCGCCGCGCGCCACATGACGGGCAGAACCCGCGTCGCATGCGGCTGCAGGCCAACAGCTTGTCGTGGCCGCACTCGCCGCAGCGCGGCCTCAGGAAGCCCTGAGCCAGGATGCCGTACTCCAGAAAGGCGTCGAACTCGTCCTTGTCGAAGCGGGGCAGCTTTCCGCCGGTGCTGGCTTCGGTCTGGGCGAAGAAGCTGGCCGTGTGCTGCTGCACCAAGCGGTACAGCGTGCTCTGCTCTGGCCAATGGCGCTCGTAGTGGACCGGCGCGCCATCGGGCACCCGCTGGGGCTGCCGGCCGATGGCTTGCACGATGAGCTCGCGGTGATGTGCGCCGACACGGTCTCAAGCAGTGCCCCTCGCAACAATCGACCCTTCGGGTCGTCTATCGATGTGTGCGCTCCGCCGCGGGACCACGGTCGGGTGTGTCGCTTTGGTCTGACCGGCGGCTTCTGGGCGACGAGTTCGAGGGCGCGGACGTCCGTTCAGGGTCGAGAGCAGGCATTCGGTCCGACCCGACGAAGGTCAGCTTCAGATCCACGCCGCCACCGAGCTGGCCGGCTTGCGCATCCCGCCGGGCAACCAGCTGGAGGCGCTGAAGGCCGACCGTAAGGCCCAGCAAAGCATTCGCATCAACGACCAGTGGCGAATCTGCTTTGTCTGGA
>CAYNRU010000066.1:0-51948 GCA_964399635.1 uncultured Bordetella sp.
ATGCGCGCGGTCATGGGCGTGCTCGGCAAGCGCAAGGGCTCGGTGAGGTACGAGGGCATCGAGACGGTCGGGTTGCCCTCGAATGTGATCGCCCGCCACGGCATCGGATACTGTCCGGAAGAGCGCGGCATCTTTTCCAGCTTGTCCGTCCGCGAGAACCTCGAACTGCCGCCGGTGGTCAAGCCGGGCGGCATGACGATCGACGAGGTCTACCAGTTGTTCCCGAGGCTCAAGGAGCGCGCGAGCAATCAGGGCACGAAACTGTCCGGCGGCGAGCAGCAGATGCTGGCCATCGCCCGCATCCTGCGCACCGGCGCCAAGCTGCTGTTGCTCGATGAGCCGACCGAGGGCCTCGCCCCGGTGATCGTCCAGCAGATCGGTGAAATCATCCGGACGGTCAAGAAGCGGGGCTTCACCGTGCTGCTCGTGGAGCAGAATTTCCACTTCGCCTCGACCGTCGCCGACCGACACTACGTGGTCGAGCACGGCAAGGTGATCGACACGATCATGAACGACCAGGTCAAAGCCAATCTCGGCAAACTCGAGACGTACCTCGGTGTCTGACCGCAGTTTTCAACCACACCCCAACCCGGAGACGAGACCATGACCTTCCGACCCAGCTTCGCCAAGACCGCCGTCGCGGGCGCCATCGCGCTGCTCGCCGGCGCGGCATCGGCTCAAATGAGCGACGGCGTCATCAAGATCGGCGTGATGAACGACATGTCGGGTCTGTATGCCGACATCGCCGGCCCCGGCTCGGTCTGGGCCGCCCGCAAAGCGGTCGAGGACTTCGGCGCCGCCGCCAAGGGCATGAAGGTCGAGATCCTCTCGGCCGACCACCAGAACAAGCCGGACATCGGCTCGAACATCGCCCGGCAGTGGATCGACGTCGACAAGGTCGACGCGATCGCCGACGTGCCGACCTCCTCGGTCGGCCTCGCGGTGAACCAGATCATCCGCGAGAAGAACAAGGTTCACCTGAACACCGGGTCGGCCACGTCCGACATGACGAACAAAGCCTGCTCGCCCAACACCGTGCACTGGGCCTACGACACGTACATGCTGTCCAACGGCACGGGCAAGGCGCTGGTCAAGACCGGCGGCGACACCTGGTTCTTCCTGACCGCCGACTACGCGTTCGGGCACGCGCTCGAGCGCGACACCGAGGCGGTCGTCACCGCCAACGGCGGCAAGATCCTCGGCAAGGTCCGCCACCCGTTCCCGGGTCAGGACTTCTCGTCGTTCCTGCTGCAGGCGCAGGCTTCCAAGGCGAAAGTCATCGGCCTGGCCAACGCCGGCGGCGACACGACCAACGCGATCAAGCAGGCCGCCGAGTTCGGCATCACGAAGGGCGGCCAGAACCTGGCCGGTCTGCTGGTGTTCATCACCGACGTGCATGCGCTCGGCCTGCCCACCGCGCAGGGTCTGGTGCTGACCTCGTCGTTCTACTGGGACCACAACGACAGCACGCGTGCCTGGTCGAAGCAGTTCGCAGCGGCCCACAAGGGCCGGATGCCGACGCTGGTACAGGCCGGTGTCTATGCGTCGGTCCTCCACTACCTGAAGGCCGTCGAGGCACTGAAGTCGGATGTCGACGGCGTGAAGGTCGTCGACAAGATGAAGGAAATGCCGACCGACGACCCGCTGTTCGGCAAGGGCAGCATCCGCGTCGACGGCCGCAAGATCCACGACGCGTATCTGTACGAGGTCAAGAAGCCGAGCGAGTCGAAGGGCCCGTGGGACTATTACAAGCTTCGCGCCACGATCCCGGCCGCCGAGGCTTTCCGCCCGCTTTCGCAGTCGGAGTGCCCGCTCGTCAAGAAGTGACGGCAGGGCGCCAGTGCGCCCTCTCTTCAACCCGGAGCGGAGCCGGCATGCCGACCCCGCAGGTGTCCGGTGACGCCGGGGCCTTCCGCGACAGCGGACGGCCCCGGTTGCTCCGGACACCTCCGATGAGCATCCCGGTCCGAACACCGCTTCTCTTCTTACAGCCTGCCACCCCATGTTCGAACTGCTCGGCATTCCCCCTCAGGCCTTCTTCGGGCAACTGCTGCTCGGCCTGATCAACGGTGCGTTCTACGCGCTGCTGTCCTTGGGGCTGGCGGTGATCTTCGGCCTGCTCAACGTCATCAACTTCACGCATGGCGCCCAGTACATGATGGGTGCGTTCGGTGCGTGGATGCTGCTCAACTGGGTCGGCATCCCGTTCTGGGTGTCGCTGGTCGTTGTTCCGCTGCTGGTCGGTGCGTTCGGCGTAGTGCTCGAGCGAGTGTTCCTCAAGCACCTGTATCACCTTGACCACCTGTACGGCCTGCTGCTCACCTTCGGGCTGGCGCTGATCCTCGAGGGTCTGTTCCGCCAGCAGTTCGGCTCGTCCGGACAGCCGTTCACCAACCCGATTCCCGGCGGCACGAACCTCGGCTTCATGTTCCTGCCGCACTACCGCGCGTTCATCGTGGTCTTCTCGCTGGTGGTCTGCCTGGCGACCTGGTACATGATCGAGCGCACGAAACTCGGCTCGTACCTGCGTGCCGCCACCGAGCGGCCCGATCTGGTCCAGGCCTTCGGCATCAACGTGCCGCGGATGATCACCCTGACCTACGGCTTCGGTGTCGCGCTCGCGGCGCTCGCTGGGGTGCTCGCTGCGCCCGCCTACCAGGTGAGTCCGCTGATGGGGTCCAACCTGATCATCATCGTGTTCGCGGTCGTGGTGATCGGCGGCATGGGCTCGATCATGGGCTCGATCTTGACCGGGTTCGGCCTGGGTATCGTCGAGGGTCTGACCAAGGTCTTCTACCCCGAGGCTTCGAGCATCGTGATCTTCGTGATCATGGTGATCGTGCTGATGATCAAGCCAGCGGGTCTCTTCGGGAAACAGAAATGAACGCATCCGCCACCGGCACCGCCCCCGCGTCGACCCCTCCCGTCACCGCGGCGCCGCATGTCGAGTCGGGCAACCGCGGCCTGCTGCTGTTCCTCGGCTTCGTCGCCCTGATGGCCTTCGCGCCCTTCGTCGGCGGCTATCCGGTCTTTCTGATGAAGGTGCTGTGCTTCGCGCTGTTCGCGTGCGCCTTCAACCTGCTGATCGGCTACGTGGGGCTGCTGTCGTTCGGACATGCGATGTTCTTCGGCATGTCCGCCTACGTCAGCGCACACACGGTGAAGGTGCTCGGCTGGAACCCGGAGTTCGGTATCCTCGCCGGCGCGGCGGTCGCGGCGGTGCTGGGACTCATCGTGGGCCTGATCGCCATCCGCCGGCAGGGCATCTACTTCGCGATGGTCACGCTGGCGCTGTCGCAGATGGTGTTCTTCTTCTGTCTGCAGGCGCCTTTCACCGGCGGAGAGGACGGCATCCAGTCGGTGCCGAGACGCGCGCTGTTCGGCGTGATCGACACGAAGAGCGATCTGACGATGTTCTACGTGGTGCTCGCGATCTTCGTGATTTGCTTCGCGATCATCTACCGGACCATCCACTCGCCGTTCGGCCAGGTGCTCAAGGCCATCCGCGAGAACGAGCCGCGCGCGATCTCGCTGGGCTACCAGGTCGACCGCTACAAGCTGCTGGCCTTCGTGCTGTCGGCCACACTGGCCGGCGTTGCCGGCTCGACCAAGGCCCTGGTGTTCCAACTCGCCTCGCTGACCGACGTGACCTGGCAGATGTCCGGCGAAGTGGTGCTGATGACGCTGGTGGGCGGCATGGGCACGGTGTTCGGGCCGGTGGTCGGCGCAGCCGTCATCATCGGCATGCAGAACTACCTGTCGGGCCTGGGCGAGTGGGTGCTGGTGGTGCAGGGCCTGATCTTCGTGGTCGTGGTCCTGCTGTTCCGCCGCGGCATCGTCGGCGAGATCGCCGCCCGCTTCAAGCGCGGCGGCTGAAGCGCCCGCTCCCGGCTCCGGGCGCCCGCCCTCCGAACCGCGCGCGATGACCGACCCTCTGGCCGGGCTGCCGCGTGTCACGTACGCCAACGCGGGCGCCGACTTCTCGGCCCTGCACGCGGTCCTGGACGCCCGGTTGCCGTCCTTCGAGGGGCGTGCGCTGGGGCTGGACCACGCCAATCTCGCGGGCGACGGCAGCGACACCTCGGGGCGCCGCTACGCGGTCGCCTCGCCCATCGATTCGCAGCGAGTGCTGGGCACGCTGGTGGCGGCCGATGCCGCCGGCGTCGCCCGTGCGGTCGCGGCCGCGCGCGCGGCGTCGCCCGCCTGGCGCGCGACGCCCTGGACGCTGCGGGTACTGTGCCTGCGCCGTGCGGCGGCGGCCATCCGCCGCGACCGTCTCGATCTCGCGATGGCCGCCCTGCTCGAGGTCGGCAAGTCGCGGCTGGAGGCGCTCGGCGAGGTCGAGGAGTCGATCGACCTGATCGAGCACTACTGCGACGAGGTCGAGCGCAACGCCTGCTGGGAGCAGGTGCTGCGCGCCGGCCCGAACGGCGAGTCGGGCCACGACCGGCTGCGGCCCTTCGGCACCTTCGCGGTGATCGCGCCCTTCAACTACCCGGTCGCGCTGGCCGTCGGCATGACGACCGCGGCGCTGCTCGGGGGCAACTGCGTGGTGCTCAAGCCCGCGGCGGGTGCGGCGCTCAGCGCGCCGATGCTCGCGCGGATCTTCCTCGAGGCCGGCCTGCCGCCCGGCGCGTTCAACCTCGTCTGCGGCGACCGCGACACCGGCATGCTGCTGGCCTCGCATCCGGGCATCGACGGCGTCGCGTTCACCGGCTCGCACGAGGTCGGCATGCAGTTGCTGCGCCAGGCGGCGGCGGGTCCCTTCATGAAGCCGGTGCTGGCAGAGCTCGGCGGCAAGAACGCCGCGATCGTCGCCGCCAGCGCCGACCTGGACGCCGCGGCCGCCGGCATCGCCCGCTCGGCCTTCGGCCTGTCTGGGCAGAAGTGCAGCTCCTGCTCCAGGGTGTACGTGCAGCGCGGCCTGCGCGAGGCCTTCGTCGAGCGGCTGCTCGCCTGCGCGCGCGGCCTGTCGATCGGCGACCCGCGCGCGGCCTCGACCTTCGCCGGGCCGGTGATCGGCGAGGCGTCGGCGCGCCGCTACGAGGCGGCGGTGGCGGCGGCCGGCCCGCGCCACCTGCTGCTGGGCGGCGAGCGCCTGCGGGGCGGCGTCTTCGAGGGTGGCGCCTACCTGCCACCCACCGTGGTCGCAGACCTGCCCGCGGACCACGACCTGAACCGCCGGGAGCTGTTCCTGCCGCTGCTGTCGCTGCAGGCCTTCGACACGCTGGACGAGGCGATCGACGACGCCAACGCATCGAGCCTCGGGCTGGCCGCCGGCATCTACGCGCGCGACCCGGGCGAACTCAACCGATTCTGGGACCGTATCGAGGCGGGCGTGCTCTACGCCAACCGCGCGAGCGGCGCGACCACCGGCGCCTGGCCCGGCTTCCAGACCTTCTGCGGCTGGAAAGGGTCCGGCGCGAGCGGCAAGGGCGGGCTCGGGTCGCACTACGTGCAGCAGTTCATGCGCGAGCAGAGCCGCACGATCGCCGGCTGATCGCCTTGCGCGCGGCGCCCGCGCACGGCTACCGGCGGATCGCGTTCGCGAGCAGGTCTTGGCGTCGGGCATCACGACCATCGTGACACCCTGGCTGCGGATCGGCAGGCTGGCCGCACTGCGCCTGATCGAGCGGATCCGGGATCTGTTGCTCGGACCGCCCCGGCACGACCTCGGCTTGCGGCCGCCGAGCGCGGCACGACCTGAGCGACCCGCCCGGGCACCCGGCCTGGACATCCGGTCGGCACGCTGGCGACGGCCAGGATGTTGACGTTGACGTCGCCCTCCAGAACTCCACCGCGCCGAGACCGGCGGGCGCAGCGTGATCACCAGCATGCCGGCGATCTACAACCGGATGCTCGCCGAGCATCCCGAACACGTCGAGCCGCTGTTCGCCGGCTACCGCTACGATCTGCGCGGCGAGGACCCGGCCATCCCCGCGCTCGGCGGCCGCGTCTAGCCCCCACCGAACCACGAACCCTCACGGAGCCGCCATGGCCGAAACCGTCGTGTACAGACAGATCAGGCGGCCCGATCCGTCGCTGATCGAGAGCCTGCGGGGCATCCCCGTCGCCGACCTGCACGACGAGATGAACGCCGTCGACCGCAAGAATCGGGTGATGTGCGCGGCGATGCGCCCGGTCTGGGGCGGTGTCTGGTTCGCCGGCCCGGCGGTCACCGCGTTCAACACGCCCGGCGACAACCTGATGATGCACACCGCGCTGTACCTGGCGCAGCGCGGCGACGTCCTGGTCATGTCGAACGGCGGCGTTGCCAACGGCGCGCTGTGCGGCGACAACGCGGCCCTCCAGGCGCAGCGCAACGGCGTGCTCGGGATGGTGGTCGACGGCCCGGTGCGAGACACCGACGGCATCCGCAGGCTCGAGTTCCCGGTGTTCTCCACCCTCATCTCGGTCACCCGCCCGACCAAGGCCATGCCGGGCACGGTGAACCTGCCGATCGTCTGCGGTGGCGTCATCGTGCGCCCCGGCGACATCGTGGTCGGCGACAGCGATGGCGTCATCGTGATCCCGCCCGAGGAGGTGCCCCGCATCGTGCTGGCGGCACGCGCCCGGATCGCGCGCGACAAGCTCATGCAGCAGGCGATTGCCGACGGCTCGACCCTGTTCCAGCAGCTCGGTGGCGAAGCGGCTCTCGAGAAGCTCGGCGCAGTGATCCACGACGGCACCTGGCAGGACGCCTGACCGGAGAAGGCATTGCAGAGCCCCGCCGACGGCTACACGCTCGCGATGGGCAACAACAACACCCACGCGATGAACGTCGGGCTCTACACCAAGCTGCCCTACGATCCGGTGAAGGACTTCGCCCCCATCGCCTTCGTCGCGTCCGCCCCGACGGTGCTGGTCGTGAACCCCGCCTCGCCGGTGCGCAGCCTCGCCGACCTGATCGCGCTGGCCAAGTCCAGGCCCGGCACACTGACCTACGGGTCGGGCGGCGTGGGCGCGTCCTCGCACCTGGCGGCGGAGTTGCTCAAGCAACTCGCCGGCGTCGACATGATCCACGTCCCGTTCAAGGGCACGTCGCCCGCGGTGCAGGCCCTGCTCGGCGACCAGATATCGATCCTCTTCGACACGCTGCCGTCCGCGCAGCCGCTGGTGAAGGCGGGGCGGCTGCGTGCGCTCGCGGTCAGCGCGGCCTCCCGCATCGACTCGATGCCCGACGTGCCGGCGATGGCGGAGGTGCCGCCCGGGTTCGAGGTCACCGCATGGGTGGCGCTGTTCGCGCCGGCCGGCACGCCCCGGCCGATGATCGACGCGCTCGACCGCGAGTTGAGCGCCATCCTCGGCGACCCGGGCTTCGCCGCGGAGCTCGCGAAGTTCGTGTCGGCCGAGATCTCGAAGTGGAACGAGGTGATCCGCCGGAGTGCCATCCCGCAGCAGTGACGGGCCGCGGCTCGGCTACCATGCGAGCGCTGCCGCAGGTCGCGGCGGCACATCCGAGCGGGAGAGTCGCGTGCAGGTCGTCTGCCTCGATCTCGAGGGCGTGCTGGTCCCCGAGATCTGGATCGAGTTTTCCAAGCGCACCGGCATCCCCGAGCTCGCGCGCACCACGCGCGACGAGCCCGACTACGACAAGCTGATGCGGTTTCGCATCGACCTGCTCGCCCGCCACGGGCTCAAGCTCGCCGACATCCAGCGGGTGATCGAGGGCATGGGTCCCATGGAGGGCGCGCGCGAGTTCCTCGACGAGTTGCGCACGCGCTTCCAGGTGCTGATCCTGTCGGACACCTTCTATGAATTCGCCGACCCGCTGATGCGCCAGCTCGGGCGCCCGACGCTGCTGTGCCATCGGCTCGAGACCGATGCGCAGGGCTTCGTGACGCGCCACGTGCTCCGGATGCCGAACCCCAAGCGCGCTGCGGTCGAGGCGCTGCACGCGCTGAACTTCAAGGTCATCGCGGCCGGCGACTCGTACAACGACACGGCGATGCTGGGCGAGGCCGACGCGGGGTTCTTCATCCACCCGCCCGAGTCGATCGTCGCGCAGTTCCCGCAGTTCCCGGTGACGCGCAGCTACGCCGAACTCAAGGAAAGGATCGACGAGGCATCGGGGCGGCTGGCCCGCGGCTGAGCGTCCGGCAGGATCCGCGCGCGGCCCGAGGCGCGGCGCGGCGAGGACGCTCAGGCGTCAGCGTCCGCTCCCGGCGCATGGCGGGGTGCACGCAGGGGCACCACGACAGACTCGAGCAGCGGCGGGGTCCGGCCGGCCGGACGGATGCGCACCAGAAGCTGGACGGCGTCGTCCACCGAGATCGTGGAGACCGACAGGTCGATGGCCATCGCCGAGCGCGCGAGGCGCGTGCGGATCTCGACCGGCCCGTCGGCGTCCTGGGCGCCGTCGAGCAGCTGAGCCGCCGAGGCCCGCGCCTGCGGCTCCAGCAGCTCGGTCAGCACGCGGCCCGGCAGCGACTCGAGCGGCTCGTCGAGCAGCGTGCGGCTCGCGCCGTTGGTCTCGATGATGCGCAGCGTGTCGGCGTCGAGCACCAGCATCGCATCGGGCACCGCCTGGAAGAGGTTGCGGTAGCGGGTGTCGGCCTGGCGCCGGCGCATGGTGTCGCGCTCCATCTGGAGCTGGGACTGCACGAAGCGCTGCTGGATCGCGGCGATGGAGCGCATGTCACGGCCCACCGCGAGCAGCGGGCCACTCGGCCCGAGCCGGATCACCGCGTACGACACCGGCACGTCGTCGCCGGAATGCGAAGGGTGGTTCACCTGCCGGCGGCGCGTCACTCCGAACAGGACGGCATCGCGCAGCAACTGCACGACCTTGGGGCGGGACTCGACGGTAACGGTCTCCGACCAGTGCCGACCGACCCAGTCGCCCGACAGGCCGCGGACCGACTCGCCGCCGATGGCGACGCTCTTGACCGTGCCGTCGAGGTCGAGCACCAGCGCAACCTCGCTCGCGACGGACACGAAGGTCTCGGCCAATTCCGGTGCCAGACCGGACAGCATCCCGAGATCCGCGCCGTCAGGCGCTCGCTTGCTCAAGTCGTTCCCCAAAAACGCCCGATCGGGCCGCTGCTGTCAGCGGTCGACCGAGCCGTGTCGCCCGGCGGGTTGCCAAGGGACTGTCCACGACATCATTACGTCAGGACATTGTAGACCTCGGGCAGCGCGACGCAAGTCCGATCGGAGTGGACACTCACCGCCAGACATCGGGAACGGCGCCGTCGGTCAGCCGAGCGTTTCGATCGAGTGGGTCTGGTTGGTGTAGATGCAGAGGTCGCCGGCGATCGCCAGCGCCTTGCGGACCACCTGCTCGGCCGGCAGATCGGTGTTCTCGAGCAGCGCGCGGGCGGCGGCCTGGGCGTAGGACCCGCCCGACCCGATCGCGACGAGCCCGAGTTCGGGCTCCAGCACGTCGCCATTCCCGGTGATCACCAGCGAGTGGTGCAGGTCGGCGACCGCCAGCATCGCCTCGAGCCGGCGCAGCATCCGGTCGGTGCGCCAGTCCTTGGCGAGCTCGACGGCCGCCCGCAGCAGGTGCCCGGCGTGCTTGTCGAGCTTGGCCTCGAAGCGCTCGAACAGCGTGAAAGCGTCGGCCGTGCCGCCGGCGAACCCGGCGAGCACCTTGTCGTGGTGCAGCCGGCGGATCTTGCGGGCACTCGACTTGATGATGATGTTGCCCAGGGTGACCTGGCCGTCGCCGCCGAGCGCGACCTGGGTGCCGCGCCGGGCGGACACGATCGTGGTGCCGTGGAACTGTTCCATCTGGGAGGACGCTGCGCTGCGGGTTCGGGAGGGCCGGACCCGCGTGTCGCTCAGGAGCGGCGCACTCGGATCTCGGCGAGATCGGGGATGCCCATCACGGCGAGCAGGGCCGCGACGAGATGGTTGAGGTCCCTGAACACAAGATACTTGCCGCCGGTACGCAGCGCAACGATCTCGTTGAGCAGTTCCGCGGCCGCGGCGAAATCGATCCGGTACAGTCGGCGGCAGTCGATGATGGTCTCGGCCCGATCGGCGGCGAAGGCGCGCAGCGCGGCCAGTGCTTCCTGGGCGCGGCCCTCGATGTTGCCGCGCAGCACGAAGGCATCGCCCTCGGCGGAGAAGGCGGCGTCCGACGCCGGGCGGGCGGCCGCGCGGGCGCCGACGAGAGCGCCCGCGGCGACCGACCGGACCGACGAGGGCATCGGCTCCCACGACGGGGGCGACACCTCGTAGGTCACGCAGTAGTCGATCGACAGGTCCTCGAACTCCTGCTGGCGCCCGAGCAGGCGCAGCAGCTCGAGCTGCAGCAGCCAGCAGGCCTCCGACGGGTCGCGCCGGCCTGGCTCGATGGTGTCGGCGACGACCACGGCCAGCGTGTCAACACCCTGCATCGTCAGCTCGCGCTGAGCCTTGGAGAAGGCTGTCAGCACGCGCAGCAGCAGGTCGGCGCCAATGGCGTCTACGCTGGTGACGGCGCTGACGTCGATCAGGACGCCGCGGTTGCGCTGGGCGAAGCGCTGCACCTGCTCGAACTGGCGGACCGCCTGGGCATCGAGCGCGGGCGGTATCAGGACGGCCGCCGGCTGACCAGCCGCGGCGGGCTGGGCGTCGGCCTCGGGCGGCGCGACGCTGTCGTCCCAGGTGGGCGGCGAGCTCTCGAAGCGGGCGCTGAAATCGATCGCGAGGCTTTCGTACTCGGCCTTGCTGCCGATCGCCTGATAGAGATCGAACAGCATGACCCAGGCCTGGCGGGCGTGGCCGCCGAGGTGGTTGTCCTTGATGCCCTGCAACAGCACGGCGGCGGCGGCGGCGGCCTGCCCGTTGGAGTACAGGACGGCGGCCTCCTCGAGGGCCGGCGGCAACGACGTGCCGCCCACCTCCATCGACAAGAGCTCGCCGCCCCTGGCGTTGCCGAGGATGATCGAGGTGTCGGCGCCCTCGCCCGTGCGCCCGACCGCAGACACGGCGGCGCCGGCGTCCGTCGCGGGGGGTTGCGCGGCGGCGACCGCAGCGGCGCTCTGCGCGGCCTTCTGTGCGGCTGCGGCGCCCGACGGCACGTACACAGTGCCTGCCAGGCCCGCCTGGCCGTTACCCCGCGATCGGGTTGGGCCGGCGAGGGTCGGGCCGCTGGCCGCGATCATCTCCGACTCGATCTCGTCGATCTTGGCGGCGGTCCGCCGCGCGATCTCGCGCGGATCGACCTCCTTGCCTGCAGCAGTGCCGCTTCCCGTCGGGGGACCCGTGCGAACAGGCGCCGCCGCAGGCGCGGCACCGCGCTTGCGGTCGGCAGCGCGACCGTCCTTCTTGCCGAACAGCGAAAATATCATCGTGTTAAATCAATGAGTTGCGAGTAAGTGTAGCACGCAGGTCCGTTGCTTCCCCGCCGACGATCGGACCGCAGGTCGGCCCCACGGACCCTGCCGTCGCCACAGGCTTCGGCCGGTTTATGCCACACTGTTGCACCTTCAACAGAGATGCGAGAAGAACATGAGGCGTTCGTGGGGAGCGAGGTGGGCGGTGCTGGCCTGCGCGAGTACGGGGGTCCACGCCGAGTCGCTGCAGGATGTGAGCGTCACTGCAGCTCCGCTGGGCGACACGCCGCTGCAGTCGTCCCAGCCGGTGTCGGTGCTGCGCGGCGTCGAGCTCGACCGGCGCCGGGCCGTCTCGCTCGGCGACACCCTGGGCGGGCTGCCCGGCGTCACCAGCAGCGGCTTTGGCACGGCCGCCGGACGCCCGGTGATCCGGGGCCAGGCCGGACCGCGGGTCGGCATCACCGAGAACGGGCTCGACATCCTGGACGCCTCCTCGCTCAGCCCCGACCATGCCCCGGTGGTCGATCCGCTCGGCGCCCGGCAGATCGAGGTGCTGCGCGGGCCCGCGACCCTGCTGTACGGCAGCGGCGCGATCGGGGGCCTGGTCAACAGCGTGTCCGACCGCATCCCCACCACGCAACTGCGCGGCGTGAGCGGCGACGCGCTGGGGGCGGTCGACTCGGCATCGCGCGAGCGGCTGGGTTCGGTGCGCCTGCGCGGCGGCGTGCCGGCGGGCGGCAACGCCACGCCCGGCACCGGCGGCTTCAACTGGACGCTGGGTGCCTTCTCGCGCAAGTCGGAGGACTACCGGATCCCGGGCAACGCGATCGTGGGCGACCCGTCGAGCGCATCGGGCCGACTGCCCAACAGCTTCAGCGAGGGCCAGGGGCTGTCGGGCGGCGTGTCATGGGTAGACCGGTGGGGCGCGGCGGGCGTGTCGTACTCGACGCTGGACAACTTCTACGGCATCCCGGCCGAGCCGGGCGTCGTCATCGACCTGCGCAACCGGCGCACCGAAGGCCTGGTCGAGCTCGACCAGCCCTTCACCGGCATCGAGTCGATGCGGCTGCGCGCGGCCGAGGTGCGCTACCGGCACGTCGAGGTCGAGGCGGCGACGGGGACCGTCGGCACCGCCTTCGACAGCAGCGGGCGCGACGCGCGCCTCGAGGCCGTCCACGCGCCGCTGGGGGGCGTGCGCGGCGTGCTCGGGCTGCACGCGCGCCAGCGCACGCTGACCGCATCCGGCGAGGAGGCCTTCATCCCGACCACCCGCGAACGCGAGAACGCGCTCTTCTGGGTCGGCGACCGTGCGATCGGCCCGGGCCGGCTCGAGTTCGGGCTCCGCCAGGGCAGCGCGCGGCTCGAGCCGGCGGCCGGGGCGGGCGCCGAGGCACGCAGCTTCGGGCTCACCTCGTTCTCGATCGGCGGGCTGATGCCGGTGTCCGGGCCAGTGGCGCTGTCGGTCAACCTGGGCTCCGCGCAGCGTGCGCCCACCATCGAAGAGCTCTATGCCCGCGGTCCGCACGCGGCGACCGGCACCTTCGAGATCGGCGACGCGGCCTTCGGCAAGGAGCGCTCGCGCAACATCGAGGTCGCGCTGCGCCAGGCGAGCGGACCGCTGAGGTGGAAGGCAGGCGTGTTCCAGCAGCGCTTCGCCAACTACATCGCCGGTTTCTCGAGCGACACCAACGCCGACGGCGTGCCCGACCGGGTCGACGCCGGCGGCACGATCGAGAACTCCGCGGAGAACCCGGGCGCAGGCGAGTTCACGGTCCTGCGCTACCAGCAGGCGCCGGCCGTGTTCCGCGGGCTCGAGGCCGAGATTGCTTGGCAACCGCAGGCATCTCCGTGGTCGCTGCGAGCGTTCGGCGATGCGGTCCGCGGGACCGTCGAGGGCCTGGGCGCGGCGCCGCGCACGCCGCCCTTGCGCGTGGGGCTGACGCTCGACTATTCGGCCGGACCGTGGGCCGGCTTCGTGTCGGTGCTGCGTGCGGCGGCCCAGGACCGGGTCGGACCGCTCGAGACCGAGACCGCCGGCTACACGCGGCTCGACGCCGAGCTGTCGCGCACCTGGAAGACGCGCGGCGCCGGCAGCACCACCCTGTTCATCCAGGGCCGCAACCTGACGAACGAGGACATCCGGCTGTCGACCTCGTTCGTGAAGGACTCGGTGCCGATGCCGGGCCGCTCGGTGTTCGCGGGTGTGCGCGTCAGGATGTGAGGCGCGGGCGCCCCGCGCCCCTCAGCGCATCGGCACCGACTCGGCGTCGGTGATCCGGTAGAACACGCCCAGCGGATCGTCGCGCAGCACCGCCAGCCGCCCGGCGATCACCACCGGATCGAAGGTGGTCCTGAGCGGCGTGCGCATGCGCACCTCGATCATGCCCTCGGGCCCGGCGGGGATGCAGAACGCACAGGTCTGCGACGTGACCGTCAGCAGGAAGTGGCCCTGCTTCTCGCCCGCCTCGAGCGGCATCATGAAGCCGACGACCTTCACGTCCTGCCGATCGAGCCTGGCGACAGCCGGCGCGAACTCGGGCAGGAAGCGGTCCTTGACCCGCACGGTCTTGACCTGCGCGAGCAGGTCCCAGGGGACGGTGCCCGCCACCGCGGGCAGCGGCGGCGACACCGCCGGCTGCGGGCCTGCGCCCCCGAACGCAGGCGGCGGATTGCCGCCGAGCACGCTGGGAGGCCGCCCCGCCCCGACCGGCGGCGCGCCCGCCTGCGCGGCGCCCGCGGCCGCGGGATCGGGCGCAGGCAGCACCGGCGCGACGCGCGGCGCCTGGCTTTGCGCAAGCGCCTGAGGTGCGGCGGCCGCGGCGCCCAGCCCGGCCAGCAGCAGCAGCAGCGCCCAGGCCGACAGGCGATGCGCGAGGCCCGCGCGACGCGCGGCGTCGCCTCGCCGCGGCGCGGTTCCCCTGCCCGGCTGCCCACTGTGTCCTGAACGGTGCCCCATGACGCTCTCCCTGCCCGCAGGATGCGGGCTCCGCCAACCCCGCGCGCTGCATGCGCGCCGCGGCCCTTCGCTGATCCGATATGTACTCGACTGTGTCATGCCCCACGCCCCGGCGCCCGCCCGTGCGATCGGACCGAAGGCCTGCGCAGGATTGACCAAGCCGGACCCCTGCCTGCGTCCGCTCACTCCTCGGCCAGCACGCCAGCCAGCGGGGTGCGCGCCGCAAGCCATGCGGGCACCAGCGCCGCCAGGCACCCGAGCGCGAGCGCACCGCCCGCCCAGGCCCATTCCATGGTATCGAAATCGAGCCCGGTCAGCGGCAATTCCCCGCGCGGCGCGAGCCAGGGGCCGGCCAGCGCCAGCACGCCGTGGCCGATCGCCATGCCGAGCACCACGCCGATCGCGGTGAGCGCCACGCCCTCGCCGAGCAGCAGCGCGAACAGCCGGCGCGGCGATGCGCCGAGCAGCCGCATCAGCGCGAGCTCGCGCCGGCGGTCCGACAACGCCTGGAACAGCGCGACGAACACCGACAGGGCGGCGGTCGCGAGCAGCAGCGCCCCGAACGCGCGGATGCCGTCGACGCCGGCGCCGACGAGCTGGAACAGGCGCGCCGACTCGAACGCGGGCGATGCGGCCTGCAGCCGATCGCTCGCGTTGATGGCACGCGGCAGGCTCGCGGCGGCGAGCGGCGTCGCATAGCGCAGCAGCACCATGGTGATCTCGCGATCGGCATCGGCATCGGCATCGTGATCGTGATCGTGATCGGCATCGTGGCCGGCCGCAGGCTCGGCCGCGCGCTCCGAATGCGCCGCGCCTGCGGCGTGCCCGACCTCGTGGGTGAGCCAGACCGACTCGAGCGGGGTCAGCACCAGCCGGTCGATCACGCCGCCGGTGGCCGCGAGCACGCCGGTGACCGTGTACCGCTCGCCTTCGTGCGTTGGCCCGCCCTCCCCGAGACCGTGCCCGCCCGCGAACGTCGCGCCGACCGACAGCCCGGTCGCGGCGGCCACCCGGGCACCGAGCACCGCCTGCATCGGCGCGGCGAAGGTCGCGCCGGCGGCGATGCGCGCGCCATGCAGCTCGAGGAAGGCCGGCTCGGTGCCGACGATCCTGAAGCCCTGCAGGCTGTCGCCGAGCGACAGCGGTATCGCCTGAGCCACCAGCCGGTTGTCGCGCAGCTCGCCGAGCGCGGCAAGCGGTATGTTCCCGGGCGGTACGTCGAGGTGGTGGACGCCGGAGAGCACCAGCTGAAGCGGCGAGCCCTTGGCGCCGACGACGAGATCGATGCCCGCGGAGTCGCGCACCAGCCGCTGCGTCATCTGCCCGGTCACGAGCGTGACGATGACCGCCGTGGCGATGCCCAGCGCCACCAGCATCACGGTCAGCAGCGTGGTCAGCGGCCGGGCGAACAGGTAGGCCGCGAGCAGGCGGGCGGTGCTCACGGCACCTGCCCCGCGGGCGGCTCGCCGCGCTCCGAGCCCGGGCCTGCGTCCTGCGCGGCGAGCATCCCGGCGACCGCCCGATCGTGCGCCGTCGCGTCGGCGCCCTGCGCCTGCAGCGCGAGCACGGTGTCGAAGCGCTCGCGCACACGCGCGTCGTGGGTCGCGACGAGCAGCATCGCGCCCAGCGCACGCGCGCGCTCGACGAGCAGCGCCAGGGCCTGCGCGGCGTGGGCGTCGTCGAGGTTCGCGGTGGGCTCGTCGGCGAGGATCAGCGACGGGCGGTTGACCAGCGCGCGCGCGAGCGCGACGCGCTGCTGCTGCCCGCGCGACAACTCGCGCGGGCGCCGGTGCTGCAGGCCCTCCAGCCCGAGTTGGGCGAGCAGCGCGAGGGCCGCGGCCCGCTGCGGCGCGCGCCCCGCGAAGTGCTGCGCGGCCAGCAGGTTGTCCAGCACGTCGAGCACGCCGAAGAGCAGCGGCTGCTGCGGCACCAGGCCCACGTGCCGCGCGCGGAACCGGTCGACGGCCCGCTGGCCGCGCGTCGCGAGCGCGTCCAGCGACTCGCCCGCCACCGAAACGCGCCCGGCCTGCAGGGGCGCGAGTCCGGCGAGCAACGACAGCAGCGTGGTCTTGCCGCAGCCCGACGGCCCGACGACCACCGCGTGGCCGGCGGCCGGCAGCGCGAAGGACGGCACGTCGAGCACCACCCGGTCGCCCCAGGCATGGCGCAACCCGGAGATGGACAAGCCCTGAGCACCGTCGAAGGCGACGCCGGAGGGCTCGGTCGGGTCGGTCACGGGCATGCGCTCATCGTACCGCCGGCTACGCGCACGGGGCGCAAAGGCCGGGCGTAGGGGGGTCCGGGGCGCGCGGCGCGTGCAGGGAAGCAGGCGGGCCAACCCGCCTTCGTGCCGGCCGCAGCGGCGCGAGCCGCCCGGATGGCGCGCCGCATCACGCCAGGCTCAGTCGCCGTACAGCTTCTGGCGCAGCTCGCGCCGCTGCTGCGCCTCGAGCGACAGCGTGGCCGTGGGCCGAGCGAGCAGGCGCGGAATGCCGATGGCATCGCCCGTCTCCTCGCACCAGCCGTACTCGCCGGAGTCGATGCGCATGAGCGACTGGTGGATCTTCTTGAGCAGCTTGCGCTCCCGATCGCGGGTGCGCAGCTCGAGCGCGTGCTCCTCCTCGATCGTCGCCCGGTCGGCGGGATCTGGGACGATCACGGTCTCGCGCAGGTGCTCGGTCGTCTCGCCGGCGTTGGCGAGGAGATCGCGCTCCATCTGCTGCAGGCGCGTCCGGAAGAACTGGAGCTGCGCCTCGTTCATGTAGGCCGACTCGGGCATCGCGAGCAGCTCGGCCTCTGTCAACAGCTTCGGTGTCTTGGTCACTGCCATGTTCTCGTCCCGCGCACCTCGACCAAGACGGGGGGATCCGTCAGGCCAGGCACTGTTGCAAACCCTGGATGAACATATCCTTCGGAAGTTTCCTGCCGATGAACACCATCTTGCTGGAAGGCTTTTCGCCGGGCTGCCAACGGCGACCCAGGTCGGCGCCCATCATCATGTGGACGCCCTGGAACACCATCTGCCGATCCGAGCCCTTCACGAAAAGGACGCCTTTATACCGCAACAAGTCGGGGCCGTAAACCTGCACGAGCCCGCCGAGGAAGTCCTCGAGCTTGGTGGCGTCGAACGGCTTGTCGGACTTGAACACGAATGAGCCGACCGACTCGTCGTGCTCGTGGTCGTCGCTGGTGAGGAAGTCGGGGGAGAGTTCGAGCACCGCGTTGAGGTTGAAGCCGCGGATGTCGAGGATCTCTCCGACCGGCGCATCGCCGAAGTGCACCGGCTTGATCGGGGCACGCGGGTTGATCCGCCCGAGTCGCTGGCGCAGCGCCTGCTGCGTGTCCTCCGACACCAGGTCGACCTTGGACATCAGGATGCGGTCGGCGAATCCGACCTGCTCGGCCGCTTCCTTGTGCTCGTCGAGCTGCTGGTCGCCGTGCTTGGCGTCGACCACGGTGATGACCGCGTCGAGCAGGTAGTACTCGGCGATGTCGTCGTCGATGAAGAAGGTCTGCGCGACCGGGCCCGGATCGGCGAGCCCGGTGGTCTCGATGACCACGCGGTCGAACTTGGCGTCGCCCGACTCGCGGCGCTCGCGCAGCTCGCCCAGGATGCGCACCAGGTCGCCGCGGACGGTGCAGCAGATGCAGCCGTTGTTCATCTCGACGATCTGCTCCTCGGCGCTCTGCAGCAGCAGCTCGTTGTCGACCCCTTCTTCGCCGAACTCGTTCTCGATGACGGCGATGCGGTGGCCGTGCTGCTCGGTGAGGATGCGGTTGAGCAGCGTGGTCTTGCCGCTGCCGAGGAAGCCGGTGAGGATGGTGACGGGAACCTGGGGTTGTGCCATGACGTGTGCCCTGATCAGTCCTGAGGTGCTGGCGCCGCGACGAAGTGCGCGAACGCCGACGAAACATACTCCCGAGTGAGCCGGCGCACCACGAACACGATGCGGCTGCGCCGGCTGCCCGGCGGCTCGCCGCCGCCGTCCCAATGGACGGGCCAGCGCTCGAGCTCGGCCGGCGGGTAGAGCTGGTGCTGCACCACGTGCAGCACGCGCGGCCGCTCGGCGCCCGCCACGTCGATCACGCCCTTGACCCGCAGCAGCCCGTCGCCGGCCACCGCGGTGAGCATCCCGAAGGCCTCCATCAGGCCGTCCCACTCGAGCGGCTCGTCGAAGGTCAGCACGAAGCTGGCGATCGACTCACCGTGCCGCGACGGCTCCGACGCCCCGGCTGCCCTCCCCGGGGAGGCGCCGTCCGCGTCGTCCCCGACGGGGGCAGGCGCCGCCGGCCGCAGCGCCTCATCGCGCAGCCAGCGACGAACGTCCGCGCTGCGCGATTGCGGATCATACAGGCCCAGGCCGAGGAGCAAGGCCGGATCGAGCGCGCCGGACACGGCGGCGACCCGCCGCGCACCCGGGTTGATCCGCGCGAGCCTGCGCTCGAGGCGCGCGAGCCCGTCGGGCTCGGCGAGGTCGGTCTTGGTCAGCACCAGCAGGTCGGCCACCGCCGCCTGCTTGAGCGACTCGAACTGCCGGGACAGCTGCGCCGTGCCGTGCACCGCGTCCACGGTGGTCACCACGCCCTGCAGCCGGCAGCGCTGCGCGAGCAGCGGCTCGGCGGCCAGGGTATGCAGGATGGGGGCCGGGTCGGCCAGCCCCGTCGTCTCGAGCAGCACACGCGCGAACGGCGGCACCTCGCCGCGGTCGCGCTGCAGCAGCAGGCGCACGAGGGCGCTGGCGAGGTCGCTGCGGATCGTGCAGCACACGCAGCCCGACGCCAGCAGGACCGTGCGCTCGTCGACCCGCTCGACCAGCAGGTGATCGAGACCCACCTCGCCGAGCTCGTTGATCAGGACGGCGCTGTCGCCGAGCTCGGGCCGGGCGAGCAGCGCGTTGAGCAGCGTGGTCTTGCCGCTGCCCAGGAAGCCGGTCAGCACCGTGACCGGCACCGGCCCGGCGAGCGGGGCCGGGCTCGACGACGGCGCCATCGCGGTCAGCCGCCGGCGGCGGAGAGCGCCGGGGTCCGGACGTCGTCGCCCGCCTCGGCCGCGCACTCGGCGCACAGCCCGGTGACGGTCAGCGCGACCTCATCGCCCGAGAAGCCGTCGGGCAGCATCGAGCGGACGGTGCGCGCGAGGCTCGAGGACTCCTTCATGCAGAACATCCGTTCGCAGCGCCGGCACTTGAAGTGACCATGGTGGCCGTGCGGCGCGTGCGTGGCCGGCTCCGACGAGAAGCGCCAGACGCGGTCGGGGCCCGCCACGCGATGGGCGAGGCCGGCCTCGACCAGCCAGTCGAGCACGCGATAGAGCGTGACCCGGTCGAGCAGCTCGTGCGAGCCACCGTGCTCGAGGCGGCGCTGCAGCTCGGTATGGGCGAGCGCCTCGCCCGCCTGCAGCAGCTCGGCCAGCACCTTGACCCGCGCGCCGGTCACCCGCGCGCCGGTCGAGCGAACCCGCTCACGTGCCTCTTCGACGATCGAGCCCACCATGTTTCCTGCCTCGCAAGCAGTCGAGTTTACATCCGGCGCAGCATCAGGCCCTTCAGGTACTCGCCTTCCGGATGGGTCATCAGCATCGGATGGTCGGCGCCCGCGCCGAGCCGGTGCAGCAGCTGCGCGTCGACGCGCGCATCGAACACCGCGCCCGCGACGATCTTCTGGAAGAGGTCGACGGTGATCGCGCTGGAGCACGAGAAGGTGAACAGCAGCCCGCCCGGCGCCAGCAGCCGCAGCGCCTTGAGGTTGATCTCCTTGTAGGCGCGGGCGGCCCGGTCGACGTGCTTGGCCGACGGCGCGAACTTGGGCGGGTCGAGCACGATCAGGTCGAACTGCCGGCCGGTGCCGACCATCGCGGTGAGCGTGTCGAACACGTTCGCCTGCAACCATTCGGAGGGCTCGGCGAAGCCGTTCATCCGCTCGTTGTCGGCCGCGGTCGCGAGCGCCTCGGCGCTGCTGTCGATGGACACCGTCTCCGATGCGCCGCCGTGGCGAGCCGACAGGGTGAAGCCGCCGGTGTAGCAGAAGCAGTTGAGCACGCGCCGGCCGGCGGCGTGCGCCCCGACCAGCGCGCGGTTGTCGCGCTGGTCGATGTAGAAGCCCGTCTTGTGGCCGGCGACCACGTCGACGCGATAGCGCACGCCGTGCTCGATGATCGCGACCGGTGCGGGCGCCTCGCCCCGGATCGGGCCGTCGCGCGGCGCCAGGCCTTCGCGCTGGCGCGCGGAGGCGTCCGAGCGCTCGAAGACGGCCGCGCAGCCGGTGGCCTCGACCAGCGCCTCGACGATGGTGTCACGCCAACGCTCGACGCCCGGCGCGGTCAGCTGGACCACCAGCTGCTCGCGGTAGCGGTCGACGATCAGGCCAGGCAGCGCGTCGGCCTCGCCGAACACCAGGCGCAGCGCGTCGGTGTCGGCTCGCAGCGGGTCGCGCCGGGCGACTGCGGCCGCGACGCGGCGCGCGATCAGCGCGGCGTCGACGACCTGCGACTCCTCGAAGCTCCAGGCCCGCGCCCGCAGCGCCGAGGTGGGGCTGAACGCGGCCCACGCGAGGAAACGGCCGTCGGCGCCGAGCACGCGCACGGTGTCGCCGCCTTCGGGCTTGCCGGTCACGCGCTCGATCGCGGCGGAGTAGACCCACGGGTGGCGGCGCAGCAGGGATTTCTCCTTGCCAGGCTTCAGGTGGAGTGCCGGTTCGGCACGGGCCATGGGGGAGCGCTCCGGTCAGCGGCGCGCTCGCGCGCGGGGATGGGCGGCGTCGTAGACCGCGGCGAGGCGCTGGAAATCGAGCGCAGTGTAGATCTGGGTGCTGGCGATGCTGGCGTGGCCGAGCAGCTCCTGCACCGCGCGAAGGTCGCCGCTCGATTGCAGCAGGTGGCTCGCGAACGAGTGCCTGAGCACGTGCGGATGGACCTTCGCGGGCACGCCGCGCTCGATCGCGAGCTTGCGCACCAGGCGCTGCACCGCGCGATTGGACAGGCGCGGGCCGCGGCGGGCCAGGAACAGCGCATGCGGGTCGGCCCCGGTGTGCAGCGCGAGCCAGTCGCGACGCAGCGCCAGCCAGGCGTCGAGCGCGGCGAGCGCGGGGGCGCCCACCGGCACGACGCGCCGCTTGCCGCCCTTGCCCAGCACCTGCACCTGCGCCTCGTCGCGCTGCAGCCACCCGAGCGAGCGGTGGCTCGGCAGGTCGACGTGATGGGCGTCCAGCCCGGTGAGCTCGGACAGGCGCAGGCCGCTGGAATAGAGCAGCTCGATCACCGCCTGGTCGCGCACGCGCTCGAAGGTCGCGGCGTCGGCGACGGGTTGAGCCGCCCCGTCGGCAGGGTCCGCCTCGGGAACGGCGCCATCGACCGCCCATGCCATGGCCTCGGACGGCTGCATCAGCCGCAGCGCGAGGTCGGGCGCGAGCGCCTTGGGCAGCCGGCGCGGCCGGCGCGGCGCGCGCACGCCGCGCGCCGGGTTGGCCGGCACGTCGCCGCGCCCGGCGAGCCAGTCGAAGAAGCCGCGCCAGGCCGACAGCCGGCGCGCGACCGAGGTCGGCGACAGGCCCTCCCGGACCGCGCCGGCGGCCCATCGGCGCACGTCGGCCTCGGTGACCGCGGCCCACCCGCGGCCCTCGGCGAGGCCCGCGAGCACGCCGAGCTCGCGCCCGTAGGCCTCGAGCGTGCGCGGCGAGCAGCCGCGCTCGGTGCGCAGGCGCAGCAGGTAGGCGTCGACCGGGGCCGGGCCGGCGGCGGGGGCCGCCGTGGCGGGGTCGGCCAACGCCCGGCTCAGCCCAGCAGCCGCGACAGCGCGGCGCTGGAGATCTCGGCGATCCGCTCCAGGAAGGCGGTGCCGAGGCCCGCCTGGAAGCGGGCCGGATCGGGCGAGCCGAGCACCAGCAGCCCGAAGGCCTCGGGCGCGGCGCCCACGCGCAGCGCCAGCAAGGCGATCGAGCGGGTATGCGAGCCCCCGCCGGGCAGCCAGGTCGCCGACCTGAAGTCGGCGTTCGCGCCGCAATACGGCTGCATCATGCTGTCGGTCAGCGCGATCACCTCGGGCTCGACCTCCGCGGCGAACGGCAGGTCCGCGTGGGCGGCGTCGATCCGCCACAGCCGCAGCGCCACCTGCGGCACCGCGAAACCCTCGGCCATGCCGTCCACGACCAGGGCCGGCAGCTGGCGCGCGTCGCGGGTCCGCAGCAGGTCGCGCGTCCAGCGCTGCAGCCTGTCGGCGATCGCGTCGTTTTCCTGGCCGATGCGCAGCAGCTCCGCGAGCCGCATCTCGAGGGCCTTGTTCTTCTCGCGCAGCAGGTCGACCTGGCGCTCGACGAGCGACACCGCGCGCCCGCCATGCGTGTGCCGCACGGTGATCGACGAGAGCAGCTCGCCGTGCTCGTCGAAGAAGCCGGGGTTCTCGTGCAGGTACTGCGCGACCTGTTCGGCGCTGGTCGGACTCGTCATCGGGGTGTTCCGGTAGGAGGGCGGCGCCGCTCAGGCGGCCGTGGGGGAGACGGTATCGAGGTCGATCTCGCCGGTGAACACCGACTGCGCGGGGCCGGTCATGGAGACCGCGCCGCCGTGCCATGCGATCGTGAGCAGGCCGCCGCGCGTCTCTACGTCGACGCGCGCATCGAGCAGCCCGCGCCGGATGCCGGCGACCACGGCCGCACAGGCCCCGCTGCCGCAGGCGAGGGTCTCGCCGGCGCCGCGCTCGTAGACGCGCAACCGGATCCGGCTGCGCGAGACGACCTGCATGAAGCCGGCGTTGACGCGGCGCGCAAAGCGCGGATGGGCCTCGACGAGCGGGCCTTCGGTGCCGACCGGCGCGGTGTCGACGTCGTCGACGCGCTGCACCGCATGGGGGTTGCCCATCGAGACCGCAGAGATCCAGCGCTCACCGCCCGGCAGCGCGAGCGGCCACAGCAGGTCCCGGCCTTCGGCGCGCGGCGCCAGGCCTGACGCATCGAAGGGCACCAGCGCGGGCTCGAACACCGGCGCGCCCATGTCGACCGTGACGCGACCGTCATCCTCGAGCCGGGGCTCGATGACACCGCCCAGCGTGCGCACGCGCACCGAGCGGCGATCGGTCAGGCCCTGGTCGCGCACGAAGCGCACGAAGCAGCGCGCGCCGTTGCCGCACTGCTCGACCTCGGCGCCGTCGGCGTTGAAGATGCGGTAGACGAAGTCGACGTCCGGCCCGTCGGGCGGCTCGACCAGCAGCAGCTGGTCGGCGCCGATGCCGAAGTGCCGATCGGCGAGCGCCCGCCACTGCGCCGGCCCGAGCGCGACGCGCTGGCGCACGCCATCGAGGACGACGAAGTCGTTGCCCGCGCCCTGCATCTTGGTGAACTTCAGCCGCATCGATCGATTATCGCTCAATCGCGATAAGGGCCCGGCTCGCCGTTCGGGCGAGTCTTGAAGCGCTTGTGCGACCACAGGTACTGGGCCGGCGCCTCGCGCACCCGGTCCTCGACGAACGCGTTCATCCGCCGGGTCGCGGCCTCGATGTCGTCGCCCGGAAAATCCTCCCACGGCGCATAGAACCGGCCCACGTAACCGCCGGGCGTGAGCAGGGTCACGAACGGCAGCACCGTCGCACCGCTCAGCTGGGCGAGGCGCGCGGTCGCGGTGACCGTCGCGGCGGGCACGCCGAAGAAGGACACGAACACCGCATCACGCGGACCGAGGTCGATGTCGGGCAGGAAGTAGAACGGCACGCCTGCCCGCAAGTGCCGGATCGCGGCGCGTACGCCCTGCTGGCGCGACAGCACGATCCCAGGGAATCGCTCGCGGCCGCGGCGCATCGCCGCATCCACCACCGGGTTCTTCTGGCGCTGGTACATCGTCACGAAGCGCGAGTCCATCGCGAGGCGCAGGCCGCCCGCGTCGAGTGCCACGAAGTGAGGCGCCAGGATGATCACCGGCTTGCCGCGCAGCGCCTCGAAGTGGTGGGCGCCCTCGATCCGCACCAGCGCCGCGATCCGCTCGGCGGGCCCGAACCACATGATGAAGCGCTCGAGGATGCTGCACATGAACCACTGGAAGTGGCTGCGCCCGAGCCGGCGCCGCTCGCGCTCGGGCATCTCCGGGAAGCACAGCCGCAGGTTGACCAGCGTGACGTGGCGGCGCGGGCTCGCCAGCCACCAGGTGAGCGTGCCGAGCAGCCGCCCAAGCGGCCTGAGCAGCACCATCGGCAGCCGCGACACCCAGGTCAGCAACCACAGGCCGACGCGCGTGCCGTAGTGGCCGCGCACCGTGCCGGCCGCCCGGCCGTGCGCCTCGCCCTGCTCCGGATCGGAGCTCAAGCGCTTGCACCGGTCCGGTCGCGTGCGGGGCGCTCGCCGGGCGCGCCGGCGGGCGGACCTGCATCGGGCCCGGCCGCACCCGGCGGCACCTTGTAGCGGTTGTAGCCCCAGAAATACTGGTCGGGCAGGCGGCGGATCATCGCCTCCATCGCCCGGTTCACCGCCTCCGGGGTGGCCTCGCCCTCGAGGGGCTCGAAGCGGACCCGCCAGCCCGCCCCCTGCGCGAGCCGCTCGCCACAGGCCATCAGCACCGACGCGCCGGTCATCCGGGCGAGCCGATGCGGCAGCGTCATCGTGTAGGCCGGCCGGCCGAAGAACGCCGCCCACACGCCGTCGCCATCGCTGGGGACCTGGTCGGGCAGCACGCCGATCGCCTCGCCGCGCTTGAGCGCCCGCAGCAGGCCGCGCACGCCGGCCGCGCTCGCCGGCACCGGGCGCACGCCCGGCGACTCGCGGCCGGTCTCGACCAGCCGGCGCATCGCGTCGAGGCGCGGCGGCTTGTAGAGCACGGTGATCGGGCCGCTGCGGGCGACAGCGCGGGCCGCCGCCTCGAAGCAGCCCAGGTGCGGCGTCAGCAGGATCACGCCGCGCCCGCCGGCTCGGGCGCGGTCGAGCACCTCCTGGCCCTCGACCCGGATCAGCGCCTCGACCCGGTCGTGTGGCGCGAACCACACGAAGGGCGTCTCGGCCGCCGCCCGCCCGACCTCCTCGGCGGTGCGCCGAAGGCGGGCCGGATCGAGCAGCCCGGCCAGCGCCAGGTTCTCGCTCGACTTGCGCCGGAACCCCGAGGACAGCGCCATCGCCAGCCGGCCCGCCAGCGCACCGACGGACTGCGCCCAGCGCAGCGGCAGGCGGGCGACGAATCGGGACAGGAAGACGAGCATCGATGGCTTCGGTCGGACGGGGCGCGTGGCTTGACGGATGGGGGTCGGTGGCGTTGCGTGGGGCGAGGCGGGCCGGAACGGCCTTGGCCGGGCACCGCTATAATTGGGCTGCCGCCGAGTTAATGGGACAACTTGCAGGGCGGCCTACCAAGTACTGCTAAAGCGTCGCCGCTTCACTGAAGACGGCAACGCCCCCGGGATGGCGGCGCGACTCGTCGCGTCCGCCGACCCGACCGTCCATCGCCTTCAACGGAGCACATATCTTGGCCAAGGATTTCCTCTTCACCTCGGAATCGGTCTCCGAGGGACACCCCGACAAGGTCGCCGACCAGATTTCGGACGCGATTCTGGACGCGATCTTCACACAGGACAAGTTCTCGCGGGTCGCCGCCGAGACCCTGGTGAACACCGGCCTGGTGGTTCTCGCCGGAGAGATCACCACCGGCGCGCACGTCGACTACATCGACGTGGCCCGCGAGACGATCAAGCGCATCGGCTACGACAACACCGAGTACGGCATCGACTACAAGGGCTGCGCGGTGCTGGTCGCCTACGACAAGCAGAGCCAGGACATCGCGCAGGGCGTCGACGAGGGCCGCGGCCTGGATCTCGACCAGGGCGCCGGCGACCAGGG
The DNA here is from genome assembly GCA_964399635.1 of uncultured Bordetella sp. Taxonomy (GTDB): domain Bacteria; phylum Pseudomonadota; class Gammaproteobacteria; order Burkholderiales; family Burkholderiaceae_E; genus UBA4615. The sequence continues at coordinate 26,026 of CAYNRU010000066.1, forward strand.
CCTGATGTTCGGCTACGCCTGCGACGAGACCTCCGTGCTGATGCCGGCGCCGATCCACTACGCGCACCGCCTCGTCGAGCGCCAGTCGGACCTGCGCCGCGACGGCCGCCTGCCCTGGCTGCGCCCCGACGCCAAGTCGCAGATCACCATGCGTTACATCGACGGGATGCCGCATTCCATCGACACCGTGGTGCTCTCGACCCAGCACGCGCCGGACATCGACCACGCCACGCTGACCGAGGCGGTGATCGAGATGATCGTCAAGCCGGTGCTGCCCAAGGAGCTGATCAAGGGCGAGATCCGCTACCTGATCAACCCCACCGGCCGGTTCGTGATCGGCGGCCCGCAGGGCGACTGCGGCCTGACCGGCCGCAAGATCATCGTCGACACCTATGGCGGCGCGGCGCCGCACGGCGGCGGCGCGTTCTCTGGCAAGGACCCCTCCAAGGTCGACCGCTCCGCGGCCTACGCCGCCCGCTACGTCGCCAAGAACATCGTCGCGGCCGGCCTGGCGCGCAACTGCCTGGTCCAGATCAGCTACGCGATCGGCGTGGCCAGGCCCACCTCGGTGATGGTCACCACCGAGGGCACGGGCAAGGTGTCGGACGAGCGGCTCGCCGAGCTGGTGCAGGCGCACTTCGACCTGCGCCCCAAGGGCATCATCCAGATGCTCGACCTGCTGCGCCCGATCTACCAGAAGACCGCGGCCTACGGCCATTTCGGCCGCGAGGAGCCTGAGTTCACGTGGGAGCGGACCGACAAGGCAGCGGCGCTGCGCGAGGCCGCGGGCCTGTAGCACGGGCCGGCACGGCGCCCGGGCGCCGTGCCTATCCCAGGCCGGCCTGCATCGCGTAGCGGGTCAGGCTCGCGACGTCGTGCAGGTCGAGCCGCTGCATCAGCTGGCTGCGGTGGAACTCGACCGTCTTGGGGCTGATCGTCAGTTCGCGGGCGATCTGCTTGTTGGAGAGCCCGCGAGAGATGCAGCGCAGCACCTCGAGCTGCCGGCCGGTGAGCTCGACCGGGCCGGCCGGGACGGCCGACGCCGGCGTGGTCATCGCATCGACCAGCACGTGCGAGATCCGCGGACTCAGGTAGCGGTTGCCCGCGCACACCGAATCGAGCGCCAGCTCCAGCTCCGACAGCACGAAGTCCTTCGAGAGGAAGCCGTCGACCCCGGTCTGCAGCGCCCGCATCACCACCTCGTGCGAGTCCTGCGACGACAGGAACAGGATCTTCACCCCCGGCGCACGCTCGCGGACCTGCGCCACCGCGTCGATGCCCGACATGTCGGGCAGCATGATGTCCAGCAGCAGCAGGTCGGGGCGCAGCGCCTCGAGCTGTCCGAGGCAGCCGGCGACGTCGCTCGACTCGCCGCACAGGCGGTAGCGGGACGAGCCGGCGAGCAGGCCGCTGACGCCCGCCCGCACCAGCACGTGGTCGTCGGCGATCATCACGGTGCGGCGGGAGTCGGGCTCGGTGTCGCTCATCGCGCCAGTGTAATCCACCGAATCGGCCGCCCGCCGGCCAGCCTGGGCGGGCGGACGGCGCCTCAGCCGCTCGGATGGCCGCCGATAATCAGAGATCGCCTACTGCCGCCGCCCATGCCCATCCGCGCTCCGCTCCCCTCGCTGTTCGGCCTGTCCGTCCTGATCGTCGACGACAACCCGGTGGTGATCCATGCGACCCGCGCCGCCGCCTTCCACCTCGGGCTCGCCGTCGAGTGCGCCTGCGACGGCCAAAGCGCGCTCGCTGCGCTGCACGCGCACCCGGTCGACGCGGTGCTGATGGACCTCCATATGCCACGGCTCGACGGCATTGCGACCACCCGGGCCATCCGCGCGCTGCGCACGCGCTGGGCGGAGGTGCCGGTGCTGGGCGTGAGCGGCACGACCGAAACAGTCGACCGGGATCGCTGCCGCGAGGCGGGCCTGAACGGCCTGATCGGCAAGCCGGTGGAGGCGGGGCTGCTGGCCGCCGCGCTGGCGAGCCTGTGCGTGCCGCCGGGTGCGAACCCTCCCGCAGGACGGCCGTGGTTCGATGCCGAGGCGCAGGCCGGACGCGACCATGCCGAGCGCCGCCTGCAGGGCGCTGCGTCCGCGCCGACACCAGGCGGCGATGGCGCCCCGGGGCCGCTGCGCCGGCTCGAGGAGGCCCTCGAGGAGCAGCTCGCGCTGCACGGCGGCACCCACCCGCTGACCCGAGCGCTGATGCGCGCGGCGGGGCGCGGCCCCGTCGAGGTCGGGCGTCCGCTCAGCCCTCCCGGACGATGACCCGCAGGGTGTTCGGACGCCCTGCTCCGCGCAGCACCTCGACCCGCGCGCCGTTCAGCTCGGCGAGTGCCGCCGCGAGCGGCAGCCCGAGCTGCAGCCCCGCCTCCGCAATCGTGGTGCCGTGGCGACCCGGTCGCAGCGCAGCGACCACCGAGCGCGGCAGCTTCGGCCCGGGATTGGTCACCGACAGCTGGTAACCCCCCACGCCCGGTGCACCGCGCAGCCGCACCGTGCTGCCCGGGGGCGAGTGGCGCCAGCCGTTGTCCACCAGCTCCTGGAGCACCCGCGCGAGATCGGCGGGGGCAAAGCGCAGCGCCTGCGGCACCACGTCGACCGCAAGCAGCCGATCGCCCGGCAGCGGGGTCAGCATGCGCCGCACCGAGGCGCCCGGCGTCGGCTGCGACGACCGGCCGAAGGCGCCCGCCCCATCGGCCATGAACAGCGGCGCGACCGCCGCCATCACGGTCGCGGTGTCGAGCGCCACGGTCGGCACGCGCTCGTCCCGGTGCCCTGGCGGGCTCGCCATCCGCTCGGCGAGGCGCAGCTGCAGCGCGAAGCGCTCGAGGCAGCGCGCTGCGAACCGCGAGGCGGGTGCGACGGGTCGCGTCTCGGCTCGCAGATCGTCGCTGGCGGGGGCTTCGGAACGTTCGGTGGCGTGCATCAGCATGGCTTGTCTCCGCGACGGATGGACGTGACGCGATCGTCACGGCTCAATCCTAAGGAGCGGCCAGGCGCCGGGTAACCCGGACGCAACCGGGGGGCCACCTAGGTCGACACCCGGGTCGGCCGACCGGCGGTGTTTGCGCCGCTGCGGCCAGCAGGCGTAGGCTGCCCCGATGCCACCCTACCGATCGTTCTCGCCCGAGGCCGCACTCGCGGACCTGCGCGGCAGCGAGCCCACCCTGCGGGCGATGGCCACGACCTTTCTCGATACCGCGCTCCCGGCGCTCGCCCGCACGGCCCAGGCTCGCGCCGAGGGCGACGCCGACGCCCTGCTGCACGAGGTCCACTCGCTGCGCGGCTCGTTCGCGGTGCTGCGCGCCGAACCGGCCCGGGCGCTCGCCGCATCGGTCCACCGCAGCCTCGACGACGGCATCCTGCCCCCGCAACGGACGGTCGATGCGCTGCTCGCCGAGGGCGTCGAGCTGGTGGCCGAACTGCGCGCCTGGCTGGACGGCGGCTGACCGGTCCGCCCGCGGCCGGCGGTCCGCCGGTCGCCCCGAAACGACCATCCGCACCACAGACCGGTCGCACTTTCCGCCGCTTCGCTCTCCGGCATATAATGTCGACTGCTGAGGGGCGCTGCGACCCGATCGAGATCGGGCCAGGCTCAGCAAGTCACAACGGCGCTCGCATGGCCTCACGGCCCATGCGGGCGTTTTGCATTTCCGGGCCGGCTTCCCGCCGCCCGGAGGCCACTGCGCTCACCCCCGAACCCGGCGCCGCCCGCGGCGCCCGAACCAAACGGAGTGATTCACGATGAGTGCCGTACTGAAACCTGCCGCCTTCACCGACTTCAAGGTCGCCGACATGTCGCTGGCCGACTGGGGCCGCAAGGAGATCCGGATCGCCGAGACCGAGATGCCCGGCCTGATGGCGATCCGCGACGAGTACGCCGCGGCCAAGCCGCTCAAGGGCGCCCGCATCACCGGCTCGCTGCACATGACGATCCAGACCGCCGTGCTGATCGAGACGCTGGTCGCGCTCGGGGCGCAGGTGCGCTGGGCCTCGTGCAACATCTTCTCGACCCAGGATCACGCCGCCGCCGCGATCGCCGCCGCAGGCATCCCGGTGTTCGCGCACAAGGGCGAGAACCTCGACGAGTACTGGGACTACACCCACCGGATCTTCGAGTGGGCCGACGGGCAACCCTCCAACATGATCCTGGACGACGGCGGCGATGCGACCCTGCTGCTGCATCTCGGCACCAAGGCGGCCAAGGACGCGTCCGTGCTGGACCACCCGCACAGCGAGGAGGAGGTCTGCCTGTTCAACGCCATCCGCACGCAGCTCGCCAAGGACCCCGGCTTCTACGAGCGCGGCCTGAAGGCCGTGGTCGGCGTCACCGAGGAGACCACCACCGGCGTGCACCGGCTCTACCAGATGTCCGCCAAGGGTGAGCTCGCATTCCGCGCGATCAACGTCAACGACTCGGTCACCAAGAGCAAGTTCGACAACCTCTACGGATGCCGCGAGTCGCTGGTCGACGGCATCAAGCGCGCCACGGACGTGATGATCGCGGGCAAGGTCGCGGTGGTCGCCGGCTACGGCGACGTCGGCAAGGGCAGCGCTCAGGCGCTGCGCGCGCTGTCGGCGCAGGTGTGGGTGGCCGAGTGCGACCCGATCTGCGCGCTGCAGGCCGCGATGGAGGGCTACCGCATCGTGACGATGGACTACGCCGTCGACAAGGCCGACATCTTCGTGACCGCCACCGGCAACAAGGACGTCATCACGTTCGCGCACATGAAGGCCATGAAGGACCAGGCCATCGTCTGCAACATCGGTCACTTCGACAACGAGATCGACGTCGCGGGGCTCAAGGAGCACTGCACCTGGGAGAACATCAAGCCCCAGGTCGACCACGTGGTCTTCGCCGACGGCAAGCGGATCATCCTGCTGGCCGAAGGGCGCCTCGTGAACCTGGGCTGCGGCACCGGCCATCCGTCCTTCGTGATGAGCTCATCGTTCGCCAATCAGACGATCGCCCAGATCGAGCTGTGGACGCACCAGGACGCCTACGAGTCGGGCAAGGTCTACGTGCTGCCCAAGCACCTCGACGAGAAGGTCGCGCGGCTGCACCTCAAGAAGCTCGGTGCGATGCTGACCGAGCTCTCGACGGAGCAGGCCGCCTACATCGGCGTGCCGGTGACGGGCCCGTACAAGCCCGACACCTACCGCTACTGATGTCTTGGGCCGTGCCGACGTCGAGCTCGTCGCGCGGGGGCTCGCGCCCTCGCGCAGCGCGGCGCAGCGGCTGATCGCCGACGGCGCGGTGTTCGTCGCGCCGGGCGGTCAGGTCGGCCGCAGCTCGCAGCAGGTCGGCCCGGGGCAGGTGCTCCGGGTCGAGGCTTCCGACGAGACCCGCTTCGTGTCGCGCGCCGGCGCCAAGCTGTCCCACGCGCTGCACGACATCGGCATCGACCCGACCGGGCTCGAGGTGCTCGACCTGGGCATGTCCACCGGGGGCTTCGCCGACTGCCTGCTGCAGGCGGGCGCGAGCCGCGTGGTCGGCATCGAGGTCGGGCACGGGCAGCTCCACCCGAGCCTGCGCGAGGACCGGCGTATCGTGTGCCTCGAGCGCACCAACCTGCGCGAGGCGACGCCCGCGCTGCTCGCCGCGCGGGTGCCGGACGCACCCGCCGAGGGTTTCCCGATGGCGGTGGCCGACCTGTCCTTCATCTCGCTCACCAAGGTGCTGGACGCGATCGACGCGCTGCTTGCGCCGTCGGCGGTCGTGCTGCTGCTGGTCAAGCCGCAGTTCGAGCTGTCGCCGGCCGAGATCGACGGGCGCGGCCTGGTGGCCGACCCCACCGACCGCGAGCGCGCGATCGCCTCGGTGGCGCAGGCCTGCGGCAGGCTCTGCTGGACGGTCCACGGCATCCACCCGAGCGCGTTGCCCGGTGGCGACGGCAACCGCGAATCCTTCCTTCATGCGAGCACGCCCGCAATCCGGACGCGCCGCCCCGAGGTCACTCCATGAGCGCCACCACGACGCCCCCCGTCAGTTTCGAGTTCTTCCCGCCCAACACGCCCGAGGGCCTCGCCAAGCTGCGCGACACCCGTCGCCAGCTCGCGGCGCTGTCGCCGGAGTTCTTCAGCGTCACCTACGGCGCGGGCGGGGCCACCCGCGACAAGACGCTCGGCGTCGTCGACGAGATCGCCGCCGAAGGCCACGCGGTCGCGCCCCACCTGTCCTGCGTCGGCGCCACCCGCGAGGGCGTAGCCGACCTGCTCGAGCGCTGGCGCGCGAGCGGCGTGCGCCGGATCGTCGCGCTGCGCGGCGACCTGCCCTCCGGCATGGTCGACGCCGGCGACTTCCGCTACGCCAGCGACCTGGTGGCCTTCGTACGAGAGCGCACCGCCGGCTGGTTCCACATCGAGGTGGCGGCCTACCCGGAGGTCCACCCTCAGGCGGCCACGCCCGAGGCCGACCTCAAGGCCTTCGTCCACAAGGTCCGCGCCGGCGCGGATGCGGCGATCACCCAGTACTTCTTCAATGCCGACGCGTACTTCCGGTTCGTGGAGGCCGCACAAGCGATGGGCGTGTCGGTGCCGATCGTCCCGGGCATCATGCCGATCACCAACTACACGCAGCTGGCCCGCTTCTCCGACGCCTGCGGCGCCGAGATCCCGCGCTGGATCCGGCTGCGGCTCGCCGCCTTCGGCGACGACGCCGCATCGCTGAAGGCCTTCGGCCACGACGTGATCGCCGCGCTGTGCGCGCGGCTGCTCGAGGGCGGCGCGCCCGGTGTGCATTTCTACACACTGAATCAGGCCGGGCCCTGCAGCGCGATCTGGCGAACGGTCGCCCGGTGACCGCCGACAGGAGCCGAGCGGCCGCCGGTCGGCTCCTGTTGCGCAGCGACTGCCGGCCAGCCGTATTCCGTTGGAACGACGCATCGGCTTGTCTACCATCGGGTTTCACGGACCGTGCCAGTCGGCCGCCCGTCCACCTCCGAGGAGTTGTATTCAGTGCAGGCGAGCACGGCCCCCAGTGTTGACGCGGACGATCCGGTTACGCTGATCACGGCGAGTCGCCGCTATCAGATCGCGGCGGCGGACCTCCGGCTCGGCATGTTCGTCGCCGAGCTCGACCGCCCCTGGCTCGACACCCCCTTCCTGCTGCAGGGATTCGTCGCCGACAGCCAGGTCGAGATCGACACGCTGCGCAAGTACTGCAGCTACGTCTACGTGGACCTCGCCGCATCGAGCCCCGAGGTCGCCGACGCGATCCGCCGTGCCGAGATCCGCCAGGAAGCCGTCGCAAGCACCGACGCACCGCCCGAGTTCATGGACGTGAGCAAGGCCTCGCGACCCGACGCCGAACCGGTCAAGCCCGCCGCGCGGCCCGCCGCGAGCGGGCGCGTGTACAAGACGCGTGCGGACATCCAGATCAGCACCGACACCCGGCAGCGCTTCCGCCAGTTCGTGCGCGCAACCGCCGCGCCCCGCCCCCAGGCGGAGCGCGACAGCGTGTTCGGGCGCGCGCTGGGCTGGCTGATCGAGAAGCTCGGCGACGCCGGCTCGCGCCGGCGCAAGGGCGAGTCGCGCACCCGCGCGAGCGTCGACACCACCAAATCCTGGCTGCCCGCCGACATCGAGCTGAAACCCTACGCCGAACTGCGGGGCGTCGAGCAGGAGTTGCCGCGCGCGCGCACGGTGTTCCAGAACAGCGAGGACGTGCTCAAGACGCTCGTCACCGACGTGAAGGCCGGCAGGATCCCGCAGATCGGTCCGGTCTCGGGCGCGGTCGACGAGATGATCGAGAGCATGGTCGCGAATCCCGACGCGTTGATGTGGGTCGCGAGGCTGCGCGACGAGGACATCAACACCTACAACCACGGCGTGAAGGTCGCGCTGTATCTGCTCTCGCTCGGTCGTCACCTCGGCTTCCCGAAGAACCAGCTCTCTCACCTCGGCATGATCGGCATGCTCGCCGACGTCGGCAAGATCAAGCTCCCGCGCGCGCTGCTCGACAAGCCCGGCATGCTCGCGCCCTCCGAGTTCGGGATGATCAAGGAGCACGTCCGCCTGGGCCTCGAGGCGATCGCCGCAAGCGACAGCACGCTGCCCGCCGCGGTCGAGAGCGGCATCGCGCAGCATCACGAGCGCCTCGACGGCACCGGCTACCCCAACGGCCTCAAGGGCGGCGAGATCAACATCTACGGCCGGATGACCGCGATCGCCGACAGCTTCGCCGCGCTGATCACGCCGCGCCCCTACGCCAACCCTTCGGCGCCGCAGGACGCGCTGATGAACCTCTACGAATGGGCGGGCTCGTCGTTCCACGAGCCGCTGGTGGAGGCTTTCGTGCAGGCGGTGGGCGTGTTCCCGGTAGGCAGCCTGGTGGAGCTCAGCACCGGCGAAGTGGCCGTCGTGGTCGCGCACAACCGCGTGCGCAGGCTCGAGCCGCGCGTGCTGGTGCTGACCTGGCCCGACAAGTCGGCGCTCTCCATCCCGGCCGAGCGCGACCTGCTGGCGTCGCAGGGCAATGGCGGGGCCGGGCGCGTGCGCATCCTGCGTGGCCTGCCTTCGGGCGCCTACGGGCTGAAGATGCGCGACTACTACTTAGGCGAGATCGCCCGCCAGAACGATGCCAGTGCCTGAAGCCAGGGCGCCCGCGCGTCACGCGCGGCGCATGCCGGTCGAGGCCCTGGAGCGCTACGCGGCGGAGCGGGCGCGGGGCTGGCCCGACAAGCGGGTCGCGATGCTGGCTATCGGACTGGTTCGCTCCGACCGCATGCGCGCGCTGGGACGCCGCGACGACTCGATGCAGGTCCTCACCGCGGTGCTCGACCGGGTCGATGCCGCCCTGCGCCCCGAGGACCGTTTCGCGGTCGTGGCGATCGACGAGATATGGGTGCTGCTGGCGGACGCGCCCGGTGAATCGATCGTACGGCTCGCGGCGAACGCACTGCGCGAGCGCATCGACGGCAACTACGACGGGCGGCTGGACGCCGGCGAGTCGATCATGGTGCGCGTCGACACCGCCGTCGGCGGCGCCTTCATCGACGAGCCCGACACCCCGTTGCTGAACCTGGTGCCGGTCGCGGGCCGCGCGCTGGCCGAGGCGCGCGGCGTCGAGGACAGGATCCTGGTGCTGGGCGTCAGCACCGACGCGTGGTATCTCGCGCGCAGGAGCATGGAGTCGCGCGTGCGCAAGGCGCTGGAGAGCAACGAACTGGAGATCTGGTACCAGCCGCAGGTCATGCTCGGCAGCACCCGCTGCGAGTCGCTGGAAGCGTTGGTGCGCTGGCCGCAGTCGGGCGGCGCCACGACGGCGATCTCGCCAGCACTGATCGTCTCGATCTGCGAGGAGAGCGGGATGATCGGCGAGCTGACCCGCTTCGCGGTCAACACCGTGCTGCGGATGCTGATGACCTGGAAGTCGCGCGGCTTCGAGCCCTGCGTGGGCATCAATCTGTCCGCGCTGACCCTCGCCGACGCCAGCTTCCCGACCCTGGTGTCGCAAGCCTGCGACACCTGGGGCGTGTCCCCATCGCAGCTGATGTTCGAACTGACCGAGAGCTCGATCGCCCGCAACGAGGCCAAGACGATCGAGTTCATGCGCCGGTTGCGCGAGCTGGGCTGCGGCCTGTCGATCGACGACTTCGGCACCGGCTACTCGTCGTTCGCCTACCTGCGCCAGTTCCCCGTCGACGAGCTGAAGATCGACCGGGCCTTCGTGCGCAACGTGGCGACCGATGCCGCCGACCGGCGGATCGCCAGGGTGCTGGTCGAGATCGCGCACACCTTCGGGCTGCGCGCGCTCGCCGAGGGCGTCGAGGACGGCGCGTCGGTGGCCGTGCTGACCGAGCTGGGCTGCGATGCGGCCCAGGGCTGGCACTTTGCGAAAGCCATGCCGGCCGAAGACGTGCAGGCCTGGGTGGAGCGCTTCAACGCGCAGTCGGCGCACCAGGCGGTAGCACTCTTGACGGCGTGACCACCGCCTCGAGCGGCCGGTCGGTCGGCAGCGGCGCGAAGCCCTCCATCAGCGCATCGTCCCACGCGACCCCGATCGCGCGCGGCGGCGGGCCGCCATCGGCATCGAGCGCAGCCAGGCTGCGGTCGTAGTAGCCCCCGCCATAGCCCAACCGGTAGCCGCGCGCATCGAAGCCCACGCAGGGCAGCACCAGCAGCGTCGGACGCAGCGCCTCGCCGACGGCCGGCTGCGGGATGCCCATCGCGCCACGCACCGTCGGCTCGCCTGGACGCCAGGAGACGAATCGCAGCGGCTGCTCCGGCGCCACCACCACCGGCAGCGCGAGCCGCGCACCGGCCAGCGACCAGCGCACCGCCAGCGGGTCGATGGATGGCTCGCCCCGCACCGCCCAGTAGATCGCGATCGTCTCGCCGGCGACGTCGCCCAGCAACGCATCGAGGCGTGCGAGGAGGGCATCGTCCACCGCGTGTCGCCCCTGCGCCGACAGTCGTCGGCGGGTCTCCAGAAGCGCGCGCCGCAGGGCAGCGCGGCCGTCGGGCGCCTCGGAGCTGCGTGCTATCCTCGATTCGTCGTGTCGTGATTCGCCGGCCGGCATCGCCTCTCCTCCTCTTTTCTCGCATCAGGCCGCATGAAGCCGCTCCAGCGTATCGGGTGCATCGTGCACGCGTTGATTGTAGGCGCCTTCCTCGGCTCGGCCGGGGCAGGCGCCTCGACGCCCCCGGCCGCCAAGCACTGCACCAAGGGTTGCGCCAAGGCGGCGCCCGCCGCCGCGCCCCGCGCCGCCGACACCACCAGCGCCGACGAGGCCTTCCTGGACGCCCGCAACGCCGGCGCCCGCGGCGACCTCGCACGCCTCGAGCAGGCCGCCGAGCAGGTCGGTCCCGACCATCCGCTGCGGGCCTACGTCGACTGGTGGCGCCTGCGGCCCCAGCTCGCCGAGGCACGCGGCGAAGGTGCCGCCCCGGTGGACGAGGCGGCGCGCGCCTTCGTGGCGCGCCACGCCGGCACCCTGGTCGGCGACCTCGCCCGAAAGGAGTGGCTGCTGTCGCTCGGTCGGCGGCAGGCCTGGTCCACGTTCGACGAGGCCTATCCCGGATGGGTGCTGCGCGACGACCCCGCGCCGCGCTGCCTCGCGCTGCAATCGCGTCTTGCGCGCAACGAGGCGATCATGGCCGAGGCGCGCGACCTGCTGATGCAGCCTCGCGAGCTCCCCGAGGCCTGCTACGGCCTGCTGAGCGCCGCCGTCGCCCGCGGCCAGGCGACGCCGGCCGACCTGTGGCAGCGCTTCGAGGCCGCGCTCGAGTCCGGCGTCCCCGGCGCAGTGCGACGGGCGACCGCCCTCGTCGCGCCGTCGCTCGACGCCCGCCAGATCGATGCCGCCCTCGCGCGGCCGGCGGCCGCGCTCGACGGCGCGCCCGGCCGCGAGCTCGCGCTGATCGCGCTCGCCACGCTCGCGCGCAGCGACCCGGCGCAGGCGGCCGAGCGGATGCCCGCGGTCTCACCGCGCCTGCGGTCCGCCGACCGCGCCTTCGCCTGGTCGCAGATCGCGGCGGGCGGCATGCGCAAGCTGATGCCCGAGTCGCACGCATGGACCCGCGAGGCCCGCGCCGCCAGGCCCTCGGACGAGACGCTCGCCTGGATGGCGCGCGCCGCGCTGCGTGCCCTCGACTGGCCGACCGTGCGCTCCGTGATCGAGCGCATGAGCGAGACCGCGCGGGCCGAGCCCACCTGGGCCTATTGGCTCGGACGCTCGCTGCAGGCGCAGACCGATCGCCCGGAGTCGCAGCACCAGGCGCGCGTGCTGTTCACGTCGCTGGCCGGCCGGCCCGACTTCTATTCGCAGCTGGCCGCCGAGGAGCTCGGGCTGCTGGTGACCGTGCCGGCAAAGCCGGCGGCGCCCACCCCCGAGGAGCTCGCGACGGCGCGCGCCAACCCCGGCTTCGCGCGGGCGGTCAAGTTCTACGAGCTGGGCCTGCGGCTCGAGGGCAACCGCGAGTGGAACTTCACGGTGCGCGGCATGAACGACCGCCAGCTGATCGCCGTGGCCGAGGTCGCCCGCCAGCGGGGCCTGCTCGACCGCGCGGTCAACGCCGCCGACCGCACCCGGGAGGAGCACGACTTCGACCTGCGCTATCCCGCGCCCTTCGCTGAACGGCTCAAGCCCATCGCGCGCGCGCAGGGGCTGGACCCGGCCTGGGTGTACGGGCTGATCCGCCAGGAGTCGCGCTTCGTGATGGACGCGCGCTCGTCGGTCGGCGCATCGGGGCTGATGCAGATCATGCCGGCCACGGCCCGCTGGATCGCCAAGAAGATGGGCGTGCGCGACTTCACCCCGGCCCAGATCAACGAGCTCGACACCAACCTGCAGTTCGGCAGCTTCTACCTCAAGACCGTGTTCGACGACCTCGACCGCTCGCCGGTGCTCGCGTCGGCCGCGTACAACGCCGGCCCCGGCCGGCCCCGCTCCTGGCGCGGGACCCTGACCCAGCCGATCGAGGGCGCGATCTTCGCCGAGATCGTGCCCTTCAACGAGACCCGCGGTTACGTGAAGCACGTCCTGTCCAACGCCGCCTGGTACGGCGCGCTGTTCACGGGTACGCCCCAGTCGCTCAAGACGATGCTGGGCGAGGTGCAGCCCGGCCCGAGCGTCGCGTCAACGGCGTCGCCCGGCGGCGACTGAACGGCCCGCGCGGGCCGCGTCGGCGCCCGTGCGCGGCCCGCTTCGCGCTAGGATGTCGGACCGGGCCGCCTGCGGACCCGGACACCCCCCCCTCCGGCCGCCTCGAGCGTCATCGCTTCATGCCTCATTCCCGCATCCTGGTCCTCGGCGGCTCGGGCTTCATCGGCACCCACGTGGTGTCGAGGCTGTCCGCGCAGGGCCTGCGCGTCCTCGTACCCACCCGCCACCGCGAGCGGGCCCGGCACCTGATCCTGCTGCCGACCGTCGACGTCGTCGAGGTCGACCTGTACCGTCCGGGCGCGCTCGCCGCGCTGGTCGAGGGCTGTGACGCCGTGGTCAACCTGGTCGGCGTGCTGCAGGGCCGGGCGGGCGGCAAGGCCGATCCCTGGGGGCCCGACTTCGGCCGGGCGCACATCGACCTGCCGGCCGCGCTCGTCGAGGCCTGCCGCCAGCGCAAGGTGCGGCGGCTGGTGCACGTCAGCGCGCTGGGCGTCACCGACGGCGGCAAGAACACCCTGCCCTCGCGCTACCTGCGCTCCAAGGCCGCCGGCGAGGAGAAGATCCGGCAGGCGCGCGACCTCGACTGGACGATCCTGAGGCCGTCGGTGGTGTTCGGCGCCGAGGATGCCTTCCTGAACCTGTTCGCGAAGATCCAGCGCTTCCTGCCAGTGCTCGCGCTCGCCAAGGCCGAGGCGCGCTTCCAGCCGGTCTGGGTCGGCGACGTCGCGCAGGCCGTCGTCAACGTGCTCGACTCGGTCGCCACGCACGGCAGGACCTACGCGCTCGCCGGGCCCGAGGTCTTCACGCTGCGCCAGCTGGTGCAGCTCGCCGGCACCTGGAGCGGCCACCCGCGCCCGATCCTGTCGCTGCCCGCGGGCCTCGGACGGCTCACCGCGCTGCTGATGGAGCTCGCCCCCGGCAAGCCGCTCATGACCCGCGACAACCTCGACTCCATGACCGTCGACAACGTCAGCGCACGCCCGGTCGACCCCGATCTGGGCATCGTGCCGGGCTCGCTGCGGGCGATGGGGCCGTCGCTGTTCGGCCGCGGCCCGGAGGCGCGCTACGACGACTGGCGCGCGCACGCGCGCCGCTGACCCCGCGCGCGCCGCTGCCGGCTGCGACGCCGCCCCCGACGCAGGCATGAGCCCAGCGCCCCCCGCCCCGCCGCCCGACCTCGAGTGCTACGAGGTCGGCGGCGCCGTGCGCGACGCGCTGCTCGGCCTGCCGGTCAGCGACCGCGACTGGGTGGTGGTGGGCGCGACGCCCGAGCGCATGGTCGAGCTGGGCTTTCGCCCGGTGGGGCGGGACTTCCCGGTCTTCCTCCATCCGGGCACCCAGGAGGAGTACGCGCTCGCGCGGACCGAGCGCAAGACCGCGCGCGGCTACCGCGGATTCGCGGTGCACTGCGCGCCCGACGTGACGCTCGAGGACGACCTGCGCCGGCGCGACCTGACCGTCAACGCGATGGCCCGCGCGGCCGACGGCACCGTGATCGACCCGTGGGGCGGCCGGCGCGACCTCGCGGACGGCGTGCTGCGCCACGTCAGCGAGGCCTTCGCCGAGGACCCGGTGCGCATCCTGCGGGTCGCGCGCTTCGCGGCCCGCTTCGAGCGCTTCAGCGTCGCGCCCGAGACGCTGGCGCTGATGCGCGCGATGGTCGCCGACGGCGAGGTCGACGCGCTGGTGCCCGAGCGCGTATGGCAGGAGCTCGCGCGCGGTCTGATGGAGGCCACGCCGTCGCGGATGCTCGCGGTGCTGCGCGCCTGCGGCGCGCTCGGGCGGCTGCTGCCCGAGCTCGACCGGCTGTGGGGCGTGCCGCAGCGCGCCGACCACCATCCCGAGGTCGACACCGGCGTGCACGTCGGCATGGTGCTCGACATGGCCGCCGCGATGGGCAGCACGCTCGCGGTGCGCTTCGCCGCGCTGCTGCACGACCTGGGCAAGGGCACGACGCCCGCGACGGTGCTGCCGCAGCACATCGGCCACGAGCAGCGCTCGGCGCAGCTCGCGCGGCAGGTGGCCGAGCGGCTGAAGGCCCCGAACGACTGCCGCGACCTCGCGGTGATGGTCGCGCGCGAGCACGGCAACGTCCATCGCGCGGCCGAGCTGCGGGTGTCGACGATCGTGGAGCTGCTCGAGCGCTGCGACGCGATCCGCAAGCCGGCGCGCTTCGAGGCGCTGCTGCGCGCCTGCGAGGCCGACGCCCGCGGGCGGCTCGGCGCCGCCGATCGCCCCTATCCGCAGGCCGCGCGGCTGACGGCCGCGCTGCAGGCCGCGCGCGGCGTGGATGCCGGCGCCATCGCCGCCGCCGTGGCCGCGCAGGCCGACGGCGCGAAGGACGTCCCGGACCGCATCAGGCTGCGCGTGCAGGCCGAGCGCCGACGCGCGGTGGCGCGGGCACTGGGCAGCGACCCGGCGGCCTGACGCCCCTACCGGTACGTCAGCCGGATCGCCTCGGCGACGCAGGCCGGCTTGGCCGAGCCCTCGAGCTCGATCGTCACGATCGTGACCAGTTGCAGGCCGCCCTGCCCGCGCGGCCCGCCCGCCACCGGCGTACACGACTGCAGCGTGAAGCGCGCCCGGACGCGGCTGCCCACCGGCACCGGCGCCGGGAAGCGCACCTTGTTCAGCCCGTAGTTGATCGACATCGCCTCGTCGTCGATCTTGAAGTTCTTCTGCGAGAAGCCCGCCACCAGCGACAGCGTCAGGTAGCCGTGCGCGATGGTCTTGCCGAAGGGGCCGCTCCGGGCGCGCTCGGCGTCCACGTGGATCCACTGGTCGTCGTCGGTGGCTGCCGCGAAGCGGTCGATGCGCTCCTGCGAGATCTCCAGCCAGTCGCTGAGCGCGAGGTCCTTGCCGACCAGGTCGGGGAACTGCGCATGGGTGTAGTGCTGCATCGGGCGTCTCCTTGTGCGGGGTGCGGGAAAATCTAGATCAGGCGGGCGATCAGCGCCGCGGCGAGCGACAGCAGGATCGTCGAGGTCAGCGGAATCGACCAGTCCCGGCCGAACAGCCGGAAGTTGAAGTCGCCGGGCAGCCGGCCGATGCCGAAGCGGCGCAGCCAGGGCATCGCGCCCGAGAACAGGAACAGTGCGATCGCGGTCGCGATCAGCCACTTCACAGCGCGCCGCTCCGGTCACCGCGCACGAACCCCAGCGCGTCGTCCGGCAGCCCGCGCCCGAACGCGATCGCCTTGAACAGTTCACCCATCTCGGCCTCCGACACCAGCGTCTGCACGGCGCCCAGGCGGCGCGCCTGCTCGACGGTCTCGGGGCCGCGGGGCGCGTCGCGCGCCGCCTCGGCGAGCATATCGAGCAGGCCGCAGTTGACCAGAAAGCGCGCCTGCGAGGTGTAGCCGAGCGGCGCGAGGCCCGCACGGGCGGCGGCCCGCGCGACCGCGCTGAAGTCGACGTGCGCGGTGACGTCCTGCAGGCCGGGCAGGTGCAGCGGGTCGCCATGCGCATGGTGGCGGAAATGCGCGATCAGCGTGCCGGCGTCGCGCTGCGGGTGGTAGTACTCGCGCGCCGGGAAACCGTAGTCGACCAGCAGCAGCGCGCCCCGTCGCAGCGCGCGCCCCACGGTCTCGACCCAGGCCCGGCCCTCAAGGCCGATCTCGGAGCGGTAGCGGCGGTCCTGCGGTACGCCGCCCAGGGCCAGCGCCTCGGCGGCGGCCTCGCGCAGCACCGGGTCCGCGGGCCGCGCGGCGAAGCGAAACGCGCCGTCGTCGTCGAGCGCCACGCCCAGCTCGCTCATCCCGCCCGCCTCGCTCTCGAAGACCCGCGCCGGCATCGCATCGAGCAGCTCGTTGCCGAGCACCACGCCGTCGATCGCGTCGGGCAGCGTGTCGAGCCACTCGACCACCTTCAGCGCGCCGGGCGCGAGCCGCGCGACGGTCTCGCGCTGGCGCTCGCGCAGCTCGCCCGACAGCTCGACGATCGCATAGCGCCGGGCGGGCGTACCGAGCCGCTCGAGCTCGGCGAGCAGCGCACCCGCGAGGCGCCCGGTGCCGGCCCCGAACTCGATCACCTCGGGCGCGGCATGCGCGAACCACTGCGACACCTGGCGGGCGACGCAGCACGCGAACAGCGGGGACAGCTCGGGCGCGGTGACGAAATCGCCCCCGGCGCCGAACTTGCGCATCGGGCCGCTGTAATAGCCCAGGCCAGGCTCGTAGAGCGCATGGCGCATCCAGTCGTCGAACCCGATCCAGCCCCCGGCCTGCCGGATGGCCGCCGCGATCCGCCGCGACAGCACGCGGCTGTGGGCGAGCGCGTCGGGGTCGGGCTGCGGCAGCGGCATGGGGAGAGGGCAGTGACGCGAAGGGGCCCGGCGGGGCAGCGGACGCAGGCCGGGCGTACCCGGATCGGCCGGCGGATTGTCGCATGCGCGACGCGGGCGTCGGCCGGGCCGCGGGTGCGGCGCGCCCGGCGCGCCGGGTACACTCGGGCCCATGGACAGCCCCTCCGACACCCCTTCCGACACCGCCCCGGCGGGCGTTGCGCTGGTCACCGGCGCGGCTCGCCGGCTCGGTCGCGCCATCGCGCTTGCACTCGCGCGCGCCGGCTGGGACGTCGGCGTGCACTACCGCGACTCCCTGGACGACGCGCGCCACACCGTCGCGCAGATCGAGGCGCTCGGGCGGCGCGCGGTCGCCCTGCACGCCCGCCTCGAGGACGAGGCCGAGGTGGCGGCGCTGCTGCCGGCGCTCGCGGCGGCGCTCGGTCCGGTGCGCTGCCTCGTCAACAACGCATCGCGCTTCGAGTTCGACGAGGCAGCCGACTTCGGCTTCGCGTCGTTCCAGGCGCACCTGCTGCCCAACCTGGCCGCGCCGGTGCTGCTCGCGCGCGAGCTGCACCGGCTGCTGCCGGTGGCCGCCGAGGGCGTGGTGATCAACCTGCTCGACCAGAAGCTCTACGCGTTCAACCCCGACTTCCTGTCCTACAGCCTGTCCAAGGCGGGGCTCGCCGCCGCCAACACCATGCTCGCCCAGGCGCTCGCGCCGCGCGTGCGCGTCGTGGGCGTGGCGCCGGGCCTCACGCTGCCGAGCTACATGCAGGACGACGCCCGCTTCGCCCATGCGCACAAGGCGCATTCGCCGCTCGGTCGCTCGAGCACCGCCGAGGACGTCGCCGCGTCCGTCGTCTTCGCCGTCGCCAACCGCTCCATCACCGGCTCGGTGATCCTGTGCGACGGCGGCCAGCACCTCCAGCCGCTGCCGCGCGACGTCAGCTTCATGCCCTGACCCCCGCCGCCATGGACACCCAGTCGATCTTCATCAAGGGCTTGCGCATCGACGCGCAGATCGGCGTGCACGCGCACGAGAAGAACCGCTTCCAGCCGCTCAAGCTCGACGCCGACATCCTGATCAGCGACACCCGCTTCCGGCCGTCGCGCGACCGGCTCGACGAAGTGTTCGACTACCAGACGATCCGCGCCGCGATGATCGAGGTCGTGCGCGAGGACGGCCACATCCACCTGCTCGAGACCCTCGCCGACCGAGTGATCGAGCGGCTGCTCGCGATGGGCGACGTACAGGCCGTGCGCGTGCGCATCAGCAAGTTCACCGCCTTCGACGACTGCGACTCGGTCGGCGTCGAGGTGTTCCGCCGGAAGGCCGGATGAGCGCCGCGGCGCCGCCGGGCGCGCCCTCGGGGTCGCGCGCCGCCCACAAGCTCGAGTTCGAGCGCAACAAGCTGCACAAGCGCCTGTGCCGGCAGGTCGGCGAGGCCATCGGCGACTTCGGCATGATCGAGGCGGGCGACCGCGTGATGGTCTGCGTGTCGGGCGGCAAGGACAGCTACGGCCTGCTCGACATCCTGATCGCGCTGCGGGCGCGCTCGCCGGTGCCCTTCGAGCTGGTCGCGGTCAACCTCGACCAGAAGCAGCCCGGCTTCCCGGAACACGTGCTGCCGGAGTACCTGCGCACGCTCGACATCCCCTTCCACATCGAGGACCAGGACACCTACTCGATCGTGAAGCGGGTGATCCCCGAGGGCCGCACGATGTGCTCGCTGTGCTCGCGGCTGCGCCGGGGCATCCTGTATCGCGTGGCCGACGAGCTCGGCGCGACCAAGGTCGCGCTCGGCCACCACCGCGACGACATCCTCGAGACCTTCTTCCTGAACCTGTTCTACGCCGGGCAGTTGAAGAGCATGCCGCCCAAGCTGGTCTCGGACGACGGCCGGCACGTCGTGATCCGGCCCCTCGCCTACGTGAAGGAGGAGGACCTCGCCGCGTTCGCGCAGTGGCGCGGGTTCCCGATCATCCCCTGCACGCTGTGCGGCTCGCAGGAGAACCTCAAGCGGCTCGAGGCCAAGCGGATGCTGCAGGACTGGGAGCGGCGCTTCCCCGGGCGCCTCGAGACCGTGTTCTCGGCGCTGTCGCGCGTGACGCCCTCGCACCTGATGGACCGCGGGCTGTTCGACTTCATGGGGCTGGCGGCCACCGGCGAGCCCTCGGCCGACGGCGACATCGCATTCGACGTCGACCCGGTCCTGGAGGCCGCGCCCGCCGCGCCACGCGCCACGATCGACGCGGCCGCGATCCCGATCAGGCGGCGCACCGCCGGCTGAGCGGCCTACCAGCGGTAGGACACCCCGAGCGACAGCACCGGGAAGACGCTCATCTTCGCGACCGCGTCGCGCACCGTCTGCAGCTCGCGCTCCAGCTCCGCGTCCGGATCGCGCCCGGTGAGCGCGATCTTGGCGCGCAGCGACGGCGACAGCGAGCCGGTGACGGTCGCGCTGCCCACCAGCACGCCCGCGTCCGCATGGAAGCCCCAGCCGCGGGCCGGAGCGTGGCCCCAGCCCAGGCCCACGTAGGGCATCGCCGAAGGCAGCTTCGCCTGCGTCGCGTACTGGTCGGCCGGCCCGACCGGCACCGTCGCGCCACCGATGGTGATCGTCGATCCGGCCGACGGCGCGCCGGTGTAGTCGGCGTACGAGTTGCCTGCCGACAGTCCCGCGGTCAGCCGCAGGCCGCCCCGCAGCGGATGCCAGTCCAGGAGCGCGGCGCCGCGCAGGCTCTGCGCATGGCCGCTGTAGTCGATGCCGTTCTCGGTGAACGAGCGCCCGGCGCGGGGCAGCACCGACACCTCGGCGCGCGACCCGAGCAGGTCGCCATAGGTGTGCGCATAGCCGACGGTGAGGCCGGCGGTGCCCACGCCCGCGTACACCGACTGCGCGTGCGCACCGGCGCAGGCCAGGGCGAGGCCGCCGGCGACGAGCGCGGCGCGAAGGACGGACGGGGCACGGGTCATGGGGCGGGCCGGAAGTGACGAACCCCGACTCTAGCGATCGCGCCGCGCCAGGCGGGCGCCGAAGCCGACTGGCGGTCGCGACCCGCGACCGGCCGGTGACCGCGCGACACGCGGAGGGCGTCGGTACAATGACGCGTCTGGCGTGCATGCGCCGGGCGCGCCGCGGGGCCCCGTCGCGCACCTTCCCTTGCGCACCGTGCGAATCAGCCGACTGTCCCGAATCCTCTACGTCGCCTGGCGCTTCGGCCTCGACGAGATCGCAGCCAGCGGCGCGCAGGCGACCGTCGGGTCGCGCTGGACGCTGGGCATGGTCCGCGCGCTGCGCTTCGGGCGCAAGCTCGATGCACCGCGCGGCGCCCGGCTGCGGATGGCCCTGGAGGCCCTCGGCCCGATCTTCGTCAAGTTCGGCCAGGTGCTGTCCACCCGACGCGACCTGCTGCCGGCCGACGTGGCCGACGAACTCGCCCGGCTCCAGGACGACGTCCCGCCCTTCGAGTCGACGCTCGCCGTCGCCGAGATCGAGCGCGGCCTGGGCCGGCGCATCGACGCCATGTTCATGGAGTTCGACCCCGTGCCGGTCGCCTCCGCCTCGATCGCGCAGGTCCACTTCGCGCGGCTGCACGACGGCACCGAGGTCGCGGTGAAGGTGCTGCGCCCCGGCATGGCCGAAGTGATCGACAACGACCTCGCGCTGCTGCGCACCGCGGGCGGCCTCGCGGTGCGCCTGTCGGCCGATGCGCGCCGGCTGCGCCCGCTGGACGTGATCGACGAGTTCGACCACTACCTGCACGACGAGCTCGACCTGGTGCGCGAGGCGGCCAACGCCAACCAGCTGCGCCGCAACTTCGCCGACTCCGACCTGCTCCGCGTGCCCGAGATGTTCTGGGACTACTGCGCACAGAACGTGATCGTGATGCAGCGCGTGCGCGGCATCCCGATCGGGCGCATGGACCGCATGCGCGAGGCCGGCATCGACCTGAAGAAGCTGTCGCGCGATGGCGTCGAGATCTTCTTCACCCAGGTGTTCCGCCACGGCTTCTTCCACGCCGACATGCACCCGGGCAACATCCTGGTCGGCGAGTCGGGCGACGACTTCAACCGCTACATCGCGCTCGACTTCGGCATCGTGGGCACGCTGTCGGTGTCCGACAAGAACTACCTCGCGCAGAACTTCCTCGCCTTCTTCCGCCGCGACTACCGCCGCGTGGCCGAGCTGCACGTCGAGTCGGGCTGGGTGCCCGAGACCACCCGCGTCGAGGAGCTCGAGGGCGCGGTCCGCGCGGTCTGCGAGCCCTTCTTCGACCGGCCGCTCAAGGAGATCTCGCTCGGGCTGGTGCTGATGCGGCTGTTCCAGGCCTCGCGCCGGTTCAACGTCGAGATCCAGCCGCAGCTGGTACTGCTGCAAAAGACGCTGCTCAACATCGAGGGCCTCGGCCGCCAGCTCGATCCCGAGCTGGACCTCTGGGTCACCGCCAAGCCCATCCTCGAGCGCTGGATGGACGAGCAGATCGGCACCCAGGGCCTCAAGGACCGGCTGATGCAGGAGTCCGTCCAGTGGGCGCAGCTGCTGCCGGCGATACCGCGGCTCGCCCATCGCGCGCTGTCGGTCGCGGCCGCGCGCCGCGAAGACCCGTCGCGCGACCGGCTGCTGCGCGACCTCGTGCGCGAGCAACGGCGCACGCGCGGCGCGCTGTGGTTGGTGGTGGCGCTGCTGGCGGCGCTGGTGGCGCTGCAGGGCTGGCGGCTGCTCTGAGGCGCCCCGGGCTCAGCGCAGCGCCGCCGACACCTCGCCGACCGCGCGCGCCGTCTGTGCGGGCCTGAGCGACTGCAGCAGCTCGACCCAGTCCTGGAGCTTGCGCTGCAGGTGCTCGCGCTGCTTCGGCGTGGCCTGCGCGAGCATCGTCGCGGTCATCGCGTCGCTCGCGGCGAGCGAGGACTCGGCGCCGGTGCGCTCCGGCCCCTCGCTCGGGCGGGCATAGCGCAGCAGGTGCTCGCGGATCCAGCCGCTCGCGACGGCCTCGCCTGGGTGCTCCCTGCGGATCCGCTCCATCAGCGCGAACAGGTCCTGCTGCCGGGCCACCCGCTGCGCGTACCAGACGTCCTCGGTGGGGGGCGCCTCGGCCGCGAGCCGCCTCGCCAGCTGCTTCTGCGGCGTCGTGAGGCTGCCCATGAAGAACTCGGCGCGCTCGATGTAGCGCTTGCCGCGGGCCTCGATGCGCTCGTCGTGGCCGGGCGGCATCCACTCCTTGCGCAGCTTCCGGTTGTCGCGCTCGACCTCGTCCTTCATCCGCGCGAGCTGCTTCGGCTCGATCGAGACCGCGACCTCGGCGATCGCCGGGGCCGCCTGCTCTGCGATCGGCCTGACGCGCTCGAACGCCTCGAGGCGCCAGCGGCGGATGTCCGCCTCCTCGAGCGGGCCCGCGGCGATCCGGCGCTGCACACCCTTCAGGAAGCCGATGTAGTCGTCGAGCTGCGTCTGCCGATGCCAGGCGTGCAGCCCCTCGAGGCGCCGGCTGGCGAGCTCGCGCTGCTCGGAGGTCAGCCCCAGGTAGCCGTCGATGCGCCACATCGCGAGCGAGGGCAGGTTGTCGTAGCCGAGCTTGCCCACCAGCGCGCAGCCCGTTGCCGCGAGGCAACTCGCGACGAGCGGTAGCCAGAGGGCTCGGAGACGCATGCTACCATCGGATCCAGAGCGTTTGAATATCAATGCAACTATTTGATTTATAACGTATTTCATGAACATTGTGGTGCTCGCTGCCGGCATGGGCAAACGGATGCGGTCGGACCTTCCGAAGGTGCTGCACCGCCTCGCGGGCCGCCCGTTGCTCGGGCATGTGCTCGATACCGCACGCAGTCTATCCCCCTCCCGAATCGTTGTGATCTACGGCCATGGTGGCGAGCAGGTTCCGGGCCGGCTCGCCTCGCCCGACCTCGCCTGGGCGCGCCAGGAACCCCAGCTGGGCACCGGGCACGCGGTGATGCAGGCCGTGCCGCTGCTGGACGACGCCGTCCCCACCCTCGTGCTCTACGGCGACGTCCCCCTGACCGCCGCTGACACCCTGCGCCGCCTGCTCGACGCCGCCGGCACCGACCGGCTGGGCCTGCTGACGGTCGACCTGCCCGACCCGACCGGCTACGGCCGGATCGTGCGCGGCGCGCCCCGCCCCGACCATTCGTCGGACGGCGGGCGCGGGCCCGTGCTGAAGATCGTCGAGCACAAGGACGCCGACGCGGCGACCCGTGCGCTGAACGAGGTCAACACAGGCATCATGGTGATGCCCACCCCCGATCTCAAGCGATGGCTTTCCGCACTGTCCGATGACAATGCCCAGCGCGAGTACTACCTGACCGACGTGGTCGCGATGGCGGTGGCCGACGGCGTGCCGGTCGTGACCGCCCGCCCGGCCGCGGTGTGGGAGACCCTGGGCGTCAACAGCCAGAGCCAGCTCGCCGAGCTCGAGCGCATCCACCAGCTCGGCATCGCGCAGGCGCTGCTCGAGGCCGGCGTCGGCCTGGCCGACCCCGCCCGCATCGACGTGCGCGGACGGCTCGTCGCCGGGCGCGACTGCCACATCGACGTCAACTGCGTGTTCGAGGGCGAGGTCGTGCTCGGCGACCGCGTGAGCATCGGCGCCCACTGCGTGCTGCGCGACGTCACCGTGGGCAGCGGCACCCGGATCCACCCGATGTGCCACCTCGAGGGGGCCACCGTCGGCGCCGACGCGCGCATCGGCCCCTTCGCCCGCCTGCGCCCCGGCACCGAGCTCGGCGAGGACACCCACGTCGGCAACTTCGTCGAGATCAAGAACACGCGGATGGCCGCGCACTCCAAGGCCAACCACCTCGCCTACGTCGGCGACGCCACCGTCGGGCGCAACGTCAACATCGGCGCCGGCACCATCACCTGCAACTACGACGGCGCCAACAAGCACCGCACGGTGATCGAGGACGACGCCTTCATCGGCAGCGACAGTCAACTCGTCGCACCGGTGACCGTCGGGCGCGGCGCAACGCTGGGCGCCGGCACCACCCTCACGCGCGACGCGCCCCCCGGCCAGCTGACCGTCTCGCGGGTCAAGCAGACCTCGATCGCCGGCTGGACGCGGCCGGTCAAGAAACAGAAACCCTCCCAGGAGTAGGCGCCATGTGCGGCATCGTCGGCGCGGTCGCCCAGCGCAACGTGGTCCCGATCCTCATCGAGGGCCTGAAGAAGCTCGAGTACCGCGGCTACGATTCCGCCGGCATCGCGATCGTCAACGGCGTCATGACCCGCGTGCGCTCGGTGGGCCGCGTGGCCGACCTCGAGGCGCGCGCCGCCGAGGCCCATGCCGACGCACCCACCGGCATCGCCCACACCCGCTGGGCGACCCACGGCGGCGTGAACGAGCGCAACGCCCATCCGCACTACTCCGAGGGCGGCGGCCAGCAGGTCTCGGTGGTGCACAACGGCATCATCGAGAACCACGAGGCCCTGCGTGCCGAGCTCAGGGCCCGGGGCTACGAGTTCAGGTCCGAGACCGACACCGAGGTCATCGCCCACTTGCTGCACGCCATCCTGGCGGAGGGCGGGACCCTGTTCCAGGCCGTGCAGCGGACCGTACGCAGGCTGGAGGGCGCCTACGCCATCGCCGCGATCAGCAGCACCGAGCCGCACACCGTGGTGGGCTCGCGCCGCGGCTCGCCGCTGCTGCTGGGCGTGGGCCGCGAGGGCAGTGGTCGCGGCGAGAACTTCCTCGCGTCCGACACCTCCGCGCTGCTGCAGGTCACCAAGTACGTGACCTACCTCGAGGAGGGTGACGTCGTCGAGATCCGCTTGGACGGCTACAGCATCGTCGACGCCGACGGCCTCGCCGTGGAGCGCCCGATCATCGAGAGCCAGCTGTCGGCCGACGCCGTCGAGCTCGGCACCTACGATCATTACATGCAGAAGGAGATCTTCGAGCAGCCGGGCGCCATCGCCAACACCCTCGAGATGATCACCAACGCCGCGTCCCTGTCGCCGGGCCTCTTCGGGGCCGACGCCCAGGAGATCTTCGCGCGCACGCGCCAGGTGTCGATCATCGCCTGCGGCACGAGCTTTCACTCCGGCCTGGTCGCCAAGTACTGGATCGAGCAGCTGGTGGGCGTGCCCTGCAGCGTCGAGGTCGCGAGCGAGTACCGCTACCGCGAGTCGGTCGCCCTGCCCGACACCCTGCTGGTGACCATCTCCCAGTCGGGCGAGACCGCCGACACCCTGGCCGCGCTGCAGCACGCCAAGGCGAGCGGCCTGACCGACACCCTCACCATCTGCAACGTGCCCGAGTCGGCGCTGATCCGCCAGTCTCGCCTGCGTTTCCTCACGCGGGCCGGCCCCGAGATCGGCGTCGCCTCGACCAAGGCCTTCACCACCCAGCTCGCCGCCCTCTTCGTGCTGACCCTGGTGCTCGCCAAGCAGCGCAACCGCCTCGACGCGTCACGAGAAAAAGAGCTGCTCGCCCAGCTGCGCCACCTGCCCGTCGCGATCAACCGCGTGCTGGCGGTGGAGCCGCTGGTGGTCGAGTGGGCCCGGCGCTTCGCGACCAAGGCCCATGCGCTGTTCCTCGGGCGCGGCGTGCACTACCCCATCGCGATGGAGGGGGCGCTCAAGCTCAAGGAGATCACGTACATCCACGCCGAGGCCTACCCCGCCGGCGAGCTCAAGCACGGCCCGCTCGCGCTGGTGGACGCCGACATGCCGGTGGTGGTGGTCGCGCCCAACGATGCGCTGATCGAGAAGCTCAAGTCCAACCTGCAGGAAGTGCGCGCCCGCGGCGGCGAGCTCTTCGTGTTCGCCGACGAGAACACCCGCATCGAGCCGGCCGACGGCGTGCACGTGATCAACCTCGTCGACCACGCCGGGTTCCTGTCGCCACTGCTGCACGTGATCCCGCTGCAGCTGCTCGCGTATCACGCGGCGCTGGTGCGGGGGACGGATGTGGACAAGCCGAGGAACCTGGCCAAGTCGGTGACGGTGGAGTGAACCGCCCCGGGTATCGCGGAGGCTGATGTTCTGATTGAAGCCGGCGGCTAC
>CAYNRU010000067.1:0-49142 GCA_964399635.1 uncultured Bordetella sp.
GAAGCCCGGCCGTTGCGCCAGCCGGTCCCGGTAGGCCTGCAGCGAATCCATGCCCTCCTCGCCCGGCTTGAACTTCATCAGGCCGCGGGCGAACTCCAGCGCGCAATAAGCGGTGATGTCCGCGATCGTGAACCGGTCCCCCGCGACGTAGGGCTGGCCGGACAGCAGGCGGTCGAGCCAGCGGGCCACGCCGCGCACCTTGTCGCCCTGCGAACGCCCGAACTCGGCGAACTGCGGCTGCTCGAGCGCCGCGAGCCCGGGATGGGTATGGCGGATGCAGTTGGCGAAGCCCGCGAGCAGGTACCACTCCACCTGGCGGTCGGCCATCTCGATGAAGGCCCGCTCCTCGGCGGTCCGCCCCATCAGGTCGGGCTCCGGCGCGAGGCCCTCGAGGTAGGTGCAGATGGCGCGCGTCTCGGACAGCGAGCGCCCGTCGTCGAGCTCGAGCACCGGCACCTTGGCGAGCGGGCTGCGCGCGAGGAAGGCCTCGCTGCGGTGCTGGCCGGCGGCGAGATCGACGTCGACCAGCTCGATGCCGGTCAGCCCCTTCTCAGCGATGAACAGCATGACCCGGCGCGGGTTGGGGGCGCGGTGCGCCACGTGGAGCTTCATCGGAACGGTTCTCCAGGGTGGGGGCCGGGCCGGGCGGCCCCGGCTGCCTAGCGGGGCTTGACGAACTTCATGACGAACTGGTCCTTGGGCATCGGCGGCTCGGGCGTGTTGCGGTCGCGCGGATCGGCCGGGTTACGCAGGAAGTCGCCGCGGGCGGCCAGCCGGAATCCGGCTGCCTCGATCTCCCGCTGCACGAAGGCCTCCTCGACCCGATGCAGCGTGCCGGACTCCGAGATGCCGGTGCCGCTGCGTCCGGCATGGTCGGCCACGACGTAGAGGCCGCCCGGCGCGAGCGCCTCGAACACGGCCCGGTTCATCCGGGCGCGGTCCACACCGAGGTGGCCGAGGTCGTGGTAGTTGAACATCAGCGTCACCAGGTCCAGCGTGCCGCGGGCAAGCTCGGGCGGCACCGGGTCGTCCAGGCTGCGCGTGACCACGATGATATTGCGCGTGGCCGGCTGGGCCGCCCGCTCGGCCAGCGTCGGGGCGGAGGGTGCGGCGACGACCGGCGCGGGGGCGGCGGCGCCTTCGCGCTGCACGGGGGGCGCGGCCTGGATCGCGCGGCGCGGTCTGCGCGTAGACCCGGCCGCCGGGGCCGACGGCGCGCGCGATCAGCTCGCTGGTGTAGCCGCGGCCGGCGCTGACGTCCAGCGCGACCATGCCGGGCTGCACGCCGATGAAGGCGAGCATCTCGGCCGGCTTGCGCCGGGCGTCGTTGACACGGTCGGCCGCGCTGCGCTCTGGGCTGGCGACGATCTCGCCGATGCGCTCGGGCGACAGGGCGGCAGGGCCGGCGCAGCCGCCGAGGGCGGCGAGCAGGCCTGCGGCGAGCAGGCATCGGCGGGACGTGGGGACGAGGTTCATGGCTCGGTTCCTGTGATGGCTGAGCGCGGCGGACCGGCAGGGCGGACCCGCGGGTACGCCGCCATCCGACGCCATGCAGCGAGTATCCCCCTTCGACGATGCGGTAGCATCTTCGACCTTGCACGGACGCGCGCTCGAGCCATCCCGGTCGATCGGCCCCAGGACCCTTCCATGTCAGACGACAGCCACGCCCGGATCGAATCCGGCCTGACCGAACTGCGCACCCTCCTGAAGGACTTCAGGGACCTGGTGCTCCACGACCGGACGGGCCGGCTGCTGCAGGATCATCCGAACCCGCTCAGCCGGTTCGGCCGGAAGTGCTTCTCGCAGACCGACGAGGACGGCATCACCCTCGAGATCCTGCGGCGCATCGGCTGCCTGGAGTCGGGCAGCTTCGCCGAGTTCGGCGTGGGCGACGGCACCGAGAACAACACGCTGATCCTCAAGGCGCTGGGCTGGACCGGCTTCTGGGTCGGCGGCGAGGACCTGCGCTTCGCCACGCGCGCCGACGACCCGAGCTTCGCCCACGTCAAGGACTGGATCCGGCTCGACAACGTGATCGCGCTGGCGGCGCAGGGTCGGTCGGCTGTGGGCATCGACGAGCTCGACGTCGTCTCGCTGGACCTCGACGGCAACGACATCTACTTCGTCGAGCGGCTGCTCCAGGAGGGCATCCGTCCCAAGCTCTTCATCGTCGAGTACAACGCGAAGTTCCCCCCGCCCGTGAAGTGGCAGATCGCCTACGACCCCGATCACCGGTGGGGCGGCGACGACTACTTCGGTGCGTCGCTGTCGAGCTTCGAGTCCCTGTTCGAGCGCAACGGATTCCGGCTGGTCTGCTGCAACGCCCAGAGCGGCTGCAACGCCTTCTTCGTCCGCAGGGACCTGGACGGCGCCTTCGGCGACGTGCCGACCGACATCCGCGACATCTACGTGCCACCGCGTTACCACCTCTATCACGCGTACGGGCACAAGCCGTCCCTGCGGACGATCGCGCAGCTGTTCGCCTAGCGCCGCCACGGCGCGCGTGGGCGGCCGGGCCGGGATCCCGGGCTGGTGCGAGGACGCGGAAAGGACGAACATGGGCTTTGCAAGGAGACCTTCGATGCCCAACGACACCACGCCTGACGGGAGCGGCCTCGGCCGGCTGCTCGACGAGCAGCTCGAGCTCGCATCGGCCCAGCTTCCGGCGCTCGCCCCCACTGCGGTGCATCCCTCGCCCATCGACCACGAGGAGCGCAAGGTGCCCCACCCGGACGCCGAGGACGTGCTGCTCGGCAAGGCCCCGGCCTCCCCGGAGATGCTGGACGAACTCGCCGCGCTGCAGTCCGCCCCGCGGCTGAGCGACGAGGAGCTGGCCCGCCAGGCGCTCGCCGACGGCGGCGCCGACCGGGATCCCGCCACGCCCGAATAGCCGAGCCGCGGCGCGCACCGGGTGCGCCGCCGCCCGGGGGCGCAGCCGACCCGACACCGATGCGTCAATGCAGGAGCGTCGTCGGCGCGGCCATCGACATCGTCGCCACGAACACGCTGCGCAGCCGCGTGCTGCCCATCGCGCTCGACACCACGAGCCGGTCGGCCGTCACCAGCGCGCGCAGCCCGGCATCCTCGCGGGACACCCGCAGGTCCACGAGGCCCGACAGTTCCACCGACGCGACGCCCAGCGGGCGGCACCAGTCGATCAGCCACCGGATCGCGAAATCCGCGGCCGGCACCGGCGCACCGGGCACGAGCGGCGCGCCGTCCACCAGCACCTGCGTGCGCGGCCCGCAGTCGAGGTCGATGGCCGCGTCGGTCCACCTGAGCGGATCGGAATCGTCGAGCAGCGGCACCAGCAGCGCATTGAGCGCGAAGCGGTAGAGATCGATCGGAGTCGGTCCGTCCACCGGCAGCGCGCGGGCGGGCGCGTCGACGACGGCGGCGACAGCGGCGATGGCCGGGACTCGCGCCGCCGCGCCATGGCCGGGCAGGGCACGCCAATCGACCGTCGCGCAGGCGATGCCGAGCAGGCAGGCGATGGTCGTCAAGCCCGCCCGCCGGGCCGCGCGTCGCGCCCTGCCGGGCGGTGCTGCGCGGTGCTCCTGTCCTGCGCCGATCGGGGTCGTCCTCATGCCTCGAATCCCATGGAGCGGTCCTCATCTGGCGTAACGCGTAGGGGGCAGCTTAGGAAGCCGCCGGCCACCGAGCCATACCGCAATGACGGGACGCGGGTAGCCGAGCGAACCCCGACCGGGGGCGCAACGGACTCATGCGATCTGTCAGGACCTCGGCTTCGCGCAAGCTCAGCCGATCCGGCGCGTCGCGCAGCGCCGCCGCGCGAAGCCTGTCGACGCTGCGCAGCGCGGCAAAACGCTCGAGCAGGCGACCGGCGACGCGGGACGAGAGCGCCGCATCGCCCTCGTGCACCAGCCGGATGGCGTGGGCCAGCTCCTGCGTCGTGCTGTCCTTCAGCAGGCAGCCCCGCGCGCCGGCCTCGAACGCCCGGAGGACGTACCCCTCGTCGCCGATCACGGTGGCGACCAGCGCGACGGTGCTGCCGGGGCGCGCCGCGAACTCGGCGATCAGCTCGGTCGCGTCACCGTCGGCCAGCGCCAGGCCGACGATCGCGACGTCGGGCGCGGGCATCGCGCCGAGCAGCGCGGGCGGGCCGGCGCCGGACACCGGGGAGCAGTCCGCCCGCGTCACGCTGCGACCCGGCCGACCGCTCGCCTCGAGGCGCGCTGCGGCGTCGATCGGCCGGCGCGGTCCACCGTCGTCGTCGACACCCCTCCGCGCGCGACCCGACGAGAGGACCGACGCGAGCGACTGAGCATCTGAAGGCTTCAAGGGGAAAGCACCCAAATTCACCATTTGGATACAAATATGTCACGATCCTTATACACAAGGCAGTCCACAACGCCAGGTCGGCCGGCGCGGCGTGTCGAGACCCGATCGCCGCATGCAGCGTGGCGGGCCCGGCGGGCCGCGAGGAAGTCGCCCTGCGCAGCTGCCCGCCGACGCGTCCATTGGCCGCGGCTGATAGCATTCGCACGCAGTCAAGACCCCCCCGCCCCTACCCCGACAGGAACGACCCCATGCTGAAGACCGGCCTGATGATGGAACAGCCCCTGCTGCTCTCCGGAATCATCGAGCACGCGGCCTTGCAGCACGGCGCCACCGAGATCGTGTCGCGCGAGACGCACGGGCCGCTGTTTCGATACACCTACGCACAGTGCGCCGCCCGTGCGCGCCGGCTCGCCAACGCGCTCGCCGCGATGGGGCTGCAGCCGGGCGACGCGGTCGGTACCATCGCCTGGAACAACCACCGGCACCTCGAGGCCTACTACGCGGTGTCGGGCAGCGGCATGGTGATCCACACCTGCAACCCGCGCCTGCACCCGCAGCAGCTGGCCTACGTGGTCGACCACGCCGAGGATCAGGTCGTGCTGTTCGACGCGACCTTCGCGCCGCTCGTCAAGGGCATCGCCGCGCACTGCCCCAAGGTGCGCGCGTGGGTGTGCCTGGCCGACCCGGAGCACACGCCCGAGATCGAGGGCGTGGCCAACGTGCTCAGCTACGAGGCGCTGCTCGGACCCTGCGACGACGCCTTCGCGTGGCCCGCGTTCGACGAGCGCACGGCCGCGGCGCTCTGCTACACATCGGGCACCACCGGCAACCCCAAGGGCGCGCTGTACTCGCACCGCGCCATCACGCTCAATGCGATGTCGATCTGCGTGCCCGACGCACTGAGCCTGTCGGCCGGCGAGGCCATGCTGCCGGTCGTCCCGATGTTCCACATCAACGCGTGGTGCATCCCCTACGCAGCCCCCATCGCCGGCACGAAGCTGGTGCTGCCCGGCCCCAGGCTCGACGGCTCGTCGCTCTACGAGTTGATGGAGTCCGAGCGGGTCACGGTGAGCGCCGGCGTGCCCACCATCTGGCAGGGCCTGATCGCCCACCTCGACCAGCACGGACTGCGCTTCTCCACCATGCGCCGCACCGGCACCGGCGGCTCGGCGATGCCGCTCGCGCTGATCGCCAAGTTCAACGACCAGTACGACGTGGACGTGCGCCACGGCTGGGGCATGACCGAGACCACCGCGGTCGCGACCATGGGCGCGCTGTCGGCCGAGCAGAAGGCATGGCCCGCTGCGGATCGCCATGCGCTGGTCGCCAAGCAGGGCAAGAGCCTGTTCGGCGTCGAGATCAAGGTGGTCGACGAGACCGGCGCCACGCTGGCGCGCGACGGCGTGTCGCAGGGCGAGCTGATGGTGCGCGGACAGTGGGTCCTGAGTCGCTACTACAAGGCCGAGGGCTCGGCGCTGGTGGACGGCTGGTTCGCCACCGGCGACATCGCGACCATCGCGGCCGACGGCACGATGCAGATCCGCGACCGGACCAAGGACGTGATCAAGACCGGCGGCGAATGGATCAGCTCCATCGACCTCGAGAGCGCCGCGGTCGCGCATCCGGCGGTGCAGATGGCGGCGGTGATCGGGGTCAGGCACCCCAAGTGGGACGAGCGCCCGCTGCTGTTCATCGTGCGCAAGCCCGCGCAGCGCCTCGAGAAGGAAGAGATCCTCGCCTTCCTCGCCGAGCGGGTCGCCAAGTGGTGGGTGCCCGACGACGTGGTGTTCCTCGACAGCCTGCCGGTGGGTGGAACCGGCAAGGTGCAGAAGACCGAGCTGCGCAAGCAGTACGGCGGCGTGTTCAGCTGAGCGCGCACCGCCCCGCCGGAGCGGCCACCCCGATGACCGGAATCCGCCGCTGGCAGGACCTGACCTGGGAGGAGTTCGGCGCGCTCGACACCGGGCGTACCGTGGCCGTGCTGCCGGTCGCGGCGATCGAGCAGCACGGCCCGCACCTGCCGCTCGAGGTCGACGCCCGCATCAACCGCGGCGTGCTCGATCTCGCGCTGACCCGCGTCGCGCCGCGCACGCCGCTGCTGGTGCTGCCCGCGCAACCGATCGGCAAGAGCGACGAGCACGCCGCTTTTCCGGGCACGCTGAGCCTGAGCACCGAGACGCTGTCGCGTCTGTGGTTCGAGATCGGCCAGTCGGTGCGGCGGGCCGGCGTTCGCAAGCTGGTGATCGTCAACTCGCACGGCGGGCAGCCCCATGTCGCGAGGATCGTCGCTCAGGACCTGCGGGTGCGCCTGGGCATGCTCGCGGTGGTCGCCAACACCTTCTCTTTCGGGGAACCGCCGGGCCTGTTCTCGCCAGGCGAGGCCCGGCACGGCATCCACGCGGGCGCGGGCGAGACCTCGCTGATGATGCACCTCGCCCCGGACGCGGTCCGGCGCGATCGGCTCGCCGACTTCAGGCCGGCGTCCGTCGAGCAGGACGCGGCCAACCGCGAGCTGCGCTTCCACGGCGCGGTGTCGATCGGCTGGGCCACCCAGGACCTGCACCCGTCGGGCGCCTGCGGCGACGCGACGCTCGCGAGCGCGCAGGCCGGGCGCGCCATCCTCGAGCACGTCGCGACACGACTGGCGACCCTGCTCGACGAGGTGGCCGACCATCCGCTGTCGGCGCTGCGGGGCGGGCCCCTCGACCCGCCCGACACCAGCCCGCCGGGCGGCGCCACGCCGCGCTGATCAGAGGGGCCTGCGCGCGGCCCGCGCTCAGGCGCCTTCGGACACCCGCTGCTCGGCGGCGTCGCCGAGCATGTGGCCGGAGCGCCTGCGCTTGGTGTCGAGGTAGCGCTGGTTCTCGCCGCTGACCGGCGCCAGCAGCGGCAGGCGCTCGACGACCTCGATGCCGGCGTTGCGCATCGCGGCCACCTTGGACGGATTGTTGGTGAGCAGCGCGATCCGCACGATGCCCAAGGCGCGCAGCATCCGCGCGGCGGCGTCGTAGTTGCGCTCGTCCCGCTCGAAGCCGAGCGTGGTGTTGGCGTCGACGGTGTCCAGGCCAGCGTCCTGCAGGCGGTAGGCGCGCATCTTGTTGGCCAGCCCGATGCCGCAGCCCTCCTGGTCGAGGTACAGCAGCACGCCCCCGCCGAGCTGCGCCATGCGGTCGATCGCCATCCGCAGCTGGTCGCCGCAGTCGCAGCGCAGCGACCCGAAGGCGTCGCCGGTCAGGCAGGCCGAATGCAGCCGCACCGGCACGACGGCGCCGGCCCGAGGGCGCCCGACGCGCACCATCGTCCACGCCTCGCCCAGGTCGTCCCTGAAGATCACGAACTCGCAGTCC
This sequence comes from uncultured Bordetella sp., assembly GCA_964399635.1. Classification (GTDB taxonomy): domain Bacteria; phylum Pseudomonadota; class Gammaproteobacteria; order Burkholderiales; family Burkholderiaceae_E; genus UBA4615. The sequence goes on from CAYNRU010000067.1 coordinate 7,650, forward strand.
ACCGAACCGGGCAGCGGCACGCGTGCGCTGGACGCACGGCGCAGCGAGGCGCCGTGCCCGGCGCGGAACGACATCACGTCGGCCGCGGACACACGCAGGGCGCCGGCCACCGCCGCGCGGTCGGCGACATCGGCCAGCGACACGGTCAGCACGGCCGGCAGCAGGTGGGCGAGCTTGCCGAGCTCGATGGCGGCCTCGCCCGCGGCGTCGGCGCCGACCAGGGGGCCGCAGGCGGTGAGCTGGGCGCCTGGGGCAGCCGCTGCGATTTCGAGCACACGCTCCCAGCCGATCGAGGCTGGCAGGGTCATCCGGCTGGGCGCGCTGCCGTCCGCGCCGAGCGCCGCCGCCCGGGTCCGCGAGACGACCAGCGACACGCGCCCGCCGCCGAGCGCGCGCAGATCGGCGAAGACCTCGGGGGTCAGCCCGTCGACGATCAGCGCGAGGATCGAGCCGCCGTCCGGTCCGTCGACGACCACCGCGCGACCCGCGCGGAACTCCGCGATCGCGCGCTGCACGTCCGCCCTGCCGTCCCGCGCGAACAGCGACGGCTCGGTCTGGCTGCCTTGGGCGCGGCCGACTGCTTCATCTCGAACCGACACGGCTGCACTCCTGCATACTCGGCACATCATTGATCACATCGACGCCGCTCAGGCCACCCAGGCCCCCGTTGCGCGTCCGGAGCCCCGGTGCCCGACTCGACAGCAGAACCGGCGGTCGACGCCGGCAGTATCCCCGCCTCGGCGTGGGCCACGATAGTAACCGCAAGGAAAGGCGGGCCGCTCGACCTGGACGAACCCTGGCGGTCGCTGTTCGGGCCGCTGGTGGCGGCCCGCGAAGCGCCACTGGCGATCGGCCAGCTCGGCCAGTCGCTCGACGGGCGTATCGCGACCCCTTGTGGGCACTCCCACTACATCAACGGGCGGGCGGCCCTCGTGCACCTGCACCGGCTGCGCGCGCTGGTCGACGCGGTGGTGGTGGGCATCGGCACGGCCCGGGCGGACGACCCCCTGCTGACCGTGCGCCACGTGGCGGGCCGCAGCCCGGCGCGGGTGGTGCTCGACCCGGGCGGACGCCTGCCGGCGGGCTCGAGGCTGCTCGCCGACGACGGCTGCCGCCGCGTAGTGCTCACCCTGCCGGGATCCGCATGGCGCCCGCAGGCAGGCGTCGAGCATGTCGCGCTCGAGGCCGACGCCACCGGGCGGATGCCTCCGACACGGATCGTAGCGGCCCTGGCCGAGCGGGGCCTGCGGCGGATCCTGATCGAGGGCGGCGCCTTCACGGTCTCCCGTTTCCTGCAGGCCGGCTGCCTCGACCGGCTGCACCTGGCGGTCGCGCCGCTGATCATCGGATCGGGGCCGACCGGACTGTCGCTCGACCCGATCGAGCGGCTCGACGACGCGCTGCGCCCGCCCATGCACAGCTATCGGCTGGGCGAGGACCTCCTGCTCGACGTCGACCTCGCCGCGCTGCGCCGCGCACCCGGCAGCTAGCGCGGCACGGCCCACAGGTCCCGGTGCCCGACGCTCAGCCGGGAGACGCCGGCCGCGATCGCGTCGCGCCGGCGGGCCAGCCAGCCGTCGAGCGCCGCCGGCTCGACCAGCCCGGTCTGGCCCACCGCCTCGTGCCAGCCGAGCACCAGCCGCTGCTGCAGGGCCGGCTCGCGTGCGTCGAGCAGCCAGTCGGCGCGGGCGCTCGCGACCTCGAAGCCGGCCTCGGCAAACGCCCGTACCGCAGCGTCCGCCGCGGCGGGGCCCAGCGCCCCGCCGAGCCCCTTGTCGCCGAGCTGGTGGGCGTTGAAGGCCGCCAGCACGGCTGCGTCGACCGGATCCGGCGGCTCGCAGGCGGTCCGGCCGTCGTAGCTCAGTGCGGCATAGACCGGCCGCCGGTGACGGGCGGCCGCGGCCGCGAAACGGCCGATCCAGTCGGCCGACACCAGGTCCAGGAAGGCCGACGTCGTCACCAGGTCGGCCTCGAGCGCGACGACCGCCTCGATGTCGACGCGCAGGTCGCAGGCCATGGGCGTGGCGCTCAGGGTGCCGGGCGGCGCCGCCGTGCCGGCCGCCCGCGCCGCGGCCGCGAGCAGCGCCGGGTCGCGGTCGACGAGCCGCCACGTCTGGCGCACCGGCAGCACCGGGCGCAGCGCCCGCAGCGTCGACCCGGTGCCGCAGCCCAGGTCGGTCACGGTCACCTGCTCGCGCGGCGCCAGATGGGCTGCGACGCGGGCGAGCAGCCCCGCGTCGCGGGCCCTGAGGTCGGCCGGCTCGCGAAGCGCCAGCCAGTCCTGCGCGAAGCCGGTCATGCCGGGACCCGCAGCGCGCCAGCCAGCCGTGCTGCAGAGGCCGCCCAGCGCACCTGGCTCGCCCCGGCGCGCCGCGCGCCCGCGGCCAGCTCGCCGCGCGCGGCCGGATCGGCGATCAGCCCGCGCAGCGCCGCGGTCAGCGCGGGGAGGTCCTCGGGCGGCACCAGCAGCCCCGCTCCGTCCGGCACGGCCTCGCGCACCGCGCCCGCCGTGGTGCCGACCACGGGCAGTCCGCGCGCGACCGCCTCGGCGAAGGCCATGCCGAAGCCCTCGTGGCGCGAGGCCAGCACGAAGAGGTCGGCCTCGTCATACAGCGACTCCAGCCGCGCCGCGTCGACCGCACCGGCAAGCTCGACCCGCCCGGAGAGACCGGCGTCGCGCACGGCGCGGCGCAGCGCCTCGGCCGTCGGCGGGCTGCGATCGGCGTCCCCCGCGATGGTGAGCCGCCACGGCAGGCCGGCGAGCGCCGACAGCGCCGCCAGCAGGAGGTCGTGGCCCTTGCGCGGCACGAGCGTGCCGACGCTCAGCAGCCGCAGCGGCCCCTCGCCGCCGCTGCCGCGCGAGCAGGCCGCCGGATCGGTGCCCGGCACCGCGACCACGATCCGGTCCGCGGGCACGCCGTAGTCCCGCACCAGCGTGTCGCAGGTAGTCCGGCTGGTGACCACCACGGACGTCGCCGCGGCGAGCGCGGCCCGCTCGCTGGCGCGCAGCGCGGCGGCGCGCGCGGTCGGCACGCCGCCCTCCAACGCAAGCGGGTGGTGCACCAGCGCGACCAGCGGCCGGCGGGGGCCGAGCACGCGCCCGATCTGCGGCATCACCCCGAGCGCCAGCCCGTCGACGAGCAGCGGCACGCCGGCCGGCTGCGCGGCGAGCAGCGCGTAGGCGCGCTCGAGCGTCGCGGGATCGGGGTCCGGGAACCCGTCGCCCAGCCGCAGGTGCCGGACCGCCCAGCCCGCGGCACCGAGTTCGGCGAGCATCCGCCGGTCGTAGGTGTAGCCGCCCGTCGCCGCGTCCAGGTCGCCCGGGATCGCGAAGACGGCGCTGCCTTCAGACAAGCGGTGCCTCGTACCAGGCGCGCGCCACATGCGACTCCGACAGCGTCACCCGCAGCGACGCGATGTCGGCCTCCGGGCGGCCGAGGGCCGCGCCGCGACAGCGCTGCGCCATCTGCGCGTGGATGTGCGCGGCGAGGAACTCGGTCGTGGTGTTCTGCCCGGCGAAGGCCGGCAGCTCGTCCAGGTTGGTGTAGTTGAGCGGTGCGAGCACCGCGCGCAGCGCCTCGGTCGCAAGGCCGATGTCGATCACCAGGCCGTGCTCGTCGAGCCTGCGGGTGAAGAACGCCGCATCCACGACGAAGGTGGCGCCGTGCATCTTCTGCGCCGGCCCGAAGACCGCACCCCTGAAACTGTGGGCCACCATGATGTGGTCCCGGACTTCGACTGCGAACATCTCACGCTCCTCGCGTACTTGAATCGGTTGGGTATCGGGGATAGGCCACGACCTGGCACAGCGCGGCCGCTCCGGGGCCCAGCAGGCCCGCGAGCGCGTCGGGCAGGCGCTCGAAGGCGAGGTCGGGCTCGAGCAGCGCATCGAGCCGCTGATCGGCGAGCAGCGCCAGCGCCTTGCCGAGCCGCCGGCCGTAGCTCCACCGCGCGCGCATCGCGGGCGCCACCCGCCCGACCTGGCTGCCGATCAGCCGCAGGCGCGCGCCATGGAACGCGCCGCCCAGCGGCACGCTCACCGCGCGGTCGCCGTACCAGCTCATCTCGACGATCGCGGCCTCGTCGCCAGCGGCTGCGAGCGCGGTGGCCAGGCCCGCCTGCGAGGCGCTCGCGTGGAACACCAGGTCGCAGCCGCCCGGCGCCTGCCCGGGCAGCGCAAAGCGCAGCCCGAGCGCCGCGGCGAGCGCCGCGCGCTCCGGGCGCACGTCCACCAGCGTGACCTCGGCCCCCGGCAGCCGGCCTGCGAGGTAGGCGGTCAGCGCGCCGACCACCCCCGCCCCCACGACCGCGATCCGGCTGCCCGGCAAGGCCCCGCCGTCCCAGAGGGCATTGAGCGCCGTCTCCATGTTGGCGGCGAGCACCGCGCGCCGCGCGGGGACATCGGGCGGCACCGGCGTGACCGACGCGGCCGGTGCGACGAACCCGTCCTGGTGGGGCTGCAGCGCGAACACCGTCCGCCCGAGCAGGGCCGCGGGCCCGGCGTCCACCGTGCCGACCGCGGCGTAGCCATACTTCACCGGGAACGGGAAGTCGCCGCCCTGCGCGGGGGCGCGCATGCGGGCGTACTCGCCCGGCGGGACCGCGCCCTGGAAGACCAGACTCTCGGTGCCCCGGCTGATCGCGCTGAACGCGGTGCGCACCAGCACCTCGTCCGGACCCGGCGCGGCGAGGGTTTCCGCGCGCAGCTCGGCCCGCCCGGGTTCGCAGTACCACAGCGCCTGCACGCGCCGATCACCCACCTGTTCGATACCCATCGCGTGCCGACCACCTTTCGAGCGGCTGTATTCTAGCGGCCGACAGTCAGCCGGGCCGTTTCCCGGTGCCAAAGGATCCGATGCAGACCTTCTCTCCAGCCGCCTCGACGGCCTCCCCGCCGTCGCGAGCACGGCAGTCCTCCCATGTCATGCAGCGGCGCCGCACGGCGTTCGCGCTGCTCGTGCTCGCGACCATCGCGGCACTGCTGGCCACGATGGTCCATGCCCTGGACCTCGACGGGCTGGACCCGGTCGACTGGGCGATGCTCGTCTGCTTCGGGCTGACCCTGCCCTGGACCGCCATCGGCTTCTGGAACGCCTCGATCGGGCTGGCCCTGATGCTCGGCAGCCGCGACCCGGCGGCACGCGCGGCGCCGGTGGCGCTGCTCGGGCGCGACGACGCGCCCATCGTCCTGCGCACCGCCCTGCTCGTCTGCATCCGCAACGAAGCGCCGCAGCGCCTCGCGCGCAACCTCGATTCGATGATGGCCGGGCTGGTCGCCACCGGCGCGGCGGACCGCATGCAGGTCTTCCTGCTGAGCGACTCGGACCGCCCCGCCATCGTCGAGGGCGAGCAGGCGGTCGCCGACACGCTCGCCGGGCGATACGGCGCGCACCTGCCGGTCACCTACCGCCGGCGCGCGGTGAACACCGGCTTCAAGGCCGGCAACATCCGCGACTTCACCGAGCGCTGGGGCGAGGGCTTCGATCTCGCGCTGGTGCTCGACGCCGACAGCGTCATGAGCCCCGCCGCGATGCTGCGCCTGATCCGCATCATGCAGGCCGATCCACACCTGGGCATCGTCCAGACCCTGGTCGTGGGCTTGCCGAGCGCCAGCCCCTTCGCGCGCGTGTTCCAGTTCGGCATGCGACTCGGCATGCGCTCCTACACCCTGGGCAGCGCCTGGTGGCAGGGCGACTGCGGGCCCTACTGGGGCCACAACGCCATCATCCGGATCGCGCCCTTCGTCGCCCACTGCGAGCTGCCCACGCTGCCGGGGCGCGGGCCGCTGTCGGGCCCCATCCTCAGCCACGACCAGGTCGAGGCGGTGCTGATGCGCCGCGCCGGCTACGAGGTACGCGTGCTGCCCATCGAGTCCGGTTCCTGGGAGGAGAACCCGCCGACGCTGCTGGAGTTCATCCGGCGCGACCTGCGCTGGTGCCAGGGCAACATGCAGTACTGGCGGCTGCTCGCGCTGCCCGGGCTGGCGCGCGTGAGCCGCTGCCAGCTGGTGCTCGCGATCCTGATGTTCGTCGGCTCCCCCGCCTGGCTCTCGATGGTGCTGCTCGCCACCTTCCGCGACGTGCTCGTCGACAGCGCCGGGCCGACGTTCCGCCCCGAGACCGGTGCGATCCTGCTCGCGGTGGTACTGGGCATGGCCTTCGCGCCCAAGATCGCCACAGTCGTGGCAGTGCTGGCGAGCCGCCGGTCCCTGCGCGACTTCGGCGGCCCCGGGCGCTTTCTGGCCGCCGTCGGGATCGAGACGATCTTCTCGGCGCTGATCGCGCCGATTATGGCCGTGGCCCACAGCGCCTTCATCGCCGGCCTCGCCCTCGGCCGCACCATCGGCTGGACCGCCCAGGTGCGCGACGACCACGGCGTGCCGGCGGGCGCCGCCGCGGGCAGGCTGTGGCCGCAGACCCTGCTGGGCGCGATGCTGGCGGCATGGTGCCTGGCCACGATGCCAGTGGCACTGCCCTACCTCGCCCCCTTCTTCGCGCCGCTGCTGCTGGCGATCCCGTTCGCGATGGTCAGCGCCTCCCCGGCGCTGGGCCTGGCGATGGCGCGCCACCGCATCGCGGCGATCCCGGAGGAGACCTCGCCGCCGCCCGAGCTCCTCGCGCTGGGCCTGCCCGCCCTCGCCGGGCGCCCGCCGTCGGGAGCGCAGGCGTGAGCCCGAGCGCAGCGGGCCGCTCGCGGGGCGCCGCTGCGCGCGGCGCGGCGCTCGCCCTGCTGCTCTGGGCGGGTCTGCCCGCCGCGTCGGCCGCCGACGCACAGCCCGCCGCCGTACGCTTCGAGAACGCGAGCCGCGCCACGCGCTGCGCCGAGGAGGACAACGTCGACGTCAGGCTGTCGGGCGCCGGCATCCGCCGCCTGCGGATCGCGGCCGAGCACCCGCCTTACATCGGCTCGATCGCCGAAGACAGCACCGCGCCCGACTTCTCGCACTGCGACATGTCCCGGGACCCGAGCTTCAAGTTCGTGCCGCGCACCGTCGTGCTCTACGAGGACGCGGCCATCCGGCTGGTCGGCCATGCCTTCGCGACCTTCTGGCGCCCGGGCCGGGTCGACTTCCGCGTCGGCGCCCGCAACGAGCCCGGCCTGCACCTGGTGCAGTTGCTGCGGCGCGGCCCGCAGCGGGACATCGAGATCCTGGTGGTCTATCCGAACGACGGCTACTGGCGGCTCAAGCCGCTGCCCCCACCCGCGCTGGCGGACAGCGCCTACGGCAGCTCGTTCCTGTTCGGCCCGATCGAGCAGAGCAGCCGACCCTACGTCGCGATCCGGGCCATCGACTTCGATCCAGCCGCGATGCGCTTCCGGCTCGCGTTTGCCAACGGATCACGCGGTGTTCTCGCGGTCGAGTCGGCCACGCGCGACGCCACCGTGGTCGCCCTGGGCATCGACCCGCCGGTGCCCGCGGGCCGTGCCTTCGCCGCGCTGCGCTCGATGTTCGTCACCACCGAGCAGGCGGATGTGGCGACCGCGCGCTGGCAGGGCGGCGGGACCGGCGAGGGCACCGCGCCGATCCTCGGCTTCCGGGAGTTTCGCGCGCACCAGGCGCGCTTCGGGCGCACCGAGCCGTCGCGCCACAACACGAGCGCGCCCGACCTGGTGTTCGACGGATTCGGGACCGCGCCGCGGCGCTGACGCCGCGGCCCGCGCGCGCGGCAGCACCGCGCGCCGAACCTACGCCGGCAGACGCAGGCTGGCCTCGGGGGGACCGTCGCTGTGGCCGTACTGCGCGCGCAGCCGCTCCACGGTGCTGCGCTCGCCCCGGACCCTGAGCAGCGCGCCGGCCTCGTCGGCGCGCTCCTCGAGCACCTCGCAGGACACGAAGATCTCCCCGCGCACCTTCTGCTCCGACCACGGCAGCAGCAGGTCGGCCTCCAGGAGGTCGCGCTGGAAGAAATCGCGGATCGTGGCATGCAGGCGCGCCACGTCGGCCTCGCGCCGTGCGCTCATCACGATGCAGCCCGGGTACGCGGCGCGCAGTCCGGCCTCGTGCTCGGCCTGCGCGGGGGCATCGCCCACGCCGTCGATCTTGTTGAACACGCGGATGCGCGGCAGGTCCTGCGCACCGATCTCGGCGAGCACCGTGTCGGTGACGGCGATCTGGCGCGGATAGCCGGGGTCGCTCGCGTCGATCACGTGCAGCAGCAGCGACGCCTCGGCCGCCTCCTCGAGCGTCGACTTGAACGAGGCGACCAGATCGTGGGGCAGGTTCTTGATGAAGCCGACCGTGTCGCTGACCAGCACGCGCGGCACGGTCGGGGGGTGCAGCGCGCGCACGGTGGTGTCCAGCGTCGCGAAGAGCTTGTTGGCGACCAGCGCCTCGCTCTCGGTGAGCGCGCGCATCAGCGTCGACTTGCCGGCGTTGGTATAGCCCACCAGCGCCACCCGCGCCAGGTCCCGGCCCTCCTGGCGACGGGCGCGCTGCGTGGCGCGCTCGACGTCCATTCGGGCGATCTCCTCCTTGAGCTCGAGGATCCGGTTGCGGATCTTCTGCCGGTCCAGCTCGCCGTGCGCCTCGCCGGCGCCGCGCCCGCCGGTGCCGCTGCGCTGGCGGCCCTTGGGGCCCGCCAGCTTGGCGGCCTCGCGCAGCCGGGGACCCATGTAGCCCAGGCGCGCGATCTCCACCTGCGCGCGCGCCGCGCGCGAGCTCGCATGGCGCTGGAAGATCTCCAGGATCACCATCGTGCGGTCCATCACCTCGCACCCCGCCTCGATCTCGAGGTTGCGCGCCTGCGAGGGCGAGATCTCGTGGTCCACCAGCACCACGTCGGCGAAGCGGGTGTGCGGATCGGCCGCCGAGCGGGCCGCGTCCTTCGCGCGGGCCGCCCCGCTGCGCGCCGTGCGCGCGCCGCTCGCCGGCACCTCGCCCTCGTCCAGCGCGTCCAGCGCGTCGGGCCCGTATTCAACGAACCGGCGCATCTCCTGGCGCTTGCCGACGCCCAGATAGCCGGCGGTGTCGAAGCTGTCGCGCTTCTGGACGAAGGTGGCCACCACCTCGAAGCCGAGCGTCTTGGCGAGCTCGCGCAGTTCGTTCACCGAGATGCCGAGCTCGGCGTCGCTCACGCCGGGAAGCTGTACCGCAGCCACGATGGCGCGCTGCAGTGTGTCGTTGGTTTCCGTTTCGATCATTCCAGGTCTGTCCGCCGTTGACTCGATGCCCGCGCGGGACGCGCGCAGGCGCGCGGGCACGACTCCGGGACGACCCGACCCACGTTTGCCTGGCGGCAAAGTACCACGAGCAACGCGAGCCACGCGCTCGCAAGGCCGCGCTTGCGCAAGAGTCCTCCGATTCAGCGACTTGGCGGGTCGTATCGACGCGCTTTGCGCACGACCGCCATCCCATGGAGTCAGGACCCGACGCATCGAGGGGACTAAGTTCGGACTCCCCGCGCGCGTGTCCGATCCGCCGATGTGCCGTGACCAAACGACGGGAAGGACACGGCATTGGGCGAGACATCGGCAAAGGAACGCGCGGCGCCGGACGGGGGCGGCGCGCGGCACAGGCAGCCCGGGCACGACCCGCAGTCCGTGACGCCGCCCGCATGGCGCGGGCGCGCCACGTACCGGGCGTACCGGGCGGGCGCCGACTTCATCGCGTCGAGCCGTCGCTGCGCGTCCCGCCCGCCCGTGCGCCCGAACCGGGCATGGCATCGTGGCGTGCCACCAACGAGGCCTCAGCGCTGCCGTCCCGCGCCAGCCGTGCGAAGATCCGGGCCGATCGTCACGTCGAGCGGACCCCGCTCGCCCGCGAACGCGGCCCTGCGCCGCGGCCCGCATCGATACCGCCCCACCCCTGCCAACCGGCGCCGCGCGCGCCTTCGAGGAGATACCCGCAGCATGTTCACGCACATCATGATCGGCACGAACGACCTGGACCGGGCCAAGGCCTTCTACGACGCCGCGCTGGGCGCGCTCGGGATTCCCGCTGGGACGGTGGACCGCCACCGGGTCTTCTGGCGTACCCCCGCCGGCGTCTTCTCGGTCAGCCTGCCGATCGACGGGCAGCCCGCCACCGTGGGCAACGGCAGCACGATCGGCTTCGCCTGCCAGTCGGCCGAGCAGGCCGACGCCTGGCATGCCGCCGGGCTGGCCAACGGCGGCACCACCTGCGAGGACCCGCCCGGCGTACGCGAGGGCGCCAACGGCCGCCTGTACCTCGCCTACATGCGCGATCCCGACGGCAACAAGCTCTGCGGCCTGCACCGCCTGCCGCGCGCCTGAGCCACCCGGCCGCGCGGCCGCCTGCGCGGCCGCGGGCCGTCAGGGCCCGGCGTCGCCCTGCACGATCCGCAGGCGCGCCTCCACCTTGGCGAGCAGGTCAGCCTGCCCCCGCAACGTGTGGATCGCGCGCAGGTTGGAGAGCATGCGGATCAGGATCTGCCGGCCCGAGGCCGGAACGAGCAGGCGCTCGGCGCCGACGCCGTGCGGCGCGGCCCAGCGGTCGAGCTCGGTCCGGTCCAGGCTCCTGCCGGTGAACGGATCGATGACGGCAATGCCTTCGTGCAGGTTCACCCTGAGCAGGAAGTGCCCCGGAAAGGCGACACCGTCGACGTCCAGCCCCACGTGGCGCGCGAGCTCGGCGAAGAGCACGGCCAGCGTGATCGGAATGCCCCGGCGCGTCTCGATCACCCGGTGCAGATAGCTGTTGGCGGGGTCGTAGTAGGCCTGGCCGTTGCCCGCGAAACCCTGCCTGACGTAGAAGAAGCGCAGCGCGCGCTGCAGCCGCGCGGTCTCGGTCGAGGCGCCCCGGCAATCGTCGGCGAGCTGCCCGGCGAGGCGGTCGACCGAGGCCAGCGTGCCCTGCAGGTCGAGCGCGGGGCAGGCATCGAGCGCGATGGACGCGGCGGCCTCGAGCAGTGGAATCGAGTCCGAATCGCCGATCAGCAATTGGAAGTAGTCGAGGTCCGGGATCGGTTGGTACATGGCGATGGCGATGCGGTGCCGGCCCAGTATGCCGCATGCGGCGCCAGCCCCGCGCACGCCCCACCGGGGTGGGCGCTGCCCCCGGGTCACTGTCTGGCTGCCGACTCCGGTCTCAGAAGCACGAGCAGCGCCTGATACAGCAACCACAGCAGCGCCAGCGGAAACACCAGCGTGCGCAGCAGGAACACCACGATCAGGTCGGTGAGGTCCTCGGCCACCCGACCCGCCGCGACCTTGAAGCGCTCGATCTGGCCGCCGATGTCCGTCGCGTTGCCAGACCAGCGCCTGGCCCACTCCGACCAGGTCTCGCTCGACTGCGCAGCCGAGCCGGCCGACGCGGCCTGGCCGGCGAGCTGCGAGAGCGACTGCTGCGCGGTCGTATAGGTCGGCGCGAGGAAGCGGTCGGCCAGCAGGTCCGCACCGACCGACGCGAGCGGCACCGCGAACCGGACCATCAGCAGCACCGCAATGACCTGGCCGAGCCAGCGCGGGGCCGGTCTGGACATCGCCGCCGATGCGATCCACAGCGCGGCGGCGACGCTGATCAGCAGCGGCAGCACGACATGCCCGCCGATCGCGAGCAGGACCTTCTGGACTCCGAACGCGACCGTCGCGGCGAGCATCAGGTTGGAGAACTGCTCGATCAGATCGTTGACGGGATCCAGCAGCTCGCCCGGATTGGCGCTCACACCGACGCCCACCTGCAGGCTCTGCAGCAGCGAGATCGCGCCGTTGATGGCGCGCGCGGTCGCGAACGAGGCGAAAGCGGCCTTCATCCCCGTGTCGACCTGCTCGATCGCCATCGAGTCCAGCGGCTTGAACCACGATGCGATCGCAAGGAGCGCGATGACCAGCGCGATGGCGAGGCGCCTGGTTCGATCGATTCCGGTCGTCATTCGGCCTCTCGTTTCCGGTTGGACAGCGACAATGCGCCCGATCCGGGCCCTGCTCCATGCTTTACAGCTCGCGGCACCAGGGGCTCGGCGGGCCGATCGGGTCAATCATGCGACGCATCGCCCGTCGACCACCTGGGAAGCGTATACCCGGTGGCCAGCGCCAGCATCCGCAATCCGCTCGCGATCGCCGCGGCGCCAAGCAGACCGGCCCAGGCGGGCACGTTCAGGGCGTACGAAGCCACCAGCACCCAGCCCCCGACGAATGCGCACACCGCATAGGGTCGGTGATCGCTGAAGGCGCTCGGGATCTCGTTGCAGACGATGTCGCGAAGCACCCCGCCGAACACCGCCGTCACCACGCCCATCAGGACCGACACGATCGCGGGCATGTCCGCCTGGATGGCCACCTGCGTCCCCCCGGCGGTGAACAGGCCCAGGCCCACCGCGTCGGGCCACTGCATCGCACGCTCCGTGGGGGCGAAGTGGCGGCCGCGCATGAACGTCATCGCGACGACGCACAATGCGAGCAGCACCCAGAGCCACGTGGCGTGCTCCACCCAGAAGAAGGGTCGGCGATCCAGCAGCACATCGCGCAGCGTGCCGCCGCCGAAGGCCGCGAGCCCCGCCACCACGCACACCCCCACGGCGTCCAGCCGCTTGCGGGCCGCCGCCAGCAGCCCCGACAGTGCGAAGGCGACGGTCGCACCGGCTTCGATGACCGTCAAGGCGAGGTCGAGCGTGGTCGACGAGGGATCGGGCATGGATCGGGAAACGCGGGTGCGATGAAGGCGCCTATTGTGGGGCCGAGCCAGGAGCGCGTGGGCCGAACGAACGCGGCACCCGAAGGTGCCGCAGTCTTCGCCGGGGAGCGCACCCGCTCAGATCCGATGCCGATCGACCAGCTGCCTGGCGATCACCTGGCGGAGGATTTCGTTGCTGCCCTCGCCGATGCACATCAGCATCGCGTCGCGATAGAAGCGCTCGATGTCGTACTCGACCGAGTAGCTGTAGCCGCCGAAGATGCGCATGCCTTCCTGAGCGCAGAAGAATCCGGCCTCGGAGCCGGCCAGCTTCGCCATCGCGGCCTCGAGGTCGCAGCGCTCGCCGGCGTCGTGCTTGCGGGCCGCCGCCTCGATCAGCAGCTTGGCGCCCTCGGCCTGGGTGGCCATGTCGGCGAGCTTGAGCTGGATCTCCTGGTGCTCGACGATCGGCTTGCCGAAGGCTTCGCGCTCCTGGGCATAACGCAGCGCGAGCTTCAACGCGCCCTCCGCGATCCCGGCGCCGCGCGCGGCCACGTTGATGCGGCCGAGCTCCAGGCCTCCGGCCGTCTGGGCGAAGCCCTTGCCCTCGACGCCGCCCAGCAGGTTCTCGCGCGGCACGCGATAGTCCTCGAAGGCCAGCTGGCAGGTGTCGATCGCGCGGTAGCCGAGCTTCTGGAGCTTGCCGACCACGTGGAAGCCGGGACCCTTCTCGGCGATGAGCAGGCTCATCCCCTTGTGGCGGGGCTGGGCGGTGGCATCGGTCTTCACCAGCAGCAGCGTGCCGTGGCCGTGCAGGCTGTTGGTGATCCAGGTCTTCGAGCCGTTGACCACATAGTGGTCGCCGTCGGGCTTCGCGACGGTCCGGATCGCCTGCAGGTCGCTGCCGGCGTTAGGCTCGGTGAGCCCGATGCTGCCGCGGAACGCGCCGGTGGCCATCTGCGGCAGGTACTTGCGCTTTTGCGCCTCGGTGCCCGAGCGCTCGATGGCGCTGGCCATGATCAGGTGCGAGTTGAAGATGCCCGAGGGCGCCATCCAGACCGAGGCGACCTTGATCACGATCCGTGCGTACGTCCACGCGGACAGGCCGAGGCCGCCGTACTCCTGGCCGATCGTTGCGCCAAACAGCCCGAGCGCCTTCATCTCCTCGACGATCTCGTGCGGGTACGCGTCGGCATGATCGAATCGCTTGGCGGCAGGCCGCAGCGACTTCTCGACCCAGACCTCGATCGCGTCGAGGATCGCGCGGTCGTCTTCGTTGCTGTGGGTCATCGCTTCTTCCCGTCTTCGGTGCTCAGTAGTTGACCTTGTCCTCGACGCTCTGGCCGACCTTGGCGATCAGCATGGTCCGGGTGAACGTGCACACCACCACGCCGTCCTGGTTCTTGCCGGTGGTGCTCACCGTGACCAGGCCGGCGTTGGGCCGCGACGCGGACTCCCGCTTCTCGAGGACCTCCGACTCGGCGTACAGCGTATCGCCCGCAAAGAGCGGGTGGGTCAGCTTGATGTCCGACCACCCGAGGTTCGCGATGGCCTTCTGGCTGACGTCGCTCACGCTCATGCCGACCATCAGCGCGACGGTGAACGGGCTGCAGACGATGCACTGCCCGAACTCGCTCGCCTTGGCGTACTCCTCGTCGAAGTGCATCGGGTGCGTGTTCATCGTCAGCAGCGTGAACCAGATGTTGTCCGCCTGGGTGATGGTGCGGCCCGGCCGGTGCTCGTAGACGTCGCCGACCTTGAAGTCCTCGTAGTGCCGACCGAAGGATTCGCGGTAGCGGTTGGGCGCGACCTGCTTGGCGTTCTGGACCATGGCGGTGTTTCCTGGTGTGCCGGCGCGAGCCGACTAAAGAAGTGGGCGAGCCCTGCGCGCTCAGCGCGCGTCGGCCTGGCGGGCGGCGAGCGCGACCATGCGCTCGGCACGCACGAGGATCGGCGCATCGACGAGCTTGCCCTCGAACAGGAAGGCGCCGGTGCCCGCGCGCAGCTGCGCCGCCAGCACGCCGTGCGCCCATCGGAGCTGCTCGGCGTCCGGCGCGAACGCCCGATGCAGGACCGCGACCTGCGACGGATGGATGGCGGCCTTGCAGCCGAAACCCAATGCGATCACCCGCCGCGTCTCCGCGGCGAGCCCGTCCGCATCGTCGATCGCGAGGTAGGGGACGTCCCAGGCCTGCAGCCCGGCGCCGCGCGCCGCGTTGACCAGGCGCCCGCGTGCCGACAGCAATGCGTCCCACCCGAACTGCGCGCCGAGCTCCAGCGCGAGGTCCACGCCGCCCAGCATCAGCGCGCCCGGCTGGCCGGGGCGCAGCGCGCGGATCGCGCGCGCGATCAGGGGCGCGTTCTCGACGCCCAGGGGCGACTCGATCAGCGCGACCAGGCCGGCGAACCGGTCGGCGGCCCAGCCCGCGATGCACTCGACGTCGGCGGCCGACTCGACCTTGGGCAGCACCAGCCAGTCGAGGCGCACGCCGGCGTCCACCAGCGCGACCGCGTCGCGCAGGCCGTCCTGGGTACGCAGCCCGTTGAGGCGCACGGCCGCGGCCGCAGCGCCCGAGGGCCCCGCGCCCCTCGCGGCCAGCCAGTCGAACACCTGGGCGCGAGCCGCCGGCTTGTCGGAAGGCTGCACCGCGTCCTCCAGGTCGATGCACACCAGGTCGGCGCCCGTCGCGAAGGCCTTGGGGAACCGGTCGGCGCGCGCCCCGGACACGAACAGCATCGAACGCGGATCAACGACCATCGATTCGGCGGCCCGATCGGCCGTTCCTGTTGTATTGTCCGGTCAATATATCCCGCCGTCCGAAAGCCCGTCAACGTGCCCGACCGCGATCCGATCGGCACGTCGCCCGGTAAGATCCGCGAGCCGAGGGCGCCGCGCCGGCGCCGCGGCTCACCGGGTCGGTCCTCGGCGGACGCCCGCGACCGATGCCCCGGGGGCCGCCCGGGTCCGCTGCACTCCGACCCACGGAAGGCTCCATGAATCGACGCTCCACTGCGACTGCGGCACGGCCGGGCGGTGCCCGCGAGACCCCGACGCCCGGCGGTTCGCGCAAGCGCGTCGCGCCCGCGCCGGCCGTGAGTGCACAGGCGCCCGACAAGCCGCTGTACATGCGGATCGCCGGCGAACTGACCGACGCGATCGCGAGCGGCGTGTATCCGGTCGGCGCGCAGTTGCCGACCGAGCTGGACCTCTGCGAGCGGTTCGGGGTCAGCCGCCACACGGCGCGCGAAGCCCTGCGCAGGCTCACGTCGGCGGGCCTGGTGCGTCGCCGGCAACGCGCCGGCACGGTCGTCATCGCACTGCCCTCCGATGCGCGCTTCGTCCACGAGGTGCACTCCCTGGGCGACCTGCAGCAGTACGCACGCACGACGCACCTGCGCTTCGCCTACATCGGCGGCATCTCGCTGAACAAGGCGCAGGCCGCGCGCTTCGGCGCGCAGCCCGGCGACGAGTGGGTCTATGCCACCGGCCTGCGCCTGGACCCGACCGGCGACCGGCCGATCTGCGTGACGCGGCTGTACCTGAACCCGGCGCTGACGGACATCGCGGACAAGCTGCGCAACAGCCGCGAGGCGGTCTACGCGCTGATCGAGCGCGAGTACCGCATCACGATCGCGACCGTCGCGCAGGAGTTCCACGGCGTCGTGCTCGACGTCCACGATGCCGGCAACCTCGGCGTGCCCCCCGGCACCTCGGGGCTCCAGGTGCTGCGCTCGTACTACGACGCCGGCGGCCGCCTCATCGAGTACGCCGACAACGTCCACCCGAGCGACCGGTTCACCTACCGGATGGTGCTGCGCAAGTAGCCGACGCGGCGGGCCCGATTGACCGGCAGCGTCCGGCGCGGCTATATTGTCCGCACAATTAATGCAGGCCGGGCCATCCCGCCCGACGAGAGGATGCGATGAGCGCCAGCCTGGCCGATGCCCCGGGATACGCCCGCGTCTCCGCGCGCATCGCGGCGTACGTCGCCGCGGCGGACCTCCACCGGGTGCCGCCCGAGGTCGCGGACCGGGCCTGCGACCTGATGCTCGACGCGATCGGCTGCGGGATCGCTGCGCTCGGCGAGCCCTTCGTGCGGCAGACCGTCGACTCGGTGTCGGCGCTGGCCGGCGCGGGCCCACGTGGCGTGCTCGGCTCGCCGTCGCGGCTGCCGATGCGCGATGCCGCGATGCTCAACGGCCTGATCATGCACGGGCTCGACTACGACGACACGCACACCGACGGCGTCGTGCACCTGACGGTCAGCGTGCTGCCCACCGTGCTCGCGGTCGCCGGGCACACCGGCGCGAGCGGCCGGGCGATGCTCGAGGCCTGCATCGCGGGCATCGAAGTGGGCGCCCGGCTCGCCGCGGCCGCACGCGGCGGCTTCCACCGGCACGGCTGGCACCCGACCGGCCTGGTCGGCACCTTCGCATCGGCCGTGGCCGCGGGGCGGCTGCTCGGTCTGGACGCGGCGCGACTCGCGCATGCGCAGGGCATCGCGCTGTCGCTCGCGGGCGGCAGCCTGCAGTTCCTCGACGACGGCGCGTGGACGAAGCGCCTGCACCCCGGCTGGGCCGCGCAGGCGGGCATCACCGCCGCCTGGCTCGCCCGTGACCACTTCCCCGGGCCGCTCGAGGCCTACGAGGGGCGGTTCGGACTGTACCGGCTGCACCTGGCCGACGCGACGGCGGCGCTCAAGGTGCTCGCGGCGTCGCTCCCCGGGCTTGGCGCCGACGGCCGCGCGACGCCCTGGGAGCTGCCCCGCGTGGCGGTCAAGCCCTATCCGGCCTGCCACCTGCTGCACGGCGCGACGGAAGCGGCGATCGCGCTGCATCGGCAGGGGATCGACACGCGGACGGTGCGCCGCGTCCTCGCGCGGGTGCCCGCCGACGCCGTGGCCGTGGTGTGCGAGCCACTCGCGTCCAAGCGCCGCCCGCGTACCGACTACGAAGCGAAATTCAGCCTGCCCTACGCCGTGGCAACGGGGCTGCTGCGGGGCCGCCTGGGCCTCGCGGACCTCGAGCCCGGCGCACTGATCGCCGCCGACGCGCGCCAGTTGATGGACCGGATCGAGTACGAGGTCGACGCGAGCACCACCTACCCCCGCCATTACCCGGGCGAGGTCGTCGTGGAGCTCGAGGACGGGCGCAGGCATTCGGCGCGGATCGCCGTGAACCTAGGCCATGAGGAGCGTCCGCTGACCCGTCCGGACGTCGAGGAGAAGTTCTTCGCCAACGCGGGGCGTCATGCGTCCGCCGCCCGGGCGCGGGCGCTGCGCGACGCCGTCCGGGGCCTCGCGGCCGCGCCCGACACGACCGGGCTCGAAGCCCTCCTGACCCTCCAGCCTCGCCCGGAACTCGAATGACGCCAGCCGCCTCCACGTCCGCAGCGGCAGCCCAGCGCCCCCTGCCCCTCGCCGGGCTGCGCATCCTCGCCGTCGAGCAGTACGGCGCCGGTCCGTTCGGCAGCGCCTACCTCGCCGACCTCGGCGCCGAGGTGATCAAGGTCGAGAACCACCGCGACGGCGGCGACGTGGGCCGCAGTGTCGGGCCGCACTTCTTCGGGGACGGCGACAGCCAGTTCTTCCAGACCTTCAACCGCAACAAGAAGAGCATCACGCTCGACCTCAAGCATCCCGACGGGCAGGCGCTGCTCCGGCGCCTCGTGGCCAAGGCCGACGCGGTGCTCGACAACCTGCGCGGCGACCTGCCGGCGCGGCTCGGGCTGACCTACGACGCGCTCAAGGAGGCCAACCCCGCGATCGTCTGCGCCCACCTGTCGGCCTACGGTCGCGAGGGGTCGCGTGCCGCCTGGCCGGGCTACGACTACCTGATGCAGGCCGAGGCCGGTCACATGTCGGTCACCGGCGAGCCGGACGGCCCGCCGACCCGCTACGGTCTGTCGATCGTGGATCTGATGACCGGCCTGGCGATGGCGTACGGACTGCTGGCCGGTATCGTGTCGGCCCGCGCGACCGGCACCGGCACGGACATCGACACCTCGCTGTTCGACGTGGCGATCCACAACCTCAACTATCCGGGGACCTGGTTCCTCAACGCCGGCGCGGTCACCGGCCGCACGGCCCGCTCGGGCCATCCGAGCCTGAGCCCGAGCGAGCTGTACCGCACCCGGGACGGCTGGCTGTTCGTGATGTGTAACAAGGAGAAGTTCTGGGGCCTGTTCGCCGACGCGATCGGCCACCCGGAATGGCGTATCGATCCGCGCTTCGCGAGCTACGCGCAACGCCTCGCCCATCGCACCGAGCTGACCCGCTGCGTCGACGAGGCGCTGTCGATGCGCACCACCGCGCAGTGGATCGAGCGACTCTCGGGTGAGGTGCCGGTGGCGCCGGTCAACGACATCCGCGAGGCCCTCGAGAGCGACTTCGTGGCCGAGCGCCGGCTCGTGCGGGACTTCGCGTACGAGGACGGACGCACGGCGCGACTGCTCGCCAATCCGATCCGGGTCGGCGGCGTCGAGCTGCCGACGCGCGCCGCGCCCGCGATGGGCGAGCACACCGACGACGTGCTGCGCGACATCGGCTGCACCGACGACGAGCTGGCCGCGCTGCGCGCACGAGGCGTGATCGCCTGACGCGTCGCGCCGACGCGCGGTCGCGCCGACCTGCGGCTCAGGACCGCCTGCGGCCGCTCACGCGGGCGAACGGCGATGCCAGTCGGTCGCCCGCTGGAACAGGCGCCCGAGCGCGAGGATCGCGCCCTCGCCGAGCGGCCGGCCGACGAACTGCACGCCGAGCGGCAGCCCCGCGGCGGAGAACCCGGCGGGGACATTCAGGGCAGGCACCCCGAGATAGTTGATGCCCCGCGTCCAGGCCGACAGTCGCGCGAACTCGCGCTCGAGCACGGCCTGGTCGCGATCGATGGTGTCGATCACCCGCGGCGCGTCGCCGGGCACGGTCGGCAGCAGCAGCGCGTCGGCGCCCTGCATCGCGTCGCGCAGGAAGGCCTGCAGCATCGGCGCGCGCAGGCGCAGCGCGTCGTAGTAGTCCATCCCGCGCACGAAGAGCCCGCGCGACAGACGACGACGCACCTGGCGTCCGTAGCCCGACTGCGGATCGGCCAGCCACTGCCGATGGATCGCGGCCGACTCCACGGCGAGCACGATCGACCCCATGCGGCCGGTCAGGTCGGGGTCGGGCAGCGGCACGTCGATGCAGCGCACGCCCGCATCGACCAGCGCCCGTCGCATGTCGGCGATCGCCGCGGCCATCTCGTCGGTGACGAGCGCAGAGCCCGCCACGTCCGGCACGGCCAGCACGAGCCTGCGCGCCGCGTCGGCGGACGCCCCTGCGTCCGGCGGCGCAAGCGCGAGGCAGGAGCCGTCGCGCGGATCGGCGCCGGCCATCGCGGCGTACGCCCAGGCGCACAGGTCGGCGCTCAGGGCGAGCGGCCCCACGCAGTCCAGGCTCGGCGACAGCGGCATCGCGCCGGCGAGGCTGATGCGGAACTGCGTCGGCTTCAGGCCCGTCACCCCGCAGAGCGCGGCCGGCAGCCGGATCGAGCCCCCGGTGTCGGAGCCGATTGCGAGCGGCACGTGCCCCGCGCCGACCGACATCCCCCCGCCGCTCGAGCTGCCCCCGCAGACGTGGTCGGTGTTCCAGGGGTTGCGTCCGGGACCGTAGCCGGCGTTGAACCCGGTCGGCGACATCGCGAACTCCGCCATGTGCTGCGTGCCGAGCACGATGGCCCCCGCCGCCTCGAGACGCTGGACGATGGTCGCGTCGTCGGCGGCGGGCGCTGCGTCGTTGCGCATCGCGGAGCCCCATCCGCTGCGCCGACCCCGCCGGTCGAACATCTCCTTCAGGCCCACCGGCACGCCGTGCAGCGGGCCGCGCACCCGGCCGAGGCGGCGCTCGTCGTCGAGGTGACGGGCGCGCGCGAGGGCCGCGTCGGCGTCGATCTCGCGCCATGCGAGGCGCGCGGGCGCGACCGTGTCGATGCGCCGCAGGCACTCGCGGATCCACTCCTCGCTGCTGCGCCCGCCCGCGGCGAGCTCTGCGAGCGCCTCGCCCGGATCGGCCACCGGACCGCCGTGCGCATGCCGCAGGAGCGTCGCCTGGAACGGCTCGGGGGGCGACGACATGTCAAGCGCCCGCGCCGACTGCGCGAGCGTCTGGCCGAGTGCCTCGACGGTGGCCGACACGTCGGCCCGGTCGGCATCGGACAACGCGTTGGCGGCCGCTGCGGGATCTTCCTGCATGTCAGTCGTCTCCTCGCCCGATGCTCGCCGGCATGGCGGTCGTCATCGGGCCTGACCTTCGGTCGGACCGGCCCGCGTGCCGCGAACCGCGGCCCGGGCCAGGAGCTGCTCGATCTCCGCGTCGGTGCAGCCCAGCTCGCGCAGCACCTCGAGCGTGTGCTCCCCCTGCATCGGCGCGCGCCGCTCCGCGCCGCCGGGGGCGCCGGAGTCGATGTGCACCGGACCGGACAGCGCGCGGTAGCCGCCGAGCGCCGGGTGCGCATGGTCGACGACCAGGCCCTGCGCGAGGACCTGCGGATGGTCGAACATGTCCTCCACCGCCCTCACCGCCGCGCACGGGACGCGGTCGCCGAAGAGCGCCTCCCATTCGATCGCGGTACGCGTCGCGAGGGCGGCGCGCAGCTCGCGCACCAGCGCGTCCTCGTGCGCCTTGCGCTTGGTCATGTCGTCGTAGCGCGGGTCGGATGCGAGGTGGGCCAGTCCGGTCAGCTCGCACAGCACCGTCCAGAACTTGGACGTCTGCGCCTGCAGGTAGAGCCACCCCTCGCGGGTCGGATGGATGCCCGCGAGCCGGCCCGGACGCAGGTCGCGCTTGACGTCGCGGCCCTCCCCGCTCGCCCACACCATGCGGCCTGCCTGCATCGCGATCGCCGATCGCAGCAGCGAGGCGTCGATCTGCTGGGCGCGCCCGGTACGCGTGCGATCGAACAGCGCCGCGCACACCGCCATCGCGAGCATGGCAGCCGCGTAGAAGTCGACGATGGAGCCCCACACCACCTTGGGCTCGCCCTCGTCCGCGCCCTGGCAGTCGGACAGGCCGGTCATCGACTGCAGGACCTGGTCGAAGCCCGGCCGCGAGCTGAACGGGCCGGTCAGTCCGAAACCGGTGAGGCTGCCGACGACGATCCGCGGGTTGACGGCCTTCAGGCTCGCGAAGTCCACCTTCAGCCTGCCGGCCGCCGCCGGCCTGAAGTTGTGGAGCACCACGTCGGCGCCCTCGACCAGCCGCCGGAAGACCGCGGCCCCGTCGTCGCGCTTGAGGTCGATCACCGCACCGCGCTTGTTGCGGTTCACGCCGAGGAAGGCCCGGCTCTCGCCCGGCAGCGTCGACGGATAGTGCCGCAGCGTATCGCCCTCCGGACTCTCGATCTTCACGACGTCCGCGCCCAGGTCACCGAGCAGTGCGGCCGCGTACGGCCCCGCGATGTAGCCCGTCAGGTCCAGCACGCGGATGCCGGCAAGGGTCGAGAGAGTCATCGTGCGAGATGGTCGGAAATCAATAAGTCCGGACAAATTACCGGATCGCACCCGGGCTGGCAACCGAGGGCGCGGCACTCCGCGTACAGTCTCCTTGCCGGGAAACGGGTGGCTTACCCAGGAGCCTCGATCTGTTCATGCGCGCGGGCGCAGGGCGCCAGGAGCAGGTCAACCATGACGAGAGACCGAATGCCGAGTGACGTGACGCCCCCCTCCCCTGCCGAGCTCGCGCCGCGCGGCGTGCTGCGCGTGGGCCTGAACATGAGCAACTTCCTGCTCGTCGCCGAAGGCGCCGCGGGCGGCCCGCCCACCGGGATCGTGCCCGACCTCGCGGCGCGGATCGCGGCGCGCCTGGGCGTGGGCATCGAATGGATGCGGTATCCGGACGCGGGGATGTTGTCGGCCGGCGCGCGCGGCAACCCGGCCGAGGACGCCTGGGACGTCGCGTTCATGGGCGCGGAGCCCGCGCGGGCGAGCGTGATCGACTTCACCGCCGCCTACGTCGAGATCGAGGCGACCTACCTCGTCCCGGCAGGCTCGCCCATCGTGACGATCGCCGACGTGGACCGGCCCGGCGTTCGCATCGCCGTGGCGGCGCGCGCGGCCTATACGCTGTACCTCGCCCGGACCCTCGCGCATGCCGAGCTGGTGGAGGCCGAGGGGCTGGAGGGTTCGTTCAGGCTCTTCGGCGAACGGGGGCTCGACGCGCTCGCCGGCCTCAAGCCGCGGCTGATGCTCGACCAGCACAGGCTGCCCGGCGCCCGACTGCTGCCCGGCCGGTTCACCGCCGTCCAGCAGGCCATCGCCACGCCCGCCGGCCGCCCGAATGCGTTCGGAGCGCTGCGCGCGTTCGCGGAGGAGGTGAAGGCCGACGGCACCGTCGCGGCGCTGATCGCTCGGCACGGCGTGCAGGGGCTGTCCGTAGCGCCACCGGCAGGCGCCGCCTGAGACGACCGTATCGCCGCGGACGCTCGGGGTTGGTGCCGCTCGACGGCGACGCCCGGACCTCTCGCCGTTCACTGCTGGCCCGTCTGCGCTCAAGACGGCTGACGCACGCGGCGATGGGCCAGCGCGGACCACCGCAACCCCCTGCACGAGGATGGCCGACGGGTCGCGGCACAGCGTGCAGGGCGCCGGGCTACAGCGCCGCCGGCCGAGCGGTGAGCGGGCGTTCCCCCTTCAGCTCTTGACGGCGCCGGCGGTCAGGCCAGACACCATGTAGCGCTTGAAGGCGTAGTAGATCGCCGCCGGCGGCAGCGCGTACAGCACGCCGGTCGCCATCAGCAGCTCCCAGGGCGAATCGTCGGCCGACAGGAAGAGGCCGAGCGCCACCGCCAGCGTGATGTCCTTCTCGTTCGACAGGATCAGGAATGCGTACAGGTACTCGTTCCAGGCGAGCAGCACCGCGTACACGCCGATCGCGACCAGCGACGGCACCATCAGCGGCAGGTAGACCAGGCGGAACAGCTGCAACGCGGTCGCACCGTCCATGATCGCGGCCTCGTCGAGTTCGACCGGCAGCTTGTCGGACGCCTGCTTGAGCACCCAGATCGCATAGGGCGATGCAAGCGTGACCATCGCGATGATCAGGCCCCACCGGTTGTTGAGCAGGCCGTACAAGCCCATCGTCTTGTACATCGGCACCGCCAGGAAGGCAGCCGGAATGAAGTAGGTGAACAGCGCCGCGTTCATCACCCAGCGCCCGCCGCGCACGCGCAGCCGGCTGATCGCAAAAGCAGCCATCGTCGCGATCAGGAGCGTCAGCACCCCGGTGGCACTGGCCACGATCACGCTCGAGCCGAGCTGCGACCAGAAGTCGTGCAGGTAGAAATGCTGCTGGGTGAGCACGATCTCGAAGTTGCGCAGGGTCGGCGTCTGCGGCCACAGCCGCCCCGAGAACGCGCTGTCCTTGGTCGACAGCGCGAACAGCAGCATGTGGTAGATCGGCAGCATGGTCCACAGGAAGACCGGGATGCCGATCAGCCACAGGCCGGCCTCGTTCAACAGGCGGCGCGCGCTCACGCTTCTTCCGGCCCACGCGACAGGCGCTTCATCATGAAGTACACCAGCGGCAGCACGAACGGCATCGCCACGACGATCGATGCCATCGCCATGTCGACCTGATCGAGCCGCAGGTATCGGATCCCTAGCGTCGCGAGCACGTGCGTGAGGTCGGACGGTCCGCCGCCGGTCAGCAGGTAGACGCTGTTGAAGTCGCCCAGCGTCCAGATCATCGACAGCAGCGTGCAGGTGAGATAGAGCGTGCGCAGCGACGGCCAGGTGATGTACCGGAACTGCTGCCAGCGCGACGCGCCGTCGACCGACGCCGCCTCGTACAGGTCACGGCTGATCGCGAGCCGGCCGGTGACGAGAATCAGTGTCCAGAACGGCAGCGACTTCCAGATGTGCACCACGCCGGCCATCGTGAAAGCGAGCCACCGGTCGGTGAGCCAGCCCGGGCCATCGAGCAGGGTCAGCTTGAAATACAGGCTGTTGATGATCCCCCACTCCGGATTGAGCATGAACCGGAACGACAGGATCGTCGGGATCGAGGGCACCGCCCACGGCAGGATGAACAGCACCGCCAGCACGCGGATCCACCAGCGCTCATGCACGAAGAAGCCCGACAGGAACAGCGCGATCAGGAACTTGATGTTGACGAAGACGAGCAGAAAGAGCGCCGAGTTGATGACCGCGTTGTCGAACACCGGGTCTTGCCAGAGCTTCACGTAGCTCTGCGGGTCGCGGGCGAGCCAGAAGCCGTAGAAGACCGGGTACAGCACGAACAGCAGGAACACCAGCAGGTACGGCGCGATCATCAGCAGGCCGACGGTGTTCCACGCCGCCGGCCGGAACGGCGCGGCCGCGCGCGACACCGCAGCGACGCGCGGCGGCACCTCGGGGTCGATCGCGGGAACTTGAGCGGCCATCGAAGGCGCAGGCGGGGCGCGGTGGGTACGCAGCCGGGACCCGCCTCGCGGCGGGTCCGGCGTCAGGTCAGAGCGGGCCGCCCGCGACCTGCTGCACACGCGCGAGCAGTTCGTCGGCTGCCCGCTCGGCCGTCCACTTGTCGTTCACCACGCGGCTCATCGCCTTGGCCCAGACGTTCTCGTTGTTGAGCACGGTGAACTTCCAGTTGCGCGTGAAGGGGAAGGTACCGGTGCCGGCGCGGAACTGGTCGGACACCATCTTGCGATGCTTGTCGGAGCCGGTCCAGAACTCGCGGTCGGCGCCGCCCTTGGTCACCGGGTACCAGCGACCCAGCGAGCCCTCGGTGTACGGGATCAGGTTCGCGTCCTCCATCATGAACGCGATGAACTCGCGCGCGCGCTTCTCGTTCTTCGTGCCCTTGAACGCGACCGCGAGCTTGACCGCCGCCAGGTAGCTCATCGGCTTGCCGTCGGGCTTGTTCGGCCACAGTGCGGTGGTGATGCTCTCCTCGTAGTTCTTCTTCGCCTGCGCGCGCTGCTCGGCGGTGAGCGTCGTGTTGTTGGAGTCGTCGAGCCACTTGGCGGCGATCGAGATCGTCGCGTTATGGGTCATCACCGTCGTCTTGTTGTGGAAGTTGACGTTGTTGTCGGGGTCCTGCCAGTTGATCGCCGACGCTGGCGTGCAGCCCTTGGTCAGGATGTCGGTGTAGTCCTGCAGGGCCGACACCAGACCCGCCTTGTTCTTGGCCTCGCCAAGCGTGACCTTGCCGGCGTCATCGACGACCTGCACGTTGTAGGCGAGCATGAACTGGTGGAAGCTGAAGAACGAGTCGGTGCCGTTCACGCCCATCGGGTTGCCGATCGCGAAGGTGCGCTTGCCGGTGGCCTTGCGGTGCGCCGGCTGGACCTTGTCGCACCAGAAACTCCAGTATTCCTTCCAGCCCTTCGGGATGTCGGAGGGCTTGAAGCCGGCCTCGGCGAGCATGTCGTTCCAGTAGTTGATGTGCATCGTCTGCTGGTAGACCGGCGCTGCGAAGTACGACTTCTTGCCACCGGGCCCGGACAGGTACGCGGTCGACAGCGTGTTCTGCAGGAACTTGTCCCTCATCGGCGCGAGCACGTCGGTCAGGTCCAGCAGCTTGCCTTCGCTCGCCCACTTGCCGGCGACCTGGAAGTCGAAGGTGTGCCCGAACGCGACGTCCGGCGGCGAGGCCGAGTCGAGCGCGGCGACTGTCTTGGGAATCACGTCCTGAACCGGGTACAGCGAGAGCTCGACCTTGACGCCGGTCTTTTGCTCGAACCGGTAGATCATCGTGTCGAGCGCCCGGTCCTCGGCGGGGTAGAACCCCTTCGTGAACCAGACGACCAGCTTTTCCTGGGCCAGGGCCGGGGCGGCGGCCCCGTAAAGCACGCCTGCGGCAACCGCGGCGATGACGGCTCGCGTGATCATGTCTACTCCATCCTCATGTTGATCGCGCCCCGCTCGTCGTCGGGGCTAGCGGCGCAGTGTCCCCCGGGGCCCGCTCGGACGTCAACGTTTCACTTGGAAACGGTCAGGAAGTTCGCCCCTCCCCCGCTCACACCCCGGAAGTACGGGGAGCACCGTGAGACCCCCGGACCGGCCGCCCATCCGCGCCCGACGCGACCCGGCGTGGCTGCCCGGCGCCCGCCATCAGGGTCCGCACGGACTTCACACCGCATCGGCTGCCACGGCCCTGCCGGACCGCGGGTTCGGTCGAACCAAGGCGCCCATGCATGAGTCGATCGACGTGCGTTGGCGCGAGCAGCACAGGCTCGTCCTTCTCGACGAGGGTTTCGACTCGCTCGCCGCGCGCATCGCGCAATCCCGCGCTGTCGTGGGCACGCTCGGGGCCGGCGGCTACCAAGCCCTGGTCGAAGGTGCCGTGCTGACGGCTTAGCGCAGTCCCATGGATGCCCGAGGTCGCGAAGCCGATACCCATCGTCATCACAATCCGCTCGCCGGGCAGCTCGAACGGATCGGCCGTGATCGCCAGCAATCGCCCGTGCAGCAGCGTCGTCGCCGGGGCGCAGGCGGTGGATCGCGATCGGTACGCGCCCCAATTCCAGGACAAGATACAAGGTCAGCATTTCTTGGTATTGCGCGACGCGCCGACTGCGCACCGGACAGGCCACCGACCGGGGGCGCCGGCGCTCCTCGAACCCGGGCGCCCGGCACGACCGCGCTATAGTGTCAGCCTGCGCAACAGTGGGAGATGCGGTGGCGCGGCGGGTCGCAGACCACCGGGCCATTCGGTCAACCCGCCGCGTCGGGGCAGGTCCATCCGCCGGCCAGGCATTTCGGCTCACAGGGAATCGATGCAGCGACGAATGGGCAAGTTCCTGAAGCGGGCGTTTGTCGCCCTGCTGCTGATCGCCGTGGTGCTGCTGGGACTGCGCGCCTACCGGGCGCTGGGCGGCCCGGCACTGCAGCCTTGGCACACGTTCGTGCCGGTGGAGCTTTCCGAGAGCGAGCTCGACGCAGGCGACTGGGCCCGATACCTCGCGCAGGAAGCAACGATCTTCGACAGCGTGCGGGCCAACGTGAGCCGGAAGCTCGATCCGGATGCGCACGTGCCGATCAACCGCTACTTCGAGGACAGCCCGGTCTACCCGGCGCGCTTTGCCCAGGACTGGAATCGCTCTTATGTGATGGAGCCGGACGGCAAGCCGCTCGGCGCCGTCGTGCTGCTGCACGGACTCACCGACTCGCCCTACAGCCTGCGGCATGTCGCGAAGCGTTATCGCGATCTCGGCTACGTTGCGATCGGCGTGCGCCTGCCCGGACACGGTACCGTGCCGGCCGGGCTGACCGATGTCCGCTGGGAGACCTGGATGGCGGCCACACGGCTGGCGGTGCGCGAGGCGCGGCGGCGGGTTCCCGCACCGGCGCCACTGCACCTGGTCGGGTTCTCGAACGGCGGGGCGCTGGCGATGAAGTACGCGCTCGATGCGATCGAGGATCCCAAGCTGCCCCGGGTCGACCGCAACGTGCTGTTGACCCCGATGATCGGGATCACCCGCTTCGCGCGCTTCGCGGGTCTCGCGGGGCTGCCCGCGCTGCTGCCGGCGTTTGCCAATGCGGCCTGGCTAAGCATCACGCCCGAATTCAATCCGTTCAAGTACAACTCGTTTCCGGTCAACGGCGCGCGCCAGTCGTATCGGATGACCGACGCCCTGCAGGGCCAGATCCAGCGTCTCGCACGCACCGGGCAGCTCGGCACGCTGCCGCCGGTCCTGACGTTCCAGTCGGTGATCGATTTCACCGTCAGCACCCCGGCGATCCTCACGGCGCTGTATGCGCTGCTGCCCGACAACGGCAGCGAGATCGTGCTGTTCGACGTCAATCGCACGGTGAAGTTCGGCCCGCTGCTGCGGCCCTCGGCGTACGTTGCCCTCGACCAGCTCGCCCCCACGTCCCCGCAGGCGTATCGCTTCACGTCGGTCGTCAACGTGAACGACCTGAGCGGTGCTGTGGCGGCGCGCACCATCGCGCCGGGTCAGCTGCGAGCCGAGGAGCGCGGGTTGGATCTGCTCTACCCGTCCGGCATCTTCTCGCTGTCGCATCTGGCGATCCCGATCCCGATGGACGACTCGCTGTACGGGCTCGAACCGGACCTCAAGGTGCCGCCCGAGTTCGGCTTTCGGCTCGGCGCCATGGGGGCCCGCGGCGAGCGCGGCGCGCTGGTCGTCGACCAGGACTTCCTGACGCGCCTGTCGTCCAATCCGTTCTTTCCGTACGTGCTCGAACGCATCGAGGACGGCATCGTCCGCCCCTCGGGCCCGACCGGGCGCAATCTGGCGGCAGCGCCCCCGGGGGGCATTCCGGTGCGTCTCGAAGCCCTGCTCTCGACCTTCCGCCCCGACGACGGGGAATCGCAGCCTTTTGCGGGCCCGTAACGGACTTTGGTGGGCCGGTCGGCATCGGCCGACCTGGGCCGCGACAACCCGACACACATCCCACTGACCCAGGACGTCGAGCAATGCGCTACCTCTACATGGCCCTGATCGCAATCGTGACCGGCGTCGTGCTGCTGTTCAAGGTCCAGAACATGGAGTCCGCGACGGTCTCGTTGTTCTCGATGAGCATGACGCTGCCGCTGTCGATCCTCCTGCTGCTGATCTATGTGCTCGGCATGCTGACCGGCAGCATGCTGCTCGCACTGCTGCGCACGTCGGTCACGCGCGCCTGGCCGGCGCAGAGCGGACGCTGATCTGACAAGCCGGGGGCGGGGTCAACGCGCCACCGTCTCCGACTCGATCACAAGGTCCAGCACATAGGCGTACCGCGGCGAACCCGCCTGCGCCGGCCCGCGCTCGAAGCGCTTGACCCGCAGCACGTTGCGCTGACCCGGCGTGTGGGTGAATCCCTCGATGCCACCGGCCGTGCCCCCCTCGAGCGCGCGCCAGACACCGGGCGCCCCGACCGGCAGACCCTGGGCATCGAAGACGCGCTCGCGCACCTGCAGGCATGCGGCGCCGGCGTTCGGTGCATCCGGGCAGGCGATCCGTTGCGGTGCCACCTCGAGAAACGCAAGGGTCGCCGGCCCGTAGCGGGATTCGGGCGTTTCCTGTCCGTTGAACACCAGCACCTCGCCGCTCGCCGAGGCCAGCCGCAGTACCGGCGAGGCGCCGCCCGACAGATCGATCTTCATCGGTGTCGACAGCAGCTTGGCCATCGCATCGTCGGCCTGCATCGCGGCGGGTTCGCACGCCATCTGGGTGCTCGCCAGCCGCAGCACGTTCAGCCGCCCCTCGGCATCGAGCCGCCAGCCGCCGTTCATGCGGTTGCACCTGCCCTGGATGCCGAGCGTCGCATCGGCGAACGCCATCTCGAACGTGCGACCCGGCCCCGGCGCAACCGCCTCGATGGGTCGTCCCTGAGCGTCGGCCGCCGACGCGAGGCGCCAGCGCCAGGCGCCGAGTCGCTGCGCGAGGTCCGACTGCGTCGTCGCAGCAGGTGCCGCCGCCACCCTGCGCAGCAGCCGATCGGACGTCGGCATCGCAGCGGGCGCACCGGCGGCATCGAGCAGCGCGAGGCTCCCCTCGCGGACCGCGAAGCGTTGCCCGCCACCCGCCGCATCGAGCGTCACCACGTTGCCATCGCGCGCCCACTCGAACTGCCCGCGGACGATCCGCGGCGGCGCGGCATCACCAACCGTGCGCGTCGAACGCTCGTAGCTGCCGTCGGTACGAAGCGTCAGCCGCGTCTCGGTACCCGGACAGTTCGCGCAGGGTACGATCCCCTCGTAGGTCCCGGCCCAGTCGAGCGCATTGCGGCTGTTGTGCATATCCGGGGGCGCGGGCGTCGTCGATGCCTGCATTCCTGCAGGCGGCGCGCAGGCCACCAGGACCAGTGCCGACAGACCGGCGATGAGTACAGCTTGCATGAATTCCTCCGATCAATCGGGTCGCCCGAGCCACTTCGCCGTCTCGAACACCGAGGCAGCAAAGCCCTGGCCATCGAAGGCCAGGCTGCGCTTGACGACAAAATCGAACAACAGCACGTTATGGTCCCGCAGGCGTCGCAGCGGCTCGATCGCCGCGGCATCGAGCAGCTTGCGGTTGACCAACCCCTGCAGGTGGATCAGGGGCACCACACCCGGCAGGGGGTAGTCCGAGCCATTCAGCAGCCGCGCGTGCCAGTCGCGTCGCTCGAGCAGCGCGCGCACCACCGACATCCGGTTGGCCTGTGTGATGGCGGAGATGTCGCCGCACAGGCGGGTCCGGTACCGCGGGTCGTCCATCATCCGTCCGAACAGCTCGAAGTTCGAAACCCGTGTGGCACCGCTCCGATCGATGTCATCGGAACTGCCCAGCGACGCGCAGTGCGCAATGACCACCTGCACCCCGGCGTCGAGCGGGCGGCGCAGCCGCAGCGGGTTGCCCAGGTGATCGCCGAAACCGTGGACCGCCTGCTCCTCGCCGGCGTGGGTGATCAGCGGGATCCGCAGCGCGGCGAGCTTCTCGTAGAAGCGATCGCAGTAGGGATCGGCCGGGTCGATGCCCTGAGCCGGGGGCAGCCACTTGACCGCCCTTGCACCGCGCGCCGCCGCGGCGTCGAGGCGATCGAGGGCGCGCGGGTCGCGCGGGTGGATCGACGCCGCCCAATGGAAGTGCTCGGGATGACGCGAGGCCAGGCCGGCCACGTAGTCATCGGGCACGTGGAAGGTCGAGCGATCCATCAGGGGCGCCCCGTTCGCATCGCGCGCCCAGTCGAAGGCGAAGAGCAGTGCATGAAACCCGGGGGCCATCGCCCGGCATTGCGCGAGCAGCCGCTGCACGAAGCTGGCATCCGCTTTGCCGGGCTGGTACTCGACACAGGCCGCATCGATGTAGAACGCCCGCTGCGTATACTCGCGAGGCCTCCAGAACGCCTCCATGCGCGGGTTGAACCACAGGCCACTGCCCGAATCGCCATTGCCGAACACATGGCAGTGGGCGTCCCAGACCGACTTCGGATCGAGACCGCGCCAGGCGGCCGTCACGATAGGATGGTCGCGCAGGTCGGCGGGCAGATCGGCCTTGCACGGGTTGAACACACCGTGCCGTACCGACAGGTCGCACCCGGACAGCAGCCACCCTGCGGCCAAACCGCCGCCAAGCAGGCGCCGGCGGTTCACAGCGGACGGCATCGTCGCCGGCGGGCAACGGACGCGGCGACTCTGGTCGGCGGCGCGACGCACCGGCCGACGCAGCGGCGACTCGAAACGACACGATGCGGCAAGACCACTCTCCTCGACGGACCACGACGGTAACAGCTACGCTGGGACGCCTCAAGAGAGGGGACCCCAGCGCCAGCCGGGGCACGCGCGCGGGCACGGAGCATCGCAGCAGACACGCGCACGGAACGCTCACGGTCGCCGCCGTTCCGGCTCGGGACCGGGACGCGCACCGTTGCGCTGCTCTGTTACGCTACAGCCGCCCTCGGCCAAACGGGCGAAAATGCGGGCCAGGGCGGTCGCTGCGCCCCTCATCGGCGAGTCCACGATTGCCTCACCAGGAGATTCATCCATGCATTCGATCCAGTTCATGATCCGGGCCGCTGCTGCGGTGTCGCTGTGTGCGGCGATGGGTACGGCGCTCGCGCAGTCCAGCGTCGGCTACGGCCGCATCACCGCGGTCAACCGCGTCGATGTCGCCAACACCGGCGCGCAGACCGGCGGCGCGCTGCTCGGCGGCACCATCGGCATGGTCTCGGGCCGCAATCAATCCAACAGCAATCAAGCGCTACGCGCCGGCGCCGGCGCGTTCGCCGGGAACCGCATTGCCCGCAACAACTCCGGCGGGCAGGCGTTCGAGTACACCATCCTGCAGGGCGGGCGTACCACCACCGTGGTCACCAGCGAAGGCGGCCTGCGGGTGGGCGACTGCGTCTCGGTCGAGCGCGGCGGCTTCAACAACCTGCGGCTGGTCGACGATTCCCGCTGTGCGCCGGGCGCACGCACCACCGCGCCGGCCAGCGACCGCAGGCAGGCCGACGCCTGCATCGCCGCCAAGGACGCGCTGATGCGCGCCGAGACCGACGAGGCATTCGATCGCGCAGAACGTCGCGTCCGGCTGCAGTGCCAGGATTGAGTGATGCGGCGGCGGCGCTGCCGTCTCACGACGGCGGCGCTGCGACCGGCGGCACCTGCCCCCGGCGCGAACCAAACCGGTGTGAGTACGCCCAGGTGAACTCGGCGCCGAACAGGAAGATCTGCGCCGAGTAGTACACCCAGAGCAGCACCACGACCAGCGAGGCCGCGGCGCCGAAGCCCGAGGAGACCCCGCTGCGTCCGATGTAGTTGCCGATCAGGAACTTGCCCAGGACGAACAGCGCGGACGTCACCGCCGCGCCAATCCACACGTCGGCCCACTGGACCTGGGCGCGAGGCATCATCTTGTAGATCATCGCGAACACCACCGTCGCGAGCAGCAGGCCCAACCCCAGTTCGCTGGCGTTGGCGAGCGTCGCCCAACCGGTCGACATCGGATCCCACCACTTGCTCAGGGCGGCGAGGCCGGCGCTGAACGCCAGCGAAACGATCAGCAGAAACCCGATGCCGAGAATCATTCCGAACGACAGCAGACGGGTGCGAACCCATGCCCAGGGGCCAGGCGGGTGGGCCCGATGCGGCGCCCGCCAGATGCGGTCGAGCGCGTCCTGCAGCTCGGCAAACACCGAAGTCGCCCCGATGAACAGGAAGAACAGGCCGAAGGCCGTGGCCATCGCGCTTTCGGCCGGCTGGCTGGCGCTCTCGAGCAGGTCCTGCACCGCCAGCGCACCCGGGTCCCCGAGCAGTTCGCGCAACTGCCCGAACACCTCGCCACGCGCCGCGTCCTGGCCAAACACCAGCCCCGCCACCGAGAGAACGATCAGCAGCAACGGGGCGATCGAGAACATGGTGTAGAAGGCCAGTGCCGCGCCCATGCTCTGGGCATAGTCGTGCACCCAACCCACCGCCGCGTCCCTGAAGAGATCCGAGACGGACTTGACGTTCATGCGGCGTGCCTGTCGCCCGTTGCACGGACCTGCCCGGTGCGCGACAACAGCACCGCAACCGGTCGGGTGCTCGCGAACTCCGAGAAGATGATCACGATGACCGCGGTGATCGGCACGGCGAGGAACGCGCCCGCGATCCCCCAGAGCTCCGACCACA
This sequence comes from uncultured Bordetella sp., assembly GCA_964399635.1. Lineage (GTDB taxonomy): Bacteria > Pseudomonadota > Gammaproteobacteria > Burkholderiales > Burkholderiaceae_E > UBA4615. Next base: position 41,292 of record CAYNRU010000067.1, read on the forward strand.
CCGCAAGGCTCACCAGGATCGCGAAGGGGCTCAGGTTGAGGGAATTACCCATCACGTAGGGGTCGAGGAAGCTGCCGATCAGGAACTGCACGACGATCAGGCCCAGCGCAAGGTAGAAGATGACGGCCGGGTCCTGGAACTGCGCGATCGCCATCGCCAAGGGGAAGAGCACCCCCAGGAACGATCCGATGTAGGGAATGAAATTCAGCAGCGTGATCAGCACCGCCCAGAAGCCGGCGAATTCCAGGCCGACCCAGCGCATCAGCGCCCAGCACACCGCGCCGAGCAGCACGCTCAGCACGCTCTTCAGGGCGAGGTACGAACCGATGCGCGCATTGATGTCCTGGGCCACCTGCCGGATCCGGGCGCTGCCCTGGGGCGTGTCCGACAGGTAGTCGAGCTTGCCCGGATAGGAGCGCGTCTCGAACAGCAGGAAGGTCGCATAGAGGAGCACGACGACGATGCTCAGGATCATCGAGGAGACCGAACTCACCATGGATCCGACCAGGCTGCGGACGTTCACGAGGTTGAGCAGGTCCTGGCGCAGCGTCTCCCAGGTGGGTTCGGACTCGAGGCCGAGGGCGACCGCGACGCTCTGGATCGCGGCCAGCAGCGACTCCTGGTACTTCGGCGTCAGCGCCAGCACGCGTTCCTTGTTGGCAAGGACGAGGTACACCAGCGCGCCAACGATCAGCCCGATGAACAGCACCGCCAGCAGATACCGCAGCTGGATCGGCAGCGCCTGCCCGAGGATCGGAATGCGCTGCTGGGCATGCGTCAGGCCGACGATCACGTACACGATGGCCGCACCGAGGACGATCGGGATGAAGATGGCCCGGCCGATGTGCAGCACCCAGCCGATGATCAGCATCAGCACAGCGATGTAGACGAGTGATCGAAGTCGGTTCATTGCTCGCAGGCCCAGAGAGCGTCGTCAGGACCCCTCGCGGCACCGCAGGGGCGCGTCGGTACGCTGCCTGACGGCGATTCGGGTTGGACCGATGGTAACAGCGCCCGCTGACCCTCGGCGACCGGGCCGCGGTGGTAGCATTCAGCCTGAAATTAACGGGTTGCCTATGACTTCACACGTGTGGTCAGTGTTCGCGCTGGCATGTGCCGCGTCCATGCCAGTCGCAGCCGAGCAGGGGGCGATCACGACGAGTTCGGTCAATGTTCGAGCGGGGCCTTCCAAAAGCATGCCGCCCGTCACCTGGCTGCTCGGCGGGACCTCGGTCTCGGTGGTCGGCTGCCTGTCCAACTCGAGCTGGTGCGACGTGATCGCCGGCCGGGACCGAGGCTGGGTGTACTCGCGCTATCTGTCGGTGCCCTTCAACGGCACCGCAGTCACTGTCCTCAACGGTGGTCCCAAGCTCGGCCTGCCGGTCGTCGAATTCGCCGTCGGGCCCTACTGGGACGCGCACTTTCAGCGCCAGGTGTGGTTCGGGCAGAAAGCGTCCTGGGAGGAGCGCTGGGCGCGGCAGCCGCCGCAGCGCGAGTGGCGCGACCCGGCTGCGAGGCGTGCGCCACGACCGCCGCAGTGACACCGTACGCATCCAGGTCGTTCCGGATTCGTATCGCATGCTGCCGCACTGTGCGATGCGCTCGTCCCGGAATGTGCGGCCCGCGCCCACGCCGTTCAGCGTCACACTGTCAGCCCCGCGTGTTGCCGACCGGGTCGACCCGCGCCGTCGGCTGCGAAGCGCGGCGCCCTAGAAGTCCTTGCGCAGCGTGACCCACATCTCGATTGAACTGTAGTTGGCCGCGATGATGTTGCTCTGGTCGCGGATGTACAGCACCTCGGGATTGAGCGACCAGCCGGGCGCGAACTTCCAGCTCAGGCCGCCGCCGACCTCGAACAGATTGTCGTTGCGGGTGGCGATGCCCAGGATCTGATCGGCCGCGTCGATGTTCAGGCGTTCGATGTTGTAGCGGTCGTTCTGCCACAGGCCGAACACGAACGCACCGAGCGTGTTGTTGATGCGGTAGTTGAAGGACGGCGACACGCCGACGAAGTTGGAGTCGCCATCGGGGCGGTCGGTATTGAACTCGCGCCCGGCATTGAACAGCAGGCTGAAGCTGGCCTGGCCATCGAGCACCGAACGGGTCCAGCCGGCAGTCAGTTCGGCGATGTTGCGGGTGCGCTCGCGAAGCGGCCCCGTGGGATAACGGCGCTGGCGGATCTCGCCGCCAACGGTGATCTGGTTGTCTTTGTCGATCCGGTAGCGGTAGGTGCCGTAGGCGCCGAAGTCGTTGCGATAGTTGCCGTCACCGCGATACCTGACGCGCCCGCGCACGCCGGTCGCCAGGTTACCCTCGCCGAGCGCGCGGCTCAGTGCAGCGTTCCAGCGCAGGTCGGAGTCGTCGCGCCGCTCGGCGTTATCGTAGTTGCGGTAGCGGTAGTCCAGGCTGCCATCGAACGCGTACCCGCCATCGAGCCGATAACTCAAGCCACCGCCGATGCGGGTGCTTAAGAACGGGTCGCTCGAGTCTGCGCCACTGGAGCGCGAGGTGGCCTTCACACGGTAGCTGCCGTAGCCCGCCACCGCGTAGCCGAAGGTCAGTAGACGCTCGCCTTCGGCGTAGCGCCGAGCTGCGCTGGCATAGACCTCGACCTGCTGCTGCAGATCGACGGGCAGATCGTCGAAGCGCAGCACCGTCTCGAATTCGATCTTGGCGCTGGCATAGTCGCCCAGGGCGAGGTACGCGCGAGCGAGGCCCAGATGGGCGTCGACCGAGTCGGGTGCCGCGGCGAGGCTGCGTTCGAAGAAGCGTTTTGCTTCCTCGGCGCGCCGGGTACGCAGGGCGGCTTCGCCCAGCAGCAGATTGAATGCGGCGTCGGCGCGCGCCGACGACTCGAAAGGCAGCAGCAGGTCATAGGCGGCCTGATGCTCGCCTTGCGCCACGAGTTGGCGCGCCCGCGACAGGTCGGGCGAAGCCGAGTAGGCGGCGCATGCAAACGACAGCCCCGCCACGAGAGCGAGCGCCTGCCGTGGTGAACCGCCTCGAGTCAACGCGCTCACCAGCCACCCGTCGACCAGGCCGCGCCGCCGCAGGGGCGGAGCGGCCCGCTCACATTCAGATATCGAGCCGCGTGACGCGTGAGCCGTCGAGCGACAGGTTCGCCATAAGCCCTGCGTTGCTCATCACGAAGGCGACGACGGGTTGCTGCGCATTGCGCGTATCGACCCGCGCATTGGCACCGACCGTCAGCAGCGTGACGCCCGCGTCGGCGCCGACCTGCCAACCGTTGCTTGCCTTGAACCGGTTCAACGCATCCTGCGTCATGAACAGATAGATCACGGAGGTGGACTGCGCACCGGCAAGCAGGCCCGCCATCACCGAGGTCGTGCGGTAGTAACCCGTCGACTTGCCGGCTTCGCGCAGCGCGCCCTCGCCGGTTGCGCCGCCGACCAGGAATCCTGCAGAGACCACCGACGGGAACACCAGCGTGCCTTTTGCCGACCGCACCAGGTCTTCCGATCCGCCCGCCTGCCGGTACAGATCGCTCAACGCGCGATCGACACCGGCGTCGATGCTCGCGCGACGCGTGGCAGGATCGCCGGAGCTGGAGCCAGTCGTCGTGCAGCCGGCGGTGAGCAGAGATACGGCGGTTGCAGAGGCACCCGCCATCAGAAACGTACGCTTGTCCATGATCTTCCTTTCCTCGATGTTGTTGAATCAGTGCGGGGCAACCAAAAAAGTGCAGATGCCAGCGTCACCACCCCTTGGAGTATAGCGCTTAGCCATACAGAACCGGAATGGTCGCACCCGCCGCGCCTTGCGGCTAGCGCATGCAAACGCGAACCCTGTCGGAGCATGCCGCGAGGACGGGTCGGTACGCTCGCAATGGCGCGCGCAGTGCGATCGGCCGCCGCTTCCGTTGCCTTCCTGCATCGATTTCCCCCGGCGCACAGGCGCCATCCCAGGGTCACACGGCACCCGCGCGCTGCGTGCCCGGCGCCTTCACCTGGGAAATCCTCGACCGCCTTGTTCAGCGCGTCAAGCCAAAGTCATGGAGCTTGTGCGCAGCGGTACCGAACTGACCCAACTGGTACACGGCTGCGCCTGCCGGCGAGAACGTGAACGACTCAAACGGTTCGGCGAGCATGTTGTCGAGATAGTCACGCGTCGCAATGCCCGTCGTGACGTGCGGACTGAAATGCTCGCCGGCCGAGTTCTGCACAAACGTCGAAACGTAGTCGATCAGAAGTGGGTCGATGACGGGATCATCCGGCGTCGTGGCGAAGGCGTCCGAGGCTCCGGTGGCCACGGTGAACGGGGCCACGGCAGCGATCAGGGCTTGTTGCAGCGCGCGCAGTTCAGGGCTCGTCCTGGCGACGATGCCCGCCAGGCCGACGGCACCGCTGGGGATGTAGTAGTACTTGAAAGCCTCCAAGCGCAAGCCGAGCACTTGGGTGCCAGCCAGAACCTCGCCGGCGGCGGCACAGATCTTGTCGAGGTCCGCGGTGCGAACGAAGCGCTGCAGCAGCGTGATGTGCGGACGATGCGTCGCATCCAGTGCGAAGCCCTTGGTGAAGGCCTTCAGCAGGCGGGCGTTGTTGGCTTCGCAACGCGCCAGCATCATGGCGTCAGGCTCCAGCAGGATGTTGATGGCGGTGACCGGGCTCGGCCCGGACGGGAAGACCTGCTTCCAATCGTCCTTCATGCTGACGATGGTCCAACCGGCTCCCCTCGCCCGCTCGTGAAGCGCCGGCGTGAAGGCCCCGAGCTGTGGATTGGGCAGGCCGCGCGCCGGGCCGTAGGCGTATTCGCGAGCCGCGTCGTCGTGCAACACGAGCAGCCCGAATCGCGCGCCACTGCCGCCCTGCGTGTACTCCAGCATGTGCTGGTCACCGACCGAATTGCCGAATGCGGCAATGGGCGGGCGGCCGATATGCTGGTTGATGGCGACGGGCTTGTCGGCCTTGTCGTTGTTGAAGCTCAATTTCGGCAGGCGCATGAGAACCGGTTTGCCTTCGCGCATCTCGAACCGGGTCTCGATGCTGCTGCCAATGACCTGCTCCGGCGGGACGCCGTAGACGCGCTCTCCCCATTGGCGCAGGAACTCGATGCCTCCGCCCGAGACGATGAAGTTCTTGAACCCCTTCGCGCGCAGGTAAGCCAGCAGTTCGAGCATCGGCTGGTAGGTCATGTCGGTGAAGAGCCTGCCGGTCTGCGGATGCTTCGCGGTGGCGATCCAGTCCTCGACGATCCGGCTGAACTCCGCGGTGCTCATGCCCGCATGCGTGACCATCACGACGTCGAGCAGCGCCTCTTCTCCAGCGGCGAGCGCGGCCCGCAGGTCCCCCTTGAGCAGCGAGGCGAACGGCTCGGTGGTCTTCCACTCGGGGTGCTGCGGCGCAAGAGCCTTCACCCGGTCGAGTGCGAAGTACACCTGCACGGGCACCGGCTGCTCGCACCAGAGCGTGCCGTCGTTGTCGAAGGTGGCGATTCGTTCCGGGACGGGCACAAAAGAGGGCGAGCCTTCTGTGGTCACCTTCTCGACGAAGTCGAGGATGCTCTGCTTGGCCGGCCCGTCGCTCCAGGACACAAGCGGGTCGGCGGCCAGGGCTGCGTCGGTGGCCGACAGCGGACCGGGTCCTGCTTCGGTGGGTGAGTTCTTCGTCAAGGCACGCTCCTGTGCTCAGAAGAAAACGTCCCGGGCGGCCGACAACTCGGCGCCCGGGACTGCTGGATCAGCGCGCCTGGCCTCCCACGCAGGTCAGCCCGCCCCGCGAAGGGGTCGGGCCCTCGACCAGCACTCGGCCAGTGCGCAGGCACTGCCTCGGTCCGGCCTCAGTGGTTGGCGCCGCCTCCTGCGGCTTCCAGGTCACGCATCACCGCGTCGAGGTTGAACGAGGCCGCCTTCTGCCGTGGCGGGTACTTCACGAAGTTATCGATCTGCTGTGCCACCACTGCCTGCATCATGTAGACGATGTACGCATGTGAGATGAACCAGTCGTAGTAGTTGTTCGAGTTCTCGTCGGCGCGCTCGAACGGGTCGCGGCGCAGGTGGAAGAGCTTGGGCCCGCGCAACTTCACGAAGGGTTCGAGCCAGCACTGCAGTTGCTTGGCGCGCTGCTCCATCAGCACCACCTTCCAGTCCTGCATCCGGATCGCCAGGATGTCGCCGTCATCGCTGATGTAGAAGAACGACTGCCGCGGGCTGTCCTTCACCTCGCCCTTGAGGTAGGGCAGCATGTTGAAGCCGTCGATGTGGACCTTGAAGGTCTTCTTGCCGACCTTGTGGCCTTTGAGAAGCCTTTCCTTGATGTCCGGCACGCCAGCGGCGGCGAGGAAGGTGGCCAGCCAATCCTGGTGGCTGAAGATGCCGTTGAGCACCGTGCCGGCCTTGAACTGGCCCGGCCAGCGCACGAAGCACGGCACGCGCCAGCCGCCTTCCCAGTTGGTGTTCTTCTCGGAGCGGAACGGCGTGATGCCGGCGTCCGGCCAGGTGTTGTAGTGCACACCGTTGTCGGTGGAATACATGACGATGGTGTCGTCGGCGATGCCAAGCGCATCGAGCTTGTCGAGCATCAGGCCGATGTTCTCGTCGTGCGCGACCATCACGTCGTTGTAGTCGCCCTGGCCGCTCTTGCCTTTGTGCTTCTCGGCGCAGTGGGTGCGGAAGTGCATCGCCGTCGTGTTGTACCAGAGGAAGAACGGCGTCTTGGCCTTGTGTGCCTGGTCGATGAAGCGCAGCGCGCGCTCGGTGACCTCATCGTCGATGGTTTCCATGCGCTTGATCGTCAGCGGGCCGGTGTCCTTGACCGTCTGGCCGCCCTTGCCGTCGGACTTGCAATGCAGGACGCCGCGCGGCCCGAAGCGCTTCTTGAACGCCGGATCCTTCGGGTAGTCCGGATCCTCGGGCTCTTCCTCGGCATTGAGGTGATACAGGTTGCCGTAAAACTCGTCGAAGCCGTGCATCGTAGGCAGATGCTCGTCGCGGTCGCCGAAGTGGTTCTTGCCGAACTGGCCGGTGGCGTAGCCCAGGGGCTTGAGCAACTCGGCAATGGTCGGGTCTTCCGCCTGCAGGCCATTGGTGGCGCCGGGCATGCCCACCTTGGTCAGGCCGGTGCGGATCGGGTTCTGGCCGGTGATGAACGCGGCGCGGCCGGCGGTGCAGCTTTGCTGCGCGTAGTAATCGGTGAAGGCCACGCCCTCGTTGCCCACCCTGTCGATGTTGGGCGTGCGGTAGCCCATCTGCCCGCGGCTGTTGTAGCTGATGTTCCACCAGCCCACGTCGTCGCCCCACAGGACCAGGATGTTCGGTTTTTTCGCTGCCATGCTCTCGTCCTTTCAGTACTGACACAAATTCCGGATCGCCTGCAGGCGACCCGGTCCCAAGAGACTCGTTGCCCTCATTGCCGCGTCGCCAAGCCTCCTAATCGCGTGGCGCAGTCGACCCCGCTGAACGGCGAAGCCGGTGCCCGATGGCCATGGCAGAAGCGGCACTCCCTGCCGCTGCCGCAGGGCCGATACGCACTCGCCTTGCTGCTTGGCCAGCATGTGAAAGCGCGGCGGCGCGTTCACAGGCGGCGGCGAGCGCATCAATTTCGGACCGGCTACGGCAACCACAGTTCCGCTCGATCGCATGCTAAGACCGATCAGGCGCGGCGCCGCCGGGGGGCTGGCCCAGCCACTCGTTGGCCGACTTCACGGCCTGGTTGAGCGCCGCACCGAGCTGTGGCGTGGCGACGAAGACGTTTTCGTCGCCAATCAGCGCGAGCACGCCGGTCTTGGCCAGCTGCTCGCGGACGAGCGGATCCACGCCGACCAGCATCAGCTTGCTCTGACGTGCCTTCAGCGCCCAGGCGTATCGCTGCAGCACCGTCACGAACGTGCTGCCGA
>CAYNRU010000068.1:0-30272 GCA_964399635.1 uncultured Bordetella sp.
GTCCTGGTTCAACCACCAGCGCCTGCTCGAGCCTGTCGGCTATATCCCGCCGGCCGAGGCCGAGGCAAACTACTACCGGCAACTCTCCGGTCAGTCCACCGCAGTGGAGGCCTGACTTAACCCAACGGGCCTCCGCGATACCCGGGGCGGTTCAATCTCGCATCTTAAGATTATGGCTTTGCTTTCGGGAGCCGCTCAAACTCATCTGCCCAACCCGGCGGTGAAGGTCGAAGGATCTCGCGTGTAGTCAAAGCGTCCGCCTGATCCTCGTTCACTGAACGCACATAACCAATTAAGCCATTCGCTTGTGATTCGCTAGTCGCGGAATCCAGCACGCTGGCGCACCTTTTCATACGCTCGTCTACTATCTGCGGGCGTCCCTGACTCAATTAGATATTGAACACAATGATCGACATTGCTGGACCCTGAACTTTAGCGTCGTTAAGTAAGAATCCAGACTTTTCCGCAACGCCCGTAAGCTTAGTTAAGCACTCCGTCAGGCTCGAAATGCAGTTGGATGACACCACTATGTCGTCGACATATACGCTCACGGCTACTCCGTCGACTTTTGATAGCGCCGCCAAATATGTCCCTAGCCTGCTGCAGGCGAGCGAAAGTGACGCGAGTATCGGAGACTGAACAAAGCCATATGGCAGCATCCAACGCGCTGACTCGGCTGGATGCGGAACCGTACTTAGAATAGCCATCCGGCGGGCCTGCGCGTAACCAAACTGGCCTTTAAGGCAGCGGGTGATGCGGGAGCGATTAACACTGCCGAAGAAATCGTCTATGTCGGCGCGAATGAAGTACTTATGATGCAGGTGGGACTGCAGAGCCCGGACATGCCCGCCAGATCTTAGATGGTAGTACGTTACCGGCGGATGCCACTTCTCACATATCGCCTTCCTTATCTCCTCACCGGCCGCCTTGGTTTCCTTGGTGGGCTCGAATACCCATCTTCCGGGTTTCAACTGGTATTTTATGGCCCACTTGGCTGGCATGAGGGGCCGTATAGTTGGAGGCCATGTTCACGAGTGCAGCTGCCAAACGCGCAATCGCGCTCAGCAGATTCATGCACGCGAGAACCAGGCGGTAGTTGCGAAGTGATTTCTTCATTCAACTATCCTCGACTCGAGCCTTGGCGTACCTGGCGCAAAGCGCACGGCGTTCCAAACCAAGCAACATCTGGCCAACAGAAAAACGTTAGCACTCGTGATGCATCACTGAGTGACAGAGTCGAGGCGTAGGCATTTTGAGCCTACTGCCAAGGCATGGCTATGCTAACAGAGGTAGGGGCTCTCAGTACACCGAAATTGCTTGCGGCTTGGACATGGTCGAGTCGGCTCGATCTTCGAAAGGAGATCGAGACCGGTCTCGACAGGCTTTCCAACAGGTGTTGAGTGCCTCTCGATAAGACGCTGCTCATATGCGGCTTGGCCGCTGTCATCCTCGACCGAATCGAGGCGGACGCGGCGGTAGACGGGCCCCCCCCCCCCCCCCTGCGACCCTGATCGAGGGCATGCGGCGGCTAAAGCAGACGTTCTACGTAACCGCCGACTCCCTGGAAGAGGAGTTGCGGATCAAGACCGTGATCTTCATCCCGTATCCAGTCATGATCGTGCCGCTAGTCGAGTTCGTCTCCTATATGCAGAAGCCGAACGCGGCGCAGTTGAAGTCGCTTAAGCGCTGGTTCCAGTTCTGGTTCGTCGTATTCACCCCGGCGGCGCGCCTGCGGGCGAAGTTTTGGCTCCCGTTATGGGGCGGGGCAGAAGAGTCCTCCAGTGGTTGCCTACGACTGTTCCGACGAGGTCGCAGTCAACACCTTCGCCTCAGCCTCAGGCTGTAACAAGAACTCCTGTTTGTCACGACCCAAGGAAAGCTGACTGGCTAGCCAAACGGGTGTCCGCCCGCGTCCGCTCCACGTCGTTCCTGTCAAGGGATCTCGATACTTCGGCGCAACCTTGGTCGAGGGCTTTCCGGCCTTGGACAAGCTTTTCTTCGGCGACTTCCGTTCGGCAGCTTTCTTTCCTGCCTGCTTCGGACTCTTGCTTGGCTGAGTCAAGTCACCAGCGTCTACCCCCAGCTTCTTCATCAGCGTGAGGACCGACTGGATCGCTTTGTCCTTCTTCGCCTTGTCCGCCTTCTCCAAGCTGTGCGCTTGGGCCTTTAGCTTCGCAATCTGCTTCTCGATTTGCGCTTTCGTCAGAGTTGCCATTGGTTATCTACAAGAGATTCAGTTGAGAGCGCGGATTATATCTCTATATCGCAGCGATCGATAGGCGGGGCTGCGCGTGCGTCACACTCTGATCACCCATTTGGCTTTCGAGACGCTCCGATATATCTGTCCAAGACCATCAACACCGTGAAAACGGGTACTCGCGGCTCAAGCAACGGATAAGGCGGTGACGCGACCCGGCGTCGCACACGTGAAGTAGAGCATCATCGCTTCCCGCTTCCAACTCGCCAGTTTTTCAGCCACAACCTGCCCCCCCTGCTCAGCTAAATGCAACCTGCAGCAGACCTAGGTTGCCAGGAGGCAGCGCCCCTGCGGGCTCGCCGTTACGCCCCTTCTCGCGAGCCCTGCCTGCTGCACTGCGGGCCAGGTTTGGGCCCCAGCGTTGAGGACGGGCGTCGAGTACGTCGAGATATTTCTACACATTAGGCGGCGGGTAAGGCCATTGAGTGGCTGGGTTTTGCACTTGCCCCAAGACCGGACCAGAGCTAACTGGCTGCCGCTCAGCACGGTGGGCACGAATAGCAATCAACAGCTTCGGCCATTCACCGTCACGGCGGACTTTCAAAACTCGTTGCACCGTGGTCAACTCGTAAGCTTCGGGTGTGTCTGGAACAAGCACTGTCTCGACCGAGATTGCGAGCTTCGGCTCGTCTTGTTCGTATAGGCATCGAATCGTCAAGGTTCCATCGTCAGTTCGCTCTTCTGATGGTCCCGACAAGACGCCGAAGGTGATTCCTCGCCAGCGAAACTCGACCGCTTGCCAGTCCCACTCTTCGTCGCCCGAAAAATTCAACTTTGTGAGCGGAACATCGCGGACATCCTTCCAAGTTTGCCGTGCGGGCTTGGGATCGCCAGTCGTGATGGAGAGCAGCGCTTCAGTTGGTTTGCCTGTAGGAAACGGCCAGGCTCTCGACCCGTCGCCTTCATCCTGCCGCACGTCGAAGTCCGGATCGCTGGCAAACTTCCCAACAAGGTGATCAAAACCGAGTGGATTTAAATCCGGGGTGGAACGCCCTATTGCGATCCATATCGGCAGCTGAAGTGCCATATCGGTGAGCGCGATCAAATCGTCACCTAGTCCGATCTCTTTGACTTTATCTTCCGGCAGATCGTATTGTGATTCGAACTCTGCAATGGCGGCGCGCGTCCGGGCGTTCGCACGCTCTTCCGCAAGCTTCGTACCGGCCTCCTCCGCAGCTTGAAGCGAGACGCTGAGTCCTTCCAGAAACGAGTCGTTCGATACTGGCGCGACTGCATCGGGCGTTGGGACTGGCTCAACAAGCACATCAGGCGAATCTGACTGCCGACTCTTACTTCGTTCCTCCGACACGTCGCTACCGCGCATCAGTCGGAACGCGATGACGGCGAGGATGCCTACGGAGATCAGGATGAACCAGCTTTCCACTGGCGCGCTCCATTCGCATTAATAGGCCCGCAAACAGACCGCGGGAAGGTCCCAGGAGGATGATCGTAATCGGGCAAGAGCTTGGCGTCGAGAAGGTGCCTGGTGAAACACGCTTGGGCAGCAGTTTTCCAGTTCGCCAGGTTTCCAGCTGCCGGTTGCCGCGTCGGCATTATCGGCACCTACCCAGGCGGTGCACCCGCCGCCTCTCCCAACCCCTCGGCGCCGTCCGCTGCGGCTCTGGGTTGCCCCGAGGCGGCCCCGCTGCGGCCCCGCCATTACCCCCCCTATTCCGGCGTTCTGGCGGCTGCCACTCGGGTCAGCTTTGGGCACAGGCGGCGGGGCGGGCGCGGGGCAGGGTCGTCGGGTGCGTCGGGTCGAGGCGATGTGCGGCATCCCCGGGGGGCAGGGGCGGGACGCCGAGATGCTGGCAATCTGGAGACCTGCAGTCGACTGGAGCGGCGAAGACGCATGGGTACATCGCCAAAGGGTGCACCTCAGGGCCGTGACCAGCGTGTAATCCGACACCTGCCGCTGCGATCGGGACCGTCGCGACCACCGCTCAAGGTGCCGAAACTGGTGGATTCAGCATCCGCTGCCGCTCACACACTACCTCCTCACGTTGCCGCCGCTTCTTCGCCTCGCAGCAGCAGTCCCGGTCCTGCATGTCCGTGGATCAAGCCGATTGAGCGGCGAGGACGATTCCTAACCCGCGCGCAGCACCTGCAATTACTCTGGTGAAGAAGCGCCTGTGGTCAACTCATCAGCGCCGTCGATTGCCCCAACGGGTTGATAATTGAATGACGCTCGGTGAGTAGGCGTTGGCTACACCAACGAGCAGCTAGTACATCGCAGTTCGCGGTCGCAGTCCGTGGAAATGTAAAAGCTGAGGCGGAAGTATCCAAGGAGAACGAACCCTTTATGGCGCGGCTTGGAGACATTGTTCTGTACACGCAGGGCTCGGCCCAAAAATGTGGCGCAGTCTTCACGCTTACAGTAGCGGCCGGGACGAGCGCTGCTTTGGCCCTTCCAGGTTTTGACGTTGAGGTTGCCAAAGGGCAACGCGACGTCGTCGTCAGATTTGATGGCGTATCGACGGCAGCCGATGCATTCAGACGAGGGCACCAGCTCGCGCAGCAAGGCCTGGACATGCTATCGCTGCTCGGCAGGTGCGACGTCGCAATCCAGGACGCCGAGAGCGAACACTCTGTTTGGTGGTTAGAGAGGGAAGGTGTGGTTGTCAGACATGTCTCAACGAGCTATCTGCGCTTGGAGGTTGGACCGCTCGTTGTTGCTACGCGCGATACTGACGGAAGCGAGATCGCTCCTTCGCGGCCGCAGGCGCGGTATCACATTGCCTTCCGATATTTCCGCCTCGCCCAGACCACAGACGACCTATACGACGCCTATCGGAACATGTATCTTGCTTTCGAAGCATTGCTAAGTTTTAAGTATCCAAAAAGAAGGGGAGAGAAGGAGGTCGAATGGCTGAGGCGTGGCCTTGCTGGCATTCAGTCAACCGTTGGAATGCATAGCCTAGTTGCCCATTCGGGTGGCACCGACATGGTCGAGACTGTCCTGTCGAGCATCTACAAGGACGCCAGACTGCCGCTCTTCCACGCTAAAGAGGGAGAGGCATTCTTTCCGCCGCAGGACTCAGTAGACGATCGTCAGATCATATCGGTGGCGTTGACGGCGCTCACGCAGATCGTGCTGCGACTAGCCGAGGCTTGGTTCGACGTTAGAAGAGTAGGCGGTGGCGTATTTTTCGGTTGGGTGTATGAAGCGACGACGCGAATGCTGAGTGAGTGCACCTTGATCGCAACAAGCCAACCCGGTCCGTGTGACACAGACGAGCGGGATCTCTTTCATGAACGGTTCCGCTCAGGAGTCAGGTTTAAGACCCGGTTAGCGCCAGACCTACAAAGAGGCAACGAGCCCGCGATCTTTGGCTCGATCCCTGGCAAGGCCCTCGATTCGCTTGGCCTAGTTCGTCGGTTCGAGGTGATTGCGACCGACCATCCCGTGATGGCGCAGCTGCTGGAATCGCCGCTCATGTGTAGCGACGCTGCGCGCGTGGAGGTGCTAATGCACGTGCGGGCGATGAACGTGAATCAGCCAAAATCGTTGTTCCGGCAGTAGGTTTCGCACTCGTGTGCGTCGGCAGAGCACTGTGGACCGCGAGTCCGAGGGGGAGCACGGGGCAACGCGACGGCAGCAGCATGGTGTGCCCGCCCGCTGCCCCTCCCCCCTCCTCCGCCCCCCCCCCCGCAAGTACCCCAGGTTGCCCCGAGGCGCACCCGCTGCGGGCCTGCCGTCACCTCCCTATTCCGGCGCCCCGGCGGCTCCCCTGCGAGTCAGGTTTGGGCCCCGGCGGTGGGGCGTCGCGTCGTCGGCTGCGTCGGGAGGCGCGCCGTGGGGGGTGCAGTGCGGTATGACGGCGTTACACTTGTGACAAACACCAGAACCGTGACCATGAACACGAAGCTAGACATTCTCAAAACGCTGACACTCGGCCAGCGCGTTGCTGAGGACGAACTTTCGGAGTTGGCAACCTACTTCGTTGAGACCAGTCAGTGGACTGACATGATCGAGGGTAGGAAGGATGTGGTCTACGGGCCGAAGGGAACTGGGAAGAGTGCACTCTATGGTCTTCTCAACGCTCAGGAAGAGAACCTTAAGGCGTCGAACGTTCTCCTTGCCACTGCGGAGAACGTCAAGGGTGCGACCGTCTTTAAGGGCTTGGTTGCGTCTCCCCCTCCGAGCGAGAGTTCGTTCATCTTTCTCTGGAAGCTGTACTGCCTGGTGTTGGCAGGCACGGCCCTCCGCGACAACAACGTTCAAAACCCCCATGCAAACGCATTGATCTCGGCACTCCATGCCGCAAAGCTTATGGTTCCCGACGCAAGCATCTCGTCGATGTTCCGAGGGGTTCAGAGCTACTTTAAGGGCCTGCTGAACCGAAATGTTGCCGCAGTGGAGTACGGACTTTCGATCAGTCCGGAAACGGGAATGCCAGTCGCGACGCGGAAGACCGAGTTCCGAGAGTCTGGCGATGAACAGAGTCTAGATGACATTCCCGTTGATGAACTTCTGGCCAGCGCAGATCGCGCGCTGCGGCAGGGGAGCAAGAAGCTTTGGATTCTGTTCGACCGGCTCGACGTAGCGTTTGTCGACTCGCCAGAGCTTGAGCGGAACGCGCTGCGCGCCCTGTTCAGGGCTTATGGCGATTTGCGCGCCCTCGACAGCATTGCATTGAAGATCTTCGTTCGCGACGATATTTGGAAGCGAATCTCGTCTGGTGGGTTCGCTGAGGCGAGTCATATTACCCGGGCCACAAACATTGAATGGAGCGACAAGGGATTGTTGAACTTGATCGTTCGCCGACTTCTCACAAGCGACGATCTTGTCAAGTATCTAGGAGTTGACAGCGAAGCTGTTAAGGCTGACTTTGAAGCGCAAGAGCGCTTATTAAAAGCAATTCTTCCCGACAAGGTCGATACGGGCAAAAATCCAGACACGTTTCAATGGATGACAACGCGGGTGACGGACGGTATTGGCGTCACTGCACCTCGCGAACTCATTCACCTTTTTGAGACTCTGCGAACGTTGCAGATCAAGCGGTTGGAGCGCGGCGAAGCAGAGCCTCCCGGGCAACAGTTGTTCGATCGGACTGTGTTCAAGGAGGCGCTGATAGAGGTCTCGAAAGTCCGCTACTCGCAGACCATGGTTGCCGAGTACCCCGATCTCAAGCTGTCCATGGACAGGCTTGAGGGCCAAAAGGCTGAGCAGAGCATTGAGTCCCTGCAAAGGATTTGGGGCAAGACGGAGCAAGAGGCGCAACTGATCGCCGAGCGACTCGCATCTGTTGGTTTCTTCGAGAGGCGGGAACGCAAAGGTGCCGTGTCGTGGTGGATTCCGTTTTTGTATCGCGGTGCGCTGAAGCTTATTCAAGGGCGGGCGTGATTCAGCAGAGTCTGAAATTGCATGGGAGCGCGAGAACTGCCGGGCACTTACTCGGTTTGTGTTGGATGAACTGGGGCAGCGAAAAAAGGTGGGCGACGACTCAAGCCTGACTTCACTTCTGAAATGGGACGGCTCGCGGGCGCTGCCTTCCGATTTCACACCGAGCAGGGAAGCGAGATCTGGTGGGCCCCCCGGGGGTCGAACCCGGTACCAACGGATTATGGCCGCGCTCGCGGACGATCTTGAACGTCTTGAACGGCCATGACGTCAACGGCTGCGTCGTTGAACGACTCCCCGCTCTTCATCCCTTCCTGCAGCTCGGATCGGAGTACTTCAACAGCTTCGTTGCTGTGTCGCGCCCAGTCATGCAGCTGATGCAGTTCTCGGTCGATTCTCAAGTACGCCGCTTCGAGATGATCAGCCGCGGCGTGACATCCGGCTGCCGACCAAAGGTCATAGCGCTCGCTGAGGTGATGAACCAGGTCGTTTCGTATCTTGACCAGCTCGTCCACTTCCGCCTTGGTCTGCCCGTAGCGCTCCTCGGGCATCTCCAGGGTCACCTTGATACTGACCGCGGCTGTGCTTCCCGCCCCTGGATGAGCGAGCAATTCGTACGAGTCGGCCGGTTGCGGCCCAGTGATGTCTGCAACGATGAACGACTCGAACAACCCCTTGACCGAAGTGCCCAGCGTGTTCTTCGACACGCGCGCGGCCTGGTCCATTCGCTGCTGCGCCAGCGCCTGTGGTGTCGCGACGATGGCGTGATTGGCAAGGATGTCCTTGGCGAGGCGCTCGTACTGCTGAAGGCGCAGGATGCATCGGCCGAGCAGGCGTTGGGCGTCCTGCTGAAGCGAAGGAAGGTCAGAGTCGGTCACAGGCGGTTGGCGGGGTCACGTCACATGAACGGTGCCGGGAGGCCCAACTCAGCGATAGGTGCCACCGACGGGCGGCGTTGCCGCAGCGAGAACTGGTGGGCCCCCCGGGGGTCGAACCCGGTACCAACGGATTATGAGTCCGCTGCTCTAACCACCATGAGCTAGAGGCCCGCTCTGAAACGCTGCCGTCCGGACGAATTGCGTACCGAACGGCTCACCGGAACGCACCTGTGACGGCGGCCGAGATTCTACCCCCGCGCTCATGGCGCAGCGCTGCCCCGCTACCCAGCGCCGTGCGCCGCCTTCACGGCTGCACGATCCACACCGCCCGACGCCGCCTGCGGCATCGCATCGACGAACACGATGTGCTTGGGCTTCTTGTAGCGGGCGATGCGCTGGCCCACGAACTCGATCAGGGCGGTGGGGTCGGGCGTGCTGGCGCCGCGCGCCACGCACACGGCCTTCACGGCCTCGCCCCACTGGGCGTCGGGCACGCCGAAGACGACGGCGTCGGCCACGTCGGGATGCTCGCGCAGGGTGCGCTCCACCTCGGCGGGGTAGACGTTCTCGCCGCCGGGCTTGATCAGCTCCTTGGCGGGCGAGCGGCCGGCGTACCAGAGGTAGCCGTCGGCATCGATGCGGCCCATGTCGCCGGTGTGGTGCCAGCCGCCGCGCAGGGTGAAGGCGGTGTCGGCCTCGCAGCCCCAGTAGCCACCGAACACCATGGGGCCGCGCACGAGGATCTCGCCGGTGCCCCCGGCGGCCACGGGCCGGTCGGTCTCGTCGACGATGGCGACCACATTCAGGGCGGTGGGCCGCCCGGCGCTGCCGGGCCGCTCGGAGAAGGGCGACATGCTGACCATGCCGGAGGTCTCGGTCTGGCCGTAGGCGGCCCAGAACGCAGCGCCTGGGCACGCGCCCTGGAAGCGCGCGATGGTGTCGGGCATGTCGATGCCGGTGGCCACGCGCAGGCTCGGCAGGCTGCGGCCGGCGCGGGCCGCGGCATCCACCACCGCGCCTAGCATCGGCGGGAAGGTGCCGATCAGGCTGCCCCGGACGGCCTCGATCCGCTCGACGAGGGTGTCGGGCTCGAAGCGGGTCAGCACGACGGTGGCGCCGCCGGCGTGCTGGGCGGCCAGCATCAGGCCGATGCCGGCGATGTGGAACAGGGGCAGCACACCGACGTTGACGTCGTCGGGCCCCAGGCGCCACGCCTGGCCGGCCTGCAGGCTCGCCGACAGCAGGCCGCGGTGGGACAGCAGCGCGCCCCGGGGGCGTCCGCCCACGGCCGCGGTGTGCACGATCAGAAGGCCGGCCTCGTCGTCGTGGTCGGCCGCCGGCGCATCGGCCGCGGCGCCATAGAGGGCGGCGAAGGGCGCCCAGGCGCCCTGCGCGTCGCCCAGGGTCAGGCCGAGCACGCCCGCGGGCGGCGCGCCGCCGGCCAGCGCGTGCAGCGCGGGCGCGGCCACCAGCACGCGCGGCGCGACGTCGGCGATGACGTAGGCGACCTCCTCGGCCGACAGGCGCACGTTGACCGGCACGAGGACGGCGCCCAGCCGCGCGGCCGCACCGAACAGGTCCACGAACGCGGGGCCGTTGGGCGCGACGACGACGATCCGGTCGCCGACGCCCACACCCGCCGCGGCGAGGCCGCCGGCCAGCCGAGCGATGCGCGCGGCATAGGCGGCGTGGGTCAGCGTGTGATCGTCGAACAGGAACGCGGCACGCTCGGGGTACAGCGCGGCGTTGCGGTCGATCAGGTCGCTCAGCGTGAAGGCTCTGAGGCTCATGCGGTGTCCTCGGGGGTCTCTGCGGCAGGCGCGGGCGGCATCGCCTCGCGCAGGAAGTGGGTGACGCTGGCGGTGAACGCGTCGTTGGCGTCGCCGGCGACCATGTGGCCGGCGTCCTGCAGGTCGACGTAGCGCGCGCCCGGCACGGCCTCGAGGAAGGCGCGCGCGCCCGCCTCGGTGATGACGTCGCTGCGCCGGCCGCGCACCAGAAGGGAGGGCGCGCCCAGCCTGCGCAGGCCGCGCTCGAAGGCCTCGGGGTCGCGCCGGTCGGCATGGTTGCGGTCGTGCATCAGGCGCGGGTCCCAGTGCCAGACCCAGCGGCCCGCCTCGTTGAGGCGCAGGTTCTTGCGCAGGCCCTCGCTGCGCGCGCCCACCGGCTGGCCCTTGTAGGCGGCGATGTGCGCCGCCGCCTCGTCGAGGGACGCGAAGCCCTCGGGATGGGCGGTCATGAAGGACACGATGCGCCTGACCCCGGGCTCCTCGATGCGCGGCGCGATGTCGACCAGCACCAGCGCATCGATCCGCAGGGGGTCGGGCAGGTCGAGCGCGGCCATGCTCGCCAGGCCGCCCAGGGAGGCGCCCACCAGCGCCACCGGACGGCCGAGCGCGCGCAGGGTCCGCGCGATGGACTCGGCGATGGTTCGGATGGTGTAGTCGCCGTCCTCGGGCCAGCCGCTGTCGCCGTGGCCGGGCAGGTCGAGCGCCACGGCGTGCCAGCCCTGCTCGCCGAGCGCGCGCGCGGCGCCGCCCCATGCATGGCGGGTCTGGCCGCCGCCGTGCAGCAGCAGCACGGCGGGCGCGTCCTGCGGCCCGTAGGCGTCGGCCACCATGACGGTGCCGGCCGGGCCCGGGAAGGTCCGCCTGCGGGGGGTGGCGGGCGCCGGCGGGCCGCTGCGGGGTCGGTCCGTGGATGGGGGCTTCATGCGGGTGCCGCGGCGGCGCGCCGGCGTGCCGTCCTGCGGGCGCCCGCGTCAGGGCCGATGGCGGTCGCGTTGATGTGCCCGTGCCCGGTGGGCAGACCGCGCATCCGGTGCTGCGGATCGGCGGCAAGCGCGTCGAGGTCGTCCGGCATGGGGCGGGCTGCCCGGGCATCGGGCATGCAGCACGCAGGGTCGGGCCGCGCGCCGGCCCTGCGCTTGCGTTGCGTGTGCACCGCGTCTCCTGATCGAGGTCCCTCGACCCGTTCCAAGGCTCGTCTGCGCGACTTAGCCGTCAGCGGATCTGTTGGTCGGTGGCATTATCGGCGCGCGGGTCGGATTCTCGCAAGCGCGCGCCCCGCATTGGCGCAGGCGCTGCGCTCGACGCGGTGGTCCGGCATCGCGTGCCGATCGTGGTCGCGTGCGTGGGCAGCCCGGGGCCGGTGGTCGACCGGATCGGCGCTCGAACAGGCGCCCCCGACCGAACGGCGGGTGTCCCCCGGCGCGCGAGCCGACGGGCCGCCGAGGATTCCGGCACGGGCGCAGCCATGGCGCGCGGCCCGGTCACGATAGAATCGGCGCTCGGCCATTCGGCCGCCGGAGGGAATGCAATGCGCTGGGAAGGGGGTCGACAGAGCGAGAACGTCGAGGATCGGCGCGGCGCCGGAGGCGGCGGCGGCGGCGGCGGCGGCATCAGGATGCCCGGGGGACGCCGTGGGGGGCTCGGGATCGGCGCGGTGGTGCTCGCGCTGCTGGGCAGCTGGATCTTCGGCATCAACCCGATGGTTGCGCTCGGGCTGATGGAGGGTGCGAGCAGTCTCGTCGCACCGCAGCAGCAGCAGCAGCCGCAGCAGGTGCAGGGTCAGAAGGGCCCGGTGGCCGACGCCGGCGGCCAGTTCACCTCGGTGGTGCTCGCCAGCACCGAGGATGTCTGGACCGAGATCTTCCGCCAGGCCAACGCGCGCTACCAGCCGCCGCGGATGGTGATGTTCGACGGGCGCACGCCCACGGCCTGCGGCACCGGCCAATCGGCAGCGGGACCGTTCTACTGCCCGCTCGACCAGACGGTCTACATCGACCTCAGCTTCTACCGCATGCTGCAGCAGCGCTTCCAGGCGCCCGGTGACTTCGCCCAGGCCTACGTGGTCGCGCACGAGGTGGGCCACCACATCCAGAACCTGATGGGCACGATGAACCAGGTGCAGGCGGCCCAGCAGCGCGCGCCCGAGCGCCAGGCCAACCTGCTGTCGGTGCGCCTGGAGCTTCAGGCCGACTGCTACGCGGGCGTCTGGGCGCACCACTCGCAGAAGGCGCGCGGCTGGCTCGATCGCACCGACATCGAGTCGGGCCTCAACGCCGCCTCGCAGATCGGTGACGACAAGATGATGCAGCGCACCCAGGGCACGGTGGTGCCGGACGCCTTCACGCACGGCTCGGGGCAGCAGCGGGTCTACTGGTTCAGCGCCGGCATGAAGTCCGGGCAGCTCGCCGCCTGCGACACATTCAAGCAGACCACCCCCTGAGCGCCGCGGTGCCGGGCGCCGTGCCGGCCTACGGCGCGCTGCCCTACCTCGCGGCGGCGGCGTTCGCGAGCATGGCCTCGATCCGGCTCGCCGACTCGATGTTGCCCGCGCTCGCCGCGGACTTCGGCCGGGAGCCGGCGCAGGTCGCCTCGGTGATCACGCTGTTCACGCTCGCCTATGGGGTGATGCAGCTGGTCTGGGGTCCGCTCGGCGACCGGATCGGCAAGCTGCGGCTGATCGCGTGGGCGGCGGTCGCGGCCACCGCGGGGTCGATGCTGTGTGCGCTCGCGCCGTCGCTCGCGCTGCTCAACGTGGCACGGCTGCTGACCGGCGCGTGCTGCGCGGCGATCATCCCGCTGTCCATCGCCTTCGTCGGCGACACGGTCGCCTACGAGGTGCGCCAGCTCACGCTCGCGCGGCTGGCCACCGGCACGCTCACAGGGCTGATCGCGGGCCAGGTGCTGGGCGGCCTCGCGGCCGATACGGTGGGCTGGCGCGCCGCCTTCGGGCTGATGGCGGTGGTGTTCCTCGTGACCGGCACCGCCGCACTGCGCATGCAGGCGCGGATCGCGACGCCGCCGCGTGCGGCGCCGGCGCCGCTCACGCCGGGCTCGCTGCTGCGCGGCTATGGCGCGGTGCTGCGTACCGGCTGGTCACGAACGGTGGTGACCGCGGCGGCGCTCGAGGGGGCGCTGATGTTCGGGGCGCTCGCCTTCGTGCCGACCTGGCTGCACGAGCGCACCGGGCAGTCGCTCGCGTCGGCCGGCGTCGCGGTCGCGGCGGTCGGCGTGGGCGGCCTGCTCTACGCGGCGACCGCGCGGCGCTGGATCGCGGGGCTGGGCGAGCGCGGGCTGGTCACGCTGGGCACGCTGCTGATCGCGGCGGGGTTCGGTGCGATGGTGCTCGCGGTGGAGGTGCTGGGCGGCGCGGCGGCCAGCGTGCTGCCGCCGCTCGGCTGCCTCGTCGCGGGGGTCGGGTTCTACATGCTGCACAACACGCTGCAGACCGCCGCGACGCAACTCGCCCCGCAGGCGCGCGCGACCGCGGTCGGGCTGTTCGCGGTGGCGATCTTCGTCGGTCAGTCGATCGGCGTGGCCGCGGTTGCGCGGCTCGGCCCGCTGGTGGGCTACGCGACGGTGATCGTCGCGGCGGGCGTGCTGCTCGCGGTAATGGGTGCTGCGCTCGGCGCGGCCATCGCGAGACGACCGCGATGAGCCCGACGGTGCGTACGCCCGGCGGCAGGAGCAAAGTACGGGCGCGCCGGGCACGGCGCCTGCCCGCGTCATGAAGCGTCACAGGAGCGACAGATGATGACCCGGACGATCAGAACCTTTCTCACCGCGGCCTGCGTGCCGCTCCTTGCCGCCGGCTGCGCGGCGACGCGCGTCGACGGCCAGTGGGCCGATCCGGCGTTCTTCGGCCGCACGCTGCTCGGCACCAAGGTGCTGGTGAGCTGCCGGGGCCCCGACACGACAGTCGCGCGGCTGTGCGAGGACCGGTTCTCGGAGATGCTCGGCCAGGCCGGCGCGGTCGTGCTGCGCGCGCCTCAGCCGGTGGACCCGGCGGGCGGCGTGGAGGCGGTCACCCGCGCGGCGCGCGAGGCCGGCGCCACCTCGGCGATCACCACGGCGATCAACGTCGCGGGGGTGAGCGGCGGCAGCGTCGGCTTCGGCCCCGCGATCGGCTTCGGTCTTGGCGGCGGGAGCGGGGGCATCGGCATCGGCGGCAGCTTCTCGATCCCGCTGGGCGGCGTGCGGCCGGCGACCTCCTACGCGTCGAGCACGGCGCTGCTCGACACAGACAGCGGCCGCGAGATGTGGTCGATGCGCGCGACCAACCCGAGCGGCGACGACGTGGGCGTCCAGGTGGCGGCGCTGTCGCGCGCGACCGTCGACGAGATGCGCAGGGCGGGGTTGTTCGACAAGCGCTGAGCGGTCGGGTGGGCGTGGGCCGCGTGCGCCGAGCAGCCGCCCGGATCCGTTTCAGCGCCGCGCCGCCGCCCGGGGATCGCGCTGCGCGAGCGCGAGCAGCGCGCCGAGCGCGAGCACCAGCGCCGACGCCGTCAGTCCGGGCCGCAGCGACCCGAAGCGGTCGGCCACCCACCCGGTGGCCACCGGCCCGACGATCTGGCTCGCCGCGAACGCGATCGTGAAGGTCGCCATCGACCCGCCCCACGCCGGCTTGGGCAGCGCGTGCTTGATGAGGCTGCTGACCGCCGACGGCGCGCTGAACATCGCCAGGCCGAACAGCGCGGCCGAGGCCAGCATCGCCACCGGATGCACCGACAGCATCGGCAGCATCGCGCCGGTGGCGAGCACGGCCATCACCGCGGCCAGCGGCCGCCCGCCCGGCCAGCGCTCGCAGGGCCCGGCCCACACCGCGGGGGCGGCGAGGGTGGCGGCCCCGAGCACCGTCCACACCGCGATCAGCAGGCCCGTGGACGAGCCATTCACGCGCATCCACGCGATCACGAAGGTCATGTAGCCGATGTAGCCCAGGCCGAAGCACACGTAGGACAGGAACTGCGGCAGGAAGGGGCGCAGCCGCCATTGCGCGCCGCCGGGCGCGGCCCCGGGCTCGTCGATGCGGCTCGCCGCCCACAGGCTCGCCACCGTCATCGCGAGGCTCGCCCAGCCCATCGCGCGCCATGCGAGCGGCCACGCGGTGTCGCCCTGCGCCTGCAGCAGCAGCGGGATCGCGACGCCGCACAGGATCAGGCCGATGCCCCCGCCCGCAAAGAAGATCGCGATGGTCAGGGTGGCGCGCTGCGGCTGGCCGGGGAACACGTTGCCCGACAGCGCGCCGCCGCACACGAACACCATGGCGCCGCCCAGCCCGGACAGCGCCCGCGCGGCCGACAGCAGCCCGAGGTCGCGGGTCAGGCCGGTGGCGAGCAGCGCGACCGCGGTGATCACCATGCCTGCCCCGAACAGCAGGCGATTGCCGGTGCGCACGACCAGCGCGCGCGCGAGCACCGCACCCAGCAGGTAGCCGATCGCGTTGGCGGTGTTGAGCCCGCCCGCCTGCGACCAGTCGAGTGCGAGGTCGGTTCGCATCGAGGGCAGCACCAGCGCGTACGCGAAGCGCGCGAACGAGTTGGAGACCGTCGGTCCGAACGACAGCAGCAGCGCGATCAGGAAGCCCCGGGTCATGGCGCATCCTAGCCGGTCGCGCACCGCGGCGCGCGACGGCGTTCCAACCCTGGGGCCGCTGCGCGTCGCCCGCGCGCCGCCGACCGCGACGCGGCGCCCGGCGGTACGATCGCGCCTCGCCCACCGCACACGAGGAGTCGCCATGCCCGCCACCGATCTCGAGTTCCAACGTGTCCGCCTGCGCCTCGACGGCCCGGTCGCGACGCTGACCCTGGACCATCCCGAGGTCCTCAACGCCCTGTCCGCGGAGATGCTCGCGGGCATCGGGGGCGCCCTCGACGCGGTCGACGACCCGGGCCACGGCGTACGCTGCCTGCTGCTCACCGGCGAAGGCCGCAGCTTCTGCACCGGCGCGAACCTGCAGCGCCGCGGCCAGGCCGACGACACCACCGCGCCGCGCAACCGAGCAGGCGCAACGCTCGAGACCCAGTTCCATCCGGTGCTGCGCCGGCTGCGCGACCTGCACTGCCCGATCGTCAGCGCGGTGAACGGACCCGCGGCGGGGGCCGGCATGAGCTTCGCGCTGATGGGCGACCTGGTGTATGCGGCGCGCTCGGCGTATTTCCTGCAGGCCTTCCGACGGATCGGGCTGGTGCCCGACTGCGGCGCGACCTGGCTGCTGCCGCGGCTGGTGGGCCGCGCTCGAGCCATCGAGCTGTCGCTGCTCGGCGAGCGGCTGGCGGCGCAGACCGCGCTCGACTGGGGGCTGGTGAACCGGGTGTTCGACGACGCGCAGCTGATGCCCGAGGCGCTCGCGGTGGCCCGCGGCCTGGCCGAGGGACCGACGGTCGCACTGGCGCTGACCCGCCGCCTGTATTGGGAGAGCCCGGGCAACAGCTACGAGGAGCAACTCGACCTGGAGTGCCAGCTGCAGCGCCAGGCAGGCGCCACCGACGACTTCGGCGAGGGCGTGCGGGCCTTCCTGGAGAAGCGTCCGGCGCGCTTCACCGGCCGGCGCGGCTGAGCAGGCGGTGGCCGGGCGGCGACGGTGGCGGCCCGACCGCCCCGCCCCCCGGACCGCCCATCGGCCCGGCCTGTACCGCCACGCGCGGGCGCGGAAAGCTGAGATGGTTCCGTCCTGGATGCCCTCCGCCATGCCTGCCCAGCGATTTCGCCTCGTCACCCGGTCCGACTTCGACGGCCTCGTCTGCGCCGTGCTCCTCAAGGAACTCGACCTGATCGATGAGATCCTGTTCGTCCACCCCAAGGACATGCAGGACGGCAAGGTGGAGATCACGGCGCGCGACATCACCACCAACCTGCCCTACGTGGCTGGCGCGCACCTCGTCTTCGACCACCACAGCTCCGAGATGCAGCGCAACACCGCCCACGTCGGCAACCACGTGATCGACCCGGCGGCGCCCTCGGCGGCGCGGGTCCTGTACCGGCACTTCGGCGGCAAGGCCGCCTTCCCGCGGATCGGCGACGACATGATGGAGGCGGTCGACAAGGCCGACTCGGCCCAGTACACGCTCGAGGAGGCGCTCCACCCGACCGGCTGGACGCTGCTGAACTTCCTGATGGACGCGCGCACCGGGCTGGGCCGCTTCCGCGACTTCAGGATCTCGAACTACCAGCTGATGATGGACCTGATCGACGCGTGCCGCACGATGCCGATCCAGGAGATCCTCGCGCTGCCGGACGTGCGCGAGCGGGTCGAGCTGTACCTCGATCACGAGGGCCGGGCGGTCGACCAGCTGCTCTCAGCCTCGACGGTCCACGGCAACGTGGTGCTGCTCGACCTGCGCGACCAGGACCCCATCTGGGCGACCAACCGGTTCCTGATCTATGCGCTGTTCCCGTCGTGCAACCTCTCGATCCACCGGATGTGGGGGCTGCGCAGGCAGAACACCGTGTTCGCGATCGGCAAGTCGATCTTCGACCGGCGCTGTGCGACCGACGTCGGTGCGCTGTGCCTGCGCTACGGCGGCGGCGGCCACCGCGCCGCGGGCACCTGCCAGGTGGAGCACAGCATGGCCGACAAGGTGCTGGGCGAGTTGATCGAGGCGGCGCAGCGCGACGAGGCCCAGCGGGTCGCCTCGACCGGCCGCTCCCCGCAGCCCTGAACGCGCCCGCCGGCGCAGCGACCGGCGCAGCGACCCGGGATCGCGCGCGCCGCGCACCGCCTACAGGTAGGTGCCGGCCAGCGTCACCACAGCGCCGCCGCTGCCGATCTTGAAGCGCGCGAGGCCGGCGCCGCGCGCGGTGTCCACGCCCCCGAGGTCGAGCGAGCGCACCCCGCGCCGCTGCAGCTCGAGCATGCCCTGCCACAGCAGCAGATTGTGCGCGCCGAGCTCCCGCCCGGCCTCGCCGACCCAACCGACCTGATAGCTCGCGGCCGTGCCGTGCACGAGGAACATCATGCCGGCGACCGCATCGCGCCCGAGGTCGGCGCGCAGCGTCAGCAGCGGCTCGTCGGGCCGCACGCCGGCCGGCGGGCGGGCCGCGGCGCAGGCGGCCTGCCAGGCCTCCACGAAGCCGTCGGGCAGCGCGATGTAGCGCCGGACGCCGCGCTGCGCGAGCTCGCGCTCGAGCAGCCACCGGTACTGTGCCGGCCGGGCCCCCACTCGCTCGACCTTGAGCGCCGAGCGCTCGGCCCCGGCGAGGCGGTTGCGCCACTTGCCGTGCATCGCCGCGCGCAGCGCGTCGGCGGGAAGGCCGAGGTCGATGCGCACCGTCGAGTGGCCGGTCATCACGCGGCGCAGGCGGGTCACGCCCGCGGCCTGCGCGAGCGCGGCATCCGGCGTGAACAGGACCGCGCGCGGCCAGCGCAGCGGCACGCTGCGGCCGATCTCCCGGCAGCCGCGGGCGCGGTCGGCCTCGGTGAGCCGCGCGGCCCAGACCGGCCCGTGCGTGCACAGCGCGAGCGGCACCAGGCCAGCGATCCTGCGCACCAGGAACTGCGCGAGCCCCACCGGCTCGCCCTCGAGGGTCGCCATCGCCCGCAGGCAGCGCGTGCCGAGGGCCTGCATCGCGTCGCCGTAGGCCCAGTGCTGCTGCAGGGCCGCCGCGCTGTCGCGATGCAGCCGCTCCCACGCGCCACGCTCGAGCTCGGTCCAGGTCACCTGCATGCGTCGAAGTGTACGGTCTTCGCCGGGCCGCGGCGGCGCGCGGCGGATCGAGGCGGGGGGACGGGCCGCTCGTCGGCGCCGCATGCGGTGCACACGCCACGGGCGGCGCCCGCCCGGGCCGCTTCGTGCCACACTCGTCGCGGTGAAGAAGCCCCCCGAGAGCGTGCTCGGCCACGTACTCCCCGAACCCCGCCTGACGGCGGCGGGCATCGTGCTGCTGGCCGCCTGGGTCACCGTGCCGGTGCTGGTCGTCGGCTCGCTCCTGGACCTGCTCGTGCAGTGGCTCTTCGGGGTGTGCGTGGGCCTGTGGTGCCTCGCCTGATCGCACCCGCCTGAGCGGCCCTGCGCACGGCGGGCGCGGTGGCCGCGCATGCTATCTTCGCCCGCGGACAGACACCCAGGGGGCTCGACATGTACGCAGGCCGACATGCGCGCGAGCGCGCCGACCAACCCGCCTTCATCATGGCCGCGAGCGGCGAGGCGGTGACCTACGCGGAGCTGGACGCGCGCAGCAACCGGCTCGCCCACCTGCTGCGCGCGCACGGCCTCGCACGGCTCGACCACTACGCGATCTTCATGGAGAACAACGCGCGCTACCTCGAGTCCTGCGGGGCAGGCGAGCGCGCGGGGCTCTACTACACCTGCGTCAACTCCTTCCTCACGGCCGAGGAACTGGCCTACATCCTGGTCAACAGCGAGTCGCGGGTGCTGATCACGTCGCGCGGCAAGCTGGCGGTCGCGCTCGCGGCGATCGCGCAGTGCCCGCAGGTGACGCTGTGCCTGGTGGCGGGCGGCCCGGACGCGACGCCGGCCCCCGCGCACTGCCGGGTCGCCGACTTCGCCGAGGCCACCGCCGCGTTCGCCTCGACCCCGATCGCCGACGAGGCCCTCGGCACGCCGATGCTCTACTCGTCGGGCACCACCGGGCGGCCCAAGGGCATCCTGCGGCCCTTGCCCGAGGGCCCGCCGGCGGAGATGCTGCCGCTCTTCCACTTCCTGAACAAGCTGTGGCGCTACCGCGAGGGCATGACCTACCTGTCGCCGGCGCCGCTCTACCACTCCGCGCCGCAGGCGGCGGTGTCGCTCACGATCCGCAACGGCGGCACCGTGATCGTCATGGAGCACTTCGATCCGGAGGCCTACCTCGCGCTGCTGGAGCGGTACCGGGTCACGCACACGCAGCTGGTGCCGACGATGTTCAGCCGGATGCTGAAGCTGCCCGAGGCGGTCCGCCGGCGCTACGACCTCTCCAGCCTCGAGATCGCCGTGCACGCGGCCGCGCCCTGCCCGGCCCAGGTCAAGGAGCAGATGATCGCGTGGTGGGGCCCGATCATCCACGAGTACTACGGCGCCACCGAGGGCCTGGGCTTCACCGCCTGCGACACGCCCGAGTGGCTCGCGCACCGGGGGAGCGTCGGCCGGGTGCTGCTCGGCGACCTGCACATCCTCGACGACGACATGAAGCCCGCGCCCAAGGGGACGCCGGGCGAGATCTGGTTCAAGACCGCGACGCCCTTCGTGTACTTCAACGACCCGGAGCGCACGCAGCAGTCGCGCTCGCCCGACGGCACGATGAGCACCGTGGGCGACGTGGGCTACGTCGACGACGACGGCTTCCTGTACCTGACCGACCGCTCCACGTTCATGATCATCTCCGGCGGGGTGAACATCTATCCGCAGGAGTGCGAGAACCTGCTGATCACCCACCCCAAGGTCGCCGACGCGGCGGTGTTCGGCGTGCCCAACGAGGACCTCGGCGAGGAGGTCAAGGCGGTGGTGCAGCCGATGCCCGGCATCGCTGCGGACGCCGCGCTCGAGCAGGAGCTGATCGCCTTCTGCCAGCAGCACCTCGCCAAGCTCAAGTGCCCCCGCTCGATCGATTTCATGGAAGCGCTGCCGCGCCTGCCCACCGGCAAGCTCTACAAGAAGCCGCTGCGCGAGAAGTACTGGGCAGGGCACAAGAGCCGAATCGTCTGAGGCCCGGGCGGGCGCCCATCGCGGCACGCCGCATCGGTGCGGGATCACCTGACCGTCACACACCGTCACACGCCGGCGCGCCAGCTTGACGGTGGGCGCTCATCGTTGCATCGTCGCTGGCGGACGGGCGCTCGCCTCGCGCCGGCAACCCCTGCCGCCCGGGCGCACGATCTCATCCGACCCGATCCCGATGACCTCATCCCCCCCGACCCTGATCGCGGCCCTGCTGCTCGCCTTCAGTGGTGGCGCGTACGCGCATTCGCCCGAGTCGGAACTGCCGCCGGCGCCCGGCGAGACCCAGGGCCGGCTCCCCACGACGGGTGCGCGCGCCTTCCTGATCCCCGACCTGCCCGACTCGTTCAATGCGAAGACGCGCCTCGACACGCCGTACTTCACGCTGCTGCCCGGCCTCGTGCTGCTGGGCGACTACACCTTCGTGAACCAGGACGCTGCGTCGATCCGCCAGGTGGGCACGCAGCGCGACCAGGGCGACATCCGCGCGTCTCGGCTCATGCTGCGCGGGACGATCGGTGCGAGCGGCAGCGTCTCGTACCTGCTGGCCGGCGAGTACAAGGGCTGGGACGGCGACGCCGACCGCGACTGGAGCATCACCGACGTCTCGCTGACCGTTCCGCTCGGCGGGCCGCAGACCAAGCTGACCGTCGGCAAGACGAAGCAGACGCACGTCATGGAGATGGTGGGCGACGCGGCCAACCTGCCGTTCCAGGAGCGCGTGCTGTCCCCGTTCTTCGTGTCGCGCGCGGTGGGGGCCAAGGTCATGCACGTGACCGCCGACCGCATGTCGACGCTGGCCCTGGGCGTCTACAACGACAGCTGGGCGGGCAGCTCGTCGTCCGGCCCCAACGACGGGACCGACGTCACCGCGCGGGGCACGCACCTGCTCTGGTACGCAAACGGCGGGCACGACTTCATGCACCTCGGCGCCTCGGTACGCTATGCGGGCGCGGACGGCGGCAAGCTGCGCTACCGGGGCCGCCCGGAGTCCAACGTGCTCGACTACTACGTCGACACCGGCTCGTTCGCGGCCGACCATGCGCTGCACCTGGGGCTCGAAGGCCTCTGGCAGAGCGGCCCGTTCGGGGTGATGGGTGAGTACGTCAACGCCCGGGTCAGAGCGCCGCAGGTCGGCGACCCGGTCTTCAGCGGCGGCTACCTGGGCGTGAGCTGGGTGGTCACCGGCGTGAACCGGCCCTACGACCAGACCGCCGCGTATGCGCGGCGCGTCAGGCCCTCCGACCCCAACGGCGCCGTCGAGCTGGTGGCGAGGGTGTCCCGCATTGACCTGGACGACGGCGCGGTGTCCGGCGGGCGCTTCACCAAGACCTACCTCGGCGCCAACTGGTGGGCCACCAACCGCTGGAAATTCGGTGGGGGCTGGGGTCGCACATGGCTCGACGCCAAGGGCGAGCGCGGCGTCACCGACGCGCTGCTGGTGCGCGCGCAGTGGATCTACTGAACGCCGTGAGCACGGGCCGCGGCGGCCCCCGGATGCGCCCGCCCGGGCCATGAACGACAACGCCGCCCTGCTCTCGCAGGACGGCGCTCTCGCCGGTTCAGATGCGGGTCCGCGGACCGGTCACTGCCCTTCGAGGAAGCTCTTGAGCTTGTCCGCCCGTGACGGGTGACGCAGCTTGCGCAGCGCCTTGGCCTCGATCTGGCGGATCCGCTCGCGGGTGACGTCAAACTGCTTGCCGACCTCCT
Organism: uncultured Bordetella sp.; assembly: GCA_964399635.1. GTDB lineage: Bacteria > Pseudomonadota > Gammaproteobacteria > Burkholderiales > Burkholderiaceae_E > UBA4615. Next base: position 22,632 of record CAYNRU010000068.1, read on the forward strand.
CCAGCGTGTGGTCGGTGCTCATCTCGACCCCGAAGCGCATCCGCAGCACCTTCGCCTCGCGCGGCGTGAGCGAGTCCAGCACCTCCTTGACCACGTCGCGCATCGAACCGTGCAGCGCGGCGTCGGCTGGGGCCAGCGTCGCGGTGTCCTCGATGAAGTCACCGAGGTGGGAGTCGTCGTCGTCGCCGATCGGGGTCTCCATGGAGATGGGCTCCTTGGCGATCTTGAGGATCTTGCGGATCTTGTCCTCGGGCATCTCCATGCGCGCCGACAGCATCGCCGGATCGGGCTCGGTGCCGGTCTCCTGCAGGATCTGGCGGCTGATCCGGTTCATCTTGTTGATCGTCTCGATCATGTGCACCGGGATGCGGATGGTGCGCGCCTGGTCGGCGATCGAGCGCGTGATGGCCTGCCGGATCCACCAGGTCGCGTAGGTCGAGAACTTGTAGCCGCGGCGGTACTCGAACTTGTCCACCGCCTTCATCAGGCCGATGTTGCCCTCCTGGATCAGGTCCAGGAACTGCAGGCCGCGGTTGGTGTACTTCTTGGCGATGGAGATCACCAGGCGCAGGTTGGCCTCGGTCATCTCGCGCTTGGCCTTGCGTGCCTTGGCCTCGCCCATCGCCATCTGCTTGTTGATGTCCTTCAGGTCGGACAGCGGCAGCACCACGCGCGCCTGCAGGTCGATCAGCTTTTGCTGCATGTCCTGCACGGAGGGGATGTTGCGGCGCAGGGTCTCGACGTAGGTCGACGACACCTCGGCCTGCTTCTCGATCCAGCGCAGGTTGGTCTCGTTACCGGGGAACGAGCGGATGAAGTGCTCGCGCGGCATGCCGACCTTGTGCACGCAGATCTCGGCGATGGAGCGCTCGAGCGTGCGGACCTCATCGACCTGGCCGCGCAGCGTGTCGCAGAGCTTCTCGACCATCTTCGCGGTGAAGCGGATGGTCATCAGCATTTCCTGCAGCTCGGTCTGCGCCTTCAGGTAGGGCTTGGACTTGTAGCCCTCGCGCTCGAAGGCGACCCGCATCTTGTCGAACCACTTGCCGATGTGCTCGAACTTCTCGAGCGACGCACGGCGCAGCTCCGCCACCTTGGCGGCGTTGGCGCCGCTCGGGTCGGTGTCGGCGTCCTCCTCGGCGTCGATGTCGGCGGCGGCCGCCGCGGCCGCGGCCACCGGGGGCACCGGCACCGGCGGGGTGAACACCTCGTCGGCGTTCGGGTCGATCAGGCCGTCGACGACCTCGTCGATCCGCATCGTCTCGTTGCGCACGCGCTCGGCGGCGGCGAGCACCTCGGCGATGGTGGTCGGGCAGGCCGAGATCGCCATCACCATGTGCTTGAGGCCGTCCTCGATCCGCTTGGCGATCTCGATCTCGCCCTCGCGCGTGAGGAGCTCCACCGAGCCCATCTCGCGCATGTACATGCGGACCGGATCGGTGGTGCGGCCGAACTCCGAGTCGACCGTCGACAACGCGGCCTCGGCCTCCTCCTCGGCGTCCTCCTCGGACGACACGACCGGGGTGTTGTCGTTGATCAGCAGCGTCTCGGCGTCGGGGGCCCGCTCGTAGACGGTGATGCCCATGTCGCTGAAGGTCGTGATGATGGAGTCGATCGCCTCGGCGTCGACCAGGTCCTCCGGCAGGTGGTCGTTGATCTCGGCGTACGTGAGGAAACCGCGCTCCTTGCCGAGCTTAATCAGCGACTTCAGCTTGTTGCGCTTGACCTCCATCTCCTCTTCGGAGTTGGCCTTGTTGTAGGACAGGGCCTCCTTGATGAGGGCCTTTTCCCTGGCGCGCTTGTCGCGGGCCTTGACCTTGGGCGGCGGCGGGGCGGGCGGCTCCTCGATGACTTCGGCGTCGACGCCGTCGACCTCCTCGAGGGTGTCGACCGGGTCGCCGGCGGCGAGGTCGAGGTCGAGGTCGACATCGTCGGCGCCGGGCAGGCCCTTGCCCTTGGCGGTCTTGCCCTTGCCGGCCTTCGCTGCGGGGGCTGCCTTGGCGGCTTTGGCGAGGGGTGCGGCCTTGGTCGCGGCTGCCCCGGGAGCGGCCTTGGCGGCTGGGCCTGCGGCTGCGGCGGGCGCGGCCTTGGCGGCTGCACCTTGGGCAGCCTTGACGACAGGCGCTGCGGGCACGGCCTTGGCGGCGGGCGCAGCCTTGGTGGCGGGCACGGCCTTGGCGGCAGGTACGGCCTTGGAAGAGGGCGCAGCCTTGGCGGCAGGCGCGGCCTTGGCGGCAGGCACGGCCTTGGCGGCGGGCATGGCCTTGGCGGCAGGCGCGGCCTTGGCGGCGGGCGGGGCCTTGGCGGCGGGCGCCGCCTTGGTGGCGGGCGCGGTCTTGGTGGCGGGCGCTGCCTTGCCGGTGGCGGCCTTACCGGGGACCTTCTGGGCTGCCGTCGCGGCGCGCGCCGGGGCGTCGGGCGACGCGGCCGCGGCCTTGGTCGTCTTGGCCACGACGGCCTTGGCCGCGGCCGGGCGCGCAACCGCGGCCGAGGCCTTCGTCGGGGCGGCGGCCTTGGCGGGGGTCGAGGGGGCGGTGGTCACGCCGTGAGGGGAGCGCTTGTCGGAAACCTTCTGCTGCACCTTGTCATGAACCTTTTCTTGAGGCTTGGGGGTCGAACCGGTCGCCTTGGCGGCCGGTTTGGCGTTCTGGACCTTGGCGGGCGCCTTGGCGCCCGGCAGGGAGGCTGCCGGCGAGACCGCAGGCCTGGTGCCTGGGCGCGCGTGCGCGGCCTTGGCGGCCGCGGGGGCGACCGACCGGGCGGCAGGCTTGGCCAACGGCCGCGCGGGCGGCTTGGCGGCAACGCCGCCAGCGGCACGGGTCGGCACCTTGGCGGCGCCCCGGGCGCTCGCACCGGAGGCCGCGGCGGGCGTCATGGCTGCCCTGGCGGGCGCAGGCGCGGCGCGGGCGGCGGCCTTGCCGGCCACCGTGGCGCGGGCGCTGGAGGTGGCAGGCGTCTTGGTCGCGGGGCGGGCCGCGGGCGCCGCCGCCCGAGTGGCCTTCGGTGCGACCGGACGCGCCGAACCCGCCGCAGGAGCGGTCCGGGCGGACGCGGCGACGGCCGATGCCCTGACCGGCGCGGCCTTCGCGGCCCCCGCCTTCTTCGAGGCGGGGCTGGAGCCGCCGGCAGCCTTGGAAGCCGCCTTGTGCGTCGTCGAAACGGTGCGCTGGGTCGTCTTGCTGGGTTTGCTCACAACCGGTCCTCGATTGGTGAATCGGGAAAACCTTTCATTATATCAAGTCCCTTCGTGGGAAGTAAGGGATTTCCTGAGCGCCTGCAGCTCGGCGTACCTCGCCCGCTGCGCCTCGTCCACCAGCCCCGCCTGCGCGAGCCGATCGACCTCGTCGCGGATCCGCTGGACGCGCAGCTGGTTCAGCGCGCCGGCGACCTCCTTGCGCGCATCCGCCACCTCGAGGTCGGCGAGCAGGCCGCGATCCTGGGCGGCCTCGGCCTCGAGCGCGGCGGCGAGCTCGGGCTGCCCCTCGCGCACCGACTCCACCACCTGCGCGAAGCTCGCGCCCTCGGGCAGCACCGCCAGCCGGCCGAGCCAGTCGGTCAGCGGCTCCGGCAGGAAGTCGGTCGGCCAGGGCTCGCGACCCAGCGCGGGATGCAGCGCCAGCAGCAGGCGGACCCGTCGCGGCAGGTCGGGCAGCGCCACGGGAATCGGCCGCGGGGGCGGCATGCGGCCGCCCCGCCGGTCGGCCCAGCTGCCGCGACCGCCCCGCGACGCCCACTCGCCGCGGTCGAAGCGCCCGCCACCCCCGAACCCGCTGCCCCCCTGCCCGCGACCGGCGCCGTAGCCGCCCGCCCCGTCGCGCGCCGCGCCGCCCGGCTCCAAGCGTCCGCCGCCGGCGCGCTCGCGCCAGCCGCCACCCTCACCATCGCCTGCCTCGTCGTAGCGCTGCCGCTCCATCCTCGCCCCCCCTCCCGCGCCTTCGTCGCGTCGGGCGCCGGTCCCTTGCTCCGGGCGCGCCGGCGCAGACTCCGCCTCGAGGTAGCGAAGCAGATCCTCGGCCCGGACCCCGACCTTGCCGGCTACCGCCTGCACCAGCTGCAGCCTTAGCGCGGCCTGCGGCATCGACAGCAGCAGCGGGCGCGCCTCGGCCTGGAAGCGGGCCCGGCCCTCGGGGGTGGCGAGGTCGATACGGCCCGACAGCTCGCGCAGCAGGAATTCCGAGAGCGGCTGCGCGCCGGCGAGGGATGCGGCGAAGCCCGCCTCGCCGTGCTCGCGCACGAAGCTGTCGGGGTCGTGCTCGGGCGGCAGGAACAGGAAGTCGATGCGCTTGGTGTCGGCGGCGAGCGGCAGGCAGGCCTCGAGCGCGCGCCACGCGGCCCGCCGGCCGGCCGCGTCGCCGTCGAAGGCGAACACCACGCGGTCGACCAGCCGCAGCAGCTTCTGGACGTGCTGCGCGGTGGTGGCGGTACCCAGGGTCGCGACCGCGTTGCGCACGCCGTGCTGGGCGAGCATCACGACGTCCATATAGCCCTCCACCACGATCACGCAGTCGGCCGCGCGGATGGCGTCGCGCCCCTCGAACAGCCCGTAGAGCTCGCGCCCCTTGGAGAAGAGCGGTGTCTCGGGGGAGTTGAGGTACTTGGGCTCGCCCTTGCCGAGCACGCGCCCGCCGAAGCCGATCACCTGCCCGCGCGGGTTGCGGATCGGGAACATGATCCGGTCGCGGAAGCGGTCGTAGCGCCGCCGGCGACCCGACTCGCCCTCCTGCGGCTCGCTCTCGATGACCAGGCCCGACGCCACCATCGTGCCGGCCGAATAGTCCGGCACGGCGGCCTCCAGCCCGCGCCAGCCCTCGGGCGCGTAGCCGATGCCGAAGCGCGCCGCGGTCTCGCCGCTCACGCCCCGGCCCTTCAGATACTCGATGGCGACGGGCGTGTCCTTGAGCCGCTGCTTGTAGAAGCGCATGGCCCCCGCCAGCGTCTCGAGCAGGTCGGGGTCACGGCGGCGCGCGTCGTCGGGGCCACGCTCGTCGGGCACGGCGAGGCCCACCTCGCGGGCGAGCTCGTGGATGGCGTCCACGTAGCCCAGGCCGGCGTGCTCCATCAGGAACCCGATCGCGGAGCCGTGCGCGCCGCAGCCGAAGCAGTGGTAGAACTGCTTGGTCGGGGAGACGCTGAACGAGGGCGACTTCTCGCCGTGGAACGGGCACAGGCCCATCCAGTTGGCGCCGCCCTTGCGCAGCTTCACGTGCTTGCCGACCACGTCGACGATGTCGACGCGGGCGAGCAATTCCTGGATGAAGGACTGCGGAATCACTCCGCGAGTCTAGCGCGGCGCGAGGCGGGACTTCACGGTCGCGGAGACCCGGGTGAGGTCCGCGCGCCCAGCCAGCCGGGCCTTGAGCACGCCCATCACCCGGCCCATGTCCTGCGGCCCGGTGGCGCCGGTGGCGGCCACCGCCTGCTCGATCTCGGCGGCGATCTCGGCCTCGGTCGCCTGCGCCGGCAGGTAGGCCGACAGCACGCGGACCTCGGCCTCCTCGCGCTCGACCAGGTCGGTGCGGCCGGCCTGCCCGAACTGCGCGATGGAGTCGCGCCGCTGCTTGATGAGCTTGTCGACGATCGCGGCGACCTGGCCGTCGTCGGCGACGATGCGCTCATCGACCTCTTTCTGCTTGACCGCGGCGAGCAGCATCCGGATGGCGCCGAGCCGGTCGGCATCCCGGGCGCGCATGGCCGCCTTCATGTCCTCGGTGATGCGATCCTTGAGGGAGGGCGCGGGAGTGCTCATCGGGGCTCCTGGCTGCGGAACGGGCGAGGGCCCGGGACGGCGCGGGGCGCCGGTGCTGTCGGATGCAGGCGCAGCATCGAAACGCACGCGCCGGGGGAAAACACGAAGAGCCCGAGGCGCGATTGCCTGCGGGCTCTTCAGACTGCTGCGGCGACTGCCAGGAGATGCGTCGGGGCCAGGCTCAGTACAGCTTCTTGGGCAGCATCTGGCTGCGCAGGCGCTTGTAGTGACGCTTGACGGCGGCGGCTTTCTTGCGCTTACGCTCGGCCGTCGGCTTCTCGTAGAACTCGCGCGCACGCAACTCCGTGAGAAGACCCGTTTTCTCGATCGTGCGCTTGAAACGGCGCAGAGCGACGTCGAACGGCTCGTTCTCTTTGAGACGGATGGTCGGCATCAAAAATATTCCCTGTCAACAGAACCGACGATTGTAGCAAAGGATCCAGGCCACCGCAAAGCCCCTGCGCACCGCCGGACGGGACCGCAGGCAGCGGCCAGGAACCGCCCCTGTTCCGGCGATGGGCAGCCGACCGACGGTGTGCACGATCATTGATTGCACCGCCCGGGGCGCTCACTATCGGAGGCGTCGGCGTTCCCGTCGCGCAGCGGAGCTTTCTCATGCCGCAGTCCCAGTCCCTGCCCTCGGGCGGGGCCACGTTCTCGATCGCGGGGTTCAAGCAGGTCTACTCGACGCAGGCGGTCGCGTCGGCGCTGGACGAGCTGCAGCCGGGCGCCAACGAGGCGCTGCGCACCACCTACGAGAAGATGATCCGAGTCGGCGGCGAGCGCTTCAGCGTCAAGCCCGGGCGGATGCCGGACTTCGCATCCCTCGAGAGCGAGCTGCCGAACTTCTCGGAGGTGCTGGCCGACCTGCGCAAGCAGCTGGTCCTGTGCATGGAGACCGACGACCCGCTCGAGCTGTCGCCGATGCTGCTGCTGGGCGACCCGGGCATCGGCAAGACCCACTTCGCCAAGCGGCTGTCGCAGCTGCTCGGCACGGGCTACGGCTTCGTGTCGATGAGCTCGCTGACCGCGGGCTGGGTGCTGTCGGGCGCCTCGTCGCAATGGAAGAACTCGCGCACCGGCAAGGTGTTCGACACGCTGGTCCACGGCGACTACGCCAATCCGGTGCTGGTGATCGACGAGATCGACAAGGCGTCGGCCGAGAGCCACTACGACCCGCTGGGCGCCCTGTATTCGCTGCTCGAGCACGAGACCGCGCGGACCTTCGCGGACGAGTTCGCCGAGGTGCCGCTCGACTGCTCGGACATCGTGTGGATCGCGACGGCCAACGAGGCGTCGCGGATTCCCGAGCCGATCCTCAACCGCATGAACGTCTACGAGATCGATCCGCCGGACGCCGACGGTGCGCGCCGGATCGCCCAGGCGATCTACCGGGAGATCCGAGGCACGCACGCCTGGGGCAGGCGCTTTCCGGAGACGCTCGCCACGCCGGTGGGCGACCGGCTCGCCGGCATGGCGCCGCGCGAGATGCGCCGGGCGCTGGTGGGGGCCTTCGGCAACGCGCGCCTCGACGGCCGCGACGAGCTGGCGCCCGAGGACCTGCTCGAACGCAGCGGGCGCCGCCAGCGGATCGGGTTCTAGCGCGGGCCGGACGGGCTCGGCAGGGCCTGCGCCGCGCACCAGGCGCTGGCCCAGGCCCACTGGAAGTTGTAGCCGCCCAGCCAGCCGGTCACGTCGACCACCTCACCGATGAAATACAGCCCCGGCTGCTTCGATTCCATGCTCTGTGAAGACAGATCGCGCGTATCGACGCCGCCCAGCGTCACCTCGGCTTTGCGGTAGCCCTCGGTACCGTTGGGTGTGAGTTCCCAGCGCGTCAGGCGCTCGGCCAGTTGGGTCAGCGCCTTGTCGGAGGCCTCGGAAATGGGCCGCTG
>CAYNRU010000069.1:0-9984 GCA_964399635.1 uncultured Bordetella sp.
ATCCGGCGCCTGGTGGGCGCGCTGCTGCTGGAGCAGAACGACGAATACGCGATCCAGAAGCGCTACATGGGGGTGGAATCGATGGCGCAGCTGAGCGAGAATCCGACCATCAGGCTGCCGGCTGCGCCGGCACTGGCCTGATGTAGAAATCGACCCGAGCGGACGAACCGAGCGTCGTTACTGCAGCCTTTCTACACCACGTCCGGGGACGCCACCGGACAACGTATCGGGGCTTCGTGCCGCGTCGGTTTCCGCGAGGAAGCGGCGTCACCTGCCAGCGTCGAGGCGGATGGGATGCAAGGCTGAGTGGCATGGTCAAGAGAAGTGAACTGCTGCAGGCATCGTTATGCACGACAAGCCAAAGATGCTGACAGGCTTGAACCAAAACGGTACGTGGTCGGCTGCGCCTCCCTTTGGCAGGGCGCCACACGGATATGAAGACCACCGGTGCACAGGCAGGACCTACCCCACGCGTTGTGATGTGTGCGGAACACGGTAAGCCCGACGAGCCGCCGGCAACGGCAGGTCGACTGCAAGGAAGACTGATGGCTCAGCGGGTAGAGGAATGCGGAAAAAGCGAACGCCGCTCTGTAATCGAGCGGATACGGGCTGCAACATTGCCCGGCGTGAAAGCGCGCTGACTTCCGCGAGGTCTCCCATGAGAAGAACGGCCGCACGAGGCGGCCGATCCGTGATGAATTCCTGGTCGGGGTGAGAGGATTCGAACCTCCGGCCTCTACGTCCCGAACGTAGCGCTCTACCAGGCTAAGCTACACCCCGAAAGCCGCTGCTGAGCAGCTGCGGCAAAACAGTCCGAGATTATAGCAGAGCCCCTCCGGGCGGGTCAGCGATCGCGCGAAACCGAGTGCTCGGCGATGGCGACCAGCGCTCGGCGGTGCTCGGACTCCGGCACCACGGCCAGCGCCGCGCGGCCGGCGTCGGCCTCCTCGCGGGCGCGCCGGCGGGTGTACTCGAGCGCGCCGGTGGCCGCGATGGCGGCCATGATCTCGTCGAAGTGGGCGGTCCGCCCCTGCTCGATCGCCTCGCGGACCATGTCGCGCTGGCCGGAGGTCCCGTGGTTCATCACGTGGATCAGCGGCAGCGTCGGCTTGCCCTCGCGCAGGTCGTCACCGACGTTCTTGCCGATGTCGGCGGTGACGCCGGAGTAGTCCAGCACGTCGTCGATCAGCTGGAACGCGGTGCCCACCCGCCGCCCGAACTCGGCCGCGGCCGACTCGACGCCGGGCGTCGCGTCGTTGAGGACTGCGCCCAGGCGGGCCGCCGCCTCGAACAGGCGCGCCGTCTTGTAGCGGATCACCTGCAGGTACCGCGACTCGTCGACCTCAGGGTCGTTGCAGTTCATCAGCTGCAGCACCTCGCCCTCGGCGATGGTGTTGGTGGCGTCGGCGAGGATCTGCATGACCGGCATCCGGTCGACCTCGACCATCATCTGGAAGGCGCGCGAGTACAGGAAGTCGCCCACCAGCACGGATGCGGCGTTGCCGAAGGCCGAATTGGCGGTCTCCCGGCCGCGGCGCAGGTCCGACTCGTCGACCACGTCGTCGTGCAGCAGGGTCGCGGTGTGGATGAACTCGACCACCGCCGCCAGCAGCACGTGGTGGGCGGCGGCGTGCGCCGGGCGCCCGCCGTAGCCCAGCGCACGCGCGAACAGCAGCAGCAGGACCGGGCGCATGCGCTTGCCGCCGCCGCCCACGATGTAGTCGGCGACGGTGTTGACCAGCGCGACCTCCGACCGGAGGCGCTGGCCGATCAGGCGGTCCATGTCGGCGAGGTCGCTGACGATGGCGAAGGGGAGGGAGTCGGGTCGCAAGGCGCGGTCGGGGTGGTCGGGGCGGGGCGGAACCGGGCGGGGGCGCGGGCAGACGGGATTATAGCGATCCGGGCGCTCCGGAACCCCCAGGTTGACCGGGAGCTCCGAGTTTCGTAAGATTTAGGGTTCTCCACCGACGGTCCGGGTCTGCGCGCGAGTGCTTCGTGCGTGCGTCACCGGGATCCGGGATCCGGGTCGGCCGGGAGAGTCCATCCTTATCGAGGTTCCATAATGTACGCGGTCATAAAAACCGGCGGGAAACAGTACAAAGTTTCCGCCGGCGAAAAACTCAAAGTAGAACAGATACCTGCGGACGTCGGAACCGAGATCGTGATCGACCAGGTGCTTGCGGTCGGCAGCGGCGAACAACTCGCCGTCGGCTCGCCCCTGGTGTCGGGTGCAACGGTTTCGGCGACGATCCTCTCCCATGGTCGGGGCGACAAGGTCCGCATCTTCAAGATGCGGCGCCGCAAGCACTACCAGCGCCACGGGGGGCACCGGCAGAATTACACCGAGCTGTTCATCGGCACGATCGCCTCCGAGCTCGGCTCGGTGACGGCCGAGCTGCCCGCGCCCAGGGCGCCGGCGCCGGTCCTGGCCTGACGCATACGGAGCATCCGACATGGCACAGAAGAAAGGCGGCGGCTCTACGCGAAACGGCCGCGACTCCGAGTCCAAGCGACTGGGCGTCAAGGCCTACGGCAGCGAGTCCATCAACGCGGGCTCGATCATCGTTCGTCAGCGGGGCACGCGCTTTCACGCCGGCGACAACGTCGGCATGGGCAAGGACCACACCCTGTACGCACTGGTCGACGGCCAGGTGCGCTTCTCGGTGAAGGGCCCGATGCGCCGCAGCATGGTCAACGTCGACCCCGCGGCGTAAGCCACGGGTCGCGCGCCGGCCCGCAGCCCGCGCACCGCAGGCCCCGCTCCGGCGGGGCCTTCGTTTTGGTGCGCGCGGCGGCGCGGGCGCGCGGCCGGATCCCATGGAAGCCTTCCTGGTCTCGACCGGTATCGTTGCCCTCGCCGAGATGGGCGACAAGACGCAGCTGCTGGCGCTGCTGCTGGCCGCCCGGTTCCGGCGGCCCTGGCCGATCGTCTGGGGCATCCTGGTGGCGACGTTGCTGAACCACGGGTTCGCAGGCGCGGTCGGCACCTGGGTGCAGGCCTGGCTCGGCCCGGATCTGCTGCGCTGGATCCTCGGTCTGTCCTTCCTCGCGATGGCCGCCTGGATGCTGGTGCCCGACCAGATCGACGCCGCCGAGGCGGGCGGCCAGCGCTTCGGCGTCTTCGGCACCACGCTGGTGGCCTTCTTCCTCGCCGAGATGGGCGACAAGACGCAGATCGCGACGGTGGCGCTGGCCGCGCGCTACGATGCCTTCGTGGCGGTGGTGGCGGGCACGACCTTCGGCATGATGCTGGCCAACGTGCCGGCGGTGCTGCTGGGGGACAAGATCACGAGGAAGGTGCCGATCCAGGTCGTGCACCGGATCGCTGCCGCGGTGTTCGCGGCGCTGGGGGTGCTGGCGTTGCTCGACGTCGGCAGCCTGTTCTGACCACGCAGCTTCGACAGTTGCCGAGGGCGTTGCGATGAAGTTCGTCGACGAGGCAAGGATCGAGGTGATCGCCGGCAACGGCGGCAACGGCACGGTCGCGTTCCGGCGCGAGAAGTACATCCCGAAGGGCGGGCCCAGCGGCGGCGACGGCGGCCGTGGCGGCTCGGTCTGGGCGGTCGCCGACCTCAACATCAACACGCTGATCGACTACCGCTACGCGCGGCTGCACCGGGCGCGCAGCGGCGACGCCGGCGGCGGCTCCGACCGCTACGGGCGCGGCGCCGAGGACATCGTGCTGCGCGTGCCGGTGGGCACCCAGGTGTTCGACGACGAGACCGGCGAGCCGATCATCGACCTGACGGTGCACGGGCAGCGGGCGATGCTCGCCCAGGGGGGCACCGGCGGGCTGGGCAACCTGCACTTCAAGTCGAGCACCAACCGCGCGCCGCGCCAGGCGACCAAGGGCACCGAGGGCGAGGCCCGCAAGCTGCGGCTCGAGCTGAAGGTGCTGGCGGATGTCGGCCTGCTGGGCATGCCCAACGCCGGCAAGTCGACCTTCATCTCGCAGGTCTCCAACGCGCGGCCCAAGATTGCCGACTACCCGTTCACGACCCTGCACCCCAACCTCGGCGTGGTGCGCGTCGCCGACGAGAAGAGCTTCGTGGTCGCCGACGTGCCCGGGCTGATCGAGGGGGCGGCCGAAGGCGCCGGGCTCGGCATCCAGTTCCTGCGGCACCTGCAGCGCACGCGGCTGCTGCTGCACATGGTCGACCTCTCGCCCTACGACGACGACCGCGACCCGGTGAAGGAGGCGCGCGCCATCGTCAAGGAGCTGCGCAAGTACGACACCTCGCTGTACGACAAGCCGCGCTGGCTGGTCCTCAACAAGCTCGACACGCTCGCGGGCGGGCCCGGCGAGAAGTCGACCGAGCGCTCCAAGCGCGTGTCGGCGTTCAAGCGGCGGCTGCGCTGGTCCGGCCCGACCTTCGAGATCTCCGCGCTGACCGGCGAGGGCTGCGCCGAGCTGTGCCGCGCGATCTATGAGCACATCGAGCTGCACCGCGAGCGGCCCGAAGCGCCGCTCGACGTCGACACCCGCTTCGCCGGGACGGCGCCCGCGCCGGCGGTCGAGCCCGAACCGCAGGCCGGCGCCGAGCCCGAGGACGAGCCATGGACGCCCGACCCGACCGACCCGCGCTTTCGCCAGGACGATCCGGCGTGAGCGAGGCCTCCTGCATCCGCGACGCGCGCCGGCTGGTCGTCAAGGTCGGCTCGGCGCTCGTCACCAACGAGGGGCGAGGGCTCGACCCGGTCGCCATCTCGGTGTGGGGGGCGCAGCTTGCGCAACTGCGCGCGCTCGGCAAGGAGGTGGTGATGGTGTCGTCGGGCGCGATCGCCGAGGGCATCAAGCGGCTCGGCTGGACGCGACGCCCCAGCGAGATCCACGAGCTGCAGGCCGCCGCGGCGGTCGGGCAGATGGGCCTGGCGCAGGTCTACGAGTCGTGCTTCCGCGCCCACGGGCTGCAGACCGCGCAGGTGCTGCTGACCCACGAGGACCTCGCGGACCGCAGGCGCTACCTGAACGCGCGCTCGACGCTGATGACGCTGCTGCGCCTGGGCGTCGTGCCGATCATCAACGAGAACGACACCGTCGTCACCGACGAGATCAAGGTCGGGGACAACGACACCCTGGGCGCGCTGGTCGCCAACCTGATCGACGCCGACGCGCTGGTGATCCTGACCGACCAGCAGGGGCTGTACACCGCCGACCCGCGCCGCGACCCGGCGGCCAGGCTGCTGCCGCGCGTGATCGCCGGTGACCCTGTGCTCGAGGGCATGGCCGGCGGCGCGGGCAGCTCGATCGGGCGCGGTGGCATGATCACCAAGGTGCTCGCGGCCAAGCGGGCCGCGCACGGCGGCGCATCCACGGTGGTTTGCTCCGGGCGCGAGGCGGACGTGCTGCTGCGCCTGGCCGCGGGGGAGTCGGTCGGCACGGAGTTCGTCGCGCAGACGCCGCGCCTGGCGGCCCGCAAGCAGTGGCTGGCCGATCACCTGCAGCTGCGCGGCTCGGTGCGCCTGGACGCCGGCGCGGTGCGCGCGCTGCGTGACGACGGCAAGAGCCTGCTGCCGATCGGGGTGGTCGAGGTGGTCGGCGAGTTCGAGCGCGGGGAGGTCGTGGCCGTGCTGGACCCCGCCGGCCAGGAGCTCGCGCGCGGGCTCATCAACTATGCCGCGTCCGACGCCCGGCGCATCGTGCGCCGGCCGTCGTCCGAGATCGAGGCCCTGCTGGGCTTCGTGGAGGAGCCCGAGCTGATCCACCGCGACAACCTCGTACTGCGCTGACGGCGCGGGGGCCTCCCCGACGGGGCTGGTGCCTCCGGCTGCCGTGTCTGACGTGTCGCGTCGTCGGGTCGTCGGCAGGACATCGGTCACGGAATTCGCAAGGGTTTTCCACATTCGTGTCGGAAAGTTGAATGAATGGCATGCGGTCGGCATTGGTCGCGCTCCACAGAGCTGCAATCGCCCTTAGGATTCGGCCAGACCGTTGCAGTGCCCGACGGTCCCGACCGCACCGAACCGGGCACCCTCCTTGACGCGACTGCAGCCGGCCGCCCCGGCATCGCCCGACGACCATGAACGTTGCCATCCTCGAAGATGACGCCTACCAGCGACAGCTGCTGACGATGCTGGTCGAGACCGGAGGCCACCAGGTCGTCGGATTCAGCGGCGGCGCGGAGTTCCTGCAGGCGGCCGAGTCCCGTTCATTCGACCTGCTGCTGCTCGACTGGGTCATGCCTGACATGTCCGGAGACCAGGTCCTCACCGCGCTGCGGGAGCGATCCGGGCTCGACCTGCCGGTGATCGTGGTCACCGCGCGCGACAGCGAATCGGACGTGGTGAGCGCGCTTCGCCATGGCGCCGACGACTACATCGTCAAGCCGCCCAAGGGGATGGAGCTGCTAGCCCGCATGGAGGCGCTGACGCGGCGCTCGCGCAACGGCCGGGCCGCCCCGATCCGCGCCGGCCGCTTCGAGATCGACCTCGACCGCCGGATGATCCTGCTGGAGGGCAAGCCGATCGACCTGACCCAGAAGGAATTCGACCTCGCGGTCTTCTTCTTCCAGAACCCCGGCAAGCTGCTCTCGCGGGTCAGGCTGCTCGAGAAGGTCTGGGGCATTTCCGCCGAGGTCGACACCCGCACCGTCGACACCCATGCGAGCCGGGTGCGCCGAAAGCTCGGGCTGGACGCCGCCTCCGGCTGGAAGCTGCTGCCGGTGTACGGCTTCGGATACCGGCTCGAGCCCGTCGACGCGGCCTGAGCGCGGGCGCGCGGCCCGGGTAGGCGCCGGGCGTCGATGGTGCTAAGGTCTCGATGCTGCTCCAACCATCGAAAGGAGGTGATCCATGAAGAAACTCGTTCTCGTGCTCGCGATGCTGTCCTTTGGCGCCTCCGTCGCGGTGGCCTGCCCGGGCAGCAACATGAAGGATGCCAAGGCCGACAAGCCGGTCCCGCAGCAGTCGAAACCTGCGCAGTCGTCCTGATCCGTTCATTTCCGGGCACAGCGAAGGGGAGCGAGAGCTCCCCTTCGTCTTTCCTGCGGTAAGGTCGTCTGGTGCGCCCCCTGTCCGTCCGTCCCGATCCCCCGTCCTACCCTTCGTGGCTCGCCCTGGCGGTCGCGCGCGCCCCCGCCGCGGTGCGCGCCATGCTCGCTGCGATCGGCCTCGCGGCCGCGGCCCTGGGCGGCGCCCCCGCGCACGCCGCCGACGCCGCCTTCGATGCCTGCCTGGCGCGACTGCGCACCGACGCGATCGGGCGCGGCGTGCCTGCCGCCATCGCCGAGCGCCACCTGTCGGGCCTGGAGCGCGACCCGGGCGTGCTCGAGTCGCTGGACTTCCAGCCCGAGTTCAAGACCCCGATCTGGGACTACCTGTCCGCGCTGGTCGATGGCGAGCGCGTCGACGACGGCCGCGAGCAGCTCGCGAAGTGGGCCGACGTGCTGGCCACGGTGCTGTCGCGCCACGGCGTCGATCCGCAGACGGTGGTCGCGGTCTGGGGCGTCGAGAGCAACTTTGGCCGCTCGATCGGCCGCAAGCCGGTCGTGCGCTCGCTCGCGACGCTGTCCTGCGAGGGCCGCCGCCAGGCCTTCTTCCGCGGCCAGCTGCTTGCGGCGCTGCGCATCCTCGCCGGCGGTCACGTCGAGCCGGACGCCTTCACGGGCTCCTGGGCCGGCGCCTTCGGCCACACGCAGTTCATGCCCACCACCTTCCTCGAGTCGGCGGTGGACTTCGACGGCGACGGCCGGCGCGACGTGGTCGGCACGGTGCCCGACGCGCTGGCCTCAACCGCCAATTACCTGCGCCGCGCCGGCTGGCGGACCGGCGAGCCCTGGGGCTGGGAGGTCCGCCTGCCGGCGGGCTTCGATCCCGCGCTCGCGGGCCGCAGCAAGCGCCGCCCCCTGTCCGACTGGGTCGCGCGCGGGGTGCGCCGCGCCGACGGCACCCCGATCGAGCCGGTGGCCGCCGCCGCGGCGGTGCTGCTGCCCGCCGGCCCCGCCGGGCCTGCCTTCCTGGTGCTGCGCAACTTCGACGCGATCTACGCCTACAACGCGGCCGAGAGCTACGCGCTCGCGATCGCCCATCTGTCGGATCGCCTGCGCGGCGCGGGGCCCTTCGCCGCCGCCTGGCCGACCGACGACCCTGGCCTGTCGCGCGCCGAGCGGCGCGAACTGCAGACGCTGCTGCTCGCCCGCGGCCATGCGATCGGCGAGGCCGACGGCATGATCGGCAGCCTGTCGCGCCGCGCGATCCGCGACGAGCAGGCGCGCCTGGGCCTCGAGCAGGACGGGCGCGCCGGCACGAAGCTGCTTGCCGCCCTGCGCCAGGGCGCGGGCGCCGCGCCCCGCTAGGCCGCGGGCAACCCAACGACCACAACGACGGAACGACGAGAGCCATGGAACGCGAACGGATCGGATTCATCGGCGCATCTGGACTGATGGGCCACGGCATGGCGAAGAGCCTCCAGGCCAAGGGCTGGCCGCTGGCCATCACGGTCAACCGCAACCGCGAGCGCCTCGCCGACCTGCTGGCTGCCGGCGCGACCGAGGTGCCGAGCCCGGCGGCGCTGGCTGCCCAGTCGGACGTCGTGTTCATCTGCGTGACCGGCTCGCCGCAGGTCGAGGCGGTGATGACCGGTCCGCAGGGCCTGCTGTCGATGAAGCGCCAGGGCCTGACGATCATCGACTGCTCCACCAGCGAACCCGAGTCGAGCGCGAGGCTGCGGGAGCTTTCCGCGGCGGCTGGCGCGCGCTTCGTGGACGCGCCGCTCGCGCGCACGCCCGTCGAGGCCGAGCAGGGGCGCCTGAACGTGATGGTCGGCGCCGACGACGAGACCTTCGCGAAGATCGAGCCGGTGTTGCGCGGCTTCGCCGAGAACGTGTTCCACGTCGTTGGCCCCGGCGCGGGCCACATCATCAAGCTGCTCAACAACTTCATCGCGCAGGCGATCTGCACCGCCACCGCGGAGGCCTTCGCGGTCGGCCAGCGCGCCGGCGTCGACCTCAGGCAACTCGTCGCACTGGTGTCGGCCGGCGGCGTCAACTCGGGCATCTTCCAGGCGATGGCCAAGACGCTGACCGGCGACCTGGCCGGCCTGGTGTTCGAGCTCGACAACGCCCGCAAGGACGTCCGCTACTACACCCACCTCGCCGAGGGCCTGTCGGTGCCGACGGTGGTCGGCGAGGCGGTCCACCAGTCGCTCGCGCTCGCGAGCGCGCTCGGCCACGGCCGCAAGTACGTGCCCTCGCTGGTCGAGGCGCAGGAGCAGCTGAGCGGCGCCAGGATCGTGCCGCGGGGCTGACCCGCCGGCCGGACGCCGCAGGCCGTCGGGGGCTCCCGGTAGGCGCCGCCCTAGAGCCGCGCCACGTGCAGGCCGCCGTCGACGTGGACGGCATCGCCGGTGGCGAACGGCAGCGCGCCGCAGGCGAGCGCGGCGACGACCCGACCGACGTCGTCCACGGTGCCCCAGCGCCGCTGCGGCACGCCGCCCGCGTCGATCAGCCCGTCGTAGCGGGCGGCGACCGGTTCGGTCATCGGCGTGCGCACGATGCCCGGGCGCACCTCCCAGGCGGCGATGCCCGCCTGCGCGAGGCGCAGCGCGAGCAGGCGGTTGAGCATCGGCAGCGCGCTCTTGGACAGGCAGTACTCGGCCCGCTCGGGCGACGCGTGGGTCGCGCTGATCGACGACACGGTGATGATGGATCGGGCCGCGCCGGCGCCGGGCCGCGCGAGCATCGTCCGCGCCACCGCCTGCGCAAGGAAGAACGGCGCGCGCAGGTTGACCGCCAGCACGCGGTCGAAGTCTTCGGGCCGGACGTCGAGCAGATCGCCGCGCCGGGCCGCCGGCACACCGGCGCTGTTGACCAGGCAATCGATGCCGCCCGACAGCGAGCAGGCGGCACGGACCAGGGCTGCGTGGTCGTCGAGGTCGGCGAGGTCGCCGGCGTGGAACACGCTGCGCGCGCCGCGCTCGGCGAGCCCGGCCTCGGTCAGCGCCGTGCCGGCGTCGCGCGCGAGGTCGCAGAAGGCGAGGTCGAAGCC
>CAYNRU010000070.1:0-13919 GCA_964399635.1 uncultured Bordetella sp.
CCAACACGGCCGCTCAATGGAGGAGGAGGCGCGCGACATCCTCAGGCGGGTCATGAGCGATGCCGCCTCGCCACGCGACCTAGCCGCTGCCATACGGGCCCGCGTTTCGCCGGGAGCGCGAGCCGATCTCGAACTGCCCACCCGCGAGCCGATGCGTGAGCCCCCGAAATTCGGCCGCCAACCGCGATGATCATCCTCCTCGACACCAACGTCCTCTCCGAGCTTCTGCGGCCGGACCCGGCCAGACAGGTCGAGCGGTGGTTGGCTGCGCAGGACGGCGCGAAGGTCTACTTCACCACGGTGGGCGAAGCAGAACTGCGGCACGGCGTGTCCATCCTTCCCGCAGGCAAGCGCCGTAACGCGCTCACCACCGCGATCGAGGGCCTGCTCGAAGAAGATTTCCGCGACCGCATCCTGCCGTTTGATCGCGCTGCGACCCGGGCCTACGCCACAATCGCTGCGCAACGCCGCGCCGCGGGCGGGCAGATCAGCCAGTTCGATTGCCAACTTGCCGCGATTGCGCGCGCCCGTGAAGCCACCGTAGCCACCCGCAACACGAGCGACTACGAGGGCTGCGGTATCGAGTTGATCGACCCCTGGGCATTCAGCGTACGCCAGTAAGCGGCCGCGCCCACCGACGACGCCGACTCCCGAACGCGCTGTCCATCGACGCAATCCGTACTCGCGAAGCGCACTCGAGTGCTTTCAATCGATCATGCGTGGGACGGCCGGGGATCGACGCGTCGGAAAGACGTTGCTCGTGCCGGCCGGTGGCCGCCTCGCCACTGTCGCCACCATCCTGCTGCTCCTCGGCATCGCCGCCGGTTGTGCCACCGCCCCGACCCATCCGGCACTCGTCCAGGCCGAGCAGCGAGGCGACCGTCCGCCGAGCCGCCGGGAGCCGTCGTCGATCGCCGAGCTGCTGGCTTCGGCATTCGCCGACAGCATCGGACAGGTGAACGAGACGGTCGCGGCGCTGGGCTGGCGATGAGCGGCGGGCTGGCGACCGCCGCCGCGGACGCGGGCCGCGGTCCGAACCCCGCGAGGGCGAATTCCGAACCGCGCGGACCCGTGCCCCGCTCGACGAAACCCCTCAGGATCGCCCCCACACCCTGCAGCCCGGAACCGACGAGAGTGACCATGTCCGAGCCTGTTGACGCAGCGGCGCGTCGCGCCGTGCAACCCGTGATCTGCTATCCGGTCGAAACGCTGCCACAGCCCGACCTGGGGCTGTATGCCCGGTTCCGGGCCCGGGCGGTCAGATCGGCCGAGGTGCTGGTGCCGCCGCGCGAGGCGGGGACCTTCGAGGTGCCTGCCGGCGGCTTCTTCAGGATCTACTCGGTGGAGGGTCCGCAGGTGGGCGACCTGAACCTGTGGAACGCCGACGATCTGTCCGAGCGCTTCTATTCCGGCAAGACCCTCGCGCTGTCCGATGCGAAGGGCATCGGGCTCCACGCGGCCGAAGCGCACGTGCACGACGTGCTGAACGTCTTCATGTGCACCGGGTTCACCCGCGACACCGGGCAGTACTTCATGAAGGCCAGCCCCGTGCGGCCCGGCGACTACCTCGAGTTCTTCGCGGAGATCCCCCTGCTGGGGGCTTTGTCGGTCTGTCCGGGAGGTGACTGCTCGGCCAAGCATTCCTCGGACCAGGCGACCTGCCATCCGCTGCGGGTCGAGGTTTTCGAGACGCCCGCCGAGGTGCTGGCCGATTGGCGGAGCCCGCCCCTGAACGGCTATCGGCGCAGCCACGGGCGGTGACGCCCGGGCCTGCGGCAGGCCCGCCCGCGGCAGGGCCCCGACGCGATCGCCAGCGCGGCCCGGGACGCGTCCGGCGGGCGGCGCGGCCCGCCGCCTAGAGCAGCCGACGCATCGCGATCAGGCCGAACACCGGCCCGATCGCCAGCAGCGGCAGCACCCATGCGGCGGGCCAGACGGCCAGCAGCATGGTGGAGATCTGGATCGTCGCCACGCTGATCGTGAAGCCGATGCAGTTGACGAGCGTGAGCACGCTGCCGACGACTTCGGGGGGGCTGTTGATGGCGGTGAGCGCGCTGAACTGGGGCGAGTCGCTGGTGACCGTGGCGCCCCAGACGAGCAGCCAGGCGCCGAAGGCCCACCAGGGCGCCTGCAGCATCAGCGGCGCGAGCAGGCAGCACGCGCCGCTTGTGGCGAGGAAGGCGACCGCCACCCGCGCACTGCCCACCCGAAGGCCCACCAGGCCGCCGATCACGCAGGCGACCGCCCCGATCGCGATCACGACGAAGCTCATCAGCGAGACCGCGGGCGTCGGTCCGGTGCCCAGGTAGACGGCGATGATCGCGGGCACCGCCGCGAGCATCGCGTAGAGCTCCCACATGTGGCCGAAGTAGCCGAGCGCCGATGCGCGGACCTTGCGGTCCTGCCAGATCACCCAGAGCGCCCGCGGATGGATGCGGCCGCCGCGCCTGAGGTTCGGGCCGTCGGGGACCAGCAGCAGCAGTGCGACGCCTCCGAGCGCCGCGATCAGGGAGACGACCGTCAGCACCTCCTGCCACGACCACGCCGCGCCCAGCGCCCGCACCAGATGCGGTAATGCGGTGCCCGCCACGAGCGCGCCGATGAGGAAGCCGAGCGCGCTGCCCAGCCCCTGCCGGTACCAGCTGCCGGCGATCTTCATGCCGACCGGATAGACCCCGGCGAGGAAGAAGCCCACCCCGAGGCGACTCGCGACCATGGTGGCGAAACCGCCGTCGCCGATCAGCGGGAGCAGGTTGCACAGCGCCGCGAGCAGGCAGCTGACGAAGAACACGAGGCGCGGCGAGAAGCGATCGGCAATCAGGCCCATCGCATAGCCGAGCGTGCCCGCGATGAACCCGAGGTTGACCGCCGCGAGCATCAGCCCCACCTGGCCCGAGCCCAGCGTCCATTCGCGCTGCAGGTCGCCGAGCACGGCATTACCGGCGAACCACAGGGAGGTGCC
This sequence comes from uncultured Bordetella sp., assembly GCA_964399635.1. Lineage (GTDB taxonomy): Bacteria > Pseudomonadota > Gammaproteobacteria > Burkholderiales > Burkholderiaceae_E > UBA4615. The sequence continues at coordinate 2,963 of CAYNRU010000070.1, forward strand.
GGCCAGCTGCGACAGCACCAGCACCGGCAGGATGCGGCGCGGAACGCGCGGCTGCGCCATGTCAGCGTGCCTGGAGCGCCGCGATCACGACCACCACGAACGCCACCAGCAGCAGCGCCAGCACGATCTTGACCCAGCTGAACGGATGCTCGCCGGCGATGCGGCCGGTGTAGCCGTTGACCAGCACCTGGAAACGGCGCGAGCCGTAGTCGTAGGCGACGATCCAGACCGGCACGAGCACATGCTTGAAGCGGCGCTCGCCGAACTCGGCCTGCACCTGCAGGTTGCGGTGGGTATCCCCCGGCACCTGCGCGGCGCACAGCGCCCGCGTCTGCGCCTGCAGCACGTCCAGGTTGCGCGCCGCCGCCTGCTGCAAGTCGACGCGGTAGCGCTCCACCGTCCAGCCGCGCAGGTACTCGGGCGCGTAGGGCACCAGGTCGGTGGTGGTCGGGAAGGGCTCGATGCCCGCGAGCAGATGCGGATGCGCGCCCGCCGTGCCCGGCACGAGTTCGTCGTCGAAGAAGTGCTCCAACCGCCCTGCAGCGGGCTCCCAGCGCACGTGGCGCACCTGGCGCGTAGCGGAGCTTCCGCTGCTGTCCCGGTAGGGCTCGGTCTCGTAGTGGTAGTACCCGGCCTCGGCGTGCCACTGCGCCCGCACCCGGGCATCGAAGGTCCAGTAGGGCAGGTACACGCCGTGCAGCGTGTCGGTGAGCGCGGCGCGCTTGAGCCGGTTCGGGGCGAACCAGCGCGCGCCGTACCACTGGCGCAGCACCTCGCGGACCCGGGGCTCGTCGATCCGGATCGGCAGCAGGCTCTGCGGCAGGATGGCGTCGTGCTGCGCCTCCTGCGCGACGATCGCCGGCGACCCGCAGAAGTCGCAGCGCTGCGCGACGCGCTCGTCCATGAACACCGAGACTGCCCGGCAGTTGCTGCACTTGACCTCGCGCGTGCCCGCGCCCGGGCCCCGCGCGGACCCGGTGCTGTCGCGCAGGGCCGCGACCAGGTCGTGCTCGACCACGCCGGCCGGCGCATCCGCGGGCACGAGCGTGGTCCCCTCGGGCAGCAGGGTACCGCAGTAGCCGCAGCCCAGGCGCTGCGCCCGCGGATGCCAGGTGAGCGCCGCGCCGCAGGCCGGGCAGGCGCTGCGTGCGACCGTGACCTCAGGCATGCACGATCATTCGCCGCGCAGGAAGGCTTCGAGTGCGGAGCGGGCGATGCGGTGCGTGGCGCCGATGCGGCGCGCCTTGAGCTCGCCGGATTCGATGCAGGCGATCAGGTCGGCGAGCGGTACGCCGAGGACCTGCGCCGCCTGCTCGGGCGTCAGCACTTCCGGCATCGGTGCCGTGGCGAGCGTCCCGGCGGAAACGGCGGGCCCGCCCGCGACCGGGCCGGCGAGGGCCGCGCCCCCGCCGGGCGCGCCCGGCATCGAGCGCATCATCTCCTGCGCCATGCCGAAACCCATCGCCATCTGCGCGGGTATCGCGGCCGCGGCACCCGCCTCGCCGCCGGCCGTCATGCCGAGCCCCAACTGGTACTTCACGTAGTCGTGCAGGTTGCCGATCACGCCGATGCTCGAGCGCTTGTCGATCGCCTGCTCGACCTCGGGCGGCAGGGACACGTTCTCGATCACGAAGGTCGTGAGCTCGAGCCCGTACTTTGCCGACAGGATCGGGTTGATGCCCGGGAGCAGCGCCTCGCCGAGCTCGCCGTAGCGGGCCGCGACGTCGAGCGCGGGCACCTGCGCGGTGGCGATCGCGTCGCTGAACACGCTGACGAGCCGGGAGCGCATCGTGTCGGCGAACTCGTCGAGGCGGAAGTTGTGGTCGGTGCCGGCGACCTCCCGCAGGAACCGGGGCACGTCGGTGATCCGGAAGTCGTAGGTGCCGAAGGCCCGCAGGCGCACTACGCCGAAATCGCGGTCGCGCATCATCACCGGGTTGGACGTGCCCCACTTGTTGCCGGTGAACAGCCGCGTGTTGACGAAATAGACGTCGCACTTGAAGGGCGAGGCGAATCCGTACTTCCAGCCGAGGAGGGTCGAGAGGATCGGGATGTTCTCGGTGCTGAGGGTGTGCCTGCCCGGTCCGAAGGCGTCGGCATAGCGGCCCGCCGCCACGAACTGCACCTGCTGGGACTCGCGCACGACCAGTTGCGCGCCGTTCTTGATCTCCTTGTCGTCATCCGGGAAGCGATAGGCGAGCGTGTCGCGCGAATCGTCGGTCCACTCGATGATCTCGAGCAGTTCACCCTTGAGGAAATTCATCAGGCTCATCGGCGGGCGTCCGGTGCAGGCGGGCTACGGGAATCCGATTGAAGCACCCCGGGCGCCCGGCAGCAATACCGTCCGAGGTCCGCGCGTCCGGTCGGCTGCGCTGCGACCACCGACCGCGAAGCCGGGCCCGAGGCGTGCGACGGCCCATCCGGCCGCCGCCCCCCTTCCCTGACCGCACCGCGTGCGGCGGCAGCGTGCCGCTCAGCGATCGAGCGCCGCGAACCGCTCCAGGTGGTGGTCGGCGTCGCCGAACTGCTGCGCGATCAGGGTCAGCCGCCGCAGGGTGTGCGACACCGTCATCTCCTCGGTCATGCCATGAACGCGACCATGGAGCAGGTGCTCATCACCAAGATCAAGGCGCTGTCGCCGCAGCAGCGGATAGGAATTTCGGTTCTTCCGGAGTATTTGTGGGTGGACTTCAGCCATCCTGAGCCTTCGAGACGAGTTGCCCACCGCGTCGATCGGTCGGTTCGTCGCAAGCGCCGATCACCCACCGCCGTGGACAACTCTGCGATCCTGGCCGCGACCCCGTGCTCGGACCTGATGCCGGACACGGCGCGCAGCCGCCACCCCGGCTGCGGCGCTTGTGCGCCAGCCCATGGCGCGCGCCCCGGATGGCGCGCGCTTCTCAGTGCTCACCGACTCGGCCAACACCGGCAAGCTGCTGGCGGAACTGATCACGTCCGACGGGTCGCTCGCCGTGGCGGGCTGAACTCGCGGCGCGGCGATGCTGGCGGGGACGCCCAGACGGAGGTCGGAGCCGGCGAGGGCCCCCGCCCGGCTCAGACCGCACTGATCGCGCCGCCGGCGAGCAGGTTTGCAGCCACACCCGCACGCCATACCACCGGGAACGCCTCCGAGTCCATCGGCCCGCCCGACACCGGGCCGCCCACCGACGGCGGCGGCGGCGACATGAACCCCTGTCGCAGCACGAACCGGGCATCGTCGCCGGTGAAACGCGCCGCGAAGGCGCGCCGGCGGCCGGCATGTTCGTTGCCCGGCGCACCATGCACGGTGAGTCCGTGGAACGCGATGCAGTCGCCGGGCTCGAGGTCGTAGGCGAGGAGGGTGTGCTCGCGGCGCAGCGTGTCCTCGTCGGGCACCGACTCGTACTCGGCCGACGGATTGCTGTGGTCCTGCGCGTCGGCGAAGCGCTTGGGCGCGTACCACTTGCCCCAGCGGTGCGAGCCCGCGACATATTGCGGGCAGGTCGATCGCGGCACCGGATCCAGCGGAATCCAGAAGCTGACGATCTGCTCGCCGTCGACGGGATAGTAGGGCTGGTCGTGATGCCAGGGCGTCTTCTCGCGGGTGCCCGGCTCCTTGACCAGCACATGCTCGTGGTACAGGTTGACCTTGTTGCTGCCCATCAGCTCGGCCGCGACGGCGGCGAGCCCCGACTCGACGAAGAACGCCCGGTACTCGGGTATGCGCTGCCAGTTGCAATAGTCACCGAAGAACTTTCCGGGCTGCCCTTCGGGCGTGTAGAACTTCGCGTACTGGCCGGGGTCGGCCAGGTTGGCCTCCACGCCGACGCGCAGCCGCTCGATCCAATCGAGCGCGATCACGCTGCGCAGGTGTGCGGCACCGTCCTGGCGATACCGGAGAATCTGCTCTTTGCTGACCATCGGGACCCCCTCGTCCGTGTGTCCGGAATGCGTGATGTCCGGGATAGGCTACCACTCCGACCCGATCGCAACGCCACCGGGGCCCGGGGCATCGGGAACGGCTCAGGGCGGCTGCAGCCGGAGACCCTCCCCGCCGTCAGGCATCGTCGGGGTACATCACCTGCTCGGCACGCGTCGGGTAGATGATCGCATCGGCGAAGCGGTGCATCGCCTCGATCTCCTCGTCGCTGCGGTAGGCCGGGCGCGTGCCCTTGATCGCGGCGAGCTGCTCGGCGAGGATGTTGCGGCGGACCTCGGAGACGAACGCGTTCAGCCGATGGTAGGCCTCCGACAGCGTCCGGCCGAGCGAGGTGACGCCGTGGCCGATCAGCACGACGGTGTTGGTGTCGGCGATGAAGCCCGCGACGGGCGCCACGTCGGCCTCGACGTCCAGGCTTGCGGACACGTAATGGGGCGCCTTGCCCAGGATGAACGGCATGTCGAGCGACAGCACCCGCACACGATCGAACGCACCGCTGCCGAGGAAGGCGATCGTCGCGTCGTCGTGCACGTGGATCACCGCGCCGACGTCGGGGCGAAGCCGCAGGATCTCGCGGTTCAGGTTGTGACCGACGCTGGTGGTTCGCGTCCCGTACAGCAGCCGGCTGCTCGGGATGTCGGTGACGACGATGTTCGCGAACCCCATCTCCTCGAGCGACACGCCGGCATGCTTGGTGTAGGCGACGCCGTCCGGATGGTCCGGATGCGGCACGCGCACCGCCATGTTGCCGAGCGTGTTGTGCACGTAGCCGCGCGCCGACACCATCCGCGCATAGCGCAGGAACTGCTCGCCGACGTCGGCATCGAAATGGACCGGATTGGTCATGCTGCGCTCCCCTGGCTGGTCGCCGGGCGATGCTACCGGCGCCCGGCCGCAGGGACAAGCTGCGGGCGGCGCGGGTTCAATGAACCGGATCGGTCACCGTCAGGAACGCGAACTTCCGGAAGTCGGTGTCCGCGGTCATGATCTCGCCCACGCCGTGCTCGCGCATCAGCACCGCGGTGTGCAGGTCGTGGAAGATGTTGCCGGTCGGTACACCGAATTCGTCGATCGTCAGGCGCAGCAGCGCTGCGTGGCGTGACGTGGGCCCGATGAGCGTGACCCGCTCGCAGTCGACGATCGGGTCGATGAACGCCAGCGCCATGTCGGGCCTGAGCGGACGGCGGAACACCTTCGGGTGCGTGACCACCCTCAGGAACTCGTAGACGATGTTCCAGCTGAGCGCCCAGGGCACGGCACCATTCAGCCAAGCCTCAAGTGCAGCGTGGGCGGCGTCGTGTTCCGGACAGTCGCGGTTGGCCGCATACACCAGCACGTTGGTGTCGACCAGGAACCTCATCGTTCGTCGAGCAGATCGAGGAGTCGGTCGCGGTCTGCGACGTCCACGCGCGGTGTACCCATCGCAAAGGTCGGCAGCTTCACGGCCTTGCGCCGGAGCGTCGGCCGCGGTTCGTCCAGGCCGCGCTGCAGCACCTCTTGCGTGACCTGAGACAGGGTCCTGCCCTGCTCGGCGGCCAGCGTCTTCAGCTTGCGGAACAGCGCGTCGTCGATGATCAACGTCGTTCTCATATGAATAATCATACGAGCCGCGCATACAGGCGTCAACGTTCCTCCACTGGGCTCATCCGGGCCCGCATCCGACGAATGGCCGCATCTAGCTAGCCGACCGCCGTGCGCACCGAGTCGAGCGGCTGCAGCTTCAGCCGCGGGCCGGCGCGCATCACCTGCCCCGGCAGCGTCCGGCCGAGCAGGGCCTCGACGCGCTTGGCGACGACCACCAGCTTCTCCAGATCGATGCCGGTGGAGAAGCCGCACTCGTGCAGCAGGTACACCAGGTCCTCGGTGCAGACATTGCCGGTGGCGCCCGGCGCGAACGGGCAGCCGCCGAGGCCGCCGATCGAGGCCTCGTATTCGCGCACGCCCATCTGCAGGCCGAGCATCACGTTGGCGAGCCCGACGCCACGCGTGTTGTGGAAGTGCAGCGCCACCGCCACCTCGGGGAATCGACGACGCAGCGCATCGACCGCGCGCTCGACGACCGGCGGCGTGGCCATGCCGGTGGTGTCGCCCAGGGTCAGGTTGCGCACGCCGTGCTCGACGTAGACGTCGGCGATGCGCAGCAATGCGTCCACCGGCACGTCGCCCTCGAACGGGCAGCCGAAGGCCACCGCGATCGCACCCCGCACCGGCACGCCGAAGCGGGCCGCGATCGGCGCGAAGGTCTCGAAATCGGCCAGCGCGTCGGCGATCGGCTTGTTCAGATTCGCGCGGCTGTGGCTCTCGCTCGCCGACGCGAAGCAGACCATCATGTCGACCTTCGCCGCGGCCGCGCGTTCGGCACCGCGCGCATTCGGCACCAGCGCCGCCAGCCGCACGCCGGGCCGGCGTGCCACCGCCTCGAGCACCGCGTGTGCATCGGCCAGCTGCGGCACCGCGCGCGGCGACACGAACGAGGTCGCCTCGATGCTGCGCACGCCGGCATCCATCAGCGCGTCGATCACCTCGGCCTTGACCATCGGGTCGATGTAGACCGGCTCGGACTGGAAGCCGTCGCGGGTACCCACTTCGGTGACGATCACGTCGCGGTCGTTGTCGTTCAGGGGTCCGAACATGGAAGCTCTCGTTCTGTGTGAATGTCAGCGTGCGGCGGCCGCCCGCAGCAGCGCGATGGCCTCGCTGCCGTAGCCGAGCTCGGCCAGCACCGCATCGGTGTCGGCGCCCAGCTCCGGTGGCAGCCGGTGCATGCGGCACGGGTCGTCGGTGAACTTGATCGGAAAGCCCAGCACGTCGAGCGGGCCGTGCTGCGGATGCTCGATGGTGATCCGCATCCGCTGGTGCGCGATCTGCGGGTCCTCGAACACCTCGCCGATGTCGAGCACCTTGCCGCAGGGCACGCCGGCCGCGTTCAGCACCTCGATCCAGTGCGCGATCGGACGCTCGCGCGTCACGCGGCCGATCTCGGCATCGATCTCGCCGCGCCGGGCGAAGCGCTCGGCGTTGGTCCGGAACTCCGGCCGTTCGCGCAGCCGCTCGAGACCGAGCGCGGCGAGAAGCTTGCCGTAGACCGCGTCGTTGCTCGGCGCGATCGCCACCATGCCGTCGGCTGCCTCGAAGAGGCCGTAGGGCGCCACCAGCCCATGGTCGTTGCCGCTGCGCGCCGGCACGCGCCCGGTCGCGAACCAGTTGCTCGCCATAAACGCGAGCATGCTGACCATGCCGTCGGTCAGCGCGGTGGTGACCTCCTCGCCCTCGCCGGTGCGGCCGCGACGGACCAGCGCCGCACACACGCCCATCGCGGCGTAGGCGCCGGCGACCAGATCGGAGATCGGCGGGCCGGCCCGCATCGGCGGCCCGTCGCGCGTGCCGGTGACGCTCATGAAACCGCTCATCGCCTGCGCGACGAAGTCGAAGGCCGGGCGCTGCGCGTACGGCCCGTCGAGCCCGAAGCCGGTGACATGGGCGACCACCAGGTCGGGCTTCAGGGCTCGCAGCGCGTCGCGCCCGAGGCCCATCGCATCGAGCACGCCGGGCCGGTAGTTGTCGACCAACACGTCGGCGCGCGCGATCAGCCGCCGCAGCGCCTCGCGGCCGGGCTCGCTGCGAAGGTCGAGCACCATCGAACGCTTGTTGCGGTTGAAGCTCGCGAAGTACAGCGACATGCCGCCCACACGTTCGCCCTGCGCGCGGATCGGGTCGCCGCCCGGGTCCTCGATCTTGATGACATCCGCGCCCATGTCCGCGAGGAACATCGAACAGAACGGACCCGACAGGATCCGCGTGAGGTCGACGACCCGGATGCCGTCCAGTTGCATCGGTGCGTACCCGGCTCAGTCCACCTTCACGCCGGACTCCTTTACCACCCTGCCCCAGCGCGCGTAGTCGTCGCGCACGAACGCGGCGAAGGACTCGGCGGTGCCGCCGGCCGGCGCGATGCCCTGGCCACCGAGCTTCTCGCGGATGTCGGGCATCTGCAGCACCTTGTTCACCTCGGCGTTGATCCGCGCGACGATCTCGGGCGGCGTGCCGACCGGTGCGAACAGACCGAGCCAGATGCTGACGTCGACATCCTTCAGCCCCGCCTCGGCGATCGTCGGCGTGTCGGGCAGGATCGGCGAACGCTTTCCCGGCGTGACCGCGACCGCGCGCAGCTTGCCGCCGCGGATCTGCGGCAGCACCGAGCCCGACGACAGGATGGTCACGTCGACCTGCCCGCCGATCACGTCGGTGATGGCCGGCGCGGCGCCCTTGTAGTGGACCTGCGTGAGCTTCATGCCGGTGGCCTGCCGCAGCTGCTCGCCGAACAGGTGCCCGACGCTGCCGCTGCCGGCGGTCGCCCAGGTGATGCCGTTGCCCGCCTTGCCGGCGGCGATCATCTCGGCCGGACCGGTGATCTTGGAGCCGACCGCGGCCGCGATGACCAGCGGCGCGACCGACACCTGCACGATCGGCGTGAAGCTCTTGACGGTGTCGTAGCCGGCGCTCTGCAGCAGCCACGGCCCGAGCATCATGTTGTCGGACTGGCCCATGACGATGGTGTAGCCGTCGGCCGGCGAATTCGCGGCGGCGGCGATCGCGATGTTACCCGCGGCGCCTGGCCGGTTCTCCAGCACGACGTTCCAGCCGGTGGTCTCGGCGAGCTTGGTGCCCACCGCACGCGACACGAAGTCGGTGCCTCCGCCCGGCGGGAACGGGATCAGCAGCTTGATCGGTTTGCTCGGCCAGGCCTGGGCGGACGCGCCGGCGGCGACACCGGCCAGCGCCACGGCTGCCATCAGCTTCAGGGTCTTGCGGATCATGTCGTCTCCTCGGGGGTCTCATCAACGTGGATCGCGCGGGCCGGGCAGCGCTCGGCCGCCTCGCGGACGTAAGGGGCGTCTTCCAGCCCCGGTTCGGATAACAGCAGCACGACGATACCGTCGGCCGCGCGCTGGTCGAACACCTTCGGTGCGACCCACACGCACTGTCCGGCACCCACGCACCGGCTCTGGTCGACGACGACCTTCATCGTGCCGCTCCGTGCGCCGTGCCGTCGATCCGCCAGGCGACCGGCAGGTTGTGCACGCCGTAGATCTGCATGTCGTCCTTGAAGCGCACGTCGTCCAGCGGCGCCGCGAGGCGCAGACCAGGCAGGCGCCGCAGGATCGCCTCGAACACGATCCGCAGTTCGATGCGCGCGAGCGTCTGCCCGAGGCACTGGTGCATGCCGAATCCGAAGGTGACATGGCGGCCGGCATCGCGGCCGCCGTCGACCGTGTCGGGATCGGGGAACACCGCCGCGTCGCGGTTGGCCGAGCCGAGCAGCAGGAACAGGCCCTCGCCGGCACGGATCGTCACGCCGCCGATCTCGACGTCGACGCGTGCGACACGACGCGGCGAGAACTGCACCGGGCTCACGACACGAAGCAGTTCCTCGACCGCATTGGGGATCAGCGACGCATCGGCGGCGAGCCGCTCGCGCAGTGCATCGTCGCGCAGCAGCAGCAGCATGCCCATGCCGATCATGTTGGTGGTGGTGTCGTGCCCCGCGCGCAGGATCATCGCGCCGATCTCGGCGAACTCGTCGCGGCTCAGTCGGCCCGGTTGCACGTGCTCGCGCAGGATGCGGCTCACCATGTCGTCGCCGGGCTCGGCCTCCTTCGCGTCGATCAGGCGGCGCACGTAGGCGGCGAGCTCGCGCGCCTTGGTCTGCGCCGTGCCGGGCGTCTGGGTCAGGCCGTGGCGGGCGACCGCGCACTCGACGATGAAGTGGCGGTCCTCGTAGGGCGAGCCGAACAGCGCCGACATCACCAGCGACGGAAAGCTCGTGGCCAGCATCCCGACCAGGTCCTGCGGCGATCCGGCGGCGACCATCTCGTCGATCAGCGACTCGGCGATCGCGGCGATCTTGGGCTCCAGCGCCCGCATCCGCGGCACGCTGAACTCCTGCGTGAACATCCGCCGGAAGCGGTCGTGGTCCGGGTTGTCCATGCCGACGAATGCACGCTCGTCGCGGTCGACCGTCACACGCGCCTCGGTGATCGTCGGGAAGCCGGGCTGGGCGAAGCGGCTGCTGAAGCGCGCGTCGTCGGCGAGGATCGCGCGGACGTGCGCGTGGCGGGTGATCAGCCATGCCCGCTCGCCGTTCCACAGGGTCACCGGGAAGACCGGCGCGGCGTCGCGCGCCAGGCCGTACAGGGCTGGCGGCGCGAACGGATCGTCACGACGGAACGGGAAGGCGGGGCAGTGCGGCAGCGCTCGGCCGGGGCTCGAAACAGGCTGCGGGTCCGGGGTTCCGAGGTCGGGCACGGCGACGGGGAGCAGGTGGAAGTGGTCGGGCGCCGGGGGTCGGCACGGGCTGCATCGAGGATACCCGATGCAAGCCTGGATTTCGGAGATCGCAGGCGCGCATCGAGGCGGTCGATCGGGTCGGTTCGTCGAGCGGCCGATCGGGTCGGCCATTACAGTGATGCGACTTGCCTGCACCGTATCCGCATCGTAGGCTTGCCCGACGAGCACGGTGTGCGACGCGATCGGCGGCGCAGACGAACCGCGGCACCGAGGAGACATGTGATCCGATCGACGAAGCTGCTGTTTGCCGTGGCACTGGCCGTCCAGGCGACCTTCGCGACGGCCCAGGCCTGGCCCACCAAGCCGATCCGCCTGATCATCGGCTTTCCCGCGGGCGGGGGCGCCGACGGCGTGGCCCGGCCGGTCGCGGAAGCACTCTCGAAGGAACTCGGGCAGCCGGTCATCGTCGACAACCGGCCTGGTGCCGGCACGACGCTCGCGGCCTCGGCCGCGGCCACTGCGGCGCCCGACGGCTACACGCTGTTCATGCACAACTCCAGCATCTACGGCAGCCTGCAGGCGGTCTTCAAGGACTACAAGTTCCAGCCGAAGGACTTCACGCCGATCTCGCTGTGGACGACGGCGCCGCTGGTGGTGGCGGTGCCCGCCACGCTGCCGGTGAAGACGCTCGAGGAGCTGATCGCGATGGCCCGCGCGCAGCCCGGCAAGCTCAACTACGCGTCATCGGGC
>CAYNRU010000071.1:0-109544 GCA_964399635.1 uncultured Bordetella sp.
GTGCTCGAGCACCCGCGGCGCAGCGTCGCGCTGCTGCGGGCGGCGGGCGTCGACGACGCCGACTGGCTGGGCATGGTCGCGCACCACCATGAGCACGCCGACGGCACCGGCTTCCCGATGAAGCTGTCAGGCGCGGCGCTGTCCGCCGAGACGCAGGCGCTGATGGTCGCGGAGCGCTGGTGCGCGATGGTCGGCGAGCGCGGCTACCGCGCCGGCGCGCCGCCCGACCAGGCCCTCCAGTGGCTGATGGCCCGCCTGGGCGATCAGGCCGCGCCGGCGATCGGGCGCGCGCTGTCCGACACCGTCGGACCAACGCCGCCGGGCACGGCCGTGCGGCTGGCTTCGGGGGAACTGGGCATCGTGTTCCGCCGCACGCGGGACGCGGCCGCACCGCTGGTGCTGGCCTTGCGGTCCGCGATCGGCGCGACCAGCGCCGACGGCGTGCGCCGTGCCACCGGCGAGCCGCGCCTGCGCATCGAGGGCTGCGTGCCGCTCGCCGAGCTCGACTGCGAGGTCGACCCGGAGCGCGTATGGGAGGCCATGGAGGTGGTCGAGCCGGGAGCGGTCGCGGACTGAGTGGCCGCGGCGCGGGCCCACCGCCCCGGTCAGACCGCCGGCTGGCGCCTCGCCAACAGCTCGCGCACGTTGCGCAGCAGCTCCGCCTCGTCGAAGGGCTTGCCTAGGAACACGTCCACGCCGAGCGACAGCGCATGGTTGCGGTGCTTGTCGGCGGTGCGCGAGGTGATCATCACGATCGGTATGCCGCGCCAGCGTGCGTCGCCGCGCAGGTTGCGGGTCAGGTCGAAGCCGTCCATCCGCGGCATCTCGATGTCGAGCAGCATCACGTCGGGCACCGCGTCCTGCAGCTGGCGCATCGCATCGACACCGTCCTTGGCCAGCATCACCTGATAGCCCTCGCGGACCAGCAGGCGCTGCGTGACCTTGCGCACCGTCACCGAGTCGTCGACCACCATGACGGTGGGCGCGACCTCGATACGGGTCGGCGCGAAACTCGCGGTGTCGCCCTGGCCGGCCTGCTGGCCGCGGCCGGTCGCCGCGATCTGCACCGGGTTCAGGATCAGCACGATCTCGCCGTTGCCGAGCACGGTGGCGCCGGCCATGCCGGTCAGCCGCGCAAGCTGCGGGCCGACGTGCTTGACGACCACCTCCTGGCTGGGCGCGAGATGGTCGACGTGCAGCGCGATCCGCTCGTTGCCCGAGCGCAGCACCACCACCGGCGAGTAGCGTTGGGCGAGCGGCGTGCAGGCCGGCAGCTCGAGCAGGCTGCCGAAGAAGTACAACGGGACCGGCTGGCCCTGCCACTCGAGCGCGTGCTGCGCGTAGCCCGCGGCGAGCGCCTCGGGCTTGAGCTGCAGCACCTGCTCGATCAGCGCAGAGGCGATCGCGATGCGCGTCTTGCCGACCGTCAGCAGCACGACCTGCGCGACCGCGAGCGATACCGGCAGGTGCACGGTCAGGCGTGTGCCCCGACCGGGCGTGGAGTCGAGCTCGATGCGCCCGCCCATCGCGGCCACCTCGGCGCGGACCACGTCCATGCCGACACCCCGGCCAGCCAGCGTCGTGACCTCGGTCGCGGTGGAGAAGCCCGGAACGAAGATCAGCTGCCCGAGCTCACGCTCGCTGATCGGGGCGCCGGCCTCGATCAGCCCGCGCTCGATGGCGCGCGCGCGGATGCGCTCGTAATTGAGGCCCGCGCCGTCGTCGGACGAGGTCAGGATCACCTCGTTGCCTTCCTGGCGCACCTCCAGCGTGATCTCGCCGGTCTCGGACTTGCCCACGCGCAGACGCTCGGCGCGCGGCTCGACGCCGTGCGCGACCGCGTTGCGCAGCAGGTGCTCCAGCGGCCCCGCCATGCGCTCGAGCACGCCACGGTCGAGTTCGGCCGCGGCACCCTTCAGGTCGAGGTGGACGCGCTTGTCGAGTTCCTTGGCGGCCTGGCGGACCACGCGGAACAGCCGGTCGGAGATGCTGCCGAACTGCACCATCCGGATCCGCATCAGGTTCTGCTGCAGGTCGCGCGTGACCTGGCTCTGGCGGGCGAGGTCGCGGCTCGCCTCGTCGAGGCTGCGCATCGCGTTCTGCTGCACGGTCGCGACGTCGCTGACCGATTCGGCGAGCATCCGCGACAGTTCCTGGAAGCGGGTGTAGCGGTCGAACTCAAGCGGATCGAACTGCGCGTCGGCCTCGCGGCTGCGGGCGTTGCGGGCCTGGATCTGGGAGTCGGCCGCCAGCTCGATCTCGCGCAGCTGCGAGCGAAGGCGGTTGACGTTCTCGGACAGCTCTCCGAGCGACTGGCGGATGCCGCCGAGCTCGTTGTCGAGGCGGGCTCGGGCGATGGAGACCTCGCCGGCCTCGTTGACCAGCCTGTCGAGCAGGTCGGCACGCACGCGGATCAACTGCTGCGCGCCTGCCGGTGCGCCCGCGGGCGCGGCGGGGGCCGGACCCGCGGCCGTGGCGGCCCCGGAGACGTCAGCGGTGTCCGGAGCCTGCGCCGGCGCGGCGGCGGCATCGTCGTCGGCAGCCAGCCCCGCGGCATCCGGCTCCGCGCCCACGCTCAGGCTCTGCCACACGGCTTGCGCGGCCGAGCGGGCGGCGGCGGACTGCGGATCGCGGACCGCCTCGTACAGGGCCAGCGCCTGGTCGTGGCGGGCCATCAGGTCCTCGAGAAGCGCCGCCGGGACGCGGGGTACCGCACCCGCCGCCTCGATGCGCGTCTCCATGTCGTGCACCAGTTGGCCCAGGCGCATCGCGCCGGCCATCCGGGCGCTGCCCTTGACGGTGTGCGTCAGGCGCATCAGCGCCTCGGGCAGCGTGGCGTCGTCGGGCCGCTGCGCCCAGGCGCGCAAGGCCTCGCCGATGCGCGGCATCAGTTCGTCTGCCTCTTCGATGAACACCGGTGCGAGCTCGGCGTCGATCTCGTCGGCCAGCTCCGCCAGGCCCTCGACCACGCGGGCGTCGATCTCCTCGACGGGCCGCGCCTGAGGCGGCGCGGCGGGCACGGCAGACTCGGGCGCGTCGGTGGCCGACAGCGCGAAGTCGTCGAGGACCCAGCGATCGGCCAGCGCCTCGGCGAGCGACACCATCCCCGGATCGGCGGGCGGCTCCTCGGCGGACGCAAAGCAGTCGATGGCGGCGTGCAGCCGATCGAGGACCGCACCGAAGTCGTCCTGGTCGTCCGCGGCGAGCGCCCGGGCGGACACCGACTGCACGAGCATGAACCGCTCGAGCGCGTCGGCGGTCAAGTGCACGGAGCCCAGGCCGAGCAGGCGGGAGCCGCCGGTGAGCGTGTGCACCGCGCGCACCGCTTCCTCGGTGGCCGCGAGCGACGGGTCGGCGCGCCAGCGCTCACGACAGGCGTCGAGCACGGCGAGGAGGCTGCGGGCCTCGTCGAGGTAGATGTGGTACAGCGGGGCACTGAGCCTGCGCTCGCCGATCAGGATCTCGTCGGCGTCGGCGTCGGCCTCGGCGGGTGCCGCGGCGCTGTCGCCCGCGAGACCGGACTCAGCCAGCACGACCGCGTCGCTGACGTCGCCCGTGTCGGTGAGCTCGAGCACCTCGGTCAGGTCGACCACGTCGTCCAGCCCGCCCGCATCGAGCGGGTCATCCAGACCGGGCGCGTCGATCGCCGGACCCGACCCGACCGGCGCGAAGACCTCGTCGGCCGGCAGCACGTCGGTCAGCTCGATCACGTCGTCGAGCCCGTCGGCATCGGCAGCGTCGCCCGCGTCCGCCAGCGAGCGCCTGAGCCACTCGATCTCGTCGAGCGCCGAGCGCTCCGGCACCTCGAGCGCGACCGGGTCGCGCATGTCGGTCAGCTCGATCAGCGCGTCGCCGGCGAGATCGTCTTCGGCGAAGGCCGCCGCGAGCGTCTCGGGCAGCGCCTCGGGGGCGTCGATACCGATCTCGGCGAGGTCGATCGCAAGCGGGCGCGTGTCGGGCGACGTTGTGCCGGCGGGCAGCAGGTCGTCGAAGGAGGCGGGCGTGTCAACGACGAATACCGACGCGTCGTCGATGGATACCGGTGCGTCGCCGACCGGCAGCAATTCGTCGAAGGAGATGGGCGCGCCGTCGGCGGCGGGCAGCAGCGCGTCGACGGCGGCGGACGTGCTGTCGGCGGCGGGCAGCAGCGCGTCGAAGGACACCGGCGCGTCGTCGAACGACAGGACGTCGCCCGGGACCGACGCCGCAGGCGCGTCCCCGCCGTCGCGCACCGCGGCCGCGCCCGCCAGCGGCGCGGCCGCGTCGGGGGCGGCCGACTCGCCGGCGCGCAGCCGCAGCACCCGGCGCAGCAGGTCGCGATGGGCATCGGCGACGCGCGAGAACAGCTCGGGCTCGCCGGCGCGCTCCTCGGAAAGCCAGCCGTTGAGCACCTGCTCCATCGCCCACGCAGCCTCGCCGAACTCGGCCAGGCCGACCATCCGGCTCGAGCCCTTCAGCGTGTGGAAGCCACGACGCATCGTCGTCATGTGCTCGACGTCGGCGGGGGCGGCCTCGGCGCGCACGCGGCTCGCGTCGATGGCGGCGAGCACCTCGTCGGCCTCGTCCAGGAAGATGCCGAGCAGCTCCGCGTCGACGCCGTCCTCGTCGGGCAGCGCCACCGGCGCCTGCGCCTGCACGCCGCCCGCGACCCGCGCGACCGCGTCGTCCAGCGTCGCGTCCAGGGCCAGCGGCGTGCCGTCCGCCCCGAGGGCTGCCAGCGCGTCGCTCGCATGGCCACGCAGCGCGTCGTCATCGAGCAGGGTCGCCTCGTCGCGTACCGACTGGAGCGTGCCGCGCAGCGCGGCGCGCAGCGCACCGTCGGCGGGCCGCGCGCGCAGCGCGTCGAGCTCTGCCTGCACGCGAGCCCGTCGCCCGCCGAGCAGCTGCTCGAGCGAGCCGTCCGACTGCGCGGGCGAGTCGGCGACCAGCCGCTGGCCGGGCAGCGTCAGCGCGGACAGCGGCGCGCTGGCGTCGACGGACGGGGCCTGCGCGAGCGGCGCCTCGGGCTCCAGCGGCAGCGTGTCGACGAAGCCCGCCACGCCCGCCGGCGGCGCGTCGGCCTCGTCGGACCGAGCGGCTGCGACCGGCAACTCGCCGAGCCGCGCGATGAAGGTGTCGTCGTCGCGGCTGAACTCGAAGCCGCCCTGCTGGCGACCGGACTGCTGCAGCGACGCGACGAAGAAGCCGAGCGCGCCCAGGCTTTGGGCAACCCGGTCGCAGTCGGCAGGATCCGGGGCCTCGGGAGATGTGTCGAACAGGGCGACCTGGCGGGCCACGGTGTCGGCGCCGTCGGCTGCGTCGACATGACCGAGCAGGCGCAGCGCGCCGCTCACCTGCCGCAGCACCGGCGACAGCGTGGACAGCTCGCCACGCTGCTCCGGGTCGCGGAAGAAGGCGTCGAGCGCCTTCTCGCAGGCGCGCAGGTTGGCTTGCAGCTCGCCCACGAAGGCGGCGGTGGTCAGGCGGTCCTGCGCGGCCTGCGACAACTCGGTGAGCCAGGCGGGCATCGGCGCGCCGTCGCTCTCCTGGCGCACACTCAGGCCGTCGATGCGCTCGGCCATCTCGGCGGCCCGGCGATCATGCTGCGCGACGCCGCGGGCGCCGCGATCGAGCGCCTGCTCCACGAACAGCAGCGCAGTCGCGACCTCCAGCGACAGCACCTCGGCGAGGGCGCTGCCGGCCGCGGCGAGCGCGCGCCGAAGCATCCCCATCGAGCCCGCGAGGCGCTGCAGGCCGGGCCACGGCAGGCGCGCCACGGCGGCGTGGAGCTGCTGCGCGGCCACAGCGAACGCAGGCAGGTCCTTCGCGCTGCCGCGCACGTATTTTTCCCACGCGGCCTTGGCGAGCGCGGTGGCCTCGCGCGCCTGGCGCAGCGCGCGCGCGTCCACCAGGCCGTAGCGCGGCGTCTCGAAATCGGACGGCACCGTGCCGGCAAGCCGGTACAGCCGCCGCGCCTCGTCGGCGAGCGCCGAACCGCTGCCGGTGCGCGCCAGCAGGAACAGCAGGTCGCGCAGCATCCGGTCGGCGATCGGGGTGCCCTGCTGCAGCGTGCGCCGCATCTGCAGGTTGATGCGCGCGACCAGCCGCTTGGCGTACAGGTCGACCGGCAGCGCCTGCACGCGAAGCGCGTCGAAGAACGCCGTCGCGAGCCACCAGAAGGTCCGCTGCGAGGAGCCCTGGTGCGCGCGGTTCATGAGGTCCACCGCGCCGTGCATCTTGGCGAGCGCCTGGGCGTCGCGCGGGTTGCGCAGGAATCCGAGCAGCCCGCGCTCGAATTCAGCGCAGGTGCGCGCCGTGTCTTGCGCGCTCAGCGTCGCGGCCGGCGGCATGCGTGGCGGACGCACCGACAGGTCGGGCGAGTACAGGTCGGCCGGCTCGACGCGCTCGGCCGAGCGCAGCGCGAGCAACGCGCGATAGTGCGGGAACAGCGAGACCGGGGAGTCGCCCGAGCCCGCGACCGCAGCTTCGAGGTATTCGACGATCGCGCCGAACGCGTGCGACAGGTCGCTCACCACCTCGCTGTTCAGGGCCAGCTCGTCGCGGTCGATCCGATCCAGCAGGCCCTCGGCCTCCTGCGTGATCACGGCGACGCCCTCGAGGTCGACCACCTGCAGCGCGCCGTGGGCCTGGTGCAGCCAGGCGCGCGCGGCGCGCAGCCTGGCGCCGCCCTCCTCGTCCGACTGCAGCTGCTGCTCGAGCGCCGCCTCGGCGCGTGACAGCGACTCGCGGATCTCGCCGAGGCACCAGGACAGCGCGGTCAGGTCGAGCATGGCGCCGCTCATCCCGTCACCCGGAACCGGGACACGGAGTTCTTGAGTTCGCGGGCCAGCTCGGCCAGCTGGAGGATCGAGCCCGCTGTCTGCTGCGTGCCCTCGCTGGTCTGCTCGGTCACCAGCAGGATCCGCTGGATGCTGTGGGCGACCGTGCCCGCCGAGGACGCCTGGGTCGACGTGGTCCGCGAGATGTCCTCGATCAGCTCGGCAAGCTGCGTCGACACGCGCCCGATCTCGCCGAGCGCGTTGCCCGCGTCGTCGGAGAGCCGGGTGCCGGCGACCACGCCCTGCGTGCTGCGCTCCATCGCGGCGACCGCGTCCTGGGTGTCGACCTGGATGCTGCGGATCAGCGCCGCCACCTGCTTGGTCGCCTCGGCGCTGCGCTCGGCGAGCCGCTGCACCTCCTCCGCGACCACCGTGAAGCCACGGCCCGCCTCACCCGCCGACGCCGCCTGGATCGCGGCGTTGAGCGCGAGGACGTTGGTCTGCTCGGTGATGTCGGAGATCAGCTCGACGATCTCGCCGATCTCCTGTGACGACTCGCCCAGCCGCTTGATGCGCTTGGCGGTCTCCTGGATCTGGTCGCGGATGCCGTTCATGCCGGCAATCGCGTTCTCCACCGCTCGGCGGCCCTGCTCGGCCGCGCCCAGCGACTGGCGGGCCACCTGCGCCGACTCCGACGCACTCTCGGACACGTCCTGGATCTGGGAGGCCATCCGCAGCACCGCCTCGCCGGTCCGGCGGATCTCGCGCGACTGCTGCTCGGAGGCCGCCTGCAGGCCGCTCGACACGGTCTGGGCCTTGCCCGACGCGTCGGCCACCAGCTCGGCGGTGGTGTTGATCCGCGAGACGAGGTTGCGCAGTTCCTCGACCGTGTAGTTGACCGAGTCGGCGATCGCGCCGGTGATGTCCTCGGATACGGTCGCCTGGATCGTCAGGTCGCCGTCGGCCACTTCCTGGAGCTCGTTCATGAGCCGCAGGATGGCGGCCTGGTTCTGGTCGTTGGCGAGCTTGGCCTCCTGCTCGAGCCGCTCGGCCTGCGCCCGCTGCAGGTTGGCATCGGCCGCGCGGCGATCGACGTCCCGGTAGTAGACCAGCCCGAGCGCCACGCCCGCGAGCACCGCCGTCAGCAGGAAGATGACCACGATGGCCTGGTTGATCGCGCGCCCGGCCTGCTCGCCGGCCAGCCGCGACTGGAGCTCGAGCAGCGCGCCGCGCAGCGGCTCGCTGTCGGTCCCGATCCGCTGCTCGGCGGTTCGCGCGTTCTGCAGCCGCGGCAGGTCGGCCAGCAGCGACGCGATCGGCTTGGTCAGGTCGGAGAAGCCGCTCTTGAGCTCGACCAGCCGCATGCGCAACTCGCCGTCGCGCGCGGGCGGCAGGCGGCGCGCCTCGCTGCCGGCGAGCAGCGCGTCGATGCCCTCGCGCATGGCGGCGGTGTCGCGGCCCAGCGCGAAAGCAAGCTCGGCGTTCACGCCCTCGGGTCCGGTGAGCTGCGCAACCTGCCGGGCGATCTTCTGGTTCAGCCAGACCAGCTGCGCGGCGGCCGCGACCTCGTTGCCGGGCGCACCCGACGAGGTCTTCAGCAGCACCGCCTGCTCGGCCAGGTCGGACAACTTGGGCGTGGCCGCGAGGATCGCATTGGCGGAGGTCGCGACCGAGGCGAGCACTGGCTGCTGCTGCAGCAGCGCCGCACTGGCCTGCTCGGTACGCTTCCAGAGCTCGGCGAGCTTCTGGACGGCCTGCTGCAACTCAGGGGCGACCGCGTCGACGTTGCGCTCGCGGATGGTGCCGCCCGCCATCAGCACGTTGAGCGCCTCGGCGAGCTTGCTGCGGCTGTCGGCCAGCTGGCGGAACGCCTCGCCCTGACCGCGCACCGCAACCGGCGCCGCCTTGGCCAGGCGCTGCGAGTGCATCAGCGAATCGCCGACCAGACGGGTCTGGGTGCCGATGCTCGCGGACTGGTTCGCATCGAGCCACATGAACATGAATGCGAGCAGCAGCGAGGACGCCAGGATCGGGAACAGCACCGCGAGCTGCTTGCGCAGCGGCAGCTTGCCGAGCAGCGGCAACTCGAAGACGCGGCGCTCGGGCTTCTGGGCTCGGGCATGGCGCAAGCGGGGCGGGGCCGACCGCGTGTCCAAGCCGGTGTTCGGCGACAGGTCGTCGACGATCACGGTATCGGCATCGACCTTGCGCGCGCCGCCGCCCATCGGGAAAAAGAAGCTCGGAAACTTGAACGCCATCGTGTGTCCTGGGGATCGTCGGGCTCAGCGGCCCACGATCAGGAACTCGGTGCCGGCCGCCAGTCGCCCGAGGTCGAGCTCGTGCCAGCGCTGGCCATCGGCGTCGAGCAGCGTTCGGCCCACCCACTCGGGGCGGCCGCCCGGGCCGAAGGCGGCGTCGGCCGACGGGTCCTCGTCGACGCGCATCGAGGCTACGTTGCGCAGCCCGAGCATCCGGCTCACCAGGATCGCGGCGTTGAAGTTGAGCCGCGCCGCGAGCGCGAGCAGGCGCGACTCCTTGCCGATGTCCGTACGGCCGCGCTGCGCGTAGCCCTGGAGGTCGATCACGGTGTAGAGCGCGCCGCGCAGGTTCACCAGGCCCAGCAGCCAGTCGCGCGTGAGCGGCACCGGCGCGATCGGGTCGGGCACGGGCACGATCTCGCCCGCCTCGGACAGGTCGACCAGCCAGCGCTCGTCGCCGATCATCAAGCCCAGGCGTGCGGCGAGGTCCGGAGCGCCGCTCACCTCCCGCAGGCGCTCGGAGAGGCGTGCCTGGAAGTCCTTCAATTGAGTCGGCTCTCGGACGGTCATGGCGGCGGCGTCGCTTCAGTGCACCAGATCGGCGATCTTCGCGAGCAGTTCCTCGGCGTTGACCGGCTTGATGACGTAGTCGCGAGCGCCCTGGCGCAGGCCCCAGATGCGGTCGGTCTCATTGCCCTTGGTGGTGCACAGGATCACGGGAATGGCCTGGGTGTCAGGATTGCGCGTCATCGCGCGCGTCACCTGGAAACCGCTCGCACCAGGCATCACGACGTCCATCACGACCAGCGAAGGGCGCTCGGAGCGGATCTTGGCGAGCGCCTCGATGCCGTTTTCGGCCGTCACCACCGCATAGCCGCGCTTGACGAGCAGGTCCGCGAGGAAGAAACGCTCCGTGGGGGAGTCGTCGACGATGAGGATCTTCCAGGCGGGCATACGCGTGCCGCCTTCAGGCGCCGACGACACGGCGGGCGTGCTGCGCCACGCACTTCAGCAGGCTGTCCTTGGTGAACGGCTTGGTGAGGTACTCCTCGCAGCCGACCATGCGGCCGCGGGCACGGTCGAACAGGCCGTCCTTGCTCGACAACATCACGACCGGGATGGCATGGAAGCGCGGGCTCTTCTTGATGAGTGCGCAGGTCTGGTAGCCGTCGAGGCGCGGCATCAGCACGTCGCAGAACACCAGGTCGGGCTCGTGGTCCGACACCTTGGCGAGCGCGTCGAAGCCGTCCTCGGAGACGATGACCTTGCAGCCGGCCTGGGTCAGGAAGATCTCGGCGCTGCGCCGGATGGTGTTGCTGTCGTCGATGACCATCACCTTCAGGCCCGCGATCGAGTCGGTCGTGCTCATCGTTGCCCTCGCTGCCGCTGCCTGACCCAGCGGCCGTGTGACCAAGGCGAAAGTGTAGACATGGTGGGTGGTCCGGGTCAAAAAAATCTTTCAGAAGAATGACTTGGCGCTCAAAGCTCGACCATTTCGAAGTCTTCCTTGCGCGCACCGCATTCGGGGCAGGTCCAGTTCATCGGCACGTCCTCCCAGCGTGTGCCGGGCGCGATGCCTTCATCGGGAACGCCTGCGGCTTCGTCGTAGATCCAGCCGCAGATGAGGCACATGAAAGTCCGGTTCGTCGCTTGTTCGCTCATGCTGTGTCCGCTGTCGTTCATTAGAGTGTGAAGCGCCGCATGTTACCTTCTCGCGCCGATGAGTCTCGGGGATCGGCCGACAGGCGGGACACCCGCCTCGCGGACCGACCCGGACGGGCTCCGGAGCACGCTCTGCCACGATGACCACGACGCTGCGCGGCCTCTACGCGATCACGCCCGACGACACCGATCCGGCCCGAATGACCGGCCTGGTGGCACGCGTCCTGGAGGGCGGCGTGGACGCGCTGCAGTTCAGGGTCAAGGGTGGCGCGCCCGACGAGCGCGAGTCGCTCGCCCGCGCGGTCAAGGCGCTGACCGACGCCGCCGGCGTGCCCCTGATCGTCAACGACGACGTCGCGCTCGCGCTGGCGATCGATGCCGCCGGCGTGCACATCGGGCGCGACGACGGTGACCCGGTGGCGGTGCGTGCGCGGATCGGGCCCGGGCGCCTGCTGGGCGTGTCCTGCTACGACGACCTCGCCCGGGCGCGCACGATGATCGGCATCGCGGACCACGTGGGGTTCGGCAGCGTGTTCGCGTCGCCCACCAAGCCGCAGGCGGTGCGTGCGCCGCTCGCGCTGTTCGGGGAGGCGCGACGGATGGGCCTTGCGAGCGTCGCGATCGGCGGCATCGATCTCCAAAACGCCGCGCTGCCGATCGAGGCCGGCGCGGACGCGGTGGCGGTCATCAGCGGCCTGTTCGGCGCGGCCGACCCGGCCCGAGCCGCGCGCGAGTTGCGGGCCATCGTCCACGCGGCGCTCGCGCGGCGCGACGCCGCACGGCGCTGAGCGTCGCGCGCCGTGTGGCGTTGCGGCCGTCACCAAGGCAGCAGCGCCACGACCTCCAGCACCCGGCCATCGGGATGCCCGACGATGACCGCACCGTCCTTCGCCGGACCGCGCAGCGGCAGGTAGCGCAGCGTCGACTCGTCGCGGCCGGTGCGCGCGACCAGCGCGTCGATCCGCGCGCCGTGCTCACGGTTCAGCGTTCGCAGCCGCTCGATCGGCAGTGCCCGCTCGAGCGCCGACGGCGCGGCGACTGCATAGTCGTCGTACAGACGCGGGTGGTGCTGCACGTCACGGCCGTGCGAGATCGCCTCGATGAGGATGTCCGAGCGCTCCTGCGCCGAATCCGGCATGCGGCTCGCCACCCATCGCGGCCCGGTCGGGTCGATCCGCGCGAACGGGTTGCCGCGTGCAGCGGCGCGATCCTCGGGGCGCAGGTCGGCGGGCGAGATCACCTCGAAGCGGTCCTTGACCAACACCACGAAGGCCGGCCGGCCCTGATAGATCGTGTACAGCCCGTAGAGGAGCGCCGCGACCTGCAGCGCGGCGATCGTGGCGAGATCCCAGCGCAGGCTGCGCTTGCGCCGGTCGAAGACGATCAGCGTGAACAGGGGGCCGAGCACGACGTCGGCGCCGAGCATGATCAGCAGGATCGCACCGACCCCGAGCAGCTGCGACAGTGGCCCCGGATACCAGGCCAGGAAGACCACCGCGAGCACGGCGGCGGCGACGGCCGACGACAGAGCAAGGTGCACGCCGGCTGCTCGGAGGCGATCGAGCAGGCGCTGGCGTGCCGTCGGCTCGACGGCGACGCTGCGGGGCGGCGGGAGCGGCTGCATCGGCGCCACGGGTCGCATCGGTTCGGCCGGATGCGCCGGGTGGCTCATCGGTTGCGTGTCGCCTTCGCGCAGGGAAAGCGGCTCTGGGACGGCGACGCTGCGACGGAGCATCCGGGCGGTCTCGTTGAAATGGGAATCGCTGGATTCTAGGGGTCGGCCGCGGCGCTTTGCAGCACGGGCCGACGCGCGGCGAATCGGCGTGCCGCGCCGGTGCCTCGGCTCCGATCGGTGGCGCTGCGAAGCAATGCGCACGGGGCGCCGCAGCGCCCGGTCGCCGGATGCCGACCCCGGCAGGTGTCAGGACGTCAGCGGCATTCGGCCGGCGCGTACTTGGCCAACAGCGTGCCGTTGGTGCCGCCTTTCGCGGAACCGACCGCGTTGCAGTTCCAGGTGATCGGGTTGACCGGGATGGTCCCCGCGACCAGCTCGGCGCCGCCGTCGCGCGGCGCCAGCACCAGCGTGCCGTTGCCGGCGGTGGGCTGCATGCCCGCTGTGATCTCGCCGGTGGCGCTCACGCGCAGGGTCGCGACGTTGCGGGTCGCGATGAACGCCGGGGCCGGCAGGACGCCCGGGGTGTTGGTGTTCAGCGCGACGCCGTCGGCGGCGTTTTCGGCGACCGTGTTCTTCAGGCCCGAGGCCAGCGACAGAGCCTCGGTGACCTTGGCGCGGACCGTGTAGTCCTGGTAGGCCGGGATCGCCACGGCGGCCAGGATGCCGATGATCGCCACGACGATCATCAGCTCGATCAGGGTGAAGCCCTTCTGCACTTGCTTGCGCATGTTCGTGATCTCCAAGGAAAGACCGGGGCTCTATACCGCTACAGCTCGGGGGACAGGTCCACGGAAGCGAGTTCCGTTCCAGCCTGGCAGGCGGGCCGGTTTCGAAGACGGCGCCGCCTCGCCGGACGGCGATCGGCGTGCCGGCCGCGGGCGACGGATGCATGCGGTGGGCCCGACGAAAAGAAAGGGGCCGCTCTCGCGGCCCCTTTCGTTCGTTCGCCGTCAGGAGCGCCGAAGCCCTCCCGCGCGGATCCCCTGCAGGATCAGCGGCACTCGGCCGGTGCGTACCTGGCCAGCAGCGTGCCGACGGAGCCGGCTCTCGTCGAACCGACCGCGTTGCAGTTCCAGGTGATCGGGTTGACCGGGATGGTGCCCGCGACCAGCGGGTTGGCGCCATCGCGCGGCGCCAGTACGATCGTGCCGCCGCCGGCGGCCACCGTCGTGCCCGCGGTGATCTCGCCGTTGAGGGCCACGACCAGGGTCGCGACGTTGCGGGTCGCGGTGAACGCCGGGAGCACGACGCCCGGGGTGTTGTTGTTCAGCGCGATCCCGTTGGCGGCGTTATCGGCGACCGTGACCTTCAGGCCCGAGGCCAGCGACAGCGCCTCGGTGACCTTGGCACGGACCGTGTAGTCCTGGTAGGCGGGGATCGCCACGGCGGCCAGGATACCGATGATCGCCACGACGATCATCAGCTCGATCAGGGTGAAACCTTTCTGGACTTGCTTGCGCATTTTCGTTTCTCCAATGTGGGTAGGGATCCGCTGCGCGAAAATCGCGTTGGACGAGGACCAAGGAGCCAGTTCCATGCCAGCGCGGACCCGCCCGCCCAACCGGGGGAACTGCGGGGGACGAACGGACGATCGGCGAGCACCGGCGGCGCACCGAGGTCAAAGCTGGTGTGGCGCCGTGCCCCGGTTCATCACCCGGCCCTGACGCGATTCGTCACCCCGGCCTGACGCGCTGTGTCACAGGCCGACGGCGCCCCGCGCGCTCAGATCTCGAGCACCTGCCCGCGCTTGAGCAGCCGCGGCATGAAGCGCCCGGCCCACGCGTCGATCTCGCGCGCGATCGTGTCGGCGTCCGAGGGCTTGAGATGCGTCACCAGCACCTGCGGCTCGCGGCGCAGGCTGCGCAGCTGCTCGCCGAGCTCGATGGGATACAGGTGCTTCGCGGTGATCGCCAGGTCGCGCTCCTTGTTGGAGAAGGCGGTCTCGATGATCAGGAAGCGCAGATCCGGGATGCCGTTGACGACGCGCCAGAACTCGTCGGTCGGCCAGCTGTCGCCCGAGAAGACCAGCGCGCCGGTCGCGCTCGACAGGTGAAAGCCCAGCGCCGGCACCGTGTGATTGGCCGGGATGCTGCGGATCGAGCGCTCGCCCACCGCCACCGTTGCGCCCGACGCGAGCGGCTCGAACACCATCCAGGGCCGGTCGTAGTGCGGGATCTCGGTGAAGTCGGGCCAGATCACCCAGTTGAAGATGTGCGCGCGCAGCGCCGCGATCGTCTCCGGCAGTGCGTGCACGACGATCGGGCTGCTGCGCAGCGCGCCGACCGAGTCCACCAGCAGCGGCAGCGCCGCGATGTGATCGAGATGCGAGTGGGTGAGGAACACGTGGTCGATCCGCGCGAGCTCCTCCACCGACAGGTCCTCGACCCCAGTGCCGGCGTCGATCAGGATGTCGTCGTCCACCAGGAACGAGGTCGTGCGCGCCCGCGCGCCGATCCCCCCGCTGCACCCGAGCACGCGCAGCTTCATGAGATGCGCTCCCCGACCGCGGAGGCAACACCCTGAGTCGCCTGCGCGGAAGTGGGCTGGCGCGCCGCCGCGCCACGCGCCGCCGCGAACGCGGGCGGCGCGTAGGCCTGCGGGTCGATCGGCACTGGCTGCCACACACCCACCGGCTCGGTGCGGCCGTGCACCTCCGACTGCGCGACGAACTGCAGCGCGATGCCGCGCACCGCCTGTCGCGTGGCGTCGCCGATCACGATCGGCAGCTCGAACTTCTTGGCGAGGCCCTCGAGGCGGGCCGCCAGGTTCACCGGGTCGCCGATCACGGTGTACGCGCGGCGCAGCCGCGAGCCCATGTCGCCGACCCGCACGACGCCTGTGTTGATGCCGATGCCCACGGTCAGGCTGGGCCAGCCGAGCGCTGCGAACTCGACGTTCAGCCGGTCGACCTCCTGCTGCATCGCGATGGCTGCGGCAACCGCATGGTCCGCATGCCGCGGGTCGTCGACCGGAGCCCCCCAGAAGGCCATCACCGCGTCGCCGATGTACTTGTCCACCGTGCCGTTGTAGGCGTGGATCACCTCGGTCATCGCGGTGAGGAAGCGATTGAGGTAGTCGCGCAACTGCTGCGGGTCCATGCTCTCGGCCATCCGGGTGAAGCCTCGGATGTCGGCGAACAGGATGGTGAGCTCCTTGTTCTGGCTCTCGAGCGGAAAGTGGTCGGGGCCGTTGGCCATCCGCTCCACCAGCTGCGGCGCGACGTACTCGCCAAACAGCCCGATCACCGCGCGGCGCGACCGCCCCTCCGAAACGTAGCCCGCGATCATGTTCATCGTCGCGACCGTCATCAGCGCGAGTACGCCGGCGGCCAGCGGCAACACCCAGCCCAGGCTCGCATGCGCGATGGCGTTCCAGGCCAGCAGCGTCGACATGCCCAGCGCCGTCACCGCCGCGATGCCGATCACCCCGTAGCCGGCCATCGCGATGGCCGCGATCGTGCCGACCACCGCGATCACCGCGGCCGAGATGAGGCCGGCCTCGACGGGCCGCGTTCGGATCGTGCCCTCGAGCGCGCCCGCGATCAGCGACGCATGGATCTCGACGCCGGGATAGACCTCGCTCACCGGCGTCGCGCGCAGGTCGGTCAGCCCGGGCGCGGACGTGCCGACCAGCACGATGCGGTCGCGGAACAGCCGCGGCTCGACCCGCCCCTCGAGGACGTCGGTGGCCGACACGTACCGGAACCGTGACGAAGCCGCGCCGCCGCGCCCCTGGAACGGAACCAGCGCGGTGGTGTTGTCCGAGATGGGGATGCGCGCCTGCGCGCCGGCCGGCCCGAAGCCCAGGCTGTCGGCCTGCAGGCCGTCGGCGCGCAGCGTGAGCGGCGCGTTGCCGAAGTAGATGCGCAGCACCGACACGGCGAGCGACTCGTAGAGCTGATCCTTGTATTCGGCCAGCAGCGGCAGCGAGCGCACCACGCCGTCCCGGTCGACCACCGGGTTGAAGAAGCCCGCGCTGCGCGCTGCGCGCTGCAGCGGAACGACGTTCGCGCCATAGCCGTTCCAGGTGGTCACCGAGAGCTTGCGGTCGTGCAGCACGGAGGACGGCCACACCGGCTGCGGCAGCAGGCCCGACGAGACGGCGCCCAGCTCGCTCGAAAAGTAGTAGCCGAGCGCGACCGGCGCACCGGCGAGCGCCTTCATCAGGGGCGGGTCCTGCTGCGCCTGGGGCTCGGCGAAGACCATGTCGAAGCCGATCGCGCGGGCGCCGCCGTCGCGCCCGATCGTGTCGGTGAGCCGGGCGAGCGTCAGGCGCGACCACGGCCAGCGGCCCTGCTCCTTCAGGCTGCGCTCGTCGATGTCGACGATGATCACGCGGCTGCTCGGCTTGGCCGGCTGCAGCCGCATGCGCGCGTCGTAGAGATAGCGGTCGAGCGTGTCCACCAGCGGCAGCGACAGGTGCCCGAGTTCGCAGGCGACCGCGAGCGCGACCATGCCGAGCCCCAGGCCCAGCCGTCGCGCCTTCATCGAGCAGAGCCGGTCGCGGATCGCCACGGCCGGGGGCTCAGGGAGGCGGTTCGGCGCAGAACTGGAAGATCGTTCCCGCCAGTTCGACCAGATCGTCGTGCTTGAGCAGATGCGCGACCAGGCCGATCGACTCGCCGTTGACCAGCGGGTAGGTCGGGCCCTCCAGATGCGTGACGTGATGGCCGCTGCGCCGCCGGGCGATGACCGCCACCTGGCCGGAGCCATTGGTGATGCTGACGATCGGGCGCTCCAGCGCCAGCGTGCCGCCGGCGTTCGGGCCCGACAGCACGCGGACGTGCGCCGGCATCGCCCGGTCTCGGGTCGCCCAGCCGTCGGGCGGCTCGGCGCCGCGCTCGATCACGTACTGCAGCCGGTAGATGCCGATCTCGATCCGGTCGCCGTCGATCAGCGTGCGCTGCATGACCGGCACGCCGTTGACCAGCGTGCCGTTGCGGCTGTTGAGATCATGGATCACGCTCTCGCCGGCCGTCGTGTGCAGCACCGCGTGTTCGCCCGACACCGTGAGGTCGTCGAGCATCACGTCGTTGTAAGGGCGGCGACCGATCGACAGCCTGGACTTGTCGATCACGATCCGGCGCAGCATGCGCTGCGCCGTGCTCAGCACCAGCTTAGGGATTGCGGTGGTCTCGCGCTGCTGCATGAGGTCGGGACGTCAGGGCGCTCGGGTCGGGTCGGCCGCCGCGAGGCGATCAGTGATTCAGGATGGGGGCGCGGGCGCCCCCCGCGATCAGCAGCGTGATGTTGTCGGTGCAGCCCGCGGCCAGTGCCGCAGCCATCAGCTCCGCGGCGGCGCCGGCCCGCGTCACGCCAGGTCGGCCGAGCACCGCCGCCAGGCGGTCGTCGTCGAGCGAGTCGGTCAGGCCATCGGAGCACAGCATCAGCAGATCGCCAGGCAGCCAGTCGAGCAGCGTCACGTCGGCCTGCGGCGGCTCGGCATCGATGCCGAGCGCCCGCGTGAGTATTCCCCTCGCCGGCAGCCGTCGGACCTGCGCCTCGGTCATGCGGCCCTCGAAGCGCATCTTCTGGCCGATCGAATGGTCGGCGGTGATCCGTCGCAGCACCCCGCCCCGCATCAGGTAGGCCCGCGAGTCGCCGACATGGGCGACGGTGAGCTGTCCGTCGCCGATCGCAGCCGCGACCAGGGTCGTGCCCATGCCCAGGCATTCCGGCCTGGCGTGCGCAAAGTCCAGGATGCCGGCATGCGCGACCGCCACGGCGCGCTCGAGCGCGCCGTCGGTCGGTAGCCCCGCCTCGCGGAGCGCTCCCACCAGCTCGGCCACCGTGCGGACCGCGATCTCGCTGGCGATCTCGCCGGCGTTGTAGCCGCCCATCCCGTCGGCGAGCGCGAACACGCCGTGCGCGTCGTCGGTACGCCATCTGTCTTCGTTGTGCGGTCGCGCGGGGCCGGGATCGGTCACCACAGCCCAGGGCACCGCCGCGTCAGGTCGCTCGAGAAGCGCGACCTGGGAGCGTGCCGCGAGCAACTCGGAGCCATGGGCGATTGATGACATGCCCCGGAATCTATCGGCCGCGCAGCTCGGGCCGAAGGAACTGGTTCACGAACGGGTGGCACGGCCCGCCCGGCGGCGCGTGTCAGGCGCCGTGACGGCACCGGGCGTCGCCTGCCGGCGGTCGAGGCGACGGGATGGACGGCGGGCGGCCGAGGCCGCCCGCGCTCAGAGCGCTGGGACTTTCCGGCGCTTCAGGATGGCGAGCGCGACCACGACGACCAGGATCGCGCAGACCAGACCGGCCAGCTGACCGAGCGCGTGCGCCGACATTCCCATGCCTGCCGCCCGCTCGCCGATCCAGTCGACGATGGCCGGGTCGGCCAGTGCGATCTCGCCGGCGATGTAGCCCAGCAGCGCGGCCCCCGCCCAGACGATCAGCGGGAAGCGCTCGATCACCTTCAGCAGCAGCGTGCTGCCGAAGATCACCAGCGGGATGCTGATCGCGAGGCCCAGCACCAGCAGGGTCATGTCGCCCTTGGCGGCGGCCGCGACCGCGATCACGTTGTCCAGGCTCATCACCAGGTCGGCGATCAGGATGGTGCGTACCGCGGCGCCCATCGACCCCATGGCGGCGCCGTGGCCGTCGCCGTCCTCGTCCTGCTCGGGCAGCAGCAGCGTCACGCCGATGTAGAGCAGCAGCGCCGCGCCGATCAGCTTGAGCCAGGGCAGCTGCAGCAGCTGCGCGGCCACGAGCGTCAGCAAGATCCGCATGACGATCGCGGCGCCGGAACCGATTGCGATCGCCTTCTTCTGCTGCGCGGGCGGCAGCGAGCGGGCCGCGAGCGCGATCACCACCGCGTTGTCCCCGGACAGCAGGATGTTGGCGACCATGATCTGCCCCAACGCGATCCAGAATGCCTGAGATGCGATGTCCATCCGACCCCTCCCCGATCCGCCGTTCCGTGTCGCTCGATGCGCACGGTCCGCGCAGGCCTAGCGCTTCAGGATGCCCTGCATCAGGCGGCCCATCTCCGACGGGTTCTTGGTGACCGTGATGCCGCAGGCGGCCATCACCTCGAGCTTCTCCTGCGCCGTGCCCTTGCCGCCGGAGATGATCGCGCCGGCATGGCCCATCCGCTTGCCCGGGGGGGCGGTCACGCCCGCGATGAAGCCCACGACCGGCTTCTTCATGTTGTCCTTGACCCAGAGCGCCGCCTCTTCCTCGTCCGAACCGCCGATCTCGCCGATCATGACGACTGCATCGGTCTCGGGATCGTCGTTGAACATGCGCATCACGTCGATGTGCTTGAGGCCGTTGACAGGATCGCCGCCGATGCCGACCGCCGATGACTGCCCCATGCCGAGCTCGGTCAGCTGGCCGACCGCCTCGTAGGTCAGCGTCCCGGAGCGCGACACCACCCCGATGCGGCCCTTCAGGTGGATGTGGCCCGGCATGATGCCGATCTTGATCTCGTCCGGCGTGATCACGCCAGGGCAATTGGGTCCGAGCAGCACGGTGCGCCGCTTCTCGCGGCGCATGCGGTCGCGCACCTCGATCATGTCGCGCACCGGGATGCCCTCGGTGATGCACACGACCAGGTCGAGGTCGGCCTCGACCGCCTCCCAGATCGCCGCGGCCGCCCCGGCGGGCGGCACGTAGATGACCGACGCGGTGGCGCCGGTCTGCTCGCGCGCGTCCTTGACCGACGCGAAGATGGGGATGCCCTCGAAGTCCTCGCCCGCCTTCTTGGGGTTCACCCCCGCGACGAAGCAGTTCTTGCCGTTGGCGTAGTCACGGCACATCCGCGTATGGAATTGACCGGTCTTGCCGGTGATGCCCTGCGTGATGACCTTGGTGTTCTTGTTGACCAGGATCGACATGTCGATTCGCTCCGGAAGATGATCAGTGCGCCGCGGCGGCCGCGACGACCTTCTCGGCGGCCTCGGCCATCGAGTCGGCCGCGATGATCGGCAGGCCCGATTCGGCAAGGAGCTTCTTGCCCAGGTCCTCGTTGGTGCCCTTCATGCGCACCACCAGCGGCACCTTCAGCCCGACCGCGCGCGACGCGGTGACCACGCCCTGCGCGATCGTGTCGCATTTCATGATGCCCCCGAAGATGTTGACCAGGATGGCCTTGAGCTCCGGATTGCGCAGCATGATCTTGAAGGCCTCGGTGACCTTCTCGGCCGTCGCGCCGCCGCCCACGTCCAGGAAGTTGGCGGGCTCGCCACCGAACAGCTTGATCGTGTCCATCGTGGCCATCGCGAGGCCTGCGCCGTTCACCAGGCAGCCGATGTTGCCGTCGAGCTGGATGTAGGCGAGGTCGAACTTGGACGCCTCGATCTCGGCCGGATCCTCCTCGTCGAGGTCGCGCAGCTCGACGATCTCGGGGTGGCGGTACAGCGCGTTGGCATCGAAGTTCAGCTTGCAGTCGAGCGCGATGACCTCGCCCTTGCCGGTGAGGATCAGCGGGTTGATCTCGGCGAGGCTGGCGTCGGTCTCCCGGAACGCCCGGGCCAGGGCCTGGAACACGGCACGCGCCTGCGGCACGCTCGCGTCCGGGATGCCGATCTTGCGCGCGAGGTCGTCGGCGAGCGCATCGGACAGGCCGGAGGCCGGGTCGACCGACACCTTGTGGATGAGCTCGGGCGTCTTCTCGGCGACTTCCTCGATGTCCATCCCGCCTTCGCTCGACGCCATCACGGTGACCTGCTGGGTCACGCGATCGACCACCAGCCCGATGTAGAGCTCCTTCTTGATATCGGCGCCCTCCTCGATCAGCAGGCGGCGCACCTTCTGGCCGGCCGGTCCGGTCTGGTGCGTGACGAGTTGCATGCCGAGGATGCGACCCGCATGGTCCTTGACGTCCTGGATCGACTTGGCGACCTTGACGCCGCCGCCCTTGCCCCGGCCGCCGGCGTGGATCTGGGCCTTGACCACCCAGACCGGGCCGCCCAGGGCCTCGGCGGCCTTGACCGCGTCTTCGACCGAGAAGCACGGGATGCCGCGCGGGACCCGCACGCCGTAGCGCTTCAACAGTTCCTTGCCCTGGTACTCATGGATTTTCATGGCGGTCCTCTAGGGTCAGTTGGCTTTGACGAACCACTGCGGGTAGTGCCGTTGCACGACCGGGCCGGTGCGATCGTACGCATGGCATTGGCCGACGAAGAACGGCGGTTGGGAGACATCGTCCTGCCCGGTGCGCCGGACGCGATGGCCAAAGGCCTGCAGCGCGGCGGTCGGCAGCACGCCGGTCAGTTCGGTGAGATGGGTGCAGCCCCGGGTGCCGCCCAGGAGGGCCTTCGCCTCGCGTCGGAAGCCGGCGAGCAGGTTCAGGCCGATCAGCTTGGCGTACGCCGGGCCGATGGCGTCGCACACCCCCGGCACCGGTACCGACAGGGAGGCGACCTGCACGTCGACGATGTCGAGGGAGGCATTGACCGTGACGCGCAGCACCATGTCGTGGATCGGGTGCCCGGCCGCGACAGGACTGCCGAACAGCTCGATCACATGGGGTTTGGTGTCGGTCAGGCGCGCCTCGAGGTCGAACAGCCCGTCGTCACGCTCGAACGCCTCCACCTGGATGGCGCGGCGATGCAGAGGCTTACGCGCGGCGGAAGGTGGCGGCAAAGCCATGTGGGGAGCGGGGCGACGGGTCGCGCAAAGCCTGTGATTTTAACACAACGACGGTTCAATCATGCCGTTGCCGCGCGGGACGACCCGGTCAGGCGGGTTCGTCGGGGGCGGAATCGGCGCCGGGCGACGCGCCGCGGCCGGGTGGCTCGAGGTCGGATACCGGCGCTTCGTCGGACGCGTGGACCCCATGCCGCAGCACCCAGCCGATCGACTCGGACGTGAAGCCGCGTTGCGCGAGGAAGCGATGCTGGCGCGCCCGCTCGGTGGCGTCGGCCCCGGGCTGACCAAACTTCTTGCGCCAGGCGGCGAGCGCGCGCTCGCGCTCCGTGCCGCGCAAGGCCTCTAGGACCGGCATGCTGACCGCCTCGCCCAACCGGTGGGTGCCCAGCTCCTGCTCGATGCGCCTGAGCCCGAAGCGGGCGGAACGCCGGTGGGCCAGGCTCTGGGCGAAACGCTCCGCGCTGAGGTAGTTGCCGCGCTCCAGTTCGTCGAGCAGGGCATCTAGCTGCCCGGGCGACTCGGCATAGGGCCCCAGCTTGCGCAGCAACTCGACGCGGCTGTGGTCGCGCTGCGCCAGCAGGCGCAGCGCGCGACCCTTGAGACTGAGCCCAGCGCCGCCGCGCCCGGCCGTGCCGTTGCGCCCGGCCGGCCGCGCCCCGAAAGCCATGCGCTGCCCGACGGTCCGGCGGAAGGGGTGACGGTCAGGCGGCCGCGGCGGCGCCCTTGCCGCCTTCGATCACCTGCAACGCGCGGGGGTTCACGCCGAAGTGCTGGCGGACCTTGTTCTCGATCTCGAAGGCGACCTGGGGATGCTCGCGCAGGTATTCGCGCACGTTGTCCTTGCCCTGGCCGATGCGCTCGCCGTTGTAGCTGTACCAGGCGCCGCTCTTCTCGACCACGCCGCAGCTCGAGCCGAGGTCGATGATCTCGCCTTCACGGGAAATGCCCTCGCCGTAGAAGATGTCGAACTCGGCGGCACGAAACGGCGGGGCGACCTTGTTCTTCACGACCTTGACCTTGGTCTCGTTGCCGACGACCTCCTCGCCCTTCTTGATCGAGCCGGTGCGGCGGATGTCCAGGCGCACGGAGGCGTAGAACTTGAGCGCGTTGCCGCCGGTGGTGGTCTCGGGATTGCCGAACATCACGCCGATCTTCATGCGGATCTGGTTGATGAACACCACCAGGGTGTTGGTGCGCTTGATGGTGCCGGTGAGCTTGCGCAGCGCCTGCGACATCAACCGGGCCTGCAGGCCCGGCAGCGAATCGCCCATCTCGCCCTCGATCTCTGCCTTGGGCGTCAGCGCCGCCACCGAGTCGATGACGATCATGTCGACCGAGCCCGAGCGCACCAGCGCGTCGGCGATCTCGAGCGCCTGCTCGCCGGTGTCCGGCTGGGAGATCAGCAGGTCTTCCAGGTGCACGCCGAGCTTGGCCGCGTACTGGACGTCGAGCGCGTGCTCGGCATCGATGAAGGCGCAGGTACCGCCGACCTTCTGCATCTCGGCGATGACCTGGAGCGTCAGCGTGGTCTTGCCCGAGGACTCGGGCCCGTAGATCTCGACGACGCGCCCGCGCGGCAGGCCGCCGACGCCCAGCGCGATGTCCAGCCCGAGCGAGCCGGTGGACACCACCTGGATGTCCTCGGCCACCTCGGCGTCGGACAGCTTCATGATGGAGCCCTTGCCGAACTGCTTCTCGATCTGAGCCAGCGCGGCGCCCAGCGCCTTGGCCTTCTCTGCCTTGGATTTGACGTCGTCCATGGGGTGTCCTGTAGCGGGGTCGGCTGACCGCAGCGGGGTGGCCGACGGGTTGTGTGGGGATCGGGCCAGCGAGACCCGATGAAAAAATTATCTCACGAAACTACTGTACAAACAATCAGCACTTCGACCTAGTACGATCGGCCAGGTCGCCGCGGCCCGGGCGCTCAGGCCACCGGCGGCCGGTCGGCGTACTCGAGGGCCAGGCCACGGGCCGCTTCGCGCAGCGCGTGCAGCGCGGCCTGCCGCCGCACGGCGGCCCGGTCGCCCTCGAAGCGGACCGTCTGCGCCCAGGCGAGCGGCACGCCGCCCGCCTGCCCGGGCGCAGCCAGCGCCCAGCCAAAGCAGACCATACCCACCGGCTTGCCCGGCACGGCGCCGCCCGGCCCGGCGATCCCGGTGACCGCGATCGCGAGCTGTGCGCGCGAGCGGCGCAGCGCACCGACCGCCATCTCGCGGGCCACCGGCTCGCTGACCGCGCCGTGCGCCGACAGCGTGGCGGCGGCCACCCCGAGCACCTCCTGCTTGGCGGCATTGGAGTAGGTGACGTGGCCGCGCTCGAACCAAACGGATGAGCCGGCGGTCTCGGTCAGCGCCCGTGCAACCAGGCCGCCGGTGCAGGATTCGGCCGTCGCGACCATCAACCCGAGCGCCTCGAGTTGCTGGCCCAGGGCCGCGCCGGCTGCCTCGACCGCGGCCTCGCCGGGATCGTGCGCGCTCATTGGACGATCGCGACCCACA
Organism: uncultured Bordetella sp.; assembly: GCA_964399635.1. Lineage (GTDB taxonomy): Bacteria > Pseudomonadota > Gammaproteobacteria > Burkholderiales > Burkholderiaceae_E > UBA4615. Next base: position 24,448 of record CAYNRU010000071.1, read on the forward strand.
GGGCCACGACCAGCACGGTATAGAAGGCCGCCAGCACGTCGTCGAACATCACGCCCAGGCCGCCCTTCATGGTGCGGTCGATGTGGCGGATCGGGGGCGGCTTGACGACGTCGAAGGCGCGAAACAGGAAGAAGGCGACCAGCTGCGACACGAAGCCGGCCGGCACCAGCAGCAGCACCGCCCAGAACGCGACGACCTCGTCCCAGACCATGCCGCTGTGGTCGGACACGCCGAGATCCCGGCCGGTGCGCTCGCAGGCCCACACCCCGAGCGCGAAGGCCGCGGCGATCAGGGCCCACCATGCCGTGTCCCAGAGGAAGGGGTCCAGCAGCGCGAAGGCGGCCCAGGCGAACAGGGTCCCTGCGGTGCCGGGGGCCACCGGCGCGAGGCCGCTGCCGAAGCCGAGCGCGATCCAGCGCGACAGCCTCGGCCGCATGAACGCGAAGCTGGGCTGGCGCCAGACGCGGTCGGGCACGGGCTCGGCCGGCACGCGCTCCGGGTCGGGCCGGGGGGGTTCAGCGGAAGTGGTCGAAACTTCGGGCATGGAGGGTCATCGGTCGGCCGTCGGCGGCGAGGATACGCAGCCCCGGCTGCGGGTCGATCGTACCGATCCGCGACAGTGTAAGCCCGCCGGCGGCGGCGATCGCGGCGAGCGCCGCACGCTGCGCCGGCAAGGCGGTGAAGAGCAGCTCGTAGTCATCGCCGCCCGCCAGCGCGAGCGCTGCGCGGCGCGCGTCGGGCAGTCCGGACAGGGCCCCGTCGACCGGCACAGCGGGCCAGGACAGCGTCGCGCCGAGCGGCGCACCGCAGGCCGCCGTGGAGCGCTCGAGCACGTGCGCCAGGTCGCCGGCGAGACCGTCCGACAGATCGATCGCGGCGGCGGCGACGCCGCGCAGCGCAAGCCCCAGCGCGACGCGCGGCTGCGGCCGCTCGAGCCGCTCGCGCACGGCCCCGAGCACAGCCGGATCGGGCCCGGGGCCCGTGGGATCGGGCCGCAGTCGCCGCTCGACCGCCCAGGCCGCCGCGCCCAGCGCACCCGACACCCAGAGGTCGTGACCCGCGCGCGCGCGGTCGCGACGCAGCGCGAGCGCCTCGGGTACCTCGCCGAACACGGTGATGCAGAGGTTCAGGGGGCCGCGCGTGGTGTCGCCACCCACCAGCTCGCAGCCGTACTCGTCGGCCAGCGCGAACAGGCCGTCGGCGAACGCCTGCAGCCAGTCGACGTCGACCGCGGGCAGCGCGATCGCGAGGGTGCAGCCGATCGGACGCGCCCCCATCGCCGCGAGGTCGGAGAGGTTGACTGCGAGCGCCTTGTGGCCGAGGGCTGCGGGGTCGACGTCCTCGAAGAAGTGCCGGCCAGCGACCAGCATGTCGGTCGATACCGCGAGCGCGCCGCCCGGGCCGCCGGGCAACAGCGCGCAGTCGTCGCCGATGCCCAGCGGCACCCTCGAGGGCCTGCCGGGGCGCTCGAAGAAACGGCGGATGATCTCGAATTCGCCCAGGCCGCGCATCGCACGGGGCCGCGCGCTCAGCGCGGCTTGATCTCGCCGGGCCGGGTGCGCGTCGCGACCTTGTCGAGCACGCCGTTGATGAACTTGTAGCCGTCGGTGCCGCCGAAGGTCTTGGCGAGCTCGACCGCCTCGTTGATGACGACGCGGTACGGGATCTCGAGGTGGCGGGTCAGCTCGAAGGCACCCACCAGCAGCGTCGCGTGCTCCACCGGCGAGAGTTCGATGATCCTGCGGTCGAGGTGCGGCTCGATCTGCTCGTGCAGCGCGTCGATGCCGCGGATGCAGCCGTGGAGCAGTTCGGCGAAATGGGCGAGGTCGGCCTTGTCGAAGTTGGGCGAGGTGGCGGCGAGGTGGGCCTCGATCGCGCCGGCGTCCTCGTGCGACAGCAGCCACTGGTAGAGGCCCTGCATCGCCAGCTCGCGAGAGCGGCGCCGCGCGCTCTTGGGCGCCGTGCGGTCGGGGTGGGCAGGCTCGCCGGGCGGGCGCGCGGGACGTTCGGGACCGGTCATCGACGCGGATCACTCATCGTCGTCGTCGCCGGTGAGGGTCACGAGCGACGCGGCGAGGTTGGACATCTCGACCGCCACGCGTGCCGCCTCGGCGCCCTTGACGCCGGTGCGGGCATGCGCCTGCTCGTCGGTGTCGACGGTGAGGATCGCGTTGGCGATCGGGACGCCGTAGTCGAGCGAGACCTGCATCACGCCCTGCGCGCTCTGGTTGGAGACCACCTCGAAATGGTAGGTCTCGCCGCGCACCACGGCGCCGATCGCGACCAGCGCATCGAACTCCTCGCTCTGCGCGAGGTGGCGCAGCGCGATCGGGATCTCGAGGGCGCCCGGGACCGAGCACACGAAGATGTCTTCGGTGGCGACGCCGAGCCGCGCGAGCTCCTCGACGCAGCCCTCGCGCAGCGCCACGCAGATCGGCTCGTTGAAGCGCGCCTGCACGATCGCGACGCGCAGGCCCTCGCCGTTCAGTTCCGCGTTGAAGACTTCGATGTCCAAGATGTCGTCCTCGGGGCTGGATTCAGTGCTGTTGTAAGGGGCGGCGGTCAGGGCTGCGACTCGAAGCCGACGACCTGCAGGTCGTAGCCGGTCATGCTGGGCATGCGACGGGGCTGGGACAGCAGCCGCATCCGTCCGACGCCGAGCTCGCGCAGGATCTGGGCGCCGACGCCGTAAGTGCGGAGGTCCATCTTGGCGGCGCGGCGCGGCCGCTCGGCGCCCTCGGCGAGGCCGGCGAGCGCGGAGAACTGGCGCATCAGCCGCTCCCCGTCCTGGGCGCAGTTGAGCATGACCAGCACGCCCGCGCCGTGCGCGGCGATCGCGTCCAGCGCGCGGTGCACCGACCACGCGTGCGCGCCGCGCTCGGTCTCGAGCAGGTCGAGCACCGACAGCGGCTCGTGCACTCGGACCATCACCTCGTCAGCGGGTCCGAAGCTGCCGCGGACCATCGCGATGTGCGGCGAGCCGCTCGGCTTGTCGCGGAACATCACCATCCGGAACTCGCCCGACGGCGTGCTCACCGTGCGCTCGCCGAGCCGCTCGACCAGAGTCTCGTTGGCGCTGCGGTGCTGGATCAGGTCGGCGATGGTGCCGATCTTGAGTCCGTGCTCACGGCCGAACTCGATCAGGTCGGGCAGCCGGGCCATCGTGCCGTCGTCCTTGAGGATCTCGCAGATCACGGACGCGGGCGTGAGGCCGGCCATCAGAGCGAGGTCGCAGCCGGCCTCGGTATGGCCCGCGCGCATCAGCACCCCGCCCGGCTGCGCCATCAGCGGAAAGATGTGGCCGGGCTGAAGCAGGTCGTCGGGGCTCGCGTCCGGCGCGACGGCAGCCTGCACGGTGCGGGCGCGGTCGGCCGCCGAGATGCCGGTGGTGACGCCTTCGGCTGCCTCGATGGAGACGGTGAAGTTGGTGCCATGGGGCGTGCCGTTGACGCTCACCATCAGCGGCAGCTTCAGCTGGCGGCAGCGCTGCTCGGTCAGGGTCAGGCAGATCAGCCCGCGGCCGTAGCGCGCCATGAAGTTGATCGCCTCGGGCGTGACGAAGTCGGCCGCCAGCACCAGGTCGCCCTCGTTCTCGCGGTCTTCCTCGTCGACGAGGATCACCATCCGGCCCGCCCGGAGCTCGGCGATGATCTCGTGCGTGGGCGACACCGCCGCGCTGGGCGGGGCGGGCTGTACGGCGTGCAGGGGCTGGACGGCTGGGGGCATGGCGAAGGAGGCACGGCGGGCGCCCGGGGTGGGCGGGGCCAATGCGCAGCGGAGTTTACCGGAACCCCATTGTCCACCGATTCGGCGCCCCGCTACACTCGCGACCACGGTTGCGCGCCCCAGGTGCTCCGCGGCCACCCAAACGATGTTGGAGACCCCGATGCAGAAGTTGATGTTCCGTGCGCTCGCAGCGATCGCGCTCGCCGGCGCGGCCCTCACCGCGCAGGCCCAATCCTTCCCAAGCAAGCCGATCCGGCTGATCTGCCCCTTCCCGCCGGGCGGTGCGGTCGACATCGCGTCTCGGGCCATCGCGGCCGAGCTCAGCCGCACGATCGGGCAGCCGGTGACGGTCGAGAACCGTCCCGGTGCGGGCGGCAACATCGGCGGCGCCGAGGCCGCAAGGTCGACTCCCGACGGCCACACGATCTTCATGACCACCAGCGGCATCCAGGCGATCAACCCGGTGCTGTATCCCAAGATGCAGTACGACCCGAACAAGGACCTGGTTCCGGTCTCGGCGCTGGTGTCGCTGTCGAACGTGCTGGTGGTCCACCCTTCGGTGAAGGCCAACTCGGTGGCCGAGCTGATCGCGCTGGCCAAGGCGAACCCGAAAGGGCTGACCTACGCGTCGAGCGGCAGCGGCACCAGCATCCACATGTCGGCCGAGCTCTTCAAGCAGCAGACCCAGACCGACATCGTGCACATCCCGTACAAGGGCAGCGCGCCGGCGGTCACCGACCTGCTCGGCGGGCAGGTGAACCTGATGTTCGACAACATCCCTTCGGCGCTGCCCCACATCAAGGCCGGCAAGCTGCGCGCGCTGGCCACGACCGGCGCCCGTCGCGACCCGACCCTGCCCGACCTGCCGACCGTTGCCGAGGCGGGCGTGCCCGGCTACGAGTCGGGGGTGTGGTTCGGGCTGGCGGTGCCGGCCGGCACCCCGAAGGACATCGTCGCCAAGATCTCGGCCGAAGCCGTCAAGGGCACGCGATCGCCCGACTTCGTCAAGCGGATGACCGAGCTGGGCTACGTGATCATCGGCGTGGGTCCTGACCAGATGGCCGACATGATCCGCACCGAGGTGGGCCGCTGGGGCCCGGTGGTCAAGGCCTCCGGCGCGACCGCCGACTGACGGGACGCCGCCCGGACCGATCGACGCTGCGGGTGCCGCGCCAGGCCCCGCGCCCAGACCGAGCGTGGCCGTGCAGCGACACCCGATCGGGCGTGCATCGCCCCCAGGCCGCCGTTCGGACGGCGACGAACGGCGCGGCCCCCCCCCCCGAACCTAGACTCGGAGAATCCCGCCTTCCCTCCCCATGCCCCGCTCTCCTCCGGCACGCCAACGCGCTCCGCCCAAGGCCGCCCCCGCGCCGCGACACGCAGCCGAGGAGCCTGACGACGTTCATCTGGTGCCGGGCGCCCGGCCCAGGGTTGCGCTGCCCCTGCACCTGCCGCTGACGGCCGGCTTGTGCGTACTGGTCGCGCATCTCGTCCTTGCAGTCGTGCTGTGGGGCATTCCGCAGTGGCACCCGTCGGTGCTCGAGGTCGTCGCGACCAGCTGCGCGATCGGACTGGCGGTATCGGCCGGCGTGCTCTGGGGCGTGGGCGCCTGGCTCGGGCGCCGGATAGAACGCATCACGACGGTGCTCGAGCGCACCCAGGGCGGCGACTACACCGAGCGCGTCGACGCCAGCCTGCGCGACGACCTGGGCATGCTGGCGAGACGGGTCAACCTGCTGGTCTCGACCTCGGCGGCCCGCGAGAAGCGGGTGATGGAGTCCGCACTGTCGGACCCCCTGACCGGCCTGCCCAACCGCACTCTGCTCACCGAGCGGATCCGCCACGCCCTGTCGCTGTCGCGCCGCACGCGGGCGCCGTTCGCGGTCGCGGTGCTCGACCTCGACCGGTTCAAGTTCATCAACGACACGCTCGGCCACGCCACCGGCGACACCGTGCTGTGCGAGGTGGCCCGCCGCCTGCGCAAAGCCGTGCGCGACAGCGATACGGTCGCAAGGCTGGGCGGCGACGAGTTCGTGCTGCTGCTGAGCGGCACGGAGGATACGGTCCGTGAGGTCACCGACCGGATCCTGGAGTCGATGAAGACGCCGCTGCACCACCGCGACCAGCGCATCGACATCGGCCTGTCGATCGGCGTGGCGCTGCATCCGCAGCACGGCGCCGACGACCTGACGCTGCTGCGGCACGCCGACACCGCGATGTACCGCGCCAAGCGTCGGCGCGCCGGCATCGAGGTGTTCGACGGCGAGTCGCACGAGGTCCGCCGCAGCTACCTGTCGATGCTGGGCGAGCTGCGCGCAGCGCTCGAGGGCGGCCAGTTCACGCTCGACTACCAGCCCAAGCTGGACCTCTCCAGCGGCCTGATCGTGGGCCTCGAGGGACTGGTGCGCTGGAACCATCCGACGCGGGGCCGCATAGCGCCCGCGGAGTTCATCCCGTTCGCGGAGCAGACCGGCTTCATGCGCGAGATCACGCGCTGGGTGCTGCAGGAAGGCGCCCGCTTCGCGAGCGAGCTCGCGGCGCGCAAGTTGCGTCTGTGCGTGTCGCTCAACGTGTCGGCGCAGGACATCGAGAACCCCGGGTTCTCGGACGGTATCGCCACCCTGCTGCACGCCCAGCGCCTCGACCCGTCGAGCCTGTGCCTGGAGATCACCGAAAGCGGGCTGGTGAGCGAGACCTCGAACGCGCTGACCAACCTCAACGCGATCGCGGTGCTCGGGCTGCGGCTGTCGGTCGACGACTTCGGCACCGGCTACGCGACGCTCAAGCAGCTGCAGAAGCTCCCCGTGCACGAGCTCAAGGTCGACCGCACGTTCGTGAGCGGCATGAACCAGAACCGCGGCAACCAGACGATCGTGCGCTCGACGATCGACCTCGGCAAGCAGCTCGGGCTGCGCGTGATCGCCGAGGGCGTCGAGACGGTCGCCGAGCTGCGTGCGCTGACGGCGATGGGCTGCGACGAGATCCAGGGCTATTACCTCGCCAAGCCGATGCCGGCCGCCGAGGTCGTCAGCTGGGTCGAGATGCGCCACGCGCTGTACGCGGACTCGCGCGTGGACTACTTCAAGCTGCTCGTGAAGGACTGAGGGGCGCACGGCGATCTGCGGTGGGTTAGGGGCTACACTTCGCCGACCCGATCATGCGCACGCCCGCCGACGACCCGGATACCCTCCCCGCCCCGCTGCGTGCGGCGCTCGCCGCACGGGCCGCCGCGGGCGACGAGGCCGCGGGCGGAGGGCCGGCGCGGCGCGACGCCTTCGCCACGCTGCTCTACGGGCTGGCCTGCGGCTTTGCGATGCGCGATGCGCAGGCCCTGCCCGACGCGGCGCAGCCAGAGCTCGCCGAGCGGATCGAGACCAGTGCGCTCATGCTGCTGCGCCAGGGCATGGGCATGGGCTTTCGCGAGGCCACGCGAACGCTGCAGGCCATCGGCGAGGCGCTGATCGCAGACCCGCCCGAGCCTGCGGTGCAGGGCCTGGTGGAGACGGGCGTGGCCGCCGCGGGCGACTGGGCGCAGGGTGAGCGGCGCGCCTTCGAGGCCCGCGTGCTGCAGGCCACCGCCGGCGACGCCTTCGTGTCACAGCAGCCGCTCCTGCCACGCTGAGCGGCGCCGCGCGGGGACGCGTTCAGTAATTGAACGTGAGCACGACCCCGAGCGCGGTCAGCCGAGCTCCCGCGACGCGCAGGTCGTGCTGGCGGTTGAGGTAGACGCTCAAGGAGCGGTCGTGCGCGACCTTGAACTCGACGCCAGTTTCCAGGACCCGCCTCGACCACTCGCCCCGGCGGCTGTCCCAGAAGAACTCGGCCGTCAGGTAGGGCGTCGCAGCCGAGGCGATCGCCCAGTCCGGCAGGACGACCAGGGCATCGTCCGAGGGGCGCGCCAGCGCCCAGGTGCGCTCGACGCGCGTGCGGTTGCGGTATCGCCAGGCGCGCTCGTCGCCGATCCAGCGCAGGTCCACTCGGTTTCGGTTGGCAAAGCGCAGCGCCTGCCACAACGGGCGGCTGCGGACCGTCGCCTCGAAGACCAGCCGATCCTCGTTCAGCCCCACCGGGTTGCGCGCGATGAGCCGGTCGTAGCCGGTCCGCAGCGACATCGACCAGTACTGCTCGATGCCTGGCAGCGCAGCCACCAAGCCCTCGGGCAGCACCGGCAATGCATAGTCCAGGTGCACGCCGGCGGTGCCTTCCGTGGAGACGCCGGTCTCCATCGCACGGCTCACGACACCCCGCAGCAGCAGCCGCCGCTGCGGGTCCAGCTGCAGGAACACGGCGACCTCCGGCCAGAACTCGTTGAGCGTGACCTCGGGCGCGGCCACCGCGGCGGGCGCCCGCGCCGCGATCGCGGCAGCGAGCAGCAGCGGGCCAAGGAGGCGGCGCGAACGCCGCGCGACCCGACCGGCACCTCGAGGCCGCCCGCGATCAGGCAGCCGGATCCGCACCGGCATGGTCGGGCAGCATCTCGGTCAACCGGACCAGATCCGGCAGCGACGCGGCACCCATCTTGCGCATGACCGACGCGCGGCTCGCCTTCACCGTGCGCTCGCTCACGCCGAGCTCGTAGGCGATCTGCTTGGTCAGCGCCCCCCGCACCACGCGCTGCAGCACGAGTCGCTCGCGCTGGCCGAGGGATGCGTACCGCGCCACCAGCCGCTGCACCTCCTCACGCTCGGCGCGGCGCGGCGCATCGGCGTCGAGCGCGGCGCGCACTGCGCCGAGCAGCACGTCGCTTTGGACCGGCTTGGTGAGGAAGTCGCTGGCGCCGGCCTTCAGCGCACGGACGCTGCTCGGGATGTCGCCGCGGCCGGTGAGGAACACCGTCGGCAGGTCGATGCCGCGGCGACGCAGCGAGTCGTACAACGCCAGGCCGTCGGGGCCGGGCATGTGCAGGTCGAGGACCAGCACGCCGGTCGGTGCGTCGACCACGCCGATCAGGAACTCCCCCGCCGACCCGTAGCCGCGCGGCGCGTACCCGGCGGCCCCGAACAGGCGCAGGAGTGCGACGCGCATCGCCTCGTCGTCGTCGACGACGTGGACGACGACCGGAGCCGCGTCCGCGCTCACGGCCGCGCCCCCGCCATCGCCGGCAGGCCCGACGCGGGCACCGATCGCCGGCGCGGCAACAGCACGGTGAAGATCGTGCCCCCGCCCTCGCGCGCGGCGAGCGTGATCTGCCCGTGGTGGGCATGGACGATCGCCCGCACGATCGGCAGCCCCAGACCCATGCCGTGCGGCTTGTTGGTGTGGAAGGACTCGAACACCCGCTCGCGCATCTCGGGCGCGACCCCGATGCCGCGGTCGGATACCGTCAGCGTGACGGCGTCCTGCAGGTCGGCGGTGACGACTGTCACGCGCTTGCGCTCGGCGGGGGTGGTGTGCATCGCATCCATGGCGTTCATGACAAGGTTGATCAGCACCTGCTGAATCTGCACCGCGTCGCCGAGGAGCCTGTCGTCGGCCGCGGCCAGCGCGGTCTCGAGCGTGACGCCGCGGCGCCGCACCTCCGGCTCGACGAGCGCGAGCGCCTCGCGCAGCGCCGCGTTCAGCGGCATCGAGCTGTGCTCGACCTCGTGCTTCTCCATCAGCGCGCGCAACCGTCGGATCACCTCCGAGGCCCGCACGTCGTCGCGGCGGATGTCCGCGAGGATCTCGCGCAGGGCATCGGGCGTCGCGGTGCCGCTGCGCAGCATCATCTCGGCAGCGTCGGCGTTGCTGAGGATGGCCCCGAGCGGCTGGTTGATCTCGTGCGCAATCGATGCGGTGAGCTCGCCCATCGCCGCGAAGCGCATCGCGCGGGCGAGCTCGATGCCCCGCTGGTTCGCGTCGACCTCGGCCTGCAGGCGTCGGCGTCGTTGCACCAGCAGGCCACCGATCGTCAACCCCTGCAGCGCGATCAGGGCGCTGGCGGCCAGCACGGGGGAGCGATACTCGGTCCAGAGGCTGCGCGGCGGGTTGAGCAGCTCGCAGTCAGCGGGCAGGGCCGCCGGGTCCAGCCCGTGGGCCCGCAGGGCGACGTAGTCGGCAATGCAGCGGGCGGGCGCGGGGGCGGCTTGCGACTGCGACGACGGCCCGCCCTGCAGCCGCGCGATCGCGAGCTCGGCCGCGCGCCGCCCGGTCGTCTCGAAATCCACCATGCTGCCCGCCGTGATGCCATGTCCGACGTAGGTGCGGAACAACCCGTAGAGGGGGGCTCGCGATGCCGCGGCCAGCCGGGCCAGCGTATCGACCGAGAACGGGGCGGGTCCGTCGGCGTCGACGCTGGTGGTCGTGAAGACGACGGCGACGTCCGGGTCGAGCAGCGCCAGGCGCGCGCGCATCTGGTCGATCGAGAAGGTGTTCCAGGTCTCGGTCTGCCAGCGGCCGCGCTCGCGCGCGGACGCTGCCACGCGCGCCGCGATGTAGACGTCGTGCTTGCCTGCGCCGCCCGCGATCACCAGGCGGCGCGCGTCCGGCTGCAGGGCCTCGATCAGGGACAGGGTGCCCTGCACGTCGAGGCGCATGGTCACGTAGTCGGTCCCGGCGGGAACGCGGCCCGGCACGAAGGTCGCTTCGTCCAGGCCGCTCAGCACGATCGGCACGCCCGGCCACAGCATGTCGCGCTGCTCGATGACCGCCTCGATCGCGAACTCGCCCACGCCGATCACCAGGTCGACGGGTCGGCCGGCGTACTTCTTGCGCTGCATCGCGAGGAACTCGTCCCGGACCTCCCGGTAGTCGAAACGGTAGGCGTCCAGTGCTTCGGTGAAGAAAGTGACGCCGGCGGGAGCGGCAGCCTGCAGCGTCGCGCGCAGCGCCCGGTCGTGCTGCTGCATCGCGGGCATGCCGGGGTCGGTGCCCATCAGGATCGCGATCCGCCACGGCATCGGCGCGGAGGTGGCTCGCGCGGGCTCCGGTCGGCCGACGGACGACCCCAAAACGAGTCCCGCGACGAGGATCCATCGGATGCAGGGATTCAGACGCACGCGCGGGCCAGGGGGCGGACGGGGACGGCGTCCATCGTAACGGAACCTGCAGGCGCCGTATCGGCGAGCCGCTCCGCGACGCGGGCAGGCGCCACCGTGTGCCGCGCCGCGTTGCGGCGCCGCCATCGTTCTGAGCATTAGGGCGGCCTGATTGCCCCATGGGGCAATCGTCGCCCGCGCCGCGAGGCGCTGCCGGATAATTGCGCGGCACGCCGCCGGGGCGCACCGCGCCCGATCAGCGGTGGGGCATTGGTGCCCGAGGAGACACGACATGATCCGCACACGCCGCCCGGCCCGATCCGGGCTATTTCGCCGCGTCGCGGCACGCGCCACCTGCACCGCCGCCGTTGCGATCGGATGCGCGGCACCCGCCTGGGCCCAGCCGGCCAGCGGGTCGGCGGACGCGTGGCGCTTCTCGCTGACGCCCTACGTCTGGCTGCCCACCGTCAACGCGCGCATCGCCTATCCGCTCCCGGGCGGGGGCGGGGGTGGCGGCGGTGCGGGCGGAGGCGGAGGAATCGGCGACGGGTTCCTGGAGACCGAGATCGGGCCGAACCAGTACCTCACGAAACTCGAGTTCGCCCTCATGCTCAACGCCCAGGCGCGCCGCGGCCCCTGGTCGTTGGCCGCCGACTACATCGGCGTGCGCGCGGCGGGCCAGGGCAGCAGCGTCGGCGGCATCTCGATCGGGGGCAACCTGCTGCCGGGCACCCGGCCCGGCGTGAGCGTCGATACCGGCAGCAGCTCCACGCTCCGCACCCGGCTCTGGAGCGTCGTCGGCGGCTACGCCCTCGCCACCGGCGACGCCCACACGGTGGACGTGATCGCCGGCATGCGCCTGGGTCAGCTCGAAGCCGGTATCGACTGGCGCCTGTCGGGGTCGCTGACCCTGCCCAACGGGACCCCGGCCCTCGAGCGCACCGGCAGCGCGCAGGTGTCGCGCAACGTGACCGACGCCATTGTCGGCCTGCGCGGCACCTGGAAGATCGACGGGAACTGGTCGCTGCCCTGGTACGTCGACGTCGGCACGGGCACCTCGCAATTCACCTGGCAGGCACTCGTCGGTGCGGCCTATGCATTCGGGTGGGGCGAGGTCACGCTGGCCTACCGCCACCTGAGCCTGAAGGGCGACGGCGGTAGCGCGTTCGAATCGGTGACGCTGAGCGGGCCCTTGATCGGCGCGACCTTCCGCTTCTAGCCGCCAGGCGCGGCCCGGTGCTGCCCGTTACCCGCTGCAGCATCCGCAGGTCGCTGTCCGGGTTGCCAAACCCGGCCATCGGGCGCCGGCCGATGTGCCGGCGGACAGCGCCCGGCGATCGGCGGGCGCGACGAACTCCGGACAGCCCGGCTCCTTGACGGCCTTCACGAACGCGACGATGCGCGCCTCGACCGGCCCGTCGGTCAAGGAGGCGAGGGGTCGGCCTGCAGCATCCGCTCCACGTACCGCGCGATTAGGTCGACGCACGCTTCAAGGTGTTGATTCCGAATGGCTTTCTCCGGATCAATCACGTCAGTACCGTCAGATATACCGTCGCGGGAGCGGTCTACCCCCTTCGCGGCTTCGAATCAGTCCGATCCGGGCTCACGGATCCAGAACGCGCATCCAGCCGCTGGCGTCGCGATGACGCCCGGCATCACCGACTCGCGCCGGCAGACGACGTGCACGCCCCGGGCGACGAGCTCGCCGTGGAAGTGGCTGCAGGTCCAGCATCCGCCGAGCGCGGGCGCGGCCATCTGGCCGGGGCGGTAGATCAAGGGGGCGAGCTGCATGGGGCAGCGTGCCGGGTCACGGGCTCACCGGGTGCGCCCGTCATGTTGAGAACGTGGGCGAGGTTCGCGGCCAGCCTCAGCCCCCGTGGCTGAGCAAGCCGCCGTCGTAGCAGCCCGAGAAGTCGACCCGCCAGGACGGCCTACAGCGCAATGGCGCGATTCGGTTGATGTCCAGATACCAGGTACCAACCCAGCCGCCGATCTCCTGCAGGACCTCCAGTGGCGTTGGCCCTTGTCGCCCTGTCCTCACACTGCAAGGTCATGAGCGTCTGACCACCTCACCACGACCAAGGCCGCCCGTGCGATGCTGAGCAGCGGCTTTCGCGACGCCTCCGGGTCCTACCGGTCGCCACGCTGACGCTTACTGGCGTGTGGATCTCGGGCGAGCCGCTTACCGTGAACGAAGACATCTGCGGCGACGTGTTTCTCGTGATCAACATCGTGGAGACCGAAATCGCCGACCACGAACCAGCTCGTCCGGCCGGTACTGGACGCCAACGACGATGCCGCGCGCCGAGAAGCCCTAGATCAAGTCGAAGGCGCGCGGTGCGCTCTCCTGGTGCCTGACTACCCGCGGCATCTCCGCGGTCAGCGTCTCGCGCGACCGTCGGAGAGGCTGCCATCATCTTGGCCTGTTGTCCTCTGATTCAGCGCGCTTGGCTATGATCACCACGGCTCGCCGTGCCCGCTTCGATCTCCGCGGAGGCAACGCTGCATCCAGATCGGCTGTTCGCCCGTACCCAGCAGGACATCCTGAGCCTTGACCCCGTGACTTCCCGCCATCGACGTCTCGTCGCCTGGATCGTGCTGCTGCTGCTGCCGATGCAGGGCCTGAACGCCGCTCTCCGCGAGATCAGCGGGTCGGCGCACGTCCACCTGCCCGGGGCCGGTATCGGCGACCACGACGATCACGATCACGATGAGCTCGCGACGAATGTCGCGGGCGCGGGCGCGAGGCTCAACTTGGGCGAACGCGGCGACTTCAGAGTGACCGGGCCGGATTTCGTCACGCCGAAGGCCCATGCCGGTATCGAGCGCCACCGCCACGATGGTCGTCACGACCACGGCGATCACGACATGATCGTATTCGATGCGCCCGATGCTCGCGATGCCGTCACGTCGCCCGGAGCCGGCCCCTGCGGACCACCGTCGACATCGAGGTGGACCGCGCCCCCCGATCCGGGACGCCGAGCTCGACCCGAGCCCGCCACTGCCGCGGACGCGGGTCCCGCGCGCGACCGCATCGAGCGGCCGCCCCGCCAGCGCGCGTCCTGACGCGCCGTGGGGTGCGGCTTTCGCGCCCCATGTCCTTGCGGGTCGCTCGAGCGATCCGCTTTCGATCGTGCTGCCGCGCCGACGCCACCCGTGCGTCGCCCCGGCGCGCGTAGATCGATCGGTCGGTCGCGACACGACGTGCGCGGCGGCCGATCCATTGGAGCAGGCCATGCCTCAACACCCCGGTCGTCACGACCAGTCCGTCTTCGCGCGCCTACGCGCCCCCACGATCGACAGGTTCGCTGTCGTGGTCGTGCAGTTCGATGTGACCAACGCGCAACCCGCATCGCCGAGCCCCGGCGGAGCCGTACCCGCCAAGTCTCACCGGCGCGACGTCGTGGGCAAGGGCCAGGGACCGTGTTTGCCCCGGTCGCGCCAGGCCCAGTCAATGGGCTCTGCAGAAGCTATCGACGAATCGGGCCGGGAGGGTCGTCGTACTCGACCCGAAGTGACGCCCGAATCGATACTCGGCTGGGCCCTGGCGCTCGCGCCCGCGCTGGCGTTCGCCCAGAATCCGGGACCGACCGCCTCCGAGCCCGTCGAGAGCCTGGAACCCGTCGTCGTAACTGCCCAGCCAGACGATCCGATCGGTGCCACCGATGCCGCCTCTCGGGGATCGGTCGGCGGACTGCGACTGCAGTCCCGCCCCCTGCTTCGCCCCGCCGACGTCCTCGAATGGATTCCCGGCATGATCGTCACGCAGCATTCGGGTGACGGCAAGGCGAATCAGTACTTTCTGAGGGGATTCAACCTTGATCACGGCACCGACTTCGCGACGACGGTCGCGGGCGTCCCGGTCAACTTCCCCACGCATGCGCACGGGCATGGATACACGGACCTCAACTTTCTGATTCCAGAGCTTGTCGAACGAGTGAACTACCGCAAAGGCCCTTACGCGGCCTTCGACGGAGACTTCTCGTCTGCGGGCGCGGCCGACATCCAGCTGCGATCGAGGCTGGCACGCCCTATTGCGCAGATCACCGTGGGGCAGAACGACTACCGGCGGGTAATGGCTGCCGCGTCCCCGGAGGTCGCGGGCGGGCGACTGCTGATCGGTGGGGAGGCGCTGGGCGCTGACGGACCGTGGGACGTCCCCCAGGATTCGCGCCGCCTATCGGGCGTGCTTCGGTACACAGGCGGCACGTCGGCGAACGCCTACGACATCACGTTCATGGGCTACGACGCCAAGTGGACCGCAACCGACCAGGTGCCGCAGCGCGCCCTCGACAGCGGGCTCATCGGACGCTACGGCTCGCTCGATCCCACGACCGGGGGCGACAGCTCGCGCTACAGCCTGTCGGCGGGATGGCGGCGAGCCGTCGACGGAGGAAGGATCGAGGCGAGCGCGTGGGCGCTGCGTTACAGGCTGAACCTGTTCTCGAACTTCACCTACTTCGACGAGCGTCGCGAGACCGGCGACCAGTTCGAACAGGAGGACCGACGCACCGCGGGCGGGGTGCGCGTGGCGCGCATCTGGAACCACACATTGTTCGGAATGCGATCGCAAAGCACGCTCGGCTTCCAGGGCCGCAACGATCGGATCGATGTCGGTCTGTACGACACGCAGGCGCGACAGCGTCTTGCCACGACCCGGGCAGACCACGTCCAAGCGCAACTGATCGGCGTATACGGCGAGCACCTGACCGTCTGGAGCGATCGCATCCGCACCGTCGCCGGCGTCCGGGTCGATCAGGCTCGGAATCAGGTCGAAGCGGGGTTGCCGGAGAATTCAGGGCGCAGCGACGACGTCCTTGTCTCGCCGAAGCTCTCGGTGATCTTCCAGCCGACCGAAAGGCTCGAAACGTTCGCCAACTATGGACGCGGCTTCCACAGCAACGACGCACGGGGCACGCTGACTCGAATCGACCCGCGCACCGGGGAGGCCGTAAATCCTGTGTCGGCGCTCGTTCCGAGCACGGGATACGAGCTGGGCGCACGGGCCGCGGTTTCGCCGACATTGGTGACGTCATTGACGTATTGGTGGCTGCGGATCGGCTCGGAGCTTGTGTTCGTGGGCGATGCCGGAACGACGGAGCCGAGCCGCGCGAGCCGCCGACGTGGCTTCGAGTGGAATACCCGGTGGACACCGGTCCCGTGGCTCGCCTTCGATCTGGATGTCGCGGCATCCAACGCACGGTTCACCGAAGAGGATCCGGCCGGACCGTTCATTCCGGGCTCGGTGGACCGGGTCGCGTCGCTCGGGGTGACGCTTCAGCGTCTGGGCGCATGGAGTGGCGGCCTGAGGGTGCGCCATGTCGGGCCGCGTCCGCTGATCGAGGATGGTTCGGTCCGATCACAGCCGTTCACATTGGCTGACCTGCGCGTTGGCTACAGGGTGAAGGACGGTGTCGACCTTCTGCTCGACGTCTTCAACGTAGCCAACCGCCAAGCCAACGACATCGAGTACTACTACCGCAGCCGACTCTCCAGTGAAGCCGAGGGTGTGGACGACAGGCACGTCCATCCTTCAGAGCCGCGCACCATCCGAATGTCGTTGCGCCTGGGATTCTAGTTGCGCACCCGGATCGAAGCGATCAGTGTGCCGGCGCGTTCGGGCGGCGCTGGCACCTGCGGCTGGCGCTCGGGCTGCGCCTGGTGCGGCTGCAGCGCGCCGCGCTGTGGGCGGCCGGTCCGCACGCCTGACGGGCTTCGAACTGGAGCCGCGTGATGAGGTCTGTCACTGACTTCGGAGACTAGGTGTCGGACGTTACCCCTTTCATCCAGGCAGGCGCCGCGGTCGCCTCCGCCGTGGCAGCTTGGTTCGCTCTTGGCGCATCGAACGCTGCACGCGAGTCGGCCGCGGAGGCGGCCGGTCTGGCACGCCGCCTCGCCGACGCCGAAGCACTGCGGTCGTTGCTGACGTTGGCATCGGAGATCCGGAATGAGGGCCGGCTGGCGGAATCTGATGCGGCGGGTGCGCGAGCAGCGATCGATTCGCGATCCCAGCTTTCGGGGAACGATCCCAAGTTCAGCAGCACGGCGCAACAGCAACGCGGCCAAGTCGATGGAGACCTGTCGGTAGCCGTCGAGGCATCGAGGTATGCGGAGTCGACGGCTGCTCGATTCGTTGGCACCACGGAACTCGCTGAAGCGACCCGGGAAGAGGTGCGTCGGCGAACTCACAGACTGGTCGATGAACGTATGCGGATCCAGGGCGCGCGGGAGCGAATCGAGCAGCTTCGCGACGGTGGAACTTAGCGCCGGGCTACGTCGAGCGTTCCGGGCAGCGCCCCGTCGGCCCCATCAGCAGCCGCAGCCCGTCGGCGGGTGCCGGCCCGTACGCGCGCACCTGCAGCTCCTTGTCGGTCTCGCCCGGCAGGCGCGCCACCGGCACGTCGTTCGCGGCGATCGTGTCCGCGTCGATCCACCGCAGGGTCACCAGCCGGCTGGGCACGGGCGGCGCGAGCAGGCGCGCCTCCAGCCGCTCGATGCGGGCCTCCAGGTCACGCCCCATGGGTCTTCTCCAGGCGGTCCAGGCGCTGCTCCAGCGTCGTGACCTCCAGCGTCTTGGTCAGCACCTGCAACAGGTAGGCGCGCCGGGTCGCCTCCTGGGACGGCAGCAGGCCGCGGTCGACCTGCCTGTACAGGTAGCCCAGCTCGCGCGCCACGTCGTCGAGCTTCGCGAGGTTCAGACGGCGCTGCGGCGCAGGGGGAGTGGGCACGAGCGTGATCGGGCTCGGCGCGGTCGACGGCGCCGGGTTGGCGATGCGTGAGGGCGGGGTCGAGGTCATCGTGGGAAGTCTCGCACGTTGGTCGGGGTCGGGGCCGGCGCCGACGCCGCGGTCCGCAGCCGGTACTGGCGGATCATCTCGACGGCCGACAGCCCCCGCACTGGCTCGAGGGCCGGCTCAGCGACGGGCCGCGCCAGGGACGCCCGCTCCAGCAGCTCGGCGGCGATCATCGGCTCGACCTGCGCGGCGATCGCCCGCGCGCTCCGGTTCGCCCAGGCGCGCATCTGCGCCGCGGTCGCGCCATCGAGTGGCTCGGCCCGGTCCAGCAGGTCGGCCAGCAGGTCGGTCGGTTCGGTCATCGGGTCGGTCCTCGTCGTTGGGGGCTTATTTCGGGGGCGGCCCGCGGGGGCGTAGCCGTTAAGCTGATGTGGGCGGGGGAGGGTTGGGGACCCTTTCCCATTACGTCGCTTCACGCGTGCGCGCACACAGCACACTCTTGGGAAAGGGTCCCCAACCCTCCCCTCGGCGCCTCGGCAGCCCGCCGGCGCCGGCGTCATGTCGGCACCGCGGACGCGCCGCGCGACGGATCGTCGTACTTCGGGGGGACCAATCGCAGCCCGACGATCGTCATGTAACCCTGGCTTTTGCTCTTCGCGAACCGTGCCCCCATCTGCTCGCCGAATAGCGTCTGCGACACCGGCTGCTCGCCCCGGAGTAGCTTCCATTCGCGGTAGTTGGTGTACAGGTCGCCCGATCGGCTGCGCGCGCTGTCCTCGACCACGCACCGTTCGCTGATCCACATCTCGACGGTGCTCTGCGCCTCGAAGTAGTCGGCCGTGAGGTCGTCGACCGCCTGGCAGGCAGGCAGCTTTCGTTCAGTCGCCCAGAGCCTCGCGCCCTCGATGAGCCACCCCAGGATCGCCGGCCCCTCGGCGTCGAGCCTCGCGGCCATCTGGCGGTCCTCGCGGCCGGTAAAGTCGGCCAGGAACGGGATCATCTTGAGCCGGGCGCGCAGCGCTGGGTCGATCGACCGCAGGCGCGGCCGGTAGTTGCCGAGAACCAGGATCTTGTTCGTGCGCTCGAACTCGAAGAAGTCCTGGCGCATGAACCGCGCGGTCAGCACCGCGTCGCCGGTCAACTCCTTGATCTTCGATTCGTCCCAGTAGGCGCCCTCCTGCACCTCGGAGCCGATCGCGAGCCGAACGCCCTTCAAGCTGGCGATCTCGGTCGGGTGCCGCGTGCCCTTGCTGTCGGTCATCAAGGTGCTCGCCGGGATCTTCTTCGCGTACCCGGGCATGAGGCGCAGCAACAGGTCGGCGAGCGTCGACTTTCCGTTGCGGCCGAGCCCGTACCAGTAGAAGAGCGCGTGCAGCGAGCAGTCGCCCGTCAGGCTGTAGCCGAGCACGACCTGCAGGTAGTCGACGAGCGCGGGGTCGCCGAGCGTGACGTCGCGCATGAACGAATCGAACGTCGGACACGGGGCGCCGAGCGCGGGCGCGACCGACGTCATCATGGTCAGCCGGTCGGCGCGGTCGTGGGGTCGAAGTGCACCCGTGCGCAGGTCGACGGTGCCTTCGGGCGTGTTCAGCAGCCACATGCGGCGATCGAACGTGTCGAGGGTCACGGCGATCCGCTGGTCGTTCCGCGCGAGCCGATCGACACCGGAGACCGTCTTCGCGGACTCCAGCCGCGTGGCGGTCGACGTAGCGCTCTTGTGGAGCGCCGGATCACCGCGGGCAGCCCGGGCGTATTCCCGGCATTCAAGCCGAGCGAGGTCGAAGCCGGCACCGGTCAGGTCCGGATACCAGCGCTTACCATCGAACAGCATGTAGCAGCTACGATCGGCCGCATACAACAGGTTGCCGACGGAGTGCTCGATCATCGAATCGGCGATCACCGCCTCGGAGTACAGGTCGCCCATCCGAGACAGGTGCTCTGCGGCGCGCGGGTCAGCGACGGCGTGGGTCGCGGCACCGGCGTCGAGTTCGAAACGCCGAGGGCCGTGCGCGTGCGAGAAGATCACCGGCGGGCCGTTGCCGTCGTACAGCACGATCGCGATACGCGGGTCGTTGCGGTAGCCGGGTTCGAGCGGATCGGCGAGGTGGCGGCCTGCGAACTTCTCCGGGTCAGCGACCACCTCGGCGACCGTCACTTGCTCGCCGTCTTGGAACTGCAGCACGAGGGCGCCGTCGAGCACGCCGCGGTCGAGCGATTCGGCGATGCGCCGCCGGTGTTCCGCCCGGTCGACGCCCGGCTGTCGCCGATGAGCATCCTCGGCACGGCCGTCGATCCACATGTCGCGCCGCTCCCGCGCCAGGTCGGCGATATCGGGCTTGCCCTTGAGTCGCAACCACGTGTCGCGAAGGCTTCCCGTCTCACCCGCTGTCAGTTCGCGCATCGCCTTGCTCGTGTCGAGGAACGCGGCCTCGTCGTTGCGCACGATCGGGTCCGGGCGCCGCTGTTCGAGCGGCGGCACGCAGTGCGCGCCCGTGACGAAGTCGAGGCGTTCCTCTGACCACACGGCCGCGTCGATCGGTCCGCGCTCCAGCATCGAGCCGGCACCCGACACGTCGATGCGTCCGTGACCTGCGAGCACCAGCCGATCGAACAGCACGCGGCCGGCGCGCGGCACGTCGCGCGCGTCGGCGACCAGCACGAGCATCCGCAGGCCGCGGGCGCCGATCACCTGCTCGCCGGTCTGCGTGTCGAAGATGTACGACGACGCGGACGACACGACCACGGCGGGCGCGTCCCGCAACTCGGGCACCGCCTGCGCCAACAGCTCCACGAGCCCGTCCGCGTCGAGAGGCTCGACGTCCTCGGGCGGGTCGTAGTCGAGCATCAGAATGCCCGGGCCAGCCGGCCAGCGGAAATGCGCCTTGTTGCGCCCGACGACCACGTCGCCGTCCGCTACGGCGCGACGGGCTTCGAGCAGATCCTGCGCGGCCAGATGCACCAGCTCCGCGTCCGCGACGCCGTACATCAACGCGTCGCTGGGCTCCCGGGTGCAGATGAGCGCTGCAAGTTCGCTGGGGGTACAGACTGACGTGCGAACCGCGACGCCGTGTAGCAGGTGGCCGCCAGGCGTGCGCGTGACCGACCCGTCGGAGCCGCGAGCGAAAGACTTGGTCAGGACCCGCGGCTGGATGGCGCGGACGATTGAGAGTGCCGCGCCTGCCCCTTGCGAATGCGTCGACGCGGCGTTGTTGAGGTCAACGGCCGGTGTCAGTGCTGCGATAGACTCGCGTTTCATGTTGAATCCTTGACGCCCGCCCGGCCCTGCCGTGCGGGCTCTTTTTATTGGGGCCGCCCGGCCACCAGCTCGCCCGCGAACTCGGCCAGCGCCTGCAAGTAGGCGGGCTTTATTCGGCGCATCGCGGCGGCGTCCGGCACCCGCGGGGTCCACTCGGCAGACATCGTCCCCAAGCCGGGCGCGAGCGAAGCCGGCGCGGTGAACGTGACCTCGAAACCAGCCGGCAGCCGGTAGGTGCGGGAGACGCCCGCGACCGCGCTCACGGTCGTCTCCCGCTGCCTCGGGCGTTCCTGGCCGATGCCGGCTCGGGCTGGGGTTCCGACACCTCCGCGCCGTCGGACGGCTGAAAACCGCTTCCCTCGGCCGCTCCTGAATCGCTGCCCGGCCGGAACGCCCTGCGGACGGCCGTGGCAGCCTGCACGTCGGCCCCAGGAGCGCCAGCTAGGCCTCGGACGGGGTCAACCCACTCCGACACCCCGCCAACGCCTCCTACGGGCTTTGTCACGGCTTCGGGCCCCATCGGGCGGGACCAACTCGACGCGAGCGCTGTGCGGATCGGCGCGGCGCGCCAGAACCGGAGGCGTCCGTCGTACTCGGGAGCGGGCAGCGTGCCAGCGGAAATGCGCCGATCGAGCGTCGCTGAGCTGATGCCGAAGAGCACCGTGACGTCGGCGGCGCGCAGTCGCATGTTGTCGGGTAGCGCGTCGAGAGCGGCGGCGCGCGGCGAGACGGTCAAGCGCCTCGGCGGACGGGTCCTCGCGGGTTCGGTGAGGGAGGGCGGCATCGTGCGCTCCTGCGCGGTGTTGTCGACCAGCGCAGCATCACGCACCCGCAGATTGCAAAAAAGGCCCTGATTTCTGGCCTATTTCGGCGCCTATTTTGCAACTTTTCCCCGTGCCCGCGACAGGTACGGCTTCCATCGCGCCAGGCCATTCTTGATGAATGCAGCTTCGCGTCCCGGTCGACCCTCCTCCTCCCACTGGCGACGAAATATCTGGCGCAGCACGCCCGTGTCGCTGTCGGGAAGCCCGCCAGACGCGCGCAGCAAGTCCACGCAGTACACGAGCGCCGCACGCTCGTCGTCGGTCAACAAGCGTGGGCGGCCAGCGGGCCGTTGCGGCCGGAACTGGTCCATTGCGCGCGGATCGGGCTTGGTAGGCGGCCTGCCACGCCGACGCGACGCTGGTGCGGTGGGTGCGGCCCTCTCGCGCGCCGACGACACTCCGGCCTGATATGCGAGCGCGGTCGCGGCGAGCCGCCAATCGTCGAACGTCCAAGCCTCCAGCTCGCGTCCGATCAGCACGCTGAGCGTACGCAAAGCAGGCGGGAGCGGCTTCTCGGCATGACCGGGGATCGACCCAACGAGGCCGAAAAGCGTGTCGCCGCCGGGGCCTGCGAGTTGCAGCGCGATGATGGCGTCGAGCAATCCATCGGGACTGCCCGAGGCGATGGCAGGTGGAGCGACTGCGCGCGGAGCGCTTGCGCCGTCGTTGTCTTCGGAGTCGGGAGGCATCAGCGCACCCTTGGCGCGGCCCTACGTGAGGGCGCCGCGGCAGGCTGGTAGGGATCCAGCTTTTCCCCCCGTCGGGGTAGCCGCGGCGCTTGCGGTTCGGTCAGTCGCTCAGGCGAGCCTGCGCATCGGGACGACGTTGCCACCGGCCACGCGCGCGTCGATGTAGTTGGCCCAGGCCTGCAACATGCGGCGGCGGTCCGGCAGCCGGTCGGCGTGGTTGTAGCTGGCGCGGACCTCGTCGCGCTCGACATGCGCGAGCTGAAGTTCGACGACATCCCGATCGAACCCCTGCCCATTGAGTATGGTCGACGCGGTCGCACGCAGCCCGTGCGGCGTGACTCGACCGGCGAACCCGACGCGCTTGAAAGCGACGTTCAGCGCGCTGTCGCTCAATGGCGCGTCGCGACGCGAGAGCGAGGGGAAGCAGTACGGCCCGCCGCCGGTGATGTCCTGCAGCTCGGCGAAGAGCGCCGCCGCCTGGCGCGACAGCGGCACAACGTGCTCGCGACCGGCCTTCATTCGCTGCGCCGGCACACGCCATGTCGGACCGGACGGGTCGTGCAGATCGACCTCGTCCCACCGCGCGCCAATCAGCTCGCGCTTGCGGGTGAAGGTCAGCAGCAGCAGTCGCATTGCGATACGGGTCGCGTCGCGCCCGCCGTAGCGGTCGATCGCGCCGACGAACTCGGCCAGCTCGCCCGGCTGCAGCGGCCGGTGGTGGCGCACCCCCGGCGCGCCGGCAAGCTCATCGCGTGCGTCGCGGGCCGGATTGGTCGCCACCAGCCCGCGCCTGCGGGCGTGATCGAGGACCTGCGCAAGCGCGAGCCGGGCATGGTGCGCGGTGCGCGGCCCGCCGGTACGCCAGACGCGACCTGCTTTATCGGTGATCGTGCGCGGAACGGCCATCGCGCGCAGCAGCTCCCGCACGTCGCGCTCCTCGATCGAGGCGATCGGGCGCGAGCCCAGCGCCGGGTACACATCGCGGTCGAACCAGCGGCGAACGTTCTCGCGCCAGGTGCTCGACCGCGTCGATGCCTTCTCGGAGTACCACTCGTCCGCGACCTTCTGCAGCGTGCTGGCCGCCGCCGCGCGCCGCTGCGTGCGCTTGTCGCGCTTGTCTTGCGACGGGGACTGCCCGGCGGCCACCAGCGCGCGGGCGCGCTGGTGTGCCTCTCGTGCAGCGGCCAGGCCGACATCCGGGTAGCGGCCGATGGTCAGCGAGCCACGGAGCCCGTCAAGCCGATAGTCAAACCGCCAGCTTTTCCCGCCTGCCGCGGCCACGAACAAGTACAGCCCGCCGGCGTCTGCAAGCTTGTATGGCTTGCCCGTCGCCCGGGCCGTGCGCGCCTTCGTGTCGGTGATCATCCCTGCCCTCTCTGACGGTACTTCGCGCCCAGGGGCGCCGATACCGTCAACAATACCGTCAGCGGAGGTGCGGTGCAATGATGATCTGCGAGTGCCCTTGATGCGATGTAACTCGTTGATCCATCATGGATCTTCGTTCAGATCAGCGCGGGATGATATTCGCTGAGGACCCGTGCAGCATCCGCTCCACGTACCGTGCGATCAGGTCGATCTCGAGGTTGACCTTCGAGCCGGCCTTCAGGTGCTTGAGCGTCGTCGCCTGGATGGTGTGCGGGATCAGGTTGATGCTGATGTCGCAGCCGCCGTCGGCGCGATCGCTCACCGTGTTGACGGTCAGGCTGGTGCCGTTGACGGTGACCGAGCCCTTGTACGCGAGGTACTTGGCGAGGCCGGCGGGCACCCGCAGGTCGAGCCGCCACGACTCGCCCACCGGCTCGAAGGCCGCGACCTCGCCGAGCCCGTCGACATGGCCGCTGACGAGGTGCCCGCCGAGGCGGTCGGCGAGCCGCAGCGCCTTCTCGAGGTTGACCTCGCCCGGCACGGCCAGCCCGACGGTCTTGTCGAGACTCTCGAGCGACACCTCGACCGCGAAGCGGCTCGCATCGACCGAGACTGCGGTCATGCAGGCGCCCTGGATGGCGATGGAGTCGCCGACGGCGACGTCCGACAGGTCCAGGGCGCCGGCGTCGACCGTCAGGCGCACGCCCGAGGCGGTGCCCAGCGACTCGACGCGCTCGATTCGGCCGATTGCGGCCACGATTCCGGTGAACATCGATACAGGCTCCGATGAAGGCGACGCCGGCGGCGTCAGAAGCGGGCCATCAGTCGCAGGTCGGGACCGATGCGCTCGACGTCGGTGAAGCGCAGCACGCGGCGCTTGTCCAGCGCGGGCGGCGCCTCGAGCTCGAAGAGCCCGAGACCCTTGCCGAGCAGCGACGGCGCCATGTACACGAGCAGCTCGTCGACCATGCCCGCACGCACCAGTGAGCCGTTGAGCTTGTGGCCGGCCTCGACGTGCACCTCGTTCAGGCCGCGCGCGGCCAGCTCGGCCATCAGCGCGGCCAAGTCGACCTTGCCCCGCTCGTCGGGCACGCGGATCACCTCGCAGCCGCGGTCGCGCAGCTCGAGCGCCTTGTCGGGGTTGTCGACCGCGCACGCGATCCAGGTTGGCGCGCCCTGGAACAGCCTGGCACCGAGGTCGATCTCGAGCCGGGAGTCGACCAGCACCTTGATCGGCTGGCGGGTCGTCTCGACGTGCCGCACGTTCAGCTGCGGGTCGTCGTCGCGAACGGTGCCGATGCCGGTCAGGATCGCGCAGGCCCGGGCCCGCCACGCATGCCCGTCCCGGCGCGCTGCCTCGCCGGTGATCCACTGGCTCGTGCCGTCGGGCAGCGCGGTCAGGCCGTCGATCGAGGCCGCGACCTTGAGCCGGACCCACGGCAGCGCCCGCGACATGCGCGACACGAAGCCGATGTTGAGCTCGGTCGCCTCGTGCTGCAGCAGGCCGCAGCGCACGTCGACGCCCGCGTCGCGCAGCCGCGTCAGGCCGCGGCCGTTGACCGTCGGGTTGGGATCCTCCATCGCGGCGATCACCCGGCCCACGCGCGCCTCGACCAGCGCGTCGACGCAGGGCGGCGTGCGGCCGAAATGGCTGCACGGCTCGAGCGTGACGTAGACGGTCGCGCCGCGCGAGCGGCCCCCCGCCTCGCCCAGCGCCACCACCTCGGCGTGCGGCTCGCCGGCGCGGCGGTGCCAGCCTTCGCCGACGATCTGCCCGTCCTTGACGATCACGCAGCCGACCCGCGGGTTGGGCGTGGCGGTGAACAGCCCCAGCTTCGCCAGCTCGAGGGCGCGGGTCATGAAGCCGTGGTCGGCGGAGGTGAACATCGGACGATTCTAATCGGTCGGGCGCCGCGTGCCGGCCCCGGCAGGCCTGGCCCGCGCGCCGGCGGCGCTCACGCCTTGCCCTTGGTGCGCCCGCGCGGCCGCACTTCCTCGATCGCCTCGGCGAACTCGTCGACGTCCTCGAACTTGCGGTACACCGACGCGAAGCGCACGTAGCCGATCTTGTCGATCTTCTTGAGCTCGCGCATCACCAGCTCGCCGATCCGTTCGCTGGGCACCTCGCGGGTGGCGAGCGACAGAAGCTTCTCCTCGATCCGACCGATCGCGGCATCGACCGCCTCGGAGGTCACCGGACGCTTGCGCAGCGCAAGCGCGAGCGATGCCCGCAGCTTGCGCCGGTCGTACTCGGCGCGCACGCCGTTCTTCTTGACCACTGCCGGCAGCGACAGCTCGACCCGCTCGTAGGTGGTAAAGCGCTTGTCGCAGTGAGCGCAACGCCGTCGCCGGCGCAGCACGTCGCCGTCGTCGACCTCCCGGGTCTCGATGACCTGGGTGTCGGCGTGGTCGCAGAACGGGCAGCGCATGGTCGGATCAAGCCTCGAGTGGATCGGCTGCGGGCGGCCCGCGCCTGCGCCCTCGCGGGGGGCCGGCGGCGGGCCGCGCGCGTCAGCGGTAGACCGGGAACGCCGCGGTCAGCGCCGACACCTTCGCGCGGACGCGGTCGATGCTGGCCGCATCCCGGGGCGCGTCGAGCACGTCGGCGATCAGCTGCCCGACCTGCGCCGCCTCGGCCTCCCGGAAGCCCCGCGTCGTCATCGCCGGCGACCCCAGCCGCACGCCGCTGGTCACCATCGGCTTCTCGGGGTCGTTGGGGATGGCGTTCTTGTTGACGGTGATGTGAGCCTGGCCGAGCACCGTCTCGGCCTCCTTGCCGGTGATCGACTTGGCGCGCAGATCCACCAGCATCACATGGCTCTCGGTGCGCCCCGACACGATCCGCAGGCCGCGGCCGATCAGGCTCTCGGCCAGCGCGCGCGCATTGGCGATCACCTGCTGCTGGTAGGCCTTGAAGGACGGCTGCAGCGCCTCCTGGAAGGCCACCGCCTTGGCGGCGATCACGTGCATCAGCGGCCCGCCCTGCAGGCCGGGGAACACCGCCGAGTTGATGGCGCGCTCGTGCTCGGGCTTCATCAGGATGATGCCGCCGCGCGGGCCGCGCAGGCTCTTGTGGGTGGTCGAGGTGACGACGTCGGCATGCGGCACCGGATTGGGGTAGACGCCGGCCGCGACCAGCCCGGCGTAGTGCGCCATGTCGACCAGGAAGATCGCGCCGACCTCCTTGGCGATCCGCGCGAAGCGCTCGAAGTCGATGCGCAGCGCGTAGGCCGAGGCGCCCGCGATGATCAGCTTGGGTCGCGCCGCGCGCGCCGTCGCCTCCATCGCGTCGTAGTCGATCGCCTCGGCGGCGTCGAGCCCGTAGGACACCACGTTGAACCACTTCCCGGACAGGTTCAGCGGCATGCCGTGGGTCAGGTGCCCGCCCTCGGCCAGGCTCATGCCCATGATGGTGTCGCCGGGCTTGAGGAAGGCGAGGAACACTGCCTGGTTGGCCTGTGCGCCCGAATGCGGCTGAACGTTGGCCGCATCCGCGCCGAACAGACGCTTGACGCGGTCGATCGCGAGGCGCTCGGCCACGTCGACGTGCTCGCAGCCACCGTAGTAGCGCTTGCCGGGATAGCCCTCGGCGTACTTGTTGGTGAGCTGCGAGCCCTGCGCGGCCATCACCGCGGGGCTCGCGTAGTTCTCGGAGGCGATCAGCTCGATGTGGGCTTCCTGGCGAAGGTTCTCGGCCGAGATGGCCTGCCAGAGTTCCGGATCGACCTGCGCGATCCCTTGGTTGCGGTCAAACATGGTGTGTCCCATCTGCAGTCATGATCCCCGGCGGGTTGCCGGCAACTGCCCAGGCGAACGGCGGGCGACGCAGGCATCGCCGATTTCCGCGTTTCACGGTGTCGATTCACCCCTACTCGCCAGTCACGCGGACAGCCGAGATTGTAGTGGATCGCGCCGATCCCGGCAGCGGATCAGGTCGGCCCGCCGTCGTTCAGGCGGTCGGGCCCAGCTCGTCCAGGGCGCCTCGCCAGTGCGACACGTCGCCCCACTCCAGGATCTCGAGGCGGCCGTCCGCGTAGCGCAGCCGGTTCAGACTGGCGTTGGGGACCTCGAAGTCGCGGGTCGCGGTCAGGGGCATCGACCGGGCCATCCGATGGGCGATGTCGAGCACCCCGCCGTGGGTGACCACCACCAGCGTGCGCCCGGCGTGCAGTTCGGCCAGCTCGGTGAGCACGGCCTCGACGCGCTGCTGGAAGCCGCGCAGCGACTCGCCGCCCTCGACGTCGAAGTCCGGATCGCGGGCGAGCCAGCGCTCGAACTGGCCGGCGAGGTCGCGCTGCACCTCGGGGTAGGTGCGGCCCTCGAAGACGCCGTAGGCGCGCTCGCGCAGGCGCGCGTCGAACACGGTCTCGAGCCCGGTGGCGGCGGCGATTGGCTCGGCCGTCTGCCGGCAGCGCTGCAGGTCGCTGCAGACCAGCGCCGGCGGCGCACGGCCCGGCTCGGGCGCCAGCCGGTAGCGCTCGCTGCGGCCGGCGAGCTGACGGGCCGCCGCCTGCGCCTGGCGCACGCCTTCGTCGTTGAGGGGGGTGTCGAGCTGGCCCTGGATGCGGCGCTCGCGGTTCCAGGCGGTCTCGCCGTGTCGGAGAAGGATCAGGTCGGTGGCGGGCATCGATCGGGAAGCGAGGTCACGGGGCGGCCTGGACGGCGGCCGCCGGGCCGGCTAGGCGCGCGTTCAGGGTGTAGCTGCCGGTCACGGTGGCGCGGGCCAGCACGTGGCCGGCCATCGCGGCCAGCACCTGCGGGCCGGTGAAGCGCCCCTCCACCGGCAGCCGGTCGAGGTCGAGCGCGTAGACCGCGAACTGATAGCGATGGATCAGCGCGTCGTTCCAGGGCGGGCACGGGCCGTCGTAGCCGTAGTAGTCGCCCGCCATGTCGTGGTCGGCCGCGAACCAGATGGTGTAGTCGTTCAGCCCCTGGCGCGCGCCGTATCTGGTCTGCGGGCCGCTCTTGCCGCGCGGCACGACCCCGTCGGAGAACTCGCCCGCGACGATCGACACCACCGAGGGCGGCAGGTCGACCAGCACCCAGTGATGGAAGTCGACGCGAGGCAGCGAGGTGGGCACCTCGCGGTCGGGGTGATTGACGTCGTCAGGCATGCCGGGCACGTCGAAGTCGTGGCACAGCACCGCGATGGAGCGGGTGCCGTCCGGGACGTCCCACCACGCCAGTTGCGGGTTGCGGTTGGGCGCCAGCGCGACCCGGTGCCTGGAGTCGATGCGGCCGAACGCGAATTCGGGCGGGATGGCCTCGCCGTCGCGGAATGAATCGCTCCAGAGCTTCATGTGGGAACCTCGTCCGGGCTGGGGGGCTCCGGGTCGACGCTCAGCCAGAACGTGACCGGCCCATCGTTCACCAGATGTACCTGCATGTCCGCACCGAAGATACCCGTTTCCACGATCGGGTGGGCGGCGCGGGCCCGCGACACGAAGTAGTCGTACAGGCACCGCGCCTGCACCGCAGGGGCGGCCGGCGTGAAGCTCGGGCGCAGCCCGCTGCGGGTGTCGGCGGCGAGGGTGAACTGCGGCACGATCAGCAGGCCGCCCCCGACGTCGGTGAGCGAGCGGTTCATCCGGCCGGCCGCGTCGGCGAACACCCGGTAGGCCAGCAGCCTCCCGAGCAGCGCGTCGGCCTGCCGCTCGGTGTCGTGCCTCACTGCGCACAGCAGCACCGCCAGGCCCTGCCCGATTGCCCCGACGCTGTGCGCGTCGACCTCGACGCGCGCCTGCGCGACCCGCTGAAGCAGCGCGATCACCTGCGCCGCCGTCAGGCGACGGTGACGCGGGCGGCGCGGCGCTTGCCGACCTGGACGACGTAGCTGCCGGCCTCGAGCTTCAGACCCTTGTCGGACACCCGGTCGCCGTCGATCCGCACACCGCCCTGCTCGATGTTGCGCATCGCCTCGCTGGTGGACGGCACGAGCCCCGCCTGCTTGAGCAGCTGCGCCACCGGCAGCGGCGCGCCGGCCACGCTGACCTCGGGCAGGTCCTCGGGCAGCGTCCCGTGCGAGAACCGCGACTCGAAGCCCGCGCGCGCGGCCTCCGCGGCCGCTGCCCCGTGGAACCGCGACACCATCTCGGCCGCGAGCTGCACCTTGACGTCGCGCGGATTGCGCCCCGCGGCGCACGCGGCTCTCAGCGCGGCGATCTCGTCGATCGCGAGCGAAGACAGCAATTCGAAGTACTTCCACATCAGATCGTCGGAGATCGACATGAGTTTGCCGAACATCTCGGCAGGTGCATCGGTGATGCCGACGTAGTTGCCCTTGGACTTGGACATCTTCTCGACGCCGTCCAGCCCTTCGAGCAGCGGCATCGTCAGGATGCACTGCGGCTCCTGCCCGTACTCCTTCTGCAGCTCCCGCCCCACCAGCAGGTTGAACTTCTGGTCGGTACCGCCCAGCTCCAGGTCCGACTCGAGGGCTACCGAGTCGTAGCCCTGCATCAGGGGGTAGAGCAACTCGTGGACGGAGATCGGGATACCGCCTCGATAACGCTTGGTGAAGTCGTCGCGCTCGAGCATCCGGGCGAGCGTGTAGCGGGCCGCGAGCTGGATCATGCCGCGCGCGCCCAGCGGGTCGCTCCATTCGGAGTTGTAGCGGATCTCGGTGCGGGCGGCGTCCAGCACCATGCTCGCCTGCTCGAAGTACGTCCTGGCGTTCGCCTCGATCTGCTCGCGCGTCAGCGCGGGCCGGGTCGCGTTGCGCCCGGACGGATCACCGATCATCGCGGTGAAATCGCCGATCAGGAAGATCACGGTGTGCCCGAGATCCTGCAGCTGGCGCATCTTGTTGAGCACGACCGTGTGACCGAGGTGCAGGTCGGGCGCCGTGGGGTCCAGGCCGAGCTTGATGCGCAGCGGCCGGCCGGTCGATTCGGACCGGACGAGCTTGCGCAGGAAGTCCTGCTCGATCAGCAGCTCGTCGCAGCCCCTGAGCGCGACGGCGAGCGCCCGACGGGCGGACGCGGTGACCGGCAACTCGGCTGCGGAACGCGGGACATGGGAAGCGGTCATCGAGGATACTGTCGGGGTGAGCCTGACTGCAGAGATTTCGGATAGAATCCGATGACGGCGCACCGGCAGCAGCAATGCCGTCAGCGCCAGGACAGGGCCGCAGATTCTAGCCCAGCCCGGCACCGTACGCCCTTCCCGCAGTGCACATCCCGGCCGTGTCGGGCACCGTAACGCCAAGTCATCACAGACGATGCACCATCCCCAGGCCAACACCCTCGCCATCGTGATCGGAGCGCTCTGCTCCCTGGTCGCGGTGACCGCGTTCGGGGTCGCGCCGCTGTCCGACGCTCAGCTCCCGCCCAGCCGAGTGACCGTCGAGACGGTCGCGCTGACGCCGCAGCTGGTGGGGTCCGAGGGCGCCTTCATACAGCAGGAGAAGATCCGCCGCGGCGAGACCCTGGGGTCGCTGATGGCGCGCCTGGGCGGCGATGATCCGCAGTTTGCCGCGTTCGTGCGCTCCGACCGCATCGCACGCGGCCTGCTCGAGCTGCGTGCCGGCCGTACCGTGTCGGCCATTCTCGGCCCCGATCGCACGTTCGAGCAGCTGACCTACCGCCTCGCCACCGAGGACGATCGCGGCCTGGGCAGGCGCCTCGTCATCAGCCGTCAGGGGGGCCGGCTGGTCGCCTACGACGAGCCGGTGCCGGTCGAGCGCTCGATCGAGACCCGCAGCGCCGAGGTGCGCCGCACGCTCGCCGAGGCGCTCGACGTCGCCGATATCCCAGACAACGTCGTCACCCGCATGGCCGACGTGTTCGGCACCGAGGTCGACCTGCAGCGCGACGTCCGCCGGGGCGACCGCCTGCGCGTGGTCTACGAGACCATGCGCGAGGCCGGCAGCCTCGAGCCCCCGATCGTCGGCCGAATCCTGGCCGTCCAGTTCCGCGGCGGCAGCCGCAAGCTCGAGGCGGTCTGGTTCGATCGGCCCGACGGCAGCGGCGAGTACTTCGCCTTCGACGGCCACAGCCTCGCGCGTCCCTTCCTCGCGTCCCCGCTCGAGTTCACCCGCGTGGGATCCGGCTTCACCGAGAACCGCTTCCACCCGGTGCTGCGTGACTGGCGTGCCCACAAGGGCGTCGATCTTCCCGCCCCCATCGGCACCAAGGTGCGCACCACCGCCGACGGCACCATCGACTACATCGGTCAGCAGCGCGGCTACGGGAACGTCATCGTGATCAAGCACGACGCCCGGCACACCACGCTGTACGCGCACCTCAACGAGTTCGCCGACGGCCTGCAGCCTGGCGCCACCGTGCGCCAGGGCAGCGTGATCGGCACGGTCGGCCAGACCGGCTGGGCGACCGGGCCACACCTGCACTTCGAGTTCCACATCGACGGGCAGCACGTCGACCCGATGGTCGCGGTGATGCCGGCGCAGGTCCGTGCGCTGCAGGGCGAGGAGCGCGGCCGTTTCGCGTCCCTCGCCGGCCAGTACCGCGCCCGATTCGGCCTGCTCGACACGCAGCAGGTCGCGCGCTTCGAATAGCGCCGCTCGGCCCTCCGCCGGCAGGCCCCGTGTTCATCGGACTGATGTCCGGTACCAGCGTCGACGCCGTCGACGGAGTGCTGGCGACCTTTGACGGCGATGGGGCCGACGCCCCGGTGCGGACGCTCGCCTTCGCGTCCCGCCCGATGCCGGCGTCGCTGCGCGCCGAGCTGCTCGCGCTGCAGCAGTGCGGGCCCGACGAACTGGCCCGCGCCGCGCTCGCCACGGTCGCGCTGACCGATCTGTACGCGCAGGTCGCGCGTACGTTGCTCGACGCCGCGGGCGACGGGCCCGTCACCGCGATCGGCGCACACGGCCAGACGGTGCGCCATCGCCCCGAGCTGGGCTACACGCTGCAACTGATCGACGGCGCACGGCTCGCCGAGCACAGCGGCTGCACCACCATCGTCGACCTGCGCAGTGCCGACGTCGCGGCGGGTGGCCAGGGCGCGCCGCTGGTCCCGGCCTTCCATGCGCTGGCCTTCGCGTCGCCGCTGCGACGCCGCGCGGTGGTCAACGTCGGGGGCATCGCCAACGTCAGCCTGCTGCCCGCCGGCGGCGGCACGGTCACAGGCTTCGACACCGGCCCCGGCAACCTGCTGATGGACGCCTGGTGCGAGCGGCACCTCGGCCAGCCCTTCGACCGGGACGGCGCATGGGCCGCCGCCGGCCGCATCGACGACGCGCTGCTCGCCCGACTGTTGGCCGACCCCTATTTCGCGCTGCCGCCGCCCAAGAGCACCGGTCGGGACCTGTTCACGGTGGCGTGGCTCGACCGCCTGCTCGCTGCCCACGCCGCCACGGTCACCCTGGCACCATCGGCCACGGACATTCAGGCGACGCTCGCCGAGCTGACCGCCGAGACGGTCGCGCAGGCCTGCCTGCGCTTCCAGGCGGACGAGTGCCGCGTCTGCGGCGGCGGTGCCCACAATACCCATCTGATGCACCGGCTGGCCGCTCGCATGGCGCCTGCCGATGTGAGCTCGACCGCGGCGCTGGGCGTGGACCCCGGAGCGGTGGAAGCGCTCGCCTTCGCCTGGCTAGCCCGCGAGCGGCTCGCGGGGCGGCCCGGCAACCTGCCGGCAGTCACCGGTGCACGGGGGCCACGCATCCTGGGCGCGGTCTACGCCGCACCCGGGTCGGCGCGCTGAGGCGCCGCAGCCGGACCGGGGAGGTCCGGCAGCGGGCCGCTCCGGAGCGGCCCGCGCAGGGCGATCCAGGGTCAGGCCGAGAACGACGACCCGCAACCGCAGGTGGTGCTTGCGTTAGGGTTCTTGATCACGAACTGTGCGCCTTCGAGGCCGTCCTTGTAGTCGATCTCGGCGCCGACCAGGTACTGGTAGCTCATCGCGTCGATGAGCAGCTTGACCCCGTTCTTCTCCATCACGGTGTCGTCCTCGTTCGTGTCTTCGTCGAACGTGAAGCCGTACTGGAAACCGGAGCAGCCACCTCCCTGCACGAACACACGCAGCTTGAGCTCGGCGTTCCCCTCCTCCTCGATCAGCTGGCGCACCTTGTCGGCGGCGCTGTCGGTGAAGACGAGGGGGGCGGGCATTTCGACGACGGCATTCATTGGATAGTCCTCCAGACTCGATGAGTGTAGCCAGCGGGAGAAGACCCCGACAGGCCTATGGTCGGGAACCGCGGAAAAGAGAAGCCCGCCATCGGGCGGGCTTCGGGGACCCTGGGGGCAGCGAGCCGGTCTTTCCGCTCGTCGGCCAGAGGCAGGCTGCTGCCGCCGCCGCCCGCTCGGGCACCGGACGCGTGGACGTCCGGGCCTCGGCCGGTACTCAGCGTTTGGAGAACTGCTTCCGACGGCGCGCCTTGTGCAGGCCGACCTTCTTGCGCTCGACCTCGCGCGCATCGCGCGTCACCAGGCCGGCGCTGGAGAGGGCGGGCTTGAGTGTCGCGTCGAAATCGATCAGCGCGCGGGTGATGCCGTGGCGCACTGCACCGGCCTGGCCGGTCTCGCCGCCGCCGTTCACGTTGACCTTGATGTCGAACTGCCCGATCGCGTTGGCGATGTGCAGCGGCTGGCGAACCACCATGCGGCCGGTCTCGCGAGCGAAGTACTCGTCGAGGGGCTTGCCGTTGACGACGATGTCGCCCTTGCCCTTCTTCATGAACACACGGGCCACCGAAGTCTTTCGGCGGCCGGTGCCGTAGTTGTATTCACCGATCATGGGTGCTGTCCTGGTGCGCGCGAGGCGGGCGTCGGGTGGGTCAGACTTCCAGCGCCTTGGGCTGCTGGGCGGTGTGCGGGTGGGTCGACTCGCCGTAGACCTTGAGCTTCTTGATCATCGCGTAGCCGAGCGGGCCCTTGGGCAACATGCCCTTGACGGCCTTCTCGAGCGCGCGCCCCGGGAAGCGCGACTGCATCTTCTCGAAGTTGGTCTCGGAGATGCCGCCCGGGTAGCCCGAGTGCCGGAAGTACTTCTTGTCGCTGGCTTTGGCGCCGGTCACGCGGATGCGGGCGGCGTTGACCACGACGATGAAGTCGCCGGTGTCCACGTGCGGCGTGAACTCGGGCTTGTGCTTGCCGCGCAGGCGCAGGGCGATCTCCGCCGCCAGGCGACCGAGCACCTTGTCGCTGGCGTCCACGACGAACCAGTCGCGACGAACTTCATGGGATTTTGCGGAGAAAGTCTTCATGGCCTGACGCATTCTGTGAAGCCCGATATCATAACCGGAACCTGCCGGATCAGTCAAAGACCAGGCGTGAACGGCAATGCCGGGACGAAAAAAACCCGGGCCGCGAGGCCCGGGTTGAATCCACCGAAGAGGAGGGTGGAGGAGACGCCGGAGGTCGGGAGCAGCGCACCGGGCACCGCGACGCTCGACCAATGGACCAAGTCTAGCACCGACTTTTGTGCTGTGCAAGATAATGGCTCCGACCAGATTGGAGGACGCCCTCTAATCAAGCAGGCAGGCGGATCTCCGGAGTTTCGTCCAAGACGGCCCCGGCCGATCCGCTGCCCCAGGGAACAACGAATATTTTGCAGCGCAATATGACGCGGGGAGCAAAGCGCACATGGATGCACTGGTCAGGTGGAGCGGCCCGGAGACGATGAGCTTCGTCGCCGAGACAGGCAGCGGTCACGCCGTCGTGATGGATGGCGCCCCGGAAGGCGGCGGGCGCAATCTCGGGCCGCGCCCGATGGAGATGGTGCTCCTGGGCACTGGCGGATGCACCGCGTACGACGTGGTCCTGATTCTTCGCAAGAGCGGCCAGGACATCCGGGGCTGCGAGGTCGCGCTGCACGCCGAGCGCACCGAGACCGACCCGAAGGTGTTCACCTCGATCGAGTTCCGCTTCAGGGTGCGCGGCCGTGGCCTCAAGCCTGGGTTGGTCGAGCGGGCGATCAAGCTGTCGCACGACAAGTACTGCTCCGCGTCGGCCATGCTCGCCAAGACGGCCGAGCTGAAGCTGAGCTGGGAGATCGTCGAGGACTGACGCGGCACCCGGACCGCCGACCCGCGGGCGGCCCGCAACGCCCCGGGGTCAGATCCGGTGAGCGGTCCCGGTCATCACCCGCGCGGCCATCCGCATCGCCACGCGGACCGGCTCGGGCATCGGCGCCGCCCCGAGCGCCTCGGCCTGGTCGGCATGGCCGCCCTCGTCGCGCTTCATCCGGTCGACGATGGCCCGCGACGCGGCATCGGACTCGGGCAGGCGCTCGAGGTGACCCGCCAGGTGTCGCTCCACCTGGCGCTCGGTTTCCACCATGAAGCCAAGCGAAAAACGGTCGCCCAGCCGACCGGCAAGAGCGCCGAACGCGAATGAGCCTGCGTACCAGACGGGGTTGAGCAGGGACGGCCGGGCGCCCAGGTCGCGCAGCCGGGCGCGCGTCCAGGCGAGGTGATCGCCCTCGTCCGCCGCCGCCTCCCGGAAAAAACGGCGCAGGCGCTCGTCGTCGGTGGTGGCAGCCTGGCCTTCGTAGAGACCCTGCGCGCAGACCTCCCCGACGT
Source organism: uncultured Bordetella sp. (assembly GCA_964399635.1). GTDB lineage: Bacteria > Pseudomonadota > Gammaproteobacteria > Burkholderiales > Burkholderiaceae_E > UBA4615. The sequence goes on from CAYNRU010000071.1 coordinate 60,482, forward strand.
GGTTCACGCGCATCAGCGCGCCCGACAGCCGCCGCTCGGGCTCGGTCATGGCCGCGGCCGCTGACGCTCCGGAATCGGGCAGCGGAACGGGCTCGGTGGCCCCCGGGGCCGCGGTCACCGCGGCCATCGCACGACCCACGCCGGCCAGAAGCCGATCCAGGGTGGAAGCCCGTCTCAGGGTGGTCAAGGGTTGCATGGGGTCGCATTCTAGAGCAGCCGACCGGGCGTTCCGGGCAGCCGATGGACGGACCGTGTGCAGAGGCCGGCGCACACCTGCCATTGTTGCCCCAAAGCCACACCCACGCCCGGCACGCCGACGTACGGACCCGCTTTTCCTTTGCCGACCCGAACTTTTTGGCGAGAATGCTCATCAACTTCCGGCCGAAGAGTTTTCTCGGGGAGTTGGGGTGTCGGGTCTGTCCGGGCGCCAGTGGAATCCAGAAACCTAGGAGATTGATCAATGAAGAAATCGCTTCTCGCAGTGGCTGTCGCGGCCGCACTGCCGGCGTTTGCGCAGGCGCAGTCGTCGGTCACGCTGTACGGCCTCGTTGACGCGGCCATTGAGTGGTCGAACGACAACGCCAACGGCAGCGGTGCCAGCGGCGCCGGTGACTCGGGCCTGCGCCTGATCAACGGTGGCCAGACCGGTTCGCGCTTCGGTATTCGTGGCGTCGAGGACCTCGGCGGTGGTCTGAAGGCAGTGTTCACCATCGAGCACCGCCTTTCGGTCGACACCGGTGAGACCGGCGGCGGCAACATCCTCACGCTTCCGGGCGCGGCCGCCACGGGCCAGAACAACAAGTTCTGGAACGGGCAAGCCTTCGTCGGCCTGCAGAGCGGCTGGGGCCAGCTGACGATGGGCCGGCAGTACACCCCGATTTTCTGGGCGATCCTGCCGAACGACTTCACCGGCTACCTGTTCTACAACAACTGGGCGGGTTACTCGAGCACGGCGAACAACGTCGGCGCCGTTCAGGGCCCGATCCGTCTGGACAACTCGATCGCCTACCGCTCGCCGACCTTCGGTGGCCTGACGGTGTACGCAACGTACGCCTTCGGCGAGAACCTGTCCAACAGCCCAGTCAATGGCTCGGCCGTCGCCGGTTCCGGCGACGTCTGGGGCCTTGCGGCGGGCTGGCAGCTCGGCGGCCTGTACATCGGCGGTGGTTACCACTCGTTCGACCAGAAGGTCTTCACGGCAACCGGTACGGTGACGTCGGTCACCCAGGCGTTCAAGGACGTTGCGGTCATCACCGTCGGTTACCGCTTCACCAACTTCGGCCTGAGCCTGGGATACAGCGAGCTGAACTTCATCGGTTCGGCCGCGTTTGGCGGATCGCCGAGCGCCTCGACCGTCTTCGGTAGTGCCTTCCTGAAACTCGGGCCGGGTACCGCGTACCTGAACGCCGCCATGGTCGATGCGGCTGGCTTCAACGGTACGCGCAACGATTCGGGCCTCCAGATCGGTCTGTCGTACCTGATGCCGCTGTCGCGGCGGACCAGCTGGTACGTGACCTGGGGTCAGAACGACCTGTCGGGCCTGCAGTCCACCGCAGCCACGACCTACCTGCTGGACAGCCAGACCCGCGTCGCCGTGGGCCTGCGTCACAACTTCTGATCGAACGCCGGCCCATGGCCGGCGGTCTTTCGGACGTGCAGGAAAAGCGCCGGGGAAACCCGGCGCTTTTTTTTGGCACGATAAAGTGCGAGACGAAGCGGCTGCGGGCATCGATCGACCCGCCGGGCGCCGCCCGGGGCGCAGGTTCAGCTGCCGGAAAAAGGCGCGTGGCAATCGCGGCTAAAATACGCCGTATTCGAGAATCAAGAAACCGGCGCCGCAACAGCGCCAACGAACCCTGACCGAGGAATCTCCCGTGAACACACCCCACAAACGATTGGCCCGGCTGGCGATGGGCCTGGCCATCGGCATCGGCGCGCTCGCCGCCACCGGCCAGGCCATGGCGCAGGCCTATCCGAACCGCCCGATCACCGTCATCGTCCCCTACCCCGCTGGCGGCGGCGCCGACATTGGCGGGCGCACCTGGGCGGGGCTGCTCGAGAAGGAGCTCGGCGTCCCGGTGAACGTCGTCAACCGCGGCGGCGGCGCGGCAGTGCCCGGCCATACCGCCATCGCGACCGCGAAACCCGACGGCTACACCATCGGCGTCCTGACCAACGACATCAGCCTGTATAAGCCCCAGGGCCTGGCGCCACTCACCCACGAGGACCTGCGTCCGCTGGGCCAGGCGACCCGGATCGCATCGGCCGTCAACGTCATCGCAGGCTCGCCGTACAAGACGGTCAAGGACCTCGCCGACGCCATCAAGGCCAAGCCCGGTCAGATAAAGGCGACAGGCGCGGCGCAGGGCGTCAACTGGCACATCGCGTTCCTCGGCCTGATGCTCGACCTCGGCGTGACGCCGGAGTCGGTGGTCTGGGTGCCGACGCAGGGAGGCACGGCCGGACATCTGGACGTCGCAGCTGGCAACTCGACCTTCTCGACGGCCTCGATGGCCGAGGCCACCGCGCTGATCGCCGCCGGCAAGCTCCAGCCGCTCGCCGTCATGGCCGACGAGCGCCTCAAGGGCTTCCCGCAGGTGCCGACGCTCAAGGAGTCGATCGGCTCGAAGTGGACCTACTCCGTCGTACACGGCGTGGCCGGGCCGAAGGATCTGCCCGACGACATCGCAAAGAAGCTCACCGACGCGCTCGGCAAGGTGATCCAGAGCGACGCGTTCCGCGAGGCGATGGCGCCGCGCTCGATCGAGGTCGCCTGGCTGCCGGGCGATGCGTACCGCAAGGCGCTGGCCGCCGACCTCGAGGCGACGACGCGCATCCTGCAGCAGGTCAAGAAGTAAGGCCCGGCGCGGATCGGGGAACCGGATGCGAATCGACGACCGCCTGTTCGGCCTGCTGATCTGCGTGCTGGGCATCGCGATCATTCGCCACAGCGCCGGCTTCCCCGGCATCTCCGGCCAGTACTACGGCCCGGCGTTCCTGCCCACCGTCATCGGCTGGGGATTGATCGCCTGCGGCCTGGTGCTGCTCGGCGCAGGCCTGCGACGCGCAGGCCTGCGCGGTGCGATGCTGGCGTTCCCCGACTGGGTCGGGTCGCCGCGCGGGCTGCTCGGCGTCGCTGTGATGCTGGGCGCGATCGTCGCGTTCGTGCTGCTCGGAGATCGGATCGGTTTCCAGATCCTGGCCTTCGCGACGCTGATCCTGCTCTACCTGACCGCAGGCCGGAGCCTCGTCCGATCTGTCGGCGCAGCACTGGGCGTCACGATCTTCATGGAACTGCTGTTCGGCAAGCTGCTTCGGGTGCCGCTGCCCCGCGGACTGTTGACCGAGCTCCCTTGGTTCTGACCGGCGGCCCTCGGTCGCTGGCCCTCCGGATACAGCCCGCCTGATGGACTACCTCGCACCCGCGCTGGCCATGGTGCTGCAGCCCGACACGCTGCTCGCCGTGCTGCTCGCCTCGTTCTTCGGTTTCATCGTCGGGGCGCTGCCAGGGCTGACCGCGACGATGGCGGTGGCGCTGCTGGTGCCGATCACCTTCCTGCTCAGCCCGCTCGCCGCGATCGCGTCGATCGTCGCCGCCTCGGCGATGGCGATGTTCGCAGGCGACATCCCGGGCGCCCTGCTCAGGATTCCGGGCACGCCCGCCTCGGCCGCCTACGTCGAGGAGTCCTACAAGCTGACCGTGGCCGGACGCGCCGGCTACGTGCTCGGCGTGAACGCTGCGTGCTCGATGATCGGCGGCGTGATCGGCACGATCGTGCTGATCCTCGCCGCCCCGATGCTGGCTAACTTCGCACTCAACTTCAGCGCCTTCGAATTCTTCTGGCTGAGCTTCCTCGGACTGAGCTGCGGCGCCTTCGTCGCGGGCGACGCGCCGGTCAAGGGCACGGTCGCGATGCTGATCGGCCTGCTGATCGCGACCGTCGGCATGGACTACTCGTCCGGCCATCCGCGCTTCACCTTCGGCAACACCGACCTGCTCGAGGGGGTCTCGTTCATCCCGGCACTGATCGGGATGTTCGCGATTCCGGAGATCCTGCGCTCGATGCTCAAGGGCGCCTCGGTGCTGTCGGCCTCCGGCGCCCCGGTGATCGACGACTGGAGAGGGGTATTCAGATCCATCTTCCAGTATCGGCGCGTGGTCCTGCGCAGCAGCGCGCTCGGCACGGGGATCGGCATCCTTCCCGGGGCCGGCGCCGACATCGCCGCCTGGATCGCGTTCGCCGTCGCGAAGCGATTCTCCAAGACGCCCAGGCTGTGGGGAACCGGCCACGTGGAAGGCGTGATCGCCGGCAGCTCGGCCAACAACGCAGCCCTCGGTGGTGCCTGGATTCCTGCCCTGGTCTTCGCGATCCCGGGCGACACGATCACCGCGATCGCGATCGGCGTGCTGTACCTCAAGGGCATGAATCCCGGACCGGCGGTCTTCATCAACAACGCCGACCTGGTCTACGCGGTGTTTCTGGTCTTCCTGCTCGCCAACCTGCTGCTGCTGCCGTTCGGGTGGATCGCGATCCGGCTCGCCAAGGTGGTGCTCGGCATCCCGCGCGACCTGCTGATGCCCGCGCTGCTGATCCTGGCCATCGTCGGCGCGTTCGCGATCGACAACGACTTCTCGGGGGTCTGGATCATGCTGGCACTCGGCGCCCTCGCCTACGTCCTAGAGGAGAGCGGGTTTCCAATCGCACCGATCGTGCTCGGCATGGTTCTGGGCAAGATCGTCGAGCAGAACCTGATCCAGGCGCTGACGAGCACGCAAGGCAGCCTGATCGGATTCTTCGAGCGACCGGTGTCGGCCGTGCTCGGCGTGATCACGATCCTCATCTGGCTCTATGCCGGCCTGCGCTGGGTGCGCGGGCTCCTCGCGCGCGGCCGCCCGGCCGCCGTCGCCCGCTGACCCTGCGCCGGGCCATCGCTGGCCGTCAGCCCGGCGGGCCGTCGGGGATCGCGTCGATCCGCAGCGCGTTGTCGTGAAAGAGCGCCCGCTGCTCGGCGGGCGTGAAGTCGGCGACGATCTCGCGAAAGCCGCTGAAGATCGTGTCGAAGCGCCCGCAGGGACCGTCCACCGGGAAGTTGCTCGCGAACATCGCGCGCCCGACCCCGAAGGTCTCGATCGCGGTCAGGACCACGCGCCGGTTTGCCGCGGCGCTCCAGGGCTGGCCCGGTTGACCGAGGCCCGAGATCTTGATCGTCGCGTTGGGGCACTCGGCCAAACGCGCGATCGCGCGCGTCCAGCCCGCCAGGCCATCCGGACTGCGGTCGCTCGGCAGGCCGGTGTGGTTCAGGATGAGCGAGGTGTCCGGGAACGCACGCGCCAGGTCCGCCGCCTCGGCAAGACGCCACCAGGGCGTCTGCAGGTCGAAGCGCAGGCCGAGCGGCCCGAGCCGCGCGTAGCCGGCGCGCCAGGCGGCATCGGTCATGCCGCCGGTGCGTGCGTCGGTGGGCGAGGCATTGGCGCGCGGCTTGTGGCTCACGCTGCGCACGAAGTCGAAGCCGCTCTGCCGCTCGAGCACCGACGCGCCGTCGGCGCGGTCGAGCCAGCCCTGCGCGACCGTCACCGACGGGAAACCGGTCTCGCTCCCAGAAATGATAGTGGGCATCGACGATGGGAAACGCTTCGGTCACGACGGTCACTCCTTGCGAGGACCGCGCGGTTGGCAAGGCCAGCCTGCGCGGACTCTACGTGCCCGGCCGCCGTCTCCCCCGAGCCGCGCCCGTCGGGCCGACGACGCGCGCTGCGCGCTTCTTGCCCGCCACCGCCCCCTTCGCGTCCGCGCCGGGAACCGATATGATTCAAGTCTGATTAATTGAGACTTCAAGTATCGGAGGGCGACGATGCAGCCGCAGGCGGTCGATCACGAGACCCGGCTCGAAGACGACGATCACTTCGCGCTGAAGCTCTGGCTGCGGATCCTCACCTGCTCCAACCTGATCGAATCGCGGATCCGCAACAACCTGCGGCGCGACTTCGAGTGCACGCTGCCGCGCTTCGACCTGCTCGCCCAGCTCGAGCGCGCCGACGGCCTGAAGATGAGCGAGCTGTCGCAGCGTCTGATGGTCACCGGGGGCAACGTCACCGGCCTGGCCGACCAATTGCAGGACGAAGGCTGGCTGCTGCGCGAGCCTGTGGAGAACGACCGGCGCGCCACGCGGTTGCGCCTTACGCGGGCCGGGCGCGAGCGGTTCGCCGGCATGGCGCAGACCCACGAGACCTGGGTCGCCCAGATGCTCGGCGCGCTGAGCCGCGACGAGCAGCAACAGCTCCACACGCTGCTGGGCAAGCTCAAGAGCGGGCTGCATTCACAGCCCGCCGCCGCGAACACCGCCGCCCCCTCCCCTGCGCGATCCGCCGCCCGCCGCGTCGGCCGCCCGGCCGGGGCACGCCCCAGACGCAAGGAGACACCATGACCCTGAACCGCGAGGTACGCCGCAGCTTTGCCGGCTACGCGCCCAAGCACTTCGCCTTCGCAATCGACGCGAAGGTCGCGACCGTCACGCTGAACCGGCCAGACCGCAAGAACCCGCTCACCTTCGACTCGTACGCCGAGCTGCGCGAGCTGTTTCGCGGGCTGCAGTACGCGCAGGACGTGAAGGCCGTGGTGCTGACCGGGGCCGGGGGCAACTTCTGCTCGGGTGGCGACGTGCACGAGATCATCGGGCCGCTGGTGGGCATGGACATGCCGGCGCTGCTCGAGTTCACGCGGATGACCGGCGACCTGGTGCTCGCGATGCGCCGCTGCCCGCAGCCGATCGTGGCCGCCATCGACGGCGTGTGCGCCGGCGCCGGCGCGATCCTGGCGATGGCGAGCGACATGCGCCTGGGCACCCCCTCCGCCAAGACCGCCTTCCTGTTCACGCGCGTGGGGCTGGCCGGGTGCGACATGGGCGCCTGCTCGATCCTGCCCCGGCTGATCGGCCAGGGCCGCGCGGCCGAGCTGCTCTACACCGGGCGGGCGATGAGCGCCGACGAAGGCCTGGCGTGGGGCTTCTTCAACCGGGTCGTCGCCTCGGACGCGGTGCTCGCACAGGCGCAGTCGCTCGCCGCCGATCTCGCTGCGGGCCCGACCTTCGCGCACGGCATCACCAAGACCATGCTCCACCAGGAGTGGTCGATGACCGTCGAGCAGGCGATCGAGGCCGAGGCGCAGGCGCAGGCGATCTGCATGCAGACGCAGGACTTCGAGCGCGCCTACCGGGCCTTCGTCGCCAAGCAGCGGCCGGTGTTCGAGGGCGACTGACGGCGCATACGACCATGAGCGACAGCCGCTACCTGCACCTGCCCTTCTTCGAGCCGCGCCACGCCACGCTTGCGGGCGAGGTCGACCGGTGGGCGGCGCCGATCGCCGCCGGCATCGATCACCACGACACGGACGCCGCATGCCGCGCATGGGTGCGGGCGCTCGGCGAGGCCGGTTGGCTGCGCTACTGCGTGCCGGTGTCGCACGGCGGCGCGCTGCCGGTGCTCGAGTCGCGCTCGCTGTGCCTGCTGCGCGAGACGCTCGCGCGGCACGACGGCCTGGCCGACTTCGCGTTTGCGATGCAGGGCCTGGGCAGCGGCCCGATCACGCTCGCGGGGAGCGACGCGCTGCGCGCGCGCTGGCTGCCGCGCATCGCGCGCGGCGAGGCGATCGCGGCGTTCGCGCTGTCCGAGCCCGACGCGGGCTCCGACGTCGCGGCGATGGCCACGCGCGCGCGGCGTGCGGTGGGCGACGACGGCCGCGCGCACTGGGTGCTCGACGGCAGCAAGACCTGGATCTCGAACGGCGGGATCGCCGACTTCTACGTCACCTTCGCGCGGACCTCCGAGGGTGACGGGCCCGACCAAGGAGCCCGTCACGGGGCGCGCGGCATCTCCGCCTTCGTGGTCGAGGCCGACGCGCCGGGGCTGTCGATCGCGGAGCGGATCGACGTGGTGGCACCCCATCCGCTCGCGACGCTGGCCTTCGACGGCTGCCGCGTGCCGGAATCGAACCTGCTCGGTGAGGTCGGCGGCGGCTTCAAGCTCGCGATGTCCAACCTCGACATCTTCAGGTCGTCGGTGGCCGCGGCGGCGCTGGGGTTCGCGCGGCGCGCGCTCGACGAGGGCCTCGCGCACGCGCAGGGCCGACGGATGTTCGGGGGGGTGCTGGCCGATTTCCAGCTCACGCAGGCCGCGCTCGCCGACATGGCGACCGACATCGACGCGTCGATGCTGCTGACCTACCGCGCGGCCTGGCTGCGCGACACCGCGACGCAGCGCGGCGCACCCGGCGAGCGGCAGACCCGCGAGGCCGCGATGGCGAAGATGGTCGCGACCGAGTCGGCGCAGCGGGTGATCGACAGTGCGGTTCAGCTCTTCGGCGGGCTCGGCGTGAAGAAGGGCTCGGTGGTGGAAAGCCTGTACCGGGAGATCCGCGCGCTGCGCATCTACGAGGGCGCGACCGAGGTGCAGAAACTGATCATCGGCCGCGACCTGCTGAAGGCGGGAGCCTGAGCGGCGCGCCGCCGACGGAGGACAGACCGATGTTCCGCAGCGCCCACGTCGACACCTTCGCGCGTGACAACCTGCCGCCGCCCGACGCCTGGCCGGTGTTCACCTTCGACCTGCCGGAAGTCCGCTACGGCGAACGGCTGAATGCGGCGGTCGCGCTGCTCGACGCGACCGTCGCCGCCGGCGACGGCGAGCGCATCGTGCTGCGCACCGACGACGCGGTCTGCACCTACCGGCAGCTGCAGGCCCAGGTCGACCGGATCTGCCGGGTGCTGGTGGAGGACCTGGCGCTGGTGCCGGGCAACCGGGTGCTGCTGCGCGGCGCCAACAACCCGATGATGGCGGCCTGCTGGCTGGCGGTGGTCAAGGCCGGGCTGGTCGCGGTGGCGACGATGCCACTGCTGCGCGCGCGCGAACTCGTGCCGGTGATCGAGCGGGCGCGCGTGTCGGCCGCGCTGTGCGACGTCCGGCTGCGCGATGAGATGCTGGCCGCGCAGGCGCAGTGCCCGGTGCTCGAGCAGGTGCTCTGGTTCAACGACGGCGACGGCACGGTGGGTGGCGCGGCGCCCGGCTCGCTCGAGGCGCGCTGCGCGGGCAAGCCCGCCCGGTTCGTCGCCTGCGACACGGCGCAGGACGACGTTGCGCTGATCGCGTTCACCTCGGGCACCACCGGGCAGCCCAAGGGCACGATGCACTTCCATCGCGACGTACTCGCGATGTGCGACCTGTTCCCGCGCTCGGTGCTGGAGGCGCGGCCCGACGACGTGTTCTGCGGCACGCCGCCGCTCGCCTTCACCTTCGGGCTGGGCGGCATGCTGTGCTTCCCGATGCGCGCGCGCGCGTCCACGCTGCTGCTCGAGCGGGCGAGCCCGCAGTCGCTGCTCGCGGCGGTGGCGCGGCACCGCGCGACCGTGCTGTTCACCGCGCCGACCTTCTACCGGCAGATGGCGGGGCTGGCGAAGGGCTTCGACCTGGCGTCGCTCACCCGCTGCGTGTCGGCGGGCGAGGCGCTGCCGGACGCGACGCGCCAGCTCTGGAAGCAGGCGACCGGCATCGAGATGATCGACGGCATCGGCTCGACCGAGCTGATCCACATCTTCATCTCGTCACCACCCGGGTCGGTGCGCCGCGGCACGATCGGACAGGTGGTGCCGGGCTACCAGGCACGGGTCGTCGACGACGCGATGCGGCCGGTGCCGCCGGGGACGGTGGGCCGGCTCGCGGTGCGCGGACCGACCGGCTGCCGCTACCTCGCCGACGAGCGCCAGCGCCAGTACGTGCGCGAGGGCTGGAACCTGACCGGTGACATGTTCTCGATGGACGCCGAGGGATACTTCGCCTACCAGGCGCGCTCCGACGACATGATCGTCTCGGCCGGCTACAACATCGGCGGGCCCGAGGTGGAGTCGGCCCTGCTGATGCACGAGGCGGTCGCCGAGGCCGGCGTGGTCGGGGTGCCCGACGCCGAGCGCGGGCAGGTGGTCAAGGCCTTCGTGGTGCTCAAGCCCGGGGTCGCCGCGGACGCGGCGATGGTGCGCGCGCTGCAGGACCACGTGAAGGCGACGCTCGCACCCTACAAGTATCCGCGCGCAATCGAGTTCCGCGACGCGCTGCCGCGCACCGAGACCGGCAAGCTGCAGCGCTTCAGGCTCCGCGAGCCGGGCTGAGCGGCCGCCCGGAATCAGCCGACCCGCAGCGACGCGGGCAGCTTGAGCGGCGTCACGGTCACGCGCGCCTCGAGCTCCTGCGCGCCGCCGCCCAGGATCACGCCCCGCAGCGGCGTGACGTCGAAGAAGTCGCGCCCCCAGGCGAGCGTCACGAAGTCCTGGTCGATGCGCCGGTCGTTGGTGGGGTCGATGTCGATCCAGCCCTGCCCCGGGCACCACGCCGACACCCACGCATGCGACGCGTCCGCACCGACCAGCTTGGGCTTGCCGGGCGGGGGGCGGGTGATGATGTAGCCCGACACGTAGCGCGCCGGAATGCCGATGCCCCGCAGCCCGGCGATCATCACCTGCGCGAAGTCCTGGCACACGCCGCGGCGCTGCGCGAAGACCTCGTCGAGCGGCGTGGTCACGGTGGTCGCGCTCGGGTCGAACTCGAAGTCCCGGTGGATCCGGTGCGCGAGGTCGGACAGCGCAGCCGCGAAGGGCGCGCCCGGACGGAAGCTGCGCCGCGCGTAGCGGACGGCGCGGCGCGAGCGCGGCACCTGCGGGCTCGGCCCGAGGTACTGCGCGAGCTCGAGCATCGCGGCGCCGCGGGCGGTGCCGGCGTCGGGCCCGGGCCCTGCATCCCACGCGCGCATCGCGGCCTCGGAGTCCGCGGCCTGCGGCGCGATCTCGACCTGCGACTCGGCGATCACGTCGAGCGTGTCGTGCGCCGCATGGATCGCGAACGCGGTGACCGCGTTGCCGAAGTAGTCGATGCGCTCCTCGAGCCAGTCGGGCCGCGGCTCGATGTCCAGGCGGTGCGCGCGCAGGCGCTGGCGCGGCAGCTCGCGCGGGCGCAGGTGGGCGAGCTGCCACGACTGCGCGACCGGCGCCTCGTAGCGATAGGACGTCTGGTGCAGGACGTGGACGAGACGGGGCTGGGCGGCCATGGCGTCAGGCTGCGAAGGTCGCGCGGTTGCGGTCCTCGGCATGCGTGAAGAAGCGCATCGACAGGCGGTCGGACAGGGTCGCGGCCGCCGCGGACAGCGCGTCGAGCCAACGCGCGAGCGCCTCGTCGGGCTTGAGCATCGATGCGTCGCTCCAGCGGTCCAGGTCCGACAGCACGGCGGGCGCGAAGTGCGGCTCGACGCCGCCAAGGGCGCGGTCGATACGCACCAGCACGTCGGCGAGGCCGCGCAGCTGGAAGGCGACCGAGCGCGGATTGCTGTCGTCGCGCAGCACGAGGTCGAGCACCGGCAGCCACTCGGGCTGACCGATGTAGCGGGAGCGGTAGGTGATCGAGGAGTCGCACAGCTCCAGCAGCCAGTCCAGGCCCGCCGAGCGGCCGTCGCGCACGGCGGTCGCGACCGCCACGCACAGCGCGCGCAGGCGCTCGATGCGACGGCCCACCGACATGAATCGCCAGCCCGGATCGCGGGTCATGCCGTCGAGCGTGAAGCCCGACAGCGCGACCAGCCCGGTCACCGACCGGTCGAGCAGGGCCAGGGCCTGTGGCAGGTCGTGGAAGGTGTCGAACCCCGGGTCCTGCACGAGCAGGTTGATGGTGCGCCAGTGGTCGACCGACAGCCGCTCGCGCAGCCCCGAGGCGACCCGCTGCACCTGCTGCAGCGTGGCCCGCAGGCCGCCGGGCCGATCGGCGGCGAACACCGCCTCGAGCAGCGCCGCCTCGGGTGCCTCCTCGTCGTCGATGTGCCCGATCGCGCGCATGAGCGCGAGCAGCGGCCCCTGCGCGGCGCGGTCCTCGTCCTCGTCGACGCAGAAACGCGGCAGCGCGACGCGCAGCAGACGTGTCACCGACTCGGCGCGCTCAGAGTAGCGCCCGAACCAGAACAGGTTCTCGGCGGCACGCGATGACAGGTTGCCCGCGCCCGCGCGCACCAGGTCGTCGGGGCCGACGGTGGAGCGCAGCAGCGTCAGCGTCGAGTTGCCCGCCGCGGGCGACAGCACCCAGGTGTCCTTGGACGCGCCGCCGCGCTGCATCGAGATCACGCGCGCATCGTGGGTGCCGGCGACGCGGGTGAGCCCCCCGGGCATCACGGACCAGCCATTGCGGGAGGCGACCGCGAACACCCGCAGGCCGACCGCGCGCGCGCCGAGCCGCTGCGGGTGGTGACGGTCGTAGACCGGCGCCTGCGACAGCCGGACCAGCTCCTGCGCGAACCAGGCCTCCGGCTGCCGGCGGATGCGAAGCCGCAGCGCGTGCGCCTTGCGCGCATCGAGGTCCTGGCCGAAGACCGGCTCGACCCGGAGCACCGGGTCGGCCGCCTTGAAGACCAGGCCGGCCATGCGCGGCAGCGCGTCGTCGAGCGCGGCCGGCTCGCCGAGCCACCAGGTCCCGACCGAGGGCATCTTCAGCGGCTCGCCCAGCAGGTGCTGCGCGAGCCCGGGCAGGAAGCCCATCAGCGCGCCCGACTCCAGGATGCCCGAGCCGATCGCGTTGGCGATGAACACGCTGCCGCGGCGCGCGCAGTCGGTGAGCCCAGGCACCCCGAGCGCCGAGTCGCTGCGCAACTCGAGGGGGTCGCAGAAGTCGTCGTCCTGGCGCCGCAGGATGGCGTGGACGCGACGCAGACCCTCCACCGTCTTGAGCCAGACCTTGCCGTCGCGCACCGCGAGGTCGTTGCCCTCGGCGAGCGTGAAGCCGAGGTATCGGGCCAGCAGCGAGTGCTCGGCGTAGGTCTCGTTGTAGGGGCCCGGCGTCAGCAGCACCGTGAGCTGCGGGCCGTCGCCGCGCGGCGCCAGCTCCCCGAGCCGGTCGCGCAGCGTCGCGAAGAAGCCCGCGATGCGCTGCGCGTGCAGCTCACCGAAGAGCGAGGGGAAGATGCGCGACACGATCAGCCGGTTCTCGATCGCGTAGCCCGCGCCCGAGGGGGTCTGCGTGCGGTCGGCGACCACCCACCAGCGACCGTCCGGGGAGCGGGCGAGGTCGGCCGCGTAGACGAACAGCGCGACGCCGCCCGGGATGGCGGCATTGCAGGCCGCCCGCTGGAACGCGCTGTGGCCGAGCACCAGCCGCGGCGGGATGTGGCCATCGGCCAGCAGGCGCTGCGGACCGTACAGGTCGAGCAGCACCGCGTTGAGCAGCCGTGCGCGCTGCGCGACGGCCGCCTCGATGACCGCCCACTCGTCGGCCGGGATGATCATCGGCAGCGTGTCGAGCGCCCAGGGGCGGTCGGCACCCTTGGGGTCGGCGTACATGTTGTAGGTCAGCCCGCTGTCGCGGATCTGGCGCTCGGTGGTCGCGATGCGGTCGCGCACGCGGGCGAGCTCCGGGCCCGCCAGCGCGTCGACGACGCGCGCCCAGTGGGGCCGCGGCGCGCCCGCCGCGTCCAGCATCTCGTCGAAGCGCAGCTCGGCCCGGGGATAGGCCGACAGCAGGTCAGCCACGCCGCAGGTCCAGCGTGCAGGGCGACTCGGGGTCGATCCGTGCAGGGGTCAGGTTCATCTCGCCCGGAGTGTGTCCGTGACGGAAGAAACGCGCCAACCGCCTCGCCTCCGCCTCGTATGCATTGACCGGAAAGGTCTCGTGGCTGCGGCCTCCCGGGTGCGAGACATGATACTGGCATCCACCGATCGACCGGCGGTTCCAGGTGTCCACCAGGTCGATGGTCAGCGGCGCGTGCACGCCGATCGTGGGGTGCAGGCTCGAGGACGGCTGCCAGGCGCGATAGCGCACGCCGCCGACCTGCGCGCCATCGGGTCCGGCGGCGCGCAGCGGCACCGCCCTGCCGTTCACCGCGATCGCGTGGCGGCCCTCGACGAGGCCGTGCGCGGCGATCTCGATGCGTTCGAGCGAGGCGTCGACGAAGCGCACCGTGCCGCCGGCCGCGCCCTCCTCCCCCATCACCGGCCAGGGCTCGAGCGCCATGCGCAGGTCCACCCGCACGCCGCCCGCCTCGAAGTCGCCGAGCCGCGGGAAACGGAACTCCCAGTGCGGCGCGAACCAGTCGAGCTCGAACGCGAAACCCGCGGCGCGCAGGTCCTCGACCACCTCGCGCAGGTCCTCGCGCACGTACGTCGGCAGCATGAAGCGGTCGTGCAGCGCGGTGCCCCAGCGCGGCAGCCGCGCGGGCACCAGCGGGTCCTGCCAGAAGCGCGCGACCAGCGCGCGCAGCAACAGCTGCTGCAGCAGGCTCATGCGCGCGTGCGGAGGCATCTCGAAACCGCGCATCTCGAGCAGGCCGAGGCGCCCGCTCGCCGAGTCGGGCGAGTACAGCTTGTCGATGCAGAATTCAGCGCGGTGCGTGTTGCCGGTGACGTCGACCAGCAGGTTGCGCAGCAGCCGGTCGACGATCCAGGGCGGGCAGGCCTGCGGCCCCTCGGCCTGCAGGCGGGCCAGCTCGGCGAACGCGATCTCGAGCTCGCGCACCGAGTCGTGCCGCGCCTCGTCGATGCGCGGCGCCTGGCTGGTGGGGCCGATGACCAGACCCGAGAACAGGTAGGACAGCGACGGGTGGGCGAGCCACCAGGCGACCATGCTGGCGAGCAGGCTGGGGCGCCGCAGGAACGGCGAGTCCCCGGGCGTCGCGCCGCCCAGCACCATGTGGTTGCCCCCGCCGGTGCCGACGTGGCGGCCGTCGAGCATGAACTTCTCGCTCGACAGGCGCGTCAGGTGCGCGGCGTCGTAGAGCGCGGTGGTGCGCTCGACGAGCTCGCGCCAGCTCGCGCTCGGGTGCACGTTGACCTCGATCACGCCGGGGTCGGGGGTGATGCGCAGCACCGCCAGGCGCGGATCGCGCGGCGGCTCGTAGCCCTCGAAGATCACCTGCACGCCGGCGTCCCGCGCCGAGGACTCGACCGCCGCGACCAGCTGCAGGTACTCCTCCAGGGTGGCCGCGGGCGGCATGAACACGTAGAGGCGTCCGTCGCGCGGCTCGACGCACAGCGCGGTGCGCGCGACGTCCGTGTACTGCGCGCCGGCCGCGCTGCCCTGGCCGTCGGCCGCGTCGCGGGTGGTCGGCTGGGCGCCGGGTGCGGCGCCATCACGCGGGCCGCGGGGCAGCGCCGCCTGGCGTGCGCCCGGGGGCGGGTGCGGCGCCTGCATCGCGGGCGCAAGCGGCGCGGACCGCGAGCCGCGCGCCGGCACTGCCCAGCTGCCGCGGGGCGCGAGCAGGCCGCCGTGCGGGGGCAGCGCCCGCTGCGGCTGGGTCGGGTCGGACGGATGGATCCACGGGTACTCGTTGGGCGAGACCCAGGGCAGCGAGGCGAGCGGCAGGCGGTAGCCGATCGCGGAGTCGCCGGGCGCGAGATAGCAGCGCGGCGCGCGCATCGGCCAGTCGGTCGCCTGCCACAGCTGCACCGGCTGCTTGATCCTGCCGTCGGGCCGCGCGCGCACATCGGGCACGATCGGGAGGATCCAGCCGACCGGCTGGCCCAGTCCGCGCGTGAACACGCGATGCAGACGCTCGCGCTCCATCGGATCGTCGAGCCTGGCGTCGAGCACGTCGACGTTGACCGGCAGCTGCTGCTCGCGCTGCACGAAGTGCACCGGGTCCTCGTAGGCCTCGAAGGCCAGCCGAGCGTCCAGCCCCAGGTGGGCCGCGATGCCGGTGACGAGGGCGCGCGCCTCCCCGATGCCGGCGGGCATGGCGGGCGCGGGCGTCTCGCCCATCGAGGCGTCGCCCGGCTCGACCGCGACAAGGCTCGCGTCGCCGACGATCGGCTCGCCGTCGCGGCGCCAGAACCAGTTCAGCGACCAGCGCGGCAGCTGCTCGCCCGGATACCACTTGCCCTGCCCGTAGTGCGGGAAGCCCGCGTGCCCGTGCTGCGCGCGCAGCCGCCCGAGCAGCTCGCCCGCGAGCAGGCGCTTCTCGGGCCCGAGCGCCTCAGTGTTCCACTGCGCGCCGTCGCGGTCGTCGATCGACACGAAGGTCGGCTCTCCACCCTGAGTCAGCCGCACGTCGCCGGCCTGCAGCACGGCGTCCACGCGATCGCCGAGCGCGTCGATCGCGGCCCACTGCAGCGCGTCGTAGGGCTTGGTGACGCGCGGCGCCTCGAGCACGCGGCGCACGCTCATCTCATGCACGAAGGTGCACTCGGCCGGATCGACCAGGCCGGTGACCGGCGCGGCCGACGAGGGCTCGGGCGTGCACGCGACCGGGATGTGGCCTTCGCCGGCGAGCAGGCCTGAGGTGGGGTCGAGCCCCACCCAGCCCCCCCCGGGCCGGTAGACCGAGCACCACGCGTGCAGGGCGGTGAAGTCGCGGTCGGCGCCACTCGGGCCGTCGAGCGACTTGACGTCGGGAACCAGCTGGATCAGGTAGCCGGACACGAAGCGCGCCGCGAGCCCCAGGTGGCGCATCAGCTGCACCATCAGCCAGGCGGAGTCGCGGCACGACCCCGAGCGCTTCTCGAGCGTCTCCTCGGGCCGCTGCACGCCGGGCTCCATGCGGATCAGGTACGAGACGTCATGCTGGACGCGCCGGTTCAGGGCGACCAGGAAATCGACCGTGGGCATCGGGTCGCGCGGCACCGCGGCGAGCCACGCGGCGAACAGGGGCGTGGCGGGCGCGAGCACGAGGTACGGGGCGAGCTCCTCGCGCTGCGCGGCGTCGTACTCGAACGGGCAGTGCTCGGCCTGCGGCTCCAGGAAAAAATCGAACGGGTTGAACACCGCCATCTCGGCGACCAGGTCCACCTCGATGCGCATCTCGCGCGTCCGCTCGGGGAACACGACTCGCGCCAGCCAGTTCGACTGCGGATCCTGCTGCCAGTTGAGGAAGTGGCCGGCCGGCTCGATGCGCAGCGAGTACGACAGGATCCGGCTGCGCGAATGCGGCGCGGGCCGCAGGCGGATCACCTGCGGACCGAGGCTGACGGGGCGGTCGTAGGTGTAATGGCTGAGGTGGTTCAGCGCAACGTGGATCGACAAGGACGAATCTCCGGAGACAGTGGCTCGGCCCGGCCGGACGCCAGATCGGGCGACCGGCCGAGGAGGACGCAAGCCGCGTGCCACCTCGGCGGTGCACGACAGGGCACCGTCCCGGTGCAGCATACGCGGGGATCGGGGCGGCCGCAGCGCGCCTGCCGCTAGCGACCCGCCTGTCGCTCGCCGACCGCCTCGTGCAGCGCCTGCGCCACCTGCGACACACCGATCGCCGCCATGCACGGGCATTCCGGCGCGCCGCGCGGGCAGCGCACGCAGGCTTCGCGGGGCGCCTTGATGGCGATCGCCCGCGGGCCGAGCGGACCCCAGCGCGCCGGGTCCATGCCGGGCAGGTCGACGAACAGCCCGATGGTCGGGGCGCCCGACAGGGCCGCGAGGTGCAGGGGCCCGGTGCTGGCGGACAGCACCGCGTCGGTCCGCGGCAGCAGCCGCATCAGGTCGGCGACCGACAGGCCCCGGGTCGCGTCGGTGACCTGGGGCAGCGCGAAGAGCCCGGGCACGTCGGCACGCAGCGCGTCACCCTCGGCGGGCGTGCCGTTCACGATGAAGTTGTAGCGCTCGGGCGGCAGGGACGCGATCAGCGCCAGGTAGCGCGCCATCGGCCACTCCTTGGCGTTGCCGTTGGAGCGCAGTTGCAGCAGCACGTTGGCGACACCGGGCCGCAGCGGCCAGCCATCGGCGCGGGCGGCCTCGGCGGGCGGCGCAGCCCCGCCCCGCTGCAGCGCACCCTCGGGCGCAAGGCCCGCCAGCGGCCACAGCGCGTCGCGCGGCAGGTCCACGGCGTCGACGAACGGCGCAAGCAGGCGCAGGTTCAGCTGCGCCTCGTGCAGCTCGCTGCCGCTGCGGCGCACCAGCGGGCGCAGGTTGCACCAGCGCCAGTGGAACCAGCGCGCCGCGGTGCCGACGCGCAGCGGCACGCCTGCGCGGGCAGCCGCCCGCGCGAGCGGCTCGGACGGGAACCCGAACACGATCGCATCCGGCCGGCGCGCCCGCAGCGCATCCTCGAAGGCCCGCGCGTCGGTGACCTCGATCACCTCGTCGACATGGCGCGACGCCAGCGCCACGTCGCGCGCATAGCGCCGCACCGCGAAGATCACCGTGCAGCCGGGCCGCGCGCGCTTGAGCAGGCCGGCCATCGGCAGCGCGAGCGCCACGTCGCCGAGGTTGTCGTGGCGCACGATCACGAAAGTACGCGCGGCGGACGCCCTCATGCCGCGCCTCCGGGTGCCGGCCGGACGCCCCTCGGGACGGGCAGCCCGGCCCCGGTCGCCTGCGCGTGCCGGCCCGCGAACATCGCCAGCAGCAGCCCGAAGAAATAGCCGGTCCAGCCCACGTTCAGCAGGCAGTTGAAGAGCCCCGCCGCCACGTACGCAACCACCATGCCGCGCGTGAGCCAGCGCCACTGGTCGTCGAAGCGCGCGGCTGCGCGCCACAGCCCGACGAGACCGGCGAGCAGCAGCGCCAGGCCCGCGGCCCCGAGCTCCACGCCCACGTAGAGGAACTCCTGATGCGGATCGTGGTAGACCTCCATCGGCACCCTGCCCTTGGCCTCGTAGATCGCCGCCGACAGCGTCCGGTAGGACTCGATGCCGTGGCCCAGCAGCGGCGCGTCCGCGATCATGCGCAAGGAGTTGCGCCACATCTCGATACGCTCGCCGGTCGGGTTGCTGACACCGGTCTCCTGATAGGCGCGGATCTCGGCGGCGCTGCCCAGGAGGCGCTCGCTGAACACCGGCAGCCCGAGCCACAGCGCCGCGAGCGCCGCCCCCACCAGCGCGAGGCCGGCGGCGACGCCGCGCGCGCCGAAGCGCACATGCAGCAGGTAGGTTCCGATGCCCGCGACGAGCGCGTAGCCCGTGCGGCCCTTGAGCAGCCACAGCATGTCGATCAGGCACAGCACCGCGATCAGCGCGCAGGCGATGCGCAGCCGCCTCGGCGCCGTTCGCACCAGCAGCCACGTGCCCGCGGCCCAAAGCAGCAGCAGCGACAGGTGGATGTTCTGGCGGATGCGGTCGGTGAACACGTAGGCGTCGCGGGTCTCGCGCCCGATCTCCTCGAGCGTGGCCCGGGCGAAGGGCAGCGGATGCAGCCACTGTATCCAGCTGAGCGCCAGCACCACGCACAGCGTGATCAGCAGCGCGGCGAGGGCACGGTCGCGCCACAGCGGGCGCGCGAGCGCCGGCATGAAGCACAGGGGCATGAGCAGCACGCGGTAGCTGCCGAGCTGCTCGAGCGCGAGGGTCCTGGGCCCGACCGACCAGGCGACGCTGGCCGCGTAGAGCGCGAACAGCAGCAGGCCGCCGGATGCGAACGGATTGCGCAGCACCGTGGCGAGCGTGCCGCGCTCCCGCGCGGCGAGCGCGAGGAACATCAGCACGCCCGACCAGAAGAACAGGTTGAACGGCGCCTTGCCGATCGGCGCCGTCACGGCGCAACCCACGGCGCAGGCGCCGAGGGCCGCGACGAGCCGGGACTCGGCGACGGGGCGCCGATCGGGCGCCAGACTCAAGCCGCCTTCTTGAGCGCCTCGTCGCGAAGCTGCCGACGCAGGATCTTGCCCACGTTGGTCTTGGGCAGCTCGGTCCGGAACTCGACGTACTTGGGCTTCTTGTACCCGGTCAGGTGCTGCTCGCAGTAGTCGCGCAGCGCCTTCTCGGTGAGGTTGGGGTCCTTCTTCACGACGAACAGCTTGATCGCCTCGCCGGACTTGGCGTCCGGCACGCCGACCACCGCGCACTCGAGCACGCCCGGGTGGTTGGCGACCACGCCCTCGACCTCGTTGGGGTACACGTTGAAGCCCGAGACCAGCACCATGTCCTTCTTGCGGTCGACGATGCGTGTGTAGCCGCTCGCGTCCATGATGCCGACGTCACCGGTCTTGAAGAAGCCATCCGGCGTCATGACCTTGGCGGTCTCCTCCGGATGCTGCCAGTAGCCGGCCATCACCTGCGGCCCGCGCACCGCGATCTCGCCGGGCTGGCCGAGCGGCACGGGATTGCCGTCGTCGTCCAGGATCTTGATCTCGGTCGAGGGGAACGGCAGCCCGATCGTGCCGGTGAAGGTGTCGGTGTCGGTCGGGTTCGCGCTCACGCCGGGCGAGGTCTCGGACAGGCCATAGGCCTCGCACACCGAGCAGCCGGTGACCTCGAGCCACTGCCTGGCCACCGCCTCCTGCACCGCGGAACCGCCACCGAGCGACACCCGCAGCCCGGAGTGGTCGAGCTTCTGAAACTCGGCGTTGTTGGCCAGCGCGTTGAACAGCGTGTTGACCGCCGGAAAGAGGTTCACCTTGTACGGGCGGATCTGCTTGATCATCGCGGGCAGGTCGCGCGGGTTGGGCACCAGGATGTTGAGGCTGCCCAGCCGCAGGCCGACCATGCAGCAGGCCGACAGCGCGAAGATGTGATACAGCGGCAGCGCGCACACCCAGACCAGCTGCTCGGGCGGCGGGTCTTTCTTGGGGTTGTTCAGCGCGGGCTGGATCCAGGCCTCGGACTGCAGCACGTTGGCGACGACGTTGCGGTGCACCAGCGTCGCACCCTTGGACAGGCCGGTGGTGCCGCCGGTGTACTGCAGGAAGGCGATGTCCTCGTGGCCCAGCACGACCGGCGCGAGCGTACCGCGCGCGCCCTCGGCGATCGCGGCATTGAAGCGGACGATGCCGGGCAGCGTGTAGGCCGGCACCAGCTTCTTGACGCTGCGCACCACGTAGTTGACCAGCGTGCCCTTGAGCAGCCCGAACAGGTCGCCCATCGAGGCGACCACGATGTGCTTGATCGCGGTCCTGGCGAGCACCTGCTCGAGGGTGGTCGCGAAGTTCTCGAGGATGATGATCGCCTCTGCGCCGGAGTCCTTGAGCTGGTGCTCGAGCTCGCGCGGCGTGTAGAGCGGATTGACGTTGACCACCACGTAGCCGGCGCGCAGCACGGCAGCGATCGCGATCGGGTACTGCAGCACGTTGGGCATCATCAGCGCCACGCGGGCCCCGCGTGCGAGGCCCCGCGACTGCAGCCAGGCCCCGAGGTTGCGCGACAGCTCGTCGACCTCGCCGAAGGTGAGCGTCTTGCCCATGCAGTCGTAGGCGACGCGTGTGCGGTACTTCGAGAACGACTCCTCCATCAGCTGGACCAGCGATGCGTAGCGGCCCGGATCGATGTCCGCCGGCACCCCTGCCGGGTAGTTCTTCAGCCAGAAACGCTCCATCTCGCTCTCCTTTGAGGCTCGTTCGTTTGTCGGATGATAGCCGCATTCACCCGCAGATCCGCACGAGCCGGGCGACCCCGGGGGATCATCCGGGCACTAAGTTGATCCGGCTCAAGCCGGCGCGTCGACGCCGGCGGGTCCGGGCGGGCAGGCAGGCCGGGGATGCGGTCGCCGCGTCGGCCGGTCGTCCCGGCTCCCCGCCGCTCGCCCGACGGCCCCCGGGTGCCCGTCAGGGGCCCGCGGCAGGCGTCGCGGACACGGCCTGTACGTCCTGCGCGGCCCGCGCCGGCGCCGCGGGCGCAGAGGACGCGTCGGGCGCCTCCCCGGCGAGCGCGCTCAGCAGCCCGCCCCGATCGCCCGCATCCATCGCCGCCAGCTCGCGCACTGCGCCATAGAAGCGCGGCAGGTCGCCGCCGGAGCGGGCGAGCAGCGCCCGGAACGAGGGCAGCAGGTCGTTGTAGGCGCCGACCGCGGCCAGGTGGGCGTTGGACAGCGGCTGCGCGAACCAACGGTCGTAGCCCGAGAAGC
The DNA here is from genome assembly GCA_964399635.1 of uncultured Bordetella sp. Classification (GTDB taxonomy): domain Bacteria; phylum Pseudomonadota; class Gammaproteobacteria; order Burkholderiales; family Burkholderiaceae_E; genus UBA4615. The sequence continues at coordinate 82,257 of CAYNRU010000071.1, forward strand.
CGCCCCACGTGCCCTTCAGGACCTGGTAGTCGGCGCGCAGCGCATCGAAGACCGCCTGCTTGCCGCGGCGCTTGTCGTCGTCGGACACCGGGCTCGCGTAGAGCGCCTCGAGCGCGGCCCGGTGCCGGCGCAGCAGCGCGACGAACTCGCGGCGACGCTGGGCGTGCTGGCGATAGGCGCGCTCGACCTGCGGGTCCTGGCGCGCGGCGAACCAGCGCTCGACCCCGGCCTCCTCGACGGCGGTCGCGAAGGATTCGTTGAAGGGCGTGTCGCCCTTCACGTAGAGCAGCTGGTGCGCGAGTTCGTGGAACACCAGGCGCGCGAGTTCGCCCTCGGGGTACTCCAGGAAGGTCGACAGCAGCGGGTCGTCGAACCAGCCGAGCGTGGAGTAGGCGGGCACACCGCCGACCTGCGCCTCCAGGCCCCGGCCACGCAGGTGCTGCGCGTAGCGCTCGGCCGCCGCGCGCTCGTAGTAGCCGCGGTAGGACACGCAACCGGCGATGGGGAAGCACCAGCGCTCGAGCTTCAGCGAGAGCTCCGGCGTCGCGAACACGTTCCAGAGCACGTAGGGCCGGTGCAGGTCGGCGTACGAGGTGTAGCTGCGGTTGTCCGGCAGCGCGAGTTCGCGGCTCGCGAACGCGCGGATCTCGCGGGCCCGCTCCAGGCGGGCGCGCAGCGCCGCGTCGGTGGACGGATCGGCGATGAGCGCGTCGAGCGGCTGCGCGCGGCGCATCACGTCGAGGTGGCCGATCATCGACTGCCAGTAGTAGCCCGGCCCATCCGACAGGTTCGCGCAGCCGCCGAGGGCGACGAGCAGCAGGCCCAGCGCGACGCCGGCGGGCGCGGCCGGCCGGCGCCGCTCAGACCGCGGGCGCATCCGCGCCGGGCCCGGGTGCATCGGCCCCGGCCGCCGAAGCCACCTCGACCAGGCAGTCGTAGAAGGTCGGCGCGCGCCCCAGGTCGGTCAGCGCCTGCCCGGTCACCGCGTTCACGTTCTGCCCGCCCGGCGCACGCTTGGGCCACCAGATGCCCCAGGCTGCGACCACGCCGCGGCGAACGCGCGCATCGACGCGGCAGCGCGCCAGGAAAGCGCCGCGGTCGTTGAACACCCGCGCCATCGTGCCGTCGGCCAGGCCGCGGGCCGCGGCGTCGTCGGGGTGCACGTCGACCCGCGGCTCGCGCTCGGCCGCCCGCAGGCTCTCGACGTTGACGAACGTGGAGTTCATGAAGTGCCGCGCCGGCGGCGAGATCATCGCGAGCGGATAGCGCGCGGCGAGCGCGGGCGCCGACTGCGCGGACTCGTAGGGCGGCACGAAGTCGGGCAGCGGGTCCATCCCGAGCGCGGCGAGCCGGGCCGATACGAACTCGACCTTGCCCGAAGGCGTCGGGAAGCCGCCGTGGGCGAAGGGCGCCTCCGGCACCTCGAGCTTGGCGTAGCCGCGCTCGAGCAGCGCCTCGAGCGCGGCCCGGGCCGCGGCCGGGCCCGTGCCGCCGGCGGCAGCCGCCGCGCGGGCCGGGCCGGCCGGCATGCGCGGATCGTCGAGCCGCAGCGCCGATGCCGCGAGCGCCTCGTCAGACTCCCGCAGGCAGGCATCCTCGAAGCCCATGCGCGCCGCGAGCCGCCGGAAGATCTCGGCGTTGGGCAGCGCATCGCCCAGCGGCGCGATCGCCGGGGTGTTGGCGACCCACCAGCGGTGGCCGTAGGTCTTGTGCAGGTCGAAGTGCTCGAGCTGCGTGGTGGCCGGCAGCACCCAGTCGGCATGGTCGGCGGTGTCGGTCATGAACTGCTCGATGACCACCGTGAACAGGTCTTCGCGGGCGAAGCCGCGGCGCACCCGGCCGCTGTCCGGGGCCACCGCCACCGGGTTGGAGTTCCAGACGACCAGCGCCTCGACCGGCGGGTCGGCCTCGAGCAGCACGTCGCCGATCGTGGACATGTTGAGGGTGCGGGGCCTGCGTCCGGCGAGCAGGTCGGGCCGCTGCCAGGCGGCGGTGTCCAGGTTGAAGTGGCCGCTGGCCGACAGCAGCATGCCGCCGGCCGGGTGCCGCCACGCGCCCACCAGCGCCGGCAGGCCGGCCACCAGCCGCACCGCATTGCCCCCGCCGCGGGTGCGCTGCATCCCGTAGTTGAGCCGGATCGCGGCGGGCGCGAGGCTGCCGTAGTCGCGGGCCAGGCCGATCACCTGCGCCTCGGTCAGGCCGCAGGTGCGTGCCACGCGGTCGGGCGTCCAGGCGGCCGCCCGCGCCGCCAGCGCCTCGAAGCCGACGGTGTGGCGGCCGACCCAGTCGTGATCGACCAGACCCTGCTCGACCAGTTGCTGGACGAGCCCGAGTGCCAGCGCGGCGTCGGTGCCCGGCAGCAGCGCCAGGTGCGCGTCGCACTTCTCGGCGGTCGCGGTCCGGTAGGGGTCGATCGCGACCAGCCGCGCGCCGCTGCGCCGGGCCCGCTGCGCGGCGCTCCAGAAATGCACGCTCGAGGTGATCGGGTTGGAGCCCCAGATCAGGATCAGCCGGGCCTCCTCGAAGCGCTCGACGTCCATGCCGACCGGGCCGCCCAGGGTGTAGGTGAGCCCGTGCACGCCGGCCGACGCGCAGATGGTCCGGTCGAGCAGCGACGCGCCCAGGCGGTGGAAGAACCGCATCCCCATGCCGTCGCCCTGCACGAGGCCCATCGTCCCGGCGTAGCTGTAAGGCAGGATCCGCTGCGGGTCGACCGCGGCGATGGCGCCGAGCCTGGCCGCGATGGCATCCAGCGCCTCGTCCCATCCGGCAGGCTCGAAGCGGCCCGAGCCCTTGGGGCCGACCCGGCGCAGCGGCACGGACAAGCGGTCGGGCGAGTAGGTACGCTCGAGGTAGCGCGAGACCTTGGTGCACAGCACACCACCGGTGGGCGGGTGGTCGGGATCGCCCGCGACCCTGATCGCCCGGCCGTCGCGAACCGTGACGCGCAGCGCGCAGGTGTCCGGGCAGTCGTGCGGACAGGCGCCGCGCACGACGGTTTCGCCGACTTCGGCGGGCATGGACAAAGGGTTCGCGGCCATGACCTCGATGTTAAGCTAATCGTTTTGTCATTCGGGGTATTTCATCATGATGCTGGCGGAAGGAATTCTCGAACTGCAAACCGAGATCCGGGCGATCCGGCGCGATCTGCATGCGCACCCCGAGCTGCGTTTCGAGGAGCATCGCACCGCCGAAGTCGTCGCCTCCAAGCTGCGTGCCTGGGGTCTCGAGGTCGTGACCGGGATCGGCGGCACCGGCCTGGTGGGCACGCTGCGCCGCGGCACCTCCACCCGCTCGGTCGGCCTGCGCGCCGACATGGACGCCCTGCCCCTGCAGGAGCACAACACCTTCGAGCACGCCTCCAGGCACGAGGGCCGGATGCACGCCTGCGGCCACGACGGCCATACCGCGATGCTGCTGGCCGGCGCCCGCTGGCTGTCGTTGCACGGCGGCTTCGACGGCATCGTCCACTTCATCTTCCAGCCCGCCGAGGAAGGCGGCGCGGGCGCCCGGAAGATGATCGAGGACGGCCTCTTCGAGCGCTTCCCGTGCGAGGCGGTGTTCGGCATGCACAACTGGCCCGGCATGAAGGTCGGGCAGTTCGCGGTCACCCCGGGCCCGATGATGGCCTCCTCCAACGAGTTCGAGATCACGCTGCGCGGCAAGGGCGCGCACGCGGCGATGCCGCAGAACGGCGTCGACCCCGTCCTGGTGGCCACGCATCTCGTGCAGGCCCTGCAGTCGATCATCACCCGCAACAAGAAGCCGATCGACGCGGCCGTCCTGTCGGTCACCGAGATCCACGCGGGCAGCACCACCAACATCATCCCGGACAGCGCGGTCATCCGCGGGACGGTGCGCACCTTCACCCTCGAGACGCTCGACCTGATCGAGTCGCGGATGAAGGCGCTCACCGAGCAGCTGCCGCCGGCCTTCGGCGCCACCGGCGCGATGCACTTCCACCGCAACTACCCGCCGACGATCAACGACCCTAAGCAGACCGCGTTCGCCGCCTCGGTGATGCGCGAACTGGTGGGCGAGGAGAACGTCGACGCCGCATGCGAGCCCACGATGGGGTCGGAGGACTTCGCATTCATGCTGCTCGCCAAGCCCGGCTGCTACGCCTTCATCGGCAACGGCGACGGCAGCCACCGCGATCACGGCCACGGCATGGGCCCGTGCATGCTGCACAACCCGAGCTACGACTTCAACGACGACCTGATCCCGCTGGGCGGCAGCCTGTGGGCGAGGATGGTCCAGCGCTTCCTGCCGGCCGCGGCCTGAGCCGCGGTCACGCAGCGGCCCTCTCCGGAGCCCCCGTCCCCTCATGATCGCGTTCATCGTCCGCCGGCTCCTGCAGGCGGTCATCGTGATGGGGGTGGTCGCCTTCGTCTCGTTCTCCCTGTTCCAGTTCGTGGGGGACCCGGTGGTCGCGATGCTCGGGCAGGATGCGACGCCGGAGCAGCGGGCCGACCTGCGTCGCGACCTCGGGCTCGACGACCCGGTGCCGGTGCAGTTCGCCACCTTCGTGGCCAACGCCGTCCGCGGCGACTTCGGCCTGTCGTACCGGCAGGGGCGCAAGGTCTCGACGCTCATCCGCGAGCGCCTGCCCGCGACCCTGGAGCTGTCGCTCGCGGCCGCCGCGCTGGCGCTGGCGGTCGGCATCCCGATGGGCGTGTACACCGCGCTGCGCCGCAAGGGCGTGCTCGCCAACATCTTTCTCGCGGTGTCCCTGATCGGCGTGTCGCTGCCGACCTTCCTGATCGGCATCCTGCTGATCCTGGTGTTCGCGGTGCTGCTCGGCTGGCTGCCCTCCTTCGGGCGCGGCGAGACCGTCGACCTCGGCTGGTGGACCACCGGCTTTCTGACCCGCGACGGCTGGGCGCACCTGGTGCTGCCCGCGATCACGCTGTGCCTGTTCCAGATGACGCTGATCATGCGGCTCGTGCGCTCCGAGATGCTGGAGGTGCTGCGCACCGACTACATCAAGTTCGCGCGAGCGCGCGGGCTGTCCGACCGCGCGGTGTACTTCGGCCATGCGCTCAAGAACACGCTGGTGCCGGTCATCACGATCACCGGCCTGCAGCTCGGCGCGATCATCGCGTTCGCGATCATCACCGAGACCGTCTTCCAGTGGCCCGGCATGGGCCTGCTCTTCATCCAGTCGGTGCAGGTGGCCGACATCCCGATCATGGCGGCCTACCTGTGCCTGATCGCGCTGATCTTCGTGACCATCAACCTGGTCGTCGACCTGCTGTACTTCGTCGTCGACCCGCGCCTGCGGGTCGAGCGCAGCACGGCCGGCCACTGAGCGCCATGTACCTCGCCGCCCACCCCGCTATCGCCGGCCTGCGCGCCTGGCACGGCGACCTGACCGCGATCCGGCACGCGCTGCACCGCACGCCCGAGCTGGGCTTCGAGGAGCGGGTCACCTCCGATCTCGTGGCGCGCCAGCTCGAGCGCTACGGCGTCGACGAGATCCACCGCGGCCTGGGCAAGACCGGGCTGGTGGGGGTGATCCGGGGCACGCGCCACGCCAGCGGCCGGACCATCGGCCTGCGGGCCGACATGGACGCGCTGCCGCTCGCCGAGGAGAACGAATTCGCGCACCGCTCGACCTCGCCCGGCCTGATGCATGCCTGCGGCCACGACGGCCACACCGCGATGCTGCTGGGCGCGGCGCGCTGGCTGGCGCAGACGCGCCGGTTCGACGGCACGGTGCACCTGATCTTCCAGCCGGGCGAGGAAGGCTACGCCGGCGCCCGCGCGATGATCCAGGACGGGCTGTTCGAGCGCTTCCCGTGCGACACGGTCTATGCGATGCACAACTGGCCGGGCCTGCCGCCCGGCACGATCGCGGTCAAGCCCGGCCCGATGATGGCCGCCGCCGACCGCGTCACCATCGTCATCGAGGGCAAGGGCGGGCACGGCGCGCACGCCTACCTCGCGATCGACCCGGTGGTGGTCGCCGCGCACGTGATCACCGCGGCCCAGACCATCGTCTCGCGCAACGTCGGGCCGCTGGACTCCGCCGTGGTCAGCCTGTGCTCGATCCAGGCCGGGCACCCGACGGCGATGAGCGTGATCCCCCGCGAGGCAACGATCACCGGCACCGTGCGCTCGTTCCGGATGGAGACCCAGGACATGATCGAGCAGCGCCTGACCCAGCTGGCCGAGCAGGTGGCGATCGGCTTCGGGGCCCGCGCGCGGGTGCACTACGAGCGCATGTACCCGGCCACCGTCAACAGCCGCGACGAGGCGCTGTTCGGCGCGGAGGTGGCCGAGGAACTGGTGGGCGCGGCCCACGTGGTGCGCGACCTCGACCCGAGCATGGGCGCCGAGGACTTCGCGTTCATGCTCGACAAGCGCCCTGGCGCCTACTTTCGCATCGGCCAGGGCGGCGCCGAGTCCGGATGCTTCCTGCACAACCCGAGATACGATTTCAACGACGAGATCCTGCCGCTGGGGGCCGCGCTGTTCGTGCGCCTCGCCGAACGCTCGCTGCCGCTGTGAGCCGACGCACCCCGACGCGCGGATCCGACGCGCCACGCCGACCCAGGGAGGGCCGCACACCATGAACCGACACATCCGGATCGCCAACAAGAACGTCGATATCGCGCAGCGGGCCGACAACATCATCTCGTACCGGACCGCGGTCATCAAATGACCTGGCCCGCCCGCAGCGCCAGCCGGTCGCGCGCATGAGTTCCGCGATCGCCCGCTTTCTGGACGGCGACGTCTTCCACAGCTTCCGGAACAGCCCGGTGGCGGTGGTCGCGGCCGTCGTCGCGGCCGTGATGGTGCTCGGTGCGGTGCTCGCGCCGCTGATCGCGCCCTACGATCCCTTCGACCTCAAGACGCTCGACCTGAACAACTCGCTGCTGCCCCCGGTCTGGACAGCCCAGGGCAGCTCCGCCTACCTGCTGGGCACGGACGACCAGGGGCGCGACGTGCTGTCGACGATCCTGTACGGCTCGCGGATCTCGCTGCTGGTGGGGGTCGCGTCGGTGGCGCTCGCGATGGGGCTGGGCATCGGGCTGGGGCTGCTGTCGGGCTACCTGGGCGGGCGGCTCGACGCCTTCATCATGCGGGTCGCCGACGTGCAGCTGTCGTTCCCCGCGATCCTGATCGCGCTGCTGATCAACGGCGTGGCGCGCGCGGTCCTGCCGCACGACACCAACATCGACGCGATGGCGCTGGCGGTGCTGATCGGCTCGATCGGGCTGGCCAACTGGGTGCAGTACGCCCGCACCGTGCGCGGCTCGACCATGGTCGAAAAGAGCAAGGAGTACGTGCAGGCGGCCCGCGTGATCGGCGTGTCGCCGCCCAAGATCATGCTGCGGCACGTGCTGCCCAACGTGCTCGGCCCGGTGCTGGTGATCGGCACCATCAACGTTGCCACCGCCATCATCACCGAGGCGACCCTGTCCTTCCTGGGCGTGGGCGTGCCGCCCACCTCGCCCTCGCTCGGCACGATGATCAACACCGGCAACAACTTCCTGTACTCGGGCGAGTGGTGGCTGGTGATCTTCCCGGGGGCCGCGCTGATCCTGCTGTGCATGTCGGTGAACCTGCTGGGCGACTGGCTGCGCGACGCACTGAACCCGAAGCTGCAATGAGACCCGTCCGATGAGCGCCGCCCCCTCCCCCGCCCCGCTGCTCGAGGTGCGCGGCCTGCGCGTCGAGTTCCCGACCCGGCGAGGCACGCTGGTCGCGATCGACGACGTGTCCTTCGACATCGCGCCGGGCGAGGTGCTCGGGGTGGTCGGCGAGTCCGGCGCGGGCAAGTCGCTCACCGGCGCCGCGATCATCGGGCTGCTCGAGCCGCCGGGGCGCATCGCCAGCGGCGAGATCCGGCTGGCGGGGCGCCGCATCGACACCCTGGCGCCCCACCTGATGCGGCGCGTGCGCGGCAAGGAGATCGGCGCGATCTTCCAGGACCCGCTGACCTCGCTGAACCCCCTGTATACCGTCGGGCGGCAGCTGGTCGAGACCATCCAGACGCATCTCGAGCTCGATGCCGCCCAGGCTCGCGAGCGCGCGGTCGACCTGCTGCGCAGCACCGGCATTCCGGCGCCGGAGCAGCGCGTCGACCACTATCCGCACCAGTTCTCGGGCGGCATGCGCCAGCGCGTCGTGATCGCGCTCGCGCTCGCCGCCGAGCCCAGGCTGATCGTCGCCGACGAGCCGACGACCGCGCTCGACGTGTCGATCCAGGCGCAGATCATCGCCCTCATCCGCTCACTGTGCCGGGAGCGCGGCACCGCGGTGATACTGGTCACGCACGACATGGGCGTGATCGCCGAGACGGCCGACCGCGTCGCGGTGATGTATGCCGGCCGGATCGCCGAGATCGGGCCGGTGGCCGACGTGATCCACAAGCCGCAGCACCCCTACACGATCGGACTGATGGGATCGATCCCCTCGATCGGCGAGACCCGCGAGCGGCTCGCGCAGATCGACGGCGCGATGCCGCGTCTCAATGCGATCCCGCAGGGCTGCGCGTTCAACCCGCGCTGCCCGCAGGCCTTCGCCGCCTGCCGCGAGCGCCGGCCCGAGCTGCTCGAGGCCGGCGCATCGCGCGCGGCCTGCTGGCTGCACGACGCGTCGGTCGCACCCCGGGGGATGGCCGCATGAGCCTGGTCGAGCGCGCCGGCGAGCGCATCGCCGATGGATCCGCCACCGCGCCGCCGCTGGTGGTCGTCGAGGGCATCGCCAAGGTCTTCGACGTCTCCCCGCCCTGGCTCAACCGCGTCCTGGAGCGCAAGCCGCGCACGCTGCTGCGGGCGGTCGACGGCGTGAGCTTCGACATCGCGCGCGGCGAGACGCTCGCTCTGGTGGGCGAATCGGGTTGCGGCAAGTCGACGGTCGCGCGGATGCTGGTGGGCCTGTACGCCCCCACGCGCGGGCGCATCGCCTTCGACGGCACGGACGTCGCCACGCTCGGCACGGCCACGGGCCGCGCGCTGCGCAGCAAGCTGCAGATGATCTTCCAGGATCCCTACGCGAGCCTGAACCCGCGCTGGAAGGTCGCCGACATCATCGCCGAACCGATCCGCGTGCACCGGCTGATCGCGGGCGACGACGCGATCCGGGCCCGCGTCGAGCAGCTGCTGCAGCATGTGGGGCTCGCGGGCGCCGACGCCGAGAAGTACCCGCACCAGTTCTCCGGCGGGCAGCGCCAGCGCCTCTCGATCGCGCGCGCGCTCGCCTCGCAGCCGCAGTTCCTGGTCTGCGACGAGCCGACCTCGGCGCTCGACGTGTCGGTGCAGGCGCAGGTGCTGAACCTGATGCGCGACATCCAGCGCGCCGACGGCTTGACCTATCTGTTCATCTCGCACAACCTCGCGGTCGTGCACCATGTGAGCGACCGGGTCGGGGTGATGTACCTCGGGCGGATCGTCGAGATCGCGCCCAAGCGAACGCTGTTCGCGACCCCGCGGCATCCGTACACACGGATGCTGCTGGACGCGATCCCGGACATCCAGATGACCGGCAAGGCGCGTACGCCGGTGGCGGGCGAGGTGCCCAATCCGCTGAACCCGCCGCCGGGCTGCACCTTCCACCCGCGTTGCCCGCTGGCGAACGACCGATGCCGGACCGAGCGTCCGCTGATCCGCCCGCTCGCCGACGGCGCGCAGGTGGCCTGCCACGCGGTGGAGGAAGGACGAGGCTGACACCATGATGCGGCGCATCCTACTGATCGGCGCCCTGCTCCTCGCGGGGTGCCAGACCGACCTGGCGCTCGTCGACCTGAAGGAGCGCTACGGCGGCCCGCCGTCGCGCTTCCTGCCGATGGACGGGTTCGAGGTGCACTGGCGCGACGAGGGGCCGGGCGGCGTCTCACGCACCGACGCGCCGGCCGCGTCGGCGGCCGCCCCCGCGGCGCCGCCCGCCGCCGACCCGCCGACAGTGCTGCTGCTGCATGGCACGGCGGCGTCGCTGCACACCTGGGACGGCTGGGTCGAGCAGATGTCACCCGAATTCCGCGTGGTGCGTCTCGACCTGCCCGGGTTCGGCCTGACCGGCCCGCATCCGTCGGGCGATTACTCCGCCGCAGCCACCACCGACTTTCTGGAGCGTTTCGCGGCCGCGGCCGGGCTCCGGCGCTTCGCGATCGTCGGCAGCAGCATCGGCGGCTATTTCGCCTGGCGCTACGCGCTGCGCCACCCGGAGCAGGTCAGCGCGCTGGTGCTGATCGACGCCGTCGGCTACCCGATCCAGACCTCGTCCACCACCGCGGTGGCGCTGCAGGTCGCCCGCATGCCGGTGGTCAGCGAGCTGATCCGGTGGGCGCCGATCCGCGGCACGGTGCGCCGCAGCCTGATCGACGTCTACGCCGACGACGCCAAGGTCACGCCGGCCCTCGTCGATCGCTACACCGACCTCATGCTGCGTCCGGGCAACCGCGCCGCGTTCGGCGACCGTGCGCGCGCCGCGCCACGCCTGACGGGCTACCAGCGGCTCGCCGAGCTGTCGGTGCCGACCCTGATCCTGTGGGGCGAGCAGGATCGCTGGATCCCGGTCACGCATGCCGAGCGCTTTCACACCGATATCCGGGGCAGCACACTGGTCCGCTATCCGGACCTCGGGCACCTGCCGATGGAGGAGGACCCTGCGCGCACCGCGCGCGATACGATCGCCTTCCTGCGCCGGGTCGCAGCCGGTACGCCGCCTGCGCCGCCAGCGCCGGCTGCGGCGGCCGCCCACTAGAAATACGTGCGGATCGCGCGGGTCACCGCGTAGTCGTCGTCGACGCCCCAGACCAGGCGCCACTTGTCGAAGGTGGTGCACGGATGCGAGACGCCGAAGCCGATCCAGTCGCCGACCGCCAGCGTGTCGTCGGGATCGAGCCGCAGGTAGCCGTGATGGTCGTTGTGCCCGAAGACCGCCCAGTGCGCGGGCGCCGGGGCGGGCCGCTCGTCGCATCCCGGCCTGAACCAGTGCAGCGCGACGGGCAGGTCGGCATCGGTGCCGACGTCCCGCCGGCCGAGCGTCACGATCGCACGGTCGGGCTCGGGCCGCGACTGCACGGCGGCCCAGACCTCGAGCGCGCCCCGCGGCGCGCCGACGCGCACGCTGCGCGAGAGGCCGCGCGCAGCCACCGCCGCGGCGTGGCGCCGATACATGCCGTCATCGTGGCTGAGATAACAGCCGCTGCGCAGCACCACCCGCAGCCCCCGCGCGAGCGCGCCATGCAGGCCATGAGCGGCCAGGTCGTACGCGGACGAGCCGCCCGCCGACAGCACCACCTCGTCGCACTCGAAGAGCGACTCGTCCTCGCAGCGACGCGCAATGCGCAGCAGCGCGCGCATCCAGTCGCCGATCAGGGCCGCGTCGCGCGCTGCGTCGCCGGTGACGTTGAGCCCCTCGAAGGCCTCCACGCCGACCAGCTTCGCCTCGGGCGCGGCACGTATCGCGCGCGCCACCGCGAGCGCGTCGTCCTCGCTGCGACACCCGGTGCGCCCGCCCTGGATGCCGAACTCCACCAGGACCTCGAGGGGCGCGCCGCCGACGCCGGCCACGCCGCAGCGCAGCAGCCCCAGCTGGGCGACCGAGTCGACCAGGGTCAGGAACCTGCGCTGCGGGTGGGCCGCGGCGAGCGCGGCCCAGCGGCGGGCGTCGCCGACGGTCGCGAGCTGGTTGGCCATCAGCACGCGCGGCGCGCCCGACTGCACGGCCAGCAACGCCTGGTGCAGGTTGGCCACGGTGATGCCCCAGGCACCGTCGCGCAGCTGCTCGTCGAAGAGCTGCGGCGCGAGGGTCGTCTTGCCATGCGGCGACAGGCTCGCGCCGGTCTCCGCCACGAAGCGGCCAAACCAGTCGGCGTTGTGCCGCAGCGCCGACTCGCGCAGCACCGCGACCGGCAGCGGCAGGTCACCGCGCAGCAGCGCGAGCCCCTGGGCAGGCGCCTGCGCGACGGTGAACGGGGCGCGTTCGGGCGGGAACCCCTTGAAGCTCGCGTCGAGGGTCTCCGCGAGGACCTGCTGAAGTGTCGGCATGCCCGCGATTATCGCGCGGGCAGGCCGTGCGGGGCGACCGCCCCGGGGCGCGCGGTGTGCCCGTCTCAGGCGGCCAGCAGCGGCCCGTACGGGTCGAAGAGCGCGCGCGGCGCGCCCGCGATCACCGGCAAGACCTGCTTGCCGTCGAAGACCAGCATCCCGGTCACGCCGTGCAGCCCGTTGTTCAGCCAGGCCTGCGCGAGCATCGGGCGCTCCTTGGAAACCGGCGTGGCGGTGGGTCGGGGAAGAGGGTCGGCGCGCGACGCCGCCACGTTGCCCGGAGGAACCGCAGTTGCACCGCGCAGTTCGGCCTGGCGCCCGATTGCCTACAATCGAGCAGATATCGCAGGAGACAGTCATGACGACACGCAGCAACCGCCCCCCGCCCGCCCGCACGCGCCTGCTCGCGCCGCTCGCGCCCTGGGCCCTGTATGCCGGCGCGGCCTGGCACGCACCGGGCGCCGCGCAGGAGGCGTGGCCGGCGCGGCCCGTGACGCTCATCGTGCCCCAGGCGGCGGGCGGCGCCAACGACACGGTCGCGCGGGCGTTCGGGCAACGGCTGGCGGCAGCCATCGGGCAGCCGGTGCTGATCGAGAACCGGCCCGGCGCGGGCGGCAACATCGGGACGGTGCAGGTCGCGCGCGCGCCGAAGGACGGCTACACGCTGATGCTGACGGCGCAGAGCGCGCAGACGATCAATCCCGCGCTGTACCGCAACCCGGGCTTCGATCCGGTCAAGGATTTCGAGCCGGTGATGTCGGTCGCGACCGCACCCTACGTGCTGGTCGCGCACCCCGCCTTCCCCGCGCGCGACCTGCGCGAGCTGATCGCCTACGCCCGCGCACGGCCCGGGCGCGTCGACTATGCGTCGGCCGGCAACGGCACGCTGAACCACCTGCTCGGGGTGATGCTGAACCAGAAAGCCGGCCTGCATCTCGTGCACATCCCCTATCGCGGCGCGGCCGCGGCCGCCACCGACGTCGTCGCCGGACAGGTGCCGATCGCCTTCGGCAGCTTCCCTGGCGTGATGCCGTTCGTGAAGGCGGGCCAGTTGCGCGTGCTCGGCGTCGCCACCGAGCGTCGCACGCGTCTCGCCCCCGAGATCCCGACGCTGCACGAGACCCTGCCCGGCTTCCACGCGAACTCATGGTACGGCCTGTTCGCGCCGGCCGGCACGCCCCGCCCGATCGTCGAGCGGATCGCCGCCGAGGGCGCCAAGCTGCTGTCGGGTCCGGACCTGGTGGAGCGGCTCGGTGGCCAGGGTGCCGAGCCTGCGCCGGGCACGCCCGACCAGCTCGCGCGGCTGCTGGCCGAGGACCTGGTCCGCTGGGCCGCCATCGTCAAGGCCTCGGGCGCGACCATCGATTGATCGGCGACGCGGGCGCGCCGGCATCGACCCGCTTCATGTTCTCGAGCATCTTCAGCAGGCAGTGCAGCGTGTGCGTCACGTCGTCGGTCGAGAAATCGGCGAGGGCCTGCGCGTAGTAGTCGCGGATCTTGGGCTGCGCCAGCACGTGCCACACATGCCGCCCGGAGTCGGTCATCGTCACCAGGCGCGAGCGGCGGTCGCGCCCGTCGGTGACCACGGCCACGTGGCCGTCGCGCTCCATGCGGCCGATCAGCCCCGACAGGTTCTGCCGGCTGACCATCAGGTAGCGCGCCAGGTCGCCGATGCTCACACCCGCCTCGGACGACTCGCGCGACAGCGCGCCGAGCACCGCCCACTGCTGCGTCGTCAGGCCTTCCGCCTCGACCGCGCGGCTGCCGGTCTTGTGCATCATGTTTGCGCACTGATAGAGCCGGAAGAAGAGCCTGTTGGCCAGCTCGACCTTGGCCTCCGACTCGTGCTCCGCATGACCTTGCATGTCAGCTCCAAAAATTGCGCTTGCACCGCCCGGGGGCATCTCCTAGCATTGGGCATCATATTGACGTATTTGGCGCGCCCATGCAGGGATTCGCGCCGGACCCACACAAGCGACGCACGAGGGAGACGATTCATGCAGCGATTCACGGGCAAGACGGTCGTGGTGACGGGCGGCGGCGGCGGCATCGGCGGCGCGACCTGCAAGCGCTTCGCGGCCGAGGGCGCCAAGGTCGCGGTGCTGGACATGAACCTCGAGTCGGCCGAGACGGTCGCCCAGGCGATCCGCGCGGCGGGCGGCGCGGCCCAGGCGTTCAAGTGCGACATCACCGACCGCGCCGCGGTCGACGCCGCGGTCGCGGGCACCGAGTCCGGGCTCGGCCCGATCGACGTGCTGGTCAACAACGCCGGCTGGGACGTCTTCAAGCCCTTCGTGAAGACCGTGCCCGCCGACTGGGACCGCCTGATCGCGATCAACCTGATCGGCGCGCTGAACATGCACCACGCGATCCTGCCGCTGATGGTCGGGCGCGGCGGCGGACGCGTCGTCAACATCGCCTCCGACGCGGCCCGCGTCGGCTCGTCGGGCGAGGCGGTGTACGCCGCCTGCAAGGGCGGCCTGGTCGCGCTGTCCAAGACGCTCGCGCGCGAGCACTCGCGCCACGGGATCACGGTCAACGTCGTGTGCCCCGGCCCGACCGACACCGCGCTGTTCGCCGACTTCAAGGCAGGCGCGTCCAACCCCGACAAACTGATCGCGGCGTTCACCCGCTCGATCCCGCTCGGGCGGATCGGTCAGCCCGAGGACCTGCCCGGTGCGATCACCTTCTTCGCGAGCGACGACGCGGGCTTCGTCACCGGGCAGGTGCTGAGCGTGTCGGGCGGCCTGACGATGGCGGGCTGACCCCAGCCCCCGGTCGCCGCGTCCGACGACGAGGAGACACCATGAGCGACCCCGAGCCGGGGGTCCAGCCCGACCGCGCGGCCGGCGCACGGCCCCGCAGGCTTCAGTCCTCGATCGTCAGCGCCAGGCTCTCCTTGATCTCTTCCATCACCACGTAGCTGCGCGACTCGCTCGCACCGGGCAGCCCGAGCAGCATGTCCCCGAGCAGCCGCCGGTAGGCGTTCATCTCGGGGATGCGCGCCTTGATCAGGTAGTCGAAGTCCCCCGACACGAGGTGACACTCGAGCACGTTGGGCAGCTTCAGCACCTCGCGCTTGAACTCCTCGAAGATGCGCCCCGACTTGGCGGCGAGACGGATCTCCACGAACACCAGCAGCGACTGCCCGAGCGCCTGCGGGCTGAGCCGCGCGTGGTAGCCGGTGATGAAGCCGTCGCGCTCGAGCCGCTTGACGCGCTCACTGCACGGCGTGGCCGACAGGCCCACCTGCTCGGCCAGCTCGGTGACCGAGATGCGACCGTCGGCCTGCAGCGTCCGGAGGATCCGCCGATCGATCCGGTCGATTTCGCGGACCACCTGGGTCTTGTTTCTCATGGATTCCTCCCAGAAATCGCCGATCAGCAGGTCTTATTGCCTATCTTCAATAGAAAATTGGATACATCCACTGCTCCAACGCCGATAGATTAGCGGATAACACTGTGATTCATTGATCCACGGAGTCCGACATGCGTGCACTCGTCCTGGGCAGCGGCGTCATCGGCGTGACCACCGCCTGGTACCTGGCGCGGCGGGGGCATGAGGTCACTGTGATCGACCGCCAGGCAGGCCCTGCGCTCGAGACCAGCTTCGCCAATGCCGGCCAGGTCTCGCCCGGCTATGCGACGCCCTGGGCCGCCCCGGGCATACCGCTCAAGGCGATCAAGTGGCTGTTCCAGCGCCACGCCCCGCTCGCGATCCGACCCGACGGCAGCCTCTTCCAGTTGCGCTGGCTCGCGCAGATGCTGGCCAACTGCACCGAGGACCGCTACGCGGTCAACAAGGAGCGGATGCTGCGCCTGTCCGAGTACAGCCGGGACTGTCTGAAGGGGCTGCGGGAGGAGCTCGGCATCGCCTACGAAGGCCGCCAGCGCGGCACGCTGCAGGTGTTTCGCAGCGCCGCGCAGATGGCGGGGGTCGACAAAGACGTGCGCGTGCTGCGCGAGGCCGGCGTCCCGTTCGAGCTGCTGGGGGCCGACGCGCTCGCCGGCGTGGAGCCGGCGCTGGCCGGGATGGCCGGCAGGCTGGTGGGCGGCCTGCGGCTGCCGGGCGACGAGACCGGCGATTGCCGCCTCTTCACCGAGCGCCTCGCCGCGGAGGCGGCGCGCCTCGGCGTGCGCTTCGTGTACGGCCACGCCATCGACCGCATCGAGCGCGCAGGCGACGCGATCGCATCGGTCGCGATCCACGGCTCCACCGGGCGCCACCGGCTGGTCGCCGACCAGTACGTGCTCGCCTTGGGCAGCTACTCGCGCGGTCTGCTCGGCGACCTCGGCCTGGACCTGCCGGTCTATCCGCTCAAGGGCTACTCGCTGACGGTCCCGATCACCGACCCGGCCGGCGCGCCGGTCTCGACGGTGATGGACGAAACCTACAAGATCGCGATCACCCGCTTCGATGACCGGATCCGCGTTGGCGGCATGGCGGAGGTCTCGGGCTTCGACCTGCGGCTGAACCCGCGCCGGCGCGCCACCCTCGAGATGGTGGTGACCGATCTCTTCCCGCGCGGCGGTGACGCGACGCGCGGTGAGTTCTGGACCGGCCTGCGCCCGATGACGCCGGATGGCACCCCGGTGGTCGGCGCGACGCGCTACCCGAACCTCTGGCTCAACACCGGCCACGGCACGCTGGGCTGGACGATGGCCTGCGGCTCGGGCCGACTGCTCGCCGACCTGATCTCTCGTCGCCGCCCCGAAATCAGCGCGGAGGGCCTCGGCATCGACCGCTACGGCGCCCGGGCCGCGACCCCGCGGCCCGCGTCGGGCCGGAGCCGGACCCAGCCGGCGCACTGAGCGCACGCGCCCCGCGTCGGGGCCGGCCTCGACGACCCGACGGCTCGACTCAGGGCGTGCGCGCGTCCAGCTGGATGTCCCCGTACCAGCTGCGTACCGTCTGCTTCGTGTTGTCCGTGTCGGTCATCAGCGCGATCGCCACGAGCCGCCCCGGCTTGACGCCGTAGGCGCGCTCGTAGTCCGCGACGATGTCGCGACGGTGCGCCCGCCAGGTGCGCACCCCGCTCGGATCGCCGTCCACGATGATCTTTCGCACGCGCGAGGTGTTCGCGTTCACGGTGATCGACTCGGGCGCGCGACCGCCGTCCCAGACGTACATCAGCGTCGCGTACGGCATGTCGTGGCCGCTCAGCAGCTTGACCCGCTCGAAGAACATCTGGTCCTTGACGGACAGGCTCGACTTGTCGCCGTCGAAGCCGAGCACGATCCGCACCGGCGAGTCGTCGGCGTGTCGCTCGCCGACGTCCGCGCCGGCCAGCGCCGCGTCGACGCGCCAGCGCCAGCTCAGGATCGGACGCTGCGCGGGATCGATGCCCAGCCTATGGACCAGCCCAGAGGCGGAGCTGTCGGCACTGGCTTCCAGAACACGCTCGCCGCCCAGCAGCACGCTCCGATAGCGGGTGGGCCGCTTGGTCGCATGCAGGATCCAGGGCGACCAGCCCTCGGGCGCCCGCAGCGACGGATTCGCGGAGAAGGGCTGAAGCGGCCCGGCGTCCCGCGCGGCGGCCTCGTCGGCCTCGGTGTTCCCGCCCCCGACCGTCGCACAGCCCGCGAGCCACGCGACCACTGCCAACACGACGATCCGACCTGCTGCCATGCCCGCTCCCCCGGCGCACCGGTCTGGCACGCGCGGCGATGCTATCAGCGGCAGATCGACCGACCGTCGTATTTCCGCACGGAGTCACGGGTCGCACACCACGACTCCCGCCGCGTGCCCCCGGCACGCCGCGCGAGGCAAAGAGGTCGCTACATGGCATCCAGGCGGTGGACGCAGGGGCCCTCCGACACCGGGTGCTCCTGCGGACGACGCTCACCGGTGAACCGTCACAAGCCGTCGATGGACATGCAGTTCAAGTCGGCCACGGAGTGCGCGGGCCGCGATGCGCTGGCGATCATCCTGACCGGCATGGGCGCCAGCGCACCGACGATCAGGCCGCCTTCTTCGCGTAGGCTGAGCACCAGCCCTTGGCGGTGACCTGCTTGCCCGCGAACAGCGGGCAGCCACCCATCGCGTCGGCGGCCTTGCCCTGGTAGAGCGCGCAGTTGTTGCACTGCTGGCCCGCGGCGTACTTGGGGAACTTGGCCTTGTCGACCTTGGAGGCATCCGCCTTGTAGCCGAGCCCGACCGATTGCGGGTCGGTCTCGACGACGGCGGGCGCCTGCGCGCGGGCGGTGCCGCCCAGAGCGAGGGCTCCAGCGCCTCCTGCGATCCCGAGGATGATGACGCGGCGGGTGGCGGGGCGGGTACGCTGATTCATGAACGGGTTCCTTGGAGTTTCGGGAGTCGGGATCGGCACAGGGCAGCACCCGCCCCGGATCGATCAGGCGACGAGACGACGCGTCCGTGCCTGACCCGGATTGTGAATGGTCCCACCCCGGTTGTGAAAATTCGGTCATTAGCCGACTCATCAGATGGGGAATCGGCGGCCTGCGGCCGCCCGATGCGCGCTTCAGCCACGGCCACCGCATGGGCGGCGTCGCCACGTGGGCGCGGTTGTCACGTGGGCGCGGTTGCCCAGTGGCCGGACCCGCCGCTTGGCAGCGGTCATCCTGCGGCCGGCATCGCCCTGACGCGCCCGCCGCCGACCGCCTCTGCCCGAACCCGGCGTGCCGGCCGTCGGCGCAGGCGCCCGTTCGTCATCGCGCGACGCTGCGCCCGGCGCGGCGGTCCGATCCTGACCGGATGGACGCACCCGCCCACTGCGAGCCGCCCGACGCAACCTCGCGTGGCGCGGTGTCGGTGCGAACGCCCCCCCCGCCCGGCACCGAGTCGCCCGAGGCCTGGATCGCCCGGGCGATGCGTCGCATCGCACCGATCTCACCGTGGGCGCTGCAGCTGCTGTCGATGGCGCCCGACGCGGAGGGCAGCGATCGCATGCTGCGCAAGCTGATCGGGTCGGACCCGGCGCTGCTCGCGCGCGTCATCGGCACCGCCAACAGCCGGGCGTTCAATCCGCAGGGCGAGGCGGTCACCCTGGTCGAGCATTCGATCAGCCGACTCGGCACGCGCGAGGTCTGGCGGCTCGCCGCGGTGCTCGCGCTCGGATCGGGTGCGCGGATCCGCCCGGAGCTCAGGCCGGCCAAGCGCGCGCTGTGGGTGCACAGCTTCACCGTGGCGCATGCGGCCCGCGCGCTCGCCGTATCCGCGTCGCGCGAGGGGCTGGACCCCGACAAGGTGTTCGTCGCCGCGCTGCTGCACGACATCGGCCTGATGGTGCTGCTGACGATCGAGCCGGAGCGGTGCATCGCGATGCTCGCGCGGGTGTCCGATCCAGCGGTCGGCTTCAGCGCCGAGGTCGAGGCCCAGGCGGGCCTGCCCGCGCACGCGCGCGTCGGGGCCGAGCTCTGCAGGCACTGGAGCCTGCCCGACGACCTGCTGCGTCTCGTCGGGAACCACGGACTCGTGCATCCGCTGGACCATGTGCCGGCGGACCGCGCCAACGCGGCCGCCATCGAGCTCGGCCACCAGCTCGCGCAGCGCATCTCGGCGCAGCCCGACCTGCATCGCCTGCCCGAGCGCGAGGACGCCCCGCTGTTGCAGACCTACCTGCGCCTGAGCGACGACCGGATCGACCGGATCTGCAGCGCGGTGCTCGAAGCCGGTCCGAAGATCGCCGCCGTCGCCGACACCGCCTGAGCCGGGGCGGGCCGCGCGTGCCCCCTGCTCGGGCCGAGGGCGTCAGCCCTGCTGCGCGGCCCGCTGCGCCGCGTAAGCGACGAACCAGTCGATCGAGCCCGGGTTCAGCATGGCCGACCGGTTGCAGGCCTTCTCGGGAGGCTGCCCGAGCAGGATCTTCTTGACCGGTACCTCGAGCTTCTTGCCGGAGATCGTCCTGGGCACCTCGGCGATCTCGAGCACGTCGTTCGGGACGTGCCGCGCCGAGAGCTGCGTGCGGATCGCGTCGAGCAGCCTGCGCTTGAGGTCGGCGTCGACGCCGCCCGGTGCGCGCGGCACCACGAACAGCACCATGAACGATTCGCGGCCCAGGTATTCGAGGTCGATCACCAGCGAGTCCGCCACCTCGTCGAAGGCTTCCACGACCCGGTAGAGCTCGCTCGTACCCATGCGGATGCCGTAACGGTTGATGGTGGAGTCCGACCGGCCGTAGATGATGCTGGTCACCGTCTCGGCGCGCGGAATCAGCTTGAGCCAGTCGCCGTGTCGCCAGACTCCCGGGAACATGTCGAAGTAGCTCTCGAAGTAGCGCCGCCCGTCCGTGTCGCCCCAGAAATACAGGGGCATCGACGGCATCGGCTGGGCACAGACGAGCTCGCCCACCTCCCCGTACACGGGCTTGCCTGCGTCGTCGTAGGCATAGACCGCGGCGCCCAGTCCGCGCGCCTGCATCTCCCCCGGGTACACCGGTGCGGTCGGGCAGGCGCCGAGGAACGCGGTGTTCGGATCCGTGCCGCCCGAGATCGATGCGAGCAGTACGTCCGGGTGCACGTGCTCGTAGATCCAGCGGTAGCCGTCCTCGGTCAGCGGCGAGCCGGTCGAGCCGACCGTGCGCAGCAACGACAGGTCGAAGCGCTCGCGCGGCCGCATGCCGCCCTTCACGTTGAGCTGCACGAAGGCGGGCGACAGCCCGAAATACGTGGCCCGCTCGCGCGCGGCGAAGCGCCACAGCGTGTCGAGGTCCGGATAGCCGGGGTTGCCGTCGAACAGCAGCACCGTGCTGCCGGCAATCAGCGTCGACACCGTCATGTTCCATACGATCCAGTTGGTCGACGTGAACCAGAAGAACCGGTCGTCCTCGCCGACGTCCGCGTGCAGCAGCCAGGCCTTCAGGTACTCGACGACCGTGCCGCCGTGGCCGTGCACGATCGGCTTGGGCATGCCTGTGGTGCCGGACGAATACACGATCCAGAGCGGATGGTCGAAGGCGACCGGGCGCGGCTCGAAGGCCGCCGGCTCGCCGAGCGCGTCCTTCCAGGCGATCACCGGCACCCGGCGCCGCGGCGCGGCGCCCTGCCCAGCGACCTCGATCACCTCGCCGAGCGAGGCGCCCGCGTCCAGGTAGGGGACGAAGACCACAGCCTTCAGCGACGGCAGCTCCGCGACCAGCTCGCGCACCACCTGCCGCCGGTCGAAGTCACGCCCGCCGTAGCGATAGCCGTCGACCGCGAGCAGCACCTTCGGCTCGATCTGCCGGAAGCGGTCGAGCACCCCTGCCGCACCCATGTCGGGTGCGCAGCTCGACCAGATCGCACCCTGCCCGGTGGTCGCGAGCACGGCCACCATCGACTCGGGCAGGTTCGGCATGTACGACACGACGCGGTCGCCCTCGACCACCCCCAGGCGCGCGAGCGTCGCGGCGAGCGCGCCGGCCTGCGCCGCCAACTCGCCCCAGGACAGCTCCCTGCGCGCGACCAGCTCCGACTGGAACACGATCGCCGGCCGCGTCGCCCAGCCGGGCAGCGCGGCACGCCACAGCATCTGGTCCGCATAGTTCAGCGTGGCGCCGTCGAACCACTTTGCGCCCGGCATCGACCGCTCGCGAAGGACTTCGTGGTACGGCGTCGCGGCGCGTACGCCGGCGAAGTCCCAGAAGGCGCCCCAGAACGCCTCGATCTCGGTCACCGACCACTGCCACAGCGACTCGTAGTCGTTGAAGTCGAGCCCGCGCTCGCGACGCAGCCAGCCCATGAAACGGGTCATGCCGGCGCGGCTCACGCGCTCGGGCGAGGGGCGCCAGATCGGCGTGGCGGCGGGGACGATATCCGACGTGGCGGGAGCGGGCTGGGTCATGGCGGTGTCTTCAGAAGAAGGCCCGCGCAACCGCGAGCTCGAGAGTCATGCCGGCGGCGTGCGCGCGGCGCACGACCGTCCAGCAATGCCGGTACGAGGCACGATCGTGCAGGTCCCCGTCGTGATCGATGGGGCCCCATCCCGCGGCCTGTGCGCCGAGCAGGATACGCCCGGCGCGCGCCACCTCGGCATGCGATGGGCTCATCGCCTCGACGATCGGACGCACCTGCATCGGATGGATGCTCCACATGCGCAGGAAGCCGAAGCGCTCGCGTGCGACGCGCGCATCCGAGGCGACCGCCGCCACGTCCCGCAGCGACAGCGACACGTTGTGGACCGGCACGACGCCGTGGGCGAGCGCAGCCGAGACGATGCGCGTCTTGGCCGCCACCAGCACCGGATGCTCGAACTGGAGCGGCGAGCGCATCGCATCGAAGCCCAAGGCCCCGTGGTGCGCACTGACGAAGTCCAGCAGCCCGAAGTCCAGCGTCTCCACCTGCGGCAGCGCCGCGATGCTATCGGCCTGCGCGAGCGCGCCGTGCGTCTCGACGAGCACGTGCACCGGCAGGGGCGCCGTCCGCCCCGCGCGCTGCGCCCGCCGCTCGATCCAGTCGATCATCCGCGCGACGTCGCCCGCGCCCTCCGCCTTGGGCAGCGTCACATAGGCGATCCGCGACGCCGCTTCGCCCAGCAGCACGTCGACATCGTCGCGCCAGTGCGCATGCGTGATGTCGTGCACGCGCACGCCGATCCGCCCCGCCGTATCGCCGACCTCGTTGAGCACCCTCGAGACCATCAGCGCGTGCTCGCGCTCCGCGCCGACCGCGGCGCCGTCCTCGCAGTCGCAGGTCAGGTCGAACGCGCCTCGCAGTTCCCGCTGCATCGCGATCGCCTTGCGGATCATCTTCTCGTTGCCGGCGATGTGCTCGCACGGCGCGATCAGGGGCAGCGGGCGCCCCGGCGCATGCAGCGCATCCTGCGGATGGACCGGCGAGGGCGCGGCAGACGGCGCGATGGGCATGGACATGACCGGCGAGACGGGGTGACGACGGGGTGACGACGGGGTGCCGAATATCTGCGGGACGTTAGCACAGCGACGGCGACCGGCGATCGACCTGCCTGCGGCCCGGACGACGGACACGATGGGCGCACGGTCTGATCGAAGCCGCCATCGCCCCGATCCCGGCGTGTCCTTGAATTGACGGGCTGCGCCTGCGCTCGGACGCCGTCGGGTCGTCAGCGAATCGCGGCTGGCGTCAGTCGCGCGCGGCGGCTGCCAGCCTCGGGACGGACGCCCGGTGCTCGTCGACCCATTCACGAAGCGTTACCGACGATGCGTCGACCGCCGCAGCCGCGAGCCGCGCGAACGCCCGCCCGTCCGCAGGCCCCGTCATGGGTGCATCGAATCGCACCGTGCCGCCGCTGCGCCCATCCGCGAGAAGCACCCTGAAGACGATCGTGCCGCGTCGCCCGCCGGCGTCGGACACCGCCACGCTCGGCAGGACCTGCAGCCGCATCGCCTGCGCCCCGACACGGCCACCCGCGGGCACCTCGAGCGCCGTCAGCCCGTTGCGCTCGAGCGCGACCCGCAGCGCCTGCGCAATCGCCGCCCGCGTGTCCGGCTCCGGATGATCGACCACCACCGCCACCGCCACCGATAGCGGCACCGACGCCGACGCCGGCGCCGACGGCGGCTGCACAGAAGCCTGCGGGGCCGAACCCGGTGCGTCCGGAACCGGAGCCGGCCGGGCCGGCGAGGTCGCAGGCCGCGCCGCCTCGACCGGGAGGGCTACGGGACGCACTGCCTGATCCGGCGCGGCCGCGGGACCCACTGCATGATCCGGAGCGGCTGCGGGACGCGCTGCCTGCGCCGACGTCGGGGCCGACTCGCCAGTTGCCGGTTGACCCTGCGCGCGGGGCGGGTCCGGCACGAAGACCGCGGCCTGCCACTGCGCGAGCGAGCGATCGATCGCCGCCGCCACGTCCGCGACGCTGGCCTGCGGCGCCGGCGTCTCGACGTCGTAGCCGAGCGAGTTGTAGATGCGCCCCCACGCAGCCTGCGCGTTCGCGTAGGCGATATGACGCTGATACTCCGACAACAGGGCCCTGGCCTCGTTTCGGATCACCTCGAGCTCGCCCTCGACCCGCGCGCTGAATGCCGAGCGCGCATAGGAGAGGATGCGTTCGTCGACGCCCGCGCTCTGGGTGACTTGCCCGTACTCGGCGGAACTCAGGCCGAATCGCAGCGACGCCACGCGCACCTGCGTCATGACCGCCATCGCCTGCGCCATACGGCGCGTCTCGTCCACCTGCTGCTGCGCCGCATTGGCACGCGTGATCGACGGAATCGAAGCCAGCTTGAACAGGTTTGCCGACAGGCGCAGTCCGCCGTCCACCCAGGTGTTGTCCAGCAGGAATCGATTCGAGTCGTAGCGTCCCGACAGGTCCAAACTCAGGCCGGGCAGCGCCGAGACGATCGCACGCCGCACCTCGCTGGCCGTGATGCGCGCACGGTAGTCCTCTTCGCGCAGCTCGGGGCGGCGAGCGAGCGCGGCCTCCTCGAGTCGCCCCAGGTCGACCGGCACCGCAGGCAACGGACCCATCGGCACGTCGGCGAGCGTGAATGCCGTGCCGGGCGGCAGGTTCATCAGTGCCGCGAGCTCCTGCTTGGAGAGCTCGAGCTCCTGGCGTCGATACTGCAGCAGCAGGATCGTGTCGAGCAGCGCGCGCTGGTAGGCGAGCACGAGCGGCTTGGACATGAGGCCCTGGCGCTCCACCGACCTGGCGCGATCGAGCGACTCTTGACTGCGCTGGAGCAGCGCGTCGATGCGCCCCGAGAGCCGCTGCGCGCCGAGCGCGCGCCAGTAGGCGTTGCGGGCATCCGCGACGATGTTCTGGACGACCTTGCGCTTGCGCTCATCGGCGATCAGCACCTGGTCGGCGAGCTGGCGTGCGCGATAGTAGGAGACCCCGAAATCGAGGACGTTCCACGAGAACTCGGCGTTGGCAATCGACCGCGTCCGCTCGCTCGACGTCTGGTGGAACAGGCTCTCGAAGCCAGTCTCGATCGTCTTCGTGCGGGAGCCGTCTTCGGGCGCCCGGCTGACGTAACCCGCGTTCGCCAGCACCCGCGGGAACATGTCCCAGCCTGCGACATCGAGCTGCCCGATGGACAGCGCGCCCTCCATCGCCTTGAGCCTGACGTCGAGGTTGTACTTGAGCGCGCGGGCGGCCACCTCCGAATAAGTCATCGGCCCGCCCACAGGCTCCTGCCCGACGAACATCCCGGCGCGGTCCTGCGCGACGCGTTGTGCGACTTCGGCCTGCGTCGTGGCGACCGGCGCAACCGAGCAACCCGCCGACACCAGCGCCGCAAGCACGAGCACGGCCGCTGTGCCACGGCCCGCGGCCCAGGCGCGCCACGCCACCGGCCTGCTGCCGACCTCAAGCACGGCGTGCCTGCGCGGACCGGACTCGAGCGGCCGGGGCACGGGGTCAGGCACCGCGCCGTTCAGGAAACCGCCCCACTGCCGATCGGCCCGTCGCATGTGGACGGCCTCCCGGGAAATCCGCATCCCCGTCCAACCGCATCGAACGCATGCCGAACGCATCCCGAACGGCCCTCTCCGAAGCGGCTGCAGGGCATCCGGAGACAACGCGGGAATCGATGTCGACGACGAGATTTCCCCAGCAGAATGAGGCACTTGAGAGCAGAGGTTCAGAGACAACGCGAATTGTCACCCCAGGGGGATGCTGCAGACCATTTCGGGCGGCAACCACCCGCCTCGATTAACAATTGTTCACGTTTATGGAAGCGTAGCAGCATTCCTGCCAGGTCGCTTGCCCAACATCGACGCGATGTCGCTCGAAGGCAATGCGCAAATCACGCAAAATGCGCCTCCCCGACCGCTCTGCGGTACCATTCGGCCGCCTTCCACGCGCTGCGCCGCAGCGCTCCCTTGCGTTGTCCCGATGTTCCTCACCGTGCTGCCCCGCCTTCTCGACCTAAGCGATCGCCGCTGCCGGCACCGTACCGTGAGCAATCGATCGCCGTTCAAGCGCCCATCCGGGTGGATGCGCCTCGGAAGAACGCTGGTCTACGGCTCGGCGGTGACCGTGCTCGGGCTGGCCGCAGCCAACGCCCAGGCGGATTGGCTCGAGTCAGGCGACCAGTTGCGTATCCTCTACGGCCCCTCCGCGTACCATTTCAGCCAGAGCGACGCCCATGTGCGGTACAACCACCTGCTCGCGGGTGAGTTGTTGAGCAAGCGCTGGATATTCTGGGGCGCCGACCGGTCGATCATCGGCTTCGCAGCACTCGACAACTCATTCGGGCAATTTTCGCAATACGCGTATTTCGGCCAGGAGTGGGACCTGAAGCCGGTTGCCGGTGGGGTCGTGTTTGCAAACGTGACGGCCGGACTGCTGCACGGGTACAAAGATCCGTACGCGGACAAGATCCCGTTCAATCAGTTCGGAATAGCGCCCGCGATCGTGCCCACGATAGGCTGGCGCTACAACCGCTTCTCAGCATCCGTATCGCTGCTCGGCACCAACGGCTTTCTCGCCGCGGTCGGTTGGACGTTCGATCTGAGGAAGTGAGTGCACCTGCGGGGCGCACCCGCCTCTCGTGCGGTGAATCACCCGCCAGCTGCAGCGCAGTTGCTGCCATAGCCAAAAAACAAAAACCCCCCGAGATCACTCGGGGGGTTTCTGCTTCTGTAATTTGCCTGACGATGTCCTACTTTCACGAGCGAATGCTCACTATCATCGGCGCTGCGGCGTTTCACGGTCCTGTTCGGGATGGGAAGGGGTGGTTCCACCGCGCTATGGTCGTCAGGCATGACTTGTCGGCCCCCTGCCCTTCGGCAGGAAACCCAATCTGGAAGAAGTCGGGAGCCATCACCTCCAAGGTGTGCTCCTGCGATTGCTGTCAGCCGCGCATCTCAACGCGATGCGGCGCGCTTCACTTGATCATTGCAAAACTATAGGGTCAAGCCTCACGGGCAATTAGTACCGGTTAGCTTAACGTATTACTACGCTTCCACACCCGGCCTATCAACGTCCTGGTCTCGAACGACCCTTTAGGGGGATCAAGTCCCCAGGGAGATCTCATCTTCAGGCAAGTTTCCCGCTTAGATGCTTTCAGCGGTTATCTCTTCCGCACATAGCTACCCTGCGATGCCACTGGCGTGACAACAGGTACACCAGAGGTGCGTCCACTCCGGTCCTCTCGTACTAGGAGCAGCCCCCGTCAAATCTCCAACGCCCACAGCAGATAGGGACCAAACTGTCTCACGACGTTTTAAACCCAGCTCACGTACCTCTTTAAATGGCGAACAGCCATACCCTTGGGACCGGCTACAGCCCCAGGATGAGATGAGCCGACATCGAGGTGCCAAACACCGCCGTCGATATGAACTCTTGGGCGGTATCAGCCTGTTATCCCCAGAGTACCTTTTATCCGTTGAGCGATGGCCCTTCCATACAGAACCACCGGATCACT
>CAYNRU010000072.1:0-9462 GCA_964399635.1 uncultured Bordetella sp.
CAACTTGGGTTGTCCACAGCCCGGCCGGGTGGCCCGCGCTGACGCCGAGGCGTGCCGGCAGGACCGCATAGGAGGCCCGCCAGGGCGACGGCGGAGGCCGGGATAGAGGACCGTCAGCCGGAGCCCGGCAGCGCCTTGGCGGCCTTCCTGACGTGCGTGGAGCTGGGCAGCAGCACCAGGCCGGCGTCGCGCTCCTCCACGTTGGCCGAGGTGTACTGCATCAGCACGTTCTTCAGCTCGGCCTTGAAGGCGGCCTTGAAGTCCCGGAGCCGGCCGTACTCCGACCCGAACTGGGCGGCCAGCGCCTCCCATGGGATCTCTGTCCGGTCCCGCATGAAGCTCATCCGCCAGGTCAGCCAGACGTAGGTGTCGAGCGCGAGCGGGCTGCGCTTCAGCGCCTTCAGGACGCGGAGGTCCACCGGGACGGGCCGCTCGATCACCTCCTTGAAGAAGGACTCGGACAGCAGCACCGTCGATCGCCACAGCCCCGCCTGGTCGGGCGACTGCGGGTCCCACCACAGGTCGGCGGCATCGGCGATCGTGCGGTTGACCAGGGAGGTCCGCTTGTCGTCCCGGTAGATGGCCGAGACCGAGCTGGCGAATAACCGCGTCGCCTGTTCCTTGAACACCTTGTTCTGCCCGCGCTTCCCCGAGACCGGGACGTACCCCAGCTCGCGCATGAACGCCGACATGGAGTCGCCCAGGACCAGCTCGCGCTCGCGGGTCCGCACCGCCTCTGTGGTCAGCCAGGCCATCAAGAGCCGGGGGGTGCTGCCGTAGGGCAACCCGATCGCCCGGGGGGCCTGCATCGTCAACGTGAACGCGCCGTTGCGGCGGGTGAACTCGTTGTCGTCCACCTTCCGGTGCGGCATCGTGGCCTGCGTCAGCGCACGCGCCATAAACCCGAGCTGGCCGGCCTCCTTCGCGGCCTCGGCTTCGATCGCCAGCGATGAAGCGATCAGCCGGTTGAAGGTCCGCAGCTCGCGGTCGATCTTGTGGTCTGGCATGGGGCGGGCGATCAGAACCACTTCCGCCGAGGTGCCCACCAGCACGCCTCGTGATCCATGGCGAGACCGATGGGCGGGCAACCCTTGGCTTCCCGGTCGACTCTGAACTCCTTCTCCCTCATGCACTGGGCGACGGACGTGTCTCGCCTGAGTTCGAGCCAGATGATGTTGTCCGGGTTAGGGATTTCCGCCCGCGCATCTAGCTTGCACCCCTTCAGGGTCTCACTTAGGGAGGGGGCACAGCTTGCCAGTAAGGGAGCGAAAGCCAACACTAAAGCCACGCTTCTACAGAGTCCCGGTCTACGCACGCCGCCTCCGGTCTGCCAGATCATCCTCGGTAACCCTGTAGCCGGCCTTCTTCAGCGCCCGTAGGATCAGCGCGCGGACCGACGTGGACTCATCAATCGCCTGGTGCCGCAGCTCGCGCGCCAGCTCCTCGGGCAATACCACCTGCAGCGGAGTGCCGTCGCCGCGGGCGTGCGTGCGGGATCCTGACGCCGACGGTAGCGCGGCCTTGATCTTCGCAAGCTCGCTCGACGCCGAGCGGCTGACACCGGGTAGCTTCTTGGTCGCCATGCTTATGCACTCATGAGTTACGCAGTATCTCAGCGGTCACGGCCGCGATCTCATCGGCCGCCTTCTGCGCGTTGCGTCCCATGAAGCACGGGGCGCTGCCGTACAGCTCGGCCTCGACGTAGGCAGTCCGCTGCGCCACCTCGGAGCCGAGAACCCGCGCGCCGCCCGCCACCAGCTCGTTGCGGATGTGGCCGACGACGGTCGACCTCGACGCGCCGTTCATGACGATGACGGCCTGCGCCTTCTTGCGCCTGGTGCGGTTCACGGTTGCCACCATCTCCAGCGCCTCCAGCGCGCGGCGGGCATCCAGGGCCGAGGGCCGGCAGGGGATCAGCACCCGATCGGCAACGGTCAACAGGGCCAGTTGCTCCCGCGCCGCGAACCCCGGCGTATCCACCACCACCGTCGCCTTCTTCGCCAGCTCGACGGCACGCGCGGCCGCGCGCTCGGTGGCGTCGGTAACGATCGGCAGCTCGGCGAGCGGGCCGCCGCGCCCGTGCCACTCAGTCAGGGACCGCTGTGGGTCGGCGTCCACCAGCGCGACCTGGACTCCTTTACTCATGAGCTGTGCAGCTATGCAGGCCGCCAGCGTGGACTTCCCGCCGCCACCCTTGATGGCGAACAGGACGATGATGGGGTTCGCCATGGGCTACTTCTTGCAGGGGAAGGATTGGTTTAGCGCCTCCGCCACAAGCAAGTGCGCTTCCTTATGTCGGGTTGCCGGGTTGCCCCGGAGGTGCTGAAGAACCACATCAATGACCTGCCCCCGTGTCGCATCGGCCGGCAGGCAGAAGAAGTTCATGATCTCCAGCGCGTCGAAAACCCCTATGACGTAGCCGACCGCACGCCCCCCCCGAGCTGCCTCGACCAGGGTGACATCGGTGCGGGCTTCCCGGTACGTCTGTAGCCCGGAATACAGTTCGTTTCCGCCCGTGAAGCTCGCCACCGCTTGTGCAGACACCCCAGCAGCCAAGAGCGCCGCGGCCAGTTTGATGGCGAGCCTCACAGCACACCTCCCAGGGCGTGGTTCTTGAACAGGTCGGCCGACCTGACGTAGCCCTTCAGCACCTCCAGGCTCTTGTGCCGCGACAGCTCGGCCATCTTCAGCAACGGCGCGCCCGCCTCAGCGGCCGTGGTGACAGCGCCGGCCCGCAGGCTATGGCCGCTGAAGTCCTCGACCCGGAACCCGGCACGGGCCGCGTATGCCTTCACAAGGTTGGCGACGGCGCGATCCGAGAGCTGGCGCTCCAGCACGCGGCCGCCGCGGGCGATGGGCCGGAACACGAAGCCGTCGGTGATACCGGCCGCCTGCATCCACGCACGCACCGCCAGTACCGGGCAGTGAACGTCGCCGCGCGAGATGGCGATCTCCTGGCCGGCGCCGTCCTGGTCGGTCTTGCTGCGGCGGATCGTCACGCGCAGGCCCCCGGCGGCCTCCTGCAGGTCCTCGACGCGCAGCGCCACCAGCTCGGAGCGGCGGAACGCGCCCGCGAACCCCAGCAGCAGCATCGCGCGGTCGCGCATCCCCGGCAGCGTTGTCGGGCACAGCCGGATCATCTCGACCAGGCGGTTCGCGGTCGCCGGGGACTTCTTCACCTGGGCGACCCCGATCGTGCGGCGGATCCCGGCCAGTGTGGACCGCACTAGGCGGGCGCTAGTCGGAGACTCGCAGTCGCCGGTTTCATGGGCGAACTTGATTGCCGCCGCCCGCCGCCGCACCGTCGAGAACTTCGACCCCTCGGTGGCGATCGCCGACAGGTAGGTGGCGACCGACTCGGGGGAGGCGGGCAGGGCCAGCACGCCGCGCTCGGCGCACCACTCGGCGAACAGGCGGGCGTCGGTGCGGTAGGCGCGCAGGGTGGCCGGGGCGACCTGTTGCGCGATGAAGCCACGGGCGGCCTCGACCTCGGCGGCCGGCAGGGCAATCTCGGTTCCGGGGCGGGTGATCAGCGAGGCGGTCATGGGCGTTCAGGTATCCGAGAAGCAGTGTTATCGGAACAATAGCCGCGCCTACCGAGCAGGTCAAGGGCTTCATGACTCATGAGGAGTAGATTTAATGAGTTAGATAAACAACAGGATGGCCGCGCCGCGTCGGTCCCACCCGTTCGGGCTAGGCCGCCCGTTCAATAGACAGCATCTCCCGGCGCCGGCAGGATCGGCGTCATGGACCTCATCCACGACACCATCGCCGGCTGGGTCATATCGGCTGGCTGGCTGGCGGGTCGGCGCAGGCGGTTCAGGCTCGGGCTGGTCTTGTACGCCGTCGGGCTGCGGCAGCTCGCGGTCCGCGTGGCAGGCGTGCCAAGCGGGTGACGCTCCGCCCATCACGATTTATTGTCGCGTGTAGGTCTGCCCCTACCCCACCAGCTCGCGCAGGCTGCGCTCCTGTTCGCGCAGCGCCCGCGCCAGTGCCCGCAGCGCCTCCCGCTGACCGCCCTTGAAGGCGTTCACCCGGGTGCGCGCCTTACCGGCGTCGGTCGTCGGCCCGGTCGAGCGCGTCCACGGCTGCCACCGCCGGATCGCCTCGGCCTGGCGTGCCCGCCGCTCGGGTGTCCATCCGTGCCCCATCGCTCGCCTCCAAAAGTCTGTTCAGCCCGATCTCGGTTTCTCCGCGCGCGCCTGCGCCCACCTTCGCGCGCGCATATGCTGATGAAAACCGCTCGGTTTCTCCGCGCCCGCCTGCGTGCAGCTCTCCCGGGGGGCCGTGCCCGCCGTTGTTCACCAGGACGTTCTCGCCGATGTTCGCCTGGCGGGCGATGACAACGGGCGGGTTCTTGAGCTGGCCGATCGCCTCGGCGGTGGCTCGGGCCTGCGCCTGGGCACGCAGCGCGAACCGCATGAAGGCTTCGTACTGCGGGAGGGTGTTCTGCGCCAGCGCCCGCTTCATCAGCATCGAGAACGTCACGTCCAGGGTGTGGAGCTGCGAGGTCAGTATGTTCTCGACGCGGGTGAGATTGCCGCCATTCACCTCGCAGGACTGCGCCGAAAGCTCCGCCACCAGCTCGTTGATGTCCACGTCCTCTAGGGTGCCCTTGTAGGCCGCCTGGACTGCGAGCGCCGCGGTGACAGCCGGGCGCAACGCCGTGCGCGCGAGAGGGCGGCCCGGCGCATCGTCTGCCGTTGCCTCGACCCTCAGGGGGACCCTCGGGGGCGCCTTCTGCGGTGTGGTGGGCTTGGTGCGGGTCATACCAGCCCCTGGTAGCCGGGCAGGCCAAGATCGACCCGCAAGCGGACACGGGCAGCACGCCCCGACGGCTTGTTCTCGGTGCCGAGGGTGCGCTGGACCTCGATCAGGCCCGCCGCCTCCATGTCGGCCAGCGAGCGGCTGTACCTGGTGCGCCCCAGCCCGATCTCGGTGCGCGCAGCCGTCGGCACAGTCACCCAACCGCCAGCGGTTGCCAGGCCCCGAGCTCGACCCGCGATCAGCAGTAGGACCGCAAGCGCGTTGGGGTTTGCCTCGACGGCCTGGCGGATCACGTCGGTGTCGATCCGGACCAGCGCGAACTTCTTGGGCCTGCCGGGCTTGGGTACGGTACGCGGCCGCCTAGGAATGGGGGGGGGAGGAGCGCCTGTCAGTCGAAACATCTCTAGATCCATGTCTCTGCTTTCCTCATGAGTCTTGCAGATATACATACTCATTCTCCATAGATATTTGAAGAAGGTATAAGAAGAACAAAAACTAACAAGAAGGGCGGGTGTCCGTTTCCGGGACACCCCCTGTCCAAGAACGCGCACCCCCCGTGCGAACTCGGGATGGCGGCCCCCCGATCAGCTCATTGACGGTTGCCCACATCGCAGCACCTCGTGCGTCGGCGTAGCGGTCTGGGTAGCGCACCACCTTGTCGATATCGGCGACGATCGTGAACCCGCCCAGGACTTCGCGGCTAGCCCGCTCCATGCATTCGCGCAGCAGCTCCACGTCGTCGTCGATCCGCTCGGCCGGCGCTTCGATGGCGATAGCGTCATGGACAGGCGCGATGACCGTCAGGCCCGCCTCGGTGGCGTAGCAGCACGCCAGGCGCAACATCTCCGCCCCGTTCGCCTGCATCGGGAAATTCCGCAGCGCCCTAGGGTTCACGTTCTCGCCAACAGTCAGCTCCCAACCGAACACCGTGTTCAGCCGGCGGTTCAGGACTGCGTGATCTACCACCGCATCGGACCAGCGCCAGAACGTCGGGTAGGCGGAGCGGTGCTTCGCAAGAAGAATCCTCGCCGTCACCAGCGGCTTGCCGATCCGGCTCGCCATCGCCTCGACGCCCATGCCGTAGCCGATACCCAGCACCACGGCCTTCAGCACGTCGCGCTGCGCCCGGTGCGTACGCTTGTTCGACCCTGTTGGGAGGAGGCCCGCGCGGATGCCGAAGTCGACGTAGGGATCGCCCGAGGTGTAGCCGGCCATCATCCCGGCATCGCCGGACAGCGCGGCCGCGATGCCGATCTCCTGGGAGCGGAAGTCGACGTAGGCAACCGCCATGCCCTCGGCCGGCTTGATCAGCCCCCGCAGCCACACCGACGGCCCGAAGATGAACCGCGAATTGCTGGGCTGGTTGCGCCCAGTCCTCGCGCGGAACGCCGACAGCATCGTGCGGTTGCGGCCGTCGCTGCCGACGGCCAGGTCGTTCAACCGCAGCTCGGACAGCGCCGCCCGCAGCTCGCGCAGGGGGGCAATCGCCGGGTTCGATCTCGCCATCTCGCGGAAAGTGTCGTCCTTAAGGTCCAGCTCGCCCGAGGGCAGTCGGGGCCAGGCGGTGCCGGTGCGCACCAGGTACTCGGCGAACTGGCGCTCGGAGAAGCGCAGCCCGTCGAACACGCCGAACTCTGCGTCGACCTTCGCGATCAGCGCCCCCTTGATGCCGGCCCAGCCATCGCGCAGCCGCTCCAGCGTCGGCACGTCGATCGGGACGCCGCTGTGTTCGATTCGACCGGCCGCGACCATGTACCGGCCGCGGAGGAGTGCCTGCCCGAGCGCCACGGTGGCACCCCGCGGCCCGCGCAGGATGTCCGGCAACATCGCCGGCAGCAACCGCGCGAGGGCGTCCACGTCGGTCTCGCAGTACGCGAGGATCGCCGCGCGCTGGGCAGCGGTCCACGGGCCGCCGCCGATGATCAGCTCGCGCATCTCATCCTTCTCGTCGGCACCGATCGCGTCGAGGCCATATGCAGCCATCGCGTGCACCAGGCCCGCCCTGGTGATCACTTCCCCCCGCGTCGAGTACAAGGTGCGGCCGTTCGATACGCGGCGGAATTCAGCGAACAGGTCGATGACCCGCGCCGGTGTCGGCCAGCCCAGCTCGAGAAAGCACCCCATCTCGGCGCTCGCGTAGTACGCGACGAACAGCGCGGCCGGCCCGGTGTCGAACGGCGCAGCCTGCAGCCGGACCAGCTCATCACGCCAAAGTCGCAGCGTGCGGCCGGAGTGCAGCTCGCGGGCCACCATGCACACAGGGGCAGGGCGCTCGCCGGGGCCGGCTACGAACTCGAAGTCGCAGGCCCACACCTCCCGGAACGGGAGCGGGTCGAGCGCCGCCACCTCACAGCCGACCCGTCAGGCGCAGGACCACATCGTGGTCCGGCCGGTCGATCATGTTGCTGCCGAACGCGAGCTTGAGGAGGGCGTGGAGGCTCGCCTCGGGCCACTCCGGGTCGGGGAGGTTCGCGCTCGCCACCATCGCCTGGTAGCCGCCCGCGGCCATGTCGGCGACGATGCGGACCCATGACTTCATGCCAAGCTCGCAGCACGCACGCAGCGAGTCCGGCCAATGGTTGCCGCGCCTAGTGGCGTCGGTGGTGATCTTCACCGGCAGCAAGAACGGACTACCCGTGCGGTCGATCGCCGTGAACAGCGTCATGGGCACGGCCTCGCCCATCAGCTCGGCGTGCAGCGCCGGTGCAACCAGGAAATACTCGCGGTCCTCCTTGACCTCCAGGACCATGGTGTCGATCCGGTACTCGGGCTCCGGGCGGACGCGGATGAAGTCCTGCTTGTTGGGCTTGCGGACAGGGACGCGGATCAGCGCCTTCTTCACGCCGATGGTCTCGTTGAAGTCCTGGCGCAACGTCAGGTTGGCGGGGTCAAACGGATCGATTGGGTCGGCGCCGTTGGCACCGTTGGGGCGCCTGCCGGTGGCGGTGGCGGTGTCGGAATTGTCGGTAGAATTCATGGACTAGATCTCGCTGGGTTTAGTTTTCGAGGCCGCCGACCAGGGCGGCCTTTTTGTTGCCGGCGGTGGCGCCGGCGGCCATCGGGGGCTGGGGGTCGAAGAGCTGTAGGGCGTCGGGCGGACGCCGTCGCCCCCGCCAGGTCGAGTCGGTCGGGAAGGTGTGCGGCCCGAACGGCCCGCCCACCACCACCTGGGGCGGTTGGATCTGCCCCCGGATGAACTCGACGTAAGCGCGTGTGACTTGGCGGGCGGCATCCGCGGGCGTGTCCGCCGTGACACTCGGCAGCGGCATCTCGGTGCCGTCCGCTGTGAGTAGCTTCACGGTGAACACGCGCGGACCCTTCCCGCCCCCCGACGGGGTGCGGTAGCGGGCGACCATGGCGGCCGCCTACGCTGCGATCGTCGGGTGCGTCAGCCGCCAGCGCGCGGCCGGCCGGAGCCGACCTGTCGCCGGGTCGAGCGCCGAGCCGCTCAGGCACTCGACGCGACGGGGGTCGCCGGCCAGCGCGAGCTTGCGCGTGGCCGACCTCGCAGTCTCGCTGATGTTCGCCACCGCCAAGTCCCGGCGCACGGCCAGCGAGTCAGCCTCGCCACCGCGGTCGGCCAGGTAGGCCACGAACGCCGCCTCGGAGGGCGACAGCGCGGTCAGGGAAGGGTCAGGAGACCCGTAGAGGAAGCCGCTAGGCGGCTGGGCAATCGAAGGCATGACAACTCCTAGGGCGAGCTGCCGGGGCGGTAATAGCCGGTATTGGCCGGTCTGACCGGGTCACATCAGTGCAAAGGATGCTTGACGCTGGCGGTCTGTCTGACCAATACTCGGCTCCTGTTTACTCCAGTAAACACCGCTTCCGACGACACTCGGTTGCAAGAAGGGCCGCCTGCTGCAAACAGGTGGCCCTTCGCCTTTATGGCTCCGGGCCTGGCCCCATCAGCCCCCGATCAGACGCTACAGGTAGCGTTCACGATCGCGAACACCGCTAAGGTTACCCCTTAGCCGATCCCGATCGCAAGCGGCGTGCGCGCCCGATTTCGTATTCGAGAACAAGGGTTTGGCGATGGGTCCTCGCAACCCGCATGGGCTCTCGGGCGAGACAGTGCAGCCCAGCAGCGGTGCCGTTCAGCGGGCCGTTGCGACCCCGCGCGTGAGTCCCTGCGTCAATTAGGAATTCAGGGCTAGATTCCATGCGGATCAACAGGCCGAACGGCCTCAAGTGCCGCTCCATTGCTGGGGGGATAAAGCGCGGCTTGATGATGGTCGAAGAACTGGATCTCGTACACGTTGTCGGCCGAGCTGGTGACGGGGACCCTACAGACCGTCCTGGCGCGTGCAGGGCAGGCGCCGCGGTAGTCCGCCAACGTCGAGCCGGTTCTGGCCTAGGGATCTATTGACGATGTTGTCGCCGCGGCGCCGACAGCGGTGGGCAACCGCCAGGTTGTCCACGGGTGCGGCGCACAACTACAGGTGTATGTATTACCGGGAGCTATCTGCATTTACTAGGGGCGCGACCACTTCATCCCCCCCGCGCGACCACTTCATCCCCCAGCCCCCCTAAAAAGCGCGACCACTTCATCGGGGACAACTTGGGTTGTCCACAGCCCGGCCGGGTGGCCCGCGCTGACGCCGAGGCGTGCCGGCAGGACCGCATAGGAGGCCCGCCAGGGCGACGGCGGAGGCCGGGATAGAGGACCGTCAGCCGGAGCCCGGCAGCGCCTTGGCG
>CAYNRU010000073.1:0-7785 GCA_964399635.1 uncultured Bordetella sp.
AGGGCCGACTGATGACTTCCCCTGCAAGCCCTGACCGACGCCTTGTAGGCGGTCCTGCGGCGTCCTGCCGCCGAGCCACCCATGGCCGGGGGGGCGATGAATCGGTGACGCCCCGCGACCGCCTGTGGACAAGGCAAGTTATCCACGATGAATCGGTGACGC
Organism: uncultured Bordetella sp.; assembly: GCA_964399635.1. Lineage (GTDB taxonomy): Bacteria > Pseudomonadota > Gammaproteobacteria > Burkholderiales > Burkholderiaceae_E > UBA4615. Next base: position 163 of record CAYNRU010000073.1, read on the forward strand.
CTGGCAGGGGTTATCCACGATGAATCGGTGACGCCGGAGGGATGAATCGGTGACGCCCCTAGTAAGAGCCTGTAATGACCAATAGAAAATACAAACCTGTTGTTCAGCCGCTCGCGTCTGTGGACAGCCCGCTGCGCGGCCTGCCCCCGAGCCGTGCGCGCCTCATCAACACTTCGATGTCCTGCCGATTCAAAACCGCCCCGTGCCTGACGGCAGTCGTCGCCCTGGTGCTGGCGGCGGTCGCGGGCACCGCATTCGCCCAAGTGACGATGCTCGCTCCACGGCCCTGCGGGAAGTGGGTCGAGAACCAAGCTATGACGGACTTTGGTGGCATGGCCCTACGGACGGGTGATGAAGCATGGCTCGCGGGGTTCCTGTCAGGGGTAACAGTGGCGTTGAACGTCAACGTGCTAGCCGACTTGGACAAGGCGTCCGTAGTTCTGTGGATGACGAACTACTGCCGGGCCAACCCGTTGAGCAACACCGGGACCGGCGCCCAGCTCCTGTTCAATGAGTTGCAACGCGCAACAAGGACACCCCGATGAACGTACCTGTTGTTCAGCCGCTCCCGCCTGGGGACAACCCGCTGCGCGGCCTGCCCGCAGCCAAGCGCGCCAACAGCAACAGGTGGATGACTGGAAACAGGAAACACCCCGGTGTCCTCATAGCCGCAATAGCTATCAGCGCGATGGTTCCGTTGGAGTCCTGCCATGGCAGCCAAGGCGTAGAAATCTACGGGGACCGCTCATGCGGGGAATGGGTCAAGGTTCGCAGTTCCAACACGACGAGCAGCACTGTTAACACCTCATTTCAAGAAAGCTGGCTGCAAGAAAATTGGCTGCTGGGCTACCTGAGTGGAATGGTGTTCATGAGCTTCAAGAACGTTCTCAAAGGAACGGAGCGCGAATCATTGTTCCTATGGATGGACAACTTCTGCCGGACCAACCCATTGAAGAGCATCGCGCAAGGGTCCAACGAACTGTTCAAAGAACTGAAAAAACAGAAAGGAATCAAGTGAGTCGCGCCAAGACCAACGAGGCGCGCGTGATCGGTGTCGTCCAAGTCAAGGGCGGCGCGGGCCGCTCGACCGTGGCAACGAACCTCGCGGGCGAGCTGTCGAAGATCGGGCGCACGGTACTGATCGACTGCGACATGCCGCAAGGCACCGCCGCGTCCTGGGTCGCGGTTCGGCAGCAAGCAGTCGAGCCGGACCTATTCGGCAGCGTCATCGGCGACACGGCAGGCACCCACAAGGAGCTGATCGACAAGGTCGAGCGGTGGCGCAGCGAGGCCGACTACATCGTGCTGGACGGACCGCCTAGGATCGCCGAGCTGACACGCGCGATCCTGGTACTGGCAGACCTGGCGCTGGTGCCGGTCGGCGCATCGGTCGCCGAGCTATGGGCAACCGGCGACCTGGTGGAGATCGTGAAGCAGGCCCGCCAGGTGCGCCCCGTGGACGTGCGGATCGTGTGGACGCGGTTCCGGGGGCACACCCGGCTCGCGCAGGACCTGGCGGCGCAGGCGAAGCCCGAGCTGGGCCTGCCGATCCTCAAGACGACCATGGGTCTGCGCGTCGCCTACGTCGAGGCGCTGGGCATCGGGCTGACCGCTGCCGAGCTATCGGACCCCACGGCCAGGACTGAGCTGAACGAGCTGATCGCCGAGATCCGGCGCATAATCAAGTAAGTACATACGCAGGTAACTATATGGCACGCAACGTCACGCCTTTGAAGAAGCCAACCCTGGGGCGCGATGCAGTCCTGGGGTTCGCCGAGGCCACCAGCCGGTCGCCGGCCACGCGCACCAGGTCGAGCGCCGCTACCGCCCCCCAGGGCGAGAAGTCGGGGCTGATCCCCGAGGGCGACGTGCGGCTGACAGCCAACGTGCGCGGCGATCTGCACATGGCGCTGAAGATGCGCGCGGTACAGGAGCGCACCACGGTCGGTGAGCTGATCGAGGCGTGGATCGCGAGCTGGAAGCCGTGACTGCCAAGAAGACCGCCCAGAAGGCCGGCGTGATCCAGGCGGAACGCGGACCCGACGACACCGATGCGCGCGCAATGGCGCGATCCGTTATGCGCCCAAGCGTTGGCGGAGCCATCGCCGTGCAAGCGGTCTACGGCAGGTTCATCAACGGAGAGCATCTGGAGGTCGGGGGGCTGATAGACGAGCTGACCGACCAATGCGTCAAGGTCCACAGCGGCGACATGAGGCGGATGGAGTCTGTCCTGGTCGCCCAGGTACATACGCTCAATGCGCTGTTCACCCGGCTCACGACGCGGGCGATGGCGCAGGACCAATTGAAGCAGTACGAGACGCACCTGCGGCTCGCGCTGAAGGCCCAGGCGCAGGCCCGCGCGACCGTCGAGGCGCTGGCTGAGATGAAAAACCCGCGCCCGGTCGCGTTCGTGCGGCAGGCGAACATCGCGCAAAACCAGCAGGTGAACAACGAGGCCGGCATTGCGCCGCCAGGTGCGGGCACGCGCACGCACGAGAGCGTCGAGCGGTCTTCATCAGCATATGCGCGCGCGAAGGTGGGCGCAGGCGCGCGCGGAGAAACCGAGATCGGGCAGAACGGACTATTAGAGGCAAAGGTACATGAAGGAGCGCGTAGCGTTGCTCGTGAGCGTTTTGTTGATCGTGTGGCTGTCGGCGGCGTTGGTGCGGGTAGAGAATCAACGCTATGCGATGCAGGTAGGAATGTGCTGGGATGAAGCTCTGAAGCTCCCTGATCCTATTTGTGTGGAGCGTTCCGAGACCCGTACCGCCTGGTACTGGCACCTGTTCTATGCGCTGAAGGACTGACGGTGGCAGCAGTCGGCTGGACACCGGAACGACGAGCGCGGCAGGCCGAGGCAATCCGACACTGGCAACCATGGACACGCTCGACCGGCCCGAGGACCGGCGCCGGTAAGAGCCGCACCCGGCTGAATGCCTACCAAGGCGGCGTGCGCCCGATGCTGCGCGAGTTGGCGCGAGCGTTGCACGACCAGCGGGGCGTACTGGCCAACCTGACCTAGATCACTAGCGACCGGATGTCGCTTACGCGCACCGCGAGCCGGTGCAGGCCGACGACGTGCAGCACCAGGGCGACCCGCAGTCGCCATCGGTGCCGGCCGGTCCGGGTCAGTCGCCATATGAAGCAAGTATCGGGGTTCATGGCACGAAGGGTGGCCGGCGCGAGCGGTGCCGTCTATCGACCAGACGTACTAGATCGAACGTCGCGCGGCAGCAGGCCGACACACGTCAGACTCACATACTTACCCGTTTACCTATGCCGATATTCGGGTAGAATCGAAGGCATCCAAAGGGCAACCGCCAACGGGACCAGCGACATGAAACAAGCCATCGGCTACCTTCGAGTCAGTACCCAGGATCAGGCGACCGAGGGTGTCAGCCTGGACGCGCAGCGCGCGAAGATCGCGGCCTGGTGCGCGGTCAACGACTACGAGCTGGTGGCGACGTTCGAGGACGCCGGCATCAGCGGATCGAAGATGGACGGCAGGGATGGCCTACACGCGGCCCTGAAGGCATCCGGGAAGGGCACCGCCCTGGTGGCGTACAGCATCAGCCGCCTGGCGCGCTCGACCCGCGACATGCTGGAGATCGCCGAGAGGCTGGAGAAGCGCGGCGCGGACCTGGTGAGCCTGACCGAGAAGATCGACACGACCAGCGCGGCGGGCCGGATGATTTTCAGGATGCTGGCCGTGATGGCCGAGTTCGAGCGCGACGTGATCGCCGAGCGGACCCGTGCCGCCCTTGCGTACAAGAAGTCGGTCGGAGAGGTCTACGCACCGACCCCATTCGGCTATGAGGCCGTCGAGGGCCGGCTGCGCGAGATCAAGGCCGAGGCGAAGGTCGTCGCCGAGATCCTGAAGCGGCGCGAGGCCGGCGACACCCTCGCCGAGATCGCCGACGACCTGAACGCGCGCGGCGTTTCCGGCAAGCGGGGCGGGCGCTGGTATCCGTCCACGGTGCGCTACCTGGTGAACCGCCAGGCGGCGTGACGACAAAGGAGATCGAGGAATGCCCCAGGCGAAGAACGCACGACCCGGCCGGATGCAGCGCGAGCTGGTCGCGCTATTCGGCGACGCGACGGTGCAGGTAGCGAAGATGGTCGACCCCGCGCTGCTGGCGCTGTCTGCCGACCTGATGGATCGCGTCCACGATGCCGCCGACGCGGTGCTGGCACGCACAGGCCGACCGGCTGTGCAGCGCAGGTTCGTCGGCGAGCTGCCGAGCGACGTGCGGATGATCCTGTGCATGTGGTTGATGGACACCGGGCTGGCGGCGAAACTCACTAGAGCGGTCGCACAGACCGACAGGAGGTGACGGTGACAACGGCTGAATGGGCGCTTGTATGGATCGTGATTGGTCTTGGGTTTGGGGTCATCTACGTACTCGGTGGTATCGAGCGAGAGGTGCGTCAGATCCGCGTGCTGATACACAACGAACTAAGCCGGAAGTACGGGGAAGATGACTGACCGAAGGGTAGTCGGGTACGCCGATACACAGGTAAGCGTACAAAACCGACCGGATTTGTACGGGACCGGCCCTGAGCGAGTGTCGGCAGCGGGCGCGGTCCTGGTGCCCGAGGGCGTGTACGAGGCTGTCCTGGTGGACGTGCAGCCGTTCGACGGCGCACACGGTCGGCGCATCGGCCTGGTCTACGAGACCACCGACGGCGAGCTGGCAGGCGTGCGGCTGATGGAGTCGGCGGCGATCAGCGGGCGCGGCAAGCTGGCCGACCTGGTCGCCGGCATGGGCGAGATGCGCGGGCTATCAGAGGAAGGACTACGTGGCCTGGTCGGCACCCGCTGCCGCATCCGGGTGACCCACGGCCGGACTCGAGCCGGCACCCTGTACGCCGGGATCGCGCAGACGTTGCGCGTCAGGTAGAGAACCGCAACCCAAAGGGCCGCGAGGCCGAAGGGGTCCGATGAGCGACGACGACAACCCGCAGCAGCCGCAGGACGCCCCCAAGGGCGCACCGAAAGGCTCTCCATCGTTCTGCATCCCGCGAGCTGCACTCGACGCCCTGGTGCGTGCCCAGGCCGGCGCGCTGGAGGTCTGCGCGTACCTGACGCTGGCGCGGTTCACCGACGGGACGGGCGTCTACACGCCTGCGAGCGTCAAGGCCGTGAGCCTTCGCACCGGCACCGGCAAGAAGCTGGTGGAGGCGGCGCTGAAGCGGCTGTTGAAGATCCACGCGACCGAGCAGCGAGAGGTCCCCGCGAAGTATGGGTACGACGGCCGGCCGAAGAGGACCGCGACCAAGATCGAGCAGGTGGACCGGGGGCCGATCCTGGTCGAGCGCGAGGCGTGGCTGGCAGCGCATCCCGGCCAAGTGCTACCCGATGGTCCGACCGAGCGAGGGATGGTGCGCTATGTCCTGCCCGACTTTGGCGAGCTGCCCAAGGACCGCGTGTGGATCGGCGCGGGCCTGGTGGACGGGTTCGTCACGTTCAAGCGTCCGCTGTTCGACCTGAAGAACGCCGGCCCCGTCGCGGCGCGGATGCTGCTGGAGTTGTATGCCCTGAACGACATGGAGACATGGGGCGGGATCAACCCGATGGGCGGGCCGTGGAGGCGCTACGAGCCAGATGCGGACGAGACGGCCGGGATCAGCCTGCGAGGTGGTGCGCGACTGCTACGGGCCGCGCGAGCCGGCGAGGTATCGAGGATCGACAAGAACGTCAGCGGTGGCGACGACCGAGCGTATTGGGACGCCCTGAGGGCGCTGGAGGCTATCGGCCTGATCTACGAGATGGTCACGGTCCTGAACCGCAACGCGAAGCCAGGGAAACTCAGCAGCGGCGCGGGGTACGGCGAGATCCCGGACGATGCCGAGCCGCTGTACGAGCTGGACTGCCGCAGCCGGCACGGGTTCAAGCCGGCAGGCGAGGAAGGGCTGGCAGGGCTGACCGCCAGGACGGCGGGAGAGTTCCGGCGACCTGTGACGGCCGAGGGCACGTACGTCCCCGACCCCAAGCGCGACGGCACCGTGGTCTACGTCGCGTCCAGCCACTTCGACGGCACCTACGCGGCCATCGTGCCGGCCGGCAGCGGCGCAATGATCGTCGGGATCTACCGTCTGCGGTTCCGGGTCGCCAACGTGAAGAACGCGGGCGTGCGCGATGCCTGGCAGCGCATCCGGGACGGGAACCGGCAGATGTACGAGTTCATCAACGCGGTGCGGGCGGTCAGCAAGCTGGAGCCGCTGCTGCCACCCTGGGAGACTGCGGCCCGCGCAACAGCAGCCGCGCCGACGCAGGCCGCGAAGCCGAAGGCGCGGACGAAGCAGTCATCGTCGGCCGCTGCCCGCGCAGCCTTCTTAGACGAGCTGACCGGGCGGTCACGCCATACCGTTATCGACATGGACACCGGCCTGCCGATCAAGCCCGACGCCGATCCGACGATCCCGTTCTGAGCTGCCCGTACCCTTCAATGTTTTTAATGCTCCCAATATCGCTCAATATTCAAAAACGGGAATCTATAGCCATGCGTTGTGCGAGAGCAAGCAAGAAGGCCGGCAGAAGACTGAGTCGTCACGCATACTTACTCGCACAGATACGGCAAGGAGGGCGACGCCCTGAAGGCCAGCAAGAACACCCCCGCCCCGGCGAACGTCGAGCGGCTCATCACCCAGGCGCTCGCCATCGAGGCCGAGGAAGCCCAGCAGGCCGGTGCGCTCGGATTCATGGCGCGGGCACTGACGCAGGCCACGATGCCCCACCGCAAGGTCGAGGGCAACGAGTTCGTGCGGCGCAACGGCGCATTCGTCATGACCATGCAGGCACCCAGCAGCATCGGCCTGCCCTACGGATCGACGCCCCGCCTGCTGATGGCATGGGTCACCACCGAGGCCGTCCGCACCCGATCCCGCGAGCTGGACCTGGGGGACAGCATGGCCGGGTTCATGCGCGAGCTAGGACTGACGCCGGTATCCGGCAAGCGCGGGCAGACCCGGATGCTCAAGCAGCAGACCCGGCGGCTGTTCAACGCGACGGTGAGCTGCAACTACAAGGGCGCTGACAACGGGCCGATGGCAGACATCGGGTATCGGATCGCCAGCAAGGCCATCCTTTGGTGGGACGCGCCCAATCCCGAGCAGCGGTCACTATGGCAATCGTCGGTGACCCTGAGCGGCGACTTCTACGATGAGCTGATCGAGCGTCCCGTACCGGTGGACATGCGCGCCCTGAAGGCGCTGCGGCGCAGCCCGCTCGCGCTGGACATCTACACCTGGCTGACCTGGCGGATGTCGTACCTGCGCGCGCCGGTCGAGATCCCGTGGGCGGCGCTGGCGCAGCAGTTCGGCAGCGACTACAAGCTGGTCCGGCAGTTCAAGGCGGCATTCATAGCCGAGCTGCGGCGCGTGCTGACGGTCTACCCGGACGCGCGGGTGAACGACGGCGAGGCAGGGCTGCTACTGACGCCCAGCCCCACGCACGTCAGGAAGGCCACCAAGGCGCTGCCGAGGGCCGACTGATGACTTCCCCTGCAAGCCCTGACCGACGCCTTGTAGGCGGTCCTGCGGCGTCCTGCCGCCGAGCCACCCATGGCCGGGGGGGCGATGAATCGGTGACGCCCCGCGACCGCCTGTGGACAAGGCAAGTTA
>CAYNRU010000074.1:0-33829 GCA_964399635.1 uncultured Bordetella sp.
GCGCGAGACCGCCCATTCGGGGCCCGTTGTCCCGGGGGTCTCACCCATTCTTTCCCACAGGGCGGGAAGCGGCCGCGGCGCATGCTGGGCGATCCGGTAGGGAAGGTTGGCGCCGGCCACGACCCCGATGGCCAAGCCGACCAGCAGCGGGACCCCCAGGACGAGGGCGATGGCAAGGTTCTCTCGGCTCAAGGCAAACTCCCGGCGCGACGGCGCGTCACACGGGCCCTGGGTAGACCCCACCTGCGCCAGTTCCGGACGCCGCCCGCCTAAACCGCCTGCCCCGCCGCCCAGCCGCTGGCCCAGGCCCACTGGAAGTTGTAGCCGCCGAGCCAGCCGGTCACGTCGACCACCTCGCCCACGAAGTGCAGGCCCGGGACCCGCCGGGCCTCGAGCGTGCGGGGGTCGAGCTCGGCGGTGGCCACGCCGCCGGCGGTCACCTCCGCCTTGCGCCAGCCCTCGGTGCCGGCCGGCACCACCCGCCAGTCGTGGAAGCGCTGGCCCAGCGCCTGGACGGCGCGGTTGCCGAGCTCGGCGAGGCGCCGCTCGGCGAGCGGACGCTCGGCGTGCGCCACCGGCGTCGCGGCCGCCCCCCGGCCGGCGCGCGGGCCGGGCGGCGCGGCGAGCGCGGCCACCGCGTCGGACAGCCACGCCATCGCGAGGCGCCTGGGCACGATCTCGGCCAGCGCGGTGCCCACCTGCTGGCGTGTGCCCTCGCGGGCCGCGAGCAGCGCCTGCCCGATGCCCCCGCCCGGCGCGAGATCGACCGACAGCGGCTCGCCCGGGCGCCAGTAGCTCGACACCTGGAGCACGGCCGGGCCCGACAGGCCGCGATGCGTGAACAGCAGGTCCTCCCGGAAGCGCGGCGCACCGGGCACGCCGGGCAGGGACAGGTCGACCTCGAGCGCGAGGCCCGAGAGCTCGGCAAACGGCTGCCAGCCCTGCGCGGTGAAGGTGAGCGGCACCAGCGCCGGCCGCGGCTCGACCACCTCCAGCCCGAAGCGGCGCGCCAGCCGGTAACCCCAGTCTGTGGCGCCGATCTGGGGGATCGAGAGGCCGCCGGTTGCGACCACGAGCGAGGCGCAGGCGAGCTCGCCCGCGTCGGTGCGAAGCACGAAGCGCGCGGGCGCCCCATCGCGGTCGGCGGCGCCGTCGGCCGGCGCCACCTCGTGGACCGCGCAGGGCTTGAACCACTGCACGCGGCCCCGCTCGCACTCGGCGCGCAGCAGCTCGATCACCCGCTCGCTCGAGTCGTCGCAGAAGAGCTGGCCGCGATGCTTCTCGTGCCAGCCGATCCGGGCCGACTCGAGCAGCGACACGAAGCGACGCGGCCGGTAGGCCTGCAGCGCGTGGCGGGCGAACGCCGGGTCGCCGGACAGGAAGCGCTCCGGCCGGTCGGCCTCGAGGTTGGTGAAGTTGCAGCGGCCACCGCCCGAGATGCGGATCTTCTCGGCCAGGCGCGGGGCGTGGTCGATCAGCGCGACGCGCAGCCCGCGCTGGGCGGCGACGCCCGCGCAGAACAGGCCGGCGGCGCCGGCGCCGATGATCGCCGCGTCAAATCGAAGTGGCATGGGCCTTCGCGGGCGCATCGGCCCGATCGAAAGCCCAGGATGATAGCGGCGAACCCGAGCCACCCAGCTGCAGCGGATGCGGGACCCGCTGCGCCGGGCGCGGGCCGACGGGCGTCACGCCGCCGCCGCGGTGCGCGGACGGGGCACCAGGCCGACCGCCTCGAGCACCGCAGCGACCTGCTGCTCGATCGGATCGGGCACCGGCCGCTCCCCAGCCAGCACCGACTGGATCCAGCGGGCAGTGGCCGGCGCGTCATGCGGGTCGGGCAGCGCCGGCAGGTTGCACACGGCGATGGCCTGCGCGCCGACCAGTACGTCGCAGTCACCGCCGTGGAGCCAGTCGATCTGGGCAGCGCGGCGGGTGCTCGCGACGGCCTCGCCCTCGGTGCCGCGCATCACCAGCGCCGGGTGGCCGGTGGCGACGAAATAGTCGTGCAGCAGCTGGTTGGACGCAGGGTGCATGAAGCACGACAGCCGCAGGCAGTCTGGCACGTCGGTCGGATTGAGCAGCTGGACCAGGGTATGGCCGACGTTGCGCACGCCCAGCGTCCAGCGCAGATCGAGCAGCGCAGCGAGCCGCGCCGACAGCACCGTCACCGGCATGAAGGCCGGGTCGCCGCGGGCGAGCGCCGCCTCGGCCTGGTCCAGGCCGCCCGATGGTCCCAGGCCCATCGCCTGCATGATCTCGGCGGTGGTGGTGCGGCTGGGGTCGCCGGTCACGCCGTGGACCACCACCTGCACGCCGGCGTGGGACAGCAGGCAGGCGAGCAGCGGCACGAGGTTGGCGGTGTTGCACGCGCCGTTGTAGGAGGGGATCGACACCACGGGGCGCCCGCGGTCGACCGGCACGCGGCGCAGCAGCGGCTCGAGGACGTCCAGCGCCGCGCGGACCTCCTCGAGGCTCTCGCCCTTCATCCGGAGCGCGACCAGGATCGCGCCCAGCTCGATGTCGGCGAAACCGCCTCCAAACAGCGCATCGAACATCTCGACAGCGGCGTCGTACGGCAGGCCGCACGCCCCGGCGCCTCCCCCCCCGATCTTCTTGATGAACCGCTGCGCGTCCATGCTGCCTCCTTGCACAGCCCATGGCATTGCAAGGGCCGTGCCGGGTAACCTGGGCGACACAATTCGCACAGGTGACGGGCGTTTCGGGTGATTGACGCGGCGCGCATGGGGCTGGCGGGCATCGCGGACGGCAGCCGGGCGACCCCGGTGGCGCAGACGCCGCAGCCCATGCCGCATGACAGTGCAGCCTGCACCGCGTCGAGGCGGCACGGGGCCCTTGGTACACTGGGGCGATGCTGACCCTGGGGATCGAGACGTCCTGCGACGAGACCGGCGTCGCCCTGTACTGCACCAAGCGCGGGCTGCTCGCGCAGGCCCTCCACTCCCAGGTGGCGATGCACGAGCGCTACGGCGGCGTCGTGCCCGAGCTGGCGTCGCGCGACCACATCCGCCGCCTGCTGCCGCTGACCCGCCAGGTGCTGGCCCAGGCCGGCGTCGCCCTGCGCGACCTGGACGCGATCGCCTACACCCAGGGGCCCGGGCTGGCCGGCGCGCTGCTGGTGGGCGCGGCGGTCGCCAACGCGCTCGGCTATGCGCTCGGATGCCCCACGATCGGCATCCACCACCTGGAGGGCCATCTGCTGTCGCCGCTGCTGTCGGCCGACCCGCCGGCCTTCCCCTTCGTCGCGCTGCTGGTGTCGGGCGGCCACACGCAACTGCTGCGGGTGGACGGCGTCGGGCGCTACGCGTTGCTGGGCGAGTCGGTCGACGACGCCGCGGGCGAGGCCTTCGACAAGAGCGCCAAGCTGCTCGGCCTGGGCTACCCCGGTGGCCCCGCGATCGCGGCGCTCGCCGAGCACGGCCACCCCGGCCGCGTCGCGCTGCCGCGCCCCAAGCTGCATTCGGGCGACCTGGACTTCAGCTTCTCCGGGCTCAAGACGGCGGTCGCCACCCGCGTCGCGCGGGGCCTGCCGGACGCGCAGTCGCGCGCCGACCTCGCCTGCGAGGTGCAGGCCGCGATCGTCGACGTGCTGGTCGCCAAGTCGCTCGCCGCGCTGCGCGACACCGGCCTGGACACGCTGGTGATCGCGGGCGGCGTCAGCGCCAACCGACGGCTGCGCGAGCGGCTGGCCGGTGCGCAGGCGCGCCACGCGATGCGCGTGTTCTGCCCGGAGCCGGCGCTGTGCACCGACAACGGCGCGATGATCGCGTTCGCCGGGGCCCTGCGGCTGCAGGCGCTGCGCGATGCGGGCCTGCCCGCGCCGCCACCGGGCGGCGACTTCGACGTGCGGCCGCGCTGGCCGCTCGAGGCGCTGGCCCCCGCCTGAGGCGCCCGGCCCGATGCCACGGCCGGGCGGCGGCCGGACCGGCCGTCCGGACCGGCGGGCCAGCCGCGCCGACCGGTGGCCCGGCGGCTAAAGCCGGGCCCCGCCGGGCCGTTATAGAGTCATCCGAGCAGAGAGCAGGAGCCGACCGATGCTGACCCGCGCACCCGCCAACCTGGGGGAATGGATCCAGGCGATCAGCGATGCCGAGATCCCGATCCTGGCCCGAACCGCCGGCGGTCTCGCGTCGCTTCGGGAGGAGGAGGACGACGTCGCGCCGCGCGAGATCGCCGAGGTCGTGCTCGATGACCCGCTGATGGCCCTGAAGGTGCTCGCCCACGTGGCGCGAAACCGGTCGGCGCGCATGGTCACCGACACCGAGACCGTCACCGCGTCGCTGCTGATGATGGGCGTGTCGCGCTTCTTCAGGACCTTCGAGAACCCGGATACCGTCGAGCAGCGGCTGGCGCCGGTCCCGGGCGCCCTCGAGGGCCTGCATCGGGTGCTGCGCCGGTCGCACCGCGCCGCGCGCTTCGCGCTCGGCTTCGCGATGCACCGGCAGGACACCGACGCCGAGGTGATCCAGGAGGCCGCGATGCTGCACGACTTCGCGGAGCTGCTGCTGTGGTGCCACGCGCCGCTGCTGGCGCTCGAGATCCAGCGCCGCCAGCTCGCCGACCCGACGCTGCGCTCGTCGACCGTGCAGCGCGCGGTGCTGAACGTCGAGCTGTGCGACCTGGAGCAGGCGCTGATGAAGGCGTGGCGCCTGCCGGAGCTGCTGCAGCACCTGACCAACGACCACCTGAGCGGCGTGCCGCGCGTGCGCAACGTGCTGCTGGCGACCGCGCTCGCGCGCCACAGCCAGGCCGGCTGGGACAACGCCGCGCTGCCCGACGACGTCGAGGCGCTGGCGGGGCTGCTCAACCTCGCACCCTCGGCGGTGTGGGGCGTGATCCGCGAGCTCGACGAGACGGCCGCCGAGACGACGCCGGCCGGCTGAAGCTGGCCGCGGCCCGGCCTATCCGCCGGAGGTCCGTCGGGCGTCGGACGCTACACGCAGCCGCGTGAGCTGCGGGCTCGCCGCGATCATCGCGATGCCCAGGAGTGCGATCGCGTCGGGCACATCGCCGAACGCGAGCCAACCCACCGCCACCGACAGCAGCACCTGCGTGTAGGACCACGGAGCGAGACGCGACGCCTGCGCGAGCTGGAAGGCGTGCGCCAGGAGCAGGTGGCCCGCCGCGCCGATCACCCCCAGCATCCCGAACACCACCCAGTCGAACACGCCGAATGCGTCATTGCGCCACCAGCCGTCGGTCCACCAGAGCGGCAAGGCGAGGGTCATCACGGCCGCGCCGACCAGGCCGCTGTAGAGCACCTGGACCTCGGGCGCGTCTGCCTGCGACTGCGCACGGGTGAGCGTCTGGTAGGCAGCGTTGCCGGTGGCGGCCGCGAGCACCAGCGCGAGCCCGACGAGCGGCAACTCGGCGCCCGGGCGGATCACCACCAGCACGCCGGCGAATCCGCAGACCACTGCCGCCCACCCCGTCCAGTGCGGACGCTCGCGCAGGAACACGGTCGCGAATACCGTCACCAGGATGGGGGTCAGAAAGAACACCGCGGTCGCCTGCGCGAGCGGCATCAACTTGAGCGCGGCGAAGTACAGCAGCGTGACGGCCACCATCAGCGTGCCGCGCATCGCCTGCCGCCCGGGGCTGTGCGTGACCAGGATGGCGGCGCCGCGGGTGGGCAGGTACAGCGCGAGCACCACCAGCATGTGGCCCACGTAGCGCGACCAGGTGCTGGCGGCGACCGGAAAGCCGCGCATGCCGACCCACTTGCCGCTCGCGTCGAGCAGAATCAGACAGGTCAGCGCGCTCAGCAGCAGCAGCACCGCGCGGCGTTCGGCGGGTCGGGACATCCCTGCTAGTCTACCGACACGCCCAACGCCATCCCGAAACGAGGCAGCGCGATGTCAGCCGTCACCACCGGAATCGAATCCGAGATCGCCGCCGCGGTCGCCTCGCTGCGGGCCGACACCGTCTCCATGCTGTCGGAGCTGGTGGCGCTGCCCTCGCTGCTCGGCGAGGAGGCGGGCGCCCAGGACTGGATGGCCGAGCGCATGCGCGAGACGGGCCTCGCGGTCGAGCGCTTCGACATCGACGAGGCGGCGCTGCGCACGCATCGCGGCTGGTCGCCGTCGCTGGTGTCCTACGACGGCCGGCCCAACGTGGTCGGCGTGCACCGGCCCGCCGAATCGCGCGGGCGCTCACTGATCCTCAACGGCCACATCGACGTGGTGCCGGTGGGCAACGACGCGATGTGGACCTCCCCGCCCTTCCAGCCGCGCGTCGAGGGCGACCGGCTCTACGGGCGGGGCGCGGCCGACATGAAGGCCGGGCTGATCGCCAACCTCAACGCGTTCCGCGCGCTGCGGCTGCTGGGCGTGGCGCCGGCTGCGCCGGTCTACCTGCAGTCGGTGATCGAGGAGGAGTGCACCGGCAACGGCGCGCTCGCCTGCCTGGTGCGGGGCTACCACGCCGACGCCGCGATCATCACCGAGCCGGGCACCGGCATCCTGGTGGGCCAGCTCGGGGTGATGTGGCTCACGCTGGAGGTCACCGGCGTGCCGGTCCACGCGATGGTCGCCCACACCGGCACCAACGCGATCGACGCGGCCCGCAACCTGTTCGCCGAGCTCAAGCTGCTCGAGCGCGAATGGAACGCGCCGGCCCGGCGCCACGCGCTGTGGTGCGCGCACGAGCACCCGATCAACTTCAACCTCGGCCGCCTGGCCGGCGGCGAGTGGCCCTCTTCGGTGGCGACCACCGCGCGGGCCGACATCCGCCTGTCCTTTTATCCGGACATGAGCCGCGAGGCGGTGCGCGGGCAGGTCGAGGTGCGCCTGGCCGAGGCGCACGAAGCGATGGCCGGTCGCGACGGCATCCGCTGGAAGGTGAGCTACCGGGGCTTCCAGTCGGAGGGCTGCGTGCTCGACGCGGCGCAGCCCGTCGTCAGCGGGCTGGCCGCCTGCCACCGCGACGTGACCGGCGAGGACATCGATCTGGTGGTGAGCACCGGCACCACCGACGCGCGGACCTTCAACCTCTACGGCCCGATCCCCGCGACCTGCTACGGCCCGACCGGCGCGGACATCCACGGCATCGACGAGTGGGTGTCGATCGACAGCACCCTGCGCACGACCGAGGTGCTCGCGCGCTTCATGGCGCGCTGGTGCGGGGTGACGCGCAGGCGGTAGCCGCGGCGGCGCGCGCCGTGGCCGCGCCGCGCGCTACAGAATCCCGCGCGCGGCGAGGTTGCGCATCAGCGCGCCCGCCCCGAAGGTCCAGCGCTCGCACTCGTGGGTGTGGCGCATCCGGTTCACCAGCGCGCCCAGCGCGGGCGCCGAGATGGTCACGCGGTCGAGCAGCTTGTGCGTGAAGCCCTGGCCCGGCGCGTCGCGGTCCTCGATCGGCGCGAACATCGTGCCGAGGAACAGCATCGCGCCGTCCGGGTACTGATGGTGCGCGCCGATCATCTGCGCGGCGAGGTCGGCCGGGTCCCTGCTGATCTGCGCCAGCGACGATGCGCCCCTCAGCACGAAGCCGTCGGCGCCCTCCACCAGCAGGCTGACCGTGGTGCGGCGCACGTCGTCGAGCGTGAAGTGCGCATCGAACAGCCTCACGAAAGGCCCGATCGCGCAGGACGCGTTGTTGTCCTTGGCCTTGCCCAGCAGCAGCGCCGAGCGGCCCTCGACGTCACGCAGGTTCACGTCGTTGCCGAGCGCCGCACCCACGATGGCGCCGCTCGAGGCGACTGCGAGCACCACCTCCGGCTCCGGGTTGTTCCAGGTCGACATCGGGTGCAACCCGGCGTCCATACCGGTGCCGACGGCCGACATCGCCGGCGCCTTGGTGAAGATCTCGGCGTCGGGTCCGATACCGACCTCCAGGTACTGGCTCCACGCGCCCTGCGCGATCAGCACCTGCTTGAGCGCCTGCGCCTGCTCGGAGCCCGGTCGCAGCTTGGAGAGGTCGCCGCCGATCAGGCGGCTCACCTCGCTGCGGATGGCGACGGCGGCATCGGCGTTGCCGCGGGCGCGCTCCTCGATCACCCGCTCGAGCATCGACACCGCGAAGGTCACGCCCGCGGCCTTGATCGCCTGCAGGTCGATGGGCGCGAGCAGCCAGGCTCGGGACGGGTTGCGACGGTCGGGCGGCGTGTTGTCCAGCACCTCCTGCAGGGCGCCGATCGGGTCGCCGGCGGCGGCGCGCAGCGCAGCCGCCGGGTCCGGCGCCTCGCACAGGTCGCGCACGGTCGGGAAGCTGCGCGAGACGTCGAGGAGCACGCCGTCGCGCACCGCCACGACCGACGGGCCGCCGAGCTCCGGGCGCCAGGCGCGGCCGACCAGGGTGGCCCGCGCCGCGTCGGCGGGCAGGGCCGCCGCGGCGTCGGGGCGGATCGCGGGCGGAACGTGCGTCGAGGTTGTGCTCATGGTGTGCAGCCTGGGATCGGTTCAAGGACGCCGAAGGCGCCTGCGGGGCGTCGATTCTAGCGCCCTGCGGGGTGCCGCGCCGCACTCCGGCGGCACTGCGCGGCACGGCGTGGCGTGGCCCCCGGCCGGGCGCCCCGGGCGGGTGGCCTACAATCGCGCCATGGCCGCACCCCGACCACAGGCCTCGGAGACGCCCTTCGTCCGATTGCGGCACGGCCTGCGCAGGCTGCACGTGCGCGGCCGCCTGACGCGGATGCAGCTCGCCGCGCTGACGCCGACCACCCGCGGGATCCTCTGGGCGCTCGGCGCGGGCCTCGCCTTCTCGTTCGCCAACGGCTCGATGCGCGCGCTGTCGCAGGCCATCGACCCGCTGCAGGCGCAGTTCCTGCGCTATTTCGTGGGGATGCTGCCGCTGCTGCCGCTGTTGATGCGCACGCCGGCGCGCTCGCTGTGGCCGGAGTCGATGCGCGGCCAGCTCTGGCGCAGCGCGCTGCACACGGTGGGCCTCGTGCTGTGGTTCACTGCGCTTCCCCACATGCCGCTCGCCGACTCGACCGCGATCGGCTTCACCAACCCGCTGTTCGTGCTGATCGGGGCGGCCTGGCTGCTGCGCGAGCCGATGAGCACCGCGCGCTGGGTCGCGGTGGCGGTGGGGTTCGCCGGGGTGCTGGTGATCGTCGGCCCCGGGCTGTCGGGCGGCGGCGGCTGGTACAACCTGCTGATGCTGGCGGCCTCGCCGGTCTTCGCCGCGTCCTTCCTGCTGACCAAGGTGATGACCCGGCGCGACTCCGCCGCGGTGATCGTGCTGTGGCAGACCCTGCTGATCACGCTGATGTCTCTGCCGATGGCGCTGGTCTTCTGGGTCTGGCCCACGCCCGGCCAGTGGGGCTTGGCGCTGATCGGCGGCGTGTGCGGCACCGCCGGCCACTACTTCCTGACGCGGTCCTTCGCGTCGGCCGACATCTCCGCGACGCAGTCGGTCAAGTTCGTCGACCTCCTGTGGGCCGCGCTGATCGGCTGGATCGCGTTCAACGACGTGCTGCGGCCCACGACCCTGGTGGGCGGCGCGGTGATCGTCGCTGCCATCGTGATGCTGGCCCGCCACGAGAGCCGACGCCCGCCGCCCGCACCCGACCCGACCAAACCATGACGATCGACACCACGCCCCGCCCCACGCCCCGCGCCCCGAAGCGCCTGCTGATCGCCAACCGCGGCGAGATCGCGATCCGCATCGCGCGCACCGCGGCCGAGCTCGGCATCGAGACCGTCGCGGTGCACTCGGGCGACGACGCAGCCTCGCTGCACACCCGCAAGGCCGACGCGGTGCATGCGCTCGAGGCCGACGGCCCGGCGGCCTACCTCGACGGCGCGGCGCTGATCGCCGCCGCGCGCCTGGCAGGGTGCGATGCGGTCCATCCCGGCTACGGCTTCCTGTCGGAGAGCGCCGGCTTCGCGCAGGCCTGCATCGACGCCGGACTGACCTTCGTGGGACCGCAGCCGCGCACGCTCGCGCTGTTCGGCGACAAGGCGGCGGCGCGCGCCCACGCGGCCCGCTGCGGCGTGCCGGTGCTGTCGGGCACCGACCGCGCGACCACGCTCGAGGAGGCGCGGGCCTTCCTGCACCGGCTGGGCGACGGCGGCGCGATGATGCTCAAGGCGCTGCACGGCGGCGGCGGGCGCGGGATGCGGCCGGTGACCGATCCGCGGCAGCTCGACGAGGCCTGGGCGCGCTGCGCGTCCGAGGCCAAGCAGGCCTTCGGCGACGACGCGCTGTACGTCGAGCGCATGATGCCGCGCGCGCGGCACATCGAGGTGCAGGTCGCCGGCGACGGCGTTGCCGTGGTCCATCTATGGGAGCGCGAGTGCAGCCTGCAGCGCCAGCGGCAAAAACTCGTCGAGATCGCACCGGCGCCTGGGCTCGCGCCCAACGTGCGCGACCGCCTGCTCGGCGCGGCGCTGCGGATGGCGCGCGAGGCCGGGCTCTCGAACCTCGCAACCATCGAGTTCCTGGTGGATGCCGACGGCGCCGGGCGCAACGACGGCGAGTTCGCGTTCGTCGAGGCCAACGCGCGGCTGCAGGTCGAGCACACGGTCACCGAGGAGCTGCTGGGCCTGGACCTCGTGCGGCTGCAGCTGATGATCGCGGGCGGCTCGGCGCTGTCGCAGCTGGGGCTGTCGCGCCCGCCCGCGATCCAGCCCGGCTGCGCGCTGCAGGCCCGGATCAACCTCGAGACGATGGGCGCCGACGCGCTCGCGCGTCCGGCGGCCGGCCTGCTCACCGCCTGCGAGCTGCCGTCGGGGCGCGGGCTGCGGGTGGACGGCTTCGGGTACGCAGGCTACCGCACCAGCCTGCGCTACGACTCGCTGCTGGCCAAGCTGATCGTGCGGGTCGACTCGGGCGGCCTCGCGCAGGCGGCGGCCAAGGCGCAGCGCGCGCTCGCCGAGTGCCGCATCGAGGGCGTCGCGACCAACCTCGCCTTCCTGCAGGCGCTGCTCGCGCACCCCGAGGTCCGGGCGGGCCGCCTGGACACCCTGTTCGTGGCGTCCCACATCGACGCACTGCTCGCGCAGGCGGGCGAGGTGGCTCGGCACCGCTACGTGGACGCGTCCATGCCGCAGGAGGCCGCGGCGCCGGGGCGCGGCGCGCGGATCGACCGCGACGACCCGCTCGGCGTGCTGGCGCTGGGTCGGGAGTCGGGCGGCCCGGCAGCCGGCGACACCGAGGTCGGCGTGCCCGCCGACGGCCTCGCGGTGCTGCGCGCGCCGATGCAGGGCACGATCGTCTCCATCTCGGTCGTCGAGGGCGAGCGGGTCGCGCGGGGCCACACCCTGATGGTGCTCGAGGCGATGAAGATGGAGCACGCGATCGAGGCGCGCCAGGCCGGCGTCGTGAGGCGCCTGCCGGTCGTGGCGGGCGACACGGTGTCGGAGGACGAGGCGCTCGCCTGGGTCGAGGTCCAGGAGGAGGAAGGCCATGCGCAGGCGCAGGCCGCCGCGGCCGACCCGGATGCGATCCGCGCCGACCTCGCCGAGGTGCTCGCGCGCCACGCCAGGACGCGCGACGCCGCCCGCCCGGAGGCGAGCGCGAAGCGGCACGCGGCCGGCCGGCGCACGGCGCGCGAGAACGTCGAGGACCTCTGCGACGCCGGCTCCTTCGTCGAGTACGGCGCGCTGGTAGTCGCGGCGCGCCGCCAGCGCAACACCGAGCAGGAGCTGATCGAGCGCACGCCCGCCGACGGGCTGGTGATGGGGATCGGCCGTGTCAACGGCGAGCGCTTCACCGACGAGCGTGCGCGCTGCGTCGCGATGTCCTACGACTACACGGTGCTGGCCGGCACGCAAGGCTTCAAGAACCACGAGAAAAAGGACCGGATGTTCGAGCTGGCCGCGCGCTGGCGGCTGCCGGTGGTGCTGTTCGCCGAGGGCGGCGGCGGGCGGCCGGGCGACACCGACCGCGTGATCGCGGGCCAGCTCAACACGCGCGCCTTCGAGCTCTACGCGCGGCTCTCGGGACTGGTGCCGCTGGTGGGCGTGGTATCCGGCCGGTGCTTCGCGGGCAACGCGGTGCTGGCCGGCTGCTGCGACGTGATCATCGCCACCGAGGGCGCCAACCTCGGCATGGGCGGCCCGGCGATGATCGAGGGTGGCGGCCTGGGCGTGTACCGGCCCGAGGAGGTCGGGCCGATGTCGGTGCAGGTGCCCAACGGCGTGGTCGACGTGCTGGTGGCCGACGACGAGGCCGCGGTCCGCACCGCGAAGCAGTACCTGTCCTACTTCCAGGGCCCGGTCGACGACTGGCGCTGCGCCGACCAGCGCCTGCTGCGGACGCTGGTGCCCGAGAACCGGCTGCGCGTCTACGACGTGCGGCGCGTGATCGACACGCTGGCCGACACCGGCTCGGTGCTGGAGCTGCGCCCGCGTTTCGGGCCGGGCATGGTGACCGCGCTGGTCCGCATCGAGGGTCGGCCGATGGGGCTGATCGCCAACAACCCGATGCACCTGGGCGGCGCGATCGACAGCGACGGCGCCGACAAGGCCTCGCGCTTCATGCAGCTGTGCGACGCCTTCGACCTGCCGATCCTCACGCTGTGCGACACCCCGGGCAACATGGTCGGGCCGCAGGCCGAGCAGACCGCGCTGGTGCGCCACTGCTGCCGTCTCTACGTGACGGCGGCAAGCGTCGACGTGCCGATTCTCACCGTCGTGCTGCGCAAGGGCTACGGCCTGGGCGCGCAGGGCATGGCCGGCGGCAGCTTCTGCGCCCCCACCCTCGCCGTGTCCTGGCCGAGCGGGGAGTTCGGCGGCATGGGGCTGGAGGGCGCCGTGAAGCTCGGCTACCGCAACGAGCTCGCCGCGATCGAGGACCCCGCGCAGCGCCGCGCCGAGTACGAGCGGCGCGTCGCGCAGCTCTACGAACAGGGCAAGGCGCTGTCGACCGCGGCGCTGTTCGAGATCGACGACGTGATCGACCCGCTCGAGACGCGCCGCGTGCTCGTCGAGGCGCTGCGAGCAATGCCGGCGCCGCTCCCCCGCAGCGGCAAGAAGCGTCCCTTCGTGGATACCTGGTAGGCGGGCCGTGCACATCGACGACGTCCGGCGGGCGTTCCGCGAGCACGGGGCCGGCGCCCGCCACGAGCCGCTGCTGCTGCGCCAGTGGGCGTGCGCACGGCCGCTCGCGACCGCCCATCCGCGCCCCGAGGACTTCTTCCCGCGTACGCTGCGCGACGCGATGCCCGCGCTGCAGGCGCTGCTCGACGGGCTCGCGCGCGCCCGCTCGACCCACCCCGGCCAGGACGGCTCGGCGCGGCTGCTGGTCGACCTCGCCGACGGCCAGTCGGTGGAGAGCGTGCTGCTGCCGCGCGACGGCGTGTGCGTGTCGACGCAGGTCGGCTGTGCCGTCGGTTGCGTGTTCTGCATGACCGGCCGCGGCGGCCTGCTGCGCCAGGTGGGCAGCGCGGAGATCGTCGCGCAGGTGGCTCTCGCGCGCGGCCTGCGGCCGGTTAAGAAGGTGGTCTTCATGGGCATGGGCGAGCCCGCACACAACCTCGATGCGGTGATGGACGCGATCGGCCTGCTCGGCACCGAGGGCGGCATCGGCCACAAGAGCCTGGTGTTCTCGACGGTGGGCGATCCGCGGGTGTTCGAGCGGCTGGCGCAGGGCCCGGTACGCCCCGCGCTCGCGCTGTCCCTGCACACCACCCGTGCGGCGCTGCGCGAGACGCTGCTGCCGCGCGCGCCGCGCATCGACCCGGCGGAGCTGGTCGCGCGGGGCGAGGCCTATGCGCGCGCCACCGGCTACCCGATCCAGTACCAGTGGACGCTGATCGACGGCGTCAACGACGGCGACGACGAGCTCGAGGGCATCGCGCGGCTGCTCGCGGGACACTACGCGGTGATGAACCTCATCCCCTACAACGCCGTCGAGGGGCTGCCGTTCGCGCGGCCCTCCATGGAGCGGGCCATGACGATGGTGCGCGCGCTGCGCGGACGCGGCGTGCTCGCGACGCTGCGCCAGTCGGCGGGCCAGGACGTGGACGCGGGCTGCGGGCAGCTGCGGGCGCGGACGGTGGCGATGCCGCGGTCGTCCAGGATCGCGCGCGGCTGAGGCACCTCCCGGTCCGTGACCGGCGACCGTGGATGGCGGCGCACGCCGCCGCCGCTCAGCCCGGCTTCTTCTTCTGGCCGATCCGAGCTTCCCGGCCGGCGATCAGGTTGCCGATGTTCTTCGCGTGGCGCCAGACCAGCAGCGCGCTCATCGCCACCAGCGGCACCAACACCGCGTCGGCGCCGGCGAGCAGCATGTAGTAGGCGGGCGCGAACACCGCGGCCACCAGGGCCGCGAGCGAGGAGTAGCGCAAGAACACCGCGACGACGATCCAGGTGGCGAGCGTGGCCAGCCCCAGCCAGGGCGACAGCGCGAGCAGCACGCCGGCCGCGGTGGCCACGCCCTTGCCCCCCACGAAGCCATGGAACACCGGGAACAGGTGGCCCACGAAGGCGGCGAGCCCGACCGTCGCGAGGGTGAGGTCCGAGAACCCGTAGCGCTGCGCGAACGACTGCGCGAGCAGCACCGCCACCGCGCCCTTGGCCGCGTCGCCGGCCAGCGTCAGGATCGCCGCCGCCTTGCTGCCCGAGCGCAGCACGTTGGTCGCGCCCGGGTTGCCCGAGCCGTAGCTGCGCGGGTCGGCCAGGCCCATCGCGCGGCTGACCAGCACCGCGAAGGATACCGAGCCGATCAGGTAGGCGATCACGATCGCGGCGAGTGCGGGCAGCAGGTCCATGGGGTCTCCGTCGTGCCGTGTCGGGGGGAGGGGTCGGGGGAAGCGCCGCAGCGGGCGCGGGTCGGTCAGTCGGCGAGCGCGCAGTCCACCGGCGTCGCCTGCAGCAGCTCGACAAGCACCGCGGGGGCCAGGCCGACGAGGTAGCCGCGCCGCCCGCCGTTGATCCAGATGCGCGGCAGCGCCAGCACGCTGCGCTCGACGTACACCGGCAGGCGCTTGCGCGTGCCGAAGGGCGAGGTGCCGCCGATCAGGTAGCCGGAGTGCCGGCTGGCGACGTCGGGGTCGCAAGGCGCGATCGACTTGCGCCCGGCCTGGCGCGCCAGGTTCTTGGTCGAGACCTTGCGGTCGCCGTGCATCAGCACGATCAGGGGCTTGCCGGCCTCGTCCTGCATCACCAGGGTCTTGACCACCGCGTGCTCGTCGACACCGAGCTGGCGCGCCGACTCGCCCGTGCCGCCGTGATCGACGTAGTCGTACGGATGCTCGGTGAATGCCACGCCGCGGCCTCGCAGCAGCGCGGTGGCGGGGGTCTCGGAGACGTGCTTCGTGGCCATCGGCCCATGATAGCGGTGCGGCGGGCGCGCAGGTGCGGCGGGGCGCCCCACCGCACGCGTGCCCGCTCAGTGCGCCGCGACCAGCCCCCGGGTCTGCGCGAGCAGGCGCGCCAGGCCGAGCAGCGCGTCGATGTTGGGCGTGTCGATGCCCACCCGCCGCCCCATCTCGCTCACCGAGCCCACCAGCGCGTCGAGCTCGATCGGGCGGCCGGCGTCCACGTCCTGCAGCATCGAGGTGCGCACCGCGCCGAGCTTGCGGGTGATCTGGTGGCGCTCGGCCGGCGTCATGTCGATCGGCAGGCCGATGCGCGCGCCGATGGCCGAGGCCTCGGCCATCGCGTCCGACACGAAGCGGCGCGCGAGCGGGTCGTCGAGGATCCGGTCGAGCGTGGCGCCGGTCAGCGCCGACACCGGGTTCATCGTCATGTTGCCCCACAGCTTGAGCCACACCGCGAGCTCGATGCGGTCGGTGACCTCGACCTGCAGGCGCGCGCGACGGAGCAGCGCCGCGATCTCGGCCAGCCTGGGCGTATCGGCGCCGCCGGGCTCCCCGACGATGAACCGGTCGCCGAAGGCCTGGCGCACCGTTCCCGGCGCCGGGCACGAGGCCGCCATGTGCACCACGCAGCCGACGATGCGCGCCGGATCGATCGCGGCGGCGAGTTGCCCGCCGGGGTCGGTCGCCTCGAGCCGCGTGCCGCGCCACGGCTCGGGCAGGCCCTGGAAGAACCACCAGGGCACGCCGTTCATCGCCGACAGCACGACGGTGTCGGGCCCGAGCAGCGGCGCGATCGACGCCGGTACCGAGGCGAGCGCGGTGGTCTTGACCGACAGCACCACCAGGTCCTGCTGACCGAGTTCTGCCGCGTGCTCGGCGACCGCCAGCGCGACGCTGCGCGGCGCATCGGGCGCAGCTGCATCGTGCAGCACCAGCCCGCGCTCGCGCACCGCGGCCAGCGTGGCGCCGCGCGCCAGCGCCGAGACCTGCGCCCCCCCTTCGGCCAGCCGGTGCGCGAGGAACCCGCCGATCGCTCCGAGTCCGACGATGCACGCCCTCATACCGGGAACACCGCGTTGATCTGGCCGGTGCCCGAACTCGGGAAGTACGGGGTGATGATCTCGACGGGCCGGTCATAGTCGGTCCAGCCGAGCAGCCCGAGCAGCATCGCGGTGTCGTGCATGCCGCCCTCGCCCACGCAGCGCTCCGCGTACTGCGGCAGCATCCTGATGAAGGTCTTCCAGTCGCCCTGCTTCCAGAGCTCGACGACCCGCAGGTCGACCTGCCGGAAGAACTCGTCGCTGATCTCGTGGATCGACTCCTCGGGGCTGCCGTTGTCGTTGAAGCGGTGCGACAGCGAGCCGCTCGCGAACACCGCGACCCGTCCGTCGTACTGCCGCTCGATCGCGGTGCGCACCGCGGCGCCCAGCCGCGCGCTGTCCTCGAGCGAGTGCCACGCGCACCATGCCGCGACCGACACCACCCTGAAGCGGCGGTCGGCGTTCATGTAGCGCATCGGCACCAGCGTGCCGTACTCGAGCTCGAGCGTCGTCGCGTCATGGGCGCGGGTGGGCACGCCGGCGTCGGTCGCGGCCTGCGCGATCAGCCGCCCGAGCGCCGGGTTGCCGTCGTGCTCGTAGGGCATGTTCTTGATGAAGTGCGGCAGCTCGTTGCTGGTGTAGACGCCCTTGAACGAGGGTGCGCAGTTGACGTGGTAGCCCGCGTTGACCAGCCAGTGCACGTCGAACACGACGATGGTGTCGACCTCGAGCGCGCGGCAGCGCCGCCCGATCTCGTGGTGGCCGTCGATCGCGGCCTGGCGGCAGCCCTGGTGCCGGCCCGGCAGCTCGGACAGGTACATCGAGGGCACGTGGGTGATCTTGGCGGCGAGCGCGAGCGTGCCCATGTCAGACTCCCAGCTTCTGGATGGCGTGCGTGCCGAGCGCGAGCGCGACGTTCTTCGTCTCCATGTAGAAGTCGAAGCTGTAGTCGCCGCCGTCGCGTCCGATGCCGCTGGCCTTCATGCCGCCGAAGGGCGTGGGCAGGTGACGCACGTTCTCGGAGTTGACCCACACCATGCCGACGTCGAGCGCGAGCGCGACGCGGTTGGCGCGGCCCGCATCGCCTGTCCAGAGATAGCCCGCGAGGCCGTAGCGCACGCCGTTGGCGATGCGCAGCGCGTCGGCCTCGTCCTCGAAGGCCAGCACGGTCAGCACCGGGCCGAAGATCTCCTCCTGCGCGATCCGCATGTCGGGGCGCGCGCCGACGTACAGCGTCGGCTGCACGAACTGCCCGCCCTCGGGCAGCGCGGGGCCGCTCGCCCGCCCGCCGCCCACCGCGATCGTGGCGCCGTCCTCGCGCGCGATGGCTGCGTAGGACAGCACCTTCTCGAGGTGACGCGTATGCACCAGCGGCCCGACCTCGGTCTTCGGGTCGAACGGGTGGCCGACCTTGAGCCTGCGCACGCGCTCGGCGAGCCGCTCCACGAAGGTGTCGTGGATCGAGCGCTGCACCAGCAGCCGCGAGGACGACGTGCAGCGCTCGCCGTTCAGGCTGTAGATCATGAATACGACCGCATCGAGCGCGCGATCGAGGTCGGCGTCGTCGAACACGATCACCGGGTTCTTGCCACCGAGCTCCAGGTGCACGCGCTTGAGCGTCGGCGCGCCCTGCGACATGATCAGGCTGCCGGTGCCCGACTCGCCGATGAAGGCGGTGGCGCGGATGTCCGGATGCTCGGTGAGCGCGCGGCCGGTGGTCTCGCCCAGTCCGTTGACCAGGTTGGCCACGCCGGGCGGCAGCCCCGCCTCGTTCATGATCTCCATGAGCAGCCGGGCCGACAGCGGGCTCCACTCGGCGGGCTTGTGCACCACCGTGCAGCCGGCGGCGAGCGCCGGCGCGATCTTCCAGGTGGACAGCATGAAGGGCGTGTTCCAGGGCGTGATCACCGCCACTGGCCCGATCGGCTGGCGCACCGTGTAGTTGACGTGGGTGTCGGTGGGCAGCGACAGGCCGTTGCAGGCGTCGGGCGCCCGGTCCGCGAAGAAGCGGAAGTTCTCGGCGCCGCGCAGCGCGGCCTTGCTCATGAAGCGCCAGGCCTGGCCGGTGTCCATGCACTCGACCAGCGCGATCTCGTCGGCGCGGGCCTCGATCGCGTCGGCGACGCGGTGCAGGAGGCGGCGGCGCTCGGCCCCGGGCAGCGCACGCCACGCCGGGAAGGCGTCGCGGGCGGCGGCGCCGGCGGCGGCCACCTCGGGCGCGGTGGCGTCGAGCACGCGGCCGAGCAGGCGGCCGTCCACCGGCGAGCGGTTCTCGAAGGCCTCGCCCTGCCCCGCCACCGGCGCGCCGCCGATGAAGTGCCCGAGCGGCTCGGCGCGAAAGCGCGCGAGCGCGGCGTCGGCCCGGGCGAGCTGGGTGTCGAGCGTCGTGGCGGTCATGGCTTGCCCCGGCCCGCGCGGCGGGCCTCGACGTACTGGTGCAGGTTGTTGCGCTTGAAGTTCAGGTCGGGGTCGATCTCCTGGACCTCGAAGGAGATCGCCAGCGGCGAGGCGTCGTAGACGGGCGCGAGGTGCGCGCAGGCAGCGTCGAACACCTGCTGGCCGGCGCGCCTGCGGGTGTCGAGGTCGCGGCCGTGGCCGATGCGCAGCGTCACGTGCACGAAGGCGTTGTCCGGATGGCCGTCGGCGATCCGGTAGGCGGTGCGCTCGACCGCCCGCGTGCGCGTGCCCCCGAGCGGGAACACGCCGGTCGCGATGGCGGTCTCGTGCAGGCGCTCGAGCAGCGGGTGCAGCCCGATCCGCTCGCGCAGGTTGGCCGAGTATTCGACGACGATGTGGGGCATGGGGTGTCTCCCGCCGGTGCGGCATTCCGCCGATGTCGTTGACATGATAACTTCCTGCCCATGACCCTGCGCGACTTCTCGCTGTCGTTGCCGATGCTGCTGCTGCGCAGCCACCAGGCGGTGATGGCGCAGTTCCGGCCGGTGCTGCGGCGCCACCGGATCACCGAGCAGCAGTGGCGGGTGCTGCGCGCGCTGGGCTCGGTCGATGAGGCCCGCATCACGCGCCTCGCCGAGATGACGCTGATCAGCAAGCCGAGCCTGTCGCGGCTGCTGCCGGCGCTCGAGGCGCGCCGGCTGGTGCGACGCAGCGCCGCGGCGCACGACCTGCGCGGCGCGAGCATCCGGATCGCGCCGGCCGGGCGCGCGCTGATCGCGGCGGTCTCGCCACACTCCGAGGCGCGCTACCGCGAGATCGAGGCGACGATCGGCGCCGAGGCGATGGCCGCGCTGTATGCGCTGCTGCCGCGGCTGTCGGAACGGCTGGAGTCGGTACCGCCGCCCGCGGCGCCGGTGGCCGCGCCGCCTGCGCCCAGGCGCGCCCGGGGTCCGGGCGGCACCGCCGCGCCCCCCGCAGGGCCCGCGGCCCGCGCCCGCGCCTGAGCGCGGGCACCGGGGCGGCCCCCGGGGTCAGCCGCGCGGATGATGGCGCGCATGCAGCGTCTTGAGCCGCTCGCGGGCGATGTGCGTGTAGATCTGCGTGGTCGAGATGTCCGCGTGGCCGAGCAGCATCTGCACGACGCGCAGGTCGGCGCCGTGGTTCAGCAGGTGCGTCGCGAACGCGTGGCGCAGCGTGTGCGGCGACAGCGGCGAGGTGATGCCCGCGGTGCGCGCATGACGCTTGACCAGGATCCAGAACATCTGCCGCGTCATCGGCCCGCCGCGGGCGGTCACGAACAGCGCGTCGCTCGCGCGCCCGGCCAGCAGCACCGGGCGTGACGCCCGCAGATAGCGCTCGATCCAGCCGCGGGCCTCCTCGCCCAGCGGCACGAGCCGCTCCTTGTCGCCCTTGCCGACCACCCGCAGGACGCCGTCGACCAGCCCGACCGCGACCCCGGGCAGCCCCACCAGCTCCGACACGCGCAACCCGGTCGCATACAGGGTCTCGAGCATCGCCCGGTCGCGCACGCCGAGCGGCTCGCCGTCGGCCGGCGCGCCCAGCAGCGCCTCGACCTGCGCCTCGGACAGCGTCTGCGGGAAGCGCGGCGGCTGGCGTGCGGCGGCGATGCGCAGCGTCGGATCGTCGGGGCGGCGGCCCTCGCGGACCAGCCACCGGTAGAAGCGGCGGAACACGGTGAGGCGGCGGTTGCCGCTGGTTGCGCGCGAGCCGGCGTGACGCGCGGCGATGTAGGCCTGCAGGTCGACCTCGGTCGCACCGGCCAGGGTGGCGGAGCGCCCGGCGAGCCAGACTGCCAGCATCGACAGATCGCGCCGGTAGGCGGCGAGGGTGTTGCGCGACAGCCCGTCCTCGAGCCAGAGCGCCTCGCCGAAGCCGGCCAGGGCCGCGCGGTCGGCCGCGTCCGGCGGGGCCGCGGCCTGAACGCCGGGTTCGGCCGGGAGGCGGGCGCGCGCGGCGCGGCCCGGGCGCGCCGCGACGCCCGGTGCAGGCCCGGATGCGCCGCCGGTGCCGCGGCCGGCAGCGGTCTTCGCAGCGGTCTTCGCAGCGGTCTTCGCGGGGGTCTTCCCAGCGGTCTGCGCAGGGCCCTTCGCTGTGGTCTTGGCAGCGGTCTTCGCGGCAGCTCCCGCAGGCGCTCGCCCGCCGGCCTTCGCCGGCGCCGCCGTGACCTCGCCCCGCCGGGCGCCGGCCGGGCCTTCGTCGGATCGATCGACTGCGTGACGGCCCACCAGGGCGCCTCTGCTATCGTTGCGGCGCCCGACTATAGCCGATGCCCCGCCGCCGCCCCGACCGACCGGCGACGGCGGCACGGCCTTCCCCGACCGGCGCCAAGGCCGTCGCCACGGCCCCGCATGGACATCCTCCTCCTCCTGCTCCCCGACCTGTCGCTGATCGCGACCGGCACGCTCCTGTACCGCTTCGTGCGGTGGGGCGAGGGCTTCTGGACGGGGCTGGAGCGCCTCGTCTACAACCTGCTGTTCCCGGCGCTGCTCTTCACCGCGATCGTGCGCAACCGGATCGACCTGGCGCAGGCCGCGCCCTTCGCCTCGGCGGTGCTCGCGGTGCTGGTGCTGGGAATCGCGCTCGGCCGGCTGGGTCGGCGGCTGTACGACGTCGAGCCGCGCCGCTTCGCGAGCGGGGTGCAGTGCGCGTTCCGCTTCAACTCCTACGTGGCGCTCGCGCTGTCGCAGCGGCTGGGCGGCGAAGCGGGCGTCGCGCTGTGCGCGATCGTGATCGCGGTCGCGGTGCCGCTGGGCAACACTGCCGCGGTCTGGCACCTCGCGCGGCTCAGCGGCGCGGGCCTCGGGCGGGAGCTGGCGCGCAACCCGCTGATCCTCGCGACCGCAGCCGGCCTGGCCGCCAACATCGCGGGCATCACGCTGCCCGAGCCGGTGAACGCCTACCTGTCGCGGCTCGGCGCGGCCGCGATCACGCTGGGGCTGATCGCGGTCGGCGCGGGGCTCAAGCTCTCCGCGCAGGCGCCCGGCCACCCGGGCGATGCGCGCTTCGCGGCATACGCCTTCGCGGTGAAGCTGGTCGCGATGCCGCTGGCCGCGCTCGCGCTCGCCCGCATGCTGAACCTCGCACCGCTGCCCGCGCAGATCCTGGTGCTGTTCGCGGCGATGCCCAGCGCCTCGGCCTGCTACATCCTGGCTGCACGCATGGGCGGAGACGGACCCTACGTCGCGCGCCTGATCACGTCGACGACGCTGGGCGCGGCGGTGGCGCTGCCGTTCTGGCTGTCGTGGGTGCACTGACGCGCGCGTCAGCGGCGGCCCGCGGCGCCTCGCCGTGACGAGACAGCGCCCAGCCGACGTGCTCGGCGACCAGCGGCGACGGGTCGTGCTCGCGGGCGCGCAGCGCGGCGATCACCGCGGGCGTGCGCGGCGCGTTGCCGAGCGCAACCGCGACGTTGCGCAGCCAGCGCTCGTGGCCGATACGCCGGATCGCGGACCCCTCGAAGCCGGCCTCGAAGGCGGCGCGGTCCATACCGAACGCGGTGGCGAGCGACATGTCGTCCAGCGCCCCGCGTACAGCGAAATCGGGCAGCGAGGCCGCCGCCGCGTACTTGTTCCACGGGCAGGCGAGCTGGCAGTCGTCGCAGCCGTAGATGCGGTTGCCGATCGCCTCGCGGAACTCGACCGGGATCGGCCCCTTCGCCTCGATGGTCAGGTAGGCGATGCAGCGGCGTGCGTCGAGCCGGTAGGGCGCGACGATCGCGGCGGTCGGACAGGCGTCGATGCAGGCGGTGCAGCGGCCGCAGTGAGCGTCGACGGGCGCGTCGACCGGCAGCGGCAGGTCGGTGTAGAGCGTGCCGAGAAAGCGCATCGACCCGCCCTCGCGCGACAGCATCAGCGTGTGCTTGCCGCGCCAGCCGAGCCCCGCGCGCGTGGCGAGCGCCACCTCCATCACCGGCGCGGAGTCGCAGAATGCGCGCCACCCGAACGGGCCCACCGCCTCCTGCAGCCGCTCGGCGAGCCGCGCCAGGCGCGCGCGCACGACCTTGTGATAGTCGCGGCCCAGCGCATAGCGCGACACATAGGCGCGCTCGCCGTCGGCCAGCGAGCCCCAGGCGCGCTCGATCCAGTCGGGGTCGCGGGGGGCGTAGTCGATCGAGACCATCACCGCGCGCACGGTGCCCGGGACCAGTTCGGCCGGGCGCGCGCGGGTCGGGCCGTGGCGGGCCATATAATCCATCTCGCCGTGGAAGCCGGCGGCCAGCCACCGCGCCAGGCCCTCCTCGGCGTCCGACAGGTCGACGTCCGCCACGCCGAGCGACGCGAACCCGAGCTCGGCCGCCCAGCCGCGCAGCCGCGCCACCCATTCGCCGTCCGCTTTCCCGGCCGGATGCCGGTCCATCCGCCGATCCATGCCCGCATTGTAGGTCCGACGATGTCCGCGCCCGCCGCCACCGCGCCCCCGCCGCCGGGCACCCTCAGGCTCTCGCTCGCCGACGAGGCGGCCACGGCCGCGCTCGCCTCGCGTCTGGCCGGCGCGCTCGAGCCCGGCACGGTGGTCTGGCTGTCGGGCGGGCTCGGCGTGGGCAAGACCAGCTTCGTGCGTGAACTGCTGAGGTCGCTCGGCCACACCGGCCGCGTCCGCAGCCCGACGTTCACGCTGCTTGAACCTTATACTCTGCCGAGGTTCCCGGTCTATCATTTTGATTTCTATAGATTCTCCTCTGCACAAGAGTGGCGGGATGCAGGCTTCGACGAGTACTTCCGCGGCGACGGGGCCTGCCTCGTCGAATGGCCAGAGATGGCGGGGCCAGGCTTGCCCGCGCCCGACCTGCACCTGCGGCTCGGCTTCGCCGACGAGGTCCCCGGCTCGGTGCGGCGCGTCGCCGACCTCGAGGCGCGGGGCGATGCGGGGCGGCGATGCCTGACGGCCGCCGCCGCCGCTTCCTGACGGCGGTCCCGGGCGCGCTCCTCGCGCTGGACCTGCCGCGCGCGCACGGCGCGACGGTGGTCGCGGTGCGCGTGTGGCCGGCGAAGGACTACACCCGCGTCACCCTCGAGCTAGACGAGCCGCTGCGCATCTCGCATTTCACTGTCGCCGAGCCGGCGCGCCTGGTGGTCGACCTCGAAGGCGTGGAGCTGGACACCGGCCTGCGCGACATCGTCGCCAAGGTCCAGCCCAACGACCCCTACATCGCGGCGGTGCGCGTCGGGCAGAACCGGCCGCGGGTCGCGCGCCTGGTGTTCGACCTCAGGACCTCGGTCGCCCCGCAGGTCTTCACGCTCGCCCCGATCGCCGCCTACAAGCATCGGGTGGTGCTCGACCTGCATCCGAGCCAGCCGCCCGATCCGCTCGCCGATCTGATCGAGCAGACGGCCGCGGCCGGCACGCGGGGCGCGGGCGGCGCGCCCGCGCAGGGCCCGGGCGGCCGGGGCGATCCGATGCCGGGCACACCGGGCACGGGCGGCGGGACGGGAGGCGCAGGCGCAGCGATGGGCCGCGCGCCGGCCGCGGGCGCTGCCGCCGCACGCGGGCAGGTGGGCGGCGGGGGCGGCGCGGAGGCTGGTACGCCGCGGGCGGGCGGGGGCGCGGAGGCTGGTGCGCCGCGGGCGGGCGGCGGCGCGGACGCCAGCGCGGCGCGGGCGGGTGGCGGCGTCGACGACCCGCTCGCCGGGCTGCTGCGCGAGCGTGATCCTGCGCTGCAGGCGCGCGCCGACACCTCGCGCGGGCGCAGCCGCGGGCCCGGCACCGGGGTCGTGCGGATGGTGACCGTCGCGATCGATCCCGGCCACGGCGGCGAGGATCCGGGCGCGGTCGGCCGCTACGGCACGCTCGAGAAGGATGTCGTCCTCGCGGTGGCGTTCAGGCTGCGCGAGCGCATCAACGGCGAGCCCGACATGCGGGCCTTCATGACCCGCGACTCGGACTACTTCGTGCCGCTCGCCACGCGGGTCAACAAGGCCCGCGCGGTGTCGGCCGACCTGTTCGTGTCGATCCACGCCGACGCCTTCGTGCTGCCCCACGCGCGCGGCTCGTCGGTGTTCGTGCTCTCCGACCGCAGCGCGAGCAGCGTCGGTGCGCGCTGGCTCGCCAGCCGGGAGAACCGCGCCGACCTGATCGGCGGCGTGAACCTGCCGCGCCGCAACCGCGAGGTCGCGAGCGTGCTGCTCGACCTCTCCACGACGGCGCAGATCCAGCACAGCCGGCGGCTCGGAGCGGCGGTGCTCGGCGAGTTGCGCGGCATCGGCGACCTGCACAAGATCGCCGTCGAGCAGGCCGCCTTCGCGGTGCTGCGGGCCCCCGACATCCCGTCGATCCTGGTCGAGACGGCCTTCATCAGCAACCCCGATGAGGAGCGCAAGCTGCGCGACGGGCGCTACCAGGCGCGGCTCGCCGACGCGATATTCGTCGGCATCCGCAGGTACTTCCAGCGCCATCCGCCCGGGCCGCGCGGGCAGACGGCCTGATCCATCGCGACGCGGCGCCCGGCGCGGGTCGCCTGCCCGCGTCGCACGGGCGCGCTTGACGCGCCGCGCCCCGGGGTCGTACGCTCGGCTTGCCGGGGCCCAGGCTCCCGGATCGACCAGACGGTGTCCCGTCCAAGCCCTGCGCCATCCCCTGCACGGAGCGCATTCATGGACACCGAATCACCCGACCCCCTCTCGCCCGACCCCCACCCGCCCACCGCAGTCGACGGCCCGACCGCGCCCGCCCTCGAGGTCGAGACCTTGCTGCGTCGCCTGGGCACGCACCGCTGGCCGATCGTGGTCGACGTGCGCCGCGAGCCCGCGTGGGCGGCGTCGCCGCATCGCCTGCCGGGTGCGCTGCGCTGCGCGCCCGACGCGCTCGGGGCACTGGCCGCCCTGCTCCCGCCCGGCACCGAGGTGGTGTGCTGCTGCGTGCACGGCCACGAGGTGAGTCGCGGCGCCGCGCAGGCGCTGCGCGGGCTGGGCCTGCGCGCCGCGATCCTCGCGGGCGGCATCGAGGCATGGCGCGAGGCCGGCGCGCCGCTTCGCCGGGCGGACGCGACGCTCGCCATCCCGCCGCTCGGCGGCTCGCACTGGGTCACGCGCGAGCGCCCCAAGGTCGACCGCATCGCCTGCCCCTGGCTCGTGCGCCGCTACGTCGACCCGCTCGCGCGCTTCAGCTACCTGCCGGCGAACGAGGTGGCGGCGTTCGCCGCCGCCACGGGCGCGATCGCCTTCGACCTGCCGGGCGCAGCGATCAGCCATCACGGCGAGCGCTGCAGCTTCGACACGCTGCTCGACGCGGCGGGCCTGGACGATCCGGCGCTGCGCAGTCTCGCGACGGTCGTGCGCGGCGCCGACACCGACCGGCTCGAGCTCGCGCCGCAGTCGGCAGGGCTGCTCGCCGTGTCGCTCGGCCTGTCCCGCATGCACGGCGACGACGACGCGGCGATGCTGGAGGCGGGCATGTCGCTCTACGACGCGCTGCATGCATGGAGCCGCGACGCACGACACGAGGCCCACCGCTGGCAGCCGGCAGCGGCGTCATGAGCGCGGCCCCCGCCCCCGGCGACGACCCGGCGCCGGCCGCCGCCGATGCGCCGCCGGCCGCGCCGCCGGCCGAGGTGCCCTTCGGCGAGGCCGTCCGCTTCTGGCTCAAGCTCGGCTTCATCAGCTTCGGCGGGCCCGCCGGGCAGATCGCGATCATGCACCAGGAGCTGGTCGAGCGGCGCCGCTGGATCTCGGAGCAGCGCTTCCTGCACGCGCTCAACTACTGCATGGTGCTGCCCGGCCCGGAGGCCCAGCAGCTCGCCACCTACATCGGCTGGCTGATGCACGGCACGCGCGGCGGGCTGGTCGCGGGCGGACTCTTCGTGCTGCCCTCGCTGTTCGTGCTGATCGGCCTGTCGTGGATCTACCTGGCCTGGGGCGACCAGCCCGCCGTGGGCGGCGTCCTCGCCGGCATCAAGCCCGCGGTCATCGCGATCGTCGCCGCCGCGGGCTGGCGGATCGCGTCGCGCTCGCTGCGGCACCCGGCCGCGTGGGCGATCGCGGCCGCGGCCTTCGTCGCGACCGTCGCGCTCGACGTGCCCTTCCCTGCGATCGTGCTCGCGGCAGCGCTCGCGGGCGCGGTGGGCGGGCGACTCGCGCCGGCTGGCTTCGGCGGCACGGGCGGCGGGCACGGCACGGCAGCGCGCGGCTACGGGCCCGCGCTCATCGACGACGCCACGCCGCCGCCCGCGCACGCACGCTTCTCGCGCGGGCGCCTGGTGGCGGTGCTCGCCGCGGGCATCGCGCTGTGGGCGGTCGCGTTCGCGGCACTGCGGCTGCTGCCCGCGACGGCCACCGGCGCGCCGGTGTTCGCCGATATCGGCGGGTTCTTCACGAAGGCGGCGCTGCTGACCTTCGGCGGCGCCTACGCAGTGCTGCCTTACGTGTACCAGGGCGCGGTCGAGCACTACGGCTGGCTCACCGGCCCGCAGATGATCGACGGGCTCGCGCTCGGCGAGAGCACGCCGGGCCCGCTGATCATGATCGTCGCGTTCGTGGGATTCGTGGGCGGATGGACGCTGCAGGCGCTGGGGCCGGACGCGCAGCTCGCCGCAGGCGTGGCCGGCGCCGCGGTGGCGACCTTCTTCACCTTCCTGCCCTCGTTCGTGTTCATCCTCGCCGGCGGGCCGATGGTCGAGAGCACGCGCGGCAGCCTGCGGGTGGCGGCGCCGCTGGCGGGCATCTCGGCCGCGGTGGTCGGGGTGATCGCGTCGCTCGCGCTCTTCTTCGCGCGGCACGTGTTGTGGCCCGACGGCCTCGGGGGACGCTTCGACGCGGTCGCGGCGCTGTTGTGCGCGGCGGCAGCGGTGGCGCTGTTCCGCTTCAAGGTCGGGGTGGTGCCGCTGATCCTCGCCTGCGGGGCGATCGGGCTCGTGCTGCGGCTGGCCGGGCTGCACTGAGGCGCAAGGCGGGCGCGCCCGCGCGCCGCGACCGCGCTCAGGCGGGCTTGCCGCGCCGCTTGAAGACGGTGTGCCGCAGCACCTCGAACACCGCGGGCAGGCCCGGCACGACGATCAGCGCCAGCGCGACCCACGAGAAGTGCTCCTTGACCCACGGCAGGTTGCCGATCGCGTAGCCGAGCAGGGTCAGGCTGCAGATCCACAGCACGCCGCCCACCACGTTGTAGAGCGCAAACCGCGGATAGGTCATCTCGGCCACGCCCGCCACGAAGGGCGCGAAGGTGCGCACGAAGGGCAGGAAGCGCGCGACGATGATCGTGATGGCGCCGTGCTTCTCGTAGAAGGCGTGGGTCCGGTCGAAGGCGGCGCGATTGAAGAACCGGGACTGCTCCCATTGCCAGACCGGCGGCCCGACATGGCGCCCGATCGCGTAGTTGAGCGCATCGCCCAGCACGGCCGCGACCACCAGCAGGACCATCAGCAGGGGCAGGTTCAGCGCGCCGATCGCGGCGAGCGCGCCGCACACGAAGAGCAGCGAATCCCCGGGCAGGAAGGGCATCACCACCAGCCCGGTCTCGACGAAGATGATCGCGAACAGCAGTGCGTACACCCACGCGCCGTACTGGGCGACGACGGCCTCGAGGTGCTTGTCGAGGTGGAGGAAGACGTCGACGAACTGGGCGAGATCCATGGCGGGCCGATCATACACGGCACCTATAATGCGGCTGTGATGGACGACACGCCGCCGGGCACGACGCCGGCAGACCCCCTGCCCTTCGCGGACCCGTCCGCGCCGACTGCCGCCGGTTCGCCCCCGCAGGCGGACGCCGCGCGCGCGGCGCGGGCCGCCCGCCCGATCGCGCCGCTGCCCGACCACCTGGTCAGCCAGATCGCCGCGGGCGAGGTCGTCGAGCGCCCGGCGTCGGTGGTCAAGGAGCTGCTCGAGAACGCGATCGACGCCGGCTCGCGCCGCATCGAGCTGCGCATCGAGGAGGGTGGGGTGCGCCGGGTCGCGGTCACCGACGACGGCTGCGGCATCGCACCGGGCCAGCTCGGGCTCGCGCTGACCCGCCACGCGACCAGCAAGATCGCTTCGCTCGACGAACTGGAGCGGGTCGGCACGCTCGGCTTTCGCGGCGAGGCGCTGGCCGCGATCGCCTCGGTGGCGCGCGTGCGGATCGTCAGCCGCCGCGCCGGCGCCGACACGGCCACGCTGATCGACAGCGCGGGGGCGGGCCTGCAG
Source organism: uncultured Bordetella sp. (assembly GCA_964399635.1). Classification (GTDB taxonomy): domain Bacteria; phylum Pseudomonadota; class Gammaproteobacteria; order Burkholderiales; family Burkholderiaceae_E; genus UBA4615. The sequence goes on from CAYNRU010000074.1 coordinate 28,803, forward strand.
CCGGCGGCAGGTCCCGAAGGCACCACGGTCGAGGTGCTCGACCTGTACTCGGCCACGCCGGCGCGCCGCAAGTTCCTCAAGGCGCAAGGCACCGAGACCGCGCACGCGCTCGACGCGTTCCGGCGGGTCGCGATCGCGCATCCGGGCATCGCCTTCGCCTGCCACGTCGACGGCCGGCGCGTCGAGCACTGGCCCGCCGCGCCATGGACCGAGCGCGCGGGCGGCGCGCTCGGCGAGGACGTGGCCACGCGCCCGATCGAGCGAGTCGCGGGGGCGCTGCGCCTGCAGGGGCTGGCCGGCGTGCCCACGGCGAGCCGCGCGCGCGCCGACCGGCAGTTCTTCTACGTCAACGGGCGCTTCGTCCGCGACAAGCTGCTCGCGCACGCGGTGCGCCAGGCCTATGCCGACGTGCTTCACGGCGAGCGCCATCCGGCGTGGTGCCTGTTCCTGTGGATCGACCCGGCCGAGGTCGACGTGAACGTGCACCCGGCCAAGACCGAGGTGCGCTTTCGCGATGCGCGAGCCATCCACGCCTTCGTCTTCCACTCGGTGCGCGAGGCGCTGCGCGTGGGGGCGGCGGCCGACGGCGTCGCCTCGACGGTGCGCGGCGCGGCGCCGGGGGCGGCGATGGCGGACGCGCTGTCGCGCCCGGGGCCGGCGGGCCTGCCGGGCGCCGACCGCTGGCCGTCCGCGGCCGACGCGGCCCGCCCCAGGTGGCAGGTGCCGCTGCCGCTCGGCGCGGGCGCGCCGGGCAGCCCGCAGTCGATGCCGGCGCTGATGCGCTTCCTCGCCCCGGATGCGCCGGCTGCGGCCGCGCCGTCCGGGGAGGTCGCCACGCGTGTCGGCGCGCCCGAGGGCGATGACCGCGGCGCGCCAAACGCCGCCCCGCAGGCCGCCGGACTCGCCAGGGCCGGGGCCGGGCCCGACGCCCGGGCGAGCCGTGCCGACCCGGCGCCACCCGGGGCGGATCGCCCGGCCGACGACGCCCGGGGCATGCCGCCGCTCGGCTTCGCGATCGGTCAGGTGCACGGCATCTACGTGCTCGCGCAGAACGCACACGGCCTGGTGGTCGTCGACATGCACGCGGCCCACGAGCGCATCGTCTACGAGCGGCTCAAGTCGGGCGTCGACGCGCAGGGCCTGACGATGCAGCCGCTGCTGATCCCGGCGACCTTCCGGGCCGACGAGCTGGAGGTGCGCACCGCCGAGGATGAGCGCGAGCGGCTCGCCGCGCTGGGGCTCGACCTGGGCGTGCTGTCGCCGACCTCGATCGCGGTGCGCGCGGTGCCCGCGCCGCTCGCCGACGGCGATCCGGTGGGGCTGGCCCGTGCCGTGCTCGCCGAGCTGCGCGAGCACGGGGCGAGCCGGCTGCTCACCGAGCGGCGCGACGCGCTGCTCGGGACGATGGCCTGCCATGCGGCGGTCCGCGCCAACCAGCGCCTGAGCCTCGAACAGATGAACGCGCTGCTGCGCGACATGGAGTCGACCGCGGGCGCCGACCAATGCAACCACGGCCGGCCCACCTGGGTGCAACTGCCGCTGGCCGAGCTCGACCGCTGGTTCCTGCGCGGGCGCTGATCCGCCGCGGCCCGCCTGCGTGACCGCCCCGCCCGCCCCCGACCGCAGCTCCGCCGAGCGGCGCCGCCGCGTCGACCGCGCGGTCGTGGCGCTGCTCGCGCTGCTGATCGCCTTCCTGCCGCTGTCGACCGACCTGTACCTGTCGACGCTCCCGGGGCTCGCCGCGTACTTCGGCGTGTCGCCGGCCGCGGTGCAGGCCACGCTGTCGGTCTACATCGGCGGCTTCGCGCTGATGCAGCTGCTCGCGGGCCCGCTGTCCGACCGCTTCGGCCGGCGCCCGGTGGTGCTGGGTGGCGCGGCGGCCTACCTGGCCGGCTCCCTGATCGGCGCGATGGCGGGATCGCTCGACATGCTGCTGGTCGGCCGCGCGCTGCAGGCGGTGGGCACCTGCTGCACCGTCGTGTGCGCCCGCGCGATCCTGCGCGACCGCTACGAGCCCGCGGTGGGTGCGCGCCGGCTGTCGCAGGCGATGAGCTGGGTGGCGCTGGTACCGATCACGGCGCCGGTGCTGGGCGGCCTGGTCTTCGTGCAGTTCGGCTGGCGCGCGACCTTCTGGATGATGGCCGGGTTCGCGCTGATCGCGCTGGTGGCCTGCGCGCGGCTGCTGCGCGAGTCGCACCTGCGGCCCGATCCGGATGCGCTGCGGCCCGGGCCGATGCTCGCGAACTACCTCGTTGTGATGCGCTCGCCGGCGTGGCTCGGGTTCACGCTGGTCGGCGTGGCGATGTACTGGGCGCTGTTCGCCTTCCTGTCCGAGTCCTCGTTCGTGTTCAGCACGCTCTACGGGCTGTCGCCGACCGCATTCGGCATCGCGGTCTCGATCATCACCTCGGGCTTCCTGGTGGGCATGCTGGCGTCGCGCCGCGCGCTGCCGCGGCTCGGCATCCAGCGCACGCTGACCCTGGCCACCTCGATCGCGGCCGGCTCGGGCCTCACGATGCTGGCGCTGGCGCTGGCGGGTGTCGACCACCTGGCCGCGATGCTGGCGCCGCAGTTCGTGTTCGTCTTTGCGCACGGCCTGTCGCAGTCGGCCTGGCAGGCAGGCTCCGTCGCGCCCTTCCCGGGGCAGGCCGGCAGCGCTGCGGCGCTGACCGGCTTCGTGCAGAACGTGGTGGCCGCGGGCGTGTCCCTGCTGACCGGCGTCCTGCACGACGGCAGCGTGCTGCCGATGGTCGGCATGGTCGCCGCGGGGGGCCTTGCCGCGCTGCTGGTGGCGCGCACGCTGGTGCGCCGGCACGGCGGCGTAGACACCGCCGAGCGCGCCGTGCCCGCAGCCGCGCCCGGTGTGCGCTGAGCACGCGATGCACGGCGCCTCCGGGGTCGACGCGATCCTGCTGCTCGGTCCGACCGCCTCGGGCAAGAGCGCGGTGTCGATGGCGCTCGCGCGGCGCTTTCCACTGGAGATCATCAGCGTCGACTCCGCGCTCGTCTACCGGGGGCTCGACATCGGCACCGCCAAGCCCGATCAGGCGGAGCGCCGCGCGGTGCCGCATCACCTGATCGACCTCCTCGAGCCGACCGACGCCTACTCGGCAGCGGCCTTCGCGACGGACGCGCGCCGGCTCGCCGGCGAGATCCGAGCACGAGGGCGGCTGCCGTTGCTGGTGGGCGGCACGATGCTCTACGCCAAGGCGCTTGCCGAAGGCCTGGACGCGCTGCCGCCGGCCGACCCCGCGGTTCGCGCGGCGCTGGACGCGCTGGCCGCGCGGATCGGCTGGCCGGCGATGCACGAACGGCTGGCGCAGGTCGACCCGGCCACGGCAGCGCGCCTCGAGCCCGGCGACTCGCAGCGCATCCAGCGGGCGCTCGAGATCCACGCGCTCACCGGCCGGCCGATGTCGGCGCTGCTCACGGGACGGGCGCGGACGGGCACCGCGGGCGATCGGCGGGCCCGGGCCACGGCGAGCGCCGCCGGCGACGCCGATGAGGCCGGTGAAGCCGGCGACGCCGCTGCCCCGGACGCGGACGGCGGCACGATCGTATCCCGCCCCGAGCCGCTGCGCCTGGTCACCGTCGCCCTGGAGCCGTCCGACCGCGCGGTGCTGCACGCGCGCATCGGCGCGCGCTTCGGCGCAATGCTCGAGGCGGGGCTGCTCGACGAAGTGCGCGCGCTGCGGGCGCGCGGCGACCTGCACTCCGGCCTGCCGTCGATGCGCTGCGTCGGCTACCGGCAGGCCTGGGCCTATCTGGACGCGCTCGAGGCCGGCCGGGCCGATCCGGCCCGCCGGGGGCACTTCGTCGAGGAGGCGCTCGCCGCGACGCGCCAGCTCGCCAAGCGCCAGCTCACCTGGCTGCGCTCGATGCCCCAGCGCCGTGTCGTCGACTGCCTCGCGCCCGACGCCGCGGACCGGGTGTCGGCTATCATCGCCGCCCATGCAAACTGACTCGCACCCCACCCCGGCGGCCCCCGTGCTCGCGATGGTCGGCCTCGGCCGGATGGGCGCCAACATGGCGCGCCGGCTGGCCCGCGGCGGCGCCCGGGTGCACGCCTTCGATGCGCAGACCGAGGCGCGCGCCGCGCTCGCGGGCGAGCCTGGCATCGCCTGCCACGAGACGCTGCGCGCCACGCTCGAGGCGCTGCCCGCGCCGCGCACGGTCTGGCTGATGCTGCCCGCCGGCGAGCCGACCGAGGCGACGCTGGCCGCGATCGTGCCGATGCTCGCCACCGGCGACCTGGTCGTCGACGGCGCCAACGCCAACTACCTGGACTCGCAGCGCCACGCCCGCGAACTCGCCGCGCACGGCCTGCACTTCGCGGACTGCGGCGTGTCCGGCGGCGTGTGGGGACTGGAGAACGGCTACTGCCTGATGTACGGGGCCGACCCCGGGCCCGCGGCGCGCATGGCGCCTCTCGCGCGCCTGCTCGCCCCCGCGCCCGACCGCGGCTGGCTGCACTGCGGCCCGCCCGGCAGCGGCCACTTCGTGAAGATGATCCACAACGGCATCGAGTACGGCGCGATGCAGGCCTACGCCGAAGGCTTTGCGCTGCTCGAGGGCAAGCCCGAGTTCGGGCTCGATCTCGGCGCCGTCGGCGAGCTCTGGCGGCACGGCTCGGTGATCCGCTCGTGGCTGCTCGACCTGACCGTCGACGCCCTGCGGGACCCCGGGGCGCTGGGCTCGGTCGAGCCCTTCGTCGCCGACTCGGGCGAGGGCCGCTGGACGGTCGACGAGGCCGTTCGCCAAGGGACCCCGGCGCCGGTGATCTCGCTTGCGCTGATGAGCCGCTTCGCGTCCCAGGGCCGCGCCGACACCGCCAACCGGCTGCTGTCGCTGATGCGCCAGGGGTTCGGCGGCCACGCCGTGAAGAAACAGTGAGCCGCGCTGCGCAACCGGGCCCGCCGTCGTCGCTGGTGGTCATGGGCGTGTCGGGCTGCGGCAAGAGCGCGGTCGGCGCGGCGCTGGCCAGCCGCCTGGGCTGGCGCTTCGCCGACGGCGACGACTTCCACCCG
>CAYNRU010000075.1:0-7566 GCA_964399635.1 uncultured Bordetella sp.
ATGACGCTGCGCGACATCGAGCGCGTGCTCTACTTCGAGGCCTACGTCGTCGTCGACGCCGGCCTCACGCCGCTCAAGCGCGCGCAGCTGCTGACCGAGGACGATTATCTCGCGAAGGTCGAGGAATTCGGCGACGATTTCGCGGCCAAGATGGGCGCCGAGGGGATCCGGGAGCTGCTCCACTCGCTCGACATCCACCACGAGATCGACGAGCTGCGCAAGGAGCTCGAGGCGACCTCGTCGGACACCAAGATCAAGAAGATCGCCAAGCGCCTGAAGGTGCTCGAGGCGTTCCAGAAATCGGGCATCAAGCCCGATCACATGATCATGGAAGTGCTGCCGGTGCTGCCGCCCGAGCTGCGGCCGCTCGTGCCGCTCGACGGCGGCCGGTTCGCGACCTCCGACCTGAACGACCTCTACCGGCGGGTGATCAATCGCAACAACCGCCTCAAGCGCCTGCTCGAGCTGAAGGCGCCGGAGATCATCGTCCGCAACGAGAAGCGGATGCTGCAGGAGGCGGTCGACTCGCTCCTCGACAACGGCCGCCGCGGCAAGGCGATGACCGGCGCCAACAAGCGCGCGCTGAAGTCGCTCGCCGACATGATCAAGGGCAAGGGCGGTCGTTTCCGCCAGAACCTGCTGGGCAAGCGCGTCGATTACTCGGGCCGCTCGGTGATCGTGGTGGGCCCGCAGCTCAAGCTGCACCAGTGCGGCCTGCCCAAGCTGATGGCGCTCGAGCTGTTCAAGCCCTTCATCTTCAACAAGCTCGAGACGATGGGGGTCGCGACCACCATCAAGCAGGCCAAGAAGTTCGTCGAGAACCAGGAGCCCATCGTCTGGGACATCCTGGAAGACGTGATCCGCGAGCACCCGGTGATGCTGAACCGGGCGCCCACGCTGCACCGGCTCGGCATCCAGGCCTTCGAGCCGGTGCTGATCGAGGGCAAGGCGATCCAGCTGCATCCGCTGGTCTGCGCGGCCTTCAACGCCGACTTCGACGGCGACCAGATGGCGGTTCACGTGCCGCTGTCGATCGAGGCGCAGCTCGAGGCGCGCACCCTGATGCTCGCCTCGAACAACGTGCTGTTCCCGTCCAACGGCGAGCCCTCGATCGTGCCGTCGCAGGACATCGTGCTGGGCCTGTACTACACGACCCGCGAGAAGACCAACGCCAAGAACGAGGGCATGCTGTTCTCGAACGTGTCCGAGGTCGTGCGCGCCTACGACAACCGCGAGGTCGAGCTCGGCACCCGGATCACGGTGCGCCTGAACGAGTACACGCGCGACCGCGCCACCGGCGAGACCACGCCGCGCCCGATCCGCGCCGAGACCACCGTCGGCCGGGCGCTCCTGTCCGAGATCCTGCCTCGCGGGCTGCCTTTCGAGTTCATCAACAAGGCGCTCAAGAAGAAGGAGATCTCGCGGCTGATCAACGCGTCGTTCCGGCGCTGCGGTCTGCGCGACACCGTCATCTTCGCCGACCAGCTGATGCAGAACGGATTCCGGCTCGCCACGCGCGCCGGCATCTCGATCGCGATCAACGACATGCTGGTGCCGCCCCAGAAGACGACGCTGCTGGCCGCCGCCGAGACCGAGGTCAAGGAGATCGAGCAGCAGTACACCTCGGGTCTGGTGACCCAGGGCGAGCGCTACAACAAGGTCGTCGACATCTGGTCCAAGACCGGCGACGAAGTCGGCAAGGCCATGATGGACCAGCTCAAGACCGAGAAGGTCATGGACCGCCACGGCAAGATGGTGGACCAGGAGTCCTTCAACGCCATCTACATGATGGCCGACTCCGGTGCGCGCGGCTCGGCCGCGCAGATCCGCCAGCTCGCGGGCATGCGGGGCCTGATGGCCAAGCCCGACGGCTCGATCATCGAGACCCCGATCACGGCCAACTTCCGCGAAGGCCTGAACGTCCTCCAGTACTTCATCTCGACCCACGGCGCCCGCAAGGGCCTGGCCGACACCGCGCTGAAGACGGCCAACTCCGGTTACCTGACGCGTCGCCTGGTCGACGTCACGCAGGACCTGGTGGTGGTCGAGGACGACTGCGGCACGACCAACGGCGTCGCGATGCGGGCGCTGGTCGAGGGCGGCGAGGTGATCGAGGCGCTGCGCGACCGGATCCTCGGGCGCGTGGCCACGGTCGATGTCGTCAACCCCGAGAGCCAGGAGACCCTGTACGAGGCGGGCACGATGCTCGACGAGGACGCGGTCGACGCCATCGAGGCGCTGGGCATCGACGAGGTGCGCGTGCGCACCCCGCTCACCTGCGACACCCGGTACGGCCTGTGCGCCAAGTGCTACGGCCGCGACCTCGGCCGCGGCGTGCTCGTGAACTCCGGCGAGGCGGTCGGCGTGATCGCCGCGCAGTCGATCGGCGAGCCCGGCACCCAGCTGACGATGCGGACCTTCCACATCGGCGGCGCGGCGTCGCGGGCAGCGGTCGCGAGCAGCATCGAGGCCAAGTCCAACGGCACGGTGCGGTTCAGCGCGACGATGCGCTACGTGACCAACGGCAAGAACGAGCAGCTTGCCATCTCGCGGTCCGGCGAGGTCATCATCCAGGACGACAACGGCCGTGAGCGCGAGCGTCACAAGGTGCCCTACGGCGCGATCCTCCAGGCCGGCGACGGCAAGGTGGTGCGTGCCGGTGCCGTGCTCGCCACGTGGGACGCGCTGACCCGCCCGATCATCACCGAGTACGCGGGTACCGTGAAGTTCGAGAACGTCGAGGAAGGCGTGACGGTCGCCAAGCAGATCGACGAGGTCACCGGCCTCTCGACGCTGGTGGTCATCGACGCCAAGCGACGTGGCCCGACCACCAAGGGCGTGCGTCCGCAGGTCAAGCTGATCGACGCCGACGGCCACGAAGCCAAGATCGCCGGCACCGACCACGCGGTCACGATCTCGTTCCCGGTCGGCGCGCTGCTGACCGTGCGCGACGGCCAGGCGGTCGGCGTGGGCGAGGTGCTCGCCCGGATTCCGCAGGAGTCCTCCAAGAACCGCGACATCACCGGCGGCTTGCCGCGGGTGGCCGAGCTGTTCGAGGCGCGCGCGCCAAAGGACGCCGGCATGCTCGCGGACATCACCGGCACCGTGTCCTTCGGCAAGGACACCAAGGGCAAGCAGCGCCTGGTCATCACCGACCTGGACGGCAACCCCCACGAGTTCCTGATCCCGAAAGACAAGAACGTGCTGGTGCACGACGGCCAGGTGGTGAACAAGGGCGAGATGATCGTCGACGGCCCGGCCGATCCGCACGACATCCTGCGCCTGCTGGGCATCGAGGCGCTGGCGCGCTACATCGTCGACGAGGTCCAGGACGTCTACCGTCTGCAGGGCGTGAAGATCAACGACAAGCACATCGAGGTGATCGTTCGCCAGATGCTGCGTCGGGTGCAGGTCTCCCAGCCGGGCGACACGCCGTTCATCACCGGCGAGCAGGTCGAGCGTTCGGAGATCCTGGACGAGAACGACAAGGCGATCGCATCCGGCAAGATTCCTGCGACCTACGACAACATCCTGCTGGGCATCACCAAGGCCTCGCTGTCGACCGACTCGTTCATCTCGGCGGCCTCCTTCCAGGAGACCACCCGCGTCCTCACCGAGGCCGCGATCATGGGCAAGAAGGACGAGCTGCGCGGCCTCAAGGAGAACGTCATCGTCGGCCGGCTGATCCCGGCGGGCACCGGCCTGGCCTACCATCGCGCGCGTCGCGAGAAGGAGACCACCGAGGCGCAGGAGCAGCAGGCGCTCGCGGCGGCGGAGGCGATCTTCATGCAGCCGGCGGAGCTCGCCCAGCAGCAGGCGGACGACGCGGCCATCGCCGAGGGCAATGCGACCGAAGCGGCGGGGGGCGGCGCGAGCTGACCCTGCGCTCGAGGCCCCGACAGGAAAACGCCCGGCGATGCTGGGCGTTTTTCTTCGTGCCGGGCCCTGCCGTCGCATCGGTCACCGGCCGCCTCGGTCGGCGCGTGGCGTCGGCGGGCGCTCGCCCGTACCATGGGCGGATGACCGCTCCCGCTCCCCTGACGCTCGACGCGCCGCGCCTCGAGCACCTGTGCGACCTCCTCGTCACCGTGACCGCCCCGATCAGCGCCGGCGACGGCCCGTTCGGGACGCGACGCGTGATCCCGATCACCGGCGGCGTCGTCGGCGGGCCGCGCATGACCGGAAGGGTGGCGGCCGCGGGCGCCGACTTCCAGCTGATCACCGGCGGGGGCACCGCCGCGCACCTCGATGCGCGCTACCTGATCGAGCTCGACGACGGCGCGACGCTCTTCGTGCACAACACCGCCCTGCGCCATGCGGCGCCGGACGTCGCGGCGCGGCTGATGCGCGGCGAGCCCGTGCCGCCCGAACAGGTGTATTTCAGCTGCCAGCCGCGCTTCGAGACGGGCGACGCCCGCTGGGCGTGGCTGCACGAGCGGCAGTTCGTCGGCCGCGGGCAGCGGCTGCCCGACGCGGTGCGGCTGAGCTTCTGGATGCTGGCCTGACCGGCGACCCCGGGCGGCGCCGGGCTCGCGCGCCGAGGCCGGCGTCCCGCGAGGCGGGGCACCGGCCGGTCGGTGTCACTCGGCCTTGGCGCCCGAGTCCTTGACCACCTTCGCCCACTTGCCGATCTCGGACTGCTGGACCTTGGCCAGCTCGTCCGGGCCGCCGAGGATCGGGTCGAGGCCGAGTGTGCGCAGCTTCTGCTGGACGTCGGGCAGGTTGAAGATCCGGACCATCTCGGCGTGCAGCTGGTCGATCACCGGACGCGGCGTGCCCGCCGGTGCGAACACCGCGAACCACGACGTCGCCTCGAAGCCTGGCAGACCCTGCTCGGCGATGGTCGGGATCTCGGGGGCCGACGGCGAGCGCTTGCTGCTGGTCACCCCGATCGCGCGCAGCTTGCCCTCCCTGACCACCGGCAGCGCCGAGGGCATGTTGTCGAACATCATCGTGATGCTGCCCCCGAGCAGGTCGGGGATGGCCATCTGCCGCCCCTTGTAGGGGACGTGCGTGGTCCTGACGCCGGCCAGGCTGTTGAAGAGCTCGCCCGACACGTGCACCGAGGTGCCGATGCCCGGCGATCCGAAGGTCAGCTGGCCCGGCTTGGCTCGGGCCAAGGCGATCAGCTCGGTGAGGTTCTTCGCCGGAACGTCGTTGTTGACCACCAGCAGGTTGGGCGTCGAGGCGATCAGCGTGACCGGCGCGAAGTCCTTGACCATGTCGTAGGGCATCTTCGCGTACAGCGACCCGTTGATCGAGTGCGTGCCGACCGTGCCCATCACCAGCGTATAGCCGTCGGCCGGTGCGCGTGCCACGAACTCGGCGCCGATGTTGCCGCCGGCACCCGGCTTGTTGTCGACCACCACCGTCTGACCCCAGGCCGGGTTGATCTTCTCCGAGATCGTGCGGGCCAGGATGTCGGGGGCGCCGCCGGTCGGGAAGGTCACGACCATCCGGACGGGCTTGGAGGGAAAGGACTGGGCGGCGGCGGTGCCGGCGGCGAGCGCCATCGCGGCGACCAGCATCAGTGAGCGGATCTTCATCGGTGTCGTCTCCGTTGGGGTCTGGCCTGGCTGGCGATCCCGGGTGGGGCCGGGTCCGGCGGCAATGCGCGATTGTGGCACGCGCGGCGGAGCTCCTGCGCGGCGCCGGTGCGCCGAGTTGACCCCGCCGTCCCCTTCACCCTATACTCGCAGGTTCTTCGGGATGCCCGTCCCGGCGCTCTTTGGTGGTGGATCCTTCCTGGCCAGGCGCTGTATCGGATATCCGCGGAAAATCGCGCGGATTCATCGCGGGACGTCATCCCCAAGCCGACCAGACTTCCAGGATCGAGATCACATGCCCACCATCAACCAGCTGGTCCGCAAGCCTCGCGAGCTGGCCCATGCCAAGAGCAAGAGCCCCGCGCTGCAGGACTCCCCGCAGCGGCGCGGCGTCTGCACCCGCGTCTACACCACGACCCCGAAGAAGCCGAACTCGGCGCTTCGCAAGGTCGCCAAGGTGCGGCTGACCAATGGCTTCGAGGTCATCAGCTACATCGGCGGCGAAGGCCACAACCTGCAGGAACACTCGGTCGTGCTGATTCGCGGCGGCCGTGTCAAGGACCTGCCGGGCGTGCGCTACCACATCGTCCGCGGTTCGCTGGACCTCCAGGGCGTCAAGGACCGCAAGCAGTCGCGCTCCAAGTACGGCGCCAAGCGGCCCAAGAAGGCCTGACGATTTTCCCCGGCCACGGCGCTCGCGCCGCGGCCGATCCCGCGGCGGGTCGCAGGCGCAAGCCTGCGCCCGTCGAGTAAGCGGCCGCTCCCTCGTCTGCATGGCTTCATGCGTGGCGGTGGTAGGGCGGTCATGGAAGGGCAACCTTCCGGCTGAATACACTCAAAGGTGATGCCATGTCGCGACGTCGCGAGATTCCCAAGCGCCAGGTCCTTCCCGATCCGCTCTACAACAGCGAGGACGTGACCAAGTTCATCAACGTGCTCATGCTCTCCGGCAAGAAGGCCGTGGCGGAGCGGATGCTCTACGGCGCGTTCGAGAGCATCAAGACCAAGTCCGGCAAGGACCCGATCGAGATCTTCGGGCAGGCGCTCAACAATGCGCGCCCGATGGTCGAGGTCAAGAGCCGGCGCGTCGGTGGCGCCAACTACCAGGTCCCGGTCGAGGTGCGCCCGGTCCGCCGCATGGCGCTCGCGATGCGCTGGCTGCGCGAAGCCGCCAAGAAGCGTGGTGAGAAGTCGATGGGCCAGCGGCTCGCCAACGAGCTGATGGAAGCCGCCGAGAACCGTGGCGGCGCCGTCAAGCGCCGCGACGAGGTCCACCGCATGGCAGAGGCCAACAAGGCCTTCGCGCACTTCCGTTTCTGATCGGTTCCAGGCATTTCCGTCCAGACCCCGATTTTTTCAGCATTGACGCTGCATCTTTGACCCGAGGGCCCACGAGGCCCTGAAGGATCGACCATGGCTCGCAAGACCCCGATCGAGCGCTACCGGAACATCGGCATCTCGGCTCACATCGACGCCGGCAAGACGACGACGACCGAGCGCATCCTGTTCTACACCGGCGTGAACCACAAGATCGGCGAGGTGCACGATGGCGCCGCGACGATGGACTGGATGGAGCAGGAGCAGGAGCGCGGGATCACGATCACGTCGGCTGCGACGACCTGCTTCTGGAAGGGCATGGACCGGTCCTTCCCGGAGCACCGCATCAACATCATCGACACCCCCGGGCACGTCGACTTCACGATCGAGGTCGAGCGCTCGATGCGGGTGCTCGACGGCGCGTGCATGGTCTATTGCGCGGTCGGCGGCGTGCAGCCGCAGTCGGAGACCGTCTGGCGCCAGGCCAACAAGTACAAGGTGCCGCGGCTTGCGTTCGTCAACAAGATGGACCGCCAGGGCGCGAACTTCTTCAAGGTCTACGACCAGATGAAGACGCGGCTGAAGGCCAACCCCGTGCCCATCCAGGTGCCCATCGGCGCCGAGGAGAAGTTCGAGGGCGTGGTCGACCTCGTCCGCATGGAGGCGATCTACTGGGACGATTCGACGCAGGGCATGAAGTACG
>CAYNRU010000076.1:0-6435 GCA_964399635.1 uncultured Bordetella sp.
CCGGTGGCCACGTGCGCCCGAGCGGGCGGCCCCTGCGGCACCACTCGCGCCCGCAGCTTCGCGTTGGGCGCCAGCACCCCGTGGTAGCGGATCAGGTGCAGTCTCGGCCGCGGCACCAGTGCCGCCAGCCGCTGCAGGAACGCAAGCGGGCTCAGCACCAGGTGCGTCGTTCCGTCTCGCCACGGCGTCTTCAACTCCAGCTGCACCTGCCCTGCCGCGTTCACCTGGATGCGCGCCTCCGACAGTGCCGGCCGCGTGAGCAGCTTCATGAGCCGGGCGATGACGGTCTGCAGCAGCGCGTGCAGTCCCGCTTCGGTGGGTGCGGCAACCTGCCCGCGGTTCGGTTCAAACCGGCTTGGACGGTGCATGAGCGGCATGGCCGCCGTGCCCGTGCGGATGGGCAGGACGACCGGTCCGGGCTTCGTCCACCACGTCCGGATGGCCGTGCCCGCCGACGAACTGCGGCAGCAGCGACCCGGCCAGCATGCCGATGATCGCGGCACCGAGCCCCACCAGCTGCGGCGGCAGCAGGCCTTCGGGTGCGACCTGCTCGCTGATCACCCAGGTGATCAGACCCATCACGATCGACAGCCCAGCACCCTGAGGGGTGGCGCGGCGCCAGAACATGCCGAAGGCGAGCGGTGTGAAGGCGGCCACCAGCGTCACCTTGTAGGCGTTCTGGACCATCTCGTACATCGACGATTCGCTGTTCAGTGCGAACAGCATCACCGAGCCGGTGAAGACCACCAGCATCACGCGTGCGGTGACCAGCAGTTGCCGGTCGCCCATCCGCCCGCCGGTCAGCGGCTTCAGGATGTTCTCGGTGAAGATCGCCGTCGGTGCGAGCAGCGCGCCGCTCGAGGTCGACAGGATCGCCGACAGCAGGGCGCCGAAGAACATGATCTGGATGAAGCCGCTTGCATGGTTCATGATCAGGTTCGGCAGGATCAGCTGGAACTCGGGCCCGTCGCTCTCGAGGGCCTTCGCGACCGCGTCGCCGTCGATCAGCAGCGCCGACACTGCGATGAACATCGGCACGAATGCGAACAGCAGGTAGAACACGCCGCCGAACAGCGTGCCGCGCACGGCGGTCTTCTCGTCCTTCGCCGAGGTTACGCGCTGGAACACGTCCTGCTGCGCGATCGAGCCGAGCGCCATCGTGATGAAGGCAGCGAACAGGGCGATCAGATCGCGTGGCTCGACCGACGGGATCATCACCAGCTTGCCCCCCGAGGACGCCGCCTCGATCACCTTGTCGACACCCCCTGCCTGACCGGCGAGCGTCCAGGCGATGTAGAGCAGACCCACGATGATCACCAAGGTCTGGAACAGGTCGGTGAACGCCACGGCGAACATGCCGCCGAACAGCACGTAGACGAGCACGATGGCGCCGCCCAGCATGATCCCCTGTTCGAGCGTGATCGCACCGCGGGTCAGCACGTTGAAGCAGATGCCCAGGGCGATCAGGTTGGCCGATGCCCATCCGAGGTAGGACAGGGTGATGGCCACGCCGGTGCCGATCTCGACGGTCTTGTTGTATCGGCGGCGGTAGAAGTCGCCAATCGTGAGCAGGTTCAGGCGATAGAAACGCTTCGCGAACACCAGCGCGACGATGATCAGGCAGGCGGCCGCGCCGAAGGGGTCGGCGACGACGCCGGACAGGCCGTCGCGCACGAAGGTGGACGACACCGCCAGCACGGTCTCGGCGCCGAACCAGGTGGCGAACACCGTCGCGAAGTTCATGTAGAGCGGCAGGCTGCGGCCGGCTGCAAAATAGTCCTTCGCGTTGTGGACCCGGCTCGCGGCCCACCAGCCGATGCCGATCGTGACCATCAGGTACAACGCGACGAAGGTGACGAGCATGGCGACGTTCCCGAGGAGGGCGAGGTGGCACGGTTGTGGAGCCGAAACGCTAGTCGAACTCACCGGCCGATTCAAGCATTCCAGCACGAACCGTAGCCCAATGCGTCCAGGGCGCGGGGACCCGAGGCCGGCGCTTCAGAGCAGCGTCCAGCCCTGGATGGCGACCAGCGCCGCCAGCAGCAGCACCATCGCCCAGATCGCGCCGCGGGATCGAGGGCAGCAGCTGTGCCCATTGGACCGACTCCTGCTGGAAGCAGTCGCGCAGCCCCTTGGGCCCGATCTGTTCGTCCGTCCAGCGTCCGAGGATCGGCTTGGCGGTCACCCAGAGGTCGAGCGAGATCTCCTTGAACGGCCTATCGAAGAAGGGCTCGCAGACGGTGCGCACCGCACCTTCGAGTTCCTCGACGCGGGTGGTGTCGGGCACCCAGCCGGATTCGACCTGCAACTCGGCCACCCGTCGGTAGTCGCGTCGGAAGAATGCCAGGAAGTTCTGTGCGAGGTCATTCCTGTCGACCTCGGACAGGGTGCCGACCATGCCGAAGTCGAGCGCGATGTAGCGGTTGAAGTCGTCGCCCGACTCGCCGACCAGGATGTTGCCCGGGGGCATGTCGGCATGGAAGAAACCGTGCCGGAACACCTGCGCAAGAATGGGATCTCGACACCGTCGCGCGACAGCTTCTTCAGGTCGATGCCGGCCTTGGCCATCCGGTCCATGCGGCCGATCGGAATGCCGTAGACGCGCTGCATCACGATCGCCACGGCGTCTTCAACTCCAGCTGCACCTGCCCTGCCGCGTTGACCTGGATGCGCTCCTCCGACAGTGCCGGCCGCGTGACGTAGCGGCACAACCGCTCCAGCCGCTTGCGATCGTGTGCTTCGACTCGGACCGCAGCATGCAGGCTGAACCCGTCGATGTCGGCGCACGGGCGCTGGCGCGCTGCGGCCTCGCGCGGCATCGCCCCTCTCAGGGTCAGCACCTTGCGTCCTGCGCGCGGTCCGAAGGCGATGCGGTACGTCACCGCCCCGCCTGCAGCGGGCGCAGCGTGCGCGCCTCCTCACCGTCGGTATCCGACTCGGCGAGGTATGACTGACCATCGTCCTCGAGCAGCACGCCCCGGCGCGTGAGCAGCTTCATGAGCCGGGCGATGACGGTCTGCAGCAGCGCGTGCAGCCCCTCGCAAGGGCTGCCCCTGCATGGTGTGCACGACCGTCCTGCAGCCCTGCAACAGCATTGGCCCGGCACTCATCTCGTTGCACGGCGACAGGTCGCGGTCGGTCTGCAGGAAGATGTTCAGCATGAAACCCCGGGGCGTCCCCAGCACGTTGCCCGGGCACAGGCCGCGGTAGATCACCAGATTGACGTGGGCGTACCGCACGGCGTCCATCACCTGGCTGCGGCGCCGCGGGCGGTCGCGGGAACGAGGTCGGCCCCTTGGTCACCGGCGCGCTGAACTCGGCGATGCCCTCGATCAGGCCCACCGAGAACACGCTCCGGCCGATCCAGCCCACCATGAACAGGGGCATCAGGCTGTGGATCGTCGCGGAGGAGAGGTCCATCAGCAGGCTGACGAAACCCAGCACCCAGATCGCCCGGGGAGGCGGCGCGGATCGGGCGGATGGGATGGCGGGAGGGGCGCGGTGATCGCGAGACCTGACGAAGGGTGCTGGTGGTCGCCCGCACCCGGGCGCGGTCATCGCAGGTGCGTGACCCGAGAGCACACCCGACTGGCCCGACCATTCGTCGGTTCGGTCACCGGGTTGCAGCGGCGCCATCTCAATTCGACTCGCCGGCCGCCGTTAACGGGCGATGGACCCGATCACCACGGCCACGCCCCTGTCCGACGCCCCGGCGCCTGCCGCGCCGGTCTGGCGCGCGTGGTCGGCGCGGGCCTGGACCGCGTCGAGACAGTTTCTGCATCTCGGTCGCGTGCCGGTGCCGGGTCGCTCGCTGCTGGATGTGCACCGGCGCCGGGTGGTGCTGGCGGCGGCGCTGGCCGCGCTGGTGGGCGGGGGCCTCCTTTGGACGCTCGAACGCTCGGCCCAGCAGGAAGCGCTCGCCGTCCACGCCCGCGGCGTCGGCGGGCAGGTCGATCGGATGCTCTCCAGCATCAGCGCGGACCTCGGCGCGGTGGCCTGGCAGGCGCAGCGTCTGAGCCCGGAGTCAGGGCTCGGTGCGACAGTCGAAGCCTGTCCGGTCGAACTCACCCGCCTGCTTGCGCGCCGCAGTCTGGATGCCGACCTGGTCCGGGTCTTCCTGCTGGAGCAGGACGGCCGGGTCTGCGGTCCGCTCGGCTCGCAGTCGCTGCCTTCCCTGCCGTTGCCCCAACCGCCCGGGGCCGCTCGCCCCGGCGCATCGGGGCCCATGGGGTCGCTGGCGGTCATGCTGACCCCGATGCCGTCATGGGGCCTGATGGCCAGCCGGCAGCTGGCGCCCGGAAAGCGCATCCACGCCGAACTCGATCGCGAGAGGCTGCAGCATGCCATTCGCGACCGGGCGATGGCGGGCGACGTGATGCTTCGGGCCCGTCTGCTGTCGCTCGAAGACGTGCCGCTCGCGGTGCTCCATCAGTCGTCCGGCGCGCTGGTCGGTGAGACGCCCGACTCGCGCATCGCGTTCGAATGGCGCTCGGCCGGGCATCCGCTGAAGGTGGTGGTCAGCATCGACCCTGCCTCGTCCTGGCGGGCGCAGGGCGTCGCGGCCCTGGGCGGGGCCCTGGGCGGGGTGCTGCTGGCGGGCCTCGTCGCCTTCCTGGCCTGGCGGCGTACGGTCAGCCGGATCCGGCTTCAGGATCGCATCGCGCGAGCCGTTCACAAACGGCAGTTCGAGCCGTTCGTGCAGCCGCTGGTCGATCTCGCCAGCGGACGATGCGTCGGGGGCGAGGTGCTCATGCGCTGGAACCACCCTGTGCGCGGCACGCTGTCGCCGGCCGAGTTCATCGACGAGGCCGAGCGCACCGGCCTGATCGTGCCCATGACCCGGCTGGTGATCGACAGGGCGGCGCAGCGGCTGGCCGGGGTCGCCCGCGCCGATGCGAGACTGCAGTTCGCGTTCAACATCACCCCGGCCGACCTGCGCCAGGAGGGTTTTGCCGCGATGCTGGCCGCGACCTTCCATGCCGAGACGATCCCGCGTGAGCAGGTGGTGCTCGAGCTGACCGAGCGCGACTTCGTCGACCCGCTCGCCCAGGATGCGCTCACCGCGCTCAGCGCGGCCGGCTGGCGGGTGGCGATTGATGACTTCGGCACGGGCCATTCGAGCCTGTCGGTGCTCGAACGGATGCGGGTGCACAAGCTCAAGATCGATCAGGCCTTCGTGCGCACGATCGATGAACAGACCGTCAGCCGGCCTGTGCTCGACACCATCATCACGCTGGCGCACAGCCTGAACCTGCCGCTGGTGGCCGAGGGCGTCGAGACATCGACCCAGCGAGACTATCTCGCGGCGCGCGGTGTCCAGGACGCCCAGGGCTACCTGTTCGCGCGGCCCATGCCGATCGTCGAGTTCGAGCGCTGGCTGGTCCGCGGTGTGGCGGGCACCGATGCGCCAGCGGCGGGCGGCGCTGCATTCGATGCGCTCGATGCCGACGTGCGTGCGCTCTGGGGGGCGATGCGCGCCGAAGGCGGGCTGGAGGTCCGTGACCGCACCTGGCGCGCGCGGACCTGGCCGCAGTGCTTCGTCGGCGCCGATGCGGTGACCTGGATCGGGCGCACGCAGGGAGTCGGTCGCCGGCGTGCGGTGCAGCTCGGGCGGCGGCTGGCGGCTTTCGGCCTGATCCAGCACGTCGCCGGCGAGCATGATTTCGAGGATCGCAACCTGTTCTACCGCCTGGTGTCACCGGTGGACGCGGCGGTCGCGATCGCTGCGCCGCTGCCCCCCGATCTGGCGACCAGCCTGCGCGGTCCGGGTGGTGTGCCGGCGGGCGATCATCCCCGGGGCATCGCGCTGCATCGGCGCTGCGCGAGCGGGCGCGCGATCACCGCCTGGATGATGGCGCGCTACCGGGTGCCGCATGCGGTGGCGCTGCAGTGGGGCGGTCAGCTCATGCGCATGGGCCGACTGCGCCACGTCCTCGACGATCAGCCGTTTCGCGACGACCGGTCGCTGTACCGCTACAGCTGAAATTCCCAGGCACCCGGCACCGCCTCGCCTTCCCGGTGGTGTCGCTGTCGTGCGGAGGCGCGATCGCCGGCGCGGCGATCGGCAGGGTGGGCATCGGCATCAGGTCGCCGTTCAGCGATACGGTGACCGCGGCGAGCCAGCGGCGGATAGGAATTTCAAACGCCTTCCCAAGGCTGGCGGCAGGGGCAGCAAGCGCCATGCGCAGGGGGCTGCACGACGCGTAAGCGTGCTTTCGGACGCACCCGGGCGTGAACGCAGCCGGGCTGCGAGCGGGCGCGGGTTGAGATCCTGGAGGTGGGTGAGGATGTTCTCGATCGCTGCCCGCTGCAGGATCGCCGCGATGATCTTCAGCTCCCCGGCGCCGCAGCTCGGGCAGCGCCGCAGGTCGATGTCGAAGACGCGCTTGAGCAGCCGCGCCCAGCCGATGTGCTGCGCCCGGGCCCGCACCGGCT
>CAYNRU010000077.1:0-21093 GCA_964399635.1 uncultured Bordetella sp.
CGTCTACACCAACCACATTCATGCCGACGACCTGGCGGCCGCCTGCATCGCGGCGTTGCGCCACGGGCGTGGCAACCGCGCCTACAATGTGGTCGATGATTCCGACCTGAAGATGGCCGCTTACTTCGACCGCGTGGCCAGCGCCTTCGGCCTCCCGCTGCCGCTGCGGATATCGCGCGGCGAAGCGGAGCAGTGCCTGTCGCCGATGCAGATGTCCTTCATGCGCGAATCGCGGCGCATCGGCAACCGGCGGCTGAAGAATGAACTCAATCTGCGCCTCGCCTTCCCGACCGTCGATGCCGGGATCGCCGACGCGCTCACCAGGAGAAACGCATGCTCGTCGTGAAAACCCTGCACCTGTGGATGGTCATATCGTGGTTCGCCGGCCTGTTCTACCTGCCGCGGATCCTCGTGAACCTCGCGATGGTCGATCCGGACTCGCGCCAGGAGCGCGCGCGCCTGCTGCTGATGTCCCGCAAGCTGTACCGCTTCATGGGCCCGCTGATGGTGCTGGCCCTGGTGTTCGGGCTGTGGCTGTGGCTGGGCTACGGCATCGGGGGCCGCTGGATGCACGCCAAGCTCGCGCTGGTCGTCGCACTCCTCGGCTATCACCACATGTGCGGCGCGATGATCAAGCGGTTCGAGCGCGGCGAGAACCGCCGCTCGCACGTCTGGTATCGGTGGTTCAACGAGGCACCGGTGCTGATCCTGGTCGCGGTCGTGCTGCTCGTCGTCCTCAAGCCCTTCTAGGCCCGCTGCAGGGCCACCACGGCCCGTCCCGCCCACCGTCGTCCCCCGGAATCCGCCACGTGAAGACCGTCCACTACTTCCTCACCCCGTCGTCTCCCTGGACCTACCTCGGCCACGAGCGCTTCGTCGAAATGGCCAGGCGCTACGGCGCGAAGGTGCTGTTGCGCCCGGCAGACCTCGGCCGCGTGCTGCCGCTGACCGGGGGCCTGCCGCTCGCCAAGCGCGCGCCGCAGCGCCAGGCCTACCGGCTGCACGAGCTCGCCCGCTGGCGCGATCACCTCGGCGTGCCGCTGAACATCCATCCCAAGCACTTCCCGGTGCCGGCCGACGACGCGGCGCGCCTGATCATCGCCGCTGACCTCGCCGCCGGCACGGACGCCGCGCTCGGCCTCGCCTTCGCGCTGATGCGGGCGGTCTGGGCCGAGGAGCGCGACATCGCGGATGCGGCTACGCGCACCGCCATCGTCGGCGAACGCGGGCTCGACCCGGCAGCGCTCGAGGCCCGGGCGGGCGCCGCGCGCGACGCCCTCGAGGCCAACACCGAGGAGGCCATGCGCATGAACGTCTTCGGCATGCCCTGGTACGTGGTCGACGACGTGCCGTTCTGGGGCCAGGACCGGCTCGAATTCGTCGAGCGCGCGCTCGCCCGGGCCTGATCCCGCCTGCCTCCCGCTCGTGACCCGACACCCCGGCGGCCCGACTGCGCCGCACCGAGACCCCGCACCTTGACCCCGATCGTCTTCTTCGCCCCGGTCCCTCGCGGGCTCGAGACCCTGCTCGTCGCCGAGCTGCGCGAGCTGGGCGCCACAGTCCTCGAGGAGACGCCGGGCGGCGTGCGCTTCGAGGGCGACACCACGATCGGCATGATGGTCAACCTGCACTCGCGCTATGCGAGCCGGGTGCTCCAGCAGGTCAACTCGGAGCCGTACCGGACGGAGGACGACCTCTACCGGATCGCCTTCGAGACCGAGTGGGAGCGCTGGCACGACCCGCTCGCGTCGCTGCGCATCGACATGACGGCCATCTCCGCCCCGATCCGCAGCCTGCAGTTCGCGACGCTGCGCATCAAGGACGGCATCATCGACCGGCTTCGCGAGCGCTTCGGCGATCGCCCCTCCATCGAGCGCCAGCGGCCGGACCGGCGGATCTTCGTGTTCATCGAGGTCAACCGCTGCACGCTGTACCTCGACTGGTCGGGCGAGTCCCTGTTCAAGCGCGGCTGGCGCCTCGACGGGTTCGACGCGCCGCTCAAGGAGAACCTCGCGGCCGGCCTGCTGTCGATCGCGCAATGGGAGCCCGGCATGCCGCTGCTCGATCCGTTCTGCGGCTCGGGCACGATCGTCATCGAGGCGGCGATGCGCGCCGCCGGCATGCCGCCCGGCGCGACGCGCCCGTTCGCGTTCGAGCGGATGCGCAACCACGACCGCGACGCCTGGGCCCGGATGCGCCGGGTGGTCCCTAAGCCACCGCCGGCCTCGCCCACGATCTTCGCCTCCGACGTGTCGGAGGCCGCGGTGGCGGCCACCCGCAGCAACCTCGAGCGCAGCGGCCTCGATCCGCGCTGGATCCAGGTGCGCCAGCTCGACGTGCTGAACCTCGAGACGGCGCCCGCGCCCACCGGGCTGCTGCTCGCCAACCCGCCCTACGGCGAGCGCCTGGACGTCAAGGGCCGCCAGTCGCTGACGCAGGCCGAGCGCTTCTGGCCGGCCTTCGCGACGGTGCTCAAGCAGCGCTTCGCAGGCTGGTCGGTCTGCCTGTTCACCAACGATCTCGAGGTGCCCAAGCTGATGCGCCTGAAGCCGTCGCGACGCACGCCGCTGTTCAACGGGGCGCTCGAGTGCAGGCTGTTCCGCTTCGAGATGGTGGCGGGGTCGGCGCGCAAGACGGCGCCCGATGCCGGCGCCGCGCCGGGCACGGCCGCCGCGCCGGACTGAGGGTCCGCGCCGCCGGCCGCCCGCATCGGCGGGCCGCCCTTCAGACGATGCCGAGGTGCTCGGTGGCCTGACCCAGGTCCTGCTTGGTGCGCACGCTGTTGAGCTTGATGTTGAGCCGCAGGTCGTTGAGCGAGTCGGCGTTGCGCAGCGCGTCCTCGTAGGTGATCTTGTTCGCCTCGTAGAGATCGAACAGCGCCTGATCGAAGGTCTGCATGCCCATCTCGCGCGACTTCTTCATCACGTCCTTGATGCCCGCGACCTCGCCCTTGAAGATCAAGTCGCCCACCAGCGGCGAGTTCAGCAGGATCTCGACGGCGGGGATGCGCCCCTTGCCCACCTGCAGCGGCAGCAGTCGCTGCGACACGATGGCCCGCAGGTTCAGTGACAGATCCATCAGGAGCTGCTGGCGCCGCTCCTCGGGGAAGAAGTTGATGATGCGGTCGAGCGCCTGGTTGGCGCTGTTGGAGTGCAGCGTCGCCAGGCACAGGTGGCCGGTCTCGGCGAACGCGATCGCGTGCTCCATGGTCTCGCGGTCACGGATCTCGCCGATCATGATCACGTCGGGCGCCTGGCGCAGCGTGTTCTTGAGGGCGATCTCCCAGCTGTCGGTGTCGACGCCCACCTCGCGGTGGGTGACGATGCAGCTGCGGTGCGGATGCACGAACTCCACCGGGTCCTCGATGGTCACGATGTGGCCATGCGAATGCTCGTTGCGATAGCCGATCATCGCGGCCAGCGAGGTCGACTTGCCCGAGCCAGTGGCGCCGACCATGATCAGCAGCCCGCGTTTGGCCAGCGACAGCTCGCGCATGATCGGGGGCAGGTCGAGCTCCTCGAAGCGCGGGATGTCGCTCCGGATGGTCCTGAGCACCACGCCCACCCGGCCGAGCTGCATGAAGGTGTTGACCCGGAAGCGGCCGATGCCGGCCGGGCTGATCGCGAAGTTCAGCTCCTTCTTCGACTCGAACTCGCCGGCCTGGCGGTCGTTCATCAGCGCGCGGGCGAGCTCCACGGTGTGCTGCGGCGTAAGCGGCACGCTCGACACCGGGGTCACCTTGCCGTCGATCTTGAAGGCGGGCGGGAATTCCGCCGTGAGGAACAGGTCCGAGCCGCGCTTGGACAGCATCAGCTTGAGCAGGTCGTGGAGGAACTTGGACGCCTGCTCCCGCCCCATCGAAGCGGGGCGGGCGCCGGCGGCGTAGGACGAGGCTGATGCGTGTTCCGAGGTTGACATCGCTGGGCTCCTGAGCGTCAGCCCGGAAAGTTCTCTTTGTTGGCGGCCGCGGAGCGCGCCTCGCCCATCGAGATGACGTTGCGCCGGACCAGGTCGGTCAGGCACTGGTCGAGCGTCTGCATGCCGACCGAGGCGCCGGTCTGGATCGCCGCGTTCATCTGCGCGACCTTGGCCTCGCGGATCAGGTTCCGGATCGCGGGGGTGCCCAGCATGATCTCGTGCGCGGCGACGCGGCCGTTGCCTTCCTTGGTCTTGAGGAGACTCTGCGAGATGACCGCCTTCAGCGACTCCGACAGCATCGAGCGGACCATCTCCTTCTCGGCGGCCGGGAAGACGTCGATGACCCGGTCGATGGTCTTGGCCGCGCTCGAGGTGTGCAGCGTGCCGAACACCAGGTGGCCGGTCTCGGCGGCGGTCAGCGCGAGGCGGATGGTCTCGAGGTCACGCAGTTCGCCCACCAGGATGATGTCCGGGTCCTCGCGCAGCGCGCTGCGCAGCGCGTTGCTGAACGACAGGGTGTGCGGGCCGACCTCACGCTGATTGATCAGGCTGCGCTTGGATTCGTGCACGAACTCGATCGGGTCCTCGACGGTCAGGATGTGGCCGTAGACGTTCTCGTTCACGTGGTTGACCATCCCGGCGAGCGTGGTCGACTTGCCCGAGCCGGTGGGACCGGTCACCAGGATCAGGCCGCGCGGCTGCAGCGACAGCTCTGCGAAGATCTTGGGCGCGTTCAGGTCCTCGAGCGTGAGGATCTTCGAGGGGATGGTCCGCATCACGGCGCCGGCGCCGCGCTGCTGCTGGAAGGCGTTGACCCGGAAGCGCGCAAGGCCGGGGATCGCGAACGAGAAGTCGACCTCCAGGTTCTCCTCGTAGTCCTTGCGCTGCGAGTCGTTCATGATGTCGTAGATCATCCCGTGCACGGCCTCGTGCTCCATGGCCGGCAGGTTGATCCGTCGGACGTCTCCGTGGACGCGAATCATCGGCGGCAGCCCTGCCGACAGGTGAAGGTCCGATGCCTTGTTCTTGACCGCGAATGCGAGAAGCTCAGCGATATCCATGAATGCCTCGTCGGGTGATCCCGAAATCCATTCCAACCTTAAGGATCGGCAGAGCTCCTCGCTCCCCCGGCCCGAAAGCCCGTCGCCGGCTGCGACGGACGGTGAGCGCTCGTTGCGTGCCCGCCACGCGGCCGTGCTCGCGCGCATCGCCGCAGCCGCCAGGGCCTGCGGGCGCGATCCGCGCGGCATCGAGCTGCTCGCGGTGAGCAAGACCTTCGATGCCGACACGGTGCTCGCGCTGGCCGACGCGGGGCAGCGGGCGTTCGGCGAGAACTATTTGCAGGAAGCGCTGCCCAAGATGGCAGCGGTGCTCGACGGGTGGGCGCTTCGGGCGTCCGGACGGTCGCGCCAGGGACCGGACGAGCCGCCTGGGACGGACGCGCCGGGGGTGCCGGGGGCGCAGGGGGCGCAGGGGGTGCTCGGGGCGCCCCGGCCGCTCGGCACGCCGGACTCCGAGCGGCTGGCGTGGCACTTCATCGGTCCGTTGCAGTCCAACAAGACCCGACCGGTCGCCGAGCACTTCGACTGGGTGCACTCGGTCGATCGCGAGAAGGTGGCCCGCCGGCTGTCGGAGCAGCGCCCGGAGGCGCTCGCGCCGCTGCAGGTGTGCATCCAGGTCGACGTCAGCGGGGAGTCGACCAAGAGCGGCTGCGACCCCGACGAGGCGCTCGCACTCGCGACCGCGATCGCCGGCATGCCGCGGCTTCGCCTGCGCGGCCTGATGGCGATCCCGGCGCCGACCGACGACCCGGCGCTGCAGCACGCTCAGTTCGGACGGGTGCGCGAGGTCTTCGAGCGGATGCGCGCCGCGGGGCTGCCGGTGGACACACTGTCGATGGGCATGTCCGGCGATCTGGAGGCCGCTGTCGCGCAGGGCGCGACTGTGCTGCGGGTAGGCACGGCGCTGTTCGGCGCCCGCCCTGCGAAGGATGCATGACGCCCCGGACGCGGACTGCCCGCCGGCAAGACGCGGAACGCCTCCAGCCGGATGCCGGCGGGCGCTCGGGATGTGCGGGCGGCGGCCCCGGAGGCGGGGCAGCCTGGCCGATGCACGGATGGGCTCGTGGAATCCGGCGACGGCGGGAGACGCCCGTCCGTCGGGTTCCGCGCGACCCTCAGGCCATGCGCTTCAGGGCGGCGGCGAGGCGGCTCTTGTAACGGGCCGCGGCGTTCTTGTGGATGATCTTCTTGTCGGCGATCGTATCGATCACGCTCGTCGAGGAGCGGAACGTAGCCGCGGCAACCGTCTTGTCGCCGGTGGCCACCGCCTTGCGCACCGACTTGATCGCGGTGCGAAGCCGGGAGCGCAGGCTCGAGTTGTGCGCGTTCTGCTTAACGGCCTGACGGGCGCGCTTGCGAGCCGAAGCGATGTTGGCCATGCGAAAATCTCTTTGTCGGGAATCGACCGGTCCTCACAGCGATGATCGGGCGCGTAGGACGCACCCCCTGCCGAACCAATCGAAAAATTACGGGAAAGCCTTGAATTATAAGATGTCATTGCCCTCGCCCGCAAGTCGGGCGGTTTCCTCCCCTGCCGGGGCACGCGCTTGAACCTGCTTCGCTCGGCCGCGACGGTCAGCGGATTCACTCTGCTGTCGCGCATCACCGGCCTCGCGCGCGAGAACCTCACCGCGACGATCTTCGGCGCCTCGGCCCTGACCGACGCCTTCTTCGTGGCCTTCCGGCTGCCCAACCTGCTGCGGCGCATGTTCGCCGAGGGGGCCTTCTCGCAGGCCTTCGTCCCGATCCTGGCCGCCGCCCGCGAAGGCGGCGACGAGACCCGGATGCACCGGCTGGTCGACCATGTCGCCACGATCCTCTTCTGGGTGCTGGTGGCGGTGTCCGCGGCCGGCGTGGTGGCCGCGCCGCTGCTGGTCTGGGCGATGGCCTCGGGGCTGCGCGCCGAGCCCGGCGCCTTCGACGCGGCGGTCGTGATGACCCGCTGGATGTTCCCCTACATCCTGCTGATCTCGATGGTCGCGCTGTCGGCCGGCGTGCTCAACACCTGGCGGCGCTTCGCGGTGCCGGCGTTCACGCCGGTGCTGCTGAACCTGTCGTTCATCGGCGCGGCGCTGGCGCTGTCCTCGCGCATCGACCCACCGGTCTACGCGCTGGCGGTCGGCGTGGTGCTGGGCGGCATCGCGCAGCTGGCGCTGCAGATCCCGGCGCTGCTGCGGATCGGGATGCTGCCCCGGATCGGCTTCGATCCCAAGGCGGCGTTCGCCGACCCGCAGGTCCGGCGGATCGTGCGGCAGATGGGGCCGGCGGTGCTGGCGGTCTCGGTCGCGCAGATCAGCCTGATCATCAACACCCACATCGCGTCGCGGCTCGGCGCGGGCAGCGTGTCCTGGATCTCCTTCGGCGACCGGCTGATGGAGTTCCCGACCGCCCTGCTCGGCGTGGCGCTGGGCACGGTGCTGCTGCCCAGCCTGTCGCGCGCGGCGGCTGCGGGCCGGGACGAGGAGTACAGCGCCCTGCTCGACTGGGGCCTGCGGCTCACCGCGCTGCTCGCTCTGCCCTGCATGGTGGGCCTCGCGCTGATGTCGCAGCCGCTGACGGCCCTGCTCTTTCACTACGGCCGCTTCGACGCCCAGGACCTGGAGATGACCCGGCGCGCGGTGCTCGCCTACTCCGTCGGGCTGTTCGGCCTCGTCGCGATCAAGATCCTCGCCCCGGGCTTCTACGGCCGCCAGGACGTGCGCACGCCGTTCAAGATCGGCCTGGTCGTGCTGGCGGTGACGCAGGCGCTGAACCTGGTGTTCGTCCCGCTCTTCGCGCACGCGGGGCTCGCGCTGTCGATCTCGGTCGCGGCGCTGGCCAATGCCGGGATGCTGCTGGGCGGCCTGATGCGGCGCGGCATCTACCGGCCCCAGCCGGGATGGCTCGGCTTCGGGTGGCGCCTGGCGGCCGCGCTCGCGGCGCTCGCCCTGCTGCTGTGGGGGGTGGTGCCCCGGTTCGACTGGGTCGCCCTGCGCGAGCAGCCCCTGCTTCGCATCGTGCTGGCGCTCGGGCTGGTCGGCGGCGGTGCCGCGCTCTACCTCGGCGTGCTCCTGACCCTGGGGCTGCGACCCCGACAATTCATTCGCAGGACCGGAGACTGACATGCCCACGCCCACTTCCGCCCCGCCCGCCCGCATCGTGTTCATCGGCGGGGGCAACATGGCCGCCGCGCTGATCGGCGGCCTGATCGCGCGCGGCGCGCCACCCGCGGCGCTCTGGGCGATCGATCCGTCCGAGGCCCAGCGCGCCGCCCTCGGCGCGCGCTTCGGCATCGCCGTCCACGCGGCCCCGGACGCCGCCGGGCTCGACGCCGACGTGATCGTGCTCGCGGTCAAGCCCCAGCAGATGCGCGAGGCGGTCCGCGCCATCGCGCCCCACGTGGGCACGCAGATGCTGCTGTCGGTCGCGGCCGGCGTGCGGGCCGTAGACCTGTCGCGCTGGCTCGGAGGCTACCGCCGCATCATCCGGACCATGCCCAACACACCGGCGCTGGTCGGCCTGGGCGCAGCGGGGCTCGCCGCCCTGCCCGGCGGCCCGGAGTCCGACCGGGTGCTGGCCGAGGCGATCATGAAGTCGGTCGGCGAGACCGTATGGGTCGACGACGAGGCGAAGCTGGACGCGGTGACCGCGCTCAGCGGAAGCGGCCCCGCCTATGTGTTCCGCTTCATCGAATCGATGATCGACGGCGGCATGAAGCTCGGGCTGAGCGCCGAACAGGCGCGGCTGCTCACGCTGCAGACCTTTGTCGGCGCCACGCAGCTCGCGCTGCGCGCCGACGAACCGCCCTCGGTGCTGCGCGACCGCGTCACCTCCAAGGGCGGCACCACCGCCGCCGGCCTCGCGGTGCTCGAGGCGCGCGGCGTGCCGCAGGCGATCGTCGATGCGATGGACGCCGCGAACCGGCGCTCCGAGGCGCTCGGCAAGGAGTTTGGCGCCTAGCGCCGCCGGCGGGCGGCGCTCAGGCGATCGCGAGGTCCAGCAGCACGCCTGCGAACACCGCCGCGCCAAACCAGGTGTTGTGGTTGAACGCCCGGAAGCACCCGGCGCGGTCGCGCTCGCGGATCAGCGTCCAGTGATAGGCCGCAATGCCCGCAGCACCGAGCAGGCCGGCATAGTAGGCCGGCCCGAGCGCCTCCAGTACGCCCGCCAGCGCGAGCAGCGCCAGGGTCGCCGCGTAGGCGGCCATCACCGCGGTCACGTCCCAACGCCCCAGCGTGATCGCCGAGGTGCGGATGCCGATCTTCAGGTCATCGTCGCGGTCGACCATCGCGTACTCGGTGTCGTAGGCGATCGCCCAGCAGACGTTGGCGGCCAGCATCACCCAGGCCGTGACCGGCAGCGCGTCCTGGATCGCCGCGAAGGCCATGGGGATGCCGAACCCGAACGCGATGCCGAGGTAGGCCTGCGGCATGGCGAAGAAGCGCTTGGTGAACGGATAGCTGCCCGCGAGGAAGGCGGCGACCACGGCCAGCGCCCAGGTGAGCCGGTTCATCGGCAGCACCAGCAGCAGCGCCACCAGGGACAGCCCCACGAACAGCGCGACCGCCTCGGAAGGCTTGAGCAGCCCCGCCGTGAGGGGCCGCTCGCGCGTGCGCTCGACGTGCCGGTCGAAGTCGCGATCGGCCCAGTCGTTGATCGCGCAGCCCGCCGAGCGCATCAGCAGCGTGCCCGCGCAAAACGCGAACAGCAGGTAGGCCGACGGCGCACCGTGGCCGGCGATGAACAGGGCCCACAGCGTGGGCCACAACAGCAGCAGCGTGCCGATCGGCCGATGCAGGCGAAGCAGGCGGGCGTAGAGCCCGAGGCGGCGGCGCAGCCCGGCGCCCGGCTGCACGGCCCCGGCGGCGGACACCGGCCCGCTCGACGACGGTCCTTCAGACATCGGGCGATGATGCCACAGCACCCGGAGGCGGACGGGCCGCGGCGGCGGGGCCCGGCGCACCCGGACGGACCTGCCGCAGCGGCCCGAGCCGCGGCGGCAGGCAAGATCGCATCACGGCTTGGCGACGGCCTTCCCGGTGCTCTTGTCGGTGGTCTTGTCCGTGGTCTTGTCGGCGCTCTTGTCGGTGGTCTTGTCGGCGCCCTTGTCAGTGCTCTTGCTGGCGCTCTTGTCGGTGGTCTTGTCGGTGGTCTTGTCGGCGGGCGGCTTGCCGGCGGTCTTTGCGGCGGGCTTGTCAGCGGCCGCTGCGGTGGCCTTGTCGGAGGCCGGTGCAGTGGCCTTGGCGGCGGCCGGTGCGGCGGCCTTGTCGGATGACCCGGTCGAGGCCTTGGAGCTGCCCTTGCCGGCTGCCGCCTCGGTGCCCTTGGCCGACTCATTCGTGGCCTTCCTGGATTCGGCATCGCCGGACTTGCCTTGCGAGCGCGACGACCCGCCCACGGTGAGGCCGGCCGCCGCCATCTTCTTGACGCTCGACTCGCCGACGCCCTTGACCCGCTGCTCCAGGTCGGCGAGGTCCTTGAAGGGGCCCTTCTTGCGCTCGTCGACGATGCGCTGCGCGATCGTCGGGCCGATGCCGGTGACTGTCTGCAACTCGTCGATCGACGCGGTGTTGGCATTGACCGCGGCCCATGCCGACCCGACGGACATCAGCAGCGTGAACAGCACGAGCAGCAGCTTCTTCAAGGCAATCTCCTGGGGGTGTCCGGCACGCGCCGGATCACTGGAGAACGACGGCCGGGCGGCCGACGTTGACCTGGTGCGCCAGGCTACTGTAGCCGAGTGCCCGGAGTTGACCAACCCCGACCTTCGGCCTAGACCCGCCGCGCGGCGAAGGTCGCACGCGATGCGACGCAGGCGCGGCCGCGCAGCGCCTCAGGCTGCGTCGACCCCGAGTTCCTCGGTGCGCCGCGGCGGATAGCTGTCCCAGTGGTTGCACCCCGGGCACTGCCAGTAGAAGCGCCGGGCCTTGAAGCCGCAGTCGGCGCACACGAAGCGCGCGAGGCGCGTCGCCTGCTTCTGGATCAGCGCGGTGGTGAGCGCGGTGTCCGAGGCCTCGTCGGCCTCGCCGCTGGCGCGACGCAGCTCGAGCAGCTGCTCGAGCCCCAGCAGCGACGGGTTGCGTGCGAGCGCCTCGCGCAGCCACGCGATCGCGGCCGGCGCGCCGTCGCGCCGCGCGCGGCCCTGCGCGACGGCGCGCAGCGCGTCCACCGAGGGGTGCTCGGCCATGACGGCCTCGAGGCGCTGCAGGCCCGCCTCGAGGCGCCCCGTGCGCTCGTGCGCCTGCAGCCAGCGCTCGGCGGTCAGCGCGAGGTGCGCGGGGCTGATCCGCGCGAGCTCGGACCACGCGGCAATCGCGGCCTCGAAGTCGTCGGCCACGAAACAGGCCTCGCCGCGCAGCAGCCACGGGCGCGGATGCGCACCACCCGCCTCGAGCGCCCGATCGATCTCGCGGCGCGCGTCGTCCTGGCGCGCCGCGGGCGTGCCGCCGGCGGCGGCGAGCGCCTGCTGCGCGAGCTCGCAGTGGAAATGCGCGATCAGGTGGCGCTGGTCGCTGCCGGCGTCACGCTGCAGCCGCTCGGCGAGCTCGATCGCGCGCGGCCAATCGCGCACCATCTGCGCGACGTCCAGCCGGTGGCGCAGCGCGGCGCCGGCGTAGCTCGATGCCTCGAGCCGGTTGAACGCGTCCTCGGCCCGATCGAGCAGGCCGGCCCGCAGGAAGTCCTGCCCGAGCTCGAACAGCGCGTGCTCGCGCTGCGCGGGCTGCAGGTCGCTGCGGGCCACGAGGTTCTGGTGCACGCGGATCGCCCGGTCCGTCTCGCCGCGCCGGCGGAACAGGTTGCCGAGCGCGAAGTGCAGCTCGACGGTCTCCGGGTCCAGCTTCACGACGTCCAGGAACGCATCGATCGCCTTGTCCGGCTGCTCGTTGAGCAGGAAGTTCAGGCCCTTGAAGTAGGAGTCGGGCAGTTGCGCGGAGGCGCGGATCAGGTGCCGCGTATCGATCCGCGACGCGCCCCACCCGAGCGCGAAGAACAGCGGGAGGACCAGCAGCCACCAGAGCTCGAGTTCCATCAGTCGAACGGCGGCACGCCAGGCTCAGATGCCGCGCACGCCGGCGCCTCGCACCGCGGGCGGGCGCGCAGGCGCGTCGGCCGTGGGCGCCGCATCGGCGGCGGCCTTGGCGAGCGCCGCGGCGGAGCGCCGCAGCCGGACGAGCTCGCGGCGCTGGCGCAGCATCCTGGGCATGGACGCGATCACGCCGAACAGCGCGCCGGCCGCAAAGAACAGGAGCAGGAACAGCACCTGCGGCGCGCGCCACTCGAACTGCGGGATGCCGAAGAACCGCAGCGTCGCCGTCTCGGTGTTGGAGAGCGCAAAGCCCATCATCACCAGGAACAGGCCGAGCCGGACCAGCCAGGTCAGGATGCGCATCGGGGCGCCTCTCGGGCCGGCGCCGCTCAGGCGGCGCCGTCGTCCCGGCCCCGGACGTCCACGCGCTCGCGCAGCTCCTTGCCGGGCTTGAAATGGGGCACCCGCTTCTCGGGCACCTGCACGCGCTCCCCTGACTTGGGATTGCGGCCGATGCGGGGCGGGCGATGGGACAGGGCAAAGCTGCCGAAGCCGCGGATCTCGATCCGGTGCCCCTCGGCCAGCGTCTTGGCCATCGCGTCGAGGATGGTCTTGACCGCGAACTCCGCATCCTTGGCCACCAGCTGCGGGTAGCGCTCGGCGAGCCGTGCGATGAGCTCCGACTTGGTCATCGTCCCGGGGGACTGCTGATCGTCGATGTCCAGCATGGGCGTGGGCCGGTTGGGGGTTCGGACGCCTCTCGGCGCGTACAACGCGATCGGACTTCGCGAGCGGACCGGCACCGGCGTGGCGCCGGTCGCGTCGCGACCGGCCGCACCCCGTAGGGCGCGGACGGGTGCTGCGTGCTGCCTTACTTGTCGTCGGGGCCGGTCGACAGCTTGGCACGCAGCAGCGCGCCGAGGTTGGTCGTGCCGGTGGCCGCACCGCTCTCGGCCTGCATGCGCTGGATGGTCTCGGCCGTCTCGACCGTGTCCTTGGCCTTGATCGAGAGGCTGATCGAGCGGTTCTTGCGGTCGACGTTGATGATCATCGCCTCGACCGTGTCGCCCTCTTTCAGGTGGACGCGTGCGTCCTCGACGCGGTCGCGCGAGATCTCGGAGGCCCGCAGGTAGCCGTCGATGTCGCCACCGATGTGCACCACCGCACCCTTGGGATCGACGCTCTTGACCGTGCCGGTGACCAGCGCGCCCTTCTCGTGCTGCGACGCGTAGCTGGTGAACGGATCGCCATCGAGCTGCTTGATGCCGAGCGAGATGCGCTCGCGCTCGACGTCGATCGCCAGCACCACCGCGCCCACGTCGTCGCCCTTCTTGAAGTCCCGGACGGCTTCTTCGCCGGTCTTGTTCCAGGAGAGGTCGGACAGGTGCACCAGGCCGTCGATGCCACCGGGCAGGCCGAGGAACACGCCGAAGTCGGTGATCGACTTGATCGAGCCCTGGACCTTGTCGCCCTTGCGATGGTTCTCGGCGAATTCCTGCCACGGGTTCGGACGGCACTGCTTCATGCCGAGCGAGATGCGGCGACGGTCCTCGTCGATCTCCAGGACCATGACCTCGACCTCGTCGCCCAGCGACACCACCTTGCCGGGGTTGACGTTCTTGTTGGTCCAGTCCATTTCGGAGACGTGCACCAGGCCTTCGATGCCCGGCTCGATCTCGACGAACGAACCGTAGTCGGTGATGTTGGTGACCTTGCCGAACATGCGCGTGCCGGTGGGGTAGCGGCGCGAGATGCCGACCCACGGGTCGTCGCCGAGCTGCTTGACGCCCAGGGAGACGCGATTCTTTTCCTGGTCGAACTTGAGCACTTTCGCGGTGACTTCCTGGCCGACCGACAGCACTTCCGACGGGTGACGCACGCGACGCCAGGCCATGTCGGTGATGTGCAGCAGGCCGTCGATGCCGCCGAGGTCGATGAAGGCGCCGTAGTCGGTGATGTTCTTGACGGTGCCCTTGACGATCGAGCCTTCGGCCAGCGTCTCGAGCAGCTTGGCGCGCTCCTCGCCCTGCGACAGCTCGATGACCGCGCGGCGCGAGACGACGACGTTGTTGCGCTTGCGATCGAGCTTGATGACCTTGAACTCGAGCGTCTTGCCCTCGTACGGGGTGGTGTCCTTGACCGGACGCATGTCGATCAGCGAGCCCGGCAGGAAGGCGCGGATGCCGTTCGTCATGACGGTCAGGCCGCCCTTGACCTTCCCGGTGATCGTGCCCTCGACCAGGCTGCTCTCATCGAGCGCGCGCTCGAGGTTGACCCACGCCGCGAGGCGCTTGGCGCGGTCGCGCGACAGGCGCGTCTCGCCGTAGCCGTTTTCGAGGGAGTCGATCGCGACCGATACGAAGTCGCCTTCCTTGACGTCGAGCTGGCCGCGATCGTCGTGGAATTCCTCGATGGGGATGAAGCTCTCGGACTTGAGGCCGGCGTTGACGACCACGAAGTTGTGATCGATGCGGACCACCTCGGCGGTGATCACTTCGCCCTGCCGCATTTCCTGCTTGGAGAGCGACTCCTCGAACAGCGCGGCGAAACTTTCGGTCTCGGGAATGGATGCTGTGTTCAATTGACGTCCAATGTAGATCACGCCGGAAGCCGGGAATGCCGGCGAACGGCCGCTCTGTGGCCTGTCTCGCCCATGCACGTCACCCCGGACCCAGCGGTGTTGGTGATCGGCGGCCCGACTCGAGCACCTGCGCGCCCGGAACGGTCCGCCACCTTGCTGCCACTGCCTGACCCTGAACCCTCGATGTGCTGCGTCAGCGCGCCGCCCATCCATCCAGCACCTGCCTCGCCGTCTGCTCGACGCTGAGGCCGGTGGAATCCAGAACGAGCGCACCTTCGGCAGGCGCAAGGGGCGCAACCGCACGCGATGCATCGCGCGCGTCACGCTCTCGCAGATCCTGCAAAAGGCCCGGGAGGTTAGCAGAAATCCCCTTTTCGATCAACTGCTTATATCGGCGGTCCGCGCGCGACTCGGCCGTGGCGGTCAGGAACACCTTGAGTTGCGCGTCCGGGAACACCACCGTGCCCATGTCCCGGCCGTCGGCGACCAGCCCCGGCGGGCGCCGAAAGCCCCGCTGCAGGCCGAGCAGCGCCGCCCGGACGCCCGGGTGCACGGCCAGTCTGGATGCGCCGCTGCCCACCGCCTCGGCGCGGATCGCGTCGGTGACGTCCTCGCCGCCCAGCAGGACGACGCCGTCGGCGCCGAACGAGAGCGGCAGCCTGGCCGCGAGCGCGGCGAGCGCGGGCGCGTCGTCCAGGGCGACGCCCGCGCGCAGCGCCGCGAGCGCGGTCAGCCGGTAGAGCGCGCCGCTGTCCAGGTAGTGAAAGCCGAGCGCCGCCGCGACCCGCTGGGCGATCGTGCCCTTGCCGGAGGCGGTCGGGCCGTCGATGGTGAGGACGGGGGCGATGCGGGCGTCCAGGGAGGCGGGGAGCATGGTGGGGCGCCGCGCGGGGGCAGCAGGATCCGTCAGTCGGCGCCGCGCGCCACGTCGATGCCGACCTCGCGGGCGAGCGCCACGAAATTCGGGAAGGAGGTGCCCACGTTGGCGGTATCGAGGATGCGGATGGGGCCCGCGGCCCGCAGGGACGCGACCGCAAAGGCCATCGCCGGGCGGTGGTCGCCGTGCGAGTCGACCTCACCGGCGCCGAAGACCGCCGGCTGGCCGCCCTTGCCCTCGATGACGATGCCGTCCGGCGTCGGGGTCGCGTCGATGCCCAGTTTCCGGAGCCCCTCGGCCATCACCGCGATCCTGTCGGATTCCTTTACACGCAGTTCCTCGGCGCCGGTGACCACCGTGCGCCCACGCGCGCAGGCGGCCGCCACGAACAGCACCGGGAACTCGTCGATCGCGAGCGGCACCAGCGCCGGAGGAATAGCGACCCCTTTGAGCTCGGAGGCGCGGATCCGCAGGTCGGCGACCGGCTCGCCACCCACCGTGCGGGCGTTCTCGACCGTGAGGTCGGCGCCCATCAGCCGCAGGATGTCGATGACGCCGGTGCGGGTCGGGTTCATGCCGACGTGCCGGATCAGCAGGTCCGCGTCGCGGGCGATGGCGCCGGCCACCAGGAAGAAGGCGGCCGACGAGATGTCGGCCGGCACGT
This sequence comes from uncultured Bordetella sp., assembly GCA_964399635.1. GTDB lineage: Bacteria > Pseudomonadota > Gammaproteobacteria > Burkholderiales > Burkholderiaceae_E > UBA4615. Next base: position 16,108 of record CAYNRU010000077.1, read on the forward strand.
CGATGTCGGTGGCGGTCAATGACTGGCCACCCGTCACCGTGACCGTCGAGCCATCGACGCCGACCTCCACCCCGAAGGCGCTCAGCATCCGCTCGGTGTGGTCGCGGGTGGGTGCCGGCTCCGTGACCCGGGTCCGGCCCTCGGCATAGAGGCCGGCCAGCATCAGCGCGGACTTCACCTGCGCGCTCGCGATCGGCATGGTGTAGTCGATGCCCTTCAGGCGGCCCAGCGGCGGTTGGATGCGCAGCGGGGGGCGGCCGTCGTTTGAGTCGATGCGGGCGCCCATGCGGGCCAGCGGCTCGGTCACGCGCTTCATCGGGCGCCGGGTGAGGCTCGCGTCCCCGACCAGGGTGGCCTCGAACCCCTGCCCGGCGAGCAGCCCCGACAGCAGGCGCATCGAGGTGCCGGAGTTGCCGCAGTCGAGCACGCCCGCCGGCGCCTTCAGCCCGTGCAGCCCGACCCCTTCGATCACCACCCGGCCGTCCCGCGGGCCGTCGATGCGCACGCCGAGCGCGCGGAACACGTTCATCGTGGAGATGGCATCGGCGCCCTCGAGGAAGCCGGTGACCTGCGTCGTGCCGGTCGCGATCGCGCCGAGCATGATCGAGCGGTGCGAGATGGACTTGTCTCCCGGCACGCGGATGGCGCCCCGTACGGGGCCGCCCGGGCGGGCGATGAAGTGCTCGGACATGAAATCGTTCCTCTGCGCCCGCGGCGGGCGGGGGGATGCTGCGAGGGCGATTGTAGCCCCGGCGCCCGCAGGCACGGCCCGGAGGAAGGAGACGAGACCATGCCGATCACGCACGAACCCGACGCGCCGACGGCCGCGAAGATGGCCCCGCAGGCCAGCACGTACGGGGCCGGCCGCCCCGCGACGCAGCCCGCGCCCGGCGTTGCCGGCGACGACGCATCGCGCCCCGGCACGAGCCGAGGCCATGCCGTGCCCCCCGGCCCGTCCCGCGCGGTTCACGACATGATGATCCGGCTCCCCGCCGGGATGCTCCGGCAGTGCGGCGAGCGGTTTCCGTACATCCTGGAGCGGGTCGCCGCCGACTGGGCGGACCCGGCGCGGCTGCAGGCCACGATCGACGCCCTGATCTACGACGCGCGCGGCGGGCGCGGCGGGTTTCCGTTCGAGGTACTGGCGGAGTTGGCCGAGTTGCGCCGCTGCCATGAGCGCTGGGTGGGGCCGAGGACGCGGTCGGGGCGCTGAGCCTGCGGCTGGGACCCGGCGCGCTCGCGCTCGCGCCCGCCGGGCCAGCCCCGGGGACGGCCCCGGGCATGGCCACGGCCCGCCCCGAAGCACCGTGGCCGTCGTGATATCGTGGCTTTCCACTCATGGGAGCGCACGCAGATGGCATTCCGCACCACCCCTTCCGGCCTGCAGATCGAAGACACCACCGTCGGCCAAGGCGCCGAGGCCGTGGCGGGCACGCTCGTCAGCGTGCATTACACCGGATGGCTCTACGAGAACGGCCAGGCCGGCAGGAAGTTCGACTCCAGCAAGGACCGCGGGCAGCCCTTCGAGTTCCCGCTGGGCGCCGGGCATGTGATCCGGGGGTGGGACGAGGGGGTGCAGGGAATGAAGGTGGGCGGCACGCGGAACCTGATCATTCCGGCGGAGCTGGGGTATGGGGCGCGGGGGGCGGGGGGGGTGATTCCCGGGGGGGCGACGTTGATGTTCACGGTCGAGCTGCTCGCCCTCGGCGTTTGACCTGATCCCTGAGATTTGCAGGTCTCGGGCTGAGCCGCCGGAAGGGCGTCACTGCCTGAGAATCGGACCGATCGACAGGCGCGTTTGAGGACTCCGCGAACGGACCCGGTCCGATGACCCGCAGCGCTTCGCGCGGAGGCTTTTTTTCCTTATGGTGTTCCCGCGCCCGCTCAGAACGCGACCCGATGGCTGGTTGCGAGCATCAGGCGCGGTATCGTTCACCGCCGCACCGCAGCGGGGTCGCCACCTGTCGAAGATTCTTACACTGGCCCGGAACGCGTTCCCCAGTCAAGACCTCAAACCATTGATTGACTGAGGGTTTCTTTATCTGGCACGACATTCGCTTGGTAGGCGCAGGGCTAGTCCAAAGAGGTCCTCAGGTCTCCCAACATCCCTTCGAGGAAACGTCATGTTCAAGAAGAATCACCTGGCAAGCATCATTGCCTCCGCCGTCTTGGTTGCGGGCGTCTCGAGCGCCCATGCAGCCCCAATCACCGGAGCCGCATCGTTTGTCGGCCTGACGCCGCCCATGCTCACGGGAGGAAGCGACCTCCTGACGAACACGGGGTTTGGCGGGGGAACCCTGTTCGTCGTTGGCTCATCGCTGGCCGGCCTTGCGGCTGGAGCTTCGGGCACCCAGTACGCCTTCACGTTCGACCCCAGCACCCCGGTCAATCCGCTGTGGATGGCGGGCGCATACAGCTTCGCCGCCAGTTCGTTCTCGATTGGCACCCGCACGCTCAATTCGCTCACGATCACCGGTTCCGGCTTCATCAACGCGGCGGGATACGACGCAACCCCCGGCGAGTGGACGTACACCGCGAACCAAAACGGCGGCCAGTTCAGCTTTTCCTCTTCGGCGGCCGCTGTCCCGGCCCCGGCAGCCCTGAGCCTCCTGGGTCTGGGCCTTGTCGCGATGGGTCTGACCTCCCGTCGTCGTCGCGCGGTCTGATCGTTCAACACCGCCAGCAGGAAGAAAAGCGGCGCCGTCGGGCGCCGTTTTTCATGGACCTTCGGCAATTGACCAAGCCCTGACGCGGAGACCTGCGACCACGAGGTCCGACTGATGAACGCCCTGGGTCGCAGACAGGCATGTTCATCCGATGAATGGAGCAGAACGGCGATCCTGGCCAGATCGAAACGACCCTGTGCGCTACATCACATCGAAAACGCTTACGCCGGGCCGGAGTTCCCTTTCCGCGAAGCATATCAAGCCCTTGATTCGACACGGCTTTGAATAGACCGGGTGCGTTACGTCACGTCGAGAAGACGTCACCAGCGCGGTCATTCGCGTCCCGACGCGTCGACCGGACGGGTCACCGGCCGCCGATCCGCGATCCGTACGCCGCGCTTTGAGCATTGCCTTGCAGGCGAATCCAAGCCCAACGGGCGAGCAGGCCGAAATCGGTAGAATTGCGTTCCTCCTCGATGACTGAAGACCGCCGTGACCCCGTCCGCTGCAGCCCAGAGTGACCCGCACCCGAGTCCTGGTGCAGCGAGCGAGGCCGACGCCGCCAGCGGGGGCAACTTCATCCGTCAAGCCATACAGTCGGACCTGAGATCGGGGCTCTATACAGACAGGTCATGGGCCGGACGCCCGCAGTTCGCCGCAGGGCAGATCGCGGGGTCGCATGACCCCGCCCCCCTCCGCACCCGCTTCCCCCCCGAGCCCAACGGCTACCTCCACATCGGCCACGCCAAGTCGATCTGCCTGAACTTCGGTCTCGCGCAGGACTACGGCGGGCGCTGCCACATGCGGTTCGACGACACCAACCCGGTCAAGGAAGATCAGGAGTACGTCGACGGCATCCTGGACACGGTGCACTGGCTGGGGTTCGGCTGGGAGCACGGCGGCGAGAGCAACCTGTACTACGCCAGCGACTACTTCGGCTGGTTCTACGAAATCGCGGAGTACCTGATCGGCGCGGGCCACGCGTACGTGGACTCGCAATCGGCCGATGACATGCGCGCCAACCGCGGCACGCTGACCGAGCGGGGGCGCGACTCGGCCTTCCGCGGCCGGTCGGCCGAGGAGAGCCTGCGGCTGCTGCGCGAGATGAAGGCAGGCAGCCACGCCGAGGGCACGCACGTGCTGCGTGCCCGGATCGACATGGGCTCGCCCAACATCACGATGCGCGACCCGGTGCTCTACCGGATCCGCTTTGCGCATCACCACCGTACGGGCGACGCCTGGTGCATCTACCCGATGTACGACTACGCGCACCCGCTGTCGGACGCGCTCGAGAACATCACGCACTCGCTGTGCACGCTGGAGTTCGAGGACCATCGGCCGCTCTACGACTGGCTGCTGGAGCGGGCCGCCGAGGGGGGCTTCTTCCAGCGGCCGCTGCCGCGGCAGATCGAGTTCGCACGGCTGAACATGACCTATACGGTCACCAGCAAGCGCAAGCTGCAGGAGCTGGTGCAATCGGGCACGGTGGACGGCTGGGACGATCCGCGGATGCCCACGCTGGTGGGCCTGCGCCGGCGCGGCTACACGCCGGAGGCGATCAGGCTGTTCTGCGAGCGGATCGGGGTGTCCAAGGCACACCAATGGGTCGATCCGTCGGTGCTGGAGCAGGCGTTGCGCGACGACCTGGACGAGAAGGCGGCGCGCGCGGCGGCGGTGCTCGATCCGCTCAAGCTCGAGCTGGTGAACTTCCCGGAGGCGCTCGAGGAGCCCTGCAGCGCGCCGGTGCACCCTCACCAGCCGCAGCGCGGGCTGCGGCACTTCGCACTGACCCGCGAGCTCTGGATCGAGCGCGACGACTTCGCGGTGCAGCCGCCCAAGGGCTTCTTCAGGCTGTTCCCGGGCAACCGGGTGCGGCTGCGCTTTGGCTTCGTGATCGAGTGCACCGGCTACGAGACGGACGCGGACGGCCGGGTGACCAAGGTGCTCGCGCAGTACCTGCCCGACTCCAGGTCGGGGACGCCGGGCGCCGACACCTACAAGGTCAAGGGCGCGATCCACTGGGTGTCGGCACGGCACGGGGTCCCGGCGGAGGTCAGGCTGTATGACCGGCTGTTCCTCGAGGAGAACCCCGACGCGGGCGGGCGCGACTACCGCGACTGCATCAACCCGGCCGCCAAGCGGGTGGTCCAGGCCTTCGTCGAACCGTCGCTCGCCACCGCGCGGGCGGACGACCGCTTCCAGTTCGAGCGGCATGGCTACTTCGTCGCGGACCGGGTCGACCACCGGCCCGAGCGGCCGGTCTTCAACCTCGCGGCGACCCTGAAGGACTCCTGGGGCGCACGGAAGTAGGCCTGGCGGC
>CAYNRU010000078.1:0-14412 GCA_964399635.1 uncultured Bordetella sp.
GATGCCCGGCTTGACCTTGTGGCGGATCATGTAGCCCTTGATGAGCTTGCGGTACATCTCGTTGTGAGCGACCGCGTGCGGGCGCGGGCCCACGACGCTCATGCGGCCCTGCAGCACGTTGAAGAACTGCGGCAGCTCGTCCAGCGACGTCCTGCGCAGGAAGGCGCCCAGCGGCGTCACGCGATCGTCGTCGCGCGTCGCCTGGCGGACCTCGGCACCGTCCTCGGCGACCTTCATCGTGCGGAACTTCCAGACGACGATCTGCTCGCCGTCGAGCCCGTAGCGGCGCTGCTTGAACAGCACCGGCCCTGGCATCGCGACCTTGATCGCGATCGCGATCCCGAGCATCAGCGGCGCGGTCAGCGCGATCGCGGCGAGCGACATGCAGACGTCGGACAGCCGCTTGATGACACCGGTCGTGCCGTGGAAGGGCGTCTCGCAGACCGCGATCACCGGCAGCCCGGCGACCGTGTCGACGCGCGCCTGGATGAGGTCGTACAGGAAGATGTCGGGCAGGAAGTAGATGGATGCGGTGGTGTCGCGCAGCTGGTCGAGCAGCTTCAGGATGCGCGGCTGCGAGGCCATCGGCAGCGCGATGTAGATGTGGTCGACGCGGTTGGCGCGCACGAAGTCGGCGACCTTGTCGATGCCGCCGGTCAGGGGCACCTCCAGGTCACTGCCCAGGCGCTGCGGCGCGCGATCGTCGAAGAAGGCGGTGACCCGGGTGGCGCCCATCCGGTCGCCGACCATCGAGCGCGCGAGCGTGCGCCCGAGCTCGTTTGCACCGACGATCACCGCCGTGTCCTGCGCGCGCAGCGCGAGCACGCGGGGCAGGACCCACGGAGCGATGTAGTGCGCGGCCGACTGCAGGATCGGTGTGCCGATCACCCAGAGCGCCAGCATGTTCTGGTCGAACGAGCGCAGCATGTCGGTGGCCAGCCCGAACAGCAGCATCAGGCCGCACAGCACCGCCCAGTTGCCGAACACCTGGCGCAGCAGGCGGGCCGGGCGGTGCGTGAAGAGGATCGAGCCGGGGTAGCTGAGCGAGAACGCGATGACGCCGAGCACCATCTCGCGGCCGCCCGCGCCACCCTTGATGACATAGGCGGACCCGAGCAGGCAAAGCAGGACCAGCGACGGGTCGACCAGGGACCGCAGCATCGACATGACACTGCGACTGCCGTTTCGAACGAATGCGCTGGACGAGGTCAACCCGTCGGAACGCGGTGTGCTCACAGATTTCAACCAGCCAGGTTGGATGCTTGATGATAGCTGGCTCGCTTCATCGTTCATGATGAGGAAAGTCAAGGATTGCGCCCGCGGTGCGGAATTCCAACGGCGCTTGACATGGCCGCGAAGTGGAACTGCGGGCCCACCCGAGTCCGAGCCACCGGCCCGCAGCCCGCTCAGGCACTGCCCCGGTGCAGGCGACGAACGTGCCCGGCGCGCGCGTGCACTGCCGCGGGGACGCCTGGGCGGGCACGCGATTTGCATTCACGGCTGTGGCCCTGCCACCCGACGCGAGGAGATGATGCGCGCAGCCGTCCTGTCTCTGCTCCTCGCCATGGCCGTCGCACCCGGCGCGGTGCGCGCCGAGGCGCCGCCCGCCGACGGCGCGCCGATCATCCTGGCCTCCGGTCCGGTCGAGGGCACCGTGATGCGACTCGCCGCCGACCTGGATACGCTCGGACTGCTGGATCGGCCGCTGGTCACGGCGGTGCCGCGAGCGGTCCTCGTGGCCGTGCCGCTGCAGCCCTTCTTGTCCGGATCGTCGGCCGGCGCCCCGGCGCCCGCCGCATCGAGCCTCCCGTCGGGCTCGGGCGCGCTCGCCGCGCTCGCGATGGTGGTGCTGATCGTCGTGCGTCGCCAGGGGTGAGCGGGCCGCGCGCTGCGCGGTAGTCGGGTGGCGTGCCCCGTCTTGTGGCGGCACGCGACGTCCCGCCTGCCCGCTGAACCCGCGCTGCGGGCACAATGCGGCCTCGACCCCTTCTGACGCCCCGCGTTGACCGTGCCGGTGCCGCGATTCGCCTCGATCCTGCGTGCCCACGGCGCGCTCGCCCTGCTGCTGCTCGCGGCGGCCGTCCTGGTCGTGGCGGGTACGGCGTCGCTGCTGCCCGAGCGCTACACGGCGACCGCGCAGGTGCTGCTCGGCGGTGCCCAGCCCGCCGCCAGCGACCGGTCGGGCGGCGCGGGCGTGCGCGACACGCTGCTCGCCACCCAGTCCGGCATCGTCACCAGCGGGCGCGTCGCGCTGAATGTCGTCGACGCGCTGCGTCTGGCCGCGGACCCGGTGATGCTCGATCGTTGGCGTCGGGCCACCGACGGTCACGGTGCGGTCCGGCATTTTGCGGCCGATAGGCTGCTCGAGCGGGTCCGGGCGCAGCCCGTGGCCGGCTCGGGGCTCCTCGCGATCGCCTTCACCGGCGACGACCCGGCCTCGGCCGCGCGGGGCGCCAACGCATTCGCGCGCGCCTATGTCGAGACGCTGGCCGAGATCCGCGAGGACGCGGCTCGGCGCTTCCCGGACAAGGCCGGGCGCCGAGGCGAGTCGGCGGCCGGCGGGCTCGAGCAACTCGACGCCGTGGTGCTGGACGCGGCGCGCGAGCCGGCCCGGCCGGACGGCCACGGTCCGCTCGTCGTGGCCGCGGCCGGGCTCGGGGCGGGCCTGCTGCTGGCGCTGGCAGGCGTGGCGGTCGCCGAGATGCGACGGCCGGGGGTGCATTCGGCCGCCGACATGGCCGCCGCCATCGGCGAGCGGGCGGGCAGTGCGGGCGCGGTGGAGGTGCTGCGGGCGGCCTTCCCCGGGGGCGCCCGCCCGGAACCCGCCCTGGCTGGCGCGGTGGTGACGGGCGGCGGCGTCGAGACGGGTACCTTCGCGATGCCCGCCGGCCCGCACGCGTGGCCGCCGCAGGCGCGCACGGACGGCGTGGCTGCAGGCGCCGGGTCGCGACCGGTCCATCCGGCGCCCGCCGTTACGGCGCCACTCGGCTCGGTGCCCGCCGGCCTGGTGCCCTCCGGTCCGGCGCCGCTCGGCCCGGTGTCCGCCGGCCCGGTATCCGCCGGCCCGGTGCCCGCGGGGTGGTCCCCCGCTGGCGCGACGCCTACCGGCCAGGTATCGACGCTCGACCCCGGGGCGACGGCAAGGCGTCCGGACGGCGCCTACGCGCAGCCTCCTGGCGCGGGTACGGCCACCGCCGTGGCGCCCGAGCGGGACCGCTCCCGCGAGCCGATCGGCGCGTTGCTGGTGCGCACCGGTCTGATCCACCCGCCGGAGGTCGCGCGCACGCTCGCGTGGGCGCGCCAGGAGGGGCTGCGGTTCGGCGAGGCGGCGGTCGCGCGCAGGCTGGTCACGCCGCGTCAGCTCGAGCGGGCGCTCGCCAGCCAGTTCCATTACCCGCTGCTCGACGCCGACCTGAGTGCGGTATCGCCGGAGGTGGTGGCGGCGTTCGATCCGCGCAACCCGCTGCTCGCCGACCTGCGCCGGATCCGTGCGCGCCTGGACGGCGCGCTGCCGGCGGCCGGCCGCTGCATCGCGGTGATCGCGCCCGGCACCGGCGCGGGCCGCAGCTTTCTGGCCGCGAACCTTGCGGTGTGCATCGCTCAGGCCGGCCGTCGCACGCTGCTGATCGACGCCGACCTGCACGAAGGCCGCCAGCACCTCCTGTTTGGACTGCCCAACCGCACCGGTCTGTCGTCGATGCTCAACGACCGGATCGAGCCGGGCGCGCTGCAGCGGGTCGCCGGCCTCGATCGCCTGACCGTGATTGCCTGCGGCCCGGTGGCGCCCAACCCGGCCGAACTGCTGTCGCGCGGCACCTTCGGCCAACTGCTGGCCTCGTTCCGGCATGCCTATGACACGGTGGTCCTCGATACGAGCGGCACGCTGGACGAGCCCGACGCGGCGCTTGTGGCGCGCCATGCGGGCGCGGCGCTGCTGGTGGCGCGCGCTGACGCCACGCCGCTGCGGGCGCTCGAGGCAACCGTGGCCGCGCTGCGCGACGACCGGATCCCGATCGCCGCGGCCGTGTTCAACCGCGCCTGAGCGCGGCGCGCCGCCGCAGCGTCGCGAGCACGCCGACCGCGAGGAGCGCGCCGACGGCGTCGGCGATCAGGTCGGCGGCATCCACGCCCCGGCCAGGCACGAAGGACTGCGCCCATTCATCGACCACGCCCACCACCATCGCCCCGAGGGGCGCGAGCAGGTCGGCCAACGGGCGGCGCCCGCCGAGCATGACCCAGATCAGGGTGGCCAGGCCCCCGAAGAGCGTCGCGTGGACCGCCTTGTCCCAGGGCGCCGGGACCAGGCCGACGGAGTACGGCTGTGCGCCGTGATAGAAGAGGTTGAGCACGACCAGCGTGAACAGCAGCAGCGCCGCGAGGCGGATCGGGGACGAGGGCCGAAGCAGCAGGGTGTCCATCATGTAGCGGGGGCGCTCCCGGAACGTCCGGCGTACCGATCCTAGCAGAGCCCCCGCCGGACCCGGGCAGGCGCCTGCCGGCGATCCCGTGCCGAGCGCCTCGCATCCGCCCGCTGTTGTGCCGTTGCGGCGGCGAAGCGGTCGCCCGCGGCGGCGCGGTTACCATCTTCTGCATGAAGATCTCTGTCATCGGAACCGGCTATGTCGGCCTCGTGTCGGGCGCATGCCTGGCGGAGATGGGCAACGACGTCCTCTGCCTGGACGTCGACCCGCGCAAGATCGAGTTGCTCGAGCGTGGCGAGATCCCCATCTGGGAGCCCGGCCTGCAGGAGATGGTCCGCCGCAACGTCGCCGCCCGGCGCATGAAGTTCACGCTCGACGCGGCCCGCGCGGCCGATCACGGCACGATCCAGTTCATCGCGGTGGGCACGCCCCCCGACGAGGACGGCTCGGCCGACCTGCAGTACGTGCTCGCGGCCGCCCGCAGCCTCGGGCGCCACATGACCGACTACAAGGTCGTGGTCGACAAGTCCACCGTGCCGGTGGGCACCGCCGACCTGGTCCGCAAGGCGATCGCCGCCGAGCTCGCCGAGCGTGGCGTCGAGGTGCCTTACGCGGTGGTGTCCAACCCCGAGTTCCTGAAGGAGGGGGCCGCGGTCGAGGACTTCATGCGCCCTGACCGCATCATCGTGGGCGCCGACGACGAGCAGGCGATCTTCATGATGAAGGCGCTGTACTCGCCGTTCCAGCGCAACCACGAGCGGGTCGTCATCATGGACGTGCGCTCGGCCGAGCTGACCAAGTACGCGGCCAACGCCATGCTGGCCACGCGCATCTCGTTCATGAACGAGCTCGCGCTGCTCGCCGAGCAGGTGGGGGCCGACATCGAGCTCGTCCGCCAGGGTATCGGCTCGGATCCGCGCATCGGCTATCACTTCCTCTATTCGGGCGCCGGCTACGGCGGCTCGTGCTTCCCCAAGGACGTCAAGGCGCTGATCCGGACCGCCGCCGAGCGGGGCAGGCCGCTGCACGTGCTGAGCGCGGTCGAGGCCGCCAACGACGCGCAGAAGCACGTGCTCGCCGAGAAGGTGGTGGCGCGCTTCGGCGAGGACCTGGCCGGCCGGCGCTTCGCGCTGTGGGGCCTCTCCTTCAAGCCCAACACCGACGACATGCGCGAGGCGCCGAGCCGAGTCGTGATCGACGATCTGCTCGCGCGCGGCGCCACCGTCTGCGCCTACGATCCGGTGGCGATGCACGAGGCACGGCGTGTGCTGGGCGAGCGCCCGGGCGTCTCGTTCGCAGACGGCCCGATGCAGGCGCTCGAGGCGGCGGACGCGCTGCTGATCGTGACCGAGTGGAAGGAGTTCAGGAGCCCCGACTTCGATGCGATCCGCACGGCCCTCAAGCAGCCGGTGGTGATCGACGGGCGCAACATGTACCCGCCCGAGCTGCCGCGCGCGGCGGGTATCGAATACCACTCGATCGGTCGCCCCTGACCGTGGCTGCGGCGTGAAGGTTCTCGTCACCGGAGCGGCCGGCTTCATCGGCATGCACGTCGCGCGCCGGCTGCTCGCGCGTGGCGACGAGGTGGTCGGCATCGACGACCTCAACGCCTATTACGACCCGGCGCTCAAGCGTGCGCGGCTCGACGAGCTGTCGGGCGCGCCCGCGTTCGCCTTCGAGCGCATCGACATCGCCGACCGCCCCGCGGTCGCATCGCTGTTCGAGCGCCGCCGCTTCGATCGGGTGGTGCACCTGGCCGCGCAGGCCGGCGTGCGCTACTCGCTGCAGAACCCGCATGCCTACGCCGACTCCAACCTGGTCGGGTTCGTGAACGTGCTCGAGGGCTGCCGCCACGCGCGCGTCGCGCACCTGGTGTACGCATCGTCCTCGAGCGTCTACGGCGGCAACGTGAAGATGCCGTTCTCGGAGCACGACCCGGTCGAGCATCCGGTGAGCCTGTATGCCGCGACCAAGAAGGCCAACGAGCTGATGGCGCACACCTACAGCCACCTGTTCGCGCTGCCCACCACCGGCCTGCGCTTCTTCACCGTGTACGGACCGTGGGGCCGGCCCGACATGGCTGCGTTCCTGTTCGCCGACGCGATCCTCGCGGGGCGGCCGATCGACGTGTTCAACCATGGCGACATGAAGCGCGACTTCACCTACGTCGACGACATCGTCGAGGGCGTGCTGCGGGTGCTCGACCGCGCCCCGACCGGCGACCCGAGCTTCGATCCGATGCATCCCGATCCCGCCCGCAGCCGCGCGCCCTACCGCGTGCTCAACATCGGCAACTCCGACCCGGTGCCGCTGATGGACTTCATCGGCGCCATGGAGGCGGCGATCGGGCGGACGGCCGTCAAGCGCTTCCTGCCGATGCAGGACGGCGACGTGCAGACGACCAGCGCCGATTCGTCGGAGCTGGCGGCGCTGGTCGGATTCTCGCCACGGACCGGCGTGCACGAGGGCGTGCGCCGCTTCGTCGAGTGGTACCGCGCCTACTACGGCCGCTGACGCCGGCATCCGCCGTCCCTTCGCCCCGAACGCCAGGCTCCGACCAGGCGCCGTCCGGATCCGCGGACCTCAGGCGTATTCGGCCAGCGCGCCCTTCATCGTCTTCATCGCCTTGACCTCGATCTGCCGGATCCGCTCGGCCGACACGCCGAACTCGGTCGCCAGGTCGTGCAGCGTCCGGCTGCCGCCCTCGTCCTCGTCGCGCAGCCAGCGCGCCTCGATGATCGTGCGGCTGCGCGCATCGAGCGATTCGAGCGCCTTGCGGATGCCCTCGCCCTGCAGCCGGTCGAACTGGCGCGCCTCGAGGATCTGCGTGGGCTCGCTGTCGGTCGCCTTCAGGTAGGCGATCGGGGCGTAGCTCTCCTCGCCGTCGTCGGTCTGCGGATCGAGGGCGACGTCGCCCCCGCCCATGCGCTTCTCCATCTCGACCACGTCCTGGCTGCGGACGTTGAGCGTCTTGGCGATGGCATCGACCGCCTCCGGCCCGAGCGTGTGGGCATCGGGCTTGTGGGAGCGCAGGTTGAAGAACAGCTTGCGCTGCGCCTTGGTGGTCGCGACCTTGACCAGCCGCCAGTTCTTCAGGATGTATTCGTGGATCTCGGCCTTGATCCAGTGCATCGCGAAGGACACCAGCCGCACGCCGCGGTCGGGGTCGAAGCGCTTGACCGCCTTCATCAGGCCGATGTTGCCTTCCTGGATCAGGTCGGCGTGCGGCAGGCCGTAGCCGAGGTAGCCGCGCGCGATCGACACCACCAGGCGCAGGTGCGAGGTGATGAGCTGGCGGGCGGCGTCGAGGTCCGACGCATCGCGCAGACCGCGCGCGAGCGACACCTCCTCGTCCGCGGTCAGCATCGGCAGGCGATTGACGGCCGAGATGTACGCGTCGATGTTTCCGACCGCCGGAACCGCCAGCATCGCACCGGCGGCGCTATTCGGGGTCACCAGAGCTGTCGAGGACACGGTCATCGATGTTCCTTCAAATGGGGGCGAACGCCCCGTCGAAAAGATGCTAGCACTCATGCGTCGAGAGTGCTAATTGATCCTGACAATCACCTCGATCGTTTTCATAAATCGGGGTCAGATCATATTTTGACAGGGTCGACCGCAAAACATGCAACCCGAACAAGGACTTGGCTGGCACGGAGCGTGCCCGGCTCAGCGCTCCCTGAGCGCCTGCCCCGCCCGGTTCAGCGGCTTGAGGAGGTACTGGAGGACCGTCTTGCGGCCCGCGAGGAACTCGACCGTCGCGGTCATGCCGGGCAGGATCGGCAGCGGCTGGCCGTCGGGCCCGGCCGGGCCGTTGGCCGGCGTGCGCACCAGCACACGGTAGAACGCGCCGGTCTCCTCGGCGTCGGTGGCGCCAGCCAATGAGCCGCGGCGCTCGTCGCGCAGGGTGTCCGGGCTGATGAACTCGACCGTCCCGGCGAGCCCGCCGTAGATCGCGTAGTCGTAGGCCGACAGCTTGACGACCGCAGCCTGCCCCGGCCGCAGGAACGCGACATCGGCGGGCTTGACGAAGGCCTCCACCACCAGCGTGTCCTCGATCGGGACGATCAGCATCAGCTCCTGCCCCTGCTGGACGACGCCGCCCAGGGTGTTCACGCGGATGCTCTTGACCGTGCCCTTCATCGGCGAGCGCAACTCGGTGCGCTTGAAGGCGTCGCCGCGCGCCATGGCGGTCTCACGCGTCTGCGCAAGCTCCGCCTCGACCTTGTTGAGCTCGCCCGCGGCCTCCGCCCGGTAGCGGTTGGTTCGGTCGGCCAGCTGCAGCGACTGGTCGTTGCGCAGGCGCTTGAGGCGCAGCGCCTCGATCTCGGAGACCAGCCCGCGCGCGACCAGCGGCTCGACGATCTCGATCTCCCGGTCGAGCAGCACGATGCCCCTGCGCAGCGCCTCGACGCCCTCGTCGAGCGCGCGCCGACGGGCCTCGAACGCGTCGGTCTCGCGGCGTACCAGCGCCGGCAGTCGCGCCTCGGGCGGGAACTGGAGCGCGCTGCCGTAGGCCTCGGCGCGCAGCCGGGCCGCCTGCGCGGCCAGCGCGGCCACCTTGCCCTGGAGCTCCCGGTACAGCGCCGACGCACGGGTGTCGTCGATGCGCAGCAGCGGCTGGTCCTTCTCGACCCGGTCGCCCTCGCGCACCAGCATCTGGGACAGCACGCCGGTCTCGATGCTCTGGATCACCTGCTCCTTGCTGGAAGGGATCACCCGGCCGTTGCCCCGCGTGACCTCCTCGAGCTCCGCATGGGCCGCCCAGAACAGGAACGCGCCGAGCAGCCCCGCCAGCAGCGTCACCGACATGAAGGCGAGCCAGGGGCGGCGCGGCGGCGGGCCGCCGAGGGTGGGCGCGGCCTGGCGGGCGCGGCCGGCGGCCGGCGCCGGCTCGTCGGCGTCAGCCCTGAACACGGACGGCCTCCCCGGGGGCGGATGCGGCCGCCGGCGACCCCGGCGCCGCGGGCAGCGAGACGCCGCGCGCGAGCTGCTCGAGGACCTCGGCCCGCGGCCCGTCCAGCACCACCTGCCCCTGCTCCAGCACCACGATCCGGTCGACCAGATCGAGCGCCGCCGGCCGGTGCGTGGCCACCACCAGCGTCCTGCCCCGGCACCACTGTGCGAGCGCGACCAGCACCGCGCGCTCGGTGGTCTGGTCGAGCCCGCTGCTCGGCTCGTCGAGCAGCACCACCCGGGGGTCGCGCAGCAGCATCCGTGCGATCGCGACCAGCTGCTTCTGCCCGCCCGACAGCCCCGCGCCGTCCTCGCCGAGCTGCATGTCGAGGCCCCGCGGATGGCGCGCGACCGTCGCGTCCAGGCCGACCGCACGCAGCACCTCGACCAGACGCCCGTCGTCGGTCGGCTGGTCGGTGCGCGCCAGCTCGAGGTTGTCGCGCAGCGAGCCGAGGAACAGGCGCGGCGCCTGCGGCATCAGCCCGACCACCGCGCGCAGCTCGGCAGGATCCACCTGCCTGGCCTCGATGCCGTCGATGCGCACCATGCCCGCCGATGGCGCGTACAGCCCCGCGGCGAGCCGCAGCAGCGTCGACTTGCCGCTACCGGTACGGCCCAGCAGCGCGACCTTCTCACCGGGCCGCAGCCGTAGCGTCAGGCCGCGAAAGAGCGCCGGCCCGCTGCGGTCGTGGCTGAAGTCGACCGACTCCAGCGCCAGCTCGCCGCGCGCCGCCGGCAGCGTCAGGTAGCTGCGGTCGGGCTCGCGCTCGCTCGGCCGGTCGACCAGCGCCTGCAGTCCGGCGAACGCGCTGCGCGCCTGCTGGATGCGTACCGCGAGCCCCGCCACCTGGCCGAGCGGCGCGATCGCGCGGCCCGCGAGGATCACCACCGCGATCAGCCCGCCGAGCGACAGCTGCCCGGCGTGGATCAGGTAGACGCCCCACACGACGGTCGCGACCGTCACCAGCTGGCTCACCGTGGACGTGAAGTTCACGACGAGTCCGGAGATCAGCCGCGAGCGCATCGAGCCCGTCGCGACCGACTCGGTGAACCACTGCCAGCGCTGCTGCGCGAAGCGGTAGGCGTTGTTGACCTTGAGCGTCTCCAGCCCCTCGACGGCCTCGACCGCGAGCCCCTGGCGCTGCGAGCCGTCCTTCATCGACCGGCGGATGCTGCGTGCGAGCGGCCCCTGCGCGGCAGCCGCGGCGAGCGTGACCAGCACGATGGCCAGCACAGGCACCAGCGCGAGCGGCGGGGCGACCGCGGCGATCACCGCCAGGAACAGCACGACGAAGGGCAGGTCGATCAGCGCGGTCAGCGTGGCCGAGGTCAGCACGTCGCGGATGGACTCGAAGTCGCGCAGGTTGCTCACGAACGCGCCCGAGGAGGCGGGCTTGCCGTCGAGCCGCATCGACAGCACCCGCGCGAACAGGGCGGTCGAGATCTCGGTGTCGGCGCGCCGGCCGGCCGAGTCGATCAGCCAGCCGCGCAGCGTGCGCGCCGCGAACTCGAACGCGAGCGCCAGCGCCGTGCCCGCGGTCAGCACCCACAGTGTGTCGTAGGTGCGGTTGGGAACCACGCGGTCGTAGACGTTCATGACGTAGAGCGAGATCGCGATCGACAGCAAGTTGACCACGAAGGTCGCGAGCGCCACGTGCAGGTAATGCCCGCGCAGCCCCCACAGCACCGACCAGAACCAGGCGCGCGCGCTGCGGATCGAGGGGATGCCGGAGCGACGGTCCTGCGCCGGGTGCGGCGCGAGCAGCAGGCACCAGCCCGCCTGCGCCGCCGCCAGGGCAGGATCGCGCGCCTGCGCCGCATCGACGACCAGCGCGAAGCGCCCGTCGGACAGCGCGGCGAGCACCGGCAGATCGGCGTCGCCGAGCGAATCGGCGCGCTGGGCGAGGCGCCGCACGTCGAGCCCGAAGCCGTCCAGCGCACGCGTCAGCGCGTCCCAGTCGAGGCTGCCGTCGCGGCCGATGACCAGCTGCGCCTGCAGCGCGGTGGCCGACACGCTGCGCCCCAGGCGCGGCGCGAGCGCGGCGAGCGCCTCGACCAGGGGGAGGGCGGCCAGCGTCATCGGGCGGGCCCCCGGCCCGTGCCCGGCCCCGTACCCGGCCCCGCGCCCGGCGCCACGCCGCCGCCCGCAGGCGGCAGCGCGCCCAGGCCGGGCGTCGGGGCGGCGCCGGTTGCCGGCGGCGGCCGCTCGGATGCGAAGGGCGGTACGCGGGCGGGCGCCGGCGCGGGCGTCGTCGGCAGCGACGCGAGCAGGCCGTCGAACAGCGGCGCGAGCCGGCCCTCGGTGTAGGCGATCCGGTATCGCGCGAGCACCTGGTCGACCTGCGAGCCCGCGAGATTGCTCTCGCCGACAGACAGCTCCGCATAAGCGGTCAGCAGGTCGAGCAGGTTGCGCCGACCGACCCGGAACTGCTCGTAGTAGATGGTCACCAGCTCGCTCGCGAGCTCAGTCTGGCGCTGCGCCTGGTCGATGCGGCGCCCCGCCGACAGGAAGTCCTGCCCGGCCTGGCGTCGTGACTCGAGCACCGCCAGCGACACGTCCTGCAGCGTCGCCTCGGCGCCGATCTGGGCTGCGACCGCGCCCTGCTCGGCGGCGGCCAGCGTCGCGTCGAAGGCGGGCCAGGACAGCACGACCTGCGACAGCGGGTCGCGCCCGCCGATCGCCTCGAGGTCGAGCCGCGGGCCGCGCTGCAGGCGCAAGGTCTTGGCGTTGGCCTCGGCCGCGAGCACATCGCGCCGCGCGGCCGCCACCGACGGGTGATCGTCGATCGACTGTGCGGTCTGCTGCGCCGGGGGCATCGCGGCGATCGCCGGCAGCCCGAATGCGGACGGCTCGATCGGCTGCGGGTAGTAGCGCAGCAGCGCCTGGCGCGCGCTGCCGAGCTCGGCGAGCCGGTCCTCGAGCGTGCCCCGCACGCCCTGCATCCGGGCCTGCGCCTGGACCAGGTCGAAGCGCCGGCCCACGTCGATGCGCACGATCTGCTCGAAGTCGGAGACCAGTTGCTGGTGCCGCGCGAGGTTGGCCTCGGTCACGCCCACCAGCCAGGTCGCGCGCAGTACCCGCAGGTAGGCCTGGGCCGCCGCGAAGGCCACGTCGTCGCGGGTGACTGCCTCGCGGCTCTCGAGCGACGCCGCGCGCTGCGACTCGCGCTCGACCGCGGCGTCGATCGCGCCGCCGGCCCACAGGTTGAGACGGGCGCGCGGCAGGGGCGTGGTCACCGCGCTGCCCGCGACCGCACCGATGTCGAAGGTCGGCAGATGGCGGGCACGCGCCTCCTCGACCCGGAAACCGCCGACGCTGCGGTTGGCCTGGGCGGCGCGGATCGCGGGGAAGTCGGCGAGGGCGGCGCGCACGACGGCGTCGAGCGAGGCGGCCGGCACCGCCTGCGGCGCCACGAGGGCGAGCGCGGCCGACGCCCACGCGCCGAGGGCGGCACGTCGCAGGCGATGCGGTCTTGGGCGGCCGTGCATCCGCGAAGGATAGTCGAATCGGCCGGTGCGACCGGATCGGCAACCGGGCCGACGGGCTGCCCGGGTGGTGTCAGCGGCCGATCCGGTCGGGGGCCAGCGGGCCGACTCCGGAGCGCGGGCGGGCGGATCGATCAAATGATCGTGAAGACGTACCCGGTGCCGGCATCCAAGGGCGTGAGGTCCAGCACCGCCGCGTTGCCGAGCGAATCGAGGATCGAGGCGGTGTAGGTATACGTGCCGGGCGGGGGCGCTCCGACCGTGGGTTCCTGGAACGTGAGGGTGGGGCCCGCGCCCGAGACGAACGTCGAGACCGTGGCGCCGTCGCGCTGCAGCACCACGCTCTCGCCCGTACCCAGCACGGCGCTCAGCGTGAGCGTGAATCGTGGCGTCGCGTCGGTGGTTGTGCCGCCGGGGGCGATCGGGACCGGGGCGCCCGCGTTGGCAGGCCCGACGCCATTGTCCACGAGGCTGGACGCGGTCACGGTCTGGGTCGGAGCGACCGTGTCGTAGGGCTGCGTGGCGGTGGCGCCCGCGGTGTTGACGTTGCCCGCTGCGTCGGTGAAGCGCCCAGCGACCACCGACACGGTGAATGAGGCTTGGTCGTTGGGCGGCGGCGTCGCGGTCAGGGTGTAGGTGGTCGGACCGGTCTGCGCGAAGGCGGTCGTGATGCTGCCGCCCGGCGAGACGTTGACATCGGTCGCATCGAAGTCGGTGACCACCTCGGACGTGGTGAAGGTGAAGGTCACCGGCCCGTTGGTCGCGGTACTGCCCGGCACGCTGTCGGTGATCGCCACTGTGGGCGGCACGCGGTCGTAGACTTGGGTGGTGGACGCAGCCGCCGTGCTGGGGTTGCCCGCGACGTCGGTGACCGCGCCAGCGGCCACGGTCAGGAACAGCGTGCCGGTCGTGCCGGCAGCGGGCGAGTAGGTGGCCGTGTAGGTGGCGCCGCTGCCGGAGAACCCCGTCAGGGTCGCGCCGCCCGAGTTGCCGGCGACCCCGATGTCGGCCAGGGTGAAGGCGCCGGGGCCCGAGGCGGCGAGTGGCTCGCTCCAGGTGAAGGTGAAGGTCACGGTCCCGCCAGCCACGCCCGGGGCGTCGTCCGTGATGAGCAGCGTGGGCGGGACGAGGTCGCCGGGCGCGAAGGCCTGGCTCACCTGCGCCGCCGCCACGCTGGGGTTGCCCACCGCATCGGCGGCCGCGCCCGCGGCGACGTCGACGGTGAAGGTGCCGCTGCCCGCCGGGGGCGTCAGCACGGCGGTGTAGACGGTGGTGCTCACCGCGGTGAAGCCGCTGACCGTGGCTGCGGTGACGATGTCGGTCGCCGAGAAGCCGGTGACCGGCTCCGAGAAGGTGAACGTGAAGGTCACCGGCGCGGTCGTCGTGCCGGGCACCGGGTCGGTGATGACGACGGTGGGCGCGACCGTGTCGTAGGCCTGGCTGACCTGCGTGGCGGCCAGGCTCGGGTTGCCCGCGAGGTCGAGCGCCGCGCCCGCGCCGACGTCCACGGTGAAGCTGCCGACGGCGCCCGCGGGCGGGGTCAGCAGCG
>CAYNRU010000079.1:0-61528 GCA_964399635.1 uncultured Bordetella sp.
CCTCGGCCACGCGGCGCGCGTAGAAAGGATCGTCGAGCAGCGGCGCACCTTCGTGCGTGGTGGCGCGCGCGATCTCCTTGAGCTTCGCCAGACGCATGCGCGACTTGGCGACCTGGGCGATGCCGGTGCGCTCGTGCGTGAGCAGGAACTTGGCGTAGGTCCAGCCGCGGTTCTCCTCGCCGACCAGGTTCCCGACGGGAACGCGCACGTTGTCGAGGTGCACCTCGTTCACCTCGGGCGTGCCGTCGAGCAGGCGGATCGGCGAGACCGTGATGCCGGGCGTCTTCATGTCGATCAGCAGGAAGCTGATGCCTTCCTGCTTCTTCGCCTCGAAGTCGGTGCGGACCAGGCAGAAGATCCAGTCACCGTGCTGGCCCATCGTGGTCCAGATCTTCTGGCCGTTGACGACATAGTGGTCGCCGCGGCGCTCGGCGCGGGTCTTGAGCGACGCGAGGTCGGAGCCCGAGCCGGGCTCCGAGTAGCCCTGGACCCAGAAGTCGTCGCCGTCGTGGATCCGCGGCAGGAAGCGCTTCTTCTGGGCATCGCTGCCGAACTTCAGCAGCACCTGGCCGCACATCACCAGGCCGAAGGGCACGACCGGGGGCGTGCCGGCGAGCCCGGTCTCTTCCTCGAAGATGTAGCGCTGCGTGACGTCCCAACCGGGGCCGCCCCACTCCTGCGGCCAGGACGGCGCGATCCAGCCCTTCTTGGCCAGCAGCTTGTGCCAGCGCAGCAGGTCGTCCTTGGTGTAGTGCTCGCCGTCGGCGCCCTTCTGGCGCAGGTCGGCCGGCAGGTTGGCTGCGAGCCATCCGCGGACTTCGTCCCGGAAGGCCAGTTCTTCGCTCGAGTAGTTCAGGTCCATCGTTTGTCCTCCGCTTCCTGCAATGCCCGCCAGAATACCTTGCCCGTGCCGGTCTTCGGCAGCGCCTCCACGAATTCGATCCGGCGGGGCGCCTTGTAGGCGGCCATCGCCTCGCGCGACCATGCGACGATCTCCTCGGCAAACGCGGCCGCGCCGGCGTCGGTCAGTACCCGGGCGCGGGCGTGCGCCCGCGGCACGATCAGCGCCTTGACCGTCTCGCCGCGGTGCGCGTCGCGGCTGGCGATCACGCAGGCCTCCGAGACGTCCGGGTGGGCGTAGAGCATCGCCTCGACCTCGGCCGGCCAGACCTTGAAGCCCGACGCGTTGATCATCCGCTTGAGGCGGTCGGTGACGAAGAAGTAGCCGTCGGCATCGTAGTGCCCGAGGTCGCCGGTCCGGAAGAAGCGCTTGCCAGCGAGTTCGAGGAACACCGCGGCGTCGGCGTCGGGCCGGTTCCAGTACCCCTTGAACACCTGCGGGCCGCTGACCACGATCTCGCCGGTCTCGTCGGGCCCGAGCTCGGCGCCGGTCTCGACGTCGAGCACCCGCGCGTCGGTGTTGAAGATCGGCATGCCGGCGCACTGTCGCTTGGGGCGGTGCACCGGGTTGGAATGGGTGGGCGCCATGGTCTCGGTCAGGCCGTAGCCCTCGACGAAGGGCAGCCCGATCGCCTGCTCGAGCCGCGCGGCGACGGCATCCGGCATCGCCGCCCCGCCGCCGCCCACCCTCAGCAGCGACGACAGGTCGTGCTCGGCCAGCCGGGGGTTGGCGAGGAAGTCGACCATCATCGTGGTGATGCCCGAGAGGCTGGTGATGCGATGGTGCTCGATCAGCCGGGCGCAGGCCTCGCGGTCCCAGCGCGACATGACGACCACCGTCGCCCCCGCCCAGACCGGCCCGTTCAGGCCGCTCTGCATGCCGGTCACGTGGAACATCGGCAGCACCGACAGCGGCACGCCGTCGGCCGTCACGCCCGACCACGCGCACAGGGCGACCGCCGTGCTCATCACGGTCCGGTGCGTGTGCACGCAGCCCTTGGGGTGGCCGGTGGTGCCGGAGGTGTAGGGCAGCACCGCAAGGTCATCGGGGCCGGCCCGGGCCTCGCCGGGCGCGAGGCCTGCAGCCAGGGCGTCGGCCCATCCGATCGCCCCGGCGGCGGCGTCGGCCGCATCGATCGCGCGGCGCGGCTCGGCGACCGCATCGGGCAGCGCGATGGCGCCGAGCGCCGGATCGGGCACGGCGGGCAGGTAGTCGGCGTAGGCAGCCAGCACCAGCCGGTCCACACATCCGCCGAGCAGGGAGCGCCACGCGCCGAGCAGCTCCTGGCCCACCAGGGCGACGCGTGCGCCGCTGTCCTCGCAGACGTAGCGCAGCTCCTCGGCCTTGAGCATCGGGTTGACCGGCACGACCGCGGCGTCGGCGCGCAGGATCGCGTAGTAGCCGATGCTGAACTGCGGGCTGTTCTGGAGGTCGAGCACGACGCGGTCGCCCCGGCGCACGCCCGCCACCTGCTGCAGCCAGCCCGCCAGCGCCTCGACCTGCTGCTGCATCTGCGCGTAGGACAACGCGCCGCCGTAGTAGTGGATCGCGACCTTGGCCGGATAGCGGCGCGCACTGGCCTCGAGGTTGAAGCACAGGCTGGTGGCCGGAATCGACAGGGTCCGGGGCATGCCCGGCGGCCAGTGGCGGAAGTGTCGTTGGAACATGTCTCCATCGGGGTCCGAGTCGTGTCGGGCCGCTGGCCTGAGGTTACCGCAATTCCCGGCCCCTCCGGCCGGCGCCGCCGCGACCGCTCCGGTAGTATCGAGCTGGTGTGCAGCATGGCGCGCGCCGCTTGCGGCGCGGACGCGCGGCGCCCCGGGCGCTCGGCTCGCAGCCCCCGGGCATGCGTCTTCGCCACACCACGCCTTCGCTTCGTCTCAGTATCGTCTTCTCCGCAGGACCTGCCCATGCCCGCTCCCTCCGAGGGCCCCGCCGACCGCGTCGCGCCGTTCACGTCGACCGGATGCGGCGACGCCGGACGGCGCCGTGGCGCGGCCCGCCGGCGCACCCGGCTCGCCGCGGCAGCCCTCGCCGTGGCCGCCCTGCTGGCGGCCGGCTGCGGCGAGCGCGGCACGACGGCGGGCGGCGCGGCCCAGGGCAAGGGGCCGGGCGGCGGCCCGCCGCCGGCCATGCCGGTGACCGTGATCGAAGCGCAGCCGCGCAGGCTGCCGATCACCATCGAGGCGATCGGCCAGACGGAGGGGTCGCGGGAAGTCGAGGTGCGCGCCCGGGTGACCGGCGTGCTGCAGCAGCAGCTGTTCCGCGAGGGCGAGGTGGTCAGGGCCGGCGCGCCCCTGTACCGCATCGACCCGGCCCCCTTCGAGATCGCGCTGGAGCAGGCGCGCGCCGCGCTGGGGCAGGAAACCGCGAGCCTCGAGCAGGCCCGCCGCGAGGCCGCCCGCACCGGCCCGCTGGCCGAGCAGCGCGCGATCAGCCAGAAGGAAGCAGACGACGCGCGCTCCACCCTCGCACGCATCGAGGCGTCGCGGCTGGCCGTGCAGGCCCGCGTCCGCGAGGCCGAGCTGAACCTCTCCTACACCCGCGTGAATGCCCCGATCGCCGGCCTCGCGGGCCGCACCGAGCGCTCGGTCGGCAGCCTGGTGAACCCCAATACCGACAGCCTGCTGGTGAGGCTCGCGGTGACCGATCCCATCTGGGTGCGCTTCTCGTTCTCCGAGCCCGAGTGGCAGCGCCTGCGCTCGCAGACGGGCAACGCCCCGGTCACGCTCGTGCTGCCCGACGGCAAGGTCTACCCGCCCGGGGGCACGCTCAACTTCTCGGGCACCAGCGTCGATCCGCGCACCGGCACCGTGCAGATGCGCGCATCGTTTCCCAACCCGCAACTCGCCGTGCTGCCCGGACAGTTCGTGCGGGCGCGCGTGAGGGTCGGCGAGCAGGACGCGGTCGTCGTGCCGCAATCGGCGGTGCTGACCAACGACCAGGGCCGCTTCGTCTGGGTCGTGGGCCCGCAGAACGCAGCGACGCCGCGCCCGGTGAAGGCCGGCAGCTGGAGCGGCTCGGGCTGGGCGATCGAGGAAGGCCTGGCGGCGGGCGACCGGGTGATCGTCGACAACCTGATGAAGCTGAGGCCGGGCGCGCCGGTGGCACCGCAGGCGGCCGGTGCGCCGGGTGCGCCGGGCGCGCCAGGGGCAGCGGGCGCGGCTCCCGGCAAGGCCGGCGGGGCCGGCTCGTGAAGCGCGTCCCGCTCTCGCGCTTCTTCATCGAGCGGCCGGTCTTCGCGACCGTGCTGTCGGTGATCATCGTGCTCGCCGGCCTGGTGTCGGCGCTGATCCTGCCGATCGCGCAGTACCCCGAGATCGCGCCGCCGACGGTGACGATCACCGCCAACTATCCGGGCGCCTCGGCCGAGACGCTCGCGCGCACCGTCGCTGCGCCCATCGAGGAGCAGCTCTCGGGCATCGAGGGCATGCTGTACTTCAACTCGTCGTCTGCCTCCAACGGGACGGTGACCATCACCGCGACCTTCGAGGTCGGCACCGACACCGACAAGGCGACCTTCAACGTTAACAACCGCGTGCAGCTCGCCACGCCGCGGCTGCCCGACGAGGTCCGCCGTAACGGCGTCATCGTCGCCAAGCGCTCCCAGAACTTCCTGGTCGTCATCGCGCTCAACTCGCCCAAGGGCTCGAAGGACACGCTGTTCCTCTCGAACTACGCGACGCTGAACGTGCTCGACGACATCAAGCGCATCAAGGGCGTCGCCGACGTGATCAACTTCAGCGCACGCGACTACGCGATGCGCGTCTGGCTGCGCCCCGACCGCATGGCGCAGCTCGGCGTCACCACCACCGACGTCGCGCAGGCGATCGGCGCGCAGAACGCGCAGTTCGCCGCCGGCAAGATCGGCGCCGAGCCGGCGCTGCCCGGCCAGCAGATCACCTACACCGTCACCGCGCAGGGGCGCCTCGTCGAGCCCGAGCAGTTCGGCGAGATCGTGCTGCGCGCGGGCGGCACGAGCGGCGTGCTGCGCCTCAAGGACGTGGCGCGGATCGAGCTCGGCGCGCAGAGCTACGACGCCAGCAGCTTCGTGAACGGGCAGCCGGCCGTCGCGCTCGGCGTGTTCCTGCAGTCGGGCGCCAACGCGCTGGACACCGGGGCCGCGGTCAAGAAGCGCATGGCCGAGCTGCAGCGCGACCGCTTTCCCGACGACGTCGGCTACCTGATCCCGTACGACACCACGCGCTTCGTGTCGGCCTCGATCAACGAGGTGCTCAAGACCATCCTCGAGGCGGCGGTGATCGTCGTGCTGGTGGTGTTCGTCTTCCTTCAGACCTGGCGGGCGACGCTGATCCCGATGCTCGCGGTGCCGGTCTCGCTGATCGGCACCTTCGCCGGGCTCTGGCTGTTCGGCTTCTCGATCAACACGCTGACCCTGTTCGCGATGGTGCTGGCGATCGGTATCGTGGTCGACGACGCGATCGTGGTGCTCGAGAACGTCGAGCGGCTGATCCGCGAGGAGCACATGTCGCCGGTCGAGGCCTCGATCGAGGCGATGCGCGAGGTGCAGGGTGCGGTCATCGGCATCGTGCTGGTGCTGTGCGCGGTGTTCATCCCGGTCGCCTTCCTCGGGGGCCTCGCCGGTCAGCTGTACCGGCAGTTCGCGGTCACGGTCGCCATCGCGGTGGTGCTGTCGGGCGTGGTGGCGCTGACGCTGACGCCGGCGCTGTGCGCGATGCTGCTCCAGCCGCACTCGAACGAGGCGCGCCGCGGCGTCGCGGGCCGTGCGTTCCGCGCCTTCGATGCCGGCTTCGGCTGGGTCACCCGCCGCTACCTCGGCGCGGTGCACCTGGGGCTGCGCCACCGGGCGATCGCGCTGCTGCTGTTCGTCGGGATGATCGGCGCGACCGTCTTCCTGCTGCTGCGGGTACCGGGCAGCTTCGTGCCTCCCGAGGACCAGGGCTACATCATCGCAGCAGTGCAGCTGCCCGACGGCGCGACGCTCGAGCGCACCGGGCGCACCACCGAGACGCTGCGCGGCATGGTCGCCTCCAACCCCGCGATCGAGGCCTTCTTCTCGATCAACGGCTTCGACCTGATCGGCGGCGGCAACAAGCCGAGCGCCGCGACGATCTTCGTGCCGATGAAGCGCTGGGAGGACCGCAGCCAGACCTCGCCGCAGCTCGCGCAGCAGGTCTCCAAGGCGGGCTTCGGGCTGCGCGACGGCATCGCGTTCGCGTTCGTGCCGCCGGCCATCCAGGGGCTCGGTCAGTCGGGCGGCTACGAGGTCTACGTGCAGAGCCGCATCAACGCCGATCCGCAGGCGCTCGCCCGGACCGCCCAGCAGTTCGTCGCTGCGCTCAACCAGCATCCGGTGCTGGCCGGGAACAACACCTTCTTCCGGCCGACCGTGCCGCAGCTGCGGGTCGAGGTCGACCGCGAGAAGGCGCTCGCCCTTGGCGTCAGCCAGGCCGACGTGTTCGTCGCGCTGCAGGCGCAGATGGGCTCGCTGTACGTGAACGACTTCAACCGCTCCGGCCGGACCTACCGCGTCACCATCCAGGCCGACGCGCCCTACCGCTCGAACCCCGACGACCTCGGGGCGGCCTACGTGCGCTCTGCCACCACCGGCGCGATGATCCCGCTCAAGTCGCTGATCACCGTTCAGAACATCATCGGCCCCGAGCAGATCGAGCGCTACAACGGCTACATCTCAGCGAAGGTGCTGGGCGGCGCCAGGCCGGGCTTCTCGTCGGGCCAGGCGATCGCCGCGGTCGAGCAGGTCGCCCGCGAGGTGCTGCCCCAGGGATACAACGCCGAGTGGACTGGCCAGGCCTTCCAGGAGAAGCGCACCGGCAGCGCGTCGATCTTCGCCTTCGGCTTCGCGATCGTGATGGTCTACCTGATCCTGTCGGCGCTCTACGAGCGCTGGGGCGTGCCGCTGTCGGTGATCCTGGCGGTGCCCTTCGCGCTCGCCGGCGCGCTCGGCGCCGTGATGCTGCGCCAGATGAACAACGACATCTACTTCCAGATCGGGCTGATCGTGCTGATCGGGCTCGCGGCCAAGAACGCGATCCTGATCGCCGAGTTCGCGATGCAGGGCATGCAGCAGGGGCTCGGCGCCGCGCAGGCGGCAGCCGAGGCGGCGCGCCTGCGGTTCAGGCCCATCGTGATGACGTCGCTCGCCTTCGTGCTCGGCGTCGTGCCGCTGGTGATCGCCACCGGCGCTGGCGCGGCCGCGCGCCAGTCGATGGGCACGGGCGTGTTCGGCGGCATGATCGTCGCGACCTTCGTCGCACCGATCTTCGTGCCGCTGTTCTTTTCGCTGCTGGCGCGCAAGCCGCGGCCGACCCACGGGCATCCGGAGGAGCAAGGCTTCGTGGCACCGCCACCCGCCCCGCCGCCCGCGCCGCCGCGCCCGCGCGCCACCGGGGAGGGCGCGCAATGAGCGCGCGCCTCGCCCTGTCATGCATCGCGCTCGCGATCGCGGGCTGCGCGGCGGTCGGCCCCGACCATCGACGGCCCGCGGTCGCGGTGCCCGCCGCGTTCCCGGGCGATGCCGCCGCCACGCCGGCCGACGCCGTGCAGCCGCGCTGGTGGACGCTCTACCGCGACCCGCTGCTGACCCGGCTGGTCGACGACGCCCTGGTGCGCAACGCCGACGTCCGGCTCGCCGCCGCGCGCGTCGACGAGGCCGAGGCGGTGCTCGCCCAGGCGCGCGCCGCGATCTTCCCGCAGGTCGACCTGCAGGGCGGTGTCAACCGCACGCGCGCCAGCACGCTCGGCGCGCAGCCGATCCCGCTCGGCGTGCCGGTCACGCAGACCAGCAACCGACTGGTGCTGTCGACCTCGTTCGAGCTCGACTTCTGGGGGAGGCTGCGGCGCGCCGACGAGGCCGCGCGCGCGCAGGCGCTCGGCACCCGCCACGCCGAAAGCGTGGTCGGGCTGACGCTCGCCGGAACCACCGCGCAGGCCTACTTCGCGCTACGCTCGCTCGATGCGCAGCTCGCCGCGCTGCGGGCCACCGTCGGCGTGCGCGAGGAGTCCCTCGAACTCGCCAGGCGCCGGGCCGCGGGCGGCCTGTCGTCGGACCTCGACGTCGCGCAGGCTGCCGGCGCGCTCGCCGAAGCGCGGGTCCAGGCCCGCGAGCTCGAGCGCCAGCGCGCGCTGATCGAGCACCAGCTGGGCGTGCTCACCGGCGACCTCGGCCTGAGCATCGCGCCCGGCGACATCGCCGCGCTGCCGGTGCCGCCGGTGCCACCGGCCGGGCTGCCCTCGTCCCTGGTCGAGCGCCGGCCGGACGTGCGCCAGACCGAGCAGTCGCTCGCATCCGCGACCGCGCTGATCGGCGTCGCCAAGGCGCAGGAGTACCCGACCTTCTCGCTGACCGCGGTGCTCGGCGCACAGTCGGCCGCGCTCGTCGACCTGGTGCAGGGCGGCGGGCGCGTCGGCTCGATCGGCGGCTCGGTGCTGTGGCCGGTGCTGGACGCCGGCCGTTACGCGGCCCGCACGCGCGAGGCGCAGGCGCGCGCCGAGCAGGCCGCGGCCGCCTACGAGCGCGCCGTGCAGACTGCGTACCGCGAGGTGGCCGACGCGCTCGGCAACGTGCGCAGCAGCGCGGCGGTGGAGGCCGACCTCGACGCGCGGCTGCGGGCGGCGCGCGATGCGCTGCGGATCACGCGCATCCGCTATGAGGCCGGCTACTCGGCCTACCTCGAGGTGCTCGACGCCCAGCGCACGCTCAACGGCGCCGAGCTCGCCGCGATCCAAAACCGGCAGGCGCGACTCGCCTACAGTGTCGACCTGATGAAGGCGCTAGGCGGGGGCTGGCAGCCCCCTGAAGCCCTGGGGGCGGCACCCGCCGCCCGCTGACGCGCCGCGTCCCCCCCTCGCAGGAGCATCCCGTGCACCCGTCCCTCCACGCGCAGCGCACCCCCGACAAGCCGGCGATCGTCATGGCCGAGAGCGGCGAGACGATCACCTACCGCGAGCTGGAGGAGCGCTCCAACCGCTTCGCCCAGTGCCTGCGCGCGGCGGGACTCGTGCCCGGCGATCGCATCGCGCTCGTCGTGGAGAACCATCCGCGCTTCCTCGAGCTGTGCATCGGCGCCCACCGCGCGGGTCTGGTGTACACCGCGATCAGCACGCGGCTCACGCCCGGCGAGGCTGCCTACATCGTGGCCGACTGCGGCGCGCGCATGCTGATCGCGAGCGTGGGCACGGTCGCGACCGCCGCCGCGCTGACCGACGTCACGCCAGGCGTCGAGACGCGCCTGATGATCGGCGGCACGCTGCCCGGCTGGTCGTCGTACGAGAAGGCCGTCGCGTCGCGCCCGCCAGTGCGCATCGCCGACGAGGTGGCCGGCGCCGACATGCTCTATTCGTCGGGCACGACTGGCCGGCCCAAGGGCGTCTTCGTGCCGCCCGAGCTCGGTGCGATCGACGCGAGCTACCCGCTGCTCGAGATCTGCCGCACGCACTACGGCGTGGACGAGCACACGGTCTACCTGTCACCCGCGCCGCTCTACCATGCCGCGCCGCTGCGCTTCAACATGTCGGTGCTGCGGCTGGGCGGCACCTGCGTGATCATGGAGCACTTCGACGCCGAGGCCTACCTGCGGCACGTCCAGCACTACCGTGCGACGCACACGCAGCTGGTGCCGACCATGTTCGTGCGGATGCTGAAGCTGCCGGCCGAGGTCCGCGCCCGATACGACGTGTCGTCGCTGCGCTTCGCGATCCATGCGGCCGCGCCCTGCCCCATCCCCGTCAAGCGCGAGATGATCGACTGGTGGGGCCCGATCATCTGGGAGTACTACGCGGGCACCGAGGGCAACGGCATGACGCTGGTGCGCTCGCAGGAATGGCTCGCTCACGAGGGCACGGTCGGGCGCGCGGTGGTGGGTACGCTCAGGATCTGCGGGGAGGACGGCAGCGAGCTGCCGTCGGGCGCGGACGGCGTCGTGTACTTCGCCGACGGGCGCGTCTTCGAGTACCACGGCGACCCCGAGAAGACCGCATCGTCGCGCAACGCGCAGGGCTGGACGACGCTCGGCGACATCGGTCACGTGGACGCGGAGGGCTACCTGTACCTGACCGACCGCAAGGCGCACATGATCATCAGCGGCGGCGTCAACGTGTACCCGCAGGAGACCGAGAACCTGCTGGTCACCCACCCCAAGGTGCTGGACGTCGCCGTGATCGGGGTGCCGGACGAGGAGATGGGCGAGGCGGTGAAGGCGGTGGTGACGCCCCGCGACATGGCGCAGGCCGGCCCGGAACTGGCGGCCGAACTGATCGCGTGGTGCAGGCAGCGGCTGTCTCCGATCAAGTGCCCGAGATCGGTCGACTTCGAGGCCGAGCTGCCACGCCATCCGACGGGCAAGCTCTACAAGCGGCTGCTGCGCGACCGCTACTGGGCGGGGCGCGCGAGCCGGATCGTCTGATCCCGAAGGGTCAGCGGAACAGCCCGACGATCATCTCGACCATCATGTGGACGGCGTTGAGGATGTCGTCGTCGAGAACCAAAAGATACGCTTCCATGTCTGTTCTCCTGCCTGCCGAACGGACCTCCGGGCCGGTGAAGGGGTCGCCTCGACAGCCGAATCGGCCACATCAGTGCCCGGTCACCTTGACCTTGCACTGCAACATCATAGTTCAATCCGCCTGGCCCGGCCCCTGGCCTGAGCACGGCAGGGGCCTGTGGGCAGATGAACGGTGCCGCCGGTCCCGCTGCGGCCGCGGGTTGCGGCGCAAGGTGGGTGCACGCTAACATCGACGCTGAGCGAGGGTGGGCCGATCGAGTCCGCGCAGCGCCCCAGGAGACCCCTTTTCCATGACCCCGAACGGGCCGCGCAGCGGCCTGGCCGGCCGCGCCCGCGCGGCGCTGGCGTTCGTGTTGCCGCTCGCCGCGCTGGTGCTGCTGTGGGCCGGGGTCGTGCGTGGCTTCGACGTGAACCCCCGGGTGTTCCCCGGGGTGGGCGCGGTGGTGCAGGCCGGCGCCGAGGCGATCGCCGACGGAACGCTGGTGCGCCACATCGGCGCGAGCCTCGGGCGGATCGCGGTGGGCACGGCGATCGCGCTGGCGGTCGGCATCCCGCTCGGCGTGGCGATGGGCGTCAGCGCCCCGGTCGCCGCCTTCTTCACGCCGCTGGTGCGCTTCTTCTCGGTGCTGGCCGGCATCGCCTGGATCCCGATCGCGACGCTGTGGTTCGGCTACGGCTTCGGGGCGATCACCTTCGTGATCTTCAATGCGGTGTTCTTCGTGGTCGCCTACAACACGCTGCTGGGCGTCTCGAGCATCCCGATGCAGGTGCGCCACGCCGCCGCCTCGCTCGGCGCGGGCCGGATCGCGATGCTGAAGGAGGTGCTGCTGCCGGGCGCGCTGCCCAACATCGTGACCGGCATCCGGACGGGGCTGGGCTTCGCATGGCGCGGCCTGATCGCCGCCGAGATGATCGCGACCGACGTCGGGCTGGGCTACATGCTGTTCGCCGCGCGCGACTTCTACAAGACCGAGGTGATCGTGCTGGGCATGGTCGTGATCGGGCTGCTGTGGCTGGCGCTCGACCGCCTGCTGCTCGCGCCGCTCGAGCGCGTGACGACGCAGCGCTGGGGCATGGTGAGGGCGGCATGAGTGCGACCGCGGGCGGCACCGTGCCCGCCGTTCGCTGGCATCACCGCGTGCAGCGCGGCTGGGTGCGCGCGACCACCGCATGGCCGGGGCTGCGCTCGGTGCTGCCCTTCCTGCCGCTGCTGTTCGCCTGGTGGCTCACCGCCGAGCTGGAGATATTCCCGCGGGCCTTCTTCCCCGGGCCCGGCGACGTCGTGCGCAGCTTCGTGTCGCTCGTCCAGCGAGGCATCCTGCCGGAGTACCTCGCCGACAGCGTCGGACGGCTCGC
This sequence comes from uncultured Bordetella sp., assembly GCA_964399635.1. GTDB lineage: Bacteria > Pseudomonadota > Gammaproteobacteria > Burkholderiales > Burkholderiaceae_E > UBA4615. The sequence goes on from CAYNRU010000079.1 coordinate 11,764, forward strand.
GGTCGGCACGGCGGTGGGCGTGGCGATCGCGATCCCGCTCGGCGTGCTGATCGGCATGAGCCGTCGCGCGCACGCCGCGCTGTGGCCGCCGCTGCTGTTCTTCCAGGCGGTGGGTGACATCGCCTGGCTGCCGATCCTGCTGATCTGGTTCGGGTTCGGGATCACCACGATGACCTTCGTGATCGTGTACACGGTGCTGTTCCCGGTGGTGCTGAACACGGTGCTCGGCATCCGCTCGGTCAACCAGGACCTGGTGCGCGCGGCGCGCAGCCTGGGCGCGTCGCAGGCGCGCGTGGTGTGGGAGGTGATGCTGCCGGGCGCGCTGCCCAACATCATGACCGGCCTGCGCAACGGGCTGGGCTACGGCTGGCGCGCGCTGATCGCCGCCGAGATCATCGTCGGCACCAGCGGGATCGGCTTCCTGATGTTCGATGCACGCCGCGCGGGCTCGGTGGTGGAGATCATGCTCGGCATGGTCATTCTGGGCGTGCTCTGGTATGCGGTCGACGCCTGGATCCTCGCGCCGATCGAGCGGGCCACCGGGCAGCGCTGGGGTATGGTGACGCGATGAAGTCCCTGACGATCGACCGGCTTTCCAAGACCTACTTCGACCCCTACAAGGGCACCGAGGTGACCGCCGTGCGCGACGTGTCGCTGCAGGTCGCCCCGGGCGAGTTCGTGTCGGTGGTCGGCCCCTCGGGCTGCGGCAAGACCACGATCCTCAACATGATCGCGGGCTTCCTGCCGCACACCGGCGGCGAGATCCGCGTGGATGGCCGGCCCGTCGACGGACCCGGTCCCGACCGCGGCGTCGTGTTCCAGTCGTTTGCGCTGTTCCCCTGGAAGACGGTGCTCGACAACGTCGGCTTCGGGCCCAAGATGCGCGGCGTGCCGCGTGCCGAGCGCGACCGGATCGCGCACGAGTACCTGGCGCTGGCCGGCCTGTCGCACGCCGCCGACCGCTATCCCGCCGAGCTGTCCGGCGGCATGCAGCAGCGGGTCGGCGTGGTGCGCGCGCTCGCCAACGAGCCCGACGTCCTGCTGATGGACGAGCCCTTCGCCAGCGTCGACGCGCAGACGCGGCTGATGCTGCAGGAGGAGCTGACCCGGATCTGGCAGCAGCGGCGCACGACGGTGCTGTTCATCACGCACGACGTGCCCGAGGCGGTGTTCCTCGCCAACCGCGTCGTGGTGCTGTCACAGGGGCGGGTGCTCGAGGAGATCGAGGTGCCGCTGCCCCATCCGCGCCGCTGGGACGCGCTGGTCGAGGACGATGCGTTCAAGTCGCTGTCGGCCCGCGTCCTGCAGCGGGTGCGCGCCGCATGAGCGCGGCGGGCGCCGGCACGGCCGCGCCGCCCCCTCGCCCGGGGGCGCTGCGCGTGGCGATGCGCGCCGTGCTGCGCTCCACGCAGGGCCGCGTCGTGATCGCGCTGCTGGTGGCCTGGCTCGCCTACGAGGCCTGGCTGTCCCTCGCCGCGCCCGGCAAGATCGCCGCGGGCATCCCCGCCGACCGCGAGCGCGTCAACCTGCTGGTCACCCTGCCCTTCCCGCCCGAGCGTTTCCACGTGCTGGTCTTCCAGCGCTTCGGGCGCGTGTCGGGCACCGACGGCAACACGATCGAGGTGCGCAGCGTGCCGCGCACCCAGCTCACCCGGCTCGCGCGGCCCTACTGGGTCAGCCGCGTCGAGCCCCTGAAGCCCTGAAACACCGATCCACCACACCGAGACGAGGAGACGAACGATGTTCCGCACGCTGCTGTTCGCGCTGACGCTGATGGCCGGCCTGTCCGCCCATGCGCAGACGCTGGTGAAAATGAAGGCCGGCATGGTGACCGGCATCGACCAGGTCGGCCTGCCGATCGCGCTGGAGCGCGGTTTTTTCGAGAAGTACGGGCTCGACGTGACGATCGCGCGCCCCTACGCGACCGGCGTCGACGCGCTCAACGCGCTGCAGGCCGGCGAAAGTGAGATCGTGCAGGTCGGCGTGCCGATGATCGGCGCGGTGCAGCGAGGCATGGACCTGGTGGCGCTGGGCAACTACAGCGGCAGCGCGACCCGGCTCGGCTCGGACGCGACCATGGCGCTGATCGCGCGCGGCGACTCGGGCATCGCCAAGGGCGACCTGAAGACGCTCAAGGGCAAGAAGATCGCCGCCTCGTTCGGCACGATCAACCACCTGTACGTCCTGGCGCTGCTCGAGAAGGCCGGTCTGACCCCCGCCGACGTGACGCTGGTCAACACGCCCCCGCCCGACATGACGGTCGCGCTGCTCGCCAAGGGCATCGACGCGTTCTCGGCCTGGGACCCGTGGCCGATCGTGGCGGTCAAGGACGTGCCCGGCGCGATCGAGGTGATCCGCGGTGGCGATGTCATCGCCTACCTCGGCTACAACGTGGCGCTGCGCGGCTGGGTCGAGAAGAACGGCCCGACGATCGAGAAGTTCCTGGCTGCGGTGTCCGAGGCCGACCAGTGGATGCGGGCCAACCCCAAGCAGGCCGCGCAGGTCGCGACCCGCTGGATCCCGGGCCTCAAGCAGGACGTCGCCGAGGCTGCGATGCAGTTCAACATCCAGCAGAACGACCGACGCCTGTCGGCCAACAACTACCAGGCGATGTGGAGCGCGCAGGACCGCCTCGCGCGGCTGGGCATCCTGAAGACGACCTTCGACGTCAACAAGCACATCGAGCCCAGGTACATGCTGAAGGTGATGGCCGACCATCCGAAGCTGTTCGCGGACCTGCCGCCGATCCCGGCGGCCTCGGCGATCGGGCCGGGCTACACCTTCAAGCCCTGACCGGCCGGGCGGGGCCCCCCGCCCCGCTGCCGGCGCGTGCGCGCGCCGGCGAGCCGCCCCTCAGGCCGAGGCGAGCGCCTCGAGCAGCGCCGTGCCATAGCGCTCGAGCTTGGTGGCGCCCACCCCGGGCACCTGCCCCAGCTCGTCGAGGTCCAGCGGCGCGCGCCGCGCGATCTCGGCGAGGTGCGCGTCGTGGAAGATCACGTAGGGCGGCACGCCGTGCTCGCGCGCGATGTCCAGGCGCCAGACGCGCAGCCGCTCGAAGCGCCCGGCGGCCGGCGCGTCCAGGCCGAGCTCGGGCGGCGCCCTCACGACGCCGTCGGCCCCGGCCTTGCCGCGGGTGCGTCCGCGGGCGGCCTTGGGCGCGCGCTCGAGGCTGCGCTTGGCGAGCATGACCGGCTCCCTGCCGAGCAGCACCGGCTTGGCGGCCTCGGTGAGCTCGAGCACGCCGTAGCGCTCGTGCGCGACCTCGACGAAGCCGCGCGCCACCAGCTGGCGCAGCACCGCGCGCCAGGCGTTGGCGTCGAGATCGGCGCCGATGCCGTAGGTGGACAGCGTCTCGTGGCCGCGGGCCAGCAGCTTCTCGTTGGGCTCGCCGCGGAGCACGTCGATCACGTACTGGGCGCCGTAGCCAAAGCCGCCGGCCTGGCGGATGCGGTAGATGCACGACAGCAGCTTGCGCGCGGCGTCGGTCGCATCCCAGCGCTCGGGGGGCGTCAGGCAGTTGTCGCAGTTGCCGCAGGCGGTGCTGTCCTCGCCGAAATACTTGAGCAGCAGCACACGGCGGCAGCCGTCGGCCTCGGCGAGCGCGACCATCGCATCGAGCTTGGCGCGCGACACGCGCTTGTAGTCGTCGGCGCCCTCGGACTCGTCGATCATCCGCCGGTTGTTGACGACATCCTGCAGACCGTAGGCCATCCAGGCCTGCGCGGGCAGACCGTCGCGCCCGGCGCGACCGGTCTCCTGGTAGTAGCCCTCCACGCTCTTGGGCATGTCGAGGTGCACGACGAAGCGGACGTCGGGCTTGTCGATGCCCATGCCGAAGGCGATGGTCGCGACCATCACCACGCCGTCCTCGCGCAGGAAGCGCGACTGGTTGGCGCTGCGGTCCTCGTTGCGCATGCCGGCGTGGTAGCCGAGCGCGTCGAACCCCTTTTCGCACAGGAAGGCCGCGGTCTCGTCGACGCGCTTGCGCGAGGCGCAGTAGACGATGCCGGCCTGGCCGCGATGCTCGCCCTGCAGCAGCGCGAGCAGCTGGCGGCGCGGCTCGTCCTTCTCGACGATGGCGTAGCGGATATTGGGGCGATCGAAGCTCGAGACGAACTCGCGGGCATCGTCCAGCGCAAGGCGCTCGCGGATCTCGCGGCGCGTCTGGGGGTCGGCGGTGGCGGTCAGTGCGATGCGCGGCACCGACGGAAAGCGCTCGTGCAGCACCGACAAGCCGAGGTACTCGGGCCGGAAGTCGTGGCCCCACTGCGACACGCAGTGCGCCTCGTCGATCGCGAAGAGCGCGATGTCGCTCTCCTCGAGCAGTTGCAGGCAGCGGTCGGTGAGCAGGCGCTCGGGCGCCACGTAGAGGAGATCGATCTGGCCGGCGCGCATGGCCCGCTCGACGCGGCGTACGTCGTCCAGCGTGAGCGTGGAGTTGAGGTACTCGGCCCGCACGCCGTTCTCGCGCAGCGCATCGACCTGATCCTGCATCAGAGCGATCAACGGCGACACGACCACGCCGGTGCCGGCGCGTACGAGCGAGGGGATCTGGTAGCACAGCGACTTGCCGGCACCGGTGGGCATCAGCACCAGCGCATCGCCGCCCGACACGAGGTGGCCGACCACGGCCTGCTGCTCGCCGCGGAAGGACGGAAAGCCGAACACCCGGCGCAGCACCTCGAGCGCGGAGGCCGCGCCCGCGGCGGCATCGGCCGCGGACAGCCGGGTGCGGGGCGCGTCGTGGCGGCCGGGCGCGCCGGGCTCGTCGAAGGGAAGGTCGAAGGGGTCGTTCACCCAGGAATTTTACGCGAAGGCGGCACGCCGCCTCACGATCAGCCGCCCGACCAGTCCACCACGCCGGTGTAGGCCGTCAGCAGCACGATCAGCCCGAAGCCGATGCGATACCAGGCGAAGGGCACGAAGTCATGACGCGACACATAGCGGATCAGCCAGTGCACGCAGGCGAGCGCGCTGAAGAAGGCCACCACCATGCCGGTCGCGAACAGCGGCACATCGGACAGGCTCAGCAGGTGGCGGTACTTCCAGGTCTGGTAGACCCCCGCGCCGATCAGCGTGGGGATCGCGAGGAAGAACGAGAATTCGGTCGCCGCCCTGCGTGACAGCCCGAAGAGCATGCCGCCGATGATCGTCGCGCCCGAGCGGCTGGTGCCCGGGATCAGCGAGAAGGCCTGCGCGATGCCGAGCTTCAGTGCGTCGGCGACGCTCAGGTCGTCCACGTCGTCGATGCGCGGGGCGCGGGCGGCGCTCTTGTTGCGCGCCTCGACCCACAGGATCACGAAGCCCCCGACGATGAACGCCAGCGCGACCGGCACCGGCTCGAACAGCACCGACTTGATGTAGCCGCCGAACAGCACGCCCAGCACCGCGGCGGGCAGGAAGGCCACCACCACGTTGACGGCGAAACGCTGCGAGGTCCGGTCGGAGCCCAGGCCGGCGACGACGCGGGCGATCCGGGCACGGAAGTACCAGATGACGGCGGCCATCGCTCCGGTCTGGATCGCGACGTCGAAGACCTTGGCCTTGTCGTCGTGGAACCCGAGCAGGCTGCCGGCCAGGATCAGGTGCCCGGTGCTGGAGATCGGCAGGAACTCGGTCAGGCCCTCGACGATGCCGAGGATGACCGCCTTGACGAGCAGGGGCAGCGCGTACAGGACTTCCATCGGTGCGGGGCAGGCGTGCCGCGGGGTGCCGGGACGGCGGAGCCGCGATGGTAGCGGGTCTAGCGCCGCCAGACGTCGTGGAAATGGTGAACCGGGCCGTGCCCCTGACCGACGGCCAGTTCGCCCGAGCAACGGATCGCCTCGGTCAGCCAGCGCTTGGCGTCGCGCACCGCCTCGGGCACGTCGGCACGCGCTGGCAGCAGCGCCGCGATGGCGGCCGACAGGGTGCAGCCGGTGCCGTGCGTGTTGGGCGTCTCGAGCCGCGGCGAGACGAGCTCGATCATGCGGTCGCCATCGTGCAGCAGGTCGACGGCGTCGCCGGTCAGGTGCCCGCCCTTGAGCAGCACCCAGCGCTCGCCGCTGCCCGGCAGCAGGCGCCGCAGCCGCTCGGCGGCGCGGCGCATCTCCCGCACGGTGTCGGGCGCGCGCTCGCGCAGCAGCACGCCCGCCTCGGGCAGGTTCGGGGTCACGACGGTGGCGAGCGGCAGGATGGCCTCGACCAGCATCGCGGTCGCCTCCTTGGTGAGCAGCGTGTCGCCGCTCTTGGCGACCATCACCGGGTCGACCACCACGTACTTCGGCAGGCCCGCGCCGACCGGCGCGGCGAGCCCCTCGGCGACCGCGCGCGCGATCGGGGCGGTGCCGAGCATGCCGATCTTGGCGGTGTCGATGCGCACATCGGCGAAGAGCGTGTCGAGCTGCAGCCGCACGAACTCGGGCGGCACGCCGTGGATGCCGGTGACCGCCCGTGTGTTCTGGGCAGTCAGGGCTGCGACCACGCCGCAGCCGTAGGCGCCGAGCGCCGAGAAGGCCTTGAGGTCGGCGTAGATGCCGGCGCCGCCCGAGGGGTCGATGCCGGCGACGGTGAGTGCGTTGGGAATCCGGGGTGTGCTCATGTCACGCATCATGGGTCGGGCGTCATTCGTGGCGCAGCGCATCGATCGGCTCGAGCCGGGACGCCCTGCGGGCAGGGTACCAGCCGAAGAAGATGCCGATCAGCGCGGCGAAGCCGAACGCCAGCACGACGGCACGCGATTCGATCTCGATCAGCCAGCCGGACGACCGGCCGATCATCTCGGCCGCGCCGATGCCCAGCACCACGCCGATCGCGCCGCCGATCACCGACAGCGTGACCGCCTCGATCAGGAACTGCGACAGGATGTCGCCGCTGCGCGCCCCCACCGCCATCCGCAGCCCGATCTCGCGGGTACGCTCGGTGACCGACACCAGCATGATGTTCATGATGCCGATGCCGCCCACCAGCAGGCTCACCGCGCCGATCGCGGCGAGCAACGCGGTCATCGCCCGGCTCGCCGCCTCGCGCGTCTCGAGCACCTCGGTCACGTTGCTGATCCGAAAGTCGTCGTCCTGGCCCGGCTGCAGGCGATGGCGCTGGCGCAGCAGCGCGCGGACGGTCTCCTCGACCGTCTTCATGTCGGCGTCCGGTGCCACCTTGAGCCATATGCCGTTCACGCGCCGCAGAGTTCCCTGCGCTACCCCGTTGATCCGGGTGCGCACCGTCGACAGCGGCACGAAGACCGTGTCGTCCTGGTCCTGCCCGACGACGCTCTGGCCCTTTCGCTCGGCCACGCCGATCACGGCCATCGGCACGCGGCGCACGCGGATCGTGCGGTCGATCATGTCCTCGAACGGAGTGTCCTCTCCGAACAGCTGCAGCGCCACGGTCTGCCCGAGGATCACCACCTTGCCGGCCCGAGCGACTTCTGCGGGCTCGAACAGCCGCCCCGCCACCAGCGACCACTCCCGAGCATCGAAGAAATCGTTGGTGACGCCCCAGGTCCCGGCCGACCAGTTCCGGTTGCCGTGCACAAGCTGCGCCCAGGATCGCTGGATGGGTGCTGCGAACAGCACCTCGGGGATTTCCAGCGCGATCGCCCAGGCGTCGTCCTCGGTCATCGTCTGGACGCCGCCCACGCCGCTGCGCACTCCGGCCGTAGTGGTGGAGTGCGGCCACATCACCATCACGTTGGTGCCCAGGCTGCGCAGCTGCGCCTCGACGCGAGTCTGCGCGCCCTTGCCCACGCCCAGCATCGCAATCACCGCACCCACTCCGATGACGATCCCCAGCATCGTCAGCACCGAACGCAGAGTGTTGGTGCGCAACGCCCGCAGCGCGATCTGCAGCGTCGAGAGCAGGTCCATCGTGCGCCGGGCCCCCGCGCGTCACTCGTATCGCAGCGCGTCGATCGGCTCCAGCCGGGACGCCTTGCGGGCCGGGTAATAGCCGAAGAAGATCCCGATCAGCGCGGCAAAGCCGAAGGCCAGCGCCACCGCCCGCGGCTCGATCTCGATGCGCCAGCCCGCCGACTGCCCGACCAGCTCGGCGGCCACGATGCCCAGCCCCACGCCGATCGCCCCGCCGATGCACGACAGCGTCACCGCCTCCACCAGGAACTGCGACAGGATGTCGCCCCCTCGCGCGCCCACCGCCATGCGCAGGCCGATCTCGCGCGTGCGCTCGGTCACCGACACCAGCATGATGTTCATGATCCCGATGCCGCCCACCAGCAGGCTCACCGAGGCGATCGCCGCGAGCAGCCCGGTCATCGCGCGGCTCGCCGCCTCCTGCGCCTGCATCACCTCGGTCAGGTTGCGCAGCGTGAAGTCGTCGTCCTGCCCGGGTGCGAGCCGGTGACGCTGGCGCAGCAGCGTGCGGATGCCCTCCTCGGCGAGCTTCATGTCCTGGCCCGGCTGGACCTTGATCCAGATCGAGTTGATCCGCCGCAGCTTGCCCTGCACCACGCCGAACAGCCGCGTGCGCGCGGTCGAGAGCGGCACGAAGACCGCGTCGTCCTGGTCCTGGCCGACCGCGCTCTGGCCCTTGCGGGCAGCCACGCCGATCACCGTCAGCGGCACGCGGCGCAGCCTGACCACGCGATCGATCATGTCCTCGAAGGGCGTGTCCTCGCCGAACAGCTGGCGCGCGACGGTCTGGCCCAGGATGATCACCTTGCCCGAGCTGGCGAGCTCGCCGGCCTCGAACGGGCGGCCGGCCACCAGCGGCCACTCGCGGACCTCGAAGAAGTCGTTGTCGACGCCGTAGACCGCCGCCCACCAGTTCTGGTTGCCGAACACCACCTGGCCCGAGCCGCGGTGGGTCGGCGCCGCGTGCATCACCTCGGGCACCTCGAGGGCGATGGCGCGGGCGTCGTCCTCGGTCAGTGTCTGCACGCCGCCGGTGCCGCTGCGCACGCCGCCGGTGGTGTTGGAGGCCGGGAAGATCACCATCACGTTGGCACCGAGGCTGCGGACCTGCTCCTCGACCCGGCTCTGCGCACCCTTGCCCACGGCGATCATCGCGATGACCGCGGCCACGCCGATGATGATGCCGAGCATCGTCAGCCCCGAGCGCAGGGTGTTGGTGCGCAGCGCGCGCAGCGCGATCCGCAGGGTGGAGAGCAGGTCCATCGCGCTCAGCCCTGCTGCGGCTCGAGGGCGGCGAGCGCAGCCGCCGCGTCCTGCCGGCGGTTGGCGATGTCGCGCACCACGCGCCCGTCGCGAAAGCCGATGATCCGCGACGCGAAGGCCGCGACGTCGGCCTCGTGCGTCACCAGCACGATGGTGATGCCTTCTCGGTTGAGGGCCTGCAGCAGCGCCATCACCTCGATGCTGGTGCGCGAGTCGAGCGCCCCGGTGGGCTCGTCGGCCAGGATCAGCGCCGGGTCGTTGACGAGCGCGCGCGCGATCGCGACCCGCTGCTGCTGGCCGCCCGAGAGCTGGGCGGGGTGGTGGTCGACACGGTCGGCCAGCCCCACCTGGGACAGTCGGCGCAACGCCCGCTCGCGCCGCTCGGCGCGCGGCACCCCGGCATAGAGGAGCGGCAGCTCGACGTTGTCCAGCGCGCTGGTGCGCGGCAGCAGGTTGAACTGCTGGAACACGAAGCCGATACGCCGGTTGCGGGTGGCGGCGAGCTGGTCTCGGCTCATCGCGTCGACCGCCTCGCCACCCAGCCAGTAGTGACCGCTGGAGGGGCGGTCGAGGCAGCCGACGAGGTTCATGAAGGTCGACTTGCCCGAGCCGCTGGGGCCCATCACCGCGACGAACTCGCCGGGCATCACCGACAGGTCAAGGTCGCGCAGCGCGTGAACCGTGCCGCCGCCGATCTCATAGCGCTTGGCGAGCGCTTCGCAGCGGATCAGCGGCTCGCTGGACTGCGGCGCGGACATGGCGGCACGGCTCGCGGACGGCTGGCCGCGGTCAGAGCCGCGGGCCGGCGGGGCGCGCGGGCGCGGGCGCCGGCCCGGCCGTGCCCTGCGCGGCGACGACGCCGATGTAGACCAGGTCGCCCTCGGCGAGCCGGGCGTCGCCGATGGTGCCGATCACCTCGGTGGCCAGCCCGTCGGACAGGCCGAGCCTGAGCTCGACCGGCACGGGCTTGCCCTCGGGGCCGGGCACGAACACGCGGCCGCGCGTCACCGTGCGGCCCGACAGCTCGACCAGGATCTCGGCGTACTTCTTCTTCTGCCGCTCGTCGAGGATGTCGGCGATCCGAGCGCGCATCTCGGCGCGGTTGCGCTCGGACATCTTGGCGCGCTCGGCCTCGGGCGCGTCCCGCACCGCGGCGAAGCGCTCGCGCATGCCGGCGAAGATCGCGTCGAGCTGCGTGCGCTGGGAGTCGGTCAGCGCGAGGTCGCGCTCGAGGCGCTCGCGAAAGGCGCGCAGCTGGCCGCCCGGACCGCCCTGGGCCGCGCCCGGGGTCGCGGCGGCGCCACCCTGGGCCGCACCCGGGGTCGCAGCGGCGGCGCCCTGGGGGCCGGCGGCCGGCGGGCTGGCCGGCTGCGGACGGGCATCGGCGGACGGGCGCGTGCCCGCGGCCGCCGGGGGCTGCTGACCCGGAGCAGGCGAGCCCTGCGCGAGCGCCTGCGGCAGCAGCGCCTCGAGCGCACCCCGCAACGGGCCGGGCGCCACCGCGGCCTTGGGGGCGTCGGTCCAGCCGGGCGGACGGAAGCGCAGCGCGGCGTTGGGCACCTTGAGCACGCCCTGGCGCACGTCGGTGATCACCCGCACGTTGGCGGTCATGCCGGGCAGCAGCGACAGCGCGTCGTTCTCGGCCGAGACCACCGCGGTGTAGGTGATCACGTTCTGCTCGTTCTTGGAGGCCTTGCGGACCTGCTTGACCGTCCCCTCGAAGGTGCGCCCGGGAAAGGCGTCGACCGTGAAGCTCGTGCGCTGGCCGAGCCGCAGGCGGCTCACCTCGGCCTCGTCGATGGAGACCTCGACCTGCATGTCCCGCAGGTTCTGCGCGATCAGGAACAGCTCGGGCGCGGCGAGGCTGACCGCCACCGTCTGGCCCGGCTCGATCGAGCGCTTGATCACCACGCCGTCGACCGGCGCGCGGATGACGGTGCGCCCGAGGTCGACGCGCGCGGAGGCGAGCTGGGCCTCGCGCTGTTGCACGGTGGCGCGGACGTTGCGGACCTGCGCCTCGGCCAGGTCGACCTGGGCGCGAGTGCTGGCGAGCTCCTGCTCGATCGTGCGGTACAGCGCGACGGCCTTGTCGCGCTCCACCGCCGAGATGAAGTTGCGCGCGACCAGCTCGGTCTTGCGGTCGACGTCGCGCCGGGCCTCGTCGAGGTTGATGGTCGCGCGCAGGACGTCGGTGCGGCGGGCGGCCACCGTCGCCTGCTGCACGCCCACCTGGGCGCGAGCGGCCTCGACGTCGGCCTCGGCCTGGCGCACACGGTATTCGTAGGTCTCGGGGTCGAGGCGCGCGATCACCTCCCCCTTGCGAACCTCGGAGTTGAAATCGGCAAGGACCTCGCGGATCTGGCCGGACACCTGCGAGCTCACCTGTACCTGCACGGTGGCGGCGAGCGTACCGGAGGCCGCGACGGTGGCGGTCAGCGTGCCGCGCTCGACCTTCGCGGTGCGGAACTGCGGCGCCTCTGAGGCCGCCTGCTGCTGCATCCACCACCATCCGCCGCCGAGGAGCGCGGCGGCGAGGAGCAGCCAGCCGATGAGGGAACGGGTCTTCATGGAGGGCCAGTATATGCGGCCCGCCGCGCGGGCAAGGCGATTGCCGGAGACGCGGCGGGGGGTCGGTCAGGGCGCGGTCAGCCGCTCGAGCCGATCGAGCCATGCGATCGCCTGTTCGCGCGTGTCGCCGCACATCTCGAACGACGGCTGCAGGCCACCGCAGAATGCCGGCCGCTCGGGGCGGCCGAACAGCACGCAGCGCCGATCGGCGTCCAGGTGGTCGCACGCGACCCCCGCCGGCTTGCCTCGAGGCATGCCGGGCATCGGTGTGAGGATGGAGGGCGCGATGCAGCAGGCGCCGCAGCCCGGCCGGCACGCGGGCGGGCGGTCGGCACGGACCGGCGCTACCTCGCCGGGCGGCGCATCGGGGGGCGCATCGAGCAGGGCGGGCCGCCTCACCGGCCGGCCGCGTCGAGGAAGCCCGCGACGCCGCGCCAGTGGTCGGGATGGGCCTGAAGGTCGCCGTGCCCAGCCTGCGCCAGCCGGACGATCCGCACCCGTCCGCCCCACGCCGCGGCCAGCCGCTCGCTGTGCGCCGGCGGCACGAGCGTGTCCTGGCCGCCGATCAGCACGAGCGCCGGCGCGCCGATGGCCGGGGCGCGCGACAGCGAATCGAAGGGCTGCGTGAGCAGCGGCGCGAGCAGTGGCATGTGCAGGCGCGCCAGCGCCGCGATGGAGTCGAAGGGCGAGCTCAGCACCACGCCTTGCACCGGACGCTGCGAGGCCACCCAGGTCGCGACGCCCGAGCCCAGGCTGCGTCCCCAGACGACGATCCGCGAGGCGTCGACGTCGGGCCGGGCCGCCAGCCAGTCGAACGCGGCGACCGCGTCCGCGTACAGCGCGCGCTCGTGCGGCGTCCCGGTGCTCGCACCGTATCCGCGGTAGTTGAGCGCAAGCAGCGCGCGCCCAGGCAGGCGGGGCGCCTCGCCGATCATCCACGACACCTCCTCCGCGTTGCCCCCGAGATAGAGCACCGCGGGCAGCCGCCCGGGCGCGGGCGCCGCGGGTGCCCGCAGCCAGCCGCGCAGCAGCGCGCCGTCGGACGCAGGCAGCTCGACCGCCTCGGCGCCGTGACGGGCCGCCAGATCGCGCCAAGCGGCGACACCGTGGGGCTGCGGATGAAAGAGGAAGCGACTGTCGAGCCGCCATTGGGACAAGACCAGCGCGACGGCGCCCGCAGCCACCGCAGCCACCGCCGCTGCGCGCCGCAGCAGGCCGCGGCCCGGCACCGCCTCGGCGGCCTGCCGCGGGGGAACGGGCGGGTGCGCGCGGGCCATCGGGTCAGCTGCGCCGATACAGCTCGGCGCCGCCGCGCACGAACGCCACCGCATTCTCGCGCAGGCCCTGCTCGAGGGCCTGCTCCGCGGGCAGGCGGTGGCGCCCCGCTTCGTCCCGGACGTCCTGCATGATCTTCGGCGAGCAGAAGTGCGCTGTCTTCATCGCGTCCCTGGTCAAGGTCTCGTCGTGTGACAGCGCGTTGTCGCGGACCTGCGCGTCCGGGCGGCGCTTGCCATGATCTCGCAGATGTCCGATCAGCGTGTGGCGGACGATCTCCCAGGTCAGGTCCTCGGCCCGGCCGCCGGCCCGCGCCCTCAGCCGACCGCGCGCCAGCGGCCGTCCTCGAGGACCGCGCGACCGCGCGCGGCGAGCTCCTCCAGGTGCTGCTCGATCGAGCGGCGCTCGGCGCAATCGACCCACAGCTCGGCATGGCCCGGCGGGTAGAGCAGCCGCGCAGCCACCAGCTCGTCGAGCGTGCGCGGCCCCTCGGCCAACAGCGACATCAGCCTGGCCTCGCGCGCGTCGAGCCGGCCGGCGAAGGCTGCCAACGCAGCGTCGAATGCGTCGCGCCCGGTGACCACGCCCCGGTGGTGCGAGGTGATCCAGGTCGAGGCGGGCAGCTCGCGCACCGCCCGGAGCGTGCTGCGGAACTGCGCGAGGCTGGAGGTCGCATCGCCGTAGTACGGGCCGAAGGACGACAGGTCGATGTCGCCGATGAAGGCGATGCCATGCGGCTCGACAAGCAGCGCGCAGTGCCCGGCGGTGTGCCCCGGCAGGTGCACGGCGCGCACGCGCACACCGCCCAGCTCCCACAGCGCGCCGTCGCGGTAGCCGGTGGCATCGGGCCGGGGCGCGTAGTCGAAGTCCTGCTCGATCTTCTCGCGCAGCGACGCCAGCACCGGCGGCGGATAACCGTAGTGGCGCGACATGCCCGCCCAACTGCGCGCGGCGTCGAGGTCGGCCTCGTGGACCTCGACCGGCGTGCGGGGCAGCGCGCGCAGCCCGACCATGTGGTCCTCGTGGACATGGCCGAGCACCACGCGGTCCACCGCACCGAGCACCGCGCCGAGCCGGCGGGCGACCTGCGGCGTGTCGAAGGCCACCGACGCGTCGGTGCCCCGCACCACCACCTGGTTGCCGTCGGGGTACTTGCCGTTGCGCTCGCCGAGGTACACGGTGACCGGGCCGAGATCGAGATGGGGGACGGGTTCGTGCATCGGCTCTGGAGACGGGCTGGGACGGGTCGATGGTAACCGGCTGCGATTGACCTCGCCTGCCAGCCTGCCTATACTTACTGACCATTAAGTCAGTAAGCGATGACCGCTCCGCACCCCGATCCCCAGGCCGCCGCGGGTCATGCTCCCCGCTGGGAGCGCCGCAAGGAGAGCCGACCCGCCGAGCTGCTCGACGCTGCGCTCGACCTGTTCGTCGAGCGCGGTTACGCCGCGACCCGGCTCGACGACATCGCGTCTCGCGCCGGCGTGTCCAAAGGCACGCTGTACCTGTACTTCGCGAACAAGGAGGACCTGTTCAAGGCCCTGGTGCGCGAGAACATCGTCTCGCTTCTGGATCGATTCCGCTCCGAGATCGACGCATCCGAGCAGCCCGCGACGGAGCTCGTCGAGCAGTTCATCCGGAAGTGGTGGGGTGATTTCGGCGGTACCCGGCTGTCCGGGATCGCCAAGCTCATCATGGCCGAAGCCGGCAATTTCCCCGAAGTTGCCCGATTCTTCCATGATGAAGTGATCCGGCCCAATGGCGAGCTGCTGGGTTCGATCATCGCGCGCGGCGTGGCCCGCGGCGAGTTCCGCCCGGTCGACGTCGAGTGCGCGGCCCACCTGTGGATCGCGCCGCTGGTGATGAAGGCGATGTGGTCGCATTCGTTCGAGCTGTGCCGGATCGCCGGCGCCTCGCTCGAGCCGGCGAGGATGCTTGACGTGCATATCGGGCTGATCCTCGCGGCCCTCCGACCGGACCGTCCGTGAAGCGCATCGTCCCGGTCGCGCTGCTGATCGTCGCGCTGCTCGCCGCGGCTGCCTGGTGGACGCGTCAGCGGGCCGCGCCGGCCGACGGTGCCCCGGTCCGCGCGGGCGCCGCCCAGACCGCGCCAGCCCCGGCGCCGACCGTGCTCGAGTTCGCCGCCAGCGACGTGGTCGTCGTGACCGGGCGATCCCTTTCCCGGTCGATCCCCCTGACGGGGACACTCAGGCCGGTCGAGCAGACCGTGGTCAAGGCCAAGGTGACGGGCGAGCTTCGCGAGGTGTCGGTGCGGGAGGGCATGGCGGTGCGCCGCGGTCAGGTGATCGGCCGCATCGAGGCCGTGGACTACGAGACGCGCGTGCGCGAGCGGGTCGCGCAACTGCAGGCCGCCGAGTCGCAGGTCGACCAGGCCCGCCGCAGCCTCGACAACACCCGGCAGCTGCACGAGAAGGGCTTCGTGTCGCAAAGTGCGCTCGACCAGTCCCGCTCGGGGTGGGAGGTCGCAGTCGGCAACCGCGACGCTGCGCGCGAGCAGCTGGTCCTGGCCCGCAAGGCGCTGGGCGATGCGCTGCTCGTCGCACCGATCGACGGGGTGGTGGCCGAGCGCTTCGCGCAGGCCGGCGAGAAGCTGCCGGTGGACGGCCGCGTGCTGTCGATCGTCAACCTGTCGCGCATGGAGATCGAGGCACCGGTGCCGGCGGCCGAGGTCGGCGCGGTGCGGGTCGGCCAGTCGGTCGAGCTGCGCATCGAGGGCGTCGCGCAACGCCAGAGCGGGCGGATCGTCCGGATCGCACCGACGACCCAGGCCGGCACCCGATCGGTGCCGGTCTACATCGCGCTCGACAACCGCGACCCGTCGGTGCGCGCGGGCCTCTTTGCGCAGGGCACCCTTGTCGTCGAGACCCGCGAGGGCGTGCTCGCCGTGCCGCAGGCCGCGATCCGTGACGTCGGCGCGCGCCTCTTCGTCTACGCGATCGTCGACGGCAAGCTCGTCGAGCGCGACGCCAAGCTCGGCCTGCGCGACGAGGGCGGGCGCGACGGGAACACGAGCGACCTGGTCGAGGTGACCGCCGGCCTGGCCGCCGGGGACCGCGTCGTCGCGGTGAACCTCGGCACCTTGCGCGCGGGCAGCCCGGTGCGCATCGGGACGGGCGCGGGCACCGGCGACGCCAAGGGCGACGCCCGGGCGCCCGCCCCGGCTGCGTCGCCCGCGTCGGCGCAGCCCGCCGCGCTGGCGCCGGCCGCCAGCCGCTGACCGGGCACGGGGGACGCTGCCATGTGGTTCACCCGCATCTCGATCGGCAACCCGGTCCTGGCGACCATGATGATGCTCGCCTTCGTGGTGCTGGGGCTGTTCTCGTACAACCGCCTGCCGGTGGACCAGTTTCCGGACGTCAGCTTCCCGGTCGTGGTCGTGCAGACCGAGTACCCGGGCGCCGCCCCCGAGATCGTCGAGAGCGACGTCACCCGCAAGATCGAGGAGCAGGTCAACACCGTCAGCGGCGTCAACAAGCTGTCGTCGCGCTCCTACGAGGGCTTGTCGGTGGTGATCGTCGAGTTCGACCTCGTCACCGATCCGGCCAAGGCCGCGCAGGACGTGCGCGAGAAGGTCGCGCTGGTGAAGGCGACCTTCAAGCGCGAGGTCAAGGAAGCGATCATCTCGCGCTTCAACCCCGACGACCAGCCGGTGGTGTCGCTCGCGGTGCAGTCGCCGGCGCGCGACGCGCGCGAGCTCACCACGCTCGCCGACCAGGTGGTCAAGCGCCGGATCGAGAACGCGCGCGGCGTGGGCCGCGTCACCGTGGTGGGCGGGGTCAAGCGCGAGGTGCAGGTGGTGCTGCGCCCGGCCGAGATGGAGGCGCTCAAGGTCGGCGTCGACCAGATCCTCACCGCCCTGCGCAACGAGAACCAGGAGCTGCCCGCCGGCAGCATCGTGACCCGCGAGCGCGAGCAGTCGGTGCAGATCCGCGGTCGGCTGAAGTCGGTCGCCGACTTCGAGCGGATCGTGGTCGCGCGCCGCGGCGGGCAGCCGGTCTACCTGTCCCAGGTGGCCCAGGTCATCGACGGCCAGGAGGAGCGCGAGACGCTCGCCCTGGTGAACGGCGAGCGCGCGGTCTCGCTCGATATCGTCAAGGCGCAGGGCGAGAACACGATCGCGGTGGTCGACAACGTGCGCCGCCTGGTCGACGAGCTCGCCCGGCAGCTGCCCCAGGACGTGAAGATCACGGTCGTGCGCGACCAGTCCACCGCCATCCGGAACTCGGTCGCCAGCGTCAAGCGAAACATCATCGAGGGCGCGCTGCTGACGGTGGTGATCGTCTTCCTGTTCCTGTCGTCGTGGCGCTCGACGGTCATCACCGGCCTGACGCTGCCGATCTCGCTGATCGGCACCTTCATCGTGATGTACGCGATGGGCTTCACCATCAACCTGGTGACGCTGCTCGCATTGTCGATCTGCGTGGGGCTGCTGATCGACGACGCGATCGTCGTGCGCGAGAACATCGTGCGCCACCAGGCGATGGGCAAGCACCACCGCGACGCGGCGCTGGACGGTACGCGCGAGATCGCGCTGGCGGTCACCGCCACCACGTTCACGATCGTCGCGGTGTTCCTGCCGGTGGGCTTCATGGGCGGCATCATCGGCAAGTTCTTCAAGCAGTTCGGCGTGACGGTCGCCTTCGCGGTGATGCTGTCGATGTTCATCAGCTTCACGCTCGACCCGATGCTGTCGGCCGTCTGGCCCGACCCGGACGCGAGCGGCGCGCGCGGCAAGGGGCCCGTCGCGCGGCTGCTGCGCGGCTTCGAGTCCGCGATGCGCCGGCTCGAGAACGGCTACGTGGCGGTGCTGCGCTGGGGCCTGGGCCACCGCTGGCTGACCGTGGCAGGCGCGGTGCTGTCCCTGGTCGCGGCGCTCGCGATGGGCCGCCTGATCGGCACCGAGTTCGTGCCGCAGGCCGACAACAACGAGCTCTACCTGCAGTTCTACACGCCGGTGGGGTCCTCGCTCGAGCTCACCGCCGACAAGACCCGCCAGGTCGAGGCCGCGCTGCGGGAGTTCCCCGAGGTGGTCTTCACCTACGCGACGGTCAACACCGGCGCGTCCCAGGGCAAGAACTACGCGACGGTGTTCGTGCGGCTCAAGGACCGGCGCGAGCGGACGCGCTCGGTCCAGAAGCTTGTGGCGCCGGTGCGCGAGCGGATCGAGCGCGTCGCCGGCATCACCATCACCAACCTCGGCGTATTCAGCACCTTCGGCAGCAAGCAGATCGAGGTGAGCATCCAGGGGCCCGACCAGAAGCAGCTCGAGGCGCTGGCTGCGCGCGCCGTCGCCGAGATCCGCCAGGTGGCAGGCGTCGTCGACCTGGACACCAGCTCCAAGCCCGCCAAGCCGACCATCGCGGTCGAGATCGACCGCGCGCTCGCCTCCGACCTCGGCGTGGGCGTCGCGCAGGTCGGGGCGGCGCTGCGCCCGCTGCTGGCCGGCGAGGTCGCGACCACCTGGAAGGGACCGGACGACGAGAACTACGACCTGCGGATCCGCCTGCCGCTCGAGGGCCGTCGCGACGTCGAGGATCTCGCGCGGCTCTCGCTCGCCTCGACGCAGCTCGACACCGACGGCGCACCGAGGATGGTGCCGCTGCGCCAGGTCGCGCGACTGTCGCCGACCGAAGGGCCCACCCAGATCAACCGAAAGAACCTGACCCGCGAGATCGCGATCACCGCCAACGTGTACGGTGCGCCGCCCGGCACCGTGGGCCTCGACATCCAGAAGCGGCTGCAGACGGTGCCCCTGCCCCCGGGCTACGCCTTCGTCACCGGCGGGGCCACCAAGGACATGCAGGAGAGCTTCGGCTTCGCGGTCCAGGCGCTGCTGCTGGCGGTGATCTTCATCTACATGATCCTCGCCTCGCAGTTCCGCAGCTTCATCCAGCCGCTCGCCATCATGGCCTCGCTGCCGCTGTCGCTGATCGGCGTGATGCTCGCGCTGCTGGCCTGGCGCTCGACCCTGAACATGTTCTCGGTGATCGGCTTCATCATGCTGATGGGCCTGGTGACGAAGAACGCGATCCTGCTGATCGACTTCGCCAACCAGGAGCGCCGGCGCGGCGTGCCGCGCGCCCAGGCGCTGCTCGACGCCGCCTCGATCCGGCTGCGCCCGATCCTGATGACGACCCTCGCGATGGTCTTCGGCATGCTGCCGCTGGCCATCTCGACCGGCGAAGGCGCCGAGCAGCGCTCCCCGATGGCCCATGCGGTGATCGGCGGCGTGCTGGCATCGACCCTGCTGACGCTGCTGGTGGTACCGGTGCTGTATACCCTGCTCGACGACCTGGCCGCGAAGATGCTCGGCCGGACCCCGGGCGAGCCGCTAGAATCCGCCCCTTTGGCTTGAGGTCGACATGGACATCGAACGCGCACGGTTCAACATGATCGAGCAGCAGATCCGCCCCTGGAACGTGCTCGACCAGGACGTCCTCGATCTGCTGGCCGTGGTCCGCCGGGAGGACTTCGTGCCGCCCCCCTACCGGGCGATGGCCTTCACCGATATGGAGGTCCCGCTGACGCTCGACGGGCGCCAGACCGGCGAGACCATGCTCGCCCCCAAGGTGGAGGCGCGCATCCTGCAGGAGCTCGCCGTGCGCCGGCACGAGTCGGTGCTGGAGATCGGCGCGGGCTCGGGCCACATGGCGGCGCTGCTCGCCCATCGCGCCCGCCAGGTCGACAGCCTCGAGATCGACCCCGACCTCGCCCGGTTCGCGGGCGCCAACCTCGTGCGCGCCGGCGTCCAGAACGCCGTCGTGCGCCAGGCCGACGGATCCGATCCTGCAGCCAACCTGCCGTCCTACGATGTGATCGTGCTGTCGGGCTCCGTGCCCTTCGTGCCCGAGTTCCTGCTCGGCAAGCTCAATCCGGGCGGGCGCCTCGCCGCCATCGTGGGCGAGCTGCCGGTGATGCACGCCCAGATCATGACCCGCGCACAGGGCGCGGGCTGGGCCACGGCGATGCTGTTCGAGACCGTCGCCAGGCCCCTGCTCGGCTTCCCCGCGCGCGAGCGCTTCCACTTCTGACCCCGGACCCCGACGCCCCGATGCAGCCGCTCTCCGCCCCCGCCCTCGCGCAATGGCTGGCCGACCCGGCCCGGCCGGCTCCGCAACTGCTCGACGTGCGCGAGCCCTGGGAGACCGCGCTGTGCACCCTGCCCGATGCGATCGCGATCCCGATGGGACAGATCCCCGCGCGCGCCGACGAGCTCGACCCCGACCGCCCGGTCATTTGCTTCTGCCACCATGGCATGCGCAGCATGCAGGTGGCCGCCTTTCTCGGCCGGCGCGGCTTTGGCCAGGTATGGAATCTGTCGGGGGGCATCGACGCATGGGCGCGCGAGGTCGACCCCGCCTGCCCGACCTACTGACGTCCCGACGACCCGAATCAAGACCGATGCCTCGCATCCGACCGGAGCTCCCGACATGAACCGCCGCCTCCTGAGCCTTGCCCTCGCCGCCGCCTACGGCGCCTCGGCCTTCCCGGCTCATGCGATGGACTTGCTGCAGGCCGTGCAGGCCGCCGCGGCGATCGACCCCGTGGTCGCGAGCTCGCGGGCGCAGCTCGCGGCGACCCAGGAGCGCGTGCCGCAGGCGCTCGCGGCGCTCGGGCCGACGCTCAATGCGACCGGCAACCTGAACTACAACGTGATCAACAACAACGTGTCGCCCACTCGCGACTTCGATTCGCAGTCGCTGGGCCTGCTCGCGGCGATGCCGCTGTACCGCCCGGCCAACCGCGAGGCGCTGCGCCAGAGCGAGCTGTCGGTGCAGGTTGCCGAGGTTCAGCTCGCGCAGGCCCGCCAGGACCTGATCCTGCGCGTGTCGCAGGCCTACTTCGACGTGCTGTCCGCGCAGGACAGCCTGTCGGTGATCCGCGCGCAGAAGCAGGCCTTCGGTGAGCAGTTCGCGTCGGCGCGCCGCAACTTCGAGGTCGGCACCGCCACCATCACCGACCAGCAGGAGGCGCAGTCGCGGCTCGACCTGACCCGGGCGCAGGAGGTGGCATTCGAGAACGACCTCGAGGTCAAGCGGGCACTGCTCGCCCAGCTGATCGGCCGCCCGGTGGCGGACCTCTACACGCTCAAGCGTACCGTCGAGGTGCGCGCGCCCGAGGCCGAGCGCGAGGGCGAGTGGGCCGCGATCGCGAGGGGGCAGAACAATGCGGTGCGCCAGGCCGAGATCGCCGCGGAGATCGCCAAGCGCGAGATCGAGCGGCAGCGCTACGGGCACTACCCCACGGTCGACCTGGTGACCCAGGTCAACGGCGGGCGCAGCACCGCGGGCACGACCTCGGCGGCCGCGGTCGGCATCCGCAGCATGGCTGGCCTGGCCGGTCTGCAGTTCGCGATGCCGCTCTACAGCGGCGGCGCGATCGAGGCCCGCGTGCGCGAGGCGATCGCGCTCCAGGACCGCTCCCAATTCGACCTGGAGAACACGCGGCGCATCGCCGAGCAGGGCGCGCGCCAGACTTTCCTGGGCGTCAAGAGCGGCCTGGAGCAGGTGCGCGCGCTGACCGCCGCCGAGAAGTCGAGCCAGCTCGCGCTGGAGTCTAACCAGCTCGGCTACCAGGTGGGCGTGCGCATCAACATCGACGTGCTGAATGCCGCGCAGCAGCTGTTCTCGACGCAGCGCGACCTGTCGCGGGCCCGCTACGACGTGCTGCTGAACGGACTGCGGCTCAAGAACGCGGCGGGCGACCTGACCGAGGCCGACGTCGCGCGGGTCAACGGGCTGCTCGAGCCCGAGCCGCCCGCGCCGCCGCCCGCCGCGCCCCCGACGTCGGGCGGCGCGCCGGCCGCGACTGCGGTCGGCCGCCCGGGCGTACCCGCGCCCGCGGCGGTGGCGCCGCCGGCGCTCAAGCCGGGCGGCGGCGTGCCCGCGGCGCGCGGCGGGCGGGCCGCGCAGCCGACGGCGCCGCGCTGACGGCGGCTGCCGAGGTCACCCGCGCCGACGGGACGCGGTGACGCGGCCCGCCGGCGGAACCAACGCCGGCGCCCCACCCGTCATCCTGCTGCCCGACCACCCCCGACCCGGGCCCGCAGCGGCGCCAGCGCCGCCATCGTGCGTGCGGTCGCGCCGCGGTGCGCGGTGGCGAAGCGCGCACCGGCATCGCCCATCGCGCGGGCACCCGGACCGTCCCCGAGCAGCAGCAGCCCCTGTGCCACCGCGGCGTCGGCATCCGGCACAGCCCGCGCCGCGCCCGCCTCGATCGCCCGCGCCACCGCCTCCGCAAAATTGAAGGTGCTCGGACCCACCAGCACCGGGCAGCCCGCCGCGCAGGCCTCGATCAGGTTCTGCGACCCGAAGGGCAGCAGCGAGCCGCCGATCACCGCGCAGCCGGCGAGCGCGTACCAGGCGTCCATCTCGCCCATCGAGTCGCCGATCAGCACTTCCGGCACGGACGCATCGAACGCGGGATCGTCGAGGTCGGCCCGCCGCGCGACCGCAAAGCCCGCGGCCTGCGCCGCCCGCGCGACCTCCTCGAAGCGCTGCGGGTGCCGGGGCACGACGACCAGCAGCGGGCGCCCTGCCCCCGCCGCAGGCTCGCCTGCATCGACGACGCACCGGCGCCACGGCTCCCACAGCAGGGCCTCCTCGCCGTCGCGGGTGCTCGCGGCCAGCAGCACCGGACGCGCGAGCCGCTCGCGCCATCCGCGCCCGAGCGCGAGCAGCGCATCACTCGGCGCGTTGTCGAACTTGATGTTGCCGGTGACCGCGTCGGCCGGCCGACCGAGCCGCGCGATCCGTGCCGCGTCGGCGTCCGACTGGACGAGCACCCGGGCCAGGCGCCGCGCGGCCGGCTCGATCAGCCGTCGCTGGCGCAGGCCGCGCGCGAGCGAGCGCTCGGACAAGCGCCCGTTGACCAGCGCCACCGGCACGCCTTCGCCCTCGGCTGCGGCCATCAGGTTGGGCCACAGTTCGGTCTCCATCAGCAGGCCGATCGAGGGCCGCCAGGCGCGCAGGAAGCGGCCCGGCGCGCCCGCGTAGTCGTAGGGCAGATAGGCCTGCGCGAACCGGTCGCCGAGCGCCTGCGCGTAGAGCGCAACGCCGGTCTCGCGGCCGGTCGGGGTCATGCAGGTCAGCAGGAACGCGGCGTCGGGGTGGGCCGCGGCGAGCGCGCGCACCAGCGGTTGCGCGGCCCGCGTCTCGCCGACCGACACCGCGTGGATCCAGATCAGCGGGCGCTCGCCGGTGCGCCTCGGATGCAGGCCGAAGCGCTCGCCCCAGTGCGCCCGATACGCCGGCTGGCGCAGCGAGCGCCACAGCAGGTAGGCGACGACCAGCGGTGTCGCGAGCAGCCAGGCGATCGAGTACGGGAAACGCACGCGGCGATGATACGTGAGCGGCCCGCCGGGCCGTTGCGCAGGCCGCCCGCCGGCCGGGCGCTAGAACGGCAGCTTCGCGTCCGGTGCCACCGCGAGGATCGCCGCCTTGAAGGCGCGCTGGATGCGCTCGAGGGCCGGCAGGTCGTCGGCCTCGAAGCGCGTGACCACGACCGGCGTCGTATTGGACGCGCGGGCGAGCCCGAAGCCGTCGGCGTACTCCACGCGCACGCCGTCGATGGTGATCACCTCGGTGGCGCCCTCGAACTTCGCGTTGCGCTGCAGCGCCTCGATCAGCCGGAAGTTCTCGCCCTCGGCGGTGTGGATGTGCAGCTCGGGCGTGGCGGTGGCATCGGGCAGCGCCTCGAGCTCGGCGCTGGGGTCGGCCGCGCGCGACAGGATCTCGAGCAGGCGCGCGCCGGTGTACAGGCCGTCGTCGAAGCCGTACCAGCGGTCGTTGAAGAACACGTGGCCGCTCATCTCGCCGGCCAGCGGCGCGCCGGTCTCCTTGAGCTTGGCCTTGATCAGAGAGTGCCCGGTGCGCCACATCAGCGGCTGGCCACCGTGCCTGCGGATCCAGGGCGCGAGGTTGCGGGTGCACTTGACGTCGTAGATGATCTGGCCGCCCGGGCGCGCCGCGAGCACGTCGCGTGCGTAGAGCATGAGCTGGCGGTCGGGCCAGATGATCTGGCCGCCCTTGGTGACCACGCCGAGCCGGTCGCCGTCGCCGTCGAAGGCCAGGCCGATCTCGCAGTCGGTCTCCTTCAGGCAGCGGATCAGGTCCTGCAGGTTCTCGGGGTGCGCGGGGTCGGGGTGGTGGTTCGGGAAGGTGCCGTCGACCTCGCAGAACAGCTCGGTCACCTCGCAGCCGAGCGAGCGGTACAGCTGCGGCGCGAGCGCGCCCGCCACGCCGTTGCCGCAGTCGATCGCGATCTTCATGGGCCGCGCGAGCTTCACGTCGCCCAGGATCCGCTTCAGGTAGTCGCCGCTGACGTCGCGCTGCACGACGCGCCTCGGCGCGCCGGCCTGCAGGCGCGCCTCGAAGGCCGGATCGGTCACCGCGCGGTACAGGTCCTGGATGCCCTCGCCATGCAGCGTGGCGCCGCCCAGCATCATCTTCAGGCCGTTGTACTCGGGCGGGTTGTGGCTGCCGGTGACCGCCACGCCCGAGCCGCAGCCCGTCAGCACCGTCGCGTAATAGACCACCGGGGTGGGGACCATGCCGATGTCGATCGCCTCGACGCCGGCCGCGTTGATGCCGTCGGTGAGCGCGGCGATGAGCCGTGGGCCAGACAGCCGCCCGTCGCGCCCGACGACGATGGAGGCGATGCCCTGCTCGCGTGCCAGCAGGCCGAGCGCGGCGCCCACGCCGCGCGCCGCGGCGTCGGTCAGCGTGACCTTGGCTGGATCACCGTCGACGATACCGCGGATGTCGTAGGCCTTGAAGATCGAAGGGGAGATCGGGCGGGACAAGGCGTGGATCCTCCGTCGGCGAGCAGGGGCTCGCGGGGTCGAGATGGGTCGATGTCGAGGCGGGCTGACAGCGCGTCCGATTGTACACAGGCCCCACGGCCCGGCCCGGCCCGCGCCTGGCGGCGCGCGCGCGTCGCAGGGCGCCGGCGGACCCGCCGCGCGGGCGGGTCTAGGTGCCTGCCCGCCGCTGCCGGTCGAGCCACCAGCGCGCGGTCTGGCGCAGGCCTTCGTCCACCGTCAGGGCGGGCGCCCAGCCGAGCGTGAGGCGCGTCGGTGCGACGTCGACCTGCAGGTCCCCGGCCAGCCGCGCGATCATCGCCTCGCGTCCGATCGCGGCCGCGACGCCCCGCAGCACGCCGACCGGCACCGGCAGCAGCCGCGCGGGGCGACCCAGCGCCGCGCCCAGGCGCCGCAGCAGCCCGGCGGTGGAGAGGTCCTCGTCGTCGCTCACCAGGAAGCTGCGGCCGGCGGCCTGCGGATGATCCCGGCAGATCGCGAGCAGGTCGACCAGGGTGTCCAGCGCGACCAGCGAGCGGCGGTTGTCGATCGCGCCGAACGGCATCGGCACCCCGCGCTGCAGCCAGCGCATCATCGACAGGAAGTTGCCGCCGACGCCAGGGCCGTAGACCAGCGGCGGGCGCACGACGACGAGTTCCAGCCCCGTCTCGCGCGCCACCGCGCGCAGGCCGTCCTCGGCCTCGGCCTTGGAGACGCCGTAGGGATCGGCGGGCGCGGGCGGGTCGCAGGCGCGCCAGGGATGGCCGCGGCGGGTCGACTCGCCGTGGACCTTGACCGAGCTCACGAACACCAGGCGGCGCACGCCGGCCGCCGCCGCCTGGCGCGCCAGCGCGATGGTGCCCTGCACGTTGACGCGCCGGAACTCGGCGAGCGGATCGCCGCTCGACTCGCGCATGACGTGCACGCGCGCGGCGGCGTGGACGACGGTGCCGCAGCCCAGCAGCACCGCCGACCAGTCGGCGTCCGCGCCCAGCGCGGGGCCCGCCACGCAACCGTCGGCAAGTGGCGCGCCCGGGTCGGCGGGCTCGCCGTCGCGTGCACGGCGCACGCCGCGGCAGGCGATCGCATCGGCCCGCAGGCGCCGCAACAACGCCCCGCCGACGAAGCCGCCGGCTCCGGTCACGAGGCAGGGGCCCGCGCTCGCCGGGATCATGGGAGGAGGCGGCGCAGGGGGACGGACGACACGCTCAGCGCGGCGCCCCGGCGGGGACGCTCAGGCGCCGGCCCGGAGGACTTCGGTCTCGAAGGCCGCCACCGCACGCCGCAGGCCGGTGTCGAGGTCGATGCGCGGACGCCAGCCGAGCGCCATCAGCCTGGAGCTGTCCATGAGCTTGCGCGGCGTGCCGTCCGGCTTGGAGGCGTCGTAGACGATGTCGCCCTCGAAGCCGACGATCCGTGCGATGTGCGCCGCCAGCTCTGCGATGGTGATGTCGGAGCCCGAGCCCACGTTGACCAGCGGCGGCTTGAAGACCGCGAGGTGGTCGACGCCCTTGCCCAGCAGCCCGTCGAAGGTGTCGTCGTCCAGGCCCATCAGGAACAGGCAGGCCTCGGCAAGGTCGTCGCTGTAGAGGAACTCGCGGCGCGGCGTGCCCGAGCCCCAGATCGGGACCGACGCCGCCCCGGCGATCTTCGCCTCGCAGAACTTGCGGATCAGCGCCGGGATGACATGCGAGTTGTCGGGATGGAAGTTGTCGTTGCGACCGTACAGGTTGGTGGGCATCGCGCTCAGGAAGCGCGTGCCGTGCTGCCGGTTGTAGCTCCAGCACATCTCGACGCCGGCGATCTTGGCCAGCGCGTAGGCGCGGTTGGTGGGCTCGAGCGGCCCGGTCAGCAGCGCCTCCTCGCGGATGGGCTGCTCGGCATGCTTGGGATAGATGCACGAGGAGCCGAGGAACAGCAGGCGGTTGACGCCATGGCGATGGGCCGCGGTGATCACGCTCGACTGGATCGCCAGGTTGTCCCGGATGAAGTCGGCGGGGTAGGCGTTGTTGGCGAGGATGCCGCCCACGCGCGCCGCCGCGAGGAACACGTACTCGGGCCGCTCCCGCGCGAAGAAGGCGTCCGTGGCCGCGCCGTCGGTGAGGTCGAGCTCGGCGTGGGTCCGGGTCAGTACGGTGTCGAAGCCCGCCTCGCGCAGGGCCCGGTGGATCGTGGAGCCGACCAGACCGCGGTGACCCGCGACATAGATTCGGGCGCTGCGCTCCATCGGGTCACTCGCGGTTGGGGTGGATCGCGTAGCCGGCGTCGCGGATCAGCGCGAACTTGCGTGCCTTCTCGATGTCGGCGTCGACCATCTCGGTGACGAGGTCCTCGAAGGACACGCGGGGCTTCCAACCGAGCTTGGTCTTGGCCTTGGTCGGGTCGCCGAGCAGGGTCTCGACCTCGGTGGGGCGGAAGTAGCGCGGGTCGATCCGGACGATGACCTTGCCGGAGGCCGCATCGATGCCCTGCTCCTCGACGCCCTCGCCCTGCCAGCGGATCTTCATGTCGAGGCGCTTGCCGACGGCCTCGACGAAGTGCCGTACCGAGTACTGCTCGCCGGTCGCGATCACGAAGTCCTCGGGCTCGTCCTGCTGCAGGATCAGCCACTGCGCCTCGACGTAGTCGCGCGCATGGCCCCAGTCGCGCTTGGCGTCCAGGTTGCCCAGGTACAGGCACTCCTCGAGCCCCAGCTTGATGCGGGTCATCGCGACCGTGATCTTGCGGGTCACGAAGGTCTCGCCGCGCAGCGGCGACTCGTGGTTGAACAGGATGCCGTTGCAGGCGTACATGCCGTAGGCCTCGCGGTAGTTGACCGCGATCCAGTAGGCGTAGAGCTTGGCGACCGCGTAGGGGCTGCGCGGGTAGAAGGGAGTGGTCTCCTTCTGCGGGATCTCCTGGACCTTGCCGTAGAGCTCCGACGTGGACGCCTGGTAGAAGCGGGTCTTCTTCTCGAGGCCCAGGATGCGGATGGCCTCGAGGATGCGCAGCGTGCCCAGGCCGTCGGCGTTGGCGGTGTACTCGGGCTCCTCGAAGGACACCGCGACGTGGCTCATCGCCGCGAGGTTGTAGATCTCGTCGGGCTGCGTCTGCTGGACGATCCGGATCAGGTTGGTCGAGTCGGTCAGGTCGCCGTAGTGCAGGATCATCTGCCGCCCGGGCGAGTGCGGATCCTCGTAGAGGTGATCGATCCGCTCGGTGTTGAGCGAGGAGGATCGACGCTTGATGCCGTGGACCTCGTAGCCCTTGCCGATCAGGAACTCGGCCAGGTAGGCCCCGTCCTGTCCCGTGATGCCGGTGATCAACGCTTTTTTTCGGGTCATGTCGGACTCTGGACAGTGGGGCGGGAACGCTCCCGGCCGGTCGGAGGAAAGTGCTTGCGGGAACCTGTATTCTACGACAATTGGTATCTTCGGCTCCCGACGCCCAGGGCCGCGGCGGGGGTCGCGGGCCGGACCCCGATGCGCACGCCGTCGGCCCCCACTCGAGCGCACTCCTGATGCACATCGGTTTCGACATCTCGCAAACCGGGTCCGGCAAGGCCGGCTGCGGATTTTTCGCGCACGCGATGATCAAGGCAATGATCGAGGCTGCGCCCGGTCACCGCTACGCGCTGTACCCGGGCTTCGGCGACTTCTACTTCGATCCGCTGATGCCGGTGACCAATCCCTATGCCGGCCCGGATGTGCACTACGGGCCGCGGCACCTCAGCCGGGAGACGGCGCGTACCTTCTGGTCGGCCCCCGACCTCGAGCGCGCGCTCGGCCAGCCGGACATCGTCCAGGCGAACAACTTCTGGTGCCCGGCCCCGATGCCGCGCTCGCGGATCGTCTACACCTTCTACGACATGGGGTTCGCGATCGAGCCGCGCTGGACGACCGAGGCCAACCGCCTGGGCTGCTTCGACGGCGTCTTCCGGTCGGCGCTCGCAGCCGACTGGGTGGTCGCCATCTCCAAGTCCTCGCGCGACGACTACCTGCGGACCTTCCCGCACTTCCCGGCCTCGCGCGTCGCGGTGATCCACCCGTGCTCGCGCTTCACCGACCCGCAGGCCCGGGGCACGCGGCCCAAGGCGCTGGCGGAGGTGCGCGCCGAAGGCTTCCTCCTGAACGTCGGCACGGTCGAGCCCCGCAAGAACCAGCACCGCCTGGCCGATGCGTACGCGCGCTACGTGGCGCGCACCGCGGACCCGATGCCGCTGGTGCTCGCCGGCGGCCGCGGCTGGCTGATGGACGGGTTCGAGGCGCACCTCGAGGACCTGGGCATCGCCGATCGCGTGATCCTGACCGGCTACGTGACCGACGACGAACTCGTCTGGCTGTACAGGAACTGCTATGCGAACCTCTACCCGTCGCTCTTCGAGGGCTTCGGCCTGCCGGTGCTCGAGGGCATGCAGATGGGCGCCCCGACGGTCGCGTCCAGCTCGAGCTCGATCCCGGAGGTCGCCGGCGACGCAGCGATCCTGCTCGATCCGACCGACGTCGAGGGCTGGGCGGCGGCGCTGGGCAGGCTGCATGCGGAGCCCGGCTACCGGGCCGGTCTGCGCGAGGCCGCGCGCCGCCAGGCCGCGCGCTTCGACTGGCGCGACAGCGCGGGCGCGCTGCTGAGCCTGTACGACGAGGTGCTCGCGTCGCCCAAGCTCGCCGTCCCGAGCGCCGCGCGCGCGCCAGCCGTCACGGTGCCGGCGTGACCCGCGCGCTGATCACCGGCGTGACCGGGCAGGACGGCTCGCTGCTGGCCGAGCAGCTCCTCGAGCGCGGCTACACCGTGTTCGGCATGGCCCGCCGCGACACCTGGTTCCGCCCCAACAACGCGAGCCACCTCGCCGGCAGGATCGAGGTGGTGTTCGGCGACATGGCCGAGGGCGTGGACATCGCCTCGGCCGTCCAGGAGTCACGGCCCGACGAGGTCTACAACCTCGCCTCGCAATCGCGCCCCGGCGAGTCGTGGGCGCGCGCCCCCGAGACCCTGGTGATCAACGGCCTGGGCGCCATCCGCCTGTTCGAGGCGGTCCGCCACAACTGCCCTGGCGCCCGCGTCTACCACGCGTCGTCCTCCGAGATGTTCGGCCAGGCCCTGACCGCGCCGCAGAACGAGGAGACGCCGTTCAACCCGGTCAACCCGTATGCGGCCGCCAAGGTCTACGCCTACCAGATGGCGAAGATCTATCGCCAGAGCTACGGGATGTACATCGCCAACGGCATCCTGTTCAACCACGAGAGCGAGCGGCGCCCGCTGCACTTCGTGACCCAGAAGATCGCCTACGGCGCGGCCTGCGCGGCGCTGGGCATCCTGGACTCGCCCGACCTCAACGAGGCCGGCCGCCCGATCGTCCAGGGCGGCAAGCTCGCGCTCGGCAACCTCGACGTCGCGCGCGACTGGGGCTATGCCGGCGACTTCGCGCGGGCGATGTGGCTGATCCTGCAGCAGGAGCGCCCCGACGACTTCGTGATCGGCACCGGCACGCTGCACACGCTGCGCGAACTCTGCGAGGTGGCGTACCGCAGCGTCGACCGCGACTGGCGGGACTGCATCTACAGCGACCCGGCGCTGGTCAGGCCGCTGGAGTCCGGGCAGACGCTCGCGGACCCCTCCAAGGCACGCGACGTGCTGCAGTGGCGACCCACCGTGTCCTTCGAGGAGATGGTTCACCGGATGGTCGCCGCGCAGGTGGCGCGGCTCACGCGCGCCGTGCGCGCGCAGGAATGACGTCACGCGGGGCACGGCCGTGACGGTCCTGCCCCGGCGGGCGGGTCGGCTCAGCGCATGCCGACCGCGGTCTTGGCCCACTGCAGCATCTGGCGTCGCATGTCCGCCGAAATTCCGCCGTTCCAGCGCATCGCGGCGCCGATCGAGGTAGCCAGCAGGCGGGTGGTGAACCAGCCCGGGCGCGCGGCGCGGTCGACCTCGGCCTCGACCACCGCGTGCGCGTAGTTGAAAAGCCAGCGGTCGGGCACCTTGCCGAACAGGCGCTTCATCACGTCGTTGATCTCGGCATGCACCTTGACCCGCGCGCCGAGGGTCTTGTTGTCGGCGTACAGGCGCGAGCCGGCGAGCTTGTGCTCTAGGTAGGCGAAGCGCACGCCGGCCTTGCCCAGCCGCAGCCAGTACTCGTAGTCCATGCAGTAATTCAGCGACTCGTCGAGCAGGCCGTGGCGCTCGACGACGCGCCGCCGGAAGAACAGCGCGGGCTGGCAGATGAAGCAGCGCTCCTTGAGCGCCTCGAGGTCCCACGCGGCGGTGGGGTAGTCCTCGAACGCGCGGTCCTCGCGGTCGATGTGGTCGGCCATGCCGTAGACGACGTCGACCTCGGGATGCTCGGCGAAGTAGCGCAGCACCCGCTCGACGGCGCCCGGGTAGTAGACATCGTCGGAGTTCAGCCAGCCGATGATCTCGCCGTCGCCGGCCCGGATGCCCTTGTTGACCGCGTCGGTCTGGCCGCGGTCCTTCTCGGACACCCAGCGCACTGGCGGCTGGGCGGCCTTCAGGACCTCGACGGTCTCGTCGGTGCTGCCGCCGTCGAACACCAGGTGCTCGATCTCGCCGCCCGACTGCTCGGCGACGCTGCGCAGCGTGCGCTCGATGAACACGCCCTGGTTGTACGAGGGCGTGACGATGCTGATCTTCATGCGTCGCTCCGTGTGCTCATCAGCGGGGTGCGCCGGCCGTCGGCGTGCAGCACCTCGCAGCGGCGGATCATGCAGGACAGCTCGCGCAGGTCATCACCGCGGGCGACCTGGGCGGGCACGAAGCTCGGGCCGATGCTCAGCACCCAGCGCCCGCCCAGCGGATCGACGGGCGCCTTCCAGACCGTGCTGGCGCCGCGGGGCAGCGGCAGCGGGCGGCGTTCCTCGACGCCGTTGGCGACCGTGCGGACCTGCAGCCGCGCGTGAGTCAGCCAGTCGGGCGCAAGCAGCTCCACCTCCACGTGCGTCGCGTCGGGCGTCGGCGCCACCTGGACGGTCAGCGTCGGGCCGACCCAGCCGTCCGGGAAGGTGCCCGCGAGCTGGTTGTCGCGCCGCTCGTGGGCCATCGCGAACAGGAACAGGTCCCAGTACTCCTCGACCATGCGGTGCGAGTCCGAGAACTCGGCGGCGCGGGCGAACCCGGCCTGCACGAGGCGCGCGCGCAACGCGGCGTCGCCGGCCAGCGTGACGATGGCCTGCGCGATGCGCTCGGGTACGCGCGGGTCGAACGGGATCGCCGCATCCGAGGCGACCTCGGGCAGCGAGGTGGTGTCGCTGCAGGCGACCGGCACGCCGGCCGACATCGCCTCGACGACCGGCAGGCCGAAGCCCTCGTAGAGCGAGGGGAACACGACGCCCGTCGACTGCCCGATCACGGTCGCGAGCTCCGACTCGGGGATGAAGCCCGGGAACACGACGTGGTCACCGAGCCCCATCGCGGCGGCGGCCGACGCGAGCCAGTCGCGACGCGCGCCCGGGGCGCCGGTGCACACCAGCTTGACGTCGGGCGCGAGCCCCGAGCGCCGCGCCATGCCGAAGGCGGCGAGCAGCATCTCGTGGTTCTTGTGACGCCAGAAGTTGGCCGGGTACACCAGGTAGCGCCCGGGCTCCAGGCCGTAGGCGGCGAGCACCTTCGGGTCGTGCGTCGACTGCGGCGAGATGCGTTGCGCCATGCGCAGGCAGATCGTGCGGATGCGCTCGGGGTCGAGCCCGCCGTGGGTGATCGCGCTGCCGCGCGAGTAGTCGGAGATGGCGGTGAGCGCGGTGGCGTGCCGGCTCGCCTCGACAAAGGTCCGGTCGCGGTGCGCGGCGTCCAGCTCGCCGAAGAACTCGGGGTAGGTCTTGTACTGCAGGTCGTAGATCGTGCAGACGGTGGGGATGCCCGGCTCGTGGAAGGTCGGCGCCGTGAACGGGCAGAACAGCAGGTCGGCGCCGAGCTCATGCAGCAGCGTGCCGGTGCGCCTGCGCTTGAGCGCGGCGCTGACCCGGTACGAGGCGCGGCTCAGCAGGCGGCGCGCCCGGCCCGGCAGGTGCGGCAGCATGCGCTCGGCGGCGGCGCGCAGACGCACGCGCAACGAGCGCTGCTGCACCGCGCCGACCACCATCATGCGGCGCATGTTGGGCCGGTCGAGCGTGGCGAGCTCCTCATGGGCCGCGGCCTGGGTCAGCAGCACGAACGCGGTGCGCGGCGCCCGCTCGGCGAGGCGGCGCAGCAGCTCCAGCACGAAGATCTTCGCGCCGCCGTTCTCGCCGCCGGGCAGCACCGGGGTCAGGTCGACGACGACGACACGGGGCTCGACGCTCATGGCTTGGTCCCGGGGTTCTGGGCAGCCGCAGCAGCCGCAGCAGCCGCGTTCGCCTCGTGGACCATCCGGGTCAGCGTGTCGATCTGGTCGCCACGCGCGGCGCGGTCGGCCTCCGACTCCCGCAAGATCCGGGTCAGCGTGTCGATCTGCCCGCCGCGCGCCGCACGGTCGGCCTCCGACTCCCGAAGAATCCGGGTCAGCGTCTCGATCTGCCCACCGCGCGCCGCGCGGTCGGCCTCCGACTCCCGCAACATCCGGGTCAGCGTGTCGACTTGCCCGCTGCGCGCGGCGCGGTCGGCCTCGCTCTCGGCGAGCCGCGCCTCGAGCGCGGTCTCGCGCTCGCGCAGGTCGAGCAGCGCCTGGACCATCCACCCGTTTGGGGCGGCGTGCAGCGCGCGCTCGCCGGCCTCGCGGTCGTGGGTGCGCAGCGGCTCGCGGCCGACCGCGAGGAACATGTCGTAGCGCGCGAAGATCGCCGGCTCGAACTGCAGGTGCCCGGCGCCGAGGCGACGGAACAGCTCGGTCACCGCGCGCCGGCTCAGCAGGTAGAGGTGCTCGTCGGCCTTGAGCTGCTCGAGGAAGGGCGAGTCGGAGGCGACCATCGCGTCATGGCCCACCGCCTCGTCCCAGCAGGGCGTCTGAATCAGCAGCAGCCCGTCCGGCCGCAGCAGCCCGAGGCAGTGGCGCATCGTCGCGACCGGATCGGGCAGGTGCTCGAGGACATCCATCAGCGCGATGACGTCGAGGCTCGCGGGCGCGATCTCGAGCGCCTCGACCGGCCCCACGTCGATCCGCGCGCCGAAGGTGCGCCGGCCGTAGTCGACCACCCACGGGCTCATCTCGACGCCGCGCGCGTCGAACCCCGACTGGCTCATCAGCGCCACGAAGCTGCCGTGCGCGCAGCCCAGCTCCATCGTGGCCGCGGGCGCCGGGCGGTACTTGAGCAGCGTGCGCAGCCAGTGCAGGTTGCGCTCGGTGGGGTCCTTGCGCGAGCGCGCGCCGAGGTCCGGGAAGCCGAGGTCGTCCTGCTGGTGGCCGTGCCAGTACTGCTTGCCGTAGAAGTCCGTCTCGTCGTCGCTGACCACGAGCTCCTCGTCGCCCAGCCCCGCCTGCGAGACGAGCGTGCCGCACGCGCGGCACGCCCCGTACTGCGGCCCGAAGGGCTCGAGCTCGGCGTTGCCGCACCAGCACGATCGAAGTCTGCTCATGTCCTGCTCCTGCTCCTGCATGTGTTCCGGATCCCGGGCCGCGGCCTCGCGGCGCGCCGGGTGCTGCGACGGCCTCAGCGGCGCGCCATCCGGATGCTTCCGGGAAGATCGGCGGCGCCGTGGTGGGTCAGCACCGGCACGCCGTTGCGAATCGCGAAGCCCACCGACAGGCGACCGGCTGCCGGGACGTGGCAATGGCGGTGGATCAGTGCCTCGAACTGCTCGTAGGACAGGTGCTCGCGACGCGCCCAGTCCTCGAGCGACATGCCCGCCAGACCGACCTCGAAAGAATACTCGCCCGTGCCGATGTCGAGCCGGATGCGCTGCTGGCACACGAGCCGGGTACCGGCCGCCAGCCGCAACGGCACTGCCGTGCCGTACTGCTGCGTGTTCTTGCCATGGACGATCACGCCGCGGTCGCTGGTGATCACCGCGCCGCACACCGGCGCCTCGATCGGGCGGTCGAGCTGGAACTCGTAGTGGAGCACCGCGAACTCGCCCTGGCGAAAGACGTTGCGGGCCCGCCCGGTGTCGTCGCACAGCGCGAGCGCAACGCAGCGTGCCGCGCCCGAGCCGACCTGCTCGATGGCGGCGGGATCGACGAAGGCGGCGGGCTCGGGCACCAGCAGGTCGCCGGCATCGGGGTCGTCGGCGTGGGCGCCGGCCAGCGGCGCCGCCGCCTCGACGGACGCCTCCTGCCAGGCGACGCGCTCGGCCCGATCGGCCTCCTCGAGCGCTGCCACCGCCGCCGGCTGGTTCAGCAGGTAGTAGTGCTTGGTGGCCATCGAAGCGGCGCCGCTGAACTTGAGCCGGCCGTGGTCGAGCAGGATCGCGCGCTCGCAGAACTGCTCGATCTCGGTCATCGCGTGGGACACCAGCAGGATCGCGGCGCCGCCCTGCCTGAGCTGCTCGAGGCGCGCGTAGCATTTCTGGCGGAAGAACACGTCGCCCACGGCGAGCGCCTCGTCGATGATGACGATCGAGGCGTCGATGTGCGCCTGCACCGCGAAGGCGAGCCGCACGAACATGCCGCTCGAGTAGGTCTTGACCGGCTGGTCGATGAACTCGCCGATATCGGCGAAGGCCAGGATCTCGTCGAGGCGCTCGGCGATCTCGCGTTGCGTCAGGCCCAGGATGCGGCCGTTGAGGAACACGTTCTCGCGCCCGCTGAACTCGGGGTTGAAGCCGCTGCCGAGCTCGAGCAGCGCAGCCACGCGGCCGACGACGGTCACGTCGCCCAGGGTCGGCGTAAGCGTGCCCGCGATCAGCTGCAGCAGCGTGCTCTTGCCGCTGCCGTTGCGCCCGATGATGCCGAAGGTCTCGCCCGCGCGCACGCTGAACGACACGTCGTGCAGCGCCCAGAACTCCTGGAAATAGCAGGCGGGCGGCCGGGCGGACGGCGCGAGCCCGAGCGACGCGCCCGCGCGCCGCCCCAGGTGCTGCAGGCCGGGAACCACCAGCTGCTTGAGCCGGTCGCGCGGCGTCTCGTAGATCTCGTAGCGCTTGCCGAGGTCGCGGACGTCGATGACGACGCTGTCAGACGACATCGGCGAATCCCTTGCGCGTCTTCTGGAACCACGCGTAGCCCAGCATGCACACCAGCGCACCCACCGCGAGCGCCAGCGCCCAGCTGCCCCAGGCCACGCCGCGCCCCCACAGCAGCACGTCGCGCAGCTGCGTGACCGGCAGCGTGATCGGGTTCCACTCGATCAGGCCGCGGTAGGCAGGCGGCAGCGCCTCGAGCGGATAGAACACCGGGCTCAGGAACAGCAGCACGTTGGCGATGGCGCCCATGCCCTGGGCCAGGTCGCGAAGGTAGACGCCGAGCGCGGCGAAGGCGAGCGTCAGGCCGATGGTCATCAGCAGCAGCGGCAGCAGCACGACCGGCACCAGCAGCGCCGTCGGGTGGATCCGGACCCCTGCGAACAGGCAGAAGCCGAGCAGCACCACGAAGCTGACCGCGAAGTGCAGCAGCGCGGACGCGACCACCATCCACGGCAGAACCTCCAGCGGAAAGACGACCTTCTTGACGTAGTTGGGATGGCTGCGGATCAGGTCGGGCGAGCGCGTCAGGCACTCGGCGAAGAAGCCGTGGACGATCATCCCCGAGAACAGCACGATCGCGAACCCGATCCGGTCGTCGTCCCCGCTGCCCGCCCAGCGGGCCTTGAAGGCCACGCTGAACACGAAGGTGTAGATGGTCAGCATCAGCAGCGGGTGGAACAGCGACCACGCCACCCCGACGATCGAGCCGCGGTAGCGGCCGAGGAAGTCGCGCTTGACCAGCTCCCAGGCGAGGTCGCGGTGGCGCACGACGCCGGCGAGCATCGAGGCGGGGCTGACGGGATGGGCAGGTGTGGTCAAGGCGGCACGGATTCTAACGCGGCGCGTCGCCCGGCCCGCCCCGGCGGGCGCCGGGCCGCCGGTACCCGATCTGGCGCCCGAGCAGCGCGCGCGCGCCGATCGAGGCGGGCATCTTGAGCCACCACCACAGCGGCACGCGGCCGTAGTGGCGCCGGACCACGGCCATC
Source organism: uncultured Bordetella sp. (assembly GCA_964399635.1). Lineage (GTDB taxonomy): Bacteria > Pseudomonadota > Gammaproteobacteria > Burkholderiales > Burkholderiaceae_E > UBA4615. The sequence goes on from CAYNRU010000079.1 coordinate 48,552, forward strand.
GCCTCGCGGTAGTGGTCGGCCGGGCGCTGCATGGTCTTGGTCACCGCGTGCACGCGGGTGACCGCGACGGGCGCGTCGACGTACACCGGGGCCCCGAGCGCCGACAGCCGCCACCACAGGTCGTAGTCGAGGGCCATGTGCAGTGACGCGTCGAGTCCCCCCGCCGCCGCCCAGTGGCTGCGCCGGATCAGGGTCGCGGGCTGCGACACGAAGCAGCGCCGGGCGAAGCGGTCGCGGCTCCACGGCTCGACCCGGTAGCTGCCGCGGGGTCGGTCGTCCTCATCGATCAGCTCGACGTTGCCGTAGGCGAACGCGGCGTCCGGGCGGGCCTCGAGCGCGGCCGCCAGCGCCCGCAGGCCGCCCGGCAGGTAGACGTCGTCGGCGTTGAGCCAGGCCACGTAGGGCGATCGCGCATCCGCCAGCCCCTCGTTGATCGCCTGCGCCTGGCCGCCATCGGGCGCCGAGCGCAGCCGCGCGAGGCGCGCGCGCCAGGGCTCGACGGCCTGCAGGGTACCGTCGGTCGAGCCCGCGTCCATCAGGTTCACCGCCACATCGAGGCCCTGGCCGAACACCGAGGCGAGCGCGCTGCCGATGAACCGCCCCTGGTTGAGGGACGGAATCGCGACCGTGACCGCGGGACGGGTGTCGGCCGGCGCGGGGGTCCCGGTCATTGGAGAATCCCGACACCGCCGGCCCGGGCAGCGGCCCCCGCGGCAACCGCGCGGTACAGCTCCGCGTAGCCGCTGCCGAGCGCGGGCCCGGAGAACAGGCGCTCGTAGCGCTCACGCGCGGCCACGCCCATCGCGTCGGCGCGCGGGCGGTCGAGGGCGAGCGTATCCATCGCGGCGGCCAGCTCGGCGGGGCGCTCGGGCGGCACGACGACGCCGGTCGTGCCGTCGGCGTTGACGAAGGTGGTCCCGGTCGAGAGGGCGCAGGAGATCATCGGGCGCCCGAGCATGGCCGCCTCGACCAGCACCATGCCGAAGGCCTCCGAGCGCAGGTGCGAAGGCAGCACCAGACCGATCGAGCCCGCGATCAGCGCGATCTTCTCGGCCTCCGACACGAAGCCGAGCAAATCGACCGGCGCGCCCGACAGCGCGATCTGGCGGGCCAGTCGCTCCCGCTCGGGTCCGCTGCCCGCGATCAGCACCCGGCGCCCCGAGCGGGCGGCGGCCTCGACCAGGGTGTGCAGGCCCTTGTAGTAGCGCAGCACGCCGACCGCGAGGAAATAGGTGCCCGGCTCGGCGCCGAAGCGCGCCGGGAGGTCGATGCCGTGGCTGTCCGCGACCGCTCCGGCATAGCTCTCCTCGACGATCCCGAGCGGGATCACCCGGGGCATGCGCGCGCCTTCGAGCGTCGACAGCACCGGGCTCGACTCGAGGTAGTCCCGCGAGGTGGCCACGATCGCGTCCATCGCGGCCAGCGTGCGCCGCATCAGCGGCCGGTACAGCGCGCCGAGCACGCGCTGGCGGACGACGTCGGAGTGGTAGGTCATCACGCTGGGCTTGCCGGCGGGCGCAGCCAGGCGCAGCAGGTCGGCGAAGGGCCACGGGTAGTGGTAGTGCACGACGTCCGCCCACCGCGCCTGCTCGGCGAACCGCCGAAAGGCGTCGGGCCCACCGAGGTCGCAGGACGCGGGCGCAGCCCAGGAGCGGCTGCGGACCACGCGCGCCTCGGGCCGCTCGAGCTCAGCGGGCACCGGGGTCGGCGAGAGCGTGAACACCCGCGACTCGACGCCGAATGCCGTCGTCGCGCAGGCCACCTGACGGATCGCCTCCTGCAGACCGCCCTGCGGATCCGGGAAGTAGGTCCGGTAGACCTGCAGCACCCTCACCCCGTCGCCTCCGTGGCCAACCGCCCCTCCTGGCCGGATCCGGCCCCGTTCAACCCGACATTATCGCCGCATTCGTCCCCGGGCCCGCGGGCCGCCCGGGAACGCCCGGCCCCCGTGGATTATCATGAGGCACCCGCGCACCCGGACCTCGGCCGTCCGGAATCACCATCGGTATGGACTCCTCCGCCTGGCACTCGATCGGCGCCGTCGCCGTGTCCGCGGCAGCGGCGCTCGTCGCGCTGCGGCTGCTGCTCGGCTCGCCGATCGCCGGGCGCATCGTCGACCACCCCAATCACCGCTCGATGCACGTGCGCCCTACTCCGCGGATCGGCGGGCTGGGGGTCGTGACCGGCTTTGCGCTCGCCACCGCGCTGCTCGGGCCCGGCCTGCCGGCCCTGCTGTGGGGCGCACTCGCGCTGGTGGTGGCCACCTCGCTCGCCGACGACCTGCGCGGCCTGTCGCCCGCGCTGCGCCTGCCCCTGCACCTGCTGGCGGCGGCGCTGGCCGCCCGCGCGGTCGGCCCCGGCATGCCGCTCGGCACGCTGCTCGCCTGCGCGATCGGCATCGCCTGGATGATCAACCTGTACAACTTCATGGACGGGCTCGACGGCCTCGCGGGCGGGCAGGCGGTCTTCGGCTTCGGTGCGTACGCGCTCGGCGCGCTGCACGGGGGCGACCCGGCGCTGGCGACGGCGGCGGCGGCCGCGGCGGGCGCCTCGCTCGGGTTCCTGCGCTACAACTTCCCGCCGGCGCGGATCTTCCTGGGCGACGCGGGCTCGACCGCGCTCGGCCTGCTCGCGGGCGCGCTCGGGCTGGCGGGGGTGCTGCGCGGCCTGTGGCCGGCATGGTTCCCGGTGATCGCCTTCCTGCCCTTCGTGTTCGACGCGACCGCCACGCTCGCCGACCGCATCCTGCGGCGCCGCCGCTTCTGGGAGGGCCACCGGGAGCACGTGTACCAGCGCCTGAGCCTGCTCGGATTCGGGCACCTGAAGACGGCGCTGGTCTACTATGCCCTGATGGCATCCAGCGCAGCCGCAGCCCTCGCCGGTCTCGCCGGCACCGACGGCGCCGACGACGGCCGGCGCTGGGCGCCGGCCGCCGCCATGGCGCTCGCCTTCGGCGCGCTCTACCTGCGGGTCCGTCAGCTCTGGCACCGGCGCCAGGCCACCGGCCAGGGCGCCTGAGGCGATGATCCCGTCGATCCAGCTGCGCCGGTTCAGCCCGCGGACGCTGATCGCCGTCGGCTACGACCTGACGGTCGCGACCACGGCCTGGGTGCTGGGCTTCGTGACGCGCTACAACTTCCAGATGCCGCCCGAGGCGCGCGACATCCTGCTGCAGACCCTGCCGGTCGTGATCGCGATCGAGCTCGCCTGCTTCCTCAAGCTCGGCCTGTACCGCGGCATCTGGCGCTACGCGTCGATGCACGACATGAAGCGGATCTTCACCGCGGTGGGCATCGCGGCGCTGCTCGTGCCGTCGGCGTTGCTGCTGTGGCGCCACGGCCTGGGCGTGCCCCGGGTGCTGTACGTGATCAACCCGGTGCTGCTGATCGTGTTCATGGGCGGCGGGCGGATCGTCTACCGGTGGTGGAAGGAGCACCGGCAGTTCCGCGGCGTGCGCGGCATGGGCAGGCCGGTGCTGCTGCTGGGCGCGGGCGACGCCGCGCGGCGTCTGGTGGGCGAGATGGAGCGCAGCGCCTCGTGGTCGGTGGTGGGCCTGCTCGACGACGACGCGCGCAAGGTCGGGCGCGACATCGCGGGCGTCCCGGTGGTCGGCACCTGGGAGGAGCTGTCGGACGTCGCCGAGCGGATGGGCTGCCGGCACGCGATCCTCGCCACGCCACGGGCCGACAACGCGGTGCGGCGCCGGGCCTTCGACCTGTGCGAACAGGGCGGCGTCACGCTGCTGGTGATCCCGGACTTCGACGACATGATCGTCGGCGACCGCTGGGTCTCCGAGATCCGCCACGTCGAGCTCGACGACCTGCTCGGGCGCGATCCGGTCTCCTTCGACTCGGCGATCCTGACGGAGCAGCTGCGCGGCCGGGTGGTGCTGGTGACCGGTGCGGGCGGCTCGATCGGCTCCGAGCTGTGCCGCCAGATCGCGCGGCTCGGGCCGCGCCGGCTGATCGTGCTCGACCAGAACGAGTTCGCCCTCTACAGCACCATCGAGGACTTCTCGCGCGTGCAGCCGGGGCTGGATGTGCTGCCGATCATCGGCGACGTGCGCGACCGGCGCCGCGTCTTCGAGGTGTTCCGCAACTACGCGCCCGAGGTGGTCTTCCACGCGGCGGCCTACAAGCACGTGCCGATGCTGGAGACCTTCAACGCCTGGGAAGGGGTGCGCAACAACGCGCTGGGCACGCGCAACGTGGCCGAGGCCGCAGCCTCCTACGGGGTCGGGCGCTTCGTGTTCGTCTCCACCGACAAGGCCGTCAACCCGACCAACACCATGGGCGCCACCAAGCGCCTCGCCGAGCTGATCCTGCAGCGCTGCCACCTCGTCACGAAGCTGCCGGTGGTGATCGTGCGCTTCGGCAACGTGCTGGGCTCGAGCGGCAGCGTGATCCCCAAGTTCAAGGAGCAGATCGCCCGCGGCGGGCCCGTCACGGTGACCCACCCCGACATGACCCGCTACTTCATGTCGATCCCCGAGGCGACGCGGCTGGTGCTGCAGGCCGGCTCGATCGGCCAGGGCGGCGAGATCTTCGTGCTCGACATGGGCGAGCCGGTGCGCATCGTCGACCTCGCCCGCGACATGATCCGGCTGTCGGGGCTCACCGAGGCGCAGATCCCGATCGAGTTCACCGGCATCCGGCCGGGCGAGAAGCTCTACGAGGAGCTGCTCGCCGACGACGAGACAACGCTGGTGACGCGTCACCCCAAGCTGCGGATCTCGCGGTCCATCGACCCGCCGAGCGCGCAGTGGTACGACGAGGTCTGCCGCTGGCTCGACAACCCCGACCGGCTGAGCGACGAGGCGGTGCGCGGCTGGCTCAAGCGCTTCGTGCCCGAGTATTCGCCCGCGCCGGGGCTGGCGGTGCTCGCACCGCCGGCGGGTCCGCAGCAACCCGACGCCGCGCCGCCCGCGGGCCCGGTGCGCGCTACCGGCGGCACCGGCTTCGGCCGGCTGTCGCTGGTCGTGCCGCCCGCCGACGAGGACGGTCGGGCCGACCGATGACCCTTGCCATCGGCGACCTGCAGGGTTGCCGCGATGCGCTCGAGCACCTCCTCGATGCGGCCGGGCCCTCGGCGCGCGACGGGCAGCTGTGGTTCGCCGGCGACCTGGTGAACCGCGGCCCCGACTCGCTCGGCGCACTGCGTCGCGTGCGGGGGCTCGGCGAGCGCGCGACCGCGGTGCTCGGCAACCACGACCTGCACCTCCTGGCGGTGGCGAGCGGCCTGCGCCGCGCGCATCGCAGCGACACGCTCGAGGCGATCCTCGCCGCCCCCGACCGCGACGCGCTGCTCGACTGGCTGCGCGCGCGCCCGCTCGCCCACCTCGCCGACGGCCACCTGCTGGTCCACGCCGGCGTCTTCCCGCAGTGGAGCGCCGAGCAGACGGTGGCGCTCGCGGGGGAGGTGGAGCGGGTGCTGCGCGGCCCCGACTGGGTGGACTTCCTGCGGACCATGTACGGCAACCTGCCCGACCGCTGGGACGACGCGCTGTCGGGCGACGACCGGCTGCGCGCGATCGTCAACGCGCTGACCCGGATGCGCTTCGTCGACGCCGACGGTCGGATGGACTTCGCGGTCAAGGAAGGCGCGGGCGCAGCGCCCGCAGGCCTGGTGCCGTGGTTCGACGCGCCGGGCCGGCGCACCGCGGGGGTGACAGTGGTGTTCGGGCACTGGTCGACGCTCGGGCTGGTGCTGCGCCCCGACCTGGTGTCGCTCGATACCGGCTGCGTGTGGGGCGGCGCGCTGACCGCAGTCAGGCTCGAAGACCGCGCAGTGCTTCAGGTACGGTGTCCTCGAGCGGCAGACCCAGGCGGGCACTGATCGCCTCGCGCGCCTGCCTGACCGCGGCCTGGCGCTTCATGCCGTCCACCGGCACGATGGGCGCGAGCACGTGCACCTCCACAATCAGCCTGGGGTGGCCGGTGACCCGCCACAGCGACGCGAGGAAGGTGGTGTCGCCGACGTACAGCGCGGCGTGGCTCGGCTCGCCATCCGGGTCGCGGTAGCGCAGCCCGACCGGCACCATCGGCGAGGCGGTGTCGAGCGCCGACTGCACCAGGTTGCCGTGGAAGGGCAGCAGTCGTGTGCCGTCGCTGGTCGTGCCCTCCGGGAACACCGCGGCGCGCAGGCCCGCGGACAGCTTCGCACCCATCCGCTGGATCACGCCGTGCACCGCATGCCGCCTGCCGCGCTCGATGAACACGGTGCCCGCGCGGGCGACCAGCGTGCCGGCCAGCGGCCAGCCAGCGATCTCGGCCTTGGCCGCGAACGAGGCCGGCGCGAGGCTGTCGATCGCGAAGATGTCGAGCCACGACACGTGGTTGCACAGCAGCAGGCGCCCTTCACCGGGCCCGTGGCGGCCGCGCATCGCCGACAGCGACTGCATGCCGGGGGCGGCGAGCTCGCGGACCTCGACGCCGCAGGCCCGCATCACCATGCCCGACCAGGTCGCGATCAGCCACTCGCGACGCGCATCGCCCACCAGCGGGAAGACCAGGAACACGGTGGCGAGGCCGCCGAACAGCAGCGCGATCATCGCGGGGATGCGGTAGAGGCGGCGCAAGCGGAGCCTTCAGCGCGTGCCGTTCGGCGCGCCCGGCGTGTGCGCTGCGCTCACGTCGCCGGCCGCTCGAACGCGAGCCGGCCGCCGACCAGGGTCGCGCGCGCGCGCCCCTGCAGCTCGCGCCCGGCAAACGGCGTGTGGTGGCCCTGGCTGAGCAGGGTCCCGGCGGACACCACCCAGGCGGCGTCGGGGTCGAACACGCAGACGTCGGCGGGCGCGCCGGGCGCGAGCGAGCCGGCCTCGCAGCCGGCGATCCGGGCCGGGTCGCAGGTGAGGCGAGACAGCGCGGTGGCCAGCGGCACGCCGGCGCGCCGCGCCCACGAGAGGGTCAGCGGCAGCAGCAGCTCCAGGCCGGTCACGCCGGACTCGGCCTCGCCGAAGGGCACGAGCTTGGCGTCGTCGTCGATGGGGCTGTGGTCGGAGCACACCGCGTCGATGGTGCCGTCGGCGAGTGCTGCGCCCAGCGCGTCGCGGTCGCGCTGCGAGCGGAACGGCGGGGTCACGCGGCAGGCGGTGTCGAAGAAGCCGATGTCGATATCGATCATGTGCAGGTGATGGACCGCGACGTCGGCGGTCACCGGCAGCCCCTCGCGGCGCGCGGCGCGCACCAGCTCCACCCCCGCCGCCGACGACAGCCGGCACAGGTGCACGCGGCAGCCGTTGCCGCGCATCAGTTCGAAAAGAGTGTGCAGCGCGACCGTCTCGGCGGCCACCGGGATGCCCGACAGGCCGAGCCGCCCCGAGACCGGCCCGCTGTGCGCGACGCCGCCGCGCGACAGGTAGGCGTCCTGCGGCTGCAGCCACACGGTGAAGCCGAAGCTGCGCGCGTACTGCATCGCGCGCGACATGACCTGGGTGTCGACCAGCGACTCGTTGGCCTGCGAGAAGCCGACGCAGCCCGCCTCGGCGAGCTCGGCCATCTCGGTCAGCACTTCGCCCTTCAAGCCGACGGTCAGCGCGCCGAGCGGGTAGAGGTGAGCCTGGTCGAGGCTGCGCGCGCGGTGCTTGAGCATCTCGACCAGCCCGGGTTCGTCGAGCGGCGGATCGGTGTCGGGCGGGCACACCAAGCTGGTCACGCCCCCGGCGAGCGCCGCCTGCATCTCCGACTCGAGCGTGGCCCGGTACTCGAAGCCCGGCTCGCGCAGCCGCGCCGACAGGTCGACCAGACCCGGGCACACGACCAGCCCGGTGGCGTCGAGGCTGCGGTCGGCCCGGAAACCGTCGGGGGCGTCGCCCACGGCCGCGATGCGCCCGTGGGCCAGGTGCAGCGAGGCCACGCGATCGAGGCCGCTCGAGGGGTCGACGATGCGCCCGCCGGTGATCGTGAGTCTCATCGGTTGCCCGCCAGGATGCTCATCACCGCCATGCGCACCGCGATGCCGAAGGTGACCTGCTTGAGGATCACCGACTGCGCGCCGTCGGCGACCGCCGAGTCGATCTCCACGCCGCGGTTCATCGGCCCCGGGTGCATCACGATCGCGTCCGGTTTCGCGAGCGCGAGCTTCTCGGCGGTCAGGCCGTAGTGCTTGAAGAACTCCTGCGCCGAGGGCAGCAGCGCGCCGCGCATCCGCTCGTTCTGCAGGCGCAGCATGATGATCACGTCGACGTCCTTCAGGCCCGCGCGCATGTCGGTGAACACGCGCACGCCCATCTGCTCGAGGCCCGGGGGCAGCAGCGTCAGCGGCGCGATCGCGCGGACCTCGGGCACGCCGAGCGTGGTCAGCGCGTGGATGTCGCTGCGCGCGACGCGCGAATGCAGGATGTCGCCGACCACCGCCACGGTGAGCTGGGTGAGGTCCTTCTTGAAGTGGCGGATGGTGTACATGTCGAGCAGCCCCTGGGTGGGGTGCGCGTGCCGGCCGTCGCCCGCGTTGATCACGTGCAGCCCGGGCCCCACGTGGCGCGCGATCATGAACGGCGCGCCGCTCTGCGCGTGGCGCACGACGAACATGTCGGCATGCATCGCCGCGAGGTTGTCGATGGTGTCGAGCAGCGACTCGCCCTTGGAGGTCGACGAGGTCCGTACGTCGAGGTTGACGACGTCGGCCGACAGCCGCGTGGCCGCGATCTCGAAGGTGGTGCGGGTGCGGGTGCTGTTCTCGAAGAACAGGTTGAAGACCGACTTGCCGCGCAGCAGCGGCACCTTCTTGACCTCGCGGTCGCTGACCTCGAGGAAGGAGGAGGCGGTGTCGAGGATGTGCGTGATGACGTCGCGCGGCAGGCCCTCGATGGTCAGCAGGTGGCGCAGCTCGCCGTGCTCGTTCAGCTGGGGATGTCGCATTCAGGCGGGCTCCACGACGAGCGTGAAGCGGCCCTGCGCGTCCTGCCCGAGCACGAAGCCCTGGTCCTGCTGCAGCGGCAGCACGGCGCCGACGTGGTCGGCCTGCACCGGCAGCTCGCGCCCGCCCCGGTCGAGCAGCACCGCGAGCTCCACCCGGCGCGGGCGGCCGTAGTCGAAGATCTCGTTGAGCGCGGCGCGCACGGTGCGGCCGGTGAACAGGATGTCGTCGACGAGCAGGATGTCGGCGCCGCCGACCTCGAAGTCGATCTTCGTGCTGCCCCCGCCCGCGGTGCGCAAGCCCCGCTTGGCGTAATCGTCGCGATGGAAAGCGCTCGAGAGGAAGCCCAGCGGCGCGTCGGGGCACAGGTCGGCGTGCAGCCGCCGGGCGACCCAGGCGCCTCCGCTGTGGATGCCCACCACCGCCGGGCGGCGCGCGCCGGGCGCGGCCAGGCGGGCGGCGACCGCGGCCTTCAGGTCGGCGTAGATCGCCTCCGCGTCCAGCGTGCGGACGCTCGGGGCGGGAGGGGCGGCGGGCGAGGTCATCGGCTCGTGGGCGGGGAAGGGCTCGGGCGGCAGGCGGCTGGGGGCGGGAAGTCGGCAACAGCGGGCGCGGGTGGCGGTGCGGCGGCGGCCCGGCGTCGCCGCGCTTCAGCCCCGCGGCCCGGCGTGGCGCCGGTGGGCCTCCAGGTACTGCGCGAGGATCACCGCCGCTGCCACGCCGTCGTCGGCGCTCGCGCGTCGGCCGCCGCCGGACGCGATGATAGCCTGAGCCTCGCGGCTGGAGTAACGCTCGTCGACCGGCTCGACAGGCAGCCCGAAGCGGCCCCGCAACTGGTTGGCGAACCGGTCGGCGCGGCGGGTGGTCTCGGTCTGCGCGCCGGACTCGTCGAGCGGGCGGCCGACCACCAGCGCATCCGGTTGCCACTGTCGGATCAGCGTGCCGATCCGCTCGAAGCGGCGATCGATGGGGGCGCTGTCCAGGATCTCGAGGGGGAGCGCCGCGCCGGTGAGGGTGTTGCCCAGCGCCACGCCGATGCGCCGCGTGCCGAAATCGAAGCCCAGCAGGGTGCGCGGCGACGCAGGGACGGCCTGCGCGAACCCTGCCGGGCCGCCGGCCTGGCCGTCAGGCATGTCCGGCCGACGAGGACAGGAAGGCCGGGTCGATGCCGAGCAGGCCGTAGGCGCGCTGCAGGCGCTGCGCGACCGGGGTCTCGAAGATCACCGCCGGGTCCGCCTCGACGGTCAGCCAGGCGTTGCGGGCGATCTCGTCCTCGAGTTGGCCGGGGCCCCAGCCGGCGTAGCCGAGCGTGACCAGCAGGCGCTCGGGCCCCTCGCCCGCCGCGACCGCCTCGAGCACGTCCTTGGAGGAGGTCAGGCCCAGGGTGTCGCCGATGGAGACGGTCGAGCTCCAGGCGCCCAGCGGCTGGTGCAGCACGAAGCCGCGATCGGTCTGGACGGGCCCACCGAAGAACACCGGCGCGCTGCACAGCGGGGCGACCTCGAGCCGAAGGTCGATGCGCTCGAACAGCGACTGAAGGTCCAGGTCCATCGGCCGGTTGATGACAAGCCCGAGCGCTCCCTTGGCGCTGTGCTCGGCGATGAAGACCACCGCGCCGCCGAAATTGGCATCCGCCATGCTCGGCATCGCGAGCAGGAAATGATTGGTGAGGTTGGTCGCGCCGTCTGCATCTGCCATCGACCGATTGTAAAGGCCCGACTGGGGCGGCACAATCGCGGCCCCTGCCGAGCTATGCCATGACCACTCCCCGTTTCGACACAGGCCTCGCCTGGTTCCGCCGCGACCTGCGGCTGGACGACACAGCCACGCTGTCGCGTGCGCTCGCGGCCTGCCGCAGGGTGCACTGCGTCTTCGTGTACGACCGCGAGATCCTCGATGCGCTGCCGGCGCGTGCCGACCGGCGCGTCGAGTTCATCGAGGCCGCGCTGCGCGAGCTCGACGCGGCCCTGCGCGCGCTGGGCGGCGGGCTGATCGTGGTGCACGACCGCGCAACCGACGCCATCCCGGCGCTCGCGGCGCGCCTTCAGGCAGGCGCCGTGTTCGCGGCGCGGGACTACGAGCCGACCGCGTGTGTGCGCGACGAGCGCGTCCGGGAACGCCTGCGGTCCGACGGCCGGCAGCTCGAGTGCGTCAAGGACCATGTGGTGTTCGAGACCGACGAGGTCCTGACCGCCGCGGGCCATCCGTTCTCGGTGTTCACGCCGTACAAGAACGCCTGGCTGCGCAGGCTGGAGAGCCTGGGCGCCGAGGGTGCGCCGGGCACGCCGCTGGCGCCCTGGCCGGTGCGCGAGCTCGCCGGCGGCCGGCTCGCGCCGGCGCCCGCCGGGATGCGCGCGGCCGCGGCGCCAGGCCTCGCCGGCACCGACCCGGTCGACGGCGTGCCGGGCCTGGCCGCGATCGGCTTCGAGCCCACCGACCTCGCGCGGCTGGGCATCCCGACCGGAGCGAGCGGGGCGGCGCGGCTCCTCGAGGACTTCGAGACCCGCATCGGCGCCTACCGCGAGGCCCGCGACTTCCCGGCCGTGAAGGGGCCGTCCTACCTGTCGGTGCACCTGCGGTTCGGCACTGTGTCGATCCGCACGCTGGCCCGCGAGGCCTGGCGCATTGCCCGCAGCGACCCGCACGCTGCGCAGGGCGCGGGCACCTGGCTGTCGGAGCTGGTGTGGCGCGACTTCTATTTCCAGGTGCTGCACCACCATCCTCGAGTGGTGGACGCCTCGTTCAAGCCGGCCTACGACGCGATCCGCTGGGAGGACGGCGCCCAGGGCGACGCGCTGTTCGCGGCCTGGTGCGAGGGCCGCACCGGCTACCCGCTGGTGGACGCGGCCATCGCGCAGATCCGCGCGAGCGGCTACATGCACAACCGGCTGCGGATGGTGGTCGCCTCGTTCCTGTGCAAGGACCTCGGCATCGACTGGCGCCGCGGCGAGCGCTGGTTCGCCGAGCACCTCAACGACTTCGACCTAGCCGCCAACAACGGCGGCTGGCAGTGGGCGTCGTCGAGCGGCTGCGACGCGCAGCCCTACTTCCGGATCTTCAACCCGATCACCCAGTCGCAGAAGTTCGACTCCAGGGGCGCCTTCATCCGGCGTTACCTGCCCCAGCTCGCGAGGCTGTCGGACGCGCAGATCCACGCGCCGTGGCTGCTGGCACCCGCCGAGCAGGCACGGCTGGGTTGCGTCATCGGCCGGGACTACCCCGCGCCGGTCGTCGACCATGCGCAGGCGAGGCTGCGGACCCTGGCGCGCTACGCGGTCGTCAAGGCCTGACGAAACAGCGCCCGGCGTGGCACGGGCGCACCGGCCGCACGCCGTCCGGAGCCGGCAGGCCGCCGCTGCGCCGGACGGGCTCGCCGCGCGCGCGCGCGCCGCACAGGATGGGGCACGCACCGGACGTGCCGCGCCGCGGCGCGTCCGGGCCGCCCGTCAGGGGAGCCTTCGATGGATCCATGGCACTGGGCATCGCCGCAGGGGGCGCTGGCGCCTGCGCCGATGCATCGGCTGGAGGACGGCGACCTCGCCGCGGGCGAGCCGGTGCCCTGCGACCTGTTCGATGACGCCGGCCGCCGGTTATTGATCGAAGGCACGACAGCCCCCGATTCCGCGCGGCTCGAGCAGATGATCGGGCACGGCGTGTTCTGCGACGCGGCACGCCATGCCGCCCTCCCCCCCCTGCCTGACACCGGGCCCGCGATCGCGCCGCCCAGGGTGGCGCGCGTGCGGCCGTGGCGGCTGCTCCACGCGCTGCAGGCCCGGCTCGACGCTGCGCTCGCCGGGCTCGCCGGCGAGCCCGGACCGCAGGACGAACCGCCCGACATGCTCACCGCGCTGCGCGTGCTGCAGGCCTGCGGCGCCGAGCTGCAGCGGCTGTGCGCGCTGGACCCGGATGCCTTGCTCGCGGCGCCGCTGCTGCTGCGCGGAGGGCGCCACGGCACGCGCCACGCGATCGCGACCGCGGTCGTGCTCGAGCACCCGCGGCGCAGCGTCGCGCTGCTGCGGGCGGCGGGCGTCGACGACGCCGACTGGCTGGGCATGGTCGCGCACCACCATGAGCACGCCGACGGCACCGGCTTCCCGATGAAGCTGTCAGGCGCGGCGCTG